>NZ_JATV01000048.1 GCF_000611675.1 Flavobacterium succinicans LMG 10402 | reverse complement strand
GTTAATGGTATTTTTTCACGCGGATTCTGCGGATTTTTTTTATTTCATTCTGCTAAAATCTGCGTGAGACTTTTTTTGACAATCCTTAACTTAATGAAACTGGAAACTATTGCAAATCGCGATAAATCTACTGACTTCTTGCTAAACTTGGCTCCTTCATTTCTCGCGCTAATTACAAACACTTAAAACGAACACTTAAATGAATTATCTGAACAAAATAGATACAGACGGCTTTGCTATTATTGATAAGGTGTACAACGAGAAGGAAATCAA
>NZ_JATV01000047.1 GCF_000611675.1 Flavobacterium succinicans LMG 10402 | reverse complement strand
ATCAGAAGTTAGTAATTCTCCAATTTTATAATCGCCATTGATCAGGCATGAAATTCCTTCCGGTAAATTATTTTCTTTGATAACCTGTGCCATAATGTTTTGACAAGCGATACCACAAAGAGGTGTTTTTTCTGAAGGTTTCCAAACGCAAACATCACCGGAGATCCAAGCCAGAGCGGTATTCCATGCCCAAACGGCAACCGGAAAGTTGAATGCTGAAATAATACCGACAACTCCTAACGAATGATATTGTTCGTACATACGATGTCCCGGTCTTTCAGAATGCATAGT
>NZ_JATV01000046.1 GCF_000611675.1 Flavobacterium succinicans LMG 10402 | reverse complement strand
GTTAAATCCCGAACAAATCAAAGAAGCCTTGAAGAATTCGTACGAAAACATCAAACTGTTATTTGAAGAAGAAATTCAGTTCCAATAACTGCTGGTGTAAATTCCAAATCTTTAAAATTCCAAATTCCAATTTTACGTTGAACTTTTAAATTCAATTGGAATTTGGAATTTTTTTAGGTTGTTTCAAGTTTCAGGTTTCAGGTTTTGTGAAAACTGTAACTGGGACTGAAAACTATTTCTTAGATTTTTAAGTCTTTTTATCGTCGCTAGCGCGAGCGTCCCGCTCGTGAGCGCAAAG
>NZ_JATV01000045.1 GCF_000611675.1 Flavobacterium succinicans LMG 10402 | reverse complement strand
TCGTTAAAAAAGAAGATTTTGACATTGAGACTCGCTTCGGAACTTTTAGATTAAGAGCTTACGAACAGACCACAAACAAACAAATTCATATTGCTTTAACCAAAGGAACCTGGAATCTTGGAGAAACGATTCTGACCAGAATAAATTCTTCACAAGTAAACAATGACTTACTTGGTACGCTGACTAACAATGCGGAACAACAGTTAGACGATATGTTTAAAGTGATCAATGAAAACGAAAAAGGTGCGGTTATCTTTATCAATCAGGATATGCAGGCCGTAAATTTATTGAACAGAATTCAAGAG
>NZ_JATV01000044.1 GCF_000611675.1 Flavobacterium succinicans LMG 10402 | reverse complement strand
TCGGAGCCTTGAGTGACCGTGCTCAGATGGCGCTGAACCGAGGTGCGAAAAAAGGAAATTTCTACCACAACACGGGCGAAGGAGGCATCTCTCCACATCATTTGGAAGGTGGCGACCTTTGCTGGCAAATTGGAACCGGTTACTTTGGATGCAGAAATGAAGAAGGAAACTTCGATGCGGAATTGTTTAAAAAATATGCGAATCTGGAAAATGTGAAAATGATCGAGATCAAATTATCTCAAGGTGCCAAACCAGGTCACGGCGGTGTTTTGCCAGCTGTGAAAAATACGCCGGAGATTGCCGCTATCCGTCACGTACCACCTGGCGTTAC
>NZ_JATV01000043.1 GCF_000611675.1 Flavobacterium succinicans LMG 10402 | reverse complement strand
AGCGACGAAGTCGTGACATATTGGTAGAAAATTCAAACACAGCAGATTTAAGGTGCTAAGCACCGACATAATAAGCTTGAATTTATAAACAAATCCTTTCAAAGTTTCAAACTGAGAAAGGTGTAAAAAAGAAAATTTTGAGAACGATTTTTAATTCTTGGAGTTTTCTTTTTTATGTGAAATCGTCAATAGTGGCGAAGCGCGCCCCGGCTTGAGTGGACTCTTCGAGAGCCTCAGAGTGACAAAGCGGAAACCCTTCGACTCCGCTCAGGATAAACTCCAGACGGAAATAGGCGCCCAAAAAATGATTTAAAAAACAATAAGCCAATACAATAAGCAAAATATAAAAGTT
>NZ_JATV01000042.1 GCF_000611675.1 Flavobacterium succinicans LMG 10402 | reverse complement strand
AATATCACCGATGAAAAACGCCAAAGTGATGTCAGAGAATTGGTGAAAATTTTCGAAGCAACATCAGGATTTCCACCTAAAATGTGGGGCGAGGCCATCATAGGATTTGGAAGTTATCATTACAAATATGAAAGCGGTCACGAAGGCGACGCACCTTTGGCCGGACTTTCCAATCGGGTTGCTCAGATTTCGCTTTACGTTTATCAAGACATTGATGACAAGGAAAATCTATTTTCACAATTGGGAAAAGTCAAAACCGCGAAAGCCTGTATCTACATCAAAAAACTGGAAGATATTAACATCGATATTTTGAAAAATATCATCACCAATTCCATCAAAACCATTCAAAAGATCTACGGCTAA
>NZ_JATV01000041.1 GCF_000611675.1 Flavobacterium succinicans LMG 10402 | reverse complement strand
CTGTGTTTGAATTTTCTACCAATATGTCACGACTTCGTCGCTTTCTATTTTCACCTTTGTCATTCCGTAGGAATCTCGACAGCTTTGTTTAGATTCCTAACGTAATGACAAATATTATGTTCTTTTTGGATGTTGAAATCCTTCGACTCCGCTCAGGATGACACGTTAATATTAAAAACGCAGATTCTTCCAGCTTCAGACATCCAACTTCCTGACTTTAATTAAAACAAATCGTTTGCGGTAATCGACTTATCGTGTTTTGTATAATCTACCGGACGTTTTGCGAAGAAATCATCCATAGAGTTGGCGAAAACTTCCTCTTCGAACCAAACCATTGGCTTGTAATCTTCTTGGGAAACATTGTACCTTGTTTTCACCCCGATTTTCTTCA
>NZ_JATV01000040.1 GCF_000611675.1 Flavobacterium succinicans LMG 10402 | reverse complement strand
CAGAAATGGTTTGGAATCTGTTGAGACCCAATCGTACGAAGATCATATCCTGAAAAATCAATTCACCACCAGCATAAGGCGTGATACTCGCGAAATCGGTAGAAACCAAAGCGGCGGTTTTTGCAAAATCGACATTAAGACCAACTTCTGGCAACAATTTCAAATCTCTGTTGAACTCGTAAGTTCGGCTGACCCCAAAATTAAGTTTTGGCATCGTGATCTCCATCTTGTCTGCTGGCGCTGGATTGAACTCTTCACCATTCACAACGGTTGATAATTCCTTTTGATTGATGGTCCAAAAGTTAACAGTCGTTGTCGCATCTCTCAGCATAAATCCGTAATTCCAATCAGTATCTGTGCGATAAACGGCGCCAATATCAAACCCAAAACCGTAACCGCTGGCAAATTTTCCGATGTTTCTATAAACAACTTTTGCAGTTGCACCAACGTCTAATTTTTGATTTCCGTTTGGATGAAAAGCGT
>NZ_JATV01000039.1 GCF_000611675.1 Flavobacterium succinicans LMG 10402 | reverse complement strand
TATTGGAAAGATAAAATGGCTAGAGTATATTTTTGTGACACCTTCCGTACATGGGGTTCATCATGCCTCTGATGAGAAATATTTAGATAAAAACTACGGAGATATGTTCACCTTTTGGGACCATCTTTTCGGCACTTTCCAAACCGAAGAAGAGAAACCAAAATACGGATTAACACATCCACTCAAAAGCTATAGTTTTTTGTGGCAGCATTTTCACTACTATTTTGAAATTTACGAATTATGGAAACGTTCAAAAGGATTCAAAGAAAAGTGGAAAGCTGTGTTCGGAAGTCCGGCTCATATGGATCAAGACATACGTCCAATCTTAGAAAAACGGTTTCTGCAGGACAAAGCCAATCCCAATCAGCGACTTCGGTTTAAGAATTATCTGTACATTCAATTAGGAGTTTCAACTTTGATTCTGACTGCTTTTACGTATTATTTTGAGTTCTTAAGCGCCTTCGATAAGGTTTTTGTGTTGTTCTTTATATTGATTACGTTAGTGAATTGCGGTGCTTTATTAGAACAAAGAAAGTGGATTTATTATCTCGAGTAT
>NZ_JATV01000038.1 GCF_000611675.1 Flavobacterium succinicans LMG 10402 | reverse complement strand
TTTAGTGGTTTGATAACCAATGTAATGGTTTTGATAATCAGACAACAAGCTTTTATTCTTTGCTAATCCGTCCAAAATTCCAAATTGAAATTGCTCGGTGAAAAGGTCAGACGTTTCGAATTGGGAATGGATATCGATCAATCTTGAAGATAATTCCTTCAAAACATCCAAGGTCACAGGAACATCATTGATGAAAGCTCTCGACTTTCCGCCGGACGAAATCTCTCTTCGGATGATGGTTTGGGTTTCAAAATCCAAATCCTTCTCTTCAAAAAAATCTTTGAAATTTTCTGTGATTAGGAACTCGGTTTCTACGATGCTTTTGACGTCAGATTTTGCGAAGGATTTCACATCGGCTCTTTCACCCATTATGAGACGAAGCGCACCAAGAATGATGGATTTTCCCGCACCGGTTTCTCCTGTGATGACCTGCAGACCTTTCTTGAGGTCGATCTCAAGTTTGTCGATTAACGCAAAATTCTGAATGAAAATTCTTGAAAGCACGAAATTATTTTTTAATAACTAAATTATAAATCAAGGTTGATTTGAAGACGAAACCCCGCAACCCGACTTATCTCTGATTTTTTTTCTTTTTTATTTGAATCGATGAACCACTTCGTTAGGTTTGA
>NZ_JATV01000037.1 GCF_000611675.1 Flavobacterium succinicans LMG 10402 | reverse complement strand
GAGCTTGATTTGCGTCGGCACGCTAGCTAGTTCATTATTATTTTTTCAGTTGCAAAACGTCTGGTTGATGTCGGCTGTGTCTTTTCAACGGAGCTATACACCCTAACGTTCTGGTACTACAGCGGGTTTGGGACTAAATTAAGCCCATTCTTCGGATTTGCCAAATCATCCCAAATACAAAACCAACTCTCCATTAAGCCTATTACCCAAATCCGTTGTAGTAGCTGTTGGCGGTAGTATTTACTATTTATGGTCTTTAACTTTGTTTATAAACTCGATATAGTTTTCCAAATATTCGGTGTTAATTTCTGCGTTCCAATTTGGTTTGTCATGAATAAACTTCAGCCAATTTGTTTTGTGCTTGTCAATTAAGTTGCTGTTATTTATTTTGTCAATGTAAGCTAAAGCTTCCATAGCTTCACTTTGGTCAAACCAAAGTTCGCTTTTGGATAAATAATAATCTAAATAGTCTTCTAAATATTCTATTGATTTTTTGTTGTTTAAGCAAGCAAACATATAAGCGTAAATTCGTCCAGCGTAACAAACTTCGCTTTTTAGGAAATGTACACCAATAATGTCTATTAAATCTGAATAGTCGTTAATTATTGCGAAGAATGCACCAGTTTGTCTAGTTCTCCAGTTAAAATCTCCAAGCAGTTTTATAACATCTTTTTTAGTTATTTTCTTTTTTGCCTCTAATAATAGCTCAAACCATTCTAGATTAGTTTGTTCTAGATTCATATAAAAAGGAACAGCCCAAGTTTTAATAAATTCGGGAGTTAATTCTTTTTCGTTTTTGAAAGAAATTAGATTTTCAAAAGTAGATTTATGCCTTACAGTTGCACCAAGTGAATGAAGTCGGATTTGTTCGTTTAGATTTTCCATTGATTAGTTCAATTCTGTTGGATTTTTACTTTGATATTTTTGGCTAATATTACCGCCAACGTTCTCGCGCTACAAGCAGTTTGGGACTAAATTAAGCCCTATTTTCGGATTTGCCAAATCTTTCCAAATACAAAACCAATTTTAAATTAAGCCAAATCCCCAAATTGCTTGTAGCGTGTGTTAGCTGATGTTTATTCATACTTTAGCAGAATTTCATCTATATTATCTATTAGAGATTTCGTGTTGTTAATTAACAATTCTAATTCAATTTTCTTTTTAGCTAAATGTCTTTCAATTGTTGTCGTTCGTCTCTTTTTTGGCACGTCAATAAAAACCATATTGTTTTTATCAGTAGGATATTTAAATGATATTTGTAAAGGTGTATGTTTATAAATAAAATTGACTCTATTATAAATATTTAAAATTACGTTAAAGTCTTTAGGCTCTTTATTGAAAATTTTCAGATAACTTGATAAATTATTTGATTTAAAAATTTGGTCATTGAAGTCAACGTGATCATTGTAGTATTTTATGTTTGTATCTTCTAATTCTTCTAGACATTTACGAATTTCAATAATGATCCTTTCTGCACCAGGTTTTATTCTTACATTTAAATCATATAGAATAACTTTTTTAAGCGTTTCAAGATTTTCAAGTTCTTTATTTTTTTCAATATTTATTTCTTCAGTAAGTATATCATTGGATTTTTTTTGTTCTTTGAAAGCAATATATACAAGTATCGCAGCAATTCCGTTTATGAATGGAGAAGTTATACCACCAATTGTATCACCAATTTCTCCTGTATCACTAAAATTATATTCTTTAAAAACTGACCTTGTAAAAAGATAGGGAATAAGAAAAACTATTATTAGAATTATTACTATTATTCCAATAGTATCGTTATTGTCTTTCGATTCTATTTTTTTTAAGTTTTTTAAAGTCTTTATTAATAGGAAATTATGTCTGAAAAGAATAATTATAATTATAAAAGATAGACATATGAAAATTGTTGTCATTTGTTATGTAAGGTTGTTAAATTCTCAGTTTTTTTGTAAATATCAGCTAACGTTCTCGCGCTACACGCGGTTTGGGACTAAATTAGCGTTATTTTTCTGATTAGCCAAA
>NZ_JATV01000036.1 GCF_000611675.1 Flavobacterium succinicans LMG 10402 | reverse complement strand
GATTATATCTGCAATCAGGTTGGAGATGGAGCCAAAAAAATAAGATCAGAACCAGAATTAAAATTCAGTTCTGACTTATTTTCAGCATAATAAAAAAGTAAACGCCTATTTATAATGGGTAACAAGGTATTTTATGCTCATTCATTAAAACTTTCGGATAGCAATGATTATTTGTTTCTTTTGTTGTGGTGGGGGAAGTTATTTTACGTTTGTCAAGCTCGAATATAAGTCTCTTATTTCTGAATCAAAAACAGGATTCTTAACGTTTTCTTGAATTTGTTTTATATGATTGTTTAATTTAATTTTCAACCAATCTAATTTTTCTTTGACATCTAAAGTTTCATTTTTGTAGTTTGTAAAGAAACTTTTTTTTATGTTTTGAATGTAGTAAAATAAATCATATTCTAAATCGTCAAATTCTGATGAAGCTTTAGTAATGTAATCGATAAAATAATAACCATCATCATCTAAAGTTAATATGTTCATTAAATATTCACTTTCGTCTTTTTCACTATGAAAATCTTTCCTATGTGTTACACCAATTTTAATTACTTCTTCACTTACAATAATTCTCGGAAACTTTGCTTTTTTAGATTCTAAATCATACGCTTCGACTAATGCTGGACCGAATATATATTTGGAACTATGTACCAGTTTACCGACACTTACTCCGCCACGAGTTAAATAACCCTTATTTGCAAGCTCAAAACTAACATATAATAAATCTAATATCGTATAAAATAATTGACTTGGTTCATCGTATTTATATGATATTACGATAGAATCTGAAAAATAGGTAATGACTTTCGATTTTGAGAAACCTAAATCATTAGTGATTTTTTTAGTTAACTTCAGAATATGTTTTATTGACTCAATTTTTTTTATATTTTCTTCTCCATTGTCATTAACAGTTTCATCGATGTGTTTTTTAAAGCCTAAAATGTCAATAAAACAACAAATTCTTTTCTGATATTTCATATTTTGTCTTTAAAACTGCGTTAGATTCTTGGCTCATGCGGGATAATTGCCCATAACGTTCTGGTACTACAGCGGGTTTGGGTTCTAAATTAAGATTTATTTTTCGGTTATCACTAAACTGCCAAATACAAAACCATTTTCCCATTAAGCCCAATGCCCAAATCCGTTGTAGTAGCTGTTACAGGAAGCCTTTTTTCCATAGGTGCAATTTTTAATATAATTCTTTTTGCAATTATTACTTTTCATTTCGGACTTTAAACATTTTATATATTGGCTACAATAATTTCATTTGGAGTAAGATATGTTATAAATATTGATTTTAATTAATTGATCATCGTTTTTTTAACAATATTAATCTATTTTGTGTTCTTCTATAATTTGTGGATTATGTAAGTTAGGTCCATCCCAATCAGTGTATATTTTTACATAATCTAATATTATTTTTTGTGTTTTAATATCGTATTTTTTTAAATATGCCTCAATTTGAAATTTATCTTTTTCGTCATAATAAAAAAAATATTTATTGTCTTTTTCGAGAATTCCCCAATACTTATTTGCTCCTGAGCCAAAGGAATAAAATAATACAAGCAAAATTTGATTTTCTTTTGGTTCAACTAAGAAAACTTCTAAACATTTTTGGATACTCATTAAGTTAGAATAATCCTTAATCAGTTTTGTTTTTTTCTTTATTTCTGTTCCAAATTGATTTTCATTAATTAAAAAAGATATCATTTCTTCTTGATATTTTTTAATTCGATAATCTTTATCAACCCGATATCCTTCTTGGCTGTAAACGAAAGACACAAAAAATAAAAGATATACGCTTAGTGCTAATTTATTTTTTAACATAGTATTTTTTTGTCTGCCTGATTTTTGTCTAAAATATGAAGTTTCATTTGCATTAAGTTTGCTTTAATGATGGTTTACGTTTAGAGGTTGTCTATTTCAAGGTTTCCTGTAACGTTCCCGCGCTACACGCGGTTTGGGCCTAAATTAGCGTTAATTTTCGGATTAGCCAAAACTTCCAAATACGAACCAATTTTCCCATTAAACCAATTGCCCAAATCGCTTGTAGCGTGTGTTAGGGTGTGTAGCGACACGTTTGAAAAGCACCAAAGTTCATCCGTTCCAATTTTCCAGTCCAATGTCTTTTTTGAGCTTGATTTGCGTCGGCACGCTAGCTAGTTCATTATTATTTTTTCAGTTGCAAAACGTCTGGTTGATGTCGGCTGTTTCTTTTCAACGGAGCTATACACCCTAACGTTCCGGCGCTTGGCGAGGTTGCGAACTTCGGATCCGATTATTTTCTATCAAAGATAAAATTTCTTGCGAGAAATAAATGTGAATTTACTACAAAATTCGCAATCTTGCCAAACGCCTGTTGGCAGAAGGTTTTACTTTATCCGTTCTGTTTTTCCAATCGCTTCAAATATGATGTTTATTGCTTTTTTATGAACATTATCAATGTCAGAAGATTTAGAAATTAATTCAGTAAACATTTTGTAAATAGCTCTTATGTGGCTCATTAAAATATTAAATATTAAACTAACACAAATTATTATGAATAAAGCAATGTTTTTAAACGTAGGTTCGTTTGTTTTATCGACAATCATTAAAGTTATCGTTCCAAGCGGTAAAGCATACAGAAGTATAAATCCTAAATACTTTATGTATTTTATATTCATAAGTATTTTAACACCATTTGGAATCTTGTTTTTTAGACTCCATAATTGTAATATACCCAAAAATATTCCATTGCCAATCACGCCGCTAATTAACGAATCTTTATTGTCAATTATCCATTTTATTATGTTTTCAAACACTATATCTCATTTTTTTATGTTAATAAAAAGATGTAATTATTTGTCTTCGTTTTCTTTAATTACGACACGCATTTTATCCCAAGTTGATATAGTCGAAATATCTACTTTCATTTCAGAAGATGATTTAATATTTACATCGATTGTACCGTCAGCGTTTACTGGAATTAAGCCGTAATTTTTATTTGGAAGTAGATTTAATTCATTTTTCAATGGTTCGTTTGCGTATGCTTTCGGCATAATGTCAAAATCTTTCAAAACGTTAATTGTTAAGCAAATTGCAATAACTGTTAGAATGCTTTTAGTGTACAAATCTAATTTCATAATTTTAAATTTTAGGATATGTTAATAATTCAATTTTTATGTTTCTTTAGGTTTTCGTCTATTTTTATGCGGTTTCCCAAACTTTCTGCCAACGTTCTGGTACTACAGCGGGTTTGGGTTCTAAATTAAGATTTATTTTTCGGTTATCGCTAAACTGCCAAATACAAAACCATTTTCCCATTAAGCCAAATGCCCAAATCCGTTGTAGTAGCTGTTAGCGGTTCGGTTGTTTATTTTATATATTCCGTTTTCTATTTTAATTTTTTTGTTTTCTTTCTGAGTATATAACGCCAAACTGCTTGATTTCGGCAAAATATAATTATTATAAAAAATTACATACTACAACACTCATTTCTATTACGTTTCTTCTTTTACTGTAAAGTCAGCTATAATCTGAAGGTTTTTACTTATTCCATTTCATTAAAACTTTTTAAATTAAGAAGGAATAAATCCAAAGACAAAATATTACTATAATAGATATGAATGTAATTATTGGAAAATCATATTTTTTAGTTCTATTAAATTCTTTATGGTAGTTATAAAATTTATTCTCTTGAAATACGAATATAAACGCTTCTATTAAAGATACTAAACTACTTATAATTAGAATGACAAAATAACTATCCGCTAAATTCACTCTTAAAATTAGGAGGACCACATTAATAATAAAAGAGTTAACCAAAATCAAGAAAGGAATAAAAAACAATTTTACTCTAGCATCATATTTGTAATAATTCAAAAATGTCGGAAAATTTTTTTCCATATGTTCAAAAAACATTTTTGTTCCCAAACTGATTTTATTAAAATTACTTATCCAGACAAAAGGGTTTAAATACACAGTTATTAATTTCCCTAAACTCCTGTCTAAAAGACAGAAATTATAAAAATAAATATTTAAAATTTTTTCCACAAATGATATTTTAATCGTCTACTTTTTTTCGCAACTGACCGCTAACGTTTGCGGCTATGCGAAGTGCCTTCTTTCGCCGCTTCACTAATGATAGCTAAAATAGCCAAATTTTTTAATTTGTACTATTTTTATCTAAAAAAGCGGAAGGCATTTTGCATAGCCGCTGTTGGGGGTAGTTACTTAATTATGCACAACCATCGCTTA
>NZ_JATV01000035.1 GCF_000611675.1 Flavobacterium succinicans LMG 10402 | reverse complement strand
TTTGATACATTTGTTTTTAACCGAAAGATTACGCATCTTTAATCCCAGCCTGCTTGTAGCGCGGGAACGTTGGTGGCAATTAAAAACCCGAATACAACAAGATAAATAATTATTCAAGACAATTTAATGAAACAAACACTTAAACTTTTAACCTTATTTTTAGCAACACTTTTTGTAAGTTGTAATAGTTACGGACAAAAAAATGACGACTATTCTTTTAAAATAGACAATTTAATCAAAACGACAGCCCCAAGAAGTTTTAACGGAGTGATTTTAGTTACTCAAAATGGTAAAACTAAATACAAGAATGCATACGGATATTCAAATTTTGAAAAAAAGACTCCTTTAACAACCAAAGACAATTTTATAATTATGTCAAACAGCAAACAAATTACTGCTGTTTTGATTTTAAAAGAAGTTGAAAAAGGGACAATTGATTTGCAGAGCCCTGTTAGAAAATATTTACCCGACTTGCCAAAAAGTTGGGCAGACACTGTTACTGTTCACAATTTATTGAACTTTTCTGCTGGAATAACCGACATTGACAAACCTTTACTTTTTAAACCAGGTTCTGACTTTAAGTATGGCAACACAACATATATAATGCTTGGAAAGATTATAGAAAGAGTTACAGGCAGAAAATATATTGATGTAGCAAACGAGTTGTTCAAAGAACTGAAAATGAAAAACACATTTTGTTTTGAACAAGGCAAATTACAAAATAGAGTTCAAGGTTATCGCAACACAAACAATAATTTCGCATTGGTAGACAAACCATTTGAAAATAATGATATGGTTTCTGCTGCTGGAATTATTTCTAATGTAGCCGACTTAAATATTTGGGATAAACTATTGCACAAAGGAAAAATATTAAAACCAGAAACCTATCAGCTGATGACAACTTATACTATTACTGCGCAACATATCGCATTTGGGAAAGAAAAAATTGGCTACGGTTATGGCATAAGAATAGGTGACAAAACACCAATTAAATACGTTGGTCATACAGGCGGTGGTTCTGGTTTTGTATCATTCAAAGTTTATTTTCCTGAAACTGACGTGGACATCGTTGTTTTGGAAAATCAATCAAATGATAACATAGACTTGTTTTACGAGTTTGAAATTAAAATTAGCGAAATCGTAATGAATAGTAACTTAATGAAAAAATAACTGCCACCAACACACGCTACAAGCAATTTGGGTATTAGGCTTAATGGAAAAATTGGTTTGTATTTGGAAGATTTGGCAAATCCGAAAGATAACGCTGATTTAATCCCAAACTGCTTGTAGCGCGGGAACGTTGTGCGTAATTATTAGAAATACTGGAAACAACGATATAACTTCAAATAAGATTTATTACTTTAGCTTTTAAAAAAAATCAATGGAATTAATAGCGGACTACTCTAAGCTTAAAAATGATCCAATAGCTTCAATATTGGTTGAAAAAATTCAAAGTTTAGATATTGATAATTCTAATTTATACTATAATTTCCCATTATATAGAGGTGAAACTAAAGATGATCTGATACAGGCTCATGTTTTGCTTGTCTCTAAAAAATATGGTGTGATTTTTTTTAGATGTATAAACAATCCTGAACTATATAATGATCTAGAAAAGAAAAAAATGGATGACCTTGATGGTCATATTTTTGCAAGGATTAATAAAGTTGATGAATTAAGGATAAAAAGAAGAGAATTAAAAATATTTGTAACTCCAAAAATATTTGTGAATTCAGAAATAACAATTTCTAGTGATGAGTTTATTAATTTAAATTTAGTTGAAGACGCTATTTTACAAAATGAAAAAGAAATCTTAACTGAAGAAGAATTTCTTTTATTATCATCAGCAATTGAGGGAAGTGTTCACTTAAGAAATAAAAAAGAAAGGGAAATCTCTAAAAAATTATCAAAAGGAGATGTCTTAAATATTATACAAAGTCAACATTCTGCATTTGATATTGAACAAAAAAAAGCTGCTTTAAATATAATTGATTCGCCTCAGAGAATTAGAGGACTTGCAGGCTCTGGGAAAACTATTATTTTAGCAATGAAAGTAGCATTGTATCATTTACAAAATCCTGATGCGGAGATTTTATATACTTATTTTACAAAAGCTTTATACGGTCAAATAAAATATTTAATTGAAAAATATTATCGTGACTTTGCCGATAATAACGAACCTGATTGGACGAAAATTCATATTTTGCATGGTTGGGGAGGTACTGGTTTAAGAGGAGTCTATTCCGATACCTGCCAAGAAAATAATGTTACACCAATTGGATTCCTTGAAGCTAGGGCAAACGCAAAAAATCCATTTAATTATATATTTAGCCAATTAAATAAACTTGAACTAATAACAAAATATGATCTAACTTTAATTGATGAAGGTCAAGATTTTCCTGCATCATTCTATCAGGTATGCCGAAAAATCACAAAAAACATGAGAATTGTATGGGCTTACGATGATTTTCAAAATATTTTTGATGTAAATATCCAAGATGAAAAAGAAACTTTTGGTAAAGATGAAAATGGAGTTTTTTATGTTGACTTTGCAAGAGATGATAATACTTTACAAGATATTGTTTTACATAAATGTTATAGAAATCCAAGATTAGCCTTGATTAATGCATTTGCTTTGGGATTAGGTATTTATAATGATAATGTTTTACAACGATTAGAAGATAATAATCATTGGATTGATTTAGGTTTCACAATTGAAAAAGGGGATTCCTCAGATGGTTGTGAAATGGTTATTTCTAGACCCCTAGAAAATAGTCCAATAATAACAAACGATTATTTTAAAGATGATTCAATTCAAATAGAAATATTTGATGATGTAATTGAAGAATGTAAATATGTCTGTTCCAAAATAATTGAAGATATTAAAATAGAAAACTTAAGACCTGATGATATAAGCGTTATTGGTATTGATAATAAACACATAGGTTATTATTTTGATACAATTCAAGAAATATTAAATAACAATAACATAGCTACTTTTAATTTACTCAATGCATCTAATAATAATACAAAGTACTCTATTGCAAATCATGTTACTCTGTCCACATTAAACAAAGCAAAAGGGAATGAATCTGGAATGGTCTATATAGTAGGAACAGAGTATGCTTTTCGTAATAAAGATTACATTATTGATCGAAATAAGATATTTACAGCAATTACAAGAAGTAAAGGTTGGGTAGTGTTAACAGGTTTTGAAAAAGCGAATCAATGTAAAAAAGAAATGGATTTCCTTAAAAAGAATGATTATAAATTTATATTCAAACAACCTAGTGAATATGAAACAAAAACGATTTTAAGAGGAATGACAAAACAACAAGGTATTTTAAATGATATAACAACTAAAATGCAAGAGTTGTCAAAGATAGGATTGACTCAGGAAGAAATTATTGCACTTTTGAAAGATTTAGATAAAGATAAAAAATAATGAATAGAGGTAAATTCATCGCGTCTATTAATGACTCTGTTAGTTTATTAACTAAATTAGATCTTTTTAAATCTAAAGGTACTAAAGGAAATGGAGTTTATTCAGAAGAATTTTTAAAAACCAGTAAGGGGGATAATATTGTTGCGACATACGAATGTGCTATTCAAAATTTTGATTATGATATTCTATTAAAAGATGACTCTCTGATTCAGTTTCAGCAAAAAAATGATGATTTAAGATATGCTTACATACAAAACCCTTACAAATTTATTTCAAAAGAAGAATATGTTCTTTTAACTCATAGTACAGAAGAACTCGAATTATTCCCAGATTTAACAATAGAAGAATTAATAAATGAAAATGAATATGAGCAATTTTTAAACGAACAAAATTTAAATTCAATTTCTAACTATTTTAGATATGACTGTTCTCCTGCTGGATATAACCCATTAGTCCATTCATATTCTCATTTTCACATCGGTATGAATGAGAACATTAGAATTCCCACTTCCAAAAAAATCACACCATTAAAATTCACAAAATTTTGTATCAAAAATACGTACTATGAAAATTGGAAATCATGTTTTGAATCAGATCCAACTTTTATATCTGAAATTATAAAAATTAAAAATGAATGTTTAGAATTACCTCAAACCAAATGGAGTGAGATTGAAAAAAACGAATTGTACCTATTATAACTACGCACAACCGCCATTTAGCGAGATTGTGGGTTTAGTGGAATTGCCGTTTTTCATGACGTTTACGTTCAGCCGAAAGTACTCGTTTTCAAAAGTCCACAACCTCGCTAAGTGGCATAACGTTAGGGTGTATAGCTCCGTTGAAAAGAAACAGCCGACATCAACCAGACGTTTTGCAACTGAAAAAATAATAATGAACTAGCTAGCGTGCCGACGCAAATCAAGCTCAGAATTTGACATCGAAATGCGAAAGACAAGCAAATTTGAATCACTTTACGGAAAACAGAAGGCGGAAAAATTTTTCGTTTTTTATTTGAGTTTTAATAGAAAAACATAATTCCGACGACAAACACAAAACAGAAAAGCTACCGAAATTGGAACGTGGAAAAGTTGCCGAAATTGGACTGGAAAAATTGGAACGGATGAACTTTGGTGCTTTTCAAACGTGTCGCTACACACCCTAACACACGCTACAAGCGATTTGGGCAATTGGTTTAATGGGAAAATTGGTTT
>NZ_JATV01000034.1 GCF_000611675.1 Flavobacterium succinicans LMG 10402 | reverse complement strand
TTTGGCTAATCAGAAAAATAACGCTAATTTAGTCCCAAACCGCTTGTAGCGCGAGAACGTTGTGCGTCAGTTTCGAGCGACAGAAAAGCGACAGAAAAGCGAAAGGAAACCAAGAAAAACAGAAATAAAAATGAAGAAATCATACATTCTATTTTTCAATATTATAATTTCAATTTTGATAAGTTGTAAAAAAGAGCAAGCTGAAAATATACAGAACTCAAAAAGTGTGGAGATTGATTATTCTAAATCTAAAACAAAAAATATTGAAACAGGACTAAATCTAACTGATTTAAATGATACTCCAATGGAAATTGATGGTTGTTCTTGTTTTTTTTCAGAAACAGAAAATAAATACAGGTCAGAAAAATATTTAATTGCAACTAATTTAGATAGTATTGCTTACATTTCGGTAAACGGAAAAAACATGAAACTATATCTTATTGAAAGAAAATTCGACAAATATTCAACAAAAGAAGAAAATTATACTGAAATTTTCTCAAATGAAAAGTTTAGGGCAACTATAGAAGTTAAAATAGACAATACAAAAAAACGTGGTGATGAAGTTTGGTGGAATACTGGTTCGATAAAAGTTGAGGATAAAAATGGAAAAATTCAAATAAAAAAATTTATTGGAGAATGTGGGTGTTAAACCTATTTTAAAATAGAAAAAAACCGAACGCACAACACACGCTACAAGCAAGCTGGGCAATTGGTTTTTTCATTTGTTTTTAACCGAAAGATTACGCATCTTTAATCCCAGCCTGCGTGTAGCGCGGGAACGTTAGCCGTCATTGTACTGCAGAAACCAAAAAAATAAATGAACATACTAAAAAAAGGAGAATTTTTCGGAACACATTACCAAAAGTCAACTTTTGAAAATATCATTATAACTGACACAGAATACACACATAGTAAAGTAGATTGGCATTATCACGAAAATCCATATTTTACTTATTTACTTCAAGGCAAACTCTTTGAATCCAACAAAAAAGAATCCTATTATTTAGAACCTGGAAGTTTGTTATTTCACAATTGGCAAGACGCACATTACAACTTAAAACCACCCGAATATACAAGAGGATTTCATATTGAATTGAATGAAAATTGGTTTTTAAATTACGATATTAAAATAACTGACTTTGAAGGAAGCATAAATATAAAAAATCCTTTGGCTAAAAATTTGATGAATAAAGTATATGTTGAATCCAAAATAAAAGACCAATATTCAAATTTAGGCATTGAAACATTAATGATTGAAATTTTTACAAACATAAAAGAAAACAAAAAAATAAGTGCTAAAAAACCTGATTGGGCAAATAAACTTCAGGAACTTTTAATCGAGGAACGAATGGATTACTCCTTAAACAATCTAAGTTCCATTTTAGGGATTCATCCAATTCATTTATCCAGAGAGTTCAACAGATATTTTGGCACAAGCCTAAGCAATTATATTAGGTTATTAAAAGTCAATAAAGCTTTTTGTTTAATTGCTTCCAATAAAATTTCGATGACAGAAATCTGCTATCAATGTGGATTTTATGACCAAAGTCATTTTATTTCAAGTTTTAAGCGAATCTATAATACAACTCCAACAAAATTATTTAGAAAAATGTGATAATGTTAATTTTATACAATTTTGATAAAATTCAAAAACTCATCTTTGCAAATCATCATTAATCAATCAAAAAATGAAATTTCAAAACATCATCATCTTTTTCTTTATTCTTTTTTCGTTTTCTGTCAATGCACAAGATATGGCAGAATATACAGATAATTGGGAAGGAAAAATCGAAAATTCTAAAACTTTCAATTTAAAAGTTGAAATAAATAATTTAGGATTTGAAAAAGCTATTTTCAAAATTTATAACAATAAAAACATTATTGATTTTCCATTTAATGCGACTACTATTAATCAAATAAAAATACCATTTGCTGAAAATTTATTTTTTGAAGGTATTCTGTCCAAGGATAATAAAGAAATTAATGGCTTTATTAAATCTGGTTTATTACTTTATCATTTAAAACTAACAAAGTCAAACAACAATTCTTATATAGGAGATTGGAATATTTTGATGGTAACCGAACTAAAATCAAAAGATTTTTATTTAAGTGTAGAAAATGGTTCGAAAAATGAATATCAAGCGTATCCAATTTTAGGCGACAATCGTTTTACAGGAACTTGGTGCGATAATTTCCAAAAAGAAAATGATATCATATCCTTTTCTGATTTTAAAACCGGATTACAATTTAAAGGAAAATTAGAACCTAATACAATTCAACTAGGTATATATTTAGGAACCCATTTAATCACAGAAATAGATTTAAAAAAATCCAAAATCGATTGGAAAATTGGTGGTTTTGAAACAGATAATAAAACTTCTATTCTAAAACTTACCGAACTGGAGAATCTTATTTTAAAGGATTCATTACCTAATACTCATTCGGTTTTAATTTCGAGAAGTGGCAAACTTATTTATGAAAATTATTTTGATGGTTATACCGCAAATATACCACACGATATGCGTTCATCAGCAAAAAGTATTTCATCAGCCATAGTTGGTATTGCTTTAGATAAATCATTATTCAAAAGTGTTAATCAATCTATTTTTGATTTTTTACCCACAAAATATCAAGCTCAAAAAGACAGTTTAAAAGCGAAAATAAATATCCAAAGCCTTTTAACAATGAGTTCAGGATTAGACGCCATTGATTATGGTATAAATGCAAATTCAAAATCTCCTGCAACTGAAGAAAATTTTCAAAGAGCAAAGGATTGGATAGCAACAATATTATCTGTACCAATGATAAATATCCCAAATACAAAAGCAAATTATGGTTCTGCAAATCCTTATTTACTGGGAATTGCTATGGATTCAATAATTACAGAACCTTTAGAATTATTTATGGATAGATATCTATTTCAAAAACTAGATATTTCAAACTATATCATTCAAGCTGATTTGAATGGAAATCCATATTTTGGCGGTGGAATGTATCTTACTTCTAACGATATGCTGAAATTTGGAGAGCTATATCTTAATTATGGTAAATGGAACTCAAAACGTATTATATCCAGTAAATGGATAAAAAATTCCTTTAAAAATTATCGAGTTTTAGAAAACACCAAAGACAAAAATGGATACGGCTATTTATGGTGGCATCATTCGTATCAAGTAAACGGAAAAAGTTTTGAATCTATTGAAGCTAGAGGAGCTGGTGGTCAATATATTTTTGTTATTCCCAGTTTAAAAACCGTTGCAGTTATCACATCTGGAAATTTCAGAAACGGAAAAACACAACAGCCAGAAATGATTTTTGAAAATTATATCTTGCCTTATCTTAAAAAATAAAAAACAACGAACGGCTAACACACGCTACAAGCAATTTGGGTAATAGGCTTAATTTGAAATTGGTTTTGTATTTGGGATGATTTGGCAAATCCGAATAATGGGCTTAATTTAGTCCCAAACTGCTTGTAGCGCGGGAACGTTGGGCGACATATTCACCGAAAAACGAAAAACAGAAAAATGAAAAAATTAACATTACTATTTTTAATTATTATTTCAGCGAAAAGTTATTCGCAATCGAAAAACTTCATTGATTTACCATATATTGAAACTTCAGCAATTTCGGATACTTTGGTTTTGCCAAACAGAATTCATTTGAATATTGTAATTTCTGAAAAAGACACAAAAGACAAATATTCTGTTGAAGAATTAGAGAACTTAATGGAGCAGAAATTAAAGGGCCTGGGAATTAATACAAATCAAAATTTAAGTTTAAATGATTTAGCTAGTAATTTCAAAAAATACTTTGTTAAAGAAACTGATGTAATGAAAACAAAATCATATAATCTAATTGTTGAAAACGCAAAAATTGCTGGAAGCGTAATTTCGGAACTTGAAACAATTGAAATTTCAAATATTCGAGTAACAAAAACCGAAAATACAGAATATGAAAAAATAAAACTGATTTTAAAATCAAATGCAATTGCAAAAGCTAAAATTCAAGCAGAATTTATGACTAAACCCTTGAAACAAAAAGTTGGAAATGCAATTTTTATTTCTGATTTAACTAACATAGGAAATTTCGACGGCGGTGGAAGTTTGCAAGAAGTTGTAGTTGTCGGATATGGAAGAAAAAGTAAACAAGAATACAAACCTATAGATATTGAATTTCAAAAAATTAAAATTGAAACTATTGTAAACGTTAAATTTAAACTTGAATAAAAATACGATCGCCCAACACACGCTACAACGGATTTGGGCATTTGGCTTAATGGAAAGTTGGTTTTGTATTTGGGAGATTTGGCAAATCCGAAGATAAGGCTTAATTTAGTCCCAAACCCGCTGTAGCGCGAGAACGTTAGGGTGTATAGCTCCGTTGAAAAGAAACAGCCGACA
>NZ_JATV01000033.1 GCF_000611675.1 Flavobacterium succinicans LMG 10402 | reverse complement strand
GCACAAGATTCAAGCATCCATCGAGGAACAAGGTCAATAATTTGTCGAATAACTGGTTTTTTGATATTTTTGTTTCGCCTGAAGAGTCCCATAAAGTATTATTTGTTTCGCAAAATCAAAAATACGGGATTCTCAGGCATTTTTTATTTTAGACTTTCGGATAGCTATGAAATTATATGTAAGAACAAAGACAGAAACCTCTTGTGAGTACAAATGCCCTAGCCCGGATGGGAGCGGCATCCTCTTGGGGCGGGGTTCGCCCTAAGAGATATAGCGGACAGCCGGAAATAGCTCCTGAAAAAGAAACAAGTCCTTTATATTGTATGTGTTTTGGTAAACGTTTATATTTGCATTCCTAAAATATAAAGAACAATGATTAATATTACTTTACCCGATGGGTCGATTAGAGCGTTTGCGCCAGGCATTACTCCAATGGAGGTTGCCAAAAACATTAGTGAGGGATTTGCAAGAAATGTCATTTCGGCATCTTTTGAAGGCACCACTATTGAAACGAGCACGCCACTGACCACTGACGGGAGTCTTATTTTATATACTTGGAATGATGCTGAGGGTAAAAAAGCATTTTGGCACTCGACTTCGCACGTAATGGCGCAAGTACTAGAAGAAATGTTTCCTGGCATTCAACTGACTCTTGGTCCTGCAATTGCCAATGGTTTTTACTATGATGTTGATTTTGGCGACAGCAAAATTACTGAAGCCGACTTCAAAGCTATCGAAAGCCGCATGTTAGCAATTTCGAAAGAAAAACATGAATTTAAAATGCGCGCCGTAACCAAAGCGGAAGCATTAGAGGTATACAAAAACAATGTATACAAGACAGAATTGATTAGCAACCTAGAAGACGGTACCATTACTTTTTGTGATCATGCCACTTTTACAGATTTATGTAGAGGAGGTCACATTCCAAATACAGGCATTATTAAAGCGGTAAAAATCATGAGTGTCGCCGGTGCCTATTGGAGGGGTGATGAAAAAAACAAACAACTAACTAGAGTTTACGGTACTTCGTTTCCAAAACAAAAAGAGTTGACTGAATACCTAGAACTTCTTGAAGAAGCGAAACGTCGTGACCACAGAAAACTAGGCAAAGAACTAGAGTTGTTCGCTTTTTCACAGAAAGTAGGACAAGGTTTACCGTTGTGGCTACCAAAAGGAGCTGCACTAAGAGATCGTTTGGAACAATTTTTGAAAAAAGCACAGAAAAAAGCAGGTTACGAGCAAGTAGTAACTCCACATATTGGACAAAAAGAATTGTATGTGACTTCTGGACACTATGCTAAATATGGTGCCGATAGTTTTCAACCTATCAACACCCCAGCAGAAGGAGAAGAGTTCTTACTAAAACCAATGAACTGCCCTCATCACTGTGAGATTTACAATGTACGCCCGTGGTCTTACAAAGATTTACCAAAACGCTATGCAGAATTTGGAACAGTTTACCGTTACGAGCAAAGTGGAGAATTGCATGGATTGACTCGTGTTCGAGGGTTTACTCAGGACGATGCTCATATCTTTTGTACTCCAGAACAACTGGACGAAGAGTTCAAGAAAGTAATTGACTTAGTTCTCTACGTTTTTGGCTCATTAGGATTCGAAAACTTTACTGCTCAAGTGTCTTTGCGCGATAAAGAAAATAGAGAAAAATACATTGGTAGTGACGAAAACTGGGAAAAAGCAGAAAATGCCATTATCAATGCCGCCAAAGACAAAGGACTGAACACTGTTGTTGAATATGGTGAAGCTGCTTTTTATGGTCCAAAATTGGATTTCATGGTCAAAGATGCTTTGGGTAGACAATGGCAATTAGGAACAATTCAAGTTGATTATAACTTACCAGAGCGTTTCGAATTGACTTACAAAGGTTCTGATAACGAATTACATAGACCTGTAATGATTCACAGAGCCCCCTTTGGTTCTATGGAGAGATTCATTGCTATTCTACTAGAACACACAGCAGGAAATTTCCCTCTTTGGTTAATGCCGGAACAGGCTATAATCTTGTGTTTGAGTGAGAAATATGAAAATTATGCAAAAAAAGTTTTAAATCTGCTAGAAAATCACGAAATTCGCGCCCTGCTAGACAATAGAAACGAGACTATTGGAAAGAAAATCAGAGATGCCGAAATGCAGAAAACCCCATTTATGTTAATTGTAGGTGAGGAAGAAGAGAAAAACGGCACCATTTCGATCCGTCGTCACGGTCAAGAAGGCAAAGGAAATATAAGCGTAACAATAGAGGAATTTGCAGCTATTGTTGAAGAAGAAATCAGCAAAACATTAAAAGTATTTACAGTTTAACTTAAATTATAAAGTCATAGCAATAAGAAGCAACAGAGGTTACCAACCTCGAGTAGAGAAAAAGGATGCTCACAGAATAAACAACAATATTCGTGGGTTACAAGAAGTAAGACTAGTAGGAGAAAATATAGAACCTGGTGTTTTTAAATTATCCGAAGCATTACGTCTTGCAGATGAGTTTGAATTGGATTTAGTTGAAATTTCTCCAAATGCTGAACCACCAGTTTGCAAGATCATGGATTATAAGAAGTTTATCTACGAGCAAAAGAAGCGAGATAAAGTTTTAAAAGCCAAGTCTTCTCAAGTTGTGGTTAAAGAAATCCGTTTTGGTCCTCAAACTGATGAGCATGATTACGAATTTAAAAGAAAAAATGCTGAGAAATTCTTAAAAGAAGGAGCTAAATTAAAAGCATTTGTATTCTTTAAAGGACGTTCTATCATTTACAAAGATCAAGGGCAAATTTTACTTTTGAGATTGGCTACTGATTTAGAAGAATTTGGAAAAGTAGAGGCTATGCCTGTATTGGAAGGAAAGCGAATGATCATGTTCATTGCGCCGAAGAAGAAAAAGTAAAACCTCCCCTAGCCCCTCCAAAGGAGGGGAACAAAAAGAGGATAGACCATATAAGCTTCCTAGTACTCTCCCCTTCGGGGAGGACTTGGAAGAGAAAAATAAGTAAGTAAGAATAAATTAAAAATCTAGGAAAAAATGCCTAAAATGAAAACCAAATCTAGCGCCAAAAAACGTTTCAAAGTTACTGGTTCTGGAAAGATTAAAAGAAAGCATGCTTTTAAAAGTCACATCTTGACTAAAAAATCTAAAAAACGTAAATTAGCTTTGACTCACTCAGCGCTAGTTCACACTACAGATATGAAAAGCATCAAACAACAATTAAGAATCATCTAATAAAAGTAGTAAGTCTTGAGAATTAAGTATTAAGACTATTGCTTTACAGAATTCTTTAGGTTACAACACATTTAATAACCTTGGAGTATGGCCTTAAGTTCCTTTGATTCAATTCAGGACGCCTGCTACAAAAAAACAGTAAAATTATGCCAAGATCGGTAAATTCAGTTGCTAAAAGAGCAAGAAGAAAAAAAATAATGAAGCAAGCCAAAGGTTTCTTTGGTAGACGTAAAAACGTTTGGACAGTTGCTAAGAATGCGGTTGAGAAAGCAATGTGCTACGCTTACCGCGATAGAAAAGTGAACAAAAGAAATTTCCGCGCTTTGTGGATTCAACGTATCAACGCTGGAGCTAGATTAGAGGGAATGTCTTATTCACAATTCATGGGTAAAGTAAAAGCTAACAATATCGAATTGAACCGTAAAGTTCTTGCAGATTTAGCGATGAACCACCCAGAAGCTTTCAAAGCAATACTTAATAAAGTAAAATAAACGTTTTATCAACTCAATTTAGATTACTTACTTATATAGAAAAACCCGAACAAATGTTCGGGTTTTTTTTTATGCCTTTTGGGGATTGACTTCCCTTTGCTGGTTTACTACCGTTTTAAATTAAAGTGGAAGATTTTGGCTAAAGCCGAATACGAAACTTATTTTAGTGAATGGGCTAAAGCCCATTCCTATTCAAATTGTGCAAACGAATAGAATGGGCTAAAGCCACTAGATAAAAAATTCATCGCTGCTAAAGCTGCACTTAAAGCCGATATGCCATGAATATGAAGAACTGAAATATTTTCTCTTTTACATATCGATACTATTGATACTATCAAATTAAAAAACTTAAACGCATTTTTTTTATAAGTAAAATAATTAGCATTATCCTCTTTACATCTGTTTACTAAGGCAGCATTTTCAGGACACAAGATATATTGTTGTATATACTTTTTCTCTTTGAGTAGACCGCAAACCATATACATTTGTTTGCCTTCTGTCCATTCTGTACTTAAGGTTACATTTAGTATTTTTATCATAAATACACACTTTATTTAAATTTTATTCATAAACATATGGAGGACTCAAACAAAAGCTCGTCATCAGGTAAGACAACGAGCTTTCTAATGAAGATCATTCTAATTCATAACAAAATAATTAACACTAAAACCTTCATAAAATAACATTGCTATCCGAAAGTTTTAATGAATGAGCATAAAATACCTTGTTACCCATTATAAATAGGCGTTTACTTTTTTATTATGCTGAAAATAAGTCAGAACTGAATTTTAATTCTGGTTCTGATCTTTTTTTTTTGGCTCCATCTCCAACCTGATTGCAGATATAATCTAAACTTAAATAATACACTAAACAGATTCTGATTTTTTCAACCAGATTTGAGAATGACTTTGTCTTTTTTGATATGGTTCTGTTTATCAATTCAAGCAACAAATAACAA
>NZ_JATV01000032.1 GCF_000611675.1 Flavobacterium succinicans LMG 10402 | reverse complement strand
GCGGGGGTTGTTTAGTCGGAATTACAATTAAACCGCAAATTTTTCACGTTTCTGTATTTCGGTTTGCTATTTTCAACTTTCACGTTTGCTTTTAGTTTTCTGTTATTTGGTTCCAATTTTCACGCTTCCTTTTTCCATGTTTCTATTGTCAGTTTCCAATTTTCACGCTTCTGTTTTCCGAGTTTATGTTTTTCCACTCCAATTTTCACACTTCTGATTTTCAGGTTTCAACTTTCCAGCTTCTGTTGGCGCTTCTAGTTTCTACGCTTCAGCTTTGTTAATTTCTTACGGAAACTAATGCTTGTTTTCCAATGGATTTCTTCTGCGTAATTTCGGCTTTCAACTCCCGCTTAACGTTTGGCCGCTTGGCGATGTGGCGGATTAAGGAAACCTAGACTTTCGGTTAAAAACTAATTTTACAAGTACAAAACCAACTTCAATTTAAGCCTAATCCCGCCATATTGCCAAACGGCTGTTAGTGGCTGTAATTTTATGTCCTTAATTTTTCAAATAATTCTCTTACAGAGTTATAAATTTCATTGTCAAGAGCTTCAATGTTTTCAAAGCTTTCAAGATTAAAGATTTTGCACATTCCGCCGCCAAAACCACCAAATTCAAACTTCTCAAATAATCCAATTGATTTAAGTTTTGTTGAAGTATTTGTTTTTTGTGTTTCTTCTGGTTGATTTGGATTCCAAAAGTCAATTCTGGCACTTCCGTCATTATTGAAATATACATCAAGTTTAAAATTTACTCCGTTTTCATTGAAATTTTCATAAAGCCAATGATTTGGTCTCCAACGATATGTTTTTCTAAATGGTAAATAATCGTTACCAATTTTAGCAGCAAACAAATCAGCTCGATATTCTTCTAAACCAGCAACTAATTCGGCTATTGCTTTTGTTTTTAAGAAACCATCTTCTTTGTTTATTACTGAATAAAAATCTTCTTTTATTTGTCTGTCCATACCAACTTGAGATAAGTGTTTAATAAGTTTTAAATATTGAAAAATGAATGAACGATTATCTTCATTCTCTGAATTTTCATAGCATTTTTTTAACCAACCATTTGATAAATCAGTTATATTATTTTTGAACGCTGACATATTTTGAATTTTTTCGTTCAATTCGGCTACGTCTGTTAATGGCGCATTTTTATTGCCATTTAAAGTTAAATAAACAATTGAATCAATTTCAAAACCTGAATTTTTAGCATAATTATAATAGTTTTCAAGTTGGTTTTCTTGGTCGCCTGCATTATTGATTTTGTTTTCAATAATTATTGACTTTTTTGAAGTGTTATCTTTTATCCAAATATCAATTCTCCCTTGTTCTCTTGTTATTTCACAAAATGCATAATCGTCTTTATTTATTTTTACTCCAAATTCAATGAGATAATCTAAAAAAAGATTTAAAAAACTATTCTTTTGATTATGTCTTTCATTAGGGTTCAATAGTATAGCAATTACATCACTATGAAAGTTTTCTAAATATGAATTGTATGATGATATTGTAAATAAGTTAAAACTATTTAGTTGTATTTCATTGCGAATATTTTGTAATCGTTTGTTAACATTCTCAAACTCTTTTTGGTCGATAAATTTTTCTATGTTCATTTTTTTCTACGGTTCTGGGATTATAGCCACTAACGTTCCGCCGCTTCTCGTCAGTTGCGAAGTTCGGAACTTTTTATTTTCTGTTAAAGATAAAAATTCTTGCGAAATGTGAACGTGAACTTACCACAAAATTCGCAATTGCGAGAAACGGCTGTTAGCGGTAGTTTTTATTATTTCATTTTCAAAAACTCTTCTTGTAATTTTTGATGTTTAATTAATTTTTCACGTATTTGAGCTTCTAAAGCTAAACATCTTTTTTTATAGTATTCCGAACTTTTTAAACCTTTATATATGTTGGTAACTTGTTCTCTATTAAGAAATAGGCCTTTGTTTTTAGAATTTTCAATGAAATCTTGCAAACTATCTTTTAAATGAGAAACCTTTTCCAAATCTGCTTGTAATTCTTCGTTATATTCTTTAAGACTTTTATATTTATCCCAAACATTGTTTATCTGGTTTTCTTCTAGCATTCCAATTTTTGTATGCAATAATTCTATTTGAATATTCTTTGAATTTATCTGTTCGTTATGGATTTGATAAGCATAATAAAATAGAACTGGAATTCCGAGTATTATAAATATGTCCTTTGCAACTTTTATGAATTTTACAATTTTTTTCATAGTTTAAATTTTAAGAGGTAGTTTTCATTCTTAATAAGTTAAAACTTAATATTGAGAATGAATGTACAATCTTTGTTCGCTTGGTAAAATTAGCGAATTTTTCTCCCTTAAGATTTTCCAGAATATCTTTTGACCAATTTTCTATATCAATATCTAATTCTTTGTACAAAATCTCATGAGCTAATTTATTTCTCACAAGATTAATTTTTCTTAATGAATCTATTATAAAGTCTCTTTCAGGATTTTTAGTTACAATGTTTTTCTCTAATAAAGTTAATTTTCTGTAGAATGAATCATTTTCTGTTTTTAAGATATTGTTTCTTGACAATACTGTGTCAAGTGCAGTTTCTAACATTAAATGTCCTTTTAACAAAATTGATTCAATATCTTTTTTAGAATTTAAATGTCCCCAAACTGCCCATTCAAAAAGGAAGTCTAATTTTTCAGAGTTATCATCACTCATATTTGTTAACGATAATTTTTTACTTGAATTGGCTTATTTTGTCTTTAATCAGAACTAATAGTTTCGCCATGTCGTCGCCAAAATAATTATATCGTGTAAATTCTTCATATATTATTGTTCTACCATAGTCTGATACATTTTCACCACCTGTAATTAGTTCATAAACTTCTTTGTTTCTGCGTATGTTGAAATCAGCGGTTCTAATTGCATTATCCATTTCTCTTGTGGCTGTATCTCTTATTTTTTGATTTTTGCCATTTCTATATTGAGGATATGCTAATAAAAAATCTGAATGAGTTCTATCAAAAAGATTATAAAGATTTTGCCATTGTTCTTTGTCCATAGTTTTAAAAATTTGTGTTATTTGATGAGTGTCTGAAAAATTACCGCTAACGTTCTCGCGCTACAAGCAGTTTGGGATTAAAACAGCGTTATCTTTCGGATTTGCCAAATCTTCCAAATAAAAACCAATTTTTCCATTAAGCCTAATGCCCAAATTGCTTGTAGCGTGTGTTGGCAGTAGTTTTTTTTAACCAAAAAGTCTTTTCCAAAAACCTTTTGGACTTTCTAATTTTGTTATTCTTGATTTATTTATGTCAGTTGTGTCGTTTGTAAGATTCCTAATCCCACTATACAAAGGCTCTCCTTCTTTAGTAATTGGAGTAATAGAGTCAAGTGGATAAAAAGTATTATATCCATCCATTCCTACAGGGAAGTTTGTTCTATCAACCCATTGTTTTTCCAGAAGTTCAGGCAAAGGCTCTTTAATTATTTTTTCATCAAAACTTTTCTTTGCTCTATCAATGAATTGACTGTCAAAATTAGAAATTACTTTGCTAAAATATTCTAAACCATTTGCTGGAATGTGTAACAGAAAAATTTGGGTTTTACCATTTACCACGTAAATATTCATTACTTTAAAATAACTATTTGCGTTTATACAACAATGTGCATATTTTTCAACGTCAGGATTAATTTGATATAATTTTGCCGCCTTTGAAGAAGCAATAATAAATCGAGTATTTTTATCTAATCCAGCTGCTTTAGAACTTACATCAAGAAAATAACCATTTCTTAGAATTTGTTCTTCTTTGAAGAGTTTTATTACAGATTCTTTAAGATTGCAATCTCTGTAATATAATGTTGCTCCTGGGTATGTCCAATTAAAAATTTCTTCAGTATTTTTGAGTATCTCTTTATCCTTTTCGTCCATTTTATCTTTTTGGTTTTTTATAATTACTGCCAACGTTCCGGCGCTTGGCGAGGTTGCGAACTTCGGAACCGATTATTTTCTATCAAAGATAAAATTTCTTGCGAGAAATAAACGTGAATTTACTACAAAATTCGCAATCTTGCCAAACGCCTGTTAGCAGTAGTGATATTTTATTTAAGTTCAATTCCGTTATACAATCCTTTTTCGTCATCTATTTTTCCGTTGCATCTCAATTTTTCGGCTTCGCTTATTAAGTTTAGTGGTTTTTCAAATTTCATTCCGCTACTTATTTCTGCTTTTAAGTATAATTTATTTCTCTTTTTTAAAAGTTTGAGATTGTATTTATAAAAATCATTGTCGTTTGTGCAAAATTGTCTGAATTGAAAGTAATATTTATTGTCATAAATTAGTAAAAAATCATTTTCTCCGTATTCAGTTTTTGCTTTTCCATTAGATTTTCCGTCAAATACAATTTTCGCAGACTTATCATTGAAAATTTCGGCGTCATTTTCTCTGTTTATTGTATAATAACCTTGATAAATTTTTACTTTTTCAACGTCAATTTCGTTTTCCGTTTCAACATTTATTGAAGTTAGTTCTATTATTTTTATTCTCTGATTTATTTTAAAAAATAAGAAAGTCGAAACAAGAATTATGCTTAAAATTAACAACCATTTTTTTGCTTTTTTATTCATAATTACTTTTTTAAGATGCGCGTCAAAATCATTACTGCTAACGTCTTGCTAGTAGGCGATGGTCGGGGTAAATAAAGCAATTATTTTCGGATTATCACAAATTTCCCAAATACAAAACCATTTTCCCATTAAGCCAAATTCCCGACTATTGCTTACTAGCGGTTGGCAGAAGTCTTTTTATTTAGTTACATCGTTTTTAAAAAAATCATCAAATATGTGTATTTTCAATTGAGTACTAGAGGTTTTAGGTTCTAAATACTTTTTCATATCCTCAAATATGTTTTTAGTATCCTTTAAATCTTGATCTGTATATATCAATGAAAATATTCCGTGCTTTTTGAAATAATCCTTGTGTTTTTTCATTTCTTTCTCAAAATTTGCACTTGCTTTTTCATTTATTTCTTTTTGAGTCATT
Organism: Flavobacterium succinicans LMG 10402; assembly: GCF_000611675.1. Classification (GTDB taxonomy): domain Bacteria; phylum Bacteroidota; class Bacteroidia; order Flavobacteriales; family Flavobacteriaceae; genus Flavobacterium; species Flavobacterium succinicans. The sequence goes on along the minus strand of NZ_JATV01000032.1, from coordinate 165 downwards.
GCTATCCGAAAGTTTTAATGAATGAGCATAAAATACCTTGTTACCCATTATAAATAGGCGTTTACTTTTTTATTATGCTGAAAATAAGTCAGAACTGAATTTTAATTCTGGTTCTGATCTTATTTTTTTGGCTCCATCTCCAACCTGATTGCAGATATAATCTAA
>NZ_JATV01000031.1 GCF_000611675.1 Flavobacterium succinicans LMG 10402 | reverse complement strand
AGATTTGTCGTCACAGGTTGCGCCGCCAAAACGTCGGCTACAGTAACTTTTCCCAGCCTCAATCTCATCTCTCTTTTTGCGTTCTGCTTCAATATCTGGTTGAACGGCGTCGCGTCGTAACCCAGCTTGGTAAGTTGGATTAAGCACTCCGTGGACAGATTTGTCATTGTGAGCATTTTCATCCCGAAGTTGCGGCTCATTCTGATTCTGAACAGCTTCTTGGGAAGTAGCGACAGCTTGGTTTTTAGTGAGTTGTTCCATTCTTTAGCTCCTAGACCTTTAGCAGCAAGGTCCATATCTGACTTTTTGTTAACGTATTTAGCCACATAGAAACCAACAGCCATATAACTGGTAGCTTTAAGCGGCTCACCTTTAGCATCAACAGGCCACAACCAACCAGAACGTGAAAAAGCGTCCTGCGTGTAGCGAACTGCGATGGGCATACTGTAACCATAAGGCCACGTATTTTGCAAGCTATTTAACTGGCGGCGATTGCGTACCCGACGACCAAAATTAGGGTCAACGCTACCTGTAGGAAGTGTCCGCATAAAGTGCACCGCATGGAAATGAAGACGGCCATTAGCTGTACCATACTCAGGCACACAAAAATACTGATAGCAGTCGGCGTGTGAATCATTAGCCTTGCGACCCTCGGCAGCAAGAACCATACGACCAATATCACGAAAATAGTCACGCAAAGCATTGGGATTATCATAAAACGCCTCTAATCGGTCGTCAGCCAACGTGAGAGTGTCAAAAACGATAAACCAACCATCAGCATGAGCCTGTCGCATTGCATTCATCAAACGCTGAATAGCAAAGCCTCTACGCGATTTCATAGTGGAGGCCTCCAGCAATCTTGAACACTCATCCTTAATACCTTTCTTTTTGGGGTAATTATACTCATCGCGAATATCCTTAAGAGGGCGTTCAGCAGCCAGCTTGCGGCAAAACTGCGTAACCGTCTTCTCGTTCTCTAAAAACCATTTTTCGTCCCCTTCGGGGCGGTGGTCTATAGTGTTATTAATATCAAGTTGGGGGAGCACATTGTAGCATTGTGCCAATTCATCCATTAACTTCTCAGTAACAGATACAAACTCATCACGAACGTCAGAAGCAGCCTTATGGCCGTCAACATACATATCACCATTATCGAACTCAACGCCCTGCATACGAAAAGACAGAATCTCTTCCAAGAGCTTGATGCGGTTATCCATCTGCTTATGGAAGCCAAGCATTGGGGATTGAGAAAGAGTAGAAATGCCACAAGCCTCAATAGCAGGTTTAAGAGCCTCGATACGCTCAAAGTCAAAATAATCAGCGTGACATTCAGAAGGGTAATAAGAACGAACCATAAAAAAGCCTCCAAGATTTGGAGGCATGAAAACATACAATTGGGAGGGTGTCAATCCTGACGGTTATTTCCTAGACAAATTAGAGCCAATACCATCAGCTTTACCGTCTTTCCAGAAATTGTTCCAAGTATCGGCAACAGCTTTATCAATACCATGAAAAATATCAACCACACCAGAAGCAGCATCAGTGACGACATTAGAAATATCCTTTGCAGTAGCGCCAATATGAGAAGAGCCATACCGCTGATTCTGCGTTTGCTGATGAACTAAGTCAACCTCAGCACTAACCTTGCGAGTCATTTCTTTGATTTGGTCATTGGTAAAATACTGACCAGCCGTTTGAGCTTGAGTAAGCATTTGGCGCATAATCTCGGAAACCTGCTGTTGCTTGGAAAGATTGGTGTTTTCCATAATAGACGCAACGCGAGCAGTAGACTCCTTCTGTTGATAAGCAAGCATCTCATTTTGTGCATATACCTGGTCTTTCGTATTCTGGCGTGAAGTCGCCGACTGAATGCCAGCAATCTCTTTTTGAGTCTCATTTTGCATCTCGGCAATCTCTTTCTGATTGTCCAGTTGCATTTTAGTAAGCTCTTTTTGATTCTCAAATCCGGCGTCAACCATACCAGCAGAGGAAGCATCAGCACCAGCACGCTCCCAAGCATTAAGCTCAGGAAATGCAGCAGCAAGATAATCACGAGTATCCTTTCCTTTATCAGCGGCAGACTTGCCACCAAGTCCAACCAAATCAAGCAACTTATCAGAAACGGCAGAAGTGCCAGCCTGCAACGTACCTTCAAGAAGTCCTTTACCAGCTTTAGCCATAGCACCAGAAACAAAACTAGGGACGGCCTCATCAGGGTTAGGAACATTAGAGCCTTGAATGGCAGATTTAATACCAGCATCACCCATGCCTACAGTATTGTTATCGGTAGCAAGCACATCACCTTGAATGCCACCGGAGGCGGCTTTTTGACCGCCTCCAAACAATTTAGACATGGCGCCACCAGCAAGAGCAGAAGCAATACCGCCAGCAATAGCACCAAACATAAATCACCTCACTTAAGTGGCTGGAGACAAATAATCTCTTTAATAACCTGATTCAGCGAAACCAATCCGCGGCATTTAGTAGCGGTAAAGTTAGACCAAACCATGAAACCAACATAAACATTATTGCCCGGCGTACGGGGAAGGACGTCAATAGTCACACAGTCCTTGACGGTATAATAACCACCATCATGGCGACCATCCAAAGGATAAACATCATAGGCAGTCGGGAGGGTAGTCGGAACCGAAGAAGACTCAAAGCGAACCAAACAGGCAAAAAATTTAGGGTCGGCATCAAAAGCAATATCAGCACCAACAGAAACAACCTGATTAGCGGCGTTGACAGATGTATCCATCTGAATGCAATGAAGAAAACCACCATTACCAGCATTAACCGTCAAACTATCAAAATATAACGTTGACGATGTAGCTTTAGGTGTCTGTAAAACAGGTGCCGAAGAAGCTGGAGTAACAGAAGTGAGAACCAGCTTATCAGAAAAAAAGTTTGAATTATGGCGAGAAATAAAAGTCTGAAACATGATTAAACTCCTAAGCAGAAAACCTACCGCGCTTCGCTTGGTCAACCCCTCAGCGGCAAAAATTAAAATTTTTACCGCTTCGGCGTTATAACCTCACACTCAATCTTTTATCACGAAGTCATGATTGAATCGCGAGTGGTCGGCAGATTGCGATAAACGGTCACATTAAATTTAACCTGACTATTCCACTGCAACAACTGAACGGACTGGAAACACTGGTCATAATCATGGTGGCGAATAAGTACGCGTTCTTGCAAATCACCAGAAGGCGGTTCCTGAATGAATGGGAAGCCTTCAAGAAGGTGATAAGCAGGAGAAACATACGAAGGCGCATAACGATACCACTGACCCTCAGCAATCTTAAACTTCTTAGACGAATCACCAGAACGGAAAACATCCTTCATAGAAATTTCACGCGGCGGCAAGTTGCCATACAAAACAGGGTCGCCAGCAATATCGGTATAAGTCAAAGCACCTTTAGCGTTAAGGTACTGAATCTCTTTAGTCGCAGTAGGCGGAAAACGAACAAGCGCAAGAGTAAACATAGTGCCATGCTCAGGAACAAAGAAACGCGGCACAGAATGTTTATAGGTCTGTTGAACACGACCAGAAAACTGGCCTAACGACGTTTGGTCAGTTCCATCAACATCATAGCCAGATGCCCAGAGATTAGAGCGCATGACAAGTAAAGGACGGTTGTCAGCGTCATAAGAGGTTTTACCTCCAAATGAAGAAATAACATCATGGTAACGCTGCATGAAGTAATCACGTTCTTGGTCAGTATGCAAATTAGCATAAGCAGCTTGCAGACCCATAATGTCAATAGATGTGGTAGAAGTCGTCATTTGGCGAGAAAGCTCAGTCTCAGGAGGAAGCGGAGCAGTCCAAATGTTTTTGAGATGGCAGCAACGGAAACCATAACGAGCATCATCTTGATTAAGCTCATTAGGGTTAGCCTCGGTACGGTCAGGCATCCACGGCGCTTTAAAATAGTTGTTATAGATATTCAAATAACCCTGAAACAAATGCTTAGGGATTTTATTGGTATCAGGGTTAATCGTGCCAAGAAAAGCGGCATGGTCAATATAACCAGTAGTGTTAACAGTCGGGAGAGGAGTGGCATTAACACCATCCTTCATGAACTTAATCCACTGTTCACCATAAACGTGACGATGAGGGACATAAAAAGTAAAAATGTCTACAGTAGAGTCAATAGCAAGGCCACGACGCAATGGAGAAAGACGGAGAGCGCCAACGGCGTCCATCTCGAAGGAGTCGCCAGCGATAACCGGAGTAGTTGAAATGGTAATAAGACGACCAATCTGACCAGCAAGGAAGCCAAGATGGGAAAGGTCATGCGGCATACGCTCGGCGCCAGTTTGAATATTAGACATAATTTATCCTCAAGTAAGGGGCCGAAGCCCCTGCAATTAAAATTGTTGACCACCTACATACCAAAGACGAGCGCCTTTACGCTTGCCTTTAGTACCTCGCAACGGCTGCGGACGACCAGGGCGAGCGCCAGAACGTTTTTTACCTTTAGACATTACATCACTCCTTCTGCACGTAATTTTTGACGCACGTTTTCTTCTGCGTCAGTAAGAACGTCAGTGTTTCCTGCGCGTACACGCAAGGTAAACGCGAACAATTCAGCGGCTTTAACCGGACGCTCGACGCCATTAATAATGTTTTCCGTAAATTCAGCGCCTTCCATGATGAGACAGGCCGTTTGAATGTTGACGGGATGAACATAATAAGCAATGACGGCAGCAATAAACTCAACAGGAGCAGGAAAGCGAGGGTATCCTACAAAGTCCAGCGTACCATAAACGCAAGCCTCAACGCAGCGACGAGCACGAGAGCGGTCAGTAGCAATCCAAACTTTGTTACTCGTCAGAAAATCGAAATCATCTTCGGTTAAATCCAAAACGGCAGAAGCCTGAATGAGCTTAATAGAGGCCAAAGCGGTCTGGAAACGTACGGATTGTTCAGTAACTTGACTCATGATTTCTTACCTATTAGTGGTTGAACAGCATCGGACTCAGATAGTAATCCACGCTCTTTTAAAATGTCAACAAGAGAATCTCTACCATGAACAAAATGTGACTCATATCTAAACCAGTCCTTGACGAACGTGCCAAGCATATTAAGCCACTTCTCCTCATCCAACGCGTCAGTTTTTGACAGAATCGTTAGTTGATGGCGAAAGGTCGCAAAGTAAGAGCTTCTCGAGCTGCGCAAGGATAGGTCGAATTTTCTCATTTTCCGCCAGCAGTCCACTTCGATTTAATTCGTAAACAAGCAGTAGTAATTCCTGCTTTATCAAGATAATTTTTCGACTCATCAGAAATATCCGAAAGTGTTAACTTCTGCGTCATGGAAGCGATAAAACTCTGCAGGTTGGATACGCCAATCATTTTTATCGAAGCGCGCATAAATTTGAGCAGATTTGTCGTCACAGGTTGCGCCGCCAAAACGTCGGCTACAGTAACTTTTCCCAGCCTCAATCTCATCTCTCTTTTTGCGTTCTGCTTCAATATCTGGTTGAACGGCGTCGCGTCGTAACCCAGCTTGGTAAGTTGGATTAAGCACT
>NZ_JATV01000030.1 GCF_000611675.1 Flavobacterium succinicans LMG 10402 | reverse complement strand
TTTAATCCCAGCCTGCGTGTAGCGCGGGAACGTTAGGGTGTATAGCTCCGTTGAAAAGACACAGCCGACATCAACCAGACGTTTTGCAACTGAAAAAATAATAATGAACTAGCTAGCGTGCCGACGCAAATCAAGCTCGGAATTTGACACTGAAATGCGAAAGAAAAGCATGTGTGAATCACTTTGCGGAAAACAGAAAGTGGAAAAATTTTTCGTTTTTATTTTGAGTTTTAATAGAAAAACATAATTCCGACGACAAACAGAAAACTGAAAAGCAACCGAAATTGAAACGTGGAAAAGTTGCCGACATTGGACTGGAAAATTGGAACGGATGAACTTTGGTGCTTTTCAAACGTGTCGCTACACACCCTAACACACGCTACAAGCGATTTGGGCATTTTTTTTTGGCTAATCAGAAAAATAACGCTAATTTAGGCCCAAACCGCGTGTAGCGCGGGAACGTTATGGGCAACTTGACTAAAAAACAAGCAATATGATATTTGAAAGAGGATATTTCCAATCAAAAAGTATAACTGAATCTTTTGTGAATGAATCTTTGCGCGAAGTAAAGATGTTTAGTCATACAAAACCATATTCAAATTCAAACACTGTTTTCCTTTCACACAAGCATAGTGATTTAAAAGATTTGCAAGGTGTAATGGGTTTATTAAAAGAATATGATGTAAAGGTTTACATTGACAGTATGGACAATAAAATGCCTAAAGAAACGTCAGGGGAAACAGCAACGAGGATTAAAGATGTAATAAAATTCAGCAAAAAATTCATCTTATTAGCTACCGAAAAAGCTATAGAATCTTATTGGTGTAATTGGGAACTTGGTTTTGGTGACACCCATAAATTTATTGACAACATTGCAATACTTCCAATGAAAGAACCAGGTACTTATGATCATAATTATAAAGGTAATGAGTATTTGCAAATATATCCTCGAATAGATTATAACAAATCATTCACCAATATTCACGGTCATTTCTTTAAAGAAGGCTATTATGTTAAAAAACCTGCAAACAAAGAAGGAACAGTATATATAACAGAACTAAGTGAATGGCTAAAACAATAAATAAAATGGACAAAGAAACTTTACATAAAGAAATTGATTTAATACAAGGAGTTATTAATCGAATGGCGCATAATTCTTTCCTCTTAAAAGGCTGGACAATTACAATTATCGTTGCTGTTTTAGCTTTGACAAAAGACACTTTAGTAACAAATGATATTACATATTTTTCCATAATACTCTTAGTTCCACTTGTAGCATTTTGGTATTTAGATGCGTTCTTTTTACATAAGGAAAGATGTTACATAAAATTGTATAATTGGGTTATCGAAAACCGTCTAAAAAGTGAAGATTATCAATATAATTTAAACTATAGGAGATTCGAAAACAAAGTGGATTCTGTATGGAAAATTATGTATTCATCTACTTTATCTACTTTTTACGGTATTACTACAATAATTTTATTAGGAATCACAGTTTATAATATTTTTAAATAAATCTTTAATTTTTAAATATGTCTGGATTTACCAAAAATCAATCCAATAAAGTCCTTGAAAAAAGCAAAAAAGAATTTTCGAATTATTTGACTAAAATTTCGATACTCATCCCATTAAATTATGATTTTGAAATAATAATTTCATTAATACATAAATATTACCCTTATGAGTGGCGTGAATTAAATGAGATAAGTGATTACTATAAACTAAAAGACAAAAAGCTTAATGTAAAAAACATAAAAATACGTCACATATTCCCAACTTCTGTCGAGATAATTAGAGAACTAAAGATTGTAAAAAACATACTAAGTAAGGAATTTAGATCTAACCACAAGTTATCCTTTGATATTGAAAAATACAAATTAGACAAACAAAACTTCAATATTGAAAGGCTTCCTAAAATAAAAATCATAAAAGATAAAATTGAAAAAGCAAAATTAAAATCACAAGAATTAGAGCCTAATTTTTTAGATAAATTAATAGGTATTTACGAACAAAAAAATACATCTCAAAAAGACCGTGTTTATATATTTAACGAATTGGAAAGATATTATTGTGATAAGACATTATTCTTTTTTAGAAAAAAAGTAGATACCGAATATAATTTTCAATTAAGAGAAATGGCATTTAAACATTTGCAAAGTTTAAAACATTTTGCTGTTTTAAGAAGCCAAAAATATATGCGAATACCTAGTAATAATAAAAAATGTAGACAATTTCTTAAGAACATTTATAGCAAGGAACATTTTAATATAAAATCGATACCTCAAGAATTAGAATATCGTATTGAGAATTCAAAAGAACAAAAACTTAAAACTTATCATTTTTTCATATCACATAGTAGCAATGACTTTAAACAAGTACAGTCTGTAATTAGCTATCTAAACCTTAATAATAAAAATGTTTATTGCGACTGGATTAATGACGAATCATATTTAAAAAGAAACTTAATTGGAGAATCCACAATATCAGTAATTAAAAAAAGATTGGAGCAATCTGACAACATTTTGTTTATTAAATCAGAAAACTCATTAGCATCAAAATGGGTAAAATATGAATTAAACTATTTTCAATCTTTAAAAAAAGAAATATTTGAAATAGACATTGAAGAACTAAAGAGTAATAAATTTAACTTTAAAAAAATAAATGATTATTGGTTTGTTGATCCTAATTATAAGGAAATTAATTTATTAAACTGATAACAGTCCATAACTATTTGCAATAAAAATAGTTGACGACAGCTATTTTGGGAAGTTAAATACCTCATTAAATATACAAAACAGAAACGTGAAAGATCAAATTTACCACCAGAAACTTGAAAAATTTGTGGTTTAAATCATAACTTCGACTAAAAACAAGCAGCCCATAACAGCTAGTAAGCAATAGTCGGGAATCAGGCTTAATGGAAAAATGATTTTGTATTTGGCAAATTAGTGATAATCCGAAAATAATTGCTTTATTTAGCCCGACCATCGCCTACTAGCAAGACGTTAGCCGTCATTGTAGTGCAGAATCAAGAATCTAATGCAATTTTATAACCAAAAAACAGAACTCATTAGCAAAAAAAAACAACTATGAAAAACACAATTTTAATTTTATTTCTATTTTTAACCTTAACTTCTTGTTCGAAACAGGACAAAAAGGAATCTGCTAATAAACAAATTAACAGTACCGAAAATAATCTTGACAAGAAAAATAAAGAAATCACTATTAAATATTCAACCCCAATTAAAGGTTACAATGTAAGTGCAAGATGGCTTATTAGAGGAAAACTCGAAGTTATGGGTTCAGAAAATTTTAGCGGTCCAGCGATACTAATTTTTGAAAATATAAACACTAAAGAAATATCTTGGGTTTTACACCCTGAATTTACAATAGACATTGATAAAGAAAATCTAAAATATATTACTGTTAAAGATGGAGAATATATAAAAAACCAAAGTTTTACACAAATATCTAAATATATAAAACCGAAATTTGAAAAAGTTGGAACTTCTAAAGAAGAAGAAGGTTTCGGATATACATACATTCCTTTCTTTTTTCAAGATGTAGATTTTGACGATAAAGACGAACTTATTCTAACTTATGCCAAAACATATGAAAAAGGTGGTTCACAAAATAAACTATTCAAAACACCAGACTATAATAATTTAGAATTTAGAGAAATGACTGAAGAGCCATTTTCTAATTTTTCAGGATTCTACTATGGTAACCCAAGCGCAGACGCATATAGTTACACAACTATTGATTACCAAAACAAAACCATAACACATTCAGGTCTGTCAGGTGCAGGAGGTCATGGATATATAATTTATGAATTTAAAAAATCAGAATATGGAGATGATTATCATTTATTTAAAAAAACAGATGTAAATAATTATAATAATTGGGAAATAAAAGAAACTACTATATCGACATATGATGATTATGGAAGCGAAATCATAAAAATAAATAAAAGTAAGTCGAAGTTATACTAAATCATAAAGTCAAAAGAATAAGTATTACTTAAAAACAACAAACGGCTAACACACGCTACAAGCAAGCTGGGCAATTGGTTTAATTTGAAAATAGTCTGTATTTGATGCATTTGTTTTTAACCGAAAGAATACGCATCTTTAATCCCAGCCTGCTTATAGCGCGGGAACGTTATGCCTAATTTTAAAAACCGAAAGTAAAAAATGACGAATTTAATCAAAGAAAATAAATTTGAAGATTTAAAGGAAATTTTAAAAAATTCAACAGAATTTCAAATTCACACATATTTATTAGACATTTTAAACTATAAAACAGTTGAAATTGATGCTGAGAGTTTTTCGGCAAAAAGATACCAAGAAGAATTTTTGGAAGGACTAACAATATTTGAAGCACTAAAAGAATCTGATATCGACAAAATTCAACTCACTAATTTTTTAAATATTTTAATTGAACTTGGTTTTAAAATGGGTGGATTTATACAGTTAATGGCGCAAACGGCAATGAATAAGGGTGTTTACTTATCTGATATTGAAGATTTGTACAAAGTAAATCCAATAATTAGACAAAAATTACAAGAATTTATTGAGCATTTGAAAAATTTTGAGAATCAAGATAAATCAATTGCAAATCTTAGTGCAACAAAAGCACAAATAAGTAATTCAATTGGAAATTTATTACAGAAACACGAAATTGGAGAAGATATGCTTCAATTTGCTCAATCATATGAAAAAGTTGAACAAACAGAAATGGCTGCGAGAATTTATCAAGGTATTATGAATGATTTTGAATCTGAATCAGTGAAGTCTAGTAGTGGTTTATTTCCTGAAATTTCATATGTTGATGACAGGCCCGAAGACGAAATTAATATATTCGAAACTGCTAAAACAAATTTTGAAAGACTAACTGGACAAATTGTACAAGAACCAAAAAGAGTTCACATAAACGAAAGTAAAAAAGCTAAAGAAATAGTAGCAGAAATGGAAAAAAGTGTTAAACAAACAGAGAATGAAAACGAAAGTGGATTTTTAAATAAACTAAAACGACTATTTAAGAAAAACTAGGCATAACAGCAGTTACACAAGATGCAAGGATTTAGTGGAATTGCCGTTTCGCATTGAACTTTTATCTTAAATAGAAAATATGCAGTCACGAAGCCTTGCACCTCGTGTAGCTGCAAGGAACGTTAGGGTGTATAGCTCCGTTGAAAAGACACAGCCGACATCAACCAGACGTTTTGCAACTGAAAAAATAATAATGAACTAGCTAGCGTGCCGACGCAAATCAAGCTCGGAATTTGACATCGAAATGCAAAAGAAAAGCAAATTTGAATCACTTTGCGGAAAACGGAAAGCGGAAAAATTTTTCGATTTTTTTTTGAGTTTTAATAGAAAAACATCATTCTGACGACAAACAGAAAACAAAAAATTTACCGAAATTAAAACGTGGAAAAGTTGCTGACATTGGACTGGAAAATTGGAACGGATGAACTTTGGTGCTTTTCAAACGTGTCGCTACACACCCTAACACACGCTACAAGCGATTTGGGCAATTGGTTTAATGGGAAAATTGGTTTTGTATTTGGAAGTTTTGGCTTATCCGAAAATTAACGCTAATTTAGACCCAAACCGCGTGTAGCGCCGGAACGTTGGCAGTAATTTTAAAGTTTTGGCTTATCCGAAAATTAACGCTAATTTAGACCCAAACCGCGTGTAGCGCGGGAACGTTGGCAGACAGTTTGGAAAAACGTAACGAATAACGAAATTTACTCATATGAGAAATATTATATTCCTAATAACAATTTTAATCTTTAGCTGTAATTCCAAAACAGAAAAAAAAGCAGAAAATGTTGAAAAGCAGAATAATGAAAGCGTGATAAAAGGACCGAAAATAACTGGCGGAAAATATTTTGAATATGACGAAATTGAATATTATCAAAGTGAAATTGAAGAAGACCAAATTGGAGAATTATATGATAATCAAGAAAAGTCAAAAAAAGATTCTTTGAAAATGGGAATAATTTTGGGAGAAATTCCAAAATCAATTAATGACACAAAATTTATCGACAATTTAAAATCTTTTGGATATACAAAATCGAAAATTGAAGAAAATAAGTTTAATAAAATTGACGAGGTTTTTACAGAAAAAAAACATTCGGAAGCATATCAAACTGGATGTATTTACATTTATAGAGATATATTAATATTCAAAAAAAAGTCAAAAATAATCGGAATAGCTAAAATATGTTTTGGTTGTGATGCAAGTGTAATTGTTGGGACAAAATCTAATACGGAAGAATTTGGAATGAGTGGCGATTATGAAAAATTAAGAGAAATATTGCGTGGAAAATAAAACCGATCTGCCAACAGGCGTTTGGCAAGATTGCGAATTTTGTAGTAAATACACGTTTATTTCTCGCAAGAAATTTTATCTTTAACAGAAAATAAGTAGTTCCGAAGTTCGCAACCTCGCCAAGCGCCGGGACGTTAGCGGTAATTTAAGCGAAAACTTCATTGTTAATAAATGTATAATATGACAATAAAAGACAAATACAAACTTTCATTTGACAAAAAAAAGGAGGATGGAAAATATTATTCATATGCAATAACTTTGGAGATAATGACAGCCAACGAATCGCAAATAAAGTCAATCAAATGCACATAATTGAATGCGAAGGTTTGCTTACTGATATCATAGAAGCCCAAAAAGGCAGCTATTTTGAAGAATATTTTGTCTTAGACAAAGGTGAAGCTAGTGATGAAGATGAATTGAAAATTTCTCCTCCAAACATTATTATTAATCTTTATACCAAAATACCATTAGAAGACATGAAAAATCTTTTAATGGAATGGATAAACTTTGTAAAAAACGATAGGTAAAAGAAATTTCATTGATAAAAAGATATTTTAAAAACATAAAGAAACTTCGTAAAGATTTTGATTATTATGAAAAACGAAAAAATTATAGAAGCTATTGTTGACAAAATAAATGCGCGATACGATGATTTTGATATTGAAAAATTCTTAAAACAAAAAGAAATAAACTCAAATGAATATAATGCATTAATTGAAGCGGCTAAAAATAAAATTTTAGAGCATAAATTAAAAACGTATCCAAAGCAAAATAAATTAGCGTTTATCTTTTCGCTAGCTTTGTTTGTAGTACTTCTTCTTTTTTTTGGTTTTATTCTACCATCATTAAATATTGCCAGTGGAATAATTCCACTAGCAATAATGGGAGCAATTTGTATAAGTTTGACTGGATTTTACGCTATACTATATTATAAAAGTTGGAAAAAAGACTTTATAGAAAAAGTTGGAAAACCAAAATTAGATTTACAAACCTATTTTTTAGTATCAAGTATACCAAACGTTTTGCTTTATTATATTATTTCCTGGAGTTTTATAAATGAATCTGGATATAATCTTTATAAACTAGACATAACTATTAAAGCAATAAAATCTTTAATCCCATGAAGAAGAATCAAAAAAAATAACACACCAAATATCGCTATTTGTAAAAAGTATGAACAAAAAGATAAGTGAAATAAAAAAAATAATTAAAGAGTTCAGAAATATTGACGGAGATTTTTGGAATTATGGAGGCAACGAATTAATTTACGAAATATTAGATTCATTTAATAACATAGAATGGGAAAAATTAAAAGTTGAGTTAAATAATTTTGAAGATTATGAGCATTCTATTTTTGCTCGGGCAATTCTTTCTTATGAAAACGATAGAATACTAAACAAAGTTGATATTTATGAAATATTTTTCATGGAATTTGTGTTGTTGAATCATTTGGATGATTCAGACTGTCTATTACAAGATATTATGTATTTGGAAAATATTCGAAAACCAAAACTCGATTTATTACAAAATGTAAAAGAAAAAATTAAAATTTTAAGAAGTTACGAAAAATCAATTAATGATGAAAAAATGTTTCTTTTTGCTGAAAACTTAATTGATGACGTGATAAAAAAAAACTACCGCTAACACACGCTACAAGCAATTTGGGTATTAGGCTTAATGGAAAAATTGGTTTGTATTTGGAAGATTTGGCAAATCCGAAAATAGGGCTTAATTTAGTCCCAAACTGCGTGTAGCGCGGGAACGTTAGCTGCAACCGTAAAACTACAAATAGACAACTATGGATTTTCCGAAAAGAATTAAACAGCATAAATCTCAATCTGATTCGTTTGCAATACTTCTATACAAACTTAAAGACCTCGGTATATTCAGAAATGCAACCGAAAATGATTATGGAATTGATTTTGAAATTGAAATTGTATTTAAAGACAGGGTAATTGGAAGGTACTTAAAAGCACAAGTTAAAAGTGCAGAGGAACTTTATATTCGTGCTGACGAAAAACCAACAGTTGGAGGAATCAAACAAACGACATTGTCTTATTGGACAGAATTATGTTTTAGAACACACGTAATAGTGTTTGCAGTTGATTTAAGAACTGAAAAAATATATTTTACAAAATCAATATTTTGGCAAGCAACCACTTTATTAGATGGCTCAGAAAAGAGTAAAACAATTGAATTTTTACCAGCTATAGATCTTTCAAAGGGAATTCCGAGTAAAACTCCTGAAGAAGCGAAGACATTAGAAAAGACAGAAAACTTCTTGTCAACAACTCTTATTCAAAAAATAGCATTTCAAAGTAGCATTGTTGACATTCTTTATGCCCATAAAAGTATTCTTAGAAATATACATTCTATCTATGAACTATATACTGATACTTGGCACTATGATGCATGGACAGAAGTACAAGCATTAGATATGTTTAAAACGGTTTTGGAATGTGCAAAAATATTAATTGATGAAGTTCCAAAAAAAGACTTAAATGACGAAGAATATAAAAATCTTTTCAATTTTGAATATTGGGCAAGAATTACAGATTGGTCTTATGATGATGTCTCAAACGAAGTTGCAAAAAAGCCTTTAAAAATTATTTTACCTCTACTTTTAGACAAAATTCAATATTACAGTACGCTCGTTTTGTCTGGAGCATATTATTGGATTCATAAAGACATACCATATCTAAAATTAGTTTTTAAAACTATAATTCCTGAAGAAAGAAGTCATGAAAATATAATTCATGTAAACTATGACAATACAGAGTTTGAAAATAAAGAAGATTTTGACTTATTTATTTACAAAGTCATAGAGAAGAACAAGAATTTAAAAGATGACAAAAACGGCAGCAGCTAACAGCCGTTTCTCGCAATTGCGAATTTTGTGGTAAGTTCACGCTCACATTTCGCAAGAATTTTTATCTTTAACAGAAAATAAAAAGTTCCGCAGTTCGCAACTGACGAGAAGCGGCGGAACGTTAGGGTGTATAGCTCCGTTGAAAAGACACAGCCGACATCAACCAGACGTTTTGCAACTGAAAAAATAATAATGAACTAGCTAGCGTGCCGACGCAAATCAAGCTC
>NZ_JATV01000029.1 GCF_000611675.1 Flavobacterium succinicans LMG 10402 | reverse complement strand
GAGCTTGATTTGCGTCGGCACGCTAGCTAGTTCATTATTATTTTTTCAGTTGCAAAACGTCTGGTTGATGTCGGCTGTGTCTTTTCAACGGAGCTATACACCCTAACGTTCCGCAGCTACACGAGGTGCAAGGCTTCGTGACTAAATATTTTCTATTTAAGTAAAAAGTACAATGCGAAACTGCAATTCCACCAAATCCTTGCATCTCGTGTAACTGCTGTTGTGCGATCGGCAAAATCATAGCAATTTAGTTCAGGTTATAATTTATTCTCTCGCTCCATTCTAATTCGTTCGGCAAGTTTTGGTTGCTAAATTCAATATGGATTACTCTTCGTCTTTCATAATTAGTTGTTTTATTTGAAGCGTGAAAGAGCAAAGGTTTCATAATCATTATTCCACCTTTTTCAACTTCACATATCGTTTCCATTTCATTTTCAAGTTCAATTTTTTCCGTTCTGATTATTCCTTTTTTATGCGATTTATTCAAAACTTTCAATGCTCCGTTTTCTTTTGTCGTTTTGTCAATATGAATTCTTATTGTGAAATTTTGTTCCAAAATTTCTTTAGGTGGTTGAACGGCAAATTGATTTTGTTTAGTTGTCCAATTCTCAAAATTCTTAGTTTCCATTTTTTTGTCTACCGAAATTGTTAAATCTTGATGATAAGCTACAAACCAATTTGATTTTTCTGGCTTGTCAAAATAGATTGATTTTGTTATGAAATAATTTTCTCCAAAGTTCGATTTTATGATTTCTCTCAAATTTTGGTTGAAAATATAGTTTAGTGTTTCTGGAATTTCTTTGAGAAATTGTCGGATTGCAAATAAATCTTCTGATTTTCTAAAAGTAGAATTTCGGGTTTCGTTTTCGGTAATTTTTTCTATTTCTGAAATGATTTTTTCTATTTCATTTTCGGAATATACTTTTTCGATAATCACAAAACCTTCAGAATTTATTTCGTTATTATGTTTCATTTTTTTACTAATTTTCTATTCTAATTCTGTCGCTCATTGCTGTCGCACAACGTTCCGGCGCTTGGCGAGGTTGCGAGCTTCGGAACCGATTATTTTCTGTTAAAGATAAAATTTCTTGCGAAATGTAAACGTGAATTTACTACAAAATTCGCAATCTTGCCAAACGCCTGTTAGTGGCTGTTTTTATTTTTTATTCAGTCTCTTTTCTTTTTTTCGACTTTTCGATGTTATCCAATTCAGGTGTTGAACTTACTCTTGACAGGAAATGAATTGTTCCAGTTGTTTTAAATTTTTTTGTGGCCCAAATTATTCCACTTAAAAATCCAACTATTGCAATAAATAATCCGAATATCATTCCGTTTTCGTTTGGAAAATTATGATAAATTCCAAAACCAAAACCAATTCCAAGTAGAGTAGGCGACAATACAATTTGAATCCAACCTACAATTTCAGTTATTATTTCAAAAATTTTATGCATTTCTATTTTGAATTGGTAATCATTCAATTTCAATAATTTAATATTTAATTTTGATTACAATTTTAAGTTAAACTTGAAATGGTTTTTATGTTTTTTTTCTTTTGATAATTAATATTTCGGCAGTTTTTGTAATTCCAATTATTATTAAGTGCACAAATAAAAATAATCCTCCGTAAAACAAAATTGCTAAGGAATTTCCGTATTTGAAATTTTCTTCATCAGAAAATATGTAAACCATAAAAGAGAAATAAATTATATAAATTGCAAGATTTACTTTATAAAATGTCTTTTTATGAACAATTAATCCTCGAACAAGATAAATAAGTAACAAAATGTAACAAATGTAAAGTGTCATAAATTCGGAATCAGTAGGAAGCATATTTTCTGTTTTGTTTTCGTTTCTGTTCAGCCAAAATAGCCACTAACGTTTTGCAGCTACACGAGGTGCAAGGCTTCGTGACTACATATTTTCTAATTAAGTAAAAAGTTCAATGCGAAACGGCAATTCCACTAAATCCTTGCATCTTGTGTAACTGCTGTTAGCTGTTCGTTGCTTTTTTTCGGTTAGTTTTTTTCTAATTCTATTTTTAGCAACTTTTTTACCTTGTTTAAGTCAGTTTCGATTCCGTTTCCAATTTCTACGAAATACTTTGTTTGCCAATTTTGAGTTTTTTGTGCTTGTTTATTTTCTGTTACGCTCCAATTTGGATATACTCTTATTCCACGTTTTCCTTCTCCTTTTTTGCTTGTCAAAATTCTGTTTTCGCTCAAAACTGTTTTGTCGAAAATGAAAACTCCAAATCTTTCTGCTTGACGAGTTACAATTAAGTAAAATTCAAATACGTCGTCAACATTATGCGGTTCAGTAATTCCGTTTTCATTCCGTTTCCAAATTGTTACAAACTGCCCAGTTTTGGTCGGTGTAATTTTCGCCATTCTGAATTTCACTTTTTGTTTGTTCAGTTCAAAATTATGAGCAGAATATTCTTGACTTTCTTTTTCAGTTTCTACGTTTTCAAGTTCTATTCCGCAAACTTTAAATATGGAATTATTTAAAAGTTGTATTTCGGAAAATATTTTACTGGAATTTGTCAATTTTGGTTCAATTAATTTTTTTATACGCTCTTTTTTTCTACGTCGCAAGGCAATGACAGCTAACGTTCTCGCGCTACAGCGGGTTTGGGACTAAATTAAGCCCTGTTTTCGGATTTGCAAAATCTTCCAAATACAAGACCATTTTTCCATTAAGCCAATTGCCCAAATCCGTTGTAGCGTGTGTTGGTGGCTGGTTTTATTTCCGCTTTGACATTTCACTTATAAGTTTTATTCTTTCGTTTTTGTCTAAGTCGTTAAATACTTTAATTGTTTTTCCATTATAGTCAAATAAGATTTCCCCGATTATGTGTCTTAAAAGTACTTTTTGATTGAGTCCGATGTTAAGCTTAATTTTATCAATCAATGATAAATTATCTTCGTCAATCGCTTGTCGAATATTTGTTACTAAGTCAAGATTATATATTTTAGGTTTAGTTAGAAAAGTACCTTTTTTTGTCAAAGTTAGGTTTCTGTTTTCTATTGTCATTTCTTGTCTGCCATTTATTAACCATAAAAATTGTCTAAAACCAATTAGGCCAAAACAAAAGAAAATCAATACAAATTCGACTGTTACTTCTTTTTTATTTATATATCTTTCAATAAATCCCGTAAATAAATGTCCCGATAACATCAATGTGAAAAATAAAGAAAAGAAGGTATTCTTTGATGTGTTAAAAGCAAATAAATTGCCGTTATTCAAAATTATTTCAAATTTTTTTCTGTTAAGTCCAATATTGAAAAGTCGGCTAAATTGGTATTGAATATTTAACAATGAATTCTTAATATTTGTCATTTTTTTACTAAATAAATGATTTTAGTTTCTCTGCGTTAAACTTGCCACCAACGTTCCGGCGCTTGGCGAGGTTGCGAGCTTCGGAACCGATTATTTTCTATCAAAGATAAAATTTCTTGCGAAATGTAAACGTGAATTTACTGCAAAATTCGCAATCTTGCCAAACGCCTGTTAGGCGTTCGCTTTTTTTTCAGATAAGAATGGTTGGTTTTTAAGTTGCTCTTCGTATTGTTCTTTACTTATGAACGGCCAATAATCATAATCTCCCATTTTTTCCATTTCAGCGAATTCTTTTTCTCTTTCTTTTCTTTTTTCTTTATAATGTATGCCCAAAGTGATGACGCTAAGTATAATATCTTTGAATGAGAATCTTATAAGTGGGTTTGTTGGGTCAATGTATGACCATTCATATTCATTATTTGAGTGTAAGAATAGAATATAGCGTGCAATATCCTTTAATTGTTTTTCTTCAAGTTTGTATTTATCTTTCAATTTGTATTCTTTCAAATCACTATATAAACACCAACTTAATTCTAACAAAGGTCTAATAATCGCGTCGTCAAATTTAGCTTCTTTTGCTCTATAATATTGTTCAGGAAGCCATCCAAATGTTACGTCGTCAGTAATGTAGTTTTCAAACTCATCATTTGTTATTAATCCAATTGATAAATGTCTTAAATGATAAGCTAATTTTTTTCGTCTTTCTATATCAATCATTCTTTTAGATTTCGTTCTTCAAAGTGACGCCTAACGTTCTCGCGCTACAGCGGGTTTGGGACTAAATTAAGCCCATTATTCGGATTTGTCAAATTATCCCAAATACAAAACCAACTTTCCATTAAGCCAATTGCCCAAATCCGTTGTAGCGTGTGTTGGCAGTAGTTATTATTTTTTTACGGTTCTTAAATTTAACATCAAATTTTTACCTTTTTCTGTTGTATTCCATACTAAATCTATTTGTCCTTCTTTTGTTTTTATTGTTTCTAATTCAATTAGATTTAGAGCTACAAATTGTATTTTTATAGTCTGAAAATTTTGGTCTTTAATTTGACTTTTTCCAGCATCTACAAAATTGGGTATTGTTTCATATATAACTTTTGATAGTTTTGCTTTTACATTTGTATCATTTGGTTTTTTTAGTAAATAAGGAGATATTAGAGCAAAAATTTCTCCCCAAGTTACACTTCTTTCCCAATTTGATTCAACTTCGTCAAGACGTTGGTTATTCCAATATGTATGTTTACCACTAACTGTTATCAAATCTTCCAGTTCTGCAAGATTTTCCATTTCAGGTTTGTTATCATTTAAACTAATTTGTGATTTTAGTTCTTGATTTTCTTTTCTTATTTCGTTTAACTCAATATATACTTCAGGATTTGATGTAGAATTGGCTCTTATCCATCCAATTGCAGGATATGTTTTAATTGTTTTAGGTAAATTTAAGGCAACCAAACCAGGCAATTCTTCTGCATTTTTCCAAAACTTAATTAATCGATTCGTTGTTACTTTATCTCTAAAGTCTTGTAGTTTTTGTCTTAAATGTGAATCTTTTTCAGATTTTCCTAAAGAAATTTCATCAGGATTTGAATGAATAAAAGCAATAACCTTTATGTTTTTAGTTATAGCGTAATCATACTCCATTTCTGTATAACTTATACCTTCTTCTGAAAGGGAACCATATCTTCCTCCAATTATTAAAATATAGTAATCGCAGTCATCGATTACTTTTTTAATAAACTCAAATTGTTCTTCGTCAATTGCAGGGAAAATTTCCATTCCTGCAGGAATGCAATCTAACTCCATAATTGTTTGGATAACTTTAGCTCTTTCATCTTTTAAATCAGCATATGTTGAACTAATAAAAACTTGATATCTTTTATTCATTTTATTTTTTTCTTGATTGCGCGGGTATAAAATTGCGTTAGATTTCTGATTCTGCGGTATAATTACTGCCAACGTCTTGCTAGTAGGCGATGGTCGGGCTAAGTAAAGACAATTATTTTCGGATTATCACTAATTTGCCAAATACAAAACCATTTTTCCATTAAGCCTAATTCCCGACTATTGCTTACTAGCTGTTGGTGGCTGGCTTTATTTTTAGCCGTTATTTTCCGTGTGTCAATTTAATTATTTGCCCGTTTGTTGAGTTTAAAATTATTAGAAAAGTTCCACCTTTCATATTTTCGGGAAGCGTTCCGTTTAAAACCCAATATTCATCAAATTTATTTATTTCATAAGGTCTTTGGCTTATTATGTTATTCTTCCCATAAATTTTAAATAAAATTGTTTCAGAAATTATAATTGCAGTTTCCTTATCAGTAATAACTTTATCTACTAAAATTTGTCTTTCACTGTTATTTGAAAGCGCTTCTTTAAGTTCGCTTCTTGCATATTCAACTCCTAATTTTGTCCTACTATTTTTTGTCTGTCCACAAGAAATTTGACATATAAAAATTAAAATAATAGATGTGATTTTCAAATTCATAAGTTGTGTTTTTCTACATTATTAATTGTTTCGTCCAAAAAGTGTTGCTTTCCCTTCTTGATTTCTAGCAAGTTGTTTTAGTGCCTTTTGGAAATTGTCAATTGCAGACGGTTCTACAATTATTTCAAGTTTCAACTTATCTTTCTCTTCATTTCTATATTCAGTCGAAACATTTTCTTCAAGATTAATTTCAATACCTAAATGTCCCGCATTGTCGATGCAATAATATTTCATTGAGAAGTAGGCGTAACTATTTTTTTTGCCCATTTCGTGAAATAGAGTTAAATTATTTTTTGGGAAACCAAATAGTAATTCGGCAAAATGGTCTAATGATTCACTTGTTTCGTAAACTTCTGTAATTCCAAAATAACGTCCATTTGAAGCAGTCACTCGTAACTCAAACATTTCATCATCTTTCCAAATAAGTTCCAATTCCAAATATGATTCTCTAATCAAAGTTCATTTTATTTAATATTGTCAGTTTTCGTTTTGCGGTAAGCTTGCCACCAACGTTCCCGCGCTACACGCAGGCTGGGATTAAAGATGCGTAATCTTTCGGTTAAAAACAAATGTATCAAA
>NZ_JATV01000028.1 GCF_000611675.1 Flavobacterium succinicans LMG 10402 | reverse complement strand
GAGCTTGATTTGCGTCGGCACGCTAGCTAGTTCATTATTATTTTTTCAGTTGCAAAACGTCTGGTTGATGTCGGCTGTTTCTTTTCAATAACGTTCCCGCGCTACACGCAGGCTGGGATTAAAGATGCGTAATCTTTCGGTTAAAAACAAATGTATCAAACACAAACTATTTTCAAATTAAACCAATTGCCCAGCTTGCTTGTAGCGTGTGTTAAGCGGGGGTTGTTTAGTCGGAATTACAATTAAACCGCAAATTTTTCACGTTTCTGTATTTCGGTTTGCTATTTTCAACTTTCACGTTTGCTTTTAGTTTTCTGTTATTTGGTTCCAATTTTCACGCTTCCTTTTTCCATGTTTCTATTGTCAGTTTCCAATTTTCACGCTTTCATTTTTCACGTTTCCAATTTTCACGCTTCTGTTTTCCGAGTTTATGTTTTTCCACTCCAATTTTCACACTTCTGATTTTCAGGTTTCAACTTTCCAGCTTCTGTTGGCGCTTCCAGTTTCTACGCTTCAGCTTTGTTAATTTCTTACGGAAACTAATGCTTGTTTTCCAATGGATTTCTTCTGCGTAATTTCGGCTTTCAACTCCCGCTTAACGGGCCGCGGCTTTGCGCAGGGCTTGCCTTTTTCTGGCAAGGCTTGCGCAAAACCGCTGTTGTACGCTGTTACTCTTCTTCAAAGATAACAGTTTCAGGTAGACAATAAAATACTTAGATAAACTTTTTTTAAACTATTTTGCAAAACTTGGGCTTTGCGAAGTCGATTTAAAATTCTAATCGGAAACGGTATCTATTGATTTTCAGCAAGTAGAGCAGAAAAAGATTTGACTTTGTCATTTTTTTCTACTAACTTTGTCAAGCTTTATTAGCGATTTCGCTTTGAAAATATTGTTTTCAGCAAAACTCTTTTGCAAAAGCTTGGCGCAAAATGTTATCCATTTTACTCGTCAAAATCAATCAAATCCCTTTTGTTTTCGATAGTTTATCACGTATTTTTGGCTAATTGCGTACAACGTTCCGCAGCTACACGAGGTGCAAGGCTTCGTGACTGTATATTTTCTATTTAATAAAAAATTCAATGCGAAACGGCAATTCCACTAAATCCTTGCATCTTGTGTAACTGCTGTTGGGCGTAGTATTTTTTTATCTGTTCTTTTACTCTAATTCAGTTTTCTTTATGATATGAATTCCTCCGATGCTATAAGCAACGTCAATTGGAATAGGCTTGTCTTTCAAGTAGAAACTTCCATTTTGAAATGGTGTAATTCTGTCATAAATTAAGAAAAAATAATTCTCTTTGTCCGTCAAAATATTCAAGTTTTCGTTAGTTAATTCAACTGGTTCAACATACTCAACAAATCCAAGTTTATTTAACTCTGGAATTGTCACTTTTTGAGAATTAATTTCACAACCGTGTTTTTCTCCAAGTCCTGGCATTCCAAACCAAGGCATTGCTTGTCCAATTTGTAAAGAAATACTTGATGTGTCGCCCACAAATAGAAAGTTCTTGACTTTAAAAGTCTCAAAAATTGAAGGCAGTGATTTTTTTGGAAACAGTTCTTCTGCTTTCCAAAAGTACATAACTTTATTCTGCCATTCTTGGTCGTTTCTGTCTTCGCAAACCAAATTATCTGTCCAATAGTGCATATAAAGTTGTCCTGTTCTTAACAAAATTGTCGATTTTTCAATTCTTTCTTTTTGTTCGTCTGTTAAATTTCTTAAAATTTTGTAGCCAACACTATCGTCCGTTGAAACAAACTTGTCTCCCTTCTTTAACAGAACAGTTTCGGTTTCGTTTATATTTCCCAAATTATTTTCTGCTTGTTTCTTTCCAAAAAGTTTGTCAAAAAATCCCATAATTTATTTTGTCAATGTGTTTGTTAAATGTCGTTTCGGTCGGTTTCGTAATATTACGCCCAACGTTTGCGGCTATGCGAAGTGCCTTCTTTCGCCGCTTCACTAATGATAGCTAAAATAGCCAAATTTTTTATTTTGTACTATTTTTATCTAAAAAAGCGGAAGGCATTTTGCATAGCCGCTGTTGGGGGTAGTTACTTAATTATGCACAACCATCGCTTAATTAAGCGATGGTTGTGCATAATTAAGTAACTACCCCCAACAGCGGCTATGCAAAATGCCTTCCGCTTTTTTAGATAAAAATAGTACAAATTAAAAAATTTGGCTATTTTAGCTATCATTAGTGAAGCGGCGAAAGAAGGCACTTCGCATAGCCGCAAACGTTAGCAGATATTTTAGAAAATCAGTATATGAAAGAACATCTTGATGAAATAATAAAACAAGTATATAATAAAAAGAATAAAAATTTATTTACGTTTTTAACTGGTGCCGGAATTTCTGCTGATAGCGGAATACCTACTTACAGAGGTACAGATGGTATATGGATAAAAGGAACTAAATTCCACAAACCAGAAGAATTTGGAACCTTTAAATATTTTAAAGAAAATCCAGAAGAAGTTTGGCAATACTGTCTTTTTAGAAAAAAGATGTTTGAAAATGTTGAACCAAACGAGAGTCACAATGAAATTGTTGAAATCGAAAATCTTTTACAAGATAAATTTCATTTAATAACCCAAAATATAGACAATTTACACAGACGTGCTGGAACAAATAGAATTTACGAAATACACGGAAATAATAGAGAGATTAAATGTTCAAATGGTTGTAAGGGAATAGAATATCTTCCTATTGAAATTAAAGGAAAGAATATAGATGAAGATTTAACAGAAAAGGATATTGAATTATTAAAATGTAAAGAATGTGGTGATTGGATGAGGCCTAACATTTTGTGGTTTGATGAAGTATATAATGAAGAAACAAATAAAATATTTAGCTCACTAAAAATTGCCAAAAACTCAGGTATTCTTTTTATCGTTGGAACTTCTGGAGCAACAAATTTACCAATGGAAATTGCTGAAACAACATTAAAATATGGAGGAACAATTGTTGACATAAATACAGAAGACAATTTGTTCACAGAACTAATTAAAGACAAGAAGAATAAAATTATTATTCGTGAAACTTCAACTAAAACTCTGAAAATAATAAACGAAATATTAAAAAACATCTGCTAACACACGCTACAAGCAAGCTGGGCAATTGGCTTAATTTGCAGATGGTTTGTGTTTGATGCATTTGTTTTTAAGCGCAAGATTACGCATCTTTAATCCCAGCCTGCGTGTAGCGCGGGAACGTTACCAGCAAACTTGAAAAAACAGGAGAAAAACATCATATGGCATCAGCAACATTAAACAGAAGACTAAGGAAATTTTCAGAATCTTTATTCTCCAAATATAAAAGGTCAAATAAACTCCCCTCTACGATTATCGGTGTTGAGCATCATGAAATCCAAGCAGTTGACCACAGTGGTAAATATCCAAAAGACCTTTGTACTAAATTAGAAACTGAACTATTAAAAATTGCCCCTTTAGGAGAAAAGGGAATTGATAATTATGTTGGATGTTGTTGTGAAGTCAGAGCTTCTAATCAGTTAATTTTGTTACGTCTTAGTATTCCCATTAGTGATTTAAAATTCACAAGAGCAATTAGACCACGAACTGGTCAAACAATAAAAAGATGTCAAAATTGTAAACAAGTTTTTGGATGATGGATTTAGATTTTCAAGAAGAACAATTCTTCTTAGACATAAATTGGTATTTTGCTGATCGTTTTAATCGTCTATGTGTTGTAACATCTGGTGGCGGAATATTACCGAGGTTTCTGTTTGAGCAAGGAAATCAAAATGACGAATTCCATAATATTGTAAATGAACTTCCTGAAAGATTTGAAAGCGGAAGAAATGAAAACGTCTTAGAGTTTATTGTAGATTTGGAAAGTGATGGCTTAAATGAATATTTTCAAGATTTTGATTCATTAGCAAAAAAAGGATTCTATGTTTACGATAAAATAGACCTATCGAATTCTCAAGAAACAAATTACCTACTAGTCGCATATCCAATATATGACTCTGAAAATGATTCTTATCCAATTAAACCAAATGAACTTGATATAATTCCTAAGATACATCAACCTCTGATCTCGAGAACAAATAGCCACTTTAGTGAAAAAAATTTTAGAATAGTTGATTTAGTGTCTATTTTAGATAATCAGGATAAATAAAAGTCTGCTGGTAACAGCCACTACAACGGATTTGGGCAATTGGCTTAATGGAAAAATGGTCTTGTATTTCGGATGATTTGGCAAATCCGAAAATAGGGCTTAATTTAGTCCCAAACCCGCTGTAGTGCCAGAACGTTGTAGGCTATATTCTAAAAACGACAATACACCAAAAAATAAAATGATGAAAAATAATTCTTTAAAATGGTATCTAATTTCAATAACTCTATTTATTTTTTTCCTTTTTTGCACAACAATTAACCTATACCACACTTATGGGTATATACTTATTATTACTGAATCAATAATCTGTGTGTTTTTTATTATTCTAGGTCTAAACAAACTAAAAGATTTTAATGAACTTTTATATTCTAATTTAGGAGAGACAATTTCTAATAATAGTTATTTATTAATTGCATCAATACTTATTTCAGGAATTATTTTATCATTTACTCTGGAAAAAAGAACAGATAATGAAATTATTGCAAATGGGATATTTACAAAAGCAATAATTACCGATGGACATATGGAAGTTTCAAAATCCGTAAAAAGAACTTTTACTTCCTATGAATTAAATATCGTTTTTAATTCAAAAGATGGGCAAGAACATAATATTTTGACAAAAGTTGACAAAGAAGTATATGAAAGTCTTTCCAAAAATTTATCGGTCGAAATTAAATACTTACCAAGTAATCCTGCAATTTTAAAAATTATCAGTGGAAACTCAAATGTTCAAAAATTTAAAAACATAACAAATAGAAATGTCACCTTTTTTGATTTAGAAAAAATACTTAAATCAAAGAACCTAGACATAGAAAATTATTTGAACAAGATTAGTAATGGGTGGGAAATAAGGAAAAAGGATAGTTCCATTATTTATGAAAATATTATTAAAAATGAAATAATAATTGTTTCTAGTGAAAATTGGTTAATGTATTCTGGAAGTGAAATTTCAGATATTGAAAATTTTATTCCTTCTGAAAGAATTATAATAAAATCAGATAGCATTGCAAAAAATAAAGTCAAAATTGGAACAGTAAATTTTGAATTAGATAATTTAATTGCCATTTACAAAACAAGTATCAATGACAAAATGAATATCGAAAATTCTTTAATTATTAAATCAAAATAAATACAGCCTACAACACACGCTACAAGCAATTTGGGTATTAGGCTTAATTTGAAATTGGTTTTGTATTTGGAAGATTTGGCAAATCCGAAGAATGGGCTTAATTTAGTCCCAAACTGCTTGTAGCGCGGGAACGTTGTGTGAGATAATAAAAAAAGCGTACTTAAAATGAATGAAAAGAAATCTACAATTGATCCAATTATAAAATCTGTCTTCTTGCTAAAAAATATAGGCTTTTTAGTTGTTGTAATAATTTTATTGAATTTTTGCCTTCAAAACACATATAATAGAGTTTATGGAGATAATCATTATAAAAACAAATTAGAAAATTTATTAAAAAACGGTAAAACTGTAATTGCGAATTTTGATGATAATTACACAATTAATACAACTAAAATTGGAAATACTTCTAGCAATTCATTTGATTATAAGTACAATTTTAAAGTAAACAATGAAACATATGAAAATGAGTTTACAACTTCTGAATTTATACCGGAGGAACCAAATAGATTAATTAAATTTATGACTGTTCATTATTTACCTGAAAATCCTGAAATCAATCAAATTGACGCTGAATTAGAATATGAATATGCGAAAGACACAGTTAATGAACATACAATTGGAATGTTACTTTTAAATGTTTTTGGTTTAATTATATCTCTAATCTTAATGTTATATGTAATTCTTTCAATTAAACAGAAAATGAAGAATTTTGATAAACCTATTACAAATACTTTAGAAAATAATCAATCATTTTATAGTAATGCTAAACAAAATGAAAACTATAAAACTTTAAGATAATAATTTATAAGGAACTGTAGAAAATTACCTCACACAACAGCCACTACAACGGATTTGGGCATTTGGCTTAATAGAAAAATAGTCTTGTATTTGGAATATTTGGCAAATCCGAAGAATGGGCTTAATTTAGTCCCAAACCCGCTGTAGTGCCAGAACGTTATAGGGCAGTTGAGCCGAAATTACGCAGGCAAATCCAATTTGAAAATAAACAGTTGTTTCCGCCGAATGTTTTCAAAGCAGAAGCGTGAAAATTGGAAGCGCCAGCAAACGTTGAAAATTGGATTCTAACGACAAGCAGACGAAAAACGGAAGTGTGAAAACGGAAATGTGAATATTGCACTTTGCCAACAGAAACGTGAAAAGCTGATGTGTGAAAAACGAAACTTACCAAGCAAAACTTGAAAAGGAGACTCTAACGAAAGTGAACAGGCGAAGCAAATCTAAAATTGGGACTCGCCTACTCTAACGTAAAAAATGAAAAAGTGTGAAAGCTGGAATTGACCAACAGAAGCGTGAAAAATTTGCGGTTTAATAGTAATTTCGACTAAACAACCGCCCTATAACACACGCTACAAGCAAGCTGGGCATTTGGCTTAATTTGAAAATGGTTTTGTATTTAATACATTTGTTTTTAACCGAAAGATTACGCATCTTTAATCCCAGCCTGCGTGTAGCGCGGGAACGTTAGTGGCAATTTTGCCGAACCGACCGTAAACAAAACAACTGAAAAAATAAATTTGACAACTTAAATGAACTGTAAAAACTGTAACACCGAAATAAATTCAAAATTTTGCCCAGATTGTGGACAACCGACAGACCTTAAAAGAATTGATGGACATTATATAATTCACGAAATTGAACACGTCTTACATTTTGAACGTGGAATTTTATATACAGTTAGAGGACTTGTAACAAAACCAGGTCAAAACATTAGAAATTATCTTTCGGAAAACAGAAGCCGTCTTGTTAAACCCATTATATTCATTATTGTAACTTCATTAATCTACACCTTAATAAGCCACTTTTTTCATATTGAAGAGGAATATGTAAATTATAAAGGATTAGAAAAATCAAGTATTGGAACAATATTGAAATGGATACAAGGTAATTATGGTTATGCAAGTATATTGACAGGAATATTTATAGCAATTTGGCTTAAAGTGTTTTTTAGAAAATATGGCTATAACTTTTTTGAATTGCTTATAATGTTATGTTTTGTACAAGGAATTTCAATGTTAATTTTTGCTGTTTTTGCATTTGCACAAGGACTTTTACATTTTAAATTATTAAAAGTTGCAGGAATTATTGGTGTAATTTATGTAATATGGGCAATCGGAAATTTCTTTGAAGCGAAGAGAATTGGAAATTATTTTAAAGCATTAATTTCATTTCTTTTGGGTACAATAACATTCTACATTATTATTTTTGCAATTGGAATAACTATTGACGTGCTAACTAAAAATTAAAAATATGGACGATAAAAAAGGAATGAATTGGTTTTTTGTATTTATTGCATTTACATTAGGCTTGACTTTAATTAAACACATTGATTTTAAAAACTTAACGCTGAAAGAACCTGTCTTAGACGTTCTTTATATAGTTGTGTTTATAATTTCAATTTACTTAATCATAAAAGACTTAAAAAAAGACCTGAAAAATAAAAACTGCCACTAACACACGCTACAAGCAAGCTGGGCATCTGGCTTAATTTGAAAATGGTTTTGTATTTGAAAAATTAGTTTTTAACCGAAAGTTTAGGCTTTCTTAATCCCAGCCTGCGTGTAGCGCGGGAACGTTGGAGGTAATTGGACCGTGCCACTTAGACTACGACGTTTTTTCACAATGAATTTTCGGGATATTTTTTTGGGATGTTTAGAAGAATAAAGCATTTAGGCTTCAAGTCTTTCGATTGGGAATCGTAGAAAGTTCACTTTCAATACGTTTGACAACGTATTTTTTCATAATTAAGTAACTACCCCCAACAGCGGCTATGCAAAATGCCTTCCGCTTTTTTAGATAAAAATAGTACAAAATAAAAAATTTGGCTATTTTAGCTATCATTAGTGAAGCGGCGAAAGAAGGCACTTCGCATAGCCGCAAACGTTAGCGGTCAGCAGTGTTGGAACGTAAAAAAGGATGATTAAAACATTTTTTAAGCAAAAAAATTGTGTTAAATTTAACTTGCTTCATAAGTTTTATTAACATTTTTTAAGCCGAAATAATATATGTTTGCCGTGAACAATAAAACTTATATTATGAAAAAAAAGTACTTAATCATTGCAATGATATTTTCGTTTTTTGCTGTTAATGCGCAAAATGATATCCCACAAAATGAAAAACAAAATGAAGTGAAAGTGAATGTATTGTCGCCTTTAGCTGGAACTTTCGAAGCTACCTATGAAAGAAACTTAAACAATAAGTCATCATTAGGTATCACTGGATTGTTTGTGTTTAATAACAAAAATTCAAATGAAGACACAAATTATATGATTACACAATATTACAGAAGATACTTTGGTAAAAAATACGCTTCAGGTTTTTTTGCAGAAGGATTTGGAATGTTAAGTTCAATTGATGGAAAAAAAATATATGATACAAACGATAATTTGACATTTACTAAAGGGTCTGATGTAATTGACTATTCACTTGGTATAGGTTTAGGTAGTAAATGGGTTACCAAAAGAGGCATTATCATTGAAGTTAATGCTGGTTGGGGAAAACTCTTGTTTAATGCTGATAAAACTGACCACGATCAAGTTGCAAGATTTGGTCTTCAATTAGGTTATAGGTTTTAAAAAACAACTAAATTTGGAATAGACAATTGAAATATATTGGAATGGACATACGGAATAAATAAACTGCCGAACCGCTAACAGGCGTTTGGCAAGATTGCGAATTTTGTAGTAAATTCACGTTTATTTCTCGCAAGAAATTTTATCTTTGAAAGAAAATAATCGGTTCCGAAGTTCGCAACCTCGCCAAGCGCGGGAACGTTGGAGGTAATTGGACCGTGCCACTTAGACTACGACGTTTTTTCACAATGAATTTTCGGGATATTTTTTTGGGATGTTTAGAAGAATAAAGCATTTAGGCTTCAAGTCTTTCGATTGGGAATCGTAGAAAGTTCACTTTCAATACGTTTGACAACGTACAAGACTTGGCTAAGTTATCGAAAATAAATGACAAAGTCAATACTATATTTATTTTTGCTAACTTAAACATCACCAAAAAAATAGAGCCCTAAAACCCCTATTATTGACTTCGCCTAGCAGGCTTGCTAAGCGCAATAAATAATTGGTTTCATTGAATAGCATTGTGTTGAAAAAAAAAGAGAGGAGTAGTCTATCCAACTCCGTTACTTAATTAAGCGATGGTTGTGCATAATTAAGTAACTACCCCCAACAGCGGCTATGCAAAATGCCTTCCGCTTTTTTAGATAAAAATAGTACAAATTAAAAAATTTGGCTATTTTAGCTATCATTAGTGAAGCGGCGAAAGAAGGCACTTCGCATAGCCGCAAACGTTACCAGTAATTTTATGACACGACAGGAGAAAAGACAATTTAACAGAGAAAATCAAAAGAAAGCAACAAAATTGAAAACCTATAAACCTATTACTAAAAGTGATAGAATTATTGTTGTTTCAATTTCGTTAGCGATGATATTTTCGTTTCTCTATTTAGCTTTACGTGATAATTCATTACCCAATAACGAATTAGCATCAATAAATGTGACACTAAAAAGTTATCCAAAATATGACGAATACAAAATCAAGTCTACAACTTATAGAGATATAATTCTAACAACAAAAGAATATAATAGAGAATTCAAAATTACTTCAATGACTTACGAAGCGACTAATCACGAAGCTTTTAAATCAAACATTAAATCTGGTGATAGTATTGAACTTAAAGTTTTGAAATCTGAAGCTTCCGAATTAAACGAAAACAGTTTTTGGAATGATTATAACGAGGTCTACGGCTTAACAAAAAATGGAAAAAATTACATAGATATTGAATTAAGAACCGAACTGAAAGATAGCGATAGTAAATGGTCATATTTTTTAGTCGCAATTGGACTTATAATGCTTCCATACGGTTTTATGAAAAGAAAACCCTTGATTAGTATGGACAAAGCAATAACATCGATATGCGTATTAGGACTAATTTTGATTTTGTTGGAAAACCGAATTTAAAAAAAAACTACTGGTAACAGCCACTACAACGGATTTGGGCATTTGGCTTAATGGAAAAATGGTCTTGTATTTGGATGATTTGGCAAATCCGAATATTGGACTTAATTTAGTCCCAAACCCGCTGTAGTGCCAGAACGTTGGAGGTAATTGGACCGTGCCACTTAGACTACGACGTTTTTTCACAATGAATTTTCGGGATATTTTTTTGGGATGTTTAGAAGAATAAAGCATTTAGGCTTCAAGTCTTTCGATTGGGAATCGTAGAAAGTTCACTTTCAATACGTTTGACAACGTAAGCGGTAATATTTTGACGAAATTTTGAATAAACAAGAAATAAATAATGGCAAGTTCAGGCAGACCTTTTAAAAGTAATCCGAAAGTTGAAGAATTAGCTTTCGACATTGAAAAAAACGACAACGAAAAAGTAAAATCAATACTAAAAGAAGTTGGAATTGATGCAACCGACAGTTATCTAAGAACTTCTTTAATTTGGGCAGCTTTTTATAACAAAATTGATTTGGTTATTTGGCTAATCGAAAATGGTGCGGATATAAATCATCAAGACAAAAATGGATTATCGGCTTTACATTTTGCGGCAAAGGAAAACCGAACAGAAGTTGTCAAACTTTTAATTGAAAAAAATGCCAATATTGAAATTAAAGACCAAAATGGAAATACACCTTTAATGGATGCAATTTTCAATTCAAGAGATAATTTAATAAATATTGAGCTCTTTTTAAAATCGGGTGCAAATCTTGATAATGAAAATAATCACGAAATGACACCAAGGCTTTTAGCAGAGAGTATGTTTCATAGTAATGAAATAGAGAAAATAGAAAATTGGACAGAATAAACGTGATTAATACTACCGCTAACAGCGGTTTTGCCGGATTTGGGTTTTCGGCTTAATTTGAAGTTAGTTTTGTACCAGAATTAAAAGTGATTAACCGAAATAAAAATCTTAACTTAGTCCCAAACCCAGCAAAGCCGCGGGACGTTAGCGGTCAGGCTAAAAAGAACGACACCAAACATATAAACAACAAGAGAAAAACTTGAAAGAAATACTTCAAACATATTTAGATAAAACTTATCCAAACTCAAAAGTTGAAACGCCACATTCTGTGTTTGGAAACGTTCATATTCGTTTTGAACTTGGCGGAGATGAAATGTTTAAAATCATAAGAAACGGGACAGAAATTGAGTGGTGGAAAGACAGGAGAAGAATGACAAAAGTTGACAAGCTCAATTATGAAAAGTATATATTAAAAAGTGTTTCCAAAGCAACATCAAGAGCCACTACCCTTTTTTATGAAACTTTTGACAATTTAGAAACTGAAATTTGGATTTTGATTTATGAATATTCAGATGGACTTTTCAATAAACCAAGTGATTTTTTATTGAATCAATTTCCCAAAAATATTCGCACAACATTTTATGATGTAACCGAACAAGTTGAAACGCAAATGTTGACAGAACAAGAAGACGGAAGTTTTATTTGCGACAAAACAGAAGCACGAATAATAGTAGGGAAAGTAAAAGTTAAAGATATTCAAGCTGAACAAATACTAAATGGAATTGCAAATAATGAAATGGGGTTTGAACCGACAGTTTGCCAAAACATTTATTTCTTAGACCCAGCAACAGACAGGGGATTTTATATGTATGACGACAGAGGTTGTTATGTATGGAGCAACAAAGCCGAAAAAATAAAATATCTTTATGACAAGCGAAATAGTTGGATCGTAAATTACCATCGTCCCGAAATTGATAAATATTTCATACAAAGCTAAAAAAGCCCGAACCGCTAACACTTGCTACAATTGATTTGGGCAATTGGCTTAATTTGGAAATTGGTTTGTATTTGGGATGATTTGGCAAATCCGAAAATAAGGCTTAATTTAACCCCAAACCACTTGTAGCAAGGGAACGTTATGAGTAAGCTTACCATAGCAACTGCATAAAGTCATCTACACTCATATCTTTATATCTGTTTTCGTCATCAGAATAATCAATTTTCACATTTCCATTCCATATAGTAAAATAAACAGTATATAGATTATCCCCAACAAATGCAGAAACAGTTCTGTAATAATCCCAACCATCACCTTCTTTTTTTTCACCTTCAAATTCATCAATATTTTCAGCTTTATTATCTTCCAGCCATTTAATAAATTTGTTTTTAGCTGAATTAATTGGTCTTGCTATTTTCTTAATTCCCATTTTGTTTGCGTATAAAAAGCCTACTCATAACATCTAGTACAACTCACTAGGGCATTCAGCTTTGGTTAATATTGTTTGTGTTTGCTATTATTGTTTAGTGTCGGAAGTCAATCGGCTTTATTATCCCTAGCGAGCTGTACTAGCGGAACGTTGGAGGTAATTGGACCGTGCCACTTAGACTACGACGTTTTTTCACAATGAATTTTCGGGATATTTTTTTGGGATGTTTAGAAGAATAAAGCATTTAGGCTTCAAGTCTTTCGATTGGGAATCGTAGAAAGTTCACTTTCAATACGTTTGACAACGTA
>NZ_JATV01000027.1 GCF_000611675.1 Flavobacterium succinicans LMG 10402 | reverse complement strand
CACAAGATTCAAGCATCCATCGAGGAACAAGGTCAATAATTTGTCGAATAACTGGTTTTTTGATATTTTTGTTTCGCCTGAAGAGTCCCATAAAGTATTATTTGTTTCGCAAAATCAAAAATACGGGATTCTCAGGCATTTTTTATTTTAGACTTTCGGATAGCTATGAATTCTTGTTTAGTATATTTAACTATTTCTCTAGTGTTAAAAAACTTCATTTTTTTAATATTTCCCTAAATTAATAAATAAGGCCTTATAATTACAGAAATGTTGTTCTATTTATTTTCTATTTCTAGTGTTATAAAGTCCCTATTCTGATCTTGATATTCTGGTTTCATTCGCTGCCGTTTTCCAGTTGTTTGTAAAATTAAATCGGTAATAATTATATCTATATTTAAATAAAAAGATCAGGTTTATAAAAGCATCATCAATTTCAAAAAAAAAAGACAACCGTTTCCAGTTGTCTTTTTTGCTAGTATATTTAGTTCTAAAACTATGCGATTTTGGCCAAGATCGTATTGAAAGTGGTACTTGGTCGCATGGCTTTACTCGTTAACTCTGGATTCGGTTGGTAGTACCCTCCGATGGTTTGCGGTTTTCCTTGAGCACCAATTAGTTCACTGTTGATTTGTGCTTCGTTAGCAATGAATTCAGTCGCAATAGGCGAGAAAATTGCTTTTAAATCAGCATCTTTATCTTGAGCGGCTAAAGCTTCTGCCCAGTACATCGCCAAGTAGAAATGGGAACCTCTATTGTCAATTCCGCCTACTTTTCTTGAAGGAGATTTGTCATTTGCTAAGAATTTTTCTGTAGCTACATCCAAGGCTTCTGCTAAAACAATCGCTTTTGCATTGTTTAAAGTTTGTCCTAAATGTTCTAATGAAGCGCCCAAAGCCAAAAATTCACCAAGGGAATCCCAACGTAAGTAGCCTTCTTCGATAAATTGCTCTACGTGTTTTGGAGCAGAACCTCCAGCGCCAGTTTCAAATAAACCACCACCATTCATTAAGGGAACGATAGAAAGCATTTTGGCAGAAGTTCCAACTTCTAAGATTGGGAATAAATCGGTTAAGTAATCACGCAATACGTTTCCAGTTACTGAAATGGTATCTAATCCTTTGATGATGCGCTCTAAGGTGAAATTAGTCGCTTCGATAGGGCTTAAAATACGAATGTCTAATCCTGTTGTATCGTAATCTTTTAAATATTTTTCAACTTTTATAATCAATTGGCTGTCATGCGCTCTGTTGTTATCCAACCAGAAAACCGCTGGGGTAGCTGATAGACGTGCTCTGTTTACTGCTAGTTTTACCCAGTCTTGAATTGGAGCGTCTTTGGCTTGACACATTCTGAAAATATCATTTTTAGCTACTTTTTGTTCCATCAATACAGTGCCTTCAGTGTTTACGACACGAACCACTCCTTCTCCTTGAATTTGGAAGGTTTTATCGTGTGAACCATATTCTTCTGCTTTTTGAGCCATTAATCCCACATTAGGTACACTTCCCATTGTAGTCGGTACAAAAGCACCGTGTTTTTTACAAAAATCAATGGTTGCAGTATAAACACCAGCATAACAACGGTCTGGAATGATAGCTACAGTATCTTGTGACTTTCCTTCTTTATTCCACATTTGACCAGAAGTACGAATCATTGCAGGCATAGAAGCGTCTACAATTACATCTGATGGTACGTGAAGGTTAGTGATTCCTTTATCAGAATTCACCATGGCCAAAGCAGGTCCATTAGCAATAGCAGCATCAATAGCTGCTTCTACTTCTGCTTGTTGAGGATGTCCGGCTATTTTAGCGTAAACATCTCCTAAGCCGTTGCGAGTATCAATATTTAATTCATTGAATAACGTTGCATATTTTTCAAAAACAGCGGCAAAATAGACTTCAACGATAGCTCCAAAAATGATAGGGTCAGACACCTTCATCATAGTAGCTTTTAGGTGAACAGATAATAAGATATTTTGTGCTTTTGCTTCTTCAATCGTTTTGGCTACAAAGCTTTTTAAGGCTGCGATATTCATTACAGAACTGTCGATGATTTCGCCTGCTTTCAACGGTGTACTTGCTTTAAGAACTGTTGTGGTTCCGTCTGTACCTACGAATTCAATTTTCACATCAGTACCTTGGCTAACGGTAACAGATTGTTCGCTTCCGTAAAAGTCACCTTGTTCCATTGAAGCCACGTGTGTTTTAGACTCAGAAGACCAAGCTCCCATAGCATGTGGATTGGCTTTGGCGTAATTCTTAACAGCTTTTGGTGCTCTACGATCAGAGTTCCCTTCACGCAAAACAGGATTCACAGCAGAACCTAATACTTTTGCGTATTTTGCTTTGTTATTTTTCTCTTCTTCAGTTTGTGGGTCTTCTGGAAAATCAGGTACGGCGTAACCGTGTGCTTGAAGTTCTGCAATAGCTGTTTTTAATTGAGGGACTGAGGCAGAAACGTTTGGTAATTTAATAATGTTAGCCTCTGGAGTGGTGGCTAGTTTTCCTAATTCTAATAAGGCATCACTTGTCTTTTGATCTTCTTTTAAAAATTCAGGAAAATTAGCTAAAATTCTTCCCGCTAATGAGATATCTCTTGTTTCAATTTCTATATCTGATGTGGCTGTAAAAGCTTGAACAATTGGTAAAAATGAATATGTAGCCAATAATGGGGCTTCATCGGTAAGCGTGTAAAAAATTTTTGATTTTTGTGTCATTTTATTGTTTTTTTTAATCGAAATCACTTCAGTAATTGTCTTAGTTTGTGAATAAAGCAAAAAATAAGGCGAACAAATATATGTAAATCGGTTTTAAAAACTCTTTGATTTTACTAGAAAAATTTAATATTTAAAGTGGTTGTTGTGATATTACGAAATCGATATTTTTAAGGGGGTTAAAATTGTAAATTGATATTTATTTTTGAATTATACCTACAAAAAAAGCCTCGATAATTCGAGGCTTTTATATTTGAAAGAAAAAAGATTATCTTCTTTTGTCTTTGATTTTTGCTTTCTTACCAGTAAGTTCTCTAAAGTAGAAAATTCTAGCTCTACGAACTGCACCTTTTTTGTTGATTTCAACTTTTTGTAAAGCAGGTAAGTTAACTGGGAAGATACGCTCTACTCCAATAGCTCCTGACATTTTACGAATAGTAAAAGTTTCAGTGTTTCCTGAACCTCTTCTTTGAATCACTACTCCTTTAAAAAACTGAGTTCTTGTTTTTTCACCCTCTTTAATTTCGTAGTAAACTGTAATAGTATCTCCAGCTCCGAATTCAGGGAAATCTTTTCTTGTAACAAACTCGTTTTGAACGAATTTCAATAAATCTGCCATGATAAATGTTTAATTATGGTTTAAAATAGAGCAACATTCACGGTTCTCGCCAGAGGTTGGTCTAATGTGGGTGCAAAAGTAAAAAATAATTATGAATTATGAATGGTTAAAAAATATTTTTTTGCACTACTTATTTGAAAATAGCTAAGTCTTGGTTTTCTGCGCTTTACATAATTATAGTTATTTACGAGGTTGTTGTTGTGTTACACAATGAACCATGCCTCCATTAGCATACAAATTGCGTACATCAATCCCTACGACTTTTCGGTTTGGATAAAGGGTTTGAATGGTGGCATTTGCAAATGCATCATTAGGATCGTTATAGTTTGGAACTAAAACCACAGAATTTGCTATGTAATAATTCACATAAGAGCCTTTATATTTTAATTTTTTCCCTGTTGCTGTAACTACGTCATTTTTTGTTAATGGGAGTTTAAGAAAAGTATAGTTTTTGCCATTTTTAGAGACAGCCTTGTAGAGTGTTTGAATGTCTTTTTCTGGAACTTCCCAATACAATAAGTCATCCACAGCCATAGTTACAATTGTGGATTTGTTTCCAAATCGTGCAAAACCATCAATGTGCATGTCAGTAATTTCTTTACCAGCTTTTCCATCTAACCATATGAAGTTAGTCACACCAAGATATTTTGTAAAAATGACTTCAGCTTGTGATTGCGACATTCCGGGGTTTCTATTGGAGTTTAATATAGCACTTTTGGTAGCCATTAAAGTACCTTGCCCGTCAATTTCAACCGCACCACCTTCGTTTATCATCACCGAATTTAAATCTATCATTTGTAATTGCTGGTCTTTTGCTATTCGATTGGGTATAATGTTACAATTATTATAGTCAGTTTTTTTACCCCAACCATTAAAACCCCAATCTTGAATTACAAGTTCTTTGTTGTTGTTTCTTACATAAATAGGTCCATTATCTCGTACCCATACATCGTCCGTTTTTTGAATTGTAAAGTCTATGTTTGCTACTGAAACCCCTGCTTTTTCAAGCAAAAAAAGTATTCTTGATTTTTCATTAGCGTCATATGCAATGATGTGAACTTTCTCGCTTTTTATTAATGATTTTGTCATAGTTATCCAGGTATCATCGAGTTCATTTCTATATTCTATTCCATACTGGTATTGATGGGGCCATTGTAGCCAAGTGCCTTCATGAGGTTCAGATTCTTCGGGCATAGTGTATAGGATTTCCGTTGATATTGGTTCTTCTGATGTTGTTAATTCCGAATCCTCTTGACAAGAAAGGAAAAGTGGAGATAATATAACAATGGTAAATAGTTTTTTCATAATAATTAGTTTGAATATTTAAATTATAAAATGCCTTGTTTACTAGTACTTAGACAAGGCAAATCTATTCACGATAGCTTGATTATTTGTTGTCCAAAATTGACATTCTATAAAAGAGGAATAAAAAGAGCTGTTAAGTACTCATTTTCATGGGTACAGTTTGACTCATTTTTGAGGTATTGTTCGATTACAGGCGTATGAGAACATTCTTGTTTGCTTTCTAAAATCCATGACCCAAAAATTTGTTGATAGGTGTTTTCTAAATCTTGATAGGAGCCTTGGTGTATAAACTTAGCATAATTCCCACCAAAAATAGATTTTGAGGGTAGGTTCGTTAGAATTGAATTTGTTTCTAGGCAAGCATCATAAGTACATTTTGATTTTTCTGTGATAACCACATCATCGGCAATTAATCCATAAAATTGTGTGCTAACCTCCGAAAAGTCATTTTTTAAAATCGTTTTCCAAAGTTGCTCAATTTCGGGATTAATGTAAGAAGTTTTGCAACTTAAGTAGTAGACTGTTTTTTTAGGGATGTAAAGAATTTCAGGAGCTGTAATTGATATTATTGAGTTTTGTACCTCGGTGTCATTTAGC
The DNA here is from genome assembly GCF_000611675.1 of Flavobacterium succinicans LMG 10402. Classification (GTDB taxonomy): domain Bacteria; phylum Bacteroidota; class Bacteroidia; order Flavobacteriales; family Flavobacteriaceae; genus Flavobacterium; species Flavobacterium succinicans. Next base: position 1,961 of record NZ_JATV01000027.1, on the reverse strand, counting down.
AGAAGTTCTTTTTGATTTCGAGCTTGTGAAGGAGAGCAATTAAAGTGTTTTTTGAATGTTTTAGAAAACGATTGTACATCAGAAAAACCTATTTCTAAAGCTATATCTGAAATTTTAGCATTAGAATAGACTATTTTTTTATATCCATTTTCAACTTTTAATCTAGTTTGATATGCACCAATGGTTTCCTTGAAAAGCGAAAAAAAGATACGCTGTAAATTTCTATAGGAATAACAAGAAACCATTTCTAAAGATTTTATCGAGATAGTTTTGTTGTAATTTTTCTCAATATAATGCCTTGGGTTGTAAATGCGTTTTTGGTAGTCCATTAGTACAAGTGGTGCGTCTTTTTTAATTGTCCTCCAACAAATCCGGTCTTCTGTTTTTGGTGTGCTCATAAGCCATGTCTTCTCTCCATTTGTCAATTTTTGCAAAATGCCCACTCAGCAAAACATCAGGAACTTTCCAGCCTTTGTAATCCGCAGGTCGAGTGTAAATCGGACCCGATAATAAGCCGTCCTGAAAACTATCGGTCAAAGCTGAGGTTTCGTCACTCAAAACCCCAGGAATCAATCGAATCAAGGCATCACACAAAACCAAAGCTCCCAATTCGCCTCCAGATAAAACATAATCGCCAATAGAAATTTCTTTGGTAATAAAATGGTCTCTCACTCGCTGATCGACACCTTTATAATGCCCACACAAAATGATAATATTTTCATACATCGACATCGTATTGGCCATTTTCTGGTTCAGCGTGTCTCCGTCGGGTGACATATAAATAATCTCGTCGTAGGTTCTCTCGCTCTTCAAATGGGTGATACAAGCATCAATCGGTTGCACCGTCATCACCATACCCGCGCCTCCGCCAAAAGGATAATCGTCTACACTTTTTTGTTTGTTGGTCGTGTAGTCTCTCAAATTGTGAAAATGCACTTCCACTAACCCCTTGTCGATAGCACGTTTCATAATCGAAGCTTCAAAAGGACTTCTCAATAATTCAGGTAAAACGGTAATAATATCAATTCTCATTGTAGTATTTTATATCGTGCAAAGGTACAAATTAAATGATAGGACACGAATCAAGTGCTACATCCTTATAGTTATTTGGGCGTGACCCCGAGGCACACGACTTTGCATAACCAAAAGTCCCTGCTCCTCGGGGTCGGGCTATCCGCTATATCTCTTGGGGCGAACCCCGCCCCAAGAGGATGCCGCTGCTATCCCTCACGCAATCCCTGCAAATTAAGACATTTTCGGTTATACCCCAAACTGTCTCAAATGATGGTCCAAGTGTCTCCACATCAGTTTGTCCCAATCCTCAAAACTCATCTTTCCCCAAAACGGATGATGCATTACCGTAATTACCGAAGTTCCTTTGGCAAATTCTTGAACACAAGCTATAAGTTGTGCTCGGCTTTTTTCAAAATCAGAATGGGCAGTGATACGGAATTCTTTTGCCGTGGGACTATTTTTTCCAAAGTCACTGTTAAAAGCTTTATTTTTTAATAACCGTCCCAACAAACGCATAGGAAAACTAATTTTTAAATCTTGTTTTCCAAAAGCTACATTTATAGCAGCAATACAGTGTTCACACATTTGGTCCACGCTCATCTTGCCCCAAAGTGGAGTAGAGGAGGCGTTTAAATTCTGAATTCTCTCGATTAAAATCGCATTGTCTGAAGTGTCGTAAATAGAAGGCATAAGTTCTTTGGTATTAGGTTGTAACAAATGTAATTATTTCGCTTAAAATTCTGGTTGTTTTATTGCTATTCAATTGTTTTATTAAACATCATAGCTATCCGAAAGTCTAAAATAAAAAATGCCTGAGAATCCCGTATTTTTGATTTTGCGAAACAAATAATACTTTATGGGACTCTTCAGGCGAAACAAAAATATCAAAAAACCAGTTATTCGACAAATTATTGACCTTGTTCCTCGATGGATGCTTGAATCTTGTG
>NZ_JATV01000026.1 GCF_000611675.1 Flavobacterium succinicans LMG 10402 | reverse complement strand
AACGCTTGGGACGCCTTACTCAAAGCTCGAGCGATCGAAAACATGTGTTATACTATTGGAGCGAACAGAATAGGAGTAGACGCCAATCATCATCAATACAACGGACATTCGCAAGTGCAAGATTATTTGGGGCGCGCTATTATTGAGCCACAAGAATCCGAAGGTGTTTTTGTAGCTACTTTGGATAAAAATGCACTAGTAGAAACCAGACAAAAACTAGGTTTCTTGAAGGATAAAGATGATTTTGGTATTATCTCGTAAACGAAATAAGCTAAAAAGTATAAATTATTAAATAAAAACACACAATGTTTTTAACTTACTCTTTTATAAATACATGCCTGTAAAACTACATGCGGAATACTATTATTACGGTTTGTGTTTTTTGCTATTCATAAAATAATTGTTCGCTATTTAGTTCTTTTTTTTCCTTGCCTTCTTGCTGAATGTAGCATTTAAGCTCGGCACTACCATCGGCATCAAAATAGCTTAAATTAAATTTGTGAAATCCTTTTTCGAGTTTTACGGCTCCGAACGCTTCATTGATCCAATGTCTTCCATCGTTATCAATAATGATTTCATTGTCAATGTAAAGTTTTGCGCCGTCATCTGCGATACAAGATAAGGTATAAGAACTGGTTTCAGGAATGTAAAGATATCCTTCTAGTTTTAAACCAAAATAACGAATCTCTTTTGATTTGAAGTCAGTTATTCCGATAGTTCCTTTATGAATACCAGAACGGAGAAATTGGGCAGTATCCAGTTCATTTGTTTGTTGAAAAAGATCTTGAAAATAGTAATATTTCAAACCTGTTTTTGTGGCTTTAACTTTTTGGGCAGCTAAGGTTTCAGAGTTTTTAATTATCACTTTATTGATTGAGCTTCTTTTTCCAGATTCACTAATTTGAATTGTTTTTATTGTTCGGAACTCTCCTTTAGGAATATTGATTGTAACGGGTTCTGTGTAACGCCTACTGGTTTGGTCTGGATCATAACCGTCAATGCTGTAAAATATTTGTCCGTTTTTTAGAGTTGGCTTAATATCTAATGTGAATTTGGAGGCTTCCAATGCGGTGTTTGTTATTCCTAGTGGTGTCGGGGGCTTATACAATTTGTTTTGTTTTTCAAGCTTTTCTAGATGATATGGTATTTTTACAAGCATAAAATTAGTGTAATTTTTATGCTCCGTTTTCGTCCAAGCAATTTCAGAAAGTGCAAACAATCTAGGATAAAGCATGTAGTTTAATTTAGCAGCACTTGTTATATATTCTGACCAGACATTAGCTTGAACTCCTTTGATGTAATGTTGTTCTTCTGGTGATAATTCATGTTCTGGTGTTGGGTTGTAATGGTACACCTCTTCTAAAGTTGTTAATCGCCCCACACTTAAAGGTTCTTGTAAAGAATAACCTTGGTTGTGGTCAAAATAAACATAATCTTCAGGTGTCATTATTACAGGATGTTTTTGTTTGGCAGCGCTAATTCCTCCAGATTCCCCTCTCCATGACATTACTGCGGCATTAGGGGCTAGACCTCCTTCTAAAATTTCATCCCAACCGAATATTTGTCTGTCATTTGTATTTAGATATTTTTCTATTCTTTTTATAAAATAACTTTGGAGCTCGTGTTCGTCTTTTAAATTCAGTTCTTTGATTCTTTTTTGACAATTAGGGCATTGTTTCCATTTTGTTTTTGGACATTCGTCACCTCCAATGTGAATGTATTTACTAGGGAAAAGTGATAGCACTTCTTTAAGAACATCCTCAAGGAACGTAAAGGTTTCTTCTTTTCCTGCGCAATAAACATCTTCAAATACCCCCCAAGACTCAATGACTTTAAAATCTGAAGAAGGAAAACAAGCTAAATTGTGATACGAAGCGACAGCAGCTGAAGCGTGACCAGGCATTTCAATTTCAGGAATAATGTTTACATAATGGTTCTCGGCATATTTAACGATTTCTTTTATTTCGTCTTGGGTGTAATAACCACCATAAGGGTTTCCATCAAAAAATCGCGGAAATCGTTCAAACTTATTCCCAACAAGTGTCTGAGCTCTTTTGGATCCAATTTCGGTAAGTTTTGGGTATTTCTTAATTTCTATTCTCCAGCCTTGATCATCAGTCAAATGCCAATGAAAAGTATTGAGTTTATAGTATGACATCTGTTTGATCAAATCTTTGATGACAGTAGTTGAAAAAAAATGGCGACTTACATCAAGTAGCAAACCTCTGTACGAGTATCTTGGCTGGTCTTCAATCTCAATACAGGGAATTTTTACTTCGTTATTGCTCGACAAATGATTTGGAAGTAGTTGCAATAAAGTTTGAACTGCATAAAACAGTCCTTCCTCTTGACCTGTGATAAAAATTCCGTTTGCGGTTATTTTTATTTTATAGGATTCTTTGTTTGGTAAGGTATTGTCTGTTGTGTTAAATTGTATGCTACAGTTTGTTTTTTGGTTGGATAGTTTTGTGTTTAAGATATCTTCTAAAATACGAGCTGTTTTAAGTTCTTTGTCACTAAACACTTTTTTTTCAAATTGTATTTTCACTTTTCCTTTTATAATGAGACTATCTCCGTTTGATTTGTAATAATTTGGAGATGGAATTATAGTGTTGTTACTCAACTGATCTTGTGAATTTGAGTAAAAACTAACAAAGAAAATAAGGAAGAAAAAAAATTTTTCCATGGTTTAATTTTAAGAGATTGAATTAATTTTAAAATAATAAAAATATATTTATGCAAAAAAACGCAACAATACAAGACGATTAAAGTTTTTGGTAATTAGTTTATTAACTAGTTGTCACTCCGCAGAGGTGTGAATGTTTGATTACGTTCTTGCATAAAATTATTACATTTGTACAAATAAATTGAAGATACATGAATGAAAATGAATTTGTGAATTTCACGAAGGAAGATAGAAAAGCTCATATTATAAAAGAAATAAATTTGCATACTCGTGTAAGTTTTGAAACGTTATCAAGTCAATTATTTGTTTCAGAAGATACCATTAGGCGAGATATAAATGAATTAGAGTTAGAATCATTAGTGATTAAAGTAAAAGGGGGAGCAATGACCAAGGCTTACCATCATTCTTCTTCTTCAACCCAAACTTATGCAGGAGAGTCTAAAAAAGCAATAGCCCTTAAAACCACTTCATTATTAAAAGAAGGTATGGTTTTAATGATCGGCGGTGGAACTACTATTAGAGAATTTATTAGATTAATTCCTAACGATTTAAATCTTACTGTATTTACTGTTAACATTTTGTCAGCTGTTGAATTGTTGGACAAACCCAATATTAAAACCATAATGATTGGAGGAAGCATTTCGTCATATAGTCAAATGTGTGTTAGTGGTGATGTGTATCAGCAATTAGCGAATATTAAGGTTGATTTATTAATTTTAGGTACAAATGCATTAGATATTGAAGGTGGTTTCTCAGATTCAGATTGGGAAACCGTTCAAGTAAAAAAAGCAATGATTCAAGCTTCAGAAAAAACGGCAATACTGACCATTTCTGAAAAACTCGACACAGTATTAAAAATGAAAATTGCCAACTTATCCGAAGTAGATTATGTGGTTACCGAAGTAGATTCTGATCACGAAAAGCTACAATCGTATAAGCAGGCAGTTCCCAGTTTAGTATTTCTTTAATTCCAATTTTTCAATAAAAAGTTAATCCAATTCTGGTGAAAGATATTTTTTAAATCCTCTTCAGAATAGCCATGATTTCTAAAAATTGCAACCAGTTTTTGTAAGTCTGCAATTGTATTCAAGTCATACGGACTTTGTTCCGTGCCAAAAGCACCATCTAGATCCGATCCGATTCCAATATGGTTGGCATTTCCAGCTAATTGGCAAATGTGATCCATGTGTTTAAAAACAACTTCCAAATTACAGTTCATATCAATAGGGGTAGAAACGCCTCTCTGCCAATTGGAAACTAACATCCAGGCATCTAAGGCGCCTCCTATTACTGCCCCTCTGTTAATCAATTCATTAATCTGTTCGTCGCTGTATTGTCTGTTGTGGTTTACAATGCTTCGGCAGTTATTATGACTTGCCCAAACCGGACCATTAAAATGATCTAGAGCTTGCCAAAAAGCATCGTCGCATAAGTGTGTTGCGTCAAGAATAATATTCAAACGCTCCATTTCTTTGAGTAATTCAAGCCCGTTTACGTTCATTTTTCCCGTGGCATCAGTTCCATTTGCATAGCGACCCGGTCCATAATGTGCTGGACCTATCGCTCGTAATCCGTATTTATATGCTTTTTCTAGATAGGAAATATCTACTATAGAATCGGCTCCTTCTAAACTAAGAATATATCCAATGGGTTTTTTATCGTTTGGTGCACCATCATTCCATAAATCCAATTGCTTTTGTAATGATTTTTTATCAGTAATTTGAAACATCTCACCAGCTTCTTCCATACATTTATACCATACTAGTTGCGCTTGTGTTTGTGCCCAAGCTTGTTCAGGAGAGTTCCAGCCGGGAATTTCACTATCAGGCTTTACAAAACGAGCGATTTGAGTTGCCACCACAATGCCAATATTCCCTTTTCTTAAGTCAGGGAAAGATACCGTTGCTTTTGCACGGTCTGGTTTGTCGGTCATGCCTTGCTCTAAAAGGCGTAATGTGGCTACATCCTTTCTTAAATCTCTATTCCATTCCATCGCGTTCATGCTTAGGTCTAGGTGTGCATCTATTATAAACATAAGATTGTAGTGTTTGTAGTTTAAATGGTTATTTTTTTATTTCTAGCCTTAACCATCCATTGGTTATAAATTTTGTGTTCATGGTCAACTACTTGTACAGATTCATACAAAGCGCAAGTAGGACAGATATGGTAAGGCAAAGCATAAATTAGGGTGCCAATTGGATAATCCTTTACGCCGTTGTTTTCTAAAACTAAATGTTCTTCGGAATGGGCAATTGGAATTAGTTTTTCATCATTCAGGATGACCAATCGTTTATCCAAAGGATTTTCGGATGCAACAGATTTATATCCAATATCGATGCAAATTGTTTTTGCAGTTGGTTTTGAGATGACAGTTCCAACAAGTACTGCAGCAAGTTTAAAATCTTGTTCGGGTAAATGTGTTTGGTAGTTTACATCCCAAAAAATGAAAGTACCTGGGCTACATTCTATATCTTTTATTTTAGCATAAATAGGAAACGTATTTGAACCACCTGCTACAATATTAAGTTGATAGTCAAATTCTTGTTGTAATACAATTAAGCGGTTTTTTATTTGTTCAAATGCCGTCAGAGCATCCCGTTTTCGTTGTTCAAGGCTTCCTTTTAAGTGTCCGTCATAAAGATGTAATCCTATAAAGTTGAGATTTGAAAGTTGGGCAATTTTTGTTGCTAAATGCTCCCAATTGCTAGAAAAATTAGCGCCCGTTCTGTTCATTCCCGTATTTATGTCAAGGTAAATGTTTAAGGTTAAACTGTTTTCTTTGGCAAGTTTGGCAAGTTTTTCTGCAACTTCAAGACTATCAACTATAGTTGAAAAATGAGTGTTTGGGTATTTTTTAATTAATTGAATCCATCGATTACTTTTTAGTCCGACAGGTTGATAGGCCAGTAAAACATCTGAAATATGATGCATGGCACTCAATTCGGCCTCTGCAATTGTAGCGCATTTTACTTTATCAATTTGATATGTTTTGAAAAGGTCTAAAACTTCACCAATTTTATGCGTTTTTATGTGTGGTCTTACTCTTTGTGTATCGCCATCAACAGACTCTATTAGTTTTTCAATATTGAATTTCATTCGTTCGGTATAAACGGCCAAGAATGGAGTGTCGATAAGAGTTTCAGGATTTATTTCCCACCAATTATTTTGCATAACTTTATTTTCTATATTTTTCTACCACAGCTATTAAGTTTTCAAAAACAGCACAAGATTTCTCAAAAGTTATCTGGGCTAATGTTTCTTTTGAAAATAAATTAGATCCAATTCCAACACATACAACACCGGCTTTGAACCATGCTTTTAGATTGTTTTCTTCTAGTGTTACTCCGCCAGTTGGCATTAATTTTAAGTTGGGGAATGGCGCTTTTATAGCTTTTACATAATCGACACCTCCTATTTTATCGGCAGGGAATAGTTTGACTATTTCTGCACCTAATTTGTTGGCATAAAGGACTTCATTAAGCGTTGCGGCTCCAGGAATCCAATAGATGTTGTTTTTAATGCAATACTCTCCAATTTCTGGATCGGTATGCGGGCAAATGATACAATCTGCACCTAGATTGTGATACAACTGAGCGTCGTCACTATTCAAAATTGACCCAACACATAATTTTAAGTCTAAGTTATGCTCTTTTTTATAGGCCACCATTTGACTAAAAACTTCTTTTGCAGAAGTGGAGCGTGCGGCATACTCAATAATCTTGATTCCCGTTTCTGAAGCAGATTTCATTATGATTTCTGCAGTTTTGATATCTATTTTAGTGATTAAGGGAAGTACTCCTTGTTTTTTTAAAATTTCGTACATGAGTTTGTTTAATAAATGTTATCGGCTAATTCGATTACTAGTACCAATCTCTAGAAAATGTTTTATTTCTTCGGGAGAAGTCACAGCGAAATCGCCATGAATACTTTGTTTTAAAACACCACAAGCAGTTGCCCATTCTATACATTCTTGTGGATGCTTATTGTTTATTAAGCCATAAAGTAAGCCAGCAGTAAATGCATCTCCAGAACCAATTTGATCTGTAACCAAATGAATTTGATGTGATTTAGATTGATATAAATGCTCTTCGTACATCAACATTGCCGAGTAAATATGAGATTGACCTTCTGATTTTCTGAAACTCATTGCAAGAGTTTTTAGATAGGGCATTTTTTGCTTTAAAAGATCGTATGCTTTTTTAAAACGATCTGTGTCGGAACTTTTGTTGTCTGTTTTTATGCCAAAATAAATTTCAACAGCGTCTAGGTCGGCTACTGTAATGGTACTATAATAGAGTAATCCGGGCATGATTTCAGAAGGTTTTCTTCCGTATTGCCACAACTTTGAACGGTAGTTAAAGTCGGATGATATAATTATACCTTTTCGATGGGCTGATAATATAGCTTCTCTACAGGCTACACTTGCTTCTTCTGAAACTCCCGGACTAATTCCTGACCAATGAAAATGAGTCACATCTTCCAGTACATTTTCCCATTTGATTTGATCTTGAGGGATAGTAGCAAAAGCAGAATTATTACGATCATAAATAACTTGCGACTGCCTTATTTGATTGCCGTTTTCGACAAAATAAAGCCCCATGCGTTCACCACCAAAAACACAGTTAGACGTTTCTACTTTGAATTTGCTTAACTCATTCAAAGCCAATTTTGCTAAGTCATTGTTTGGTAATCGAGTCAAATATTTGGTCTGTATGCCTAATTGCGAAAGTAGGATACACACATTTGCCTCGGCACCTCCTGTTTGAATACGCATTTCATTTGCCTGAGTAAATCTAAATCCATTGGTAACGCTCATTCGTAATAAGAGTTCGCCAAAAGCAACCACTTTTGCTTGTGTACTTTCGTTATTCATTTGTGATGTATTAGTATAATTCAAAAATTGCTTCAACTTCTACAGGGATGTTATCGGGTAAAGAACCCATTCCCACGGCACTTCTCACTCCAATTCCGTTTTCTTGCCCCCATACTTCGGCAAACAATTCACTGCAACCATTAATTACATACGGATGTAATAAAAAATCTGAACTGCAATTGACCATTCCTAGTACTTTTATAACTCTCTTTACCTTGTTTAGGCTCCCGAAATTTGTGATAATAGTAGATAGCATGGTTAAGCCCACTTGCTTAGCGGCCAATTTTCCTTCTTCGATATCCATATCTTCTCCTATGCGTCCTATAATAAGGGATTTGTCATTTCTTACAGGGCCGTGACCAGAAAGGTACAGGTATTTTCCTTCAATTAAGTAAGGTTTATATATTCCAAGAGGCATAGGTGCTGGCGGTAATGATAGGCCTAGCGTTTCAAATTTTTCTTGTGGTAATATGTTCATGATATTAATGTATAATAAAGTTGAGTATAAAAATGAAAACAATTCCAAGTACAGACACCAAAGATTCCATGACGGTCCATGATTTAATTGTGTCTTTCATGCTGGTATTAAAGTATTCTTTAAACATCCAAAAACCAGGGTCGTTGACATGAGAACACATCAAGCTACCGGCTCCTATGGACAAAACTAATAGGTTAGGATCTAGCTCTTTCAATTGTAGTAGTGGCACTAAAACCCCTGCAGTCATTAAGCCCGCTGCTGTAGCCGAACCAATACAAATTCGAATTAATGCGGTGATTAACCAAGCAAGTAAGTAGGGATGAATGTCTGTGGTTATTAAATTTTCTACAACCGTTTGGCTAACACCACTAACGATCATTACTTCTTTTAGGCTTCCTGCACCACCAATTATTAGTAATATTAGTGCCACATCTTTGATAGCCATCACATAATCTTCAGAAATCGCCTTCATACTTTTTCCGGTGCGTAACCCTAAAGTATAAGTGCAAATGATTAAAGAAAGTAGCATAATATTACTGGGTTCTCCAATGGTTTTACAGATAATGCTTACTTGTTCATTTTTCCAAACAAGAGGTAATAATGATGTAAGGGTTAATCCGAAAACTGGAAATAAGGAAGAAAAGATACTCACCAAAAAACTTGGTTTTGTTGTTGCTTCGATGGATTGTTCAACGGGTACAATCGTGTTTTCGGAGTTGGGTTTAATATTTTTTAAAACATTAGAGAACAACAAACCTGCAATGAGAATAGTGGGGATTGAAATTAATATTCCATAAGTCAGCACCAAACCAATTTCTGCATTAAGGAGATTGCTTAATGCCATGGGTGAAGGGTGTGGAGGCAAAAAACCATGCGCTACTGAAAGAGAGGCCAACATAGGAATGGCCAAATAAACTTTAGGCAATTTGAATTGATAGGCTACCGAAAAAATTAATGGTACTAAAAGAACAAAACCAACACTGTAAAAAAGTGGAATTCCTACTACGAATCCAGTAATCATTAGTCCTAAGCGGGCATATTTTTCACCTGTCCATTTCATGATTGTCTTTGAAATAACAGTTGCTGCTCCAGAGGAAACGGTAAGTTTTCCAATACATGTTCCAAAAACAAGTATAAGAGCAATAGAGCCGAGCATGTCACCCAAACCTTTTTGCACAGTTTGTGTTAATGTCATCATTGGCAAGCCCAAAAGAAGGCCTGCCAACAATGAAGTTATAATAAAAGCAATAAATGGATTAATTTTAAACCATGTTATTTGAAGAACAAGAAAAATAATGCATGCTGCAAGAATTAATAGGCTCATTATATTGTCGTATGTTTTTATTTGTCCCACCAAACTCTTGTTGTAAAAGAGTCGGCACCTTGACGTTTAGAAGCTTCTGCTAAGTTAATTGAATTGACAGAATATTCTCCTGTTGGGTATTTAATTCGTCTAGGGATGGTTCCGTTTGTAACGTTTCCAGGGAAGTTTATCGGTGTTAATTTTGGGTATCCTGTTCTTCTCCAGTTGGCATATATTTCTTGTTCATCAACGAATAAAGCAACCCATACTTGTGTATGAATTTGATCCATTTTTTCATCAAATGAACCGTTAGTGTTAAATGGGTTAGCGGTTAAATATGGCGTAGCATCGTTTATGGTGTAACTTGCGCCGTAGATTCCCATATTTGTAAAAGAAGCTTTTACGGCTTTTTCATACAGGTTTTTATCTGTTTCTGCGGTGTACCATCCTCTTAGTGCTGCTTCTGCTAGATACAAATTAGTTTCTACATTACTAAGAATTATAAGAGGTGCATCAAATCTAAGAACCGTACTTTGATTGGGTTCTGAATAAGTAGCTTGTTCAGATGGAGAAGGGGCTGTTTTGATTCCGTTTGGAAAGCCTTTTTGCGCAGCGCTAGTAGTATTTTGTGTAGTTCCTTGCCAAACGCCAGCATACACAGAAATTCTAGGATCGGATGTTGCTTTTAATACATCAATAAAAGTTTTTGCAAGTTTGCCACCTTCCCCATTTTTTTGTCCAAAAGAGCCTTGAGAAAAATCTTGTCTTCTTGGATCGAAAGCGGATGGATTGCGGTTAAAATCATTTGGGCCGTCTGTATATTTCATTATGGCATTGTCTGTACCGTTAATGATTACTCCTCCAGCAATTGCTTTGGTGACCCAAGATTTAGATAGATTAGGATCAACTTTGGTAAGCCTCAACCCTAAACGAAGCATTAATGAGTAAGAGAATTTTTTCCACTTTGCGATATCTCCGTTATAGATCAAATCGGCATTGCCAAAACTTGATTTAGAAGGGTCCAATCCTAAGGCTGCTTCTTCTAACTCTTTTAAGAGATCTTTATAAATTGATTCTTGGCTGTCATACTTTGGCAGGAAAATTTGGGAAGTACTAGATTTTGCTGCGTCAAAGTATGGAATATCACCATATAAATCGGTTATTCTATGATATAAATAAGCTTTCCAAATTCGAGAAATGTTTAATTTGTTACTGTCATTTGGAGTGTTTTTTAGGGCATCAATTACAATTGAAATTTCATTAATCGCAGTTGGGTAGGCTTGAGAAAAATAGGCCGAATAATACACCTCATTGTTGAGGTATTTATCTCCCACACCAGAGGCTTCTTTATAGGTCGCGTAATGTTGGATCATCCCACCACATTGTAGTATGTTGGTAAAAAAATAATTGTTGTTTAAACCGTCTAATTGGGATTTGCTAAAAATAAAATTAACATTTCCTTTTTCAACCGCATTTGGATTGGTATTGATTTCTTCAAAATCCTTGGTACAAGCTGTGATGCTAAATAAAAATAGCCCAGCGAAATATAATATTGTGTTTTTCATTTTCCTTGCGTAATTATATCTTACTAAAAAAATAAGAATTGATTTATAATTTAACATTTAAGCTTAAACCAAAACTTCTAGTTTTTGGCACTCCAAATTGCTCTACTCCTTGTGCATTTCCAGCGCTGAAAACAGATTCAGGATCAACATTTGGTGTTTTCTTATAGAGAATAAATAAGTTTCTTGCTACAAATGACACAGACGCCCCTTGTATTTTTGACAACATTTTTATTCTACTAATTGGAAGTTGGTAGCCAATTATTATTTGTCTTAATTTAATAAAACTAGCATCATATATAAATTCAGATGAAATATTTCTAAGTCCATCGTAATACGTTCTTAAGTTTTCAGGGGCAATAACCATATCAACTGGTTTTCCGTTTGTATCAACACCTTTGATAGGTAAACCATTTTCGCGACCTTCTAGTGTTAGTTTTGTGAGTCCCATTCTAGTCCCGTACAAGTCAGTACCTGAATACAGGCTACCTCCAAATTTCCCATCAATTAAGAAGCTAAAGGATAGTGACTTGTATTTGAATTCATTGTTGAAACCAGCTGCCCAAGGATGAACACCTTGTCCTAATTCTTCAAGTGGTCCTCTTGCTATACTAGCAGAGCCGCCACTTACATTGTAAACTATATTTCCTTTACTGTCTTTTAGCGGACTGTATCCTTTTATAGTGCTATAGGGTCTATTAATATCGCTTGCAATTGTAACATATCCATTTACTGAGGTTCCCATTGTGATAGAATTCAACTGCTCAGTTAATGCTTCTACTTTGTTTTGATTGTATGAAGTATTAAAACTGGCTTCCCAAGAAAAGTTGGTTGTGTTAATTATTTTCCCGCTAATGAGAAGTTCAACACCTTTGTTACTCATTTTTCCAACATTTAATAAAGCACTATTGGCTCCAGATGCCGTTGAGATGGTGGTTTCTACAATATCGTTGGTAGTAGAACGATTATACCAGGCAAAATCAACATTTAAGCGATTATTGAAGAAACCTAAGTCTGTACCTATCTCGAAAGTTGTTGAGGTAAGTGGGCTTAAAGTTGGATTGGGTACCCTTGATCCGGTTGGAGCTTGTAACTGCTGTCCGTTATGTCCTCCTTGGATCATAGAATATGAATAATTTAATGCATAAGGATCTGGTGTAGCGCCACCTACTTGTGCCCATGAACTTCTTATTTTTGCAAATGAAATCCAGTTCGGCATCGTTGCTAATTCTGATAAGATTATACTTGTTCCTACTGATGGGTAGAAAATACTATTATTGTTTTTTGAAAGAGTTGAAAACCAATCTTGACGTCCTGTGAAATTTAAGAATATCGTATTTTTATAATCTAAATCGATTGCGCTATAGATTGAGTTTGTTTTGGTCTTTCCGTATAGATAGTTGTTGTTTAAAGTAGTTAAATTGGTAAGAGAATAAAAATCTTCTAATACAAATCCAGACCCTTCGATTCTTGTTTCATCCCTAGATGTGGTACGTGAATTTACTCCAGCTAGTGCGGTTAGAGAAAAGTTTTCTAAAATATTTTTTTTACTATAATTAAGTACTGCTTCGGAGTTGAGGTTAGACAAGACCATTTTTGAGCTTTGAACATATCCAATTGGATTGTTTAGAGTAGTTTTAGGTATATATCCGTAAAAATTATAATTTGTATAATCTTGTCCGATACGTCCTTGCAAAAATAGATTTGGAGCAAAATTTAGTTTTACATTTAGCATACCAACAAATCTGTTTTTGTTGTCGTTGTTTTTAATTTTGTTGATTACAAATTGTGGATTTGTTGCTATTGGAACTGGATTCCAAGCAATTTCAGTTCCTGAGGAGTCATAACCAGGAGCTAGGTTTCTAATGTCTACTGTATTGGCAAGCATGTAAGCCCCCCAGTTTGGATTCGCTTCTGCATCGGATACTGTAGTTCTGTTGTTTGATTTCTCTATATTATATTGTGTAACTAAATCAAATTTTAACCAATCGGTTAAGTTAACATTAGTCGAGATATTAATTGTTTTGATATTAAAATTTGTGTTTGGAACAACCCCTTCGTTATTCATATTAGAAAAAGAGAACCTTCCTGTTGCTTTTTCGTTACCTCCTGATAAAGCAATGGAGTTGATGAATGTTGTGCCAGTTCTATAAAAGTTTTTAATATTATCTTTTTGTGGACTGTATGGTCTTTTTACTCCATCAAATTGAATCACGTCTGTTCCGTCCATTTTGGCACCCCATGACCAACGACCATAATTAATAGCCTCAGCTTGAGTAAGTGGTTTTTTTCCTAATGCTCCTGCTCCATATTCATACTGCCAATCCGGAAATATTGATGGAGTTTCAAATGTGAAAGATGTGTTGTATTCAACACCAATTCCTTTTTGGGCGGTACCCCTTTTGGTTTGTATTAAAATTACTCCATTAGCAGCATTTGATCCATACAACGCGGCAGCAGTTCCTCCTTTCAAAACGGTTATGCTTTTTATGTCGTCTGGATTAAGAAGTGTAGTTCCGTCTCCTCTGTCAACATTTATTCTTGTTGATCCAGCGCCATTACCAATGCCGGGCAAGTTGAGTTGAGTGTTGTCTATAGGTAGATCATTTACAATGTACATAGGCTGGTTGTTTCCATTTAAAGAGCCATTTCCTCTTATAATTACTCTACTAGAACCATTAGGTCCTGATGCGGCACTACTTACATTTACTCCTGCTATTTTGCCTGTTAGTGCATTTGCAATATTTGCCTCTTTGGCTTTGTTGACGTCAGAGCCTTTTAGTTCTGTAACTGCATAAGCAACTGATTTGCTGGATTTTTTGACTCCTAATGCGGTAACGATTACTTGGTCTAGTACATTTTCTGATGGCTTTAATGTAATTTGTAATTCGTTTCTATCATTGATTGCTATTTCTGCTTTTGAATATCCCATAAAATTCACCACAATATGTGTTTCGTTTTCTGGAACACTAAGTTTGAATTTTCCATCAAAATCAGAGATAGTTGTTATTTTTTTATTACTCTTTGCTTGTATTATTGCACCAGCGATTGGTGTTCCTGTATCTTGGTCTAAGACTTGACCAGACACATCAATTTGTTTGCTTTTTTGTTGCAAATTATACTTTGTTGTAGCAGCTTTGGCTGTGCCTGTTGTGAGTAGTATTACTCCAACAATTAATAGAAATAATAACTTAATTTTCATATTCTATAATTTTTCATGGTTTTTATTGATTAATTTATTTTTCAAATGTAAATAATTCATTTTATTATCAAGCAATTTTTTTGCAATTTTTTTGCAATTTTTTTGCATTTGAAACATTTTAATTCCATTTAAAATCTAAATGCATCTTTTTTTTTCTTAATATATATGCTAAAAACTTAGTAAGATTGTGCTTGTAGCCTTGGGAAAACTTAAATGATTTATTTTAAAAAAGTAAAATGAAAATAGCCATCCTGCAATCGTCCTTAGTCTGGGAAAATCCAGCTGAAAATCGCATTCAGTTCGAAGAAAAAATCCATGCGATTGATGAAAAAGTTGATCTAATTGTATTGCCTGAAATGTTTACCTCAGG
>NZ_JATV01000025.1 GCF_000611675.1 Flavobacterium succinicans LMG 10402 | reverse complement strand
ATGGCTGTGCCACTAAGTCCAGATGAAGTGTTGTTAAAACGTCAGGCCATTTTATTCCATCAATCTCAAAAAGATCGAGTAATGTTCCAAGGTAATGACTCAAGAGAATTCTGGGTACGTGCTGAGGACAGAAATAAAGATACTGCCAAATTATACGATGATCTTGGATTAGCTGAATACGAAGCGATCGAAGCCTTCAAACGATTTGATTATTAGATTTTTAATCCCATTCGGTTGCAGTACAATCGAATGGGGATTTTTAACTAGTTAGGATGTATTCCTAAACCAGACTAGTTTGTAAACAAAACCATTTATGAAATACCTTTTTACCCTTTTTTTTATAACAGTATCAGCTTTTTCCCAAGTTACTAAAGAGCAATTAAATTTGATGCCTTGGCCTCAGAAAGTAGAGTTGAAAGCAGGAAATTTTGCACTAACTTCAGCTTTTAAAGTTAATGTTACCGGTCAATCCGATTCAAGAATTTATGTGGCAGCATCTCGTTTTTTAAGACGATTAGACGGAAGAACGGGGTTGTTTTTTAAACAAGGTTTTGTTACAGCCAACAATGAGTATCCTGAGGCTCAATTACAGATTAATTGTAGTAGAGCTGGAAAAATTGGGTTGTATGAAGATGAAAGTTATCAATTAGATATTCAATCCAATAAAATCAATATTAATGCCACTACTGAATTGGGAGCCATGCATGCCCTTGAAACGGTATTGCAATTACTTCAGAACAACGCTACTTCTTTTTATCTTCCTAATGTTTCAATTACTGACATGCCCAGATTTACTTGGCGTGGATTAATGATTGATGCTGCGAGACAATTCCAACCTGTGGATGTTATTAAGAGAAATTTAGATGCTATGGCTGCTATGAAAATGAATGTATTTCATTGGCATTTAGTAGACGACCAAGGCTGGAGAATTGAGATGAAAAAGTATAAGGTGCTTACCGATAAAGCGTCTGATGGTCTTTTTTATACTCAAGAAGAAATTAAAGGAATTGTAAAATATGCTGCCGATAGAGGTATTTTGATTGTACCTGAAATTGATGTTCCAGGTCATGCATCTGCTATTTTGACTGCCTTCCCAGAAATCGGAAGTAAAGTTGTGACTATTAATAAAGGGTCTTCTGAAACAACTCAGAAAGCTTCTGGATTGGTAACTTATTCATTAGAACGAAATGCTGGGATTTTTACCCCAACATTAGACCCTTCTAATCCTAAAACATATCAGCTATTGGGTGAAATTTTTGACGAAGTTTGTCCTTTGTTTCCTGGGAAATATTTTCACATTGGCGGCGATGAAAATGAAGGAAAAGATTGGGATTCGAATCCTAAAATTCAAGATTTTATGAAGAAAAATAAGTTAGCCAACAATCATGAGTTGCAAACTTATTTCACCATGAAATTGATTCCTATGCTCAAAAAGCATAAAAAAGAATTGATGGGTTGGGAAGAAATTATGACCAAAAATATGTCTAAGGAGGCTATTATTCATTCTTGGAAAGGTCCAAATGAAGGTGTAGCTGCTGGTGGTTCATTGATAGCCGCAACAACAAATGGTTATAAGACTGTGTTGTCCAATGGTTTTTATCTTGATTTGGTTCAAGGAGTTGAAAGTCATTATTTGAATGATCCAATGCCTGCAAATGCAAATTTATCAGTGGATGAAAAAGCCAGGATTTTAGGTGGAGAGGCTACCATGTGGAGCGAATTGGTAACGCCTCAAACCATAGATTCTAGAATTTGGCCAAGAACCGCAGCCATATCAGAGCGCCTTTGGTCAGCTGCAAATGTGACCGATATTGCCAGTATGAGAAAGAGGTTAAAAGTAGTTTCTTACCATCTGGAAGAATTAGGAATCACGCATATTCGTAACAAAGAAGTGTTGTTGAGAAACATCAGTAACAATCAAAACACAGCTGCTTTGCAAATATTCTCTGAGGTTTGCGAGCCTTTGAAGGTGTATTCCAGAAATAAAGGCGGAACGGAATATCAAATGTATTCTCCTTTTACCTTGTTTGCAGATGCTTGCACGCCAGATGCTGAAGATGCTTTAACTTTCAATCAATTAGTGGGGCAATATGTTGCAAACAAAGACAAAACACTAGAAGCATCTATCGTAATCTTTTTGAACAAATGGATTCAAAATAATAAAGATTTAAAAGTTTTAAGTCAAAATGCTCCTTTAGTACAGCCTCTTTTGCCTTTGTCAACGGCTCTGAGCTCTTTGTCAGAACAGTTGCTGATGAAGCTGCAAAATCAATCAGGCTATAATGCTATATTAGCTAAAGATTTGTTAGAACAATGTAATTCTAAAGATCATGCTGATGTTGAATTAGCCAATTACAATGGTTTAAAATATTTAGTTCAATTATAATTTTTCCAAAGTGTAATGAGTTTTTCTAGTTATAGAATTGGTTACTCTATAGCTTTTCATTAATTGTTTTGGGATTGCTGTTAATTTCTTTTTCAATTTGGTTATTGTTTTTTATGAGAAGTTAATTTTGAAGAGGGGATATCAATGATATCCTCTTTTTTTTGATATCTATAAAAGATAGCTTGTTATTTAAGAGTAAAACAAAGCTAATTTTGTACTTTTGCAAAAATTTTTAAAAAATCGATTTATGTTAACAGTTAATAATTTATCAGTTCAATTTGGCAAACGAATTTTATTCGACGAAGTAAACACTACATTTACTCATGGTAATGTTTATGGAGTAATCGGAGCCAATGGTGCTGGAAAATCTACCTTTTTAAAAATAATTTCTGGCGAAATGGATCCTACATCAGGACATATTCATTTGGAACCAGGAAAAAGAATGTCAGTACTGAACCAAAATCACAACATGTTTGATGAACATACGGTACTTGAAACGGTGATGATGGGTAATAAAGTTTTGTATGCTGTCAAAAAAGAAATGGACGAACTTTATTTGGATTATAACGATAAAAACGCTGATAGAATTGGAGAATTGCAAGTGCAATTTGAAGAAATGAATGGATGGAATGCTGATTCTGATGCAGCAGCTATGTTGTCAAATCTTGGTATTACAGAAGACAATCATTATACTTTGATGGCTGATTTGGAAGGAAAAATGAAGGTTCGTGTCCTTTTGGCACAAGCTTTATTCGGAAATCCTGACTTGTTGATTATGGATGAGCCTACCAACGACTTGGATTTTGAAACCATTTCTTGGTTAGAAAATTTCTTAGCTAATTATGAAAATACCGTAATTGTAGTTTCTCACGACAGACACTTTTTAGATGCGGTTTGTACGCATATTTCTGATATAGATTTTAGTAAAATCAACCATTATTCTGGAAATTATACTTTTTGGTATGAATCTAGCCAATTAGCGGCTAAACAGCGTGCACAACAGAACAAAAAAGCAGAGGAAAAGAAACAAGAATTGGAGGAGTTTATTCGTCGTTTTAGTGCCAATGTAGCGAAATCAAAACAAGCAACTTCTCGTAAAAAAATGATTTCGAAATTAAATATTTCTGAGATTAAACCTTCCAGTCGTCGTTATCCTGCTATTATTTTTGATCAAGATCGTGAAGCAGGTGATCAAATTTTGAATGTACAAGATTTAAGCGCTTCTGTGGATGGTGAACTTTTGTTCAAAGGCGTTGATTTGAATATGGCCAAAGGAGATAAAATTGTACTTTTTTCAAAAGATTCTCGTGCCACAACAGCCTTTTATGAAATTTTGAATGGCAATCAAGCAGCTGATACAGGTTCATTTGATTGGGGAGTTACTACCAATCAAGCCTATTTGCCTGGAGACAATCATTCATTTTTTGAAAACGATTATACACTTGTAGACTGGTTACGCCAATATGCAAAAACTGAAGAAGAGCGTGATGAAGTTTTTATCAGAGGATTTCTTGGAAAAATGATTTTTTCTGGAGAAGAAGCTTTGAAAACGAGTAGAGTTTTATCTGGAGGAGAGAAAGTGCGTTGTATGTTGTCTAGAATGATGATGGAACGTGCTAATATCTTAATGTTAGATGAACCAACAAACCACTTAGATTTGGAGTCTATTACAGCTTTTAATAATTCATTAAAAAACTACAAAGGTTCAGTTATTTTTACCACTCATGACCACGAGTTTGCACAAACTGTTGGTAATAGAGTAGTGGAGCTTACACCAAATGGAGCCATTGACCGTTACATGACATTTGACGAATACTTAGATGATGAAAAAATTCAAGAATTACGTGTGAAGATGTATGCGAAATAAATCAATTAAACCTTTCTAAATGAAAGGTTTTTTTTTGATATCTTTTTATTTATTGCCTTTTTTAGAAACAATTTTGAGTATTACTTTTATTAGAATACTATTTATTGCTAAATCGAAATTTGTATATTTGTACACCAAACAAAACTATACCATGAATCAAAAAGTATTGCTCACTTCCAAAGAAGTCAATATCATCCTTAATCGTTTGGCTTGTCAATTAATCGAAAAACATCTTGATTTTTCTGAAACCATCTTAATTGGAATTCAGCCTAGAGGTACTTTTTTAGCCAAACGCCTAAAAAGTATTTTAGAAAACGACTACCAAGTAGCAAACATTAAAATAGGATTTTTAGACATCACTTTTTTTAGAGATGATTTTAGAAGAACCGATAAACCTTTGGAAGCTAATATTACACAAATCGATTTTTTGGTTGAAAATAAAAAAGTAATTTTTGTTGATGATGTCTTGTATACAGGAAGAAGTATTAGAGCTGCTTTAACTGCAATTCAGTCCTTTGGAAGACCATCTGGTATTGAACTTTTGACCTTAATAGATAGAAGATTTAGTCGTGATTTGCCCATTCAGCCAGATTATCGCGGTCGTCAAGTGGATGCAATTAATGACGAAAAAGTAAAAGTTACTTGGGCTGAGCAAGGAGGAGAAGATGGTGTTTTTTTAATCAATAATAATCAATAAGTATAAAAATGAGCGAGTTAAGCGTAAATCATTTATTAGGAATTAAATATATCACCAAAAACGATATTGACCTTATTTTTGAAACAGCTGATCATTTTAAAGAAGTTATCAATAGACCCATTAAAAAAGTTCCTTCTTTACGAGATATTACCATAGCCAATATTTTTTTTGAAAACAGTACTAGAACCAAGCTTTCGTTTGAGCTGGCTCAAAAGCGTTTATCCGCAGATGTAATCAGTTTTTCTGCCGCTCAATCTTCTGTTAAAAAAGGGGAGACGTTAATTGATACTGTTAACAACATTTTATCAATGAAAGTGGATATGGTTGTTATGCGTCATGCAAATCCTGGAGCTGCTTATTTTTTGTCAAAAAATGTAAAAGCAAGTATCGTAAATGCGGGAGATGGTGCTCATGAACATCCTACACAAGCGCTGTTAGATAGTTATTCTATAAGAGAAAAATTAGGTGATGTAGGAGGAAAAAAAGTAGTTATTGTTGGAGATATTTTGCACTCGCGAGTAGCTTTATCTAATATATATGCTTTGCAAATGCAAGGTGCAGAAGTTAAAGTTTGTGGTCCAAAAACATTGATTCCTAGATATATCGAATCACTTGGAGTAACAGTTGAATCGGATTTGCGTAAAGCCTTAGAATGGTGTGATGTAGCGAATATGTTGAGAGTGCAAAATGAACGAATGGATGTTAACTTTTTTCCATCCACAAGAGAGTATGCGCAACAATACGGAGTAGATAAAAATTTATTAGATTCACTGAGTAAAGAAATTGTAATTATGCATCCAGGACCTATAAATCGTGGAGTTGAAATTACTTCTGATGTAGCAGATTCTCAACAATCTGTTATTTTGAATCAGGTAGAGAATGGAGTAGCCATTCGAATGGCAGTGATTTATTTATTAGCTTCAAAAATTCAATAAGATGAAAGTAGATACTAAAGGACATACAATAACTATTAAAGATACTGAAGGTGTTGTAACTACTTTTATTGAAAAAGTAACAAATCAATATGCCAGTTTCAAAGATTTTAATTTGATTTTGGATGTATCCAATGATAAAACAGTCGATATTGCTTCAATAAAACTTTTTTTGCCTTTGGCTAAAGCTCATAAAAAAGCTAAAAAGTCATTGGTTATTGTTGCTGATGCTATTGATTTTAATGCGGTTCCACAAACCATAACTGTAGTTCCCACTTTGTTAGAAGCAAATGATATCATTGAAATGGAAGAAATTGAAAGAGATTTAGGCTTTTAATAAAAACTTTCTCAAGATTAGATTACAGTTTATCTAAAAACAACATTCATTACTTTGAAATTAACCGTACTTGGCTGCTATGCTGCAACACCTCGAACTTTTACAAATCCAACAGCTCAATTGTTGGAAGTAAAAAATAGGTATTTTTTAATTGATTGCGGTGAAGGAACTCAAGTACAACTTCGTAAAAACAAAGTTAAGTTTACCAAAATCAGTCATATTTTTATTTCTCATTTACACGGAGATCATTTTTATGGCCTTATAGGTTTAATTTCTTCTTTCTCCCTTTTATCAAGAGTGGCAGATTTGCATATCTATGGTCCCAAAGGCTTGAAAGAAATTATTCAATTACAATTAAAGCTTTCACACTCGTGGACCAATTATGAAATACATTTTCATGAGTTAGATGTCAAAGAAAGTGAATTGATATTTGAAGATGAAAAAGTTACAGTTCACACTATTCCATTAAAACATAGAGTATATACCAACGGCTTTTTATTTCGAGAGAAAGAAGGAGATAGAAAATTAAACATTGATGCCATTAAAGAATTGTCGATAGATGTTTGTTATTATAAAAAGATTAAAAAGGGAGGGACTGTTACGTTAGATAATGGACAAGTTGTAGACAATGAGCAGCTTACTTTTCCAGGAGAGCCTACAAAATCGTATGCTTTTTGTTCTGACACAGCTTATACAGAGTCAATAATTCCTTTAGTACAAGAAGTAGATTTGTTATATCACGAAAGTACTTTTTTAGAAAGTGAGTCACAATTGGCCGCTAAAACGATGCATTCTACGGCTATTCAAGCAGCGACTATTGCGTCAAAAGCAAATGTTAAATCGTTGCTATTGGGACATTATTCTACACGATACGAAAGTATTTCTTCGTTTAAAGAGGAAGCCTTAACTTTTTTTTCTAATGTGCAATTGGCAGATGACGGAAAATCCTTTGAGATATAGTTAAGATTTTTTGACATTAAAAGACGACAAAGAATGTTTTTTAAATTTGTTATATTTTTTAAAATTGAAAGCCATGAAAGATTTAAGTAATTACAGAAAGTCCTATGATAAAAGTGAATTACTAGAGACTTCTATTCCAGAAGACCCTATTAATTTATTTAACCGATGGTTTCATGAAGTAGAGGATTTTGGTGGTGTAGATGAAGTTAATGCTATGACTGTTGCTACCATTGGTTTAGATGGATTTCCAAAATCTAGAGTTGTTTTATTGAAGAAATTTAATGAAGAAGGTTTTGTTTTTTATACTAATTATAATTCTCAAAAGGGGAGAGCAATAGCGGCAAATCCAAATGTTTGTCTTTCTTTTTTTTGGCACAGTATGGAACGACAAGTTATAATCAAAGGGCGTGCTCAAAAAACAAGTGAAATAGTTTCTGATGGCTATTTTGATTCTAGACCTGATGGAAGTAAATTAGGTGCAATCGTTTCTAATCAAAGTGAAGTAATTCCATCAAGATCTTTTTTAGAGAACAACTTGAAAGAATTAGAACGAAAATTTGAAGGAAAAGAAATCCCAAGACCTGATTTTTGGGGAGGATTTTTAGTTGTTCCTCACGAGGTCGAGTTTTGGCAAGGAAGACCCAATCGTTTGCACGACAGAATTCAATATGTACTACAAGAAGATTATTCTTGGAGTATGTATCGTTTGTCTCCATAATGTAAAGTATTTATTATAAAAAATAATAAAACATGTATTTCATCGATTAAATTTGGTGTTTTAACGATTATTGTAGAGCTTTATACTGTTAAAAATAAGTATAGTATAAATACATAAGGAATTTGCCCCACATCTTCTTTAAACTTAATCTACCAATGTTATGAAAAATAAGTTTTTTATTTTGGGTATGTTGTTTATTAGTTCTTTATTTTTTATGTCGTGTTCTAACGATCAAGAGGAAATTAATTTACCTGAAAAATCAAGTTCTATTGTCGATAATTCTGTATATAGCTATTCTGCTACTGAGCTAGAAACATTGAATTTGATCAATGAGTATCGAAAATCAATTGGTTTGAATACACTCGAAAAGTTAAATTATATTTCCATTAAGTCGGAGAATCATGCAAATTATTTGATGGCTAATAATGTAGTAAATCACAATGATTTTACTTCGAGATCGAATGATATTATTAGAGTTTTAGGCGCTAAAAATGTTTCTGAAAATATTGCTTACAATTATATTACTCCCAAAGGAGCTTTAGATGCTTGGTTAAAAAGTACTAGTCATAAAGAAAATATTGTGGGTAATTTTACTCATTTTGGAATTGCTATTAGACAAGATGCTGTTTCAGGCAAGAAATATTATGTAAATATTTTTGCAAAAATTTAGATTGGAAATCACAAAACAAAAAAGCTGCCTTAGAATTGGCAGCTTTTTTGTTTTGTGATTTTTTGGATTCAATGAAATTTAAAAATCAGTTACAATAAACTCACTTCTTCTGTTCATTTGATGTTGCTCTTCTGTACAATTGGATTGATTGGTAGGTTCACAACCACAATCGTTAACAAGTTGTGACTCTCCATAACCTTTACCTGTTAATCTTGATTTATCAACACCTTTTGTAATTAACCAAGACATAGTAGATTGTGCTCTTCGTTCTGATAAGGCCATATTATATTTGGCAGTTTGTCTACAATCGGTATGTGAACGAATATCAAGCTTCATTTTTGGATATTGTTGTAATACATCTAATATTTTAGCCAAATCAACTGCCGCTTGTTTACGAATGAATGATTTATCTAAATCGAAATAGATCATTGTAATGCCAAAACATTTAGCTAAATCCCCTCCAATAGTGACTTTGCATATGCTGGTTTCCAAAGCAATATCTTGTTTGGTTTCGCCTTTCGTATCTGGTATGCTCACTTTTAGCTCTTTAGTTTTATAGTCTACTTTCGCGGCTCTTACACTGTAGTTTTTACCACAATCTACAGGAAAGCTATAGTTGCCTGAACTATCTGAGATAGTCTCTGCTATTGCATTATAGTTGCTATCAATCAAGGTTACTGTTGCTCCCGCTAATATTGCTCCAGTTTCAATATCTGTGATTACACCTTTGAGTAGTTGTGTACAACGTGGTTTAAAATTAAATCTATAGATATCGTCAGACCCCATTCCACCATCACGATTTGAAGTAAAAAAACCTTTATTAATGTCACTGTCTCTATAATAAGCAAAATCATCTTTGGGAGAATTAATTTCACCACCGTCATTTTCAATTATTCCTATCGATCCATCAGGTTTTATTTTTGCTATAAAAATATCCAAACCACCAAGTCCTGGGAGCCCATCAGAAGAGAAGTAGAGGTGATTGTCCTTGGTAACAAATGGAAAAGTTTCTTTCCCTTCTGTATTGATTTCTTTTCCTAAGTTTATGGGTTCACCATAATTATCGTTGTTCAGAATTTGAACTTTGTACAAGTCAGATTGTCCCACGGAACCAGGTCTATCAGAGGCAAAGTATAAAGTTTGTTCATCTGGACTTAAAGCAGGATGGGCAGTACTGAAATTATTACTATTAAAGGGGAGCTCAGAGATATTTGTCCATTTATTATTGATTAATGTCGCTTTATAAATTTTTAGTAAAGTTACCTTTTTGTCATTTTTTCCTTTTTTACCATCCAAATAGTTATTTCTAGTAAAATACATAGTGGTACCATCTTTGGTAAAAACTGGGGTTGCTTCATGAAATTTTGAATTTATAGTAGCGTCATATCGCATTGGGGCATTAGGAAATAGTTCTCCATCTACATTGGCGGAATACAAATTAGTAAAATGTTCTCCAGTCCAAGTATGTATTCTTTGACTAACTCCTCCAGTATCTCTTGCTGTAGCAAAAACTAGCTTATTGTCTACAATAGCACTTCCATAATCAGAATATTTTGAGTTAATGTTGGTGGTTTCAATACTATAACGGCCTGTATTGGCTCTTATTTCTGCTAAATAGTTATTGTTTTTTTTCCAACGTTTTCCACGAGTATCATTTGAAGATTTACCTTCAAATTTACTCAATATCTCTTGTGCTTGTTTTTCTTTTCCTACTGCTTTTAGTGATTGTGCATAACGATAATAATTTTCAGGTTCTAAGTTTGATTCTAAATTGAATAATTGCTCATACCATTGTGCTGCTTTTTCAAAATCAGAATTAAAGTAATAGGCATTGGCTAGTTTTTCAAACATTTCCGCCGATTGATAGCCTTTATTAGCTACACGCTCATAGGTTTGTATCGCATCGACATAAGCGTAGTTATCATATTTTTTATCTGCTGAGGCTATTTTTCCTTTTTGTGCATTAGCATTCCAAGGAAATAAACTAACATATAGTATCGAGAAGAGGATATAATTTTTCATAATCACTATTTAGAAGAAACGTGGGGTGGTAATTTTTC
The DNA here is from genome assembly GCF_000611675.1 of Flavobacterium succinicans LMG 10402. Classification (GTDB taxonomy): domain Bacteria; phylum Bacteroidota; class Bacteroidia; order Flavobacteriales; family Flavobacteriaceae; genus Flavobacterium; species Flavobacterium succinicans. Next base: position 4,578 of record NZ_JATV01000025.1, on the reverse strand, counting down.
CGTTATTTTTGAATATTTCATAGCGCAAGAAAATTTCATGCGAGCCAGAATTGTAGTTCTCTAAATTGGTAGTTTCTAAATCGTAACCGTAACCAAGATACATGCCATCTGAAATTTGAAAGCCTACCATAGCACTCATAGCAGCACTCCAGCGGTAGGCGACCCCCAATACTAGTTTTTCTGCAAACATAAAATTAGCTGATACATCTACTTGTAATGGAGCTCCTTCGACTAATTTGGTCAAGAAAGCAGGCTTGAATTTGATGCTATTGGACAAATCAAAAACATACCCTCCAATTAAATAGTAATTGATTTTTTCTTTGTAAATGGCCACATCGTTGTCGTCATAGCGCTTGGTTTCGATAAAATTAGGGACTGATAATCCAATATATGCCTTGTCAGAATGATAGTAGATTCCTGCTCCAATGTTTGGTGTGAAAACATTTCTCAAATTTTGAAATTGTGCATCACCTTGATCAGATGGATTGAGTTTATTAACATTCAAATTAAACAAATTAGCCGTTGCTTTCATTCCAAAAGAAAGTTTGAAATTTGCAGATGTTTGTATACTGTATGATAAGTCCGCTGAAATAGTATTTTCATTTGTAGGCCCAATTTTATCATTGATGAAAGTAAGTCCTAAACCTAAATTGGAATTATTTATAGGGGTATTAATAGAGGCGGTGTTTGTTGTAGGAGCTCCGTCTAAACCTACCCATTGTGTTCTATGTAAAGCAAAAATACTCATGGCTCCCCTGCTACCAGCGTAGGCAGGGTTTATGTTTATTGTATTGTACATATATTGGGTAAATTGAGCGTCTTGTTGACCATAACTCACAAACGCTAGTAACATGGTAATGAAAGTGATTATTTGTGTTTTCATAATAGCTTTATTTTAGTAGCATTAGATTTATAAGGATGAAGTAGGTTAAATGGTTGTGTTTTCTTATCATTCGTTTATTTTGATAGATACAAATAGCCGTCTTTTTTATTTTGAACTGGATTTCCATTTAGATCAAAAGAAGTATAGTTTAAAATATAGAAGTATGTTCCATTAGGTAATCCTGAGGACTGGCTCACCGTTGTTCTACCTCTTGAGACTCCGTCAAAATAGTTCGAAGTATTATTGTAGTTCTTAGTTTCAAAAACTAATACTCCCCAACGATTGTATATTTCTATGGTATTTTCAGGATAGCAAATGGTATCATCTATACTATCAATTTTAAAGATATCATTTAATCCATCGCCATTTGGTGAGAACGCATTGTGTACTATAATAGTTCCGCAACCCAAGACTTTACAATCAAAATTAACATCTAGAATTAAGAAAATAGATCTTGGACAAAGGCCACCAATTTTGTATTCATAGTTGTATTTGTTGGTTGGTATTCCAAATGTGTTTAAGATGCTTCCATTTAAACCACCTGTATTGTCTGTATCAATCCATGTTCCGTCAGTTGGTATGCCAGCTGGTAGTAATGAATTTAAATCTAAAGGCGAAGTATCGGCATTACAAGCAGTACTATTGATGGTTACAGGTTCTATTCCTGTAATATTAATAGTTATAGTAGCAGTACTACAATTGGTAGGATTGGCAGCTTCACATACTTGGTATTCAAATTTAAATATCCCTGCTTTAGCATCGTCTGTTAATGTGATGTTTCCATTGTCATCGATAATAATAAATTGGCTTAGAGCTGTAAGTAATTTGAATTTGAATTTTGCAATATCAGCCGGTGATCCATTCAATAGGTCATTTGCCAATGCATTTCTAATTTCATTTGCTATAGAGCATTGCGTAACATTATAGGTGTCATTTGAAGCTTGAATATTAGCAAATAATTTACAGCTAATACCAAAATCTAAGTCTAGATTTACTTGGTTTGTTGACGTTAGATTAGCGGTTTGAACAGTATTATTTGTTGGCCCACAAACTTCAAACGCAGTAGTTTTACTTTCAGGTATTTTTCGATCAGTATTCGGAAGAACTTTCACTAAACCAGTTGCCCCCATGGCTGATGATTGAGCTTCTAAGTTGGAGTCCATTTTTAGTTCTACTTTATACTCCCCAAATACACCAGCTGTTGGTCTATTTCTCCAAAAACCTTGAATGCCAACGATTACAGAATCAGAGTAGTTGCTTGGTCCAGTTACAAATACATTAGCAGATTTTGCATTTCCAAAACCGGCAGCATTCAATTCGCCAACGTTCAATATTCCTTTGTAACTATCATCACCATTCAAGTCGATCCATTCCCATTTACTATAATCAAATGAGCCATTGGCGTCTGGAACATTTTTGGTTACTACATTGTCATTATTAGCGTCAAACCATTCATCTTGCAAGCCATTATTATTCACATCATACCATACAAAGTCTCCTAATACTGGTAAATTTGATTTGTCAAAACCGAAATTATGAGCCTGATATTTACAATTTTCTAAGGTTGTAAAAAATAAACTTGAACTTGTTGGATATAATTGATAGGCTGCATTCAAGTTGGCATCTTGAACCTGTACCAAATAATCTCCTGGAACCATTCCTGTAAAGTTATAATACCCCTCAGCGTTAGTAATTCTTATTTGAACTGATCCAGTAGTAGTTCCTTGTGGAATCAAAGTAACTGGTACATTTGCTAATGGTTTTTTTGTACCTTCATTAATCACAATTCCAGCGATTTTAGTCTGATCTCTACATATAACTGTAATTGTCACTATTGCTGTATCACAGTTTGATGGTTTATCTTTTTCACATATTTGATACGTTAAAATATAAGTTCCTGCAGGAGTTCCATCTTTTATATCGATAGATCCATCAGTATTCATAGTCATATATCCAGTTGGATCAGGAGTTACAAGAGATAATGAAACATTATTTAGGGTAGCAGAAGCTAATCCAAGAAAGTCATTTGTTAACACATTTAGAATGTTAGTTTTGCCATTAGCCCCATCAATTGGACCAGCAGTATCATCTTGGGCAAAAACAGGAACAGGCGGAGCAGGAGGTAATGAGAATTCAACATTTACTGTTACCACCGCTGTGTCACAATTTCCTTCATCTGCTTTTTCGCAAATTTGATAAGTTAAAATATAAGTTCCAGTTGGAGTATTTGGATTTACATCTACCGAACCGTCAGGATTCAATACCAATGATCCAGTTGGATCAGGTATTGTTAGAGTCAGGTTGACATCATTAGGGTTTAGAGTTACTGTGTTTAATGTATCATTAGTAAATACGTTAACAACATTTGTTGCTCCTCCAAAACCGTCAAGAGTTTCTGCAGTGTCATTTACGGCATCTATTGTAAATATAGGTCTTGAAGTACAAAATGGAATTGAAGGAGGATAACTCACAACTATAGTTTCTGTTGGGTTTAATGTAAGAGCGACAATTGCAGTTGGTCTTAGATTTTCGAAACCATCAGAACTTTCCATCCATTTGCCATTTACTAATATCCAACCAGGCCAATCAGTACCGTTTCCATTAGCATCAATAACAGCGCCTGGCCATAGCACTTGTCCATTTAAAGGTAAGTTGGTCATTGTACTTACAATATTATTGTTGCTATCTTTCCATGTTATAGTTAGTCCATTTACAGGTGTAAAATTATTTGCTGTTGTTGTGTATTTAAAGTACGGTACATCATTTACACATATTGATTCACCAGAAACAGTCATGCTTGGCGCTTCTATGATTACTGTTACCACTGCTGTATCGCAATTTGATGTATTTAATTTTTCGCAAATTTGATAAGTCAATGTTAAAGTTCCAACTGGAGCATTTGGTAATACATCAATTGAACCGTCAGGATTCATTATTAAAAATGGATTTGATGTTACAGCGGTAAGAATCACCTCTGAAGGGTTTACTGCTGTTGTATTTAAAGTATCATTGGTAAACACATTAATAACATTAGGAGTAATTTGATTCACACCTACAACTGTTCCAATATTGTCATCAATCGCATCAATGGTATTGGCTTTTTCGTTTACAATTTCGCTGTCCTCATCTGAAATTGTATTTCCTTTGGGGTCTTTGCCAGAAGCTGAAGCAATATTTAAAACGGAACCCTTATCTAAATCTAGTTGTTTAATGGTATAACTTTGGTTGTACTCAAGAATTTTACCAACATTTAAGTTTTCTATAATCGTGCTAAATCCAGTTAATGGATCGGTAATATTTACATTGGATAAGATTACATTTCCAGTATTTTTCACAGTTATTACATAGTTGACAATATCTCCAACTTTATTGAAACTTGTAGAGGTAGCAATTTTTATAACGTCAATACTTGGCGTTTGAGTCTTTAGGATCTTTACCAATGGAGTAATGGTACAATCTGTACATTCAGGGTTCACAGGACAAGAAGTACAAGGTGTAGGATCCGAAGAAGTATCAGTAACAGGATTTCCTTTAGGATCTTTACCCGTTGCAGTAGCCAAGTTGTACACATAACCAGTATTGATATCCTCTTGAGTGATGATATGACTGCCAGAGAATGTAATGGCATCAGTTGCGCCTACAGCAAGAGTAGCAATTGTTCCACCAGAGATTGTAGCATTATTATCTGTAACAGT
>NZ_JATV01000024.1 GCF_000611675.1 Flavobacterium succinicans LMG 10402 | reverse complement strand
TTTTTTAGAACTCGCCTTAGCATTACGAGGACTTATATGCGACCCTTGTTTTACTCCTAAATCCCTATTACTAGCAGAACCAAAAATTTCTTCTTGATTTGTTGTTTTATTAACCGCATAATACTCAAGAGCGTTACCAGTGTATTTTAACGACTTCAAGAGTTCATAATTTTTCAAAGCTAAATCATACTGTTTAGCATTGATGTAATTAGAAGCGGCATTAAATAAATTAAGAGTATCTTTTTTATCCATCTCATAGAGATAGACCATTTTATTAGCTGCTTCACCAAAATTTTGTGCATTATTATCAGAAGCGGCACTCCTTTCTAATTCATTTTTCAAATCTTTAATTCCTTGTCTTGCTTGTACAGCGTATTTTAATTTACCAGAGTCCACTTCAAATACTAAAATCTCATTGTAACAAGCTACAGCCAAAGCCATGTTTTTTGGAGCATCAATTTTTTTATTCGCTAAAGCTATGTGAGATTTTGCTTTTAAATAATAGTAATCTGACTTGTCTTCCTCCTTTGCATTAGTAATAAGATACTCAATGTCATTTAAAATTTTCAAAGATGCCTCTGCTTTCCCATTGGTTAATTCGGCTTGCGCTTCTGTAATTTTATCTTTTTGAGCAAAACTGGATAAACTTAAACTAAACACTAAAAGTGCATAAAAATATTTTTTTTTCATAGTAGGTGGTTTGAAAATGGTTAGACTTGAATACTTTACAATCTGTTTAAAAGAGTTAATAATTATAAAAAATTATCATTTATTTAACAATGCAAAATAGAATTAAATTTCGATTTTGCAAAAACAATAAAAAATATTTTATAAACTGACTACCTTTTTCAAAGATCAACACAAAAACCACAGATACGATAGCTATTTTTGCACTATAAACATTTTTTACATAAAAAAAGTCGTTTATTATCATAAACGACTTTTTTTTAACAATAAAAAGATTATTTTTTTTTATTTACAACTTTGCTTTTAATTCTTTGTATTCAGCTGTCATTTCTAATGCGCTATATACATTCATTAATGTTTTGGCTACATCTGTATTTTTTGGATCTAACTCAACTGCCTTTTTTAGAAATGGAATCGTACTCTTGAACAATTCTTCTCTTTTTTTCTTAAGCACATCATAACGTTTCATATCATTATTAGAAGTACCCAATTTATTCATTTCATCAATGATTGGCTTTTCATTTTCTAATTTCAATGCAGCGATATTGATATAAGCATTAGTGTAAGCAGGATTAATCTCAATCACTCTGTTGTAATATTTTTCAGCATCAGCGCTATTTTTGGCATTAGCACTTAAAACTCCTAAATTAAAAACTAAATCTGCATCATTTGGATTTTTCAACAAGATGTCTGCAACTAATTTTTTGTAGGTTTCAAAATCTTTTCCTTCTAAATACAAATTAGCCTCTGTTAAAGCTAACGAAGTATCATCTGGATTGGCTTTTCTAGCATCAGCTACAGCTTTTTTAGCTTCGTCAGACTTTCCTTGTTGTACTAATATTAAAGCAACATTTTTGTAGATTTCACCTCTTTTAGAAGGAATAACTTCTGTTCTTGGTTTTTCATGCGTCCCTAATTTGATCATACGGTCTCTCTCTGCTGCAGTCAAATACATATCTTCTTGAGAAGTAAGTTTATTTACAGCAAAATAATTAGTTCCTTTACCAGAATAATTTAGCTTTTTTAATTCATCATAATTACTCAAAGCCGCATCATAATTTTTTGAATTAACATAAGTTGACGCAGCATAATACAAATTGATCGTATCTTTTTTATCTAATTGATAAGCATCATATAATTTTTTTGCAGCCACTTCGTATTTATCCACTTTAGAATCAGCAATGGCTTCATTAATCAATTTGTATTTAATATCGATTACAGATTTAGCTGCCTGAGAGGTATACTTAGACTTACCAGAGTTTTTTTCAACTTCAATTAATTCTTGAAATGCTGCTGCGGCAAGTGATAAATTAGCATCTTTATCTACACTTTTGTTTGCTAAATCTAGTGTTACATTTCCTTTAACAAAATAATATTGTGCTTTTTCAGCATCAGTAGCATTTACTATAACCGATTCAGCATCTAACAAGATACTTTTTGCCTCGTCTGATTTCCCTGCTTTTAATGCTTTCTCAGCTGCTTTAATTTGATCTTTTTGTGCAAAAGTAGCTACTGATATCAGCATAGCTGATGCAAGCATTACATATTTACTTTTCATGGTATTTAATGTTTAAAATTTATTGATTTAATTATTATTCTTCATTATCTTCATCCTCTTCTGTTTCTGATTCGTCATTCAGAACCTCCTCTTCTTCTTCGTCTTCCTCATCGTCCATTGGAGCATCTTCAAGAACTTCCATTACAGGTTTTACGCGTTCAACGGCTGAGTTTTCTGCATTTTCATCAGCATCATCTTTCATAACTTTAGTAACGGCCGCAATGGAATCGTTTCCTTTTAAGTTAATCAACTTGACTCCTTGAGTAGCACGTCCCATAACTCGTAAATCCTCAATAGCCATTCTAATAGTCAATCCTGATTTATTAATGATCATTAAATCATCAGCATCAGTAACAGCATTAATTGAGATTAGGTTCCCTGTTTTTTCAGTAATATTCAGTGTTTTTACACCCTTACCACCGCGATTCGTGATACGATACACTTCTTCGCCATCTTCATCTACAAGTTTAGTACGCTTACCATATCCATTCTCGGTAACAACTAAAATTTGTGACTCATTGATATTATCTTTATCAACAGTAACCATTCCGATCACTTCATCGGTTTCATCTTTAAGGGTAATACCACGAACTCCAGAGGCCGTTCTTCCCATTGGTCTAGTTTTCGTTTCTTCAAAACGCACTAATTTTCCAGATTTAACCGCTAATATAATTTGACTTTCTCCATTGGTTAACTTCGCTTCTAATAATTCATCACCCTCTTTTATAGTGATTGCTGCAACTCCATTAACACGCGGTTTAGAATATTTCTCTAATGAGGTCTTTTTAACCTGACCTTGTTTAGTGACCATGATCAAATTATGACTATTTATGTAGTCTTTATCTTTTAAATCTTGAGTACAAATATACGCTTTTACCTTGTCATCACTTTCAATGTTTACTAAATTTTGAATAGCTCTTCCTTTAGCGGTTTTTGTTCCTTCAGGAATTTCATAAACTCTCATCCAGAAACATTTACCTTTTTGAGTAAAGAACATCATGTACTGATGATTGGTAGCAACAAACATATGTTCCAAGAAATCTTGATCTCTAGTTCCGGCACTTTTTTGTCCTACTCCTCCTCTATTTTGAGTTTTGTATTCACTCAAATTAGTTCTTTTAATATATCCAGCATGTGATATAGTAACTACCACACTTTCATCTGCAATTAAATCTTCAATACTAACATCGCCACCAGAGTACTCAATTAAAGAGCGACGGGCATCACCATATTTGTCTTTAATTTCGTTTAATTCTTCTTTTATCAAAGCTGTTCTTAGGTTAACATCAGCTAATAAAGCACGTAAATGATCAATCAATTTCATGATTTCTTCGTACTCAGCTCTCAATTTATCTTGCTCTAGTCCTGTTAACTGACGTAGACGCATTTCAACAATTGCTCGAGCCTGAATGTCAGAAAGTTTGAATCGCTCAATTAATTTCTCTCTTGCTTCTTCGGTGTTTTTTGAAGCTTTAATTAATGCAATTACTTCATCAATATTATCAGAAGCTATAATCAATCCTTCTAAAATATGAGCACGTTCCTCAGCTTTTCTAAGTTCGTACTTTGTTCTTCGTATCACCACATCGTGACGGTGCTCTACAAAATAGTGAATCAAATCTTTTAGATTCAACATTTGTGGTCTACCATTTACTAGTGCAATATTGTTTACACTGAATGAAGATTGTAACTGAGTATATTTATACAAAGTATTCAATACAACGTTTGGCGTTGCATCTCGTTTTAATATATATACGATACGCATACCATTTCTATCCGACTCATCACGAATATTGGCAATACCCTCTATTTTCTTTTCGTTTACCAAATCAGCAGTTCGTTTGATCATATCTGCTTTGTTGACTTGATATGGAATTTCGGTCACAATAATTGATTCTCTTCCATCCACTTCTTCAAAACCAACTTTGGCACGCATTACTACACGACCACGACCTGTTTTGAAAGCTTCACGCACTCCTTCATAACCATAAATAATTCCACCTGTTGGAAAATCGGGGGCTTTAATATGAGTAATTAATTCGTCGATTTCAATTTCATTATTACCAATATATGCCAAAGTTCCATTGATAACTTCCGTAAGATTGTGTGGAGGCATATTTGTAGCCATACCTACAGCAATTCCAGTAGCACCATTAATCAATAACGTTGGCACTCTTGTAGGCATCACTTTGGGCTCATACAAAGTATCGTCAAAATTCAATTGAAAATCAACAGTTTCCTTCTCAATATCAGCCATGATTTCTTCTGAAATCTTACGCATTCTAGCTTCAGTATAACGCATAGCAGCAGGGCTATCGCCATCAACAGAACCAAAATTACCTTGTCCATCTACCAAAAGATAACGCATACTCCATTCTTGAGCCATACGTACCATAGCATCATACACAGAGGTATCTCCGTGTGGATGATACTTTCCTAATACTTCCCCGACAATTCTCGCGGACTTTTTATGGGCTTTATTTGAAAATACTCCTAAATCATACATACCATAAAGTACTCTTCGATGTACAGGTTTTAGACCATCTCTAACATCAGGAAGTGCTCTGGATACAATAACCGACATCGAATAATCGATGTAAGCTGATTTCATTTCATCTTCTATGTTAATAGGAATTAACTTTTCTCCTTCAGACATAAGTTGTTATATTAAATAATTATATTAATTTCAAAACGTGCCAATATACGGCTTTCTGAACTTTTTACAGCCGTTTTAACAGTCAAATTTCTCTAATTTATTAACAATAAAAAAACATGAGTTCCAGCATAAATTTGACACTTTATCGCTATGATTTTATCATTATTTTTTGTCAATTAGCTGTCACTTGATTTTACTCGGAATGATTTTTGTTTTAGATAGTAAATCAGTAAATTTACAATTAATAAAATTATATCATATGGATGACAATTTTTCCCCTAGAGTTAAAGATGTTATTACGTACAGTAAAGAAGAAGCCTTGAGATTAGGACATGACTTTATTGGTACAGAGCATTTAATGTTAGGTATTTTGAGAGATGGTAACGGAAAAGCAATCCATATTCTAAACAATTTGGATGTAGATTTAGATCATTTACGTCGAAAGGTTGAAATTCTTAGCCCTTCTAGCCCAGTAAGTCTTGAAATCAATCTCGAAAAGAAGAACCTTCATTTGACTCGTCAAGCAGAAAGAGCTCTAAAAACAACATTTTTAGAAGCTAAAGTGTTTCAAAGTACCTCAATTAGTACAGCACATTTATTATTATGCATTTTACGAAATGAAAACGATCCTACAACCAAGCTACTAAATAAGCTAAAAATTGACTATGATGTAGCTAAAGAACAATACTTAAATATGACTCCAAACGAAAATGAATTCATAGATAACTTGCCCAAAAACGAATCTTACAATGACGATTCAGGACAAGATGACAGTTTTAAAGAAGGTAGCTTCAATACACCTGCCAACAAAACCAATAAAAAATCTAAAACTCCAGTATTGGACAATTTTGGTAGAGATTTAACCGAAATGGCCGAAGAAGGAAAACTAGACCCTGTTGTTGGACGCGAAAAAGAAATTGAGAGAGTATCTCAAATCTTAAGTCGTCGCAAAAAAAACAACCCTTTATTAATCGGTGAACCTGGAGTTGGAAAATCTGCTATAGCAGAAGGACTGGCTTTAAGAATCATTCAAAAAAAGGTGTCTCGCATTTTATTCAATAAGCGCGTGGTCACCCTTGATTTAGCCAGTTTAGTAGCAGGTACTAAATACAGAGGTCAATTTGAGGAACGCATGAAGGCCGTAATGAATGAATTGGAAAAAAATGACGATATCATTTTATTCATAGACGAAATTCACACTATTGTTGGCGCTGGTGGCGCTACAGGGTCTCTTGATGCCTCAAACATGTTCAAACCAGCTTTAGCACGTGGAGAAATACAATGCATTGGAGCGACTACTTTAGATGAATACCGTCAGTATATTGAAAAAGATGGTGCATTGGAAAGACGTTTTCAAAAAGTTATTGTTGAACCTACTTCAGTAGAAGAAACCATTACCATTTTGAATAATATCAAAGATAAATATGAATCACACCACAACGTAACCTATTCAGACGAGGCGATTGAAGCGTGTGTAAAATTAACCGATCGTTATATGTCGGAACGTTTTTTACCAGACAAAGCGATTGATGCATTAGACGAAGCTGGCTCAAGAGTGCACATTACCAATATTGAGGTACCAAAACAAATTTTGGATTTGGAACGTCAATTAGAAGACGTAAGAGAGCTAAAAAATCTAGTGGTTAAAAAACAGAAGTACGAAGAGGCTGCAAAACTTCGTGATGACGAAAAACGTATCGAAAAAGACCTAGCCATTGCACAAGAACAATGGGAAGAAGATTCTAAAAACAACAGAATCAACGTAACCGAGGACAATGTTGCCGATGTGGTATCGATGATGACTGGAATTCCTGTAAACCGAATTGCACAAACAGAAAGCAATAAGTTAGCTAAATTACCAGAATTGATTCAAAACAAAGTTATTGGTCAAAATGATGCTGTATTAAAAATCGCCCGTTCGATACAAAGAAATAGAGCTGGATTAAAAGATCCAAATAAACCCATTGGTTCCTTTATTTTCTTAGGACAAACTGGTGTTGGAAAAACTCAATTAGCCAAAGTATTGGCCAAAGAATTATTTGATTCCGAAGACGCTTTAATTCGAATTGATATGAGCGAATACATGGAGAAATTTGCCATTTCACGATTAGTTGGCGCACCTCCAGGCTATGTTGGTTATGAGGAAGGTGGACAATTAACCGAGAAAGTAAGAAGAAAACCTTACTGCGTTGTTTTGTTAGATGAAATCGAAAAAGCGCATCCAGACGTATTCAACATGATGCTTCAAGTATTGGATGACGGCTACTTAACAGACAGCTTAGGTCGTAAGATAGATTTTAAAAACACTATTATCATAATGACTTCTAATGTAGGAGCCCGACAACTTAAAGATTTTGGTCAAGGCGTTGGTTTTGGCACTGCCGCAAAAGTTGCACAAGCTGAAGATCATTCAAAAAGTGTTATTGAAAATGCCTTGAAAAAAACATTTGCTCCTGAATTTTTAAACCGAATTGATGATGTTATTGTTTTCAACTCATTAGAAAAATCAGATATTGACTTGATTATCGAAATTGAGTTGAAAAAACTATACGAAAGGGTTAAAGAATTAGGCTACACTTTAAATCTCTCGGATACTGCCAAATCATTTATCGCTGAAAAAGGTTTTGACAAACAATTTGGAGCAAGACCCTTAAAGAGAGCTATTCAAAAATATGTAGAAGATACATTGGCTGAAGAAATTATCACTTCTAAAATCAATGTTGGTGATGAGATATTCATGGACATTGAAGAAGGAGCTTCCGAATTAACTGTTCAAGTCAAAAAAACAGAAGAAGCTAACAATCAATAATTTACATTTACAAATATTTACTAGCCCGTTGCGTTATTTTTTAACTCAGCGGGCTAATTATTTATTTTTATTTAACATTAATAAAAAACAAAAAGGTATTTTTGATTTTTATTAAATACAATTCCTCTATGTTAGAAAACAAATTAATTCTTGGTAGCGAAGAGTGGTGTACTTTTCCTGATTTAGATATTCCTACCATAAAAGCCAGAGTAGATTCTGGTGCAAAAACATCGGCTCTTCACGCAATCAACATTGCTCCTTTCATAAAAAACGATAGTAATTGGGTAAAATTTGACATCAACCCTATTCAAAACAACAATAAAACTGTCATTCACTGTGAAGCGCCACTAATAGACAAACGGATTGTAAAAAGTTCGAGCGGTTACAGAGAACAACGATATGTGATTCAAACTTTATTAAAAATTGGGGACGACACTTGGCAAATTGAAATGACCTTGACCAATAGAGATTCTATGGGATTTCGAATGTTATTGGGCAGAGAAGCCATGAGTGGTCGTGTTTTAGTAGATCCAGAACAAAAGTATTTATTAGGCCAACCCTCAAGTGACAATTTAAAGGAATTGTATAAAAACGCTGAAAAAGCAAGTTCAGGCTTGCGAATTGGAGTTTTAGCTAGTAATCCTGAATTGTATAGCAACAAAAGAATCATGGAAGCCGGCGAAATGAGAGGGCACGAAATGCACTTCTTAAACATCAAAGAATGCTACATGAAATTAGATGCCAAAACACCTGAAATTCATTATCGTGGGGGCAAAATATTGAATCAATTTGATGCGATTATTCCTAGAATTAGACCTAGCATCACGTTTTATGGCTGTGCCTTAACCCGTCAATTTGAAGCATTGAAAGTTTTTTGCTTGAATTCATCTACAGCCATAACACAATCTAGAGACAAGCTTTTTTCATTACAACTTTTACTAAATAATGGTGTAGATATTCCAACCACAGGTTTTGCTAACTCTCCGCTAGACACGGATGATTTGATTAAAATGGTAGGTGGATCACCTTTAATTGTCAAACTTTTAGAAGGCACACAAGGAAAAGGTGTCGTGCTAGCTGAAACAAAAAAAGCAGCAGAAAGTGTAATCAATGCTTTTAAAAGTTTAAATGCTAACATCTTAGTACAAGAATTCATCAAAGAAGCCAATGGAAAAGACATTCGTTGTTTTGTCATTGACGGAAAAGTTGTTGCCGCCATCCAAAGAGAAGCAATGCCTGGCGAATTTAGAGCCAATATCCACTTGGGAGGCACCGCTTCTATCGTTAAAATTACGAGTGAGGAAAAGAAAATCGCCATCAAAGCAGCAAAAGCAATGGACTTGAAGGTGGCCGGAGTAGATATCATTCGATCTTCAAAAGGTCCTTTATTGTTAGAAGTCAATTCCTCACCCGGACTTGAAGGTATTGAGGGCGCTACTAATAAAGATATTGCAGGAGAAATGATCAAAGCCATAGAAAAGAACTTTAAAAACAAGCCACTTTTTTAACAAAACCATAACAAGTATTCTAATTACTTCATGAACTGATTATTTTTATAAAAAGTTTATGAAGTTTTTTTTTTAGATACCTACCAAACGCAAAATAATAAAAAAAGTATTGGATCCAACTTTATTACACGAAAAAAGCATCGAAAATTAAGTAGCTATTACCAATAAAAAATTCATTTTATAAAAAAAACAAGCCATTCTAATGCTCATTTTTAACTAATTTGAAAAATATAGTCAACATTCCATAGAAGTTTAAAACCTCAAGATTAAGTGATAAAAAAAATGTAAATTTGAGAATATTGATACTTAAATAGTAGAATACAAGAATCTTACAAAAATAAACTTAATAACCATGGAAATTTTAACAAACAACAAGTCTTTTATAGAAGGAAATTGGAACACAACAATAGATGTATACGATTTTGTTGTAAAAAACATTACTCCTTATCAAGGAAACGCTGAATTTTTATCTGGTCCATCTACCAGAACCAAAAAATTATGGGAAGCTTGCAAATTACAATTATTAAAAGAAAGACAAAACAATGGTTGTTTAGCAATTGATACTGAGACTATTTCAAACATTACAGCTTTTGGTCCTGGATATATAGACAAAGAAAACGAAACTATTGTAGGTTTACAAACTGACGTTTTACTTAAAAGAGCAATGAAACCTTTTGGCGGAATCAAATTAGTAGAATCAGCCGTAAGAGAAAAAGGATTAGAAGTTTCTCCAAGAGTTTCAGATATTTTCAATTATGCTAAAGATCACAATCAAGCTGTTTTTGATGCCTATGATGCTGAAATCAAAACATTCCGTTCTAAACACGTTTTAACAGGTTTACCTGATAACTATGCTAGAGGAAGAATCATTGGCGATTTTAGACGTTTACCTCTTTATGGTGCTGATGCTTTAATTCAAGCAAAAAAAGCTGATTTTACTGCTGTTTCAGGTGAAATGAGTGAGCACAAAGTACGTTTAAGAGAAGAGATCACTAGCCAGATCAAAGCATTACAAGACATGAAAACAATGGCCCAATCTTACGGGGTCGATATTTCAAAACCAGCTGTAACTGCTTATGAAGCAGTACAATTTACTTACTTAGCTTATCTAAGTGCTGTAAAAGAACAAGATGGAGCTGCGATGTCATTAGGTAACGTTTCTTCATTTATCGACATTTATATCGAAAGAGACCTTGAATCTGGTTTAATTTCAGAAGAAGAAGCACAAGAATTCATTGACCAATTCGTAATGAAACTTCGTATTGTGCGTCATTTACGCCCAGGTGCATATGATGAAATCTTCGGAGGAGATCCAACATGGGTTACAGAAGCTATTGGTGGACAATTTCATGATGGAAGAACTAAAGTAACTAAAACTTCTTTCCGTTTCCTTCAAACACTTTACAACTTAGGAGCTTCACCTGAACCAAATTTAACTATCCTTTGGTCACAAAACCTTCCAAAAGGATTTAAAGATTTCTGTGCTCAAGTATCTATTGACACTTCATCTTTACAATATGAGAATGACGATTTGATGAAATCCAACAGAGGTTCTGATGATTACGGAATTGCTTGTTGTGTTTCCTACCAAAAAATCGGAAAATCAATACAACATTTTGGAGCTCGTGCCAACTTACCAAAAGCCCTTTTGTTATCATTAAATGGAGGTCGCGAAGAAGCTCATGGCGCTTTGGTGATTAATAACATTCCAGAAATGAAAGATGAAGTATTGGATTACGATACAGTATTTGCATCATTCAAAAAAACAATGGCAGAAGTAGCAAGAGTGTACGCTAAGTCTATGTATATTATTCACTACATGCATGATAAATATTACTACGAAAGAGCACAAATGGCTTTGATCGATAGTGATCCAGCTATTGACATTGCTTATGGTGCAGCAGGTATTTCTATCATTGCCGATTCATTATCTGCTATTAAATATGCAAAAGTAAAACCTATCCGAAATGAACAAGGTTTAACTGTAGATTTTGATATCGAAGGGGATTTCCCAAAATTCGGTAACGATGATAACCGTGTAGATGATATTGCAATTGAAATTACCAATATTTTCGTAGAAGAATTAAGAAAACACAAAACATATAAAAACGCTACCCCAACTCTTTCTTTACTTACTATTACTTCGAATGTAATGTATGGAACCAATACTGGAGCAACACCAGATGGTAGAAAAGGTGGAGAAGCATTTGCTCCAGGAGCCAATCCAATGCACGGAAGAGATGTTAACGGTGCGATTGCATCATTAAACTCTGTAAGTAAATTAGATTACAATGATGCACAAGATGGTATTTCATACACCTTCTCAATGGTTCCAAAATCTTTAGGAACAACAAAAGAAGATCAAATAACCAATTTAACAACTACATTGGATGCTTATTTTGGTAGAGATGCACACCATTTAAATGTAAATGTTTTGAATAGAGAAACATTAATGGACGCCTACGAAAATCCAGAAAATTATCCTCAATTAACTATTCGTGTATCTGGATATGCTGTAAACTTTGTACGTTTATCAAAAGCGCACCAATTAGAGGTTATTAGCAGAACTTTCCACGAAAGAATGTAATTTTCGATGTAATAATTATTTTTAAATAATTAAATTTAGACCTGTTTAGACTAATACTCTAAACAGGTTTTTTAATACTAAAATGTAAACCTATGTACTTCCCAGAACAACCCAATCATGATGAGGCTTTAAATATTGATAATATAGATTCACTACGCATTCATTCCTTAGAAACATTCGGAACTCATGATGGTCCTGGCATTCGGATGGTCGTATTTACACAAGGATGTCAATTTCGCTGTTTGTATTGTCAAAACCCTGATACCTTAGACATACATGGTGGTAAATTTGTCAACGTTGATGAACTTGTAGCCAAAGCTGAAAATCAAAAACTTTTTTTCGGAACCACTGGTGGTGTAACTGTGTCTGGTGGTGAACCTTTGCTTCAAAGAGCTAAATTAATTCCGTTTTTTGACAAATTACATCAAAAAGGAATTCATACGTGTTTAGATTCTAACGGTCGCGTTCTGGATGATCAAACTAAGGAATTGTTAGACAAAACAGATATTTTGCTATTGGATGTAAAACACATCAACAACGATTGGCATAAAAAACTTACCGGTTTAAAAAACAAAATAACGTTAAAAGTAGCCAAATACAGAGAGGAAACAGGAAAACCAATGTGGTTACGATACGTATTGGTCCCTGGATGGACCGATCAAGAAGAATACCTACATGAATGGGGGCAATATTTTGCAAATTTCAAGACTGTTGAAAAAGTAGAAATTATTCCTTTTCATCAAATGGGCAAACATAAATGGGAGTTACTAAACTTTGATTATGCTTTGGCAGACGTACCTTCGCCATCAGAGGAAATGCTTCATAAAACCGCGACTATTTTTAATCAATATTTTAAAAACGTTATCGTCAGATAAACAAAAATTACATAATTTAACCTCACTTTTTTCATAATGTCCAAAAATAAATATTTAATGGTAATTGCAGGAATGGTAATGCAATTGTCCATCGGTTCTATTTATGCCTATAGCAAATGGATTGAACCACTAGCCACAGAATTAAATTGGAATGCGCACGATACCAAAACCGCCTTCAGCTTAGCGATATGCTTTTTGGGATTAACTGCTGCATTTATGGGCAAATTTGCTCAAAAAATTGGCCCTACAAAAGCAGGAATGATAGGTGCCTTTTTTATGTTCATAGGTCTAATAGGAAGCAGCTTTGCGGTTTCAGTTAACTCCATCGCCTTATTTTATCTTACTTTTGGTGTACTACAAGGCATCGGACTAGGTTTTGGCTATGTAGTACCAGTGTATACGGTTGTAAAATGGTTTCCTGAAAAACCAGGATTGGCATCAGGCATTATTATAATGTCTTTTGCACTAGGATCTTTACTAGCTTCCTTTATCATAAGTCCGTTATATCTATCCATGGGACTATCCAAAATTTTTTTGGTATTAGGGGCTATATATGGCATTTGCATGCTTTTGAGTGCTTTGTACCTTGCTAATCCTAAATGTGACAATAAATCAAGTCATTCGTCTGTTGTTTTAACTGCAAAAGACATTGTAACCGACCCTAAATTTATTGCACTTTGGCTGTTACTATTCTTAAATGTCTGTGGTGGAATTGCAATCATTTCGAAAGCATCCATTTTAGGTGAAGAAATAGTTGGCATGTCAGCTAGTCAATCCACCCTGTTTGTGGCTATCATTGGCTTATTTAATGGTCTAGGGCGATTGTTTTGGTCCAGTATCTCAGATAAGATTGGTTGTTGGTCAACCTTCATGATTTTTTTGACTGTAAATATGATTTGTTTTGCTTTGATTCCTATTGTAGCTACAAATAACACTTCATTTCAAATAGTCACATATATTATTATTGCTGGTTATGGCGCTGGTTTTTCAACCATGCCTTCGTTTGTAAAGTCCATTTATGGTGCTGATAATTATGGACAAGTACTAGGCTATATTTTAACCGCTTGGTCGGCCGCTGCTTTTGTTGGACCAATACTCTTGGGATTGACTCATGAAATCACGATTTTTTATCTATTCTCGCTTTTAATCGGAATGGCTTTATTGGTTGGCTTTTGGCTAAAAAAGTTGATTTGATCTTGAAAATATACTCATAAAAAAAAGCGCTCAAATAAATAAAATATATTTTTGAGCGCTTTTTTTTATGATTTTTCACAAAACGCATCCATTTAGAATTTATGAATCACTTTTGTGATTACCAACTTTTAAACGGATGCTCGCTCAAAAAGCCATTGTAATAACGCTTGTCATTGGTTACCTCTACTCCTAACCATTCCGGTTTGAGAAAGGTTTCTGTTTCAGATGATAGTTCAATTTCTGCCATTACCAAGCCTTCATTTTCACCATAAAAAACATCCACTTCAATGACGTGATTTCCGGATTGAACTTCATAGCGCGTTTTATCGATGGTTCCTTTCTCGCACAAATGCATCAATTGCTGTGCTTCTTCAACAGGAATTTCTTTCTCCCATTCAAAACGCGACAAACCACTTTCATTACCTTTTCCTTTGATAGTCAAAAAACCTTTATCTCCTTTTATTCTGACGCGAACTGTACGCTCTGGATTTTTGCTAATATATCCCTGAGCTATTCGATTATGAGCAAAAGCTTGCGAAATAAAATCGTTTGAAGTAACCAAAAATTTTCTTTCTATTTCTATCATCTAGACTATTTTAATTATGAAAAAATGGCTTTATCAAAATGCCAATTTGCATCTTTTCTATACCAAAGCTGTCCCTTTTCGACTTCCAAAGGACAATCAAAATTATTGGTATACAAAGCTCCTGTTCCTAAACCCTGAGGCATTTTTGAATTTTGTAGATACGTCCATTGCGCAATAGCATTCAAACCAATATTACTTTCTAAAGCCGAAGTAATCCACCAACCAATTTTATATTTATCAGCTAGACTAATCCATTCTTGAGTTCCTCTGAAACCACCCACAAAACTAGGTTTCAAAATGATGTATTGCGGTTGAATATCTTTCAGTAATTGCTCTTTGTCAGCAAGAGAAAACACACCAATTAATTCTTCGTCTAAAGCAATAGGAAATGGAGTGGTTTTACATAGCTCTGCCATAGTGACAGCATTATTTTTCGCTATCGGTTGTTCAATGCTATGCAATTTAAAATCAGCTAATTGATTTACTTTATATAAAGCTTCATTTGAATCAAAAGCCCCATTTGCATCCACTCTAATTTCAATTTGATTTTCGGAAAAATGAGTACGAATATAAGCCAATAAAGCCAGCTCTTTATCAAAATCAATGGCTCCGATTTTAAGTTTAATACAACTAAAACCTTGAGCAATTTTTTCTTCGATTTGGGCTTTCATAAACGAAGGTTCACCCATCCAAACAAGTCCATTAATCACTATAGATTGTGTGCCTGAGGTAAAATCAGAAGGAAAAAGCAAAAATGGATTTTCGCTTTTGAGCGACAAAAAAGCCATTTCGACTCCAAATTGAATAGAAGGAAATTCCATTAAAGCTTCCCACAAAGCCTGCTCTCCTAAGTGAATATTTTCACAAACCCAATTCAATTTCGTTTCATAATCGGGACGGTCATCGGCACTTAAACCTCTAAGAATCCCGCACTCTCCTATTCCCCATTTTCCATCTTCTTCCAGCAACAAAAACCACGTTTCCTTAGTGGTCATAACGCCGCGCGACGTTCCTGATGGTCGTTTAAAATCAAGTAAGTATTTGTTATAGGTTGCTTTCAAAATTGTCTCTTTCTAAACTGTTCGTTCTCGCACTACACGCGGTTTGGGTCTAAAGTAGCGTTATTTTTCTGATTAGCCAAAACTTCCAAGTACAAACCAATTTTTCCATTAAGCCAATTGCCCAAATTGCTTGTAGCGTGTGTTATGCGACGTCACGTTATTGATGTTTTTATATAAGCTTAATTCTATTTTGATCATAAACAAGCCTGTTTAAATCTTTAATTTTTATATCTTCTAATTTTTGGGATTTTGGATTTGGAACAGAAAGAAATACTTTAACATGAGAAAAATTTATTACAATACTTTTCAGCCGTTCTAAGTTGTCTTTTGACATTTTATGTCCAATATAAATAGAATCAATGGTAGTCGGATTAAGTGTCATCTGACGTTTAATTTCCTCTCTGTTAAAAGTGATGAATCTATATTCTGATTCCCAAGTGTAAGAAGTGTTTTTTCGGCACAAGTCGTGATGAAATAAAACTTGATGTTGCCATCCTTTAACAGGATCAGGAGCATGCTTATCCTCCAATGATTTTAAAGTTTCTATTAAATTGGGATGATCTGGAATGTCATTGTTTAAATATAAAACATGAGATTTTATAGCAATATTATCGCCGTAGGGTAAAAATAATTTGTTGTTTTTGAATTTAACGGCAAAACCTTTGTTCTTTTCAGCATAGTAAGCCCACATTTGGTTAGTTTTTTCAATCGAGAAATTACATATCCCAATATTTTCTAAATATTTATTATCAAGGAATTTTTCGATATATGAGTTTTCCGAGATTACACAATCAAAGGTATCATTGAAATCTGATGGGTCTCCAAAATATAAATATGGATTTTCTAAACTTTCAAAATTATAATTTTCAGGGGCATAAAATTTATATAAAAACTCAGGGTTCGACATCTTTAAACCTTTATGATATAAAGACGTTGTTACGTATTGTGGATAATTAGCATTCAATCCTATTTCATGGATATACTTTTCTATTTTCCACTTTAGGTTGAAAGTTAAAAATACGCCTCGGGGATCTAGTTTCATGGTTTAGAGTGGTTTCTTGGGGTGATGTTGCATAACTGCGTATTTTATTTATACTCTACTTTTTCTTGCTTCCCCTTTTTGGTACTAACAAGACTGAATCATCCTTTGTATTTCAAATTATCATAATAAATCAAAGACTAAAGAAACTTTCTAATAAGGCTAATTCCAAACTATTGCTTACAAGCGGTTAGCAACAGCTGCATTATATAAGACTACTTAAATATTCTTCAGCTGTCATAATTGGAATTGTAGCATTCTTAAAATCTTTTCCGTTTCTAGTTATAATTATTGAGCAGTTTGATTGTAAAGCGGTAAAATATTGAACAGCATCCTCAAAATCTTTAAAATTCGAATTCAACGCTTTCTCAATTGTTTCTTCAGTAACTTCACAGACCTCACAGATTATTTTAAACTTTCGAAGTTTATTCAGAACAGATTCGGAACTTTCGTATTTATTCAAAACATAATCTATTGTCGTGAAAGAAAGAGGCGAGACAATTATAGCCAATTTTTTTTGATCAGCCAAAGTAGCAACTTTAGCAATAGCATCAAAAAAAGGAACTCTTTCTCCCAACAAATCTAATATTACGTTAGTATCTAAAAAAATTCTACTCATTTGTGTTTTTGTTCTAAATAATCAGCACGATCTTTTTTATAATCATAATCAGCTGGAATTTCAATTCCCGAAGAAAGACTTTTTACAAAAGGTGAAATTTGTATGTCATTATTTTCTTTATCCGAAGTCAAAGAATTAAGGTAATTTTCAACAATTCGAGATAAGCTTATTTTTTTTTCAGAGGCATAATGTTTAGCTTTTTCAATTATTTCTTGGTCAAGCTTTAATGTGAGTTTAGTATCCATAGCAGAAAAAATTTATACGTACAAATATACAAATTTAACACGGAAAAGATATGGATTTCTATTATCTTTTACGATTAGTGCCAGCTTTCTCGCGCTACAACGGATTTGGTACTAAAGTAAGATTTTTACTCGGTTATCACTAAACTACCAAATACAAAACCATTTTCTCATTAAGCAAATTATCTAAATCAGTTGTTTCTGTTGCCAGTAATTATTTTTTTATAGTTCGTAAATTTAACATCAAATTTTTACCTTTTTCTGTTGTATTCCATATTAAGTTTATAGGTATAGGCGCTTTAGTCGCACTCGTTAGTTATTGAATTTATTGAGTTTTCTTTGTAATTAACCATCTTTAGTATTAACACATCGAAGATTGTATCCATATTTGACCTTCTGTTGTATCTAAAATGATATTCATTCAAATAATCCTGCATATGTTCTTTGCTGCAATG
>NZ_JATV01000023.1 GCF_000611675.1 Flavobacterium succinicans LMG 10402 | reverse complement strand
CAATGGACTGAAAATCCATGTGTCCCTGGTTCGATCCCTGGAGGTACCACTAATTGCTCGGATGGTGAAATTGGTAGACACGCTGGACTTAAAATCCAGTGAACAGCAATGTTCGTGCGGGTTCAAGTCCCGCTCTGAGTACAAAAACAAAAAAAAACTCCATTAGAGAATATCTAATGGAGTTTTTTGGTTGTAACAATGCCTATAAATAGGCCCATTGTAGCTCCTTAACCCCGATAGCAGCGGTATCCTTGCTTGGGCGAATAAAGCCCAAGCAAGATTTAGAGGATAGCGGGAACCATGTGGGATGATAATGACTCTTGTGGGGGTTACTTACTAATCTTTTTGTTTTTTTTGTAAATGACTTGTTTTAAAATATCCATTAATTTCATTAATTGGCTAAAAGAATGTGTTTAATTGTAAATGAATTTGATATTTGTACTCATCTTTTAGATATGATTTATTTTCTACTATTTGTTAAAAATATTTGAACTGTTCCTATGCCCAGCTTCGTTTTTATACCAATTTTTAAAGTCTACGCCATTGCTTAAAACCCAATTTTTAAATTTCAAGTGACTGGCATCGATTTTTGCTTTTTCAATTGGATAATCAAAACTACTAGGGAAATCTATTGCCCAAGGTAAATTGTCTTTGGTTTTGTAATATTTCCCTATAGAAGACTGAGTATTGTCAAAAGAAGTTCCGAAATAGGCTTTGTCAGCCAAATCTGTTGGCGGGTAATTTGCTAAATGAATCTCTTTCCCTCTTTCTTTATTTACAATAATAAATGGATTGAAAGGCGCCATTCCGAAGGCACTAACATCAATTGGGTTGACTAAATCTATAGTGACTTCAATAGGCTGTGAGGCAACATATGGTTGGCCAGGGTTGGTATTCCCCGCACCGTGTTTCCAAGCATTGTCAAAAACAATTATGGTTGCATTTTTTTGACCTGATTCTGTTCCATTACCGTTTGTTTTGATGTATCCTTCTGTATATTTTGTTCCTGTTACAGATGCAATTTGTGAAGGAGTTACTCCTGGAATTGAGAAACCAAAACCATTTTGGTAACTTGCTCCAATAGCTTTTACTGTGAATTTTCCTTTCAAGCTAACTACCTTATTTTGAGCATTTGTAATTCTATTAAAGTTGTAATCAACCACTAAATCATTAAAATCATAATCTCCTTTTGATGGCCAAAGATCTTCAAACGCCAATGTTCCGTTAGTGTTACTGCTTGGGTAATAGTTATCAAACGCTAATTTTGGATCATTTGGATAATCATCAGAACCATCAATTATACCATCTTTATCAGTATCTATTCGATCAGGGTTTATTTTTTGAACATCAAATATTTCAACATTTTTTATTGGGTTAGCCGTAGCATAGAAAACAGCATCATTAAAGTCATTGTCTCCACCTGGGCGAATTAAATCTTCAAATCCAAGTAGGAACAAACTTCTTTTTTCATCATACAACATAACCGTATGTTGACGGTATTTGATATCTGTCTCTGGGTTTAACTCTAAGTTAGAATACAATAAACCCAAACCTTCTGTTGCTTGTCTTGCACTGTCGCTCCAACCATTACGCAACAACATCCATCCAATTACCGTATTTTTTTCGAAAATACCTAAAGAAACCTTGTCCCCAGAATACAATCCTCCTCCTGAACCTGCAAATGAGGCATTAGGAAAAATCACCTTACATTCTTTAACATCAGCTGGAGTTTTGGGTGGAAAATCTCTGTCATAAGTATAGTATGCCAATGCATTTTTATATCCAGCTCCTTCAGAAACAAAAGTAATCCATACTTCGGCTTTATCTAAAATCACTAAATTGTGCTGGCTACTACCTAAAAGATATTCCGGATGATAGGTAGGAACGGGCATATTTTCAGGTAAAGCATTGTTGACATCAATTAGGAAATTTTTATCAATCACATCTGGTTTGCTCATTAAATAATTAGGCACTCCGTTGTTGTTATAAGTCCCGATATAGTTAATTTTTATACCAGCACTCGTTTTACTGTAAAGTGCTGATGCTTGTTTGGAAGAAAAGGGTTTACGGCTAGTTTTTTGGCCTTTTTGGGTACTTCTTGTCCCTCCAAAAGTAAAATTAACTACTCGATTTTCTAATGGCACTTTCGTTTCTGGAACAAAACCAATAAAGTCTGTTTTTAAAACAACTTCTTTCATGTCGGCTTCGAAAGTGTAATCTACTATAAATTCTCCTTGCTCATTGGTTATACCGTTGATAATCTCTTTTCCATTTTCTTCTTCAAAATTAGTCCAAACGCTCACTTTTACGCCAGGAACGGCATTTCCTTGATTGTCCTTAGTTCTGATAGTTACTTTAGCATCTTGAGTATTTTTCCAAGTAAAAGTTGAAGAAGCTTGTAAATTGTCAATTGTAACTTCACCAGAGGATGTTGGTGGATCAGTTATATCTACAGGATCTTTACTACAAGAGTTTAACAAAATCATAATTACAAATAACACTATCCATACGGAATTGCTATTTTGCTGCGTATTTTTAATGAATGGTTTTAAATTATTCATGTCCTTTAATTTAGAATGTTTTTAGGTTAAGTTTAATCTCAATTTACAATGTGCTTTATTTTGATGCATTTGAGTATCCAAAAACAACACCAAAAAAAATATCCCTCTCAAACGCTGGTATTTAAGCGCTTTACCCCATATATAGAAATTTATTCTTATCCATAAATTAGAATTACTTTCCATTTTTTGGAACTACTTATTCTAAAAAACACACCACTGAATAGGAATTCAGAGGATAGATTAATTTACAAATGCAATAGCATCTGGAACTCTTCCTGTTCCAATAGTGCTTACAATTTCAAAAGTTTTCATATCAATCACTTCAATTTTATTAGCATTGGAGTTAGAAACGAAAGCATACAATCCGTTAGGATGCATTACAATATTCACGGGACGCGGTGTATGATATAATAGTATCTCTACTAATGTTGTTTTCCCGTGAAATACAATAGTCTTTATCTTCTTTTTTAATTTTTGATTATACACATATACAGTACCTTCTATCGCATTGGCTACTAAACAATACTTCCCGTCTGTAGAGAATTTAAGCTTTAATGGGTCATCACCTGTTTTCAATGTATGGGTAACTTTATAAGTCGAGGTATTTATTACCGAAATAGTATTCTCTTTATTATTGGTAACCCATAATTCAGAGCCATCAGGAGTTATGTCGATGCCTTTTCTTCCTAACCCACAAGGAATAACCTTAATCACTTTATTCAAAATCAAATCGATTACACTCACTGAACTTGAACCTATGTTCGTAACATAAGCAATGGCTTTACTTGGGTGCAACACTATAAGATGACTCTTTTTTTGTTGGGTTTGTATTTTTCTTTCAATACTATCAGTATCAATATTAATTGCTAATAATGTATTAGTAACATAGTCAATCACCCCAACTTTATTGGGTTCTGGAAAAGCTACAATCCCATTAACTTTTATATTGTCCTCTAAGTCTATCGTTTTTTCTACTTCGTTTTTTTTGGTGTCTATGATTTTAATAATGTTGCCATCTGTAGCCCCGTAATTTGTAAGCACTACTCTTTTCTCATCCGAAGTTGTAACTGCTTCGTGAGATAATATGTCAATTGGAATTTCCTTTATTTCTGTTCCCGTAAATAAATCAAATACGTGAACACTCTCGCCAACCTTACTCACAATGTATAATTTCCCTGTGGTTTGTATGGTATACGATGGTAATCTAGCAATAAGACGTGCCGCTTGAAAGCAAATAAATACAATGGCAAACGATAAAATCCAATATTTTGCATTCTTACTTATCATAACTAAAACTAGATTATAATTGCTAAGTCGTCTGGCATATTTCCAACTTTGATACTGCTACTAATTGTGAAATTTTGCATATCAATAACCTCAACTCTACCCGCAGTATAATTGGACACAAAGGCATACAATCCGTTGGGATGCATTAGTATTCCAACAGGTCGAGGCGTGCGGTAGATGATTTTTTCAAAAACATTTTTATTACCAGGAATAACTATGGTTTTAAAAAGTTTTTTTGATTGGGTATCAAAAACTGAAATTGTCCCCTCACTAGCGTTAGCAACCAAACCATATTTTCCGTCAATTGAAAACTTTACTCTTAAGGGCTCTTTTCCTGTTGCCAATCGAGCCATTTCTTTATACGTTAAAGTATTGATAACCGATACGTAATTTTCTTTGTTATTTGAAACCCATATTTCTGAACCATCTTTTGTAATAGCAATACCTTCTGCACTCTTTCCACAAGGGATAATTTGAACGACTTTATTGCTTTCAATAGCAACAACAGTCACTGAACCAGAATTGATATTGGTCACATAAACAATAGGCTTAAAGGGATGTTTAACCAATAAATGACTGACTTTTTGTTGAGTGGCAATCTGTTTTTCTACTTTTCCAGATTCAATATTGACTACTGATAGATGATTGCCATCATCAGACACAACAGCAACTTTGTTAGGGTTTTCCAAAGTAATAATACCGTGAGGACTAGTATTCTTATTCCCCAAATCAATTGTTTTTGTTATAGTATTCTTCTCTGCATCAATGACTGTAATGCTCTTCCCCTTTGCATCAATAGCGCCATAATTTGTAACTACTATTCTATTCGGGTTGGTTAGTGCTGTTGCTTCGTGTGGTTCTATTGCAATGGGCAACTCCTTTATTTCCTCCCCTTTTTCTAAATCAAAAACAGTAATGCTTCGGCTTGCTTTATTGACAACATATAGTTTGCCATCTGTTTTTATGGAATATTTGGGCTGTTTTATGACATAAACCATTCCAAATACCAGACAAATCAAGCCTAACAGAAGTACTATTTTTTTGAAAAAACTCATAACTTATTGGATTTAAGTTGCTCCATTGCATATCTACAAGCTCTTACGGTAAGTACCATATACGTTAAAGAAGGATTTTGACAAGCCGATGACGTCATACAACTACCATCTGTAATGAATACATTCTTTACATCGTGCATTTGATTGTACTTGTTCAAAACCGAAGTCTTAGGGTCATTGCCCATTCTTGCGGTTCCCATTTCGTGTACTGCTGAGCCTGGAGGCGGACTTGTTCTATAACTTCCTACGTTTTTAAAACCTGCTTTGGTTAAAATTTCCTCACTCGATTTGGTCATATGCTCCATCATTGCCAATTCGTTAGCACCATAATTAAAATCGACCTTAACCAACGGCAATCCCCATTGGTCCAGATTTTGGGTATCTAACGTAAT
Source organism: Flavobacterium succinicans LMG 10402 (assembly GCF_000611675.1). GTDB lineage: Bacteria > Bacteroidota > Bacteroidia > Flavobacteriales > Flavobacteriaceae > Flavobacterium > Flavobacterium succinicans. The sequence continues at coordinate 21,831 of NZ_JATV01000023.1, read as the reverse complement.
TTTGTTTTCATAATTCGGCAAAACTTCCCCTCGACCACCAAGAGAAATCGTCCATTTACCAGGAGTTTGTAATTGTGCTTTCAATGAAGCGCCAAAACCTTGTGTGGGTTTTGATTCCCAATTTTCTCGCTCTCCTTTTCCTTGAATTCCATACCCTCTAACAAAATCAGGATTTTGTGTTTGCTTATTTATGTTTTGAAATCTTGGAATATAAATGGTTCCAGGTGACCTTCCTTCGTAATATTTATCCAATAATCCATCAAAAGTTCCGTAGGTGCCTTCATTGACGATATGGTCCATCAAATTGTGTCCGACTTGTTGACTTGAATTTCCCAATCCATTTGGAAAAGAGGGAGAAATAGAATTCAACAAAATAGCAGCAGTAGCAATTGCAGAGGCGTTTAAGAAAATTATTTTGGCATAAAATGTATGTTCTTGTTTTGACAGCGCATCAATGATTTTTATCCCGATGGCTCTTTTAGTATTGGCATCATACAGCACTTCTTTCACAATAGAATTTGCTCTCAAAGTCAAATTCCCTGTTTTTTGTGCATCTAACAATGTTGCCGAGTTACTGCTAAAATAGCCTGCAAAAGGACAACCTCGGCTGCATAAATTGCGATACATACAAGGGCCTCTTCCTTTTTTTGGTTGCGTTAAGTTTGCTACTCTACCATTTATAATCACTCTATCGGAATAATGTTCTTTTACTTTTTCTTTTAGATGCTGTTCTATGGCATTCATCGGTATCGGTGGAAAAAAAACGCCATCTGGCAAATGAGCTATGGCCTCTGAACTACCACTAATACCTACATAATCCTCGACATAATCATACCATTGAGCCAAATCTGCATAGCGTATGGGCCAGTCGACTCCATAACCGTCTTTTTTATTGGCTTCAAAATCCAAATCTGAAAGACGATAGCTTTGTCGCCCCCAAGTGAGGGAACGACCACCAACTTGATAGCCTCTAATCCACTTAAATGGATTCACCTGAATATAGGGATGCTCTTTGTCATTGACATAAAAATGCTTGTCGGCGGCGTTACAATGACTGCTTTGCACAGGTCGCTCCTCGAGTTCTTCATTTGTTAGATGCTTTCTATTTTTAAAATCCCAAGGATTCAGAAAAGCGGTTGTGTAGCCCGTTACGTGTTCAACTTGTCCGCCTCTTTCTAACACCAAGGTTTTTAAGCCGCCTTCTGTGAGTTCTTTCGCAGCCCATCCTCCACTGATTCCTGACCCTACAACAATAGCATCAAAGGTGTTTGTTTCTGTTTGGTTTTTCATACTATAGCTATTTTGTTGCCCAAGCTTTTTGATTGGGTTGTATGGTGGTGATTGCTTTGTATCTAGCAGGAATAGGTTCGTACACTAAATGTTGTGTCGCTCCCAATTCGGAAGTGCAATATCCTTCTACAGTTAATGCTTTTAAAATGGTATAAAAAGGACGACCCGATATTTTATTTCTGATTTTAGAAAACAAACCCGAACCATCATAAGTGCTGTCCAAATCCTTTACGATTGCTATTTGTTGTTGTGGTGTGCATTTTTCAAAACCGAAACCGTAGGTATCCAAACACGTTTCTTGGAGGTCATTTAATCCGTTAAAGAAATTAGTATACTCTTTTTTCGAGGAACACGATTCCATATAGCTAATTATAAAATCTTGAACATTAGCTTCCTTGGCGCCTGGAGTATTGGTAGCAGGAATAATCACATCGACTAAGGCTGCAATTAGATTCTTGTAATTAGGGAGTTGCCCTCTATTGGATTTCGCATAAAAAAAATGAAATCCAGTATAGGTAGCAATCCCAATTCCAGTGAGGGCTAAAATTCCGCCGATAGCTTTTCTTCTATTCATAATTTTATTTTTTTAAATTGAAATCTAATGGTTTACAAATTGCATTCGGTGCTAACTCGCTCGTTGTGCTCTTTCCCAGTTTACCGATTGTGATTTTTTCATATATCTAAAAAAGCCCAAAACCACGCATACATTCATTATAAAAAAGTAATATGGCACAAACAAAATCTTGATTCTAGTTTCTCTATTCTCTAAAAACCAACCTAACAAGGCAAGGGCATAAAAAAGCAACTGCAACCAAAACAGGGTGGAATACAAGCCAAAAGAGAAAATCCCTTCGTTTATGGCTAAAATTGACAAAACAGGAATAAGGAGAATTAGACATAAAGGAGTTAAACTCCAACGTAAAACGCGATGCGAAATGTATTGAAAGGAAAGCGTTCCGTATTTAAAAATATTCAGCAAAGAACGAAGTCGCACAATAGATTGAATGCCTCCCGCTGAGATTCTGACTTTGCGCTTAAATTCTTCTTTAACATTGGCCGAAGCGGTTTCAATAGCATAGGCTTCAGGGTCATATTGAATGGTATAGCCTTCTTGAGCGACTCTTAGTGATATGATAAAATCATCCAATAAAGTGTCTTTTTCAACGTGGCGGTATAAGGCTGTTCGAATGGCAAAAAGTTCGCCCGCTGCTCCTACCACTGAGTACAATTCGGCATCCCATTTTTTCAATGCCGATTCATATTTCCAATAAATGCCTTCACCAGCACCAGAGGCGACATCGCTTTCCTTATCCACAATTCGTTTTTCTCCAGAAACGCAACCCACCTTTGGATTACTAAACAAGTTTACAATGCGTCTAATAGATTCTTTCCCAAGATTGGTATTGGCATCACTAAAAATAACAATGGGTGTTTTCACAAAATCCATCCCTCGATTCATTGCCCCAATTTTACCATTTCGCTCATCTAAATGATAGACTGTTGTGTTTGGGTATCCTTTCAATAATTCAGGAGTACCATCATCGGAACCATCGGTAACCCAAACGATATTGATTTTTTCTTTAGGATAGTCGAGTTCTAAGGTGTTTTTCATTTTAGCAGCTACATAATTCTTTTCATTGTAAGCCGCAATAAACAAGGTCACTTCGGGTTCATAGGAAGGGTCAATTTCTAGCTTTTTGCCCATCTTCAAAAACCTTCTGATTTTTATAATTGCATACAACAAAATACCGTACCCCACATAGGTGTAGACTATCACCGATAGCAAAATCCAGAATAGTATCTTTAGTGTTATCATTTTTATTTGCTTAAAATTTATACTAGCGCTAGACCTTTTCCCATATTTGTTTTTCAGGATTGTATTGTTTCAATACTCTAGCTGGATTCCCCACTGCAACGGCATAGTTGGGAATATCTTTTGTGACCACGCTACCTGCTGCGACTACACAATTTTTACCAATGCTTACTCCTGCCAAAACCACCACATTAGCACCAATCCAAGTGCCATCTCCAATGGTTATGAGTGCTGTAGAAACTCCCTGAATATGAATAGGGCGATTGACATCTTCATAGTTATGGTTCAAGCCCGAAAGAGTAATGTTTTGCGCCAATCGCACATCATTCCCGATAGTAACAGGACCAATAATCGTGTTGCTGAGACCTATTTTGGTTCGGTCTCCAATAATTACTGGACCCACGCCATTGTTTATCGCAGAAAAATCTTCGATAGTAGAATCTTCACCAAGTTCAAATTTATTCCACGGAACGACGTCCAATCTGGTTCGATATCTTATTATAGCTCCTTTTCCTTTTTTATGATAAAAAGGATTTACGAACCACTTTATCCAAAGTCTGGGTCTTGTTTGCTTTGGAATAAGTATGGACCAATGAACCAGTTTTTTCAATTTTTCATTGGATTTTATTTTTTCTTTCAATCCCATTGTATCCTGTGTTTGGTTGCTTTAATTATTCCTTGATAGATGGCACTAACATTGTTTTCCCAAGTATGACTTTTGGCAAAATTGGCTCTTTGTTCAGCTAAAGTTTTTGAGTTTTCTTCCAAAGCTTTTTCGGTTAACGTAATGTACTCTTCATTTGAAGAAGCCAAATACACATAGTCGCGAAACATTTCCATTGCTTTGGTTTGCGTTGCAATTACTGGTTTTCCCATAGCAAGGTATTCGTCAATTTTTCTTGGATAATTGCCAATCGTTAAGTTGTTGGTCAACTGCGGATTGATGGCTACAGCAAAACCTTTTACATAAGCTGGAAGTTCTGAGCCATCTTTACTCCCAAAAAAATACACATTTGACAATTGATGCAATTTTGATTTTTTAAAATCGTCGTCTTCTGGGCCCACGAGAACAATGCTCCAGTTTTTTCTCTGCTCTGCAATAAATTCGAGTAAACTGATGTCTAACCTTAAACTGGTAAGCGACCCCACATAGCCAATAATTGGCGAGGGTACATCTTTGAATTCTGCTGGTACTTGTATCTTACCTTCATCGTCACTAAAGTGTGAGACATCGCAACCTTGTCCAACCATATAACTGTAAGCCGTGTATTGTAAACCAAAATCTGCGAAAAAATCAGAATTCGTCAATAAAACATCCGCTTGTTTTATCACTTCGGGTTCCATTTGTTCTCCGTGTTTTTGCCAATACGGTACTTTCACCAAATAATCTCGCATATAATAGGCGTAGACTTTGGGCTGTAAAAATTCCTTCAAATGTCTTCCTAAAAACATCGAACTATCATTAAAGAGAATGACATCTTTAAAATTCAATCGCTCGGCCGCCGATTTGATATCTTCTGAAAACAAACGGGCATTTCTCCTGTTCAATATTTTAAACACGCTATGAATAGGCAACCAATTAATGGATTCAACACTGTTTTTGGGGTATAGATTCCATAGGTTAGTTCCAATCTCGTATAAATTAGGTTCAAGACCTTTTTTGATTCTGATTCTTTTTTGAATTTTCTCTTTGTGCTTGTCTTTTCCCATAGTAGCTCTATCCATAGGCGGATTTACATACAACACTCGATTGTGCTTCGCAAACTCCAAGGCTATATTTTTGCAATTGCTACCTATTTCAATATCCCAGGCTTGTATGCCTACCACTATAATATCTTTACCTTTTATCATAGTCTCGTTTTTTTTGATTGTTCGACATAGATGGTTTCATAAAGTTTTAAATACTCTTTGGCCATATTATTCCAAGAAAACTGTTTACTCCGCCTCAAGCCTTTCTCACAAAGCGATTGGCGATAGGCTTCATCATTTAGAATTTTAATGAGTCCTTCCGTAATTTCTTCAGGTTGCAACGGGTTGACAATATGAGCAGCATCTTCGGCAATTTCTGGCATTGATGAAGTGTTTGATGTAATAACAGGCACATTACACGACATCGCTTCTAGCATTGGAATTCCAAAACTTTCACGAAGAGATGGATACAAAAAGATATCGCATTGCGCATAAATAGCTGGCAAATCGGTATTCACTACATAGCCCGTCAAAACAATATGATGGATGAGATTGGGGTCGTTAATTTCATTCAACAAACTGTTCAGTTCCGTTTTATCATAATCCAGCATTACGAGTTTATGATTAGAGGCTGTACGTTTTAAAAAATCAGAAAAAGCTTTAAGCGTGCCTTTTGTATTCTTTTTAGGGTCTGTATTGCCCAGAAAAAAGAAAAACTTATCGGGTAAATTGTATTTTTCTTTAACCCGATTGAGCTCGTTTTTATTGGTAATGGATTTGAAATGTTCGCTTACCCCATTATAAATAGCCCCTAGTTTTGTATCGTCTTTTATTCCAAAGAACTCACCAATTCTGTTTTTTTCAAAATGTGAAACAGTAATCACCTTTTTGCTTTTCTTCACTATACGAGGCACTACCAATTTTCTGTATATATTTCCAAATTTTTGATAAGTACTGGCACTACTTCTAAGTATTTTCAAATAACTACTTTCCATATAAATAATATCATGAAGAATCGTTATTAGAGGAATAGAGGTGAAAAAAGGTGCAGTATTACTGGTGCAGTGCAAGATATCACAGCCATATTTTTTGGCAGCATTGGGTAATGCTATTTGTTCCCAAGTAGGGTACGACCCTCCATTTAATTCAACAATCGTAAAATTCGAAGTGGCTTTAAGGGCAGAGGAATCTTCATCTGGTTTTACAAAAATGAAATAGTCATTTACATGGTCTAGCTCTTGCAGGTTCTTTATCAATTCTAAAGCTACCATATCCATACCGTGTTTTTTCTTCCGAAAAAGGCGTTGCCCTTCTATACCTATTTTCATAACGCTGCTATTTATTATATTCAACAGTCATATGTAATTTGCAAAAATCATAATCGGCCTTTGCCTTACACTTCCATTATGCACATTTCATACTAACGGTTTTCTTTTCTTAAGAAGTAGAACCATGTTTGGTATGAATAAATGTTTTATTGGCTCCTTTTATTTTTAGTAGAGACAACAACATCATGAACATTCCTTTTGGCAAACTCATTAATGCTTTCAATGTTTTGCGATTGTAAAAGGATTTTGGCACAGAGAAAACAAAAGACATCACACAGGCTATTAACAAGACCACCCAATAATTCGAATAGGAATTTTGATTATCTAGCCAGTAGTTTAGCATCACAAAACTAACGCTGCACAGTATAACGGCTCCGAGTAATAATATTCTCGGAGGCTGAATAAATTGAATGGCTTTATCAAAATAATCGACATTGCCTTTGAGCAATAAGTGTTTAGTGGCAGTCAAAATATCATTTCTAAAGTAATGCAATTGTGCGGACAACCATCTGCGTCGTTGATTGCCAAACACCTCAGCTTTTTGAATTTTTTCATCAAAAACTACCGCATCATCAAGATAGACAATGGTATGTCCTTCTTTAAGCATTTTGAGTTCAATTTCTTTATCAAATCCCCCAACAGCGGTAGCGCTTGCCATGAGTGTTTTAAAATAATGGTACTGAAAAGCCATTCCAGAACCTATTATTGCTGAAGATAATCCTAAAACACGATGCCCCTTTCTGAAAATATTATTGTTAATTTCTTCACTAATGGCGTCAAGAATAGCCCAAGAGTTATTCATATTTTTTGCTGTTCGATGGCCTTGTACGGCAACAAATCCTTGTTCGATAGCAGCATTTACTTTACTCAAAAAATCATGTGCCATCACATTATCAGCATCTAAAACCACAGCAATATCATAATCCCTTTCAAGGGTTGCCATGGCTTTATTCAACGCTTTAGATTTTGTGCTTTTTTCAAAACTTACTTCAATAACGATTATGGGTAACGTTTTTAAGGCTGAAATTGTTTCTTCTTGAAAAGAATCGGCAATGATTACCACATCATAATGGGTAGACGGATAGTCTTGATGTAAAGCAGCGTTTGCCACTTCAATAATTACTTCATCTTCTCTATAGCCTGGAATAAGCACCGCTATTTTTTTTAAATTTCCGTTATCAGAATATTTCTTTTGTCTATAAAATAAGCTTGCTATTGAAAACAGTAAAATGTATAAAGTCGCCAAACCCAAAAGGAGTAGCAGAACAATTTGTATGATATTAAATAGAAGCATAATTTAAATTTTTTAATTAAAATTTGTTGGTGCTTTATTCATTTTCTTATTTAAACTTCTTCAATAAATCTCTCACTTTCAAAGCGTATTTTCTTAAAAAAGGAAGGTGTTTGCCGCTTTTGAGATTATACATGAAAGATTCCGATTCGAAAATCATTTCAAAATTAGCAGTACATAAAACCGGTTTTTTTGACAGTCTATTTATTTCTACAGCCTGATGGTATTCGCTTTCAATAAAAAGTACGTAAGGTTTTGATAAATAGGTTTTTGCTTTGTGATCTCCGTGATTATTGGCTCGCTGTCTGGCTTCCATATTGGGCAAATCCAGCATTACTAAATCATTGTATTTGATGTTGTTTGCCGCTAACCAAGTTTCGGTTTCTTTGCGGAATTTTTCAAGACGAGAAGTAACAATAGTTCCGATTTTGCTTCCCGGTATAAACAATGGTGGAGCATTCAAAATAAAATCAATGTATTTTTCTCCATCGTCATTTTGTTCTGGCAAAGGATCTGCACACAAAACCCCATCTATGTCAAAGCAGGCTTTCTCTAGAGTGGTATGATTGAGAATATTCCACTGAAAATATCTTGGTAACGGGACGGTTTCAAAAAAATAGTCGACCATTTTTTCTTTCCCTGGAATGACATAAATCGCACAATATTTTATATTGAATTGATCATTGAGATGTTTTAAATTTTCTTTAACCTCAACCATTGCAGCACCCGAAGCAATACTGTCATCGACCACAAGTACATTTTTAAATTCAGAAATATCAAAAAACTGACCTCTAGCTCCCGCTTTATAAATATGTCCATTCAAAAAAGAGTGAATATCAGTGTAGGGTCTATTTAGATATAAGGCCAATAAATTTGCTGGAAGCATCCCACTTCTTGGAACACCAACAATTAAATCAAAATCACGAGGAATGATACTTAATCGCTGAAGGATGATATTATTTAGATCTTTTACATTTCTATAGTACATAGCTTTTGGGTTTAAGGGTTTATTCGTTTGGCTTTACATAGTAATTGCTATTTTATAAATCTTATGCTGTACTCAATTCAGGTTGATTCTTTTGTTGGTCTTTTTCAAAAATTTCAGGATTGGATATAATCGCCATAGTTGCATAAATGAGCAAAGCCGTTGGCATTTGTCCCAAAACAGCATTACCATAAGAAGCTGCCATAACACCCGCCATTCCAGAAATTAGTGCACTCATCTTCAGCTTCGTTATGGGGTCTCGAATGGTAAACATGACTTTATAAGAGGCTTTGCCTATAACAAAAAACAAAATAAACAAATGAAATAGCAAGCCCACAATACCTAATTCTGCCCAAATCAAAACGTACCAGCTATCTGTAGCTACATGAGAGAGAAAAGCATTGGGCAAAAACCGTTGCGCTTTGTCACCTGCATGACCAATCCCTCCTCCAAATGGTCTTGATGCTAAATAAGCTTTCAGTATTTTTTGATTGTTCAATCGTACTTGCAACGAGGGCTCATTGGGATCAAACGCAGTTCGCATTCGTCGTATTTGGTCATTCCCATTGCCAATGGATGTGTACTTGAAAAAAACAAAAAACATGGCAATAATTAGTACCCCAAATAGCAGCACTTTGATGTTTTTTCTTAATACAAAAAATGTCATAAATCCGGCTAAAGGAACACCGATAGCACCTCTAGTTCCGGATATGATCATTCCATATAGTCCTAAAACTCCAACGACGATAAGAAATACTTTAGCAAAACCTTTTTTTGACATGGCATAAATAATAGCCACTACACCTGTATATCCTTGATTTCCTCCAAATTGACCTGCATCACTGAAAAATGAAAAAACCCTTAATTTGCCAAAAAGCACATGAGTCTGATTGGCACCAGCATCTAACCAAGCTTGTTCGGCAGCATCTACTCCGATGAACAACTGCTTCATTCCATTCAGCGTGGCAATTATTGAAAAAACGCCCCAGACATATAATAACATGTCTAACTTTTTATGAGTATCGATGAATAAAAAGGTGAGCACTAAAAAGAAAAAGAAATAAAATCCAAGACCTCTACCCGCAATCCAAGCCTCAACACTTTGGGCTTCTGGGTTTACCAATTGAAAAATGCAATACAATAACCAAATCCCTGCAAAAAAGGTAATGTCTTTATTAGCAGGAGACCAATCCACCTTTTCTCTAAATCTAGAAAAAATTACCGCTAAAAAAGTCAAAATCATGACGCCATCTATTGCAAAACCTAAAGGCAATCCAGTTATATAGCGAGTTAAACCAAGTATCAAAAAATTAAGTCCAATAGCCGTATAAAATCCCAGAATAGGATTTGTAAACAATTTATACAGATAAAAAACCAAAAATGGTAGTGCAATTAAAAGGCCTATTCCTACTGTTTTTAATTTCGCAATTAATAATGCGATGATCACTACCGTTACAAGCAATAACACAAGTCCCTTCAGGCTAGACAAACTAGCAGAACCAGACGCTTTATCAAAGGGATTTATATTATTACTGCTTGTGTTCAATTTATTTATTTTTAAATTTTTTTATGATTCCTTCAGATTCGTATTCGTCGCTTTATGAATAAGGCTCCGGTAAAAATTAATTCCACTTGAGAAAATTTCTCTATAGGTCAAAGTCAGTTCTTTGTCTAGGAAATACATTCCCATCCAAATGCCTATTAAAGTGAAAATTATTGAGGCAACAGCAACTAGCAGCAACGATTTGAATATAAAAATGGCGATACAATCTCCAATAATATTTGCCAAAACCATAACGAATACCTTTATGGCATTAATTTTTGGTTTATTAACGCTATCTAAGCCAATACCTGTCATTCTATCAATAGGCAATAACAATCCGTAAATAGAAAATACTCGAACAATATTGACAACATTAAACCCAGTTTGAGGATCCGTTTCTAAATATTGCCTTCCACTTATTACTAACACAAAGAATTCAGCAAACACAAATGTGAATACACTCAGTCCAGCAAAAAGATACGTTAGAGCTCCAGAGTAGGTGTAGAACAAATCCCTTACTTCTTCAACCTTTCCTTGAACACTAGCCTTAGACATTTTAGGGAAGGCAGTAGCCACAAAACTACGAAGCGGAATCTGCTGTAATTCTGTCAATTTTAACGGAATACTATACAACGCAACAGCGGCACTCCCTAATGGACTCAAACTGATAATTATGGTATCGGCACTTCTTAACAAGTTGGTACCAATTAATGTGAACGTTGTATATTTTCCAAAGTCTAATAACGTTCTATTCGTTTTACTATTGGCTTTTAAAATAAATTTGGTACCATCCCAACCTAAAACTATACTTATGAATGATGTCAAGGCGTTGATGATAAGCATTGCTATTACTAATTGATCTAATGTCAACAACTCTAAGAAAAAATTAGTTAAAATCACCAAGAAGAATAGGCCGCTATTAATTGATTTTAACAGCAGTATTTTTCCGTATGCTCTGTCGGCTTGCAAGACAACAAGAGCATTATTCCAAGGAAGATTTAGAAAAGCTAATAATGGATACCATTTAAAAAATAGATGGTATCCAGAAGCACTAATTACTTCATTGAATAGCACATAGCACAAAACCAAAATAAATGCTATTGCAAGAGTGGCCACCAAACCAATCAAAGCATTAGAACCAATAAGTTCCATTCGCGACGAAGCGTCTGCACCCGATAAAAAACGAATTAAACCATTATTCGTAATACCAAATCTAAACATTTCTACAAAAGACCCGCCGGTAATAAATAACACCCATTGCCCAAAAACATCCAGAGATAAACTTCTCGCTAATAATGCAAAACCTGCAATACCCAAAACGGCAATGACAAGATTCCCTGTCAAGGACAGAAAATTATCTTCTCGCATTATCTTTTTGAGCGTTTTCATTAGTTTATTTTAGATTTGGGCTTTAGAAAAAAATTGAAATTTGAACATTGATTTTAATTTCCTTCGTAATAAACTTCGTTTTTTAGGCAATTCCCCTAAAATGGATTCCACTTCATTGATATGCACTCCATTAATAATAAAATTAATTTTTGAAGCGACTGTTTCCATTATATTTTTCATTGCTAGTTGATCGGCATCTGACCACACTCGATTAGAGCGACATACGAGGATGTTCAAATCGGCTTGATTTATTAATTCTGTTGGATAGATATAATCAATAAAGGGAGGTAACTCAATAATTACAAAATCGGGAACACAATTGAGCGTAATGCCATTTTGATTTAAAATATCGGAATAGTTTTGAGCGTTATAAAAGGTATTGTTTATTGCATAAGTATAATACTCGGTCTCATTCAGATAACTAGAAACATCGGCTAAAAATGGATTGCCATAATCTATTCTAGGGTCTGCATAACCTAAAAATTTATTTAGTCCAGAAAACTTCGGATGTTGTCTTACTATTTTTTTTGCGCCTTCATACGTAAGCATCACGACTTCTTTACCTTCATTTTTCAATGTTCTGGCAATGTTTCCTGCCATTACCGTTTTCCCCTCTTGTTTTTGAGTGCTAAAGACAATGATGGTTTTTGTCTTATTCTCTGAAGGATGTGTCCCAAAATATTGCAACACATTTTGTGTAATGATCTCAGTTAATCTTTTTTGAATGTAGGGTAAATTGACGCTGCCTGGATCTATTATTAACTTAGGCATCATCCCCAAAGAATTCAAGCCTAACTTTTTACTGGCTACTTTAGCATTCTTCAAAGTATCATCAAAATACTCCATTATGAAAATAATTGCCAATGTAATTAGCCCTCCTAAAATGGCCGCTGCAATAACTAATAGCGCTCGTTTGGTTGGGTTTGGCGATAAGGGATAATATGGAGGATCAATGGCTTTCAAATTAGAGGTAAGCTCACTGTCTTGTAGTTTTAGTTTCGCTAAATTTAATCCGTGCAGAATCTCTAAATACCCTTGCTCAAATACCGAAATCTCACGCTCAATTCTTTTAATCGTTGCGCCTGCTGGAGCATAATTGGCATATTTTTTCTGAAACTCTTTGTTTTGCCCGTTTATAACTTTAATTTTTGCTTTAATATTATCTGCTTCGACTACATTATTTATCCAATCTGGAAGTATTTTAGTAACAGGCAAACCATCTATAGAATTTTGATAGGAATACAACTCAGCAACATTTCTTTTTATATCATTGGATAAGGCTTCGGCTTTTTTATTTAGCTCTTCTATTTTTGCCAAATCGCTTTCATTATTCGTCGATTCGAATCTCGCCTTTATTAAAGCTATTTTGTAGTTAAGGTCTCCGATTTGTTTCTTTTTATCCAGAATTGCATTGGTCTTAAGTTGGATGGCCTCTTGAATTTTTAACTTTTCTTCCAATCGTATAGTCGATGCTTGGATCCCAGCTAAATCAGCTATTTTTTTATTGTAATCCACATCCATATCTTCTTTAACTACCGCAACAGCCTTACTCTGTTCGTAGTAGTTGATGATATTAGAAGATTTATTAAACTCCAAAAGAATATCTTCAGCTGCTGTTAATTTTTGTCTAGCATTTTCTAGCTGAGCTTCGAAATATTTTACCACTGCATCAGATCTATTTCCCTTAATGTATTTATAATTAACAATACAAACTAGATTATAAATAGCGAGCGTTTGCTGGCAAATACCCGGATCATTTACCGTATAACTTAACTTTATTAAATCACTATTTGAAATTCTTAGAGCGCTTACTTTAGCAATTGCTTTGATAGAATAATGATCATCTTTTCCATAATTTAATAGTTCATATACATAATTAGTATTGCTACTCTTCATTAAATCCATTAAATTTTTAACGGTTTTTTCGTAATCTGCTCTATTGATTTCAGGGGGAAATAATGCTTTATCTGGATCATTTATTTCCATTGAAGAAGGCACTGCTTTATTTTCGTGCACTACATATTTATACAAGGAAGCTGGTACTTTGCTTCTTAATTGGTCATAAAACGTTTTGGATATGTATCTCGGATTGGCTTCTGGGAGCATCAAATGTTGTGCTAATAACCTAACGGCAACTTCTTCTTGAGTTTCGCGAGAGTTTATAATATTAATCAAATTATCAAAAGCGGCGTTCGATGCTTGATAATTGAATGTTTTATCCATTTCAATAGAAGAACCCGTCGCGATACCCGTGTATAAAACCGTTTGAGAAGAATATTCAAAAGATGGGTTCTTGGTAAGTAAAATTACCAATGAAGCAAGTACTAATGGAACCAGTAGTAGGAGCAGCAGATGCTTTAAAATCAATCGTACAAAATCAATTATTTTCATCTTTCTTAATTAATTTATTAAATCGAACACGAGTCCTGACATGTCTTCGAGTAATTGTTTTGCAATTATAAATTCTGACTTTGCGGATTCATAATCGGCCTCAAGATTAGCAGTAATACTAGTTATTCGCACATATTCTGCAACGGGTACCACACCATTTCTAAATTCTTTTTCAACCATTTCCATGTTTACTTTTCCGTTGCCAAAGTTTTTAGATCGTATTTGCAATAATCGTTGCTTCAAAATAACGTCTTGATACATCCTAATAACCGTTTGCCGTATTTCATCTTCTTGAAATTTGGTCATATTTTTGGCTTCTTCAATTTCGAGTCTCGCTAGTTTGAGTTGATTCTTTCTGTTTAACATATCAAACACTGGAAATTTTAGATACATCCCCACACTATAATTGTATTGAGTGGAAAGTGTTGAAAAGGCAGTATTAGAAACCCCATCATCATTATTTGAGAAATTATTTAAAGTACCATATCTACCATCTACTTGTACACCAATATTTCTTGTCCAAAAAATACGTTCTGATGCTAGAGTAGATTCTTTTACACCAACGTGATTCTTTCTAAACTTGACCATTGCATTTCTTTTCAATACAGAATCTATAACCACTTTTAGCGGCGGAAAGTAAAACTCACTACCGGTTAGTAAAGTGTCTTTATTTTGAACGGTTTGAGCTTGCGTGTTATGCAAGCATAAAACAAAAACACTAATAATGGATATTATTTTAAGTTGTTTTTTCATAATTAAATTAGGGTCAGATCATAGGTATTAAACAGAACCTTTTTGAAGCAGTGCTGGAATAGTTCTTAAAATGAGTTTCATATCGTACCAAAAAGAATAGTTATCTCCCTTAAATTGATCTGCATATTCATTATCGAGGCGCATTCTTTCTTCTTCAGACATTTTTCCGCCTTTTCCTCTTAGTTCTACTTGCCATAAACCTGTAATTCCTGGAGGTGCTAAAAAACGTTTAGATAAATCATCTCCTGTTAGCATTTCTGCTTCATAAAGCGGCAAAGGCCTGTTGCCTACAATTGACATATCGCCTTTTAATACATTGATCAATTGAGGTAGCTCATCAATACTGGTATTTCTGATAAACTTACCCACTTTTGTAACTCGAGGATCATTCACAATTTTCACAAAAGTTGAATTATTTTTGGCAGCTTCCTTTTTTTGAACAGTAAACCAATAATCACATATTTCGTGTGTGTCTATATACATAAGGGAAGAGCAGGTCTGCCCTTCGGGTAGCATACTGCATCTAGGACAAGGAATATCTAATGGATTATCGGATGACTTAGTTTCTTCTTTTTTATATTGATTTTTTTCAACTGCGAGTTTTTTTAGGAGCTCGTCTGATCCTGTCCGCATGGACCTTAATTTGTAAAAATCGAAAGTTTTTCTACCCACACGTTTTGAGATGTAATATACTTTACCTTTGGATTCAAGTCGGATAGCGGCAATAACAAGTAGTAAAAATGGTGACGCTACAATAAGGACCGATGAGGCTACAAAAATGTCGAATATGCGTTTTGACAACGGCATTTTATACATTTCCTCTCTGAAATCTAGGACTGTTTCTTTTTTGTTTTTTGGTTTTCTATGTAGGGATAAAAATGCAACTCTATTTAAAATAGCGCTTGCAGCTGTATTTGAAATGACATAAAAATCATCAATTTGCTTTATAAATGCTGTTTTATAGAGCTCTGGATTAAAATCTTTAACAAGCAATACAAAGGGAATAGCGTCATATTCACTTTGTGCTCTAATCCAATCATAAAGAAATATTCCGTTGTTCCCTGGCAAATTATAATCACAAAGTATAGCATCTATATTTTTGTGAGACTGAAGAAATTTTGTAGCCTTAACACTATTTTCTATCACAGTTATAGTCCAATTTTCAAATTCTTTTTGATTAAAATATTCTGCAGTGCTACCGATATATAAAATTGTTAGATTTGAGTTCATAAGGACTTAATTTAAATTGCGAACATTGCTAAATTTCTCACCATTCTATGGCAAAATGAATGGGGTAGATATTTTTCTTGACCAATTCTTCCAATTCTTCTGGATTGAAGGGTTTGGTCAGGTAATCTTGAGCCCCCAGTCTATAACACTTTATTCGCTCTTTACTTTCTGACTTACCCGATAACATAATAAATGGCGTATGTTTGGTAAATCCACGTTGTCTGACCTTAGTCAAAAACTCATAACCATCCATATTTGTCATTTGGATATCACTAATTATTAAATCAGGAAGACTCTCATCAAGCCATTGAAGCGCTTCTATAGGATCGTGTATTGTTATAATTTCATAATCCTGAGAAAGAAAATTTTGCAATAACAAGCAAATGCTTATTTCATCATCTACTACTAATATCTTTTTCTTCATAAGTTTAGGTATTCGTTATATTAAAATCATTTTTCATTTGAACTACTACTTCCTGTGCAATCAACTTTAGTGATGCAATTTTCATATCTACTTCTGGTGCAGTAATTTCATTAGACAATAAATCTTCGGTAAGAAGAAATTCCTCTGCTAATTCATCCGTTCCAAAGTAAGCCAAGGTTGGTTTTATCTTATGCGATAATCTAACGATTTTTATAAAATCCTTTTCTGTATAGGCCGCTTCTATCTCGTTTATAGCATCTATAATTTGTTCTACAAATACTTCAGCCATCTTTGCAATCTGTTCTTGATTGCCTCTGCACATTTTTTCAACCAATTGAAGATTATATAATTTCATAACAGGATTTTTTTAAGTAGTACTCTTCAAAAAACTCATTTAAATTATTGATTCAAAAAACTTTATCGTTTCAATTAAGCCCTCGTCTAATTGAATTTTTGGAGACCAGTCTAACTCTTTTTTGGCAATCGTTATATCTGGTTGGCGCATCATTGGGTCATCAGAAGGCAAGGGTTGGTAGATTAATTTTGATTTTGAACCCGTTAATTGTATCACTTTTTCGGCCAATTCAAGAATGGTAAACTCATTTGGATTGCCCACATTGACTGGACCGGTAAAATGATCTGGTGTAGCCATCAATTTTATCATTCCTTCCACTAAATCATCTACATACTGAAAACTTCTGGTTTGCTGTCCTTTTCCGTAGATAGTGATATCTTGATTTTGTAAAGCTTGAACAATAAAATTGGAAACAACCCTTCCGTCATTAGGATCCATTCTTGGGCCATAAGTATTGAATATTCTTATGATTTTAATTTTGACATTATTCTGTTTGTGGTAATCAATGAATAATGTTTCAGCACAACGTTTGCCTTCATCATAACAAGAGCGCTCCCCAATGGGGTTTACATGTCCCCAATACGATTCTGGTTGCGGATGTACCAATGGATCTCCATAGACTTCACTAGTCGATGCTTGTAATATTTTAGCATTTACTCGTTTGGCAAGTCCTAGCAAATTAATGGCACCCATCACAGAGGTCTTGATTGTTTTTATAGGATTGTGTTGGTAATGTATTGGCGAAGCTGGACAAGCAAGATTGTAAATCTCATCCGTTTCGATAAAGAATGGAGTAGTCACATCGTGACGGATCAATTCAAAATAAGGGTTGTCTAACAAATGAACCACATTCTTTTTTTGCCCCGTAAAAAAATTATCCAAACAATACACTTCATTGCCCTCGTTTAATAAACGTTCACATAAATGTGAGCCTACAAAACCGGCACCACCAGTTACTAAAATTTTTTTCATTGCCATAACCTGTATTTTTAGAACCGAATTACTATTTACGAGAGATTACCTATTTTGAAGTATTCACTCCAATACAGAAATAATCAAAACCGTTGTGTTTCATTTCATCTTTATCGTAAATGTTACGTCCATCAAAAATTGCAGGTCGATTCAGTAATTTTTGAACAATCTTCAAATTTGGAAATTTGAATTCCGGCCATTCGGTTAGAATTGCCAAGCAGTCAGCATCAATAAGGGTTTCATATTGATCTTCGTAATACGAAATGGTGTCACCAAAATGATGTTTCGCTTCATTGATAGCGATTGGGTCGTAGGCTTTTACAATTGCCCCTGCTTTCAGTAGATTTTTTACAATGTATAACGAAGGCGCTTCGCGCATATCATCGGTTTGTGGTTTAAAAGAAAGCCCCCATAGCGCAATATTTTTGCCTTTGACATCTCCATTAAAATACTTCATTATTTTATGAAAAAGCACTAATTTTTGGTCATTATTAACGGCTTCTACGGCTTTTAAAACGCGTAATTCATAATCGTATTCGCCAGCAGTTTTAATTAATGCTTGTACATCTTTTGGGAAACAAGATCCACCATAACCAATACCTGGATATATAAATTTATTTCCGATTCGGGAGTCTGAACCAATTCCCTTACGGACTTTATTAATATCAGCTCCAACAATTTCGCACAGATTAGCGATGTCGTTTATAAAACTAATTTTTGCGGCAAGCATAGCATTTGCTGCATATTTGGTCATTTCTGCGGAAACGATATCCATAAAAATGATTGGATGACCATTCAGCGTAAACGGCTTGTACAAACTCTTCATTAACTCTTGAGCTCTTTCGCTTTCAAGCCCCACTACAATTCTATCTGGTTTTAAAAAGTCATCAATGGCCGCTCCTTCTTTTAAAAACTCTGGATTAGATGCAACATCAAAGTTTATGGAAACCTTTCTCTTATCTAACTCTTCTTGCAGCGCCTCTTTTACCTTCTGAGAAGTTCCAACAGGCACAGTACTTTTGGTTACAACTAATAAGTAATCATTAATATATTTCCCGCAATCTCTTGCAACTGCCAATACATATTTTAAGTCCGCACTACCATCTTCATCGGGGGGCGTACCCACAGAAATAAATAAAACTTCGGAATCAATTAAGGCTTCTTGTATGTTTGTGGTGAAAAGTAATCGCCCTTTTTTCATGTTTCGGGTAATCATATCCTCAAGTCCAGGCTCATAAATGGGGATGATTCCGTCGTTAAGCTTGTCTATTTTATTACGGTCTATATCTACGCACGTAACATTAATACCAACTTCGGAAAAACAGGCTCCTGTTACAAGACCAACATAGCCACTTCCTACAATAGTGATTTTCATAATATATAGGTTTTATTAGATTATTTAAAATTTTTTAAGCTTCGTTTAAAATCAAAACTAATTTAGAATTGACTTTTTGAGCAAAAAATAAAAATTTGGTAAAATCAGGGCAAACAGCAATAATATTATATATGTAAATCAAATATAATAAAATAAATAGTACAATACTAGTTTTATTGATTGAAAATCAGTTTTATACACTTTTTTTAGGATTATTTTTTTTACTAAAAGGGTAGGGCTAGGATCATGTTATAAGTACTAATTCTAATAGTATCCCAGTTTTAAATGTTTCATGGCAGTCTCAATTAGGAGCGAAAGAATAGTTAGTTTCAGCCAGTAACGTTCCCGCTCTCCACTCTATCTTTTGTACAGCTATCGCTGCACAAAAGGATGCGGCTGCGATCGGGTCTAGAGATTCACAGGGTTTTCTGTTTGGATACAACAAAAAAAGCGATAACAAAACCAAGATTTGTTGTCGCTTTTTAAATAAAATTACAAATTATTTTATCACCGCATTTATTTTATCCCAAAGTGCCGTATCGAAACCAGAAAGTGCAAAATTAGGATTCGTAGGATCCGAAATATCACCCATTCGTATCACCACCATATTCTTGCTCGGAATCACATAAATGCGTTGGTCCTCTGCACCCATCGCTGCATACATATCGGCAGGTGCATTAGGCACCAAAGCCCCTTGGTAAACTGTTTGCCCACCCGGAACCATATACTTCGATTTTCCATTCAACCACCACAAATAACCATAAGAAGGATTAATGGTTTGAGAGGTACTGATACTTTCCTTAAAAAAGGCTTCATTAATGATTTGCTCATTATTCCATTTACCGTTTTTAAGTGCCAAAAGTGCAAATCGAGCCATACTTCTAGTTGAACTATTATAAATCTTAAAAATAGGTCCATAGTTCCAGAAACCATCCATTCCTATTTTGTTTTTCAATTTTGCATTGAAATACACTTCAAAGTCTTGTTTACTAGCCGCAGCCACTACATCCATCAACTTCTGAAACACATTATGATACGACCATCTTGTACCTGCATCGGCCAAATATGTCAAATTTGATTTTATAACAAGCTCTTTTTCGTCATTCAAACCAGAACTCATCGTCAGTAAATGTCTCGATGTAATCAAATTTTCTTTATCCAATGTTTCACTTGTCCATCCAATACCTAAATACTGAGACGCTTTGTTGTTGATGTTAAGCAAGCCTTCTTGTTGTGCAATTCCCGTGGTAGTAGCCACCAAAGTCTTTCCAGCGCTATTCCATTGCCAAGTAGCCGCTGCGGTGTGTCCGTTGAAGTATTCTTCCATTACGATTCTTCCATTAACTAGTATCATAAAGGATTTGGTATGTTTATCAGTTAAATACTCTTTTAAGGGCTGAACCGCGCTTTGGTTCCATCCCAAACTGGCTAGGGATTTCGTTTCCCAAGCACTTCCTGTAGTAGGTGGATAATAAAAAGGCTCAGTAGGATTTTGTGGAATATCATCGCTTTTTTCACATGCTATGAACAACATCGCGAATACAAGTAGTGGTAAGTATTTCATAATTGGCTATTTTGGGTTATTTGGTTTGTTTTGTATTTAGACTTTTAAAAGCTAAATAGGTTTAACATTTTTTTGGGATTTTAAAAAAAATTGATATACCTTGAAAAACTATCCTTGAAAATCGCCACAATCATGGACTTTAAACTGACGCAATTTTTTATTTAGTGTAAAAAAAGCACTCACTTTAAAACCCTCTTTGATCATTCGATTACCTTCTATTTTCAATTGGTAAACACCTTCTTTTGCTACTTTAAACAAAATCCATTGGCTATTGGGGGTACCAATTATAATTTGATTGTTCAGCTTCTTAATGAATAACACCTTCAATGCAATGGATTGTGTAGCATCACAAACATTGGTAAAAATCAACTTTTGTCTTGAAATTTTGAGGTTGGCTAAATCACAATCATAACAATTTCCTTGAAAATCGATTCCATATTTTTCAAAAACATTTTTGCTCTTTTGTTCCAAAATTGCAATCGGAACAATAGTATCGGCAGTTAGCTCCTCTAAAGTAAGTGGTAAAAAAGAAGCTGGAACTACTATTGTTTTAGGAGTGCTCCTTTCAGAAAATGTAGGTTGCTCTACAGCAAAACTAAAAAAGAAGAGTAATAGTAGGCAAGTTTTCAACATAATGGTAAATCTAGATTGGGCTTTCCAAATATAGGAATAACCGAAAATCCACCACTATAACTTTGTTTTTTATTTTTTTATACTACAAAAAAATACCCTCAAACAACTATGTCATTTGAGGGCTTGAAAAAGATACCACACCTTTTCCTATTACATTCTTTTCAATTGCTTAAAAAGAACCACAAACATTTCCTGTAAATGTTGCTCCTGCTCCAGCTGAAACATTAGCCTTAACTGCAGATGCCGTAAGCGTTGGAATAGAATAAGGAGCTGTAAACGCAGTATTGCTACCCGCAGTATTTCCTGTAGTGTTGGTGAAAATGTTACCCACCGCAGTAGCAGCAGTAAATCCAGTCATCAAATCGATTGGTGTTTTTACATTTTCGAATACGTTGTTCTCCACACGAATGTTCGCTTCAAAACCAGCGGCTACACACTTATTGCTCACACTACTGCTGAAATAATTATTAATGATATGCACTCTTCCAAAACGAATTCTTGGCATTCTCTCGTTGCAAACACTAGCCCACCAGCAACGAGCGAAAGTAACTCTCAATTTACCGCGATCGGCAGTTGCATCATCTCTAGAGCCGATCAAGTTAGAGTATCTATGGTCATCCGAACCGCCTGAACCTCCTGCTCTTGGGGGCTTCAAGTAAGTAAATTTACAATAAGAGACAGTTACATAATCAGATTGGTTTTTGATGTCAAAATTCCCGTCAACTCCATCTCCTTACGGTTCTTCAAGCTGACCCATAACGTTCCCGCGCTACACGCGCTTTGGGACTAAATTAGCGTTATTTTTC
>NZ_JATV01000022.1 GCF_000611675.1 Flavobacterium succinicans LMG 10402 | reverse complement strand
GCACAAGATTCAAGCATCCATCGAGGAACAAGGTCAATAATTTGTCGAATAACTGGTTTTTTGATATTTTTGTTTCGCCTGAAGAGTCCCATAAAGTATTATTTGTTTCGCAAAATCAAAAATACGGGATTCTCAGGCATTTTTTATTTTAGACTTTCGGATAGCTATGACATTTTCTAAACCAATATAAGTTCCTGCATACGGAAAACCGTTGGCTTCGGTCCAACTGATATTGTCTGCTACGTATTTAGCCAAATTTTTACCGTTTTTTTCCGAAGTTTTGCCTTCGTAGGTGCTTTTTATAATATCAAGATTTGTCATTGCTTTTTTATTTAAAGAACAGCTTGACAATGCCAAAAGCAAAGCCAAGCTGCATAGAATTGATTTTACCATTTCATTTCTCCTGTATTTACTTTTGCTCCTATCATCAAGGCAGTATCAAAAGTTAGTGTTGGATATTTTGTTTTCAAAGCTGTAATTAAAGCTTCGGATGTTGTATTGGTTTTTAAAGCTTCTTCATAGAATTGTATGTACGTTTTCGTGAAACTTACGGCAGTTACATCAAATGGAGAATTTGAATTGGCGTGAGCAGGAATTACAATTTCAGGATTCAAAGCTGTAATTTTATCTAAAACTGAAATCCAGTTTTTGCGAGCTTCTGCAGTTTGTGCATCTGCCATCCAAAGATGAAAAGTGGTTCCAAAAACATTTATTCCGCCAACAATTGCTTTGATAGAAGGAATCCAAACAAAAGTTTTAGAAGGAAATTCTTGCAAGCCAATAATTTCTAATTGATGACCTTCTAATTCAATGCTGTTTCCTTTTAAAACCTGAGGTAAAATAACATTTGAAGTAATGTTTTTACCCAATCTTTCGCCCCAAACGTCTATTTTTTTTTGAGCTGTTGCTTTAATATGTTCAATGGTTGCAGGTGTTGCATAGACTGTAACTTCTGGGAAATATTTTTTGAATACTTCTAGACCAAAGTAAAAATCTGGATCGCCGTGAGAAACAAAAATGGTGGTTAATTTTTTGCCAGATTTTTTTATTTCTTGTGCTACTTTTTCGGCATCCGCCAATGTAAATTGGGTGTCAATTAAAACCGCATCTTTTTTTCCGGATACAATTACAGATGCTACACCAAAACTGTTTTCGGATGAGTTGTAAACTTCAAGTTTTAAATCTTTGTTTTCAATTGTTTTGAAAGTTTGTGCTTGTGATTCCATAGTTAATAAAGTTAAAATGGTTAAAAAAACTGTTGAAATAATCTGTGATTTCATTATTTGCATTATTTAAATTAATACCGCAAAGATGAAATAGAAAGCACTATCAAAACATTAAACTAGTTTAATAAATGAAAAAAGAATCTTTATTATTTCGAACTAATTTTCTTTCTAATATTACTCAAAAAAACATTGGTAATACCCAAATAGGCAGCCACTTGAACATTAGACAGGCGTTGCAAAAGTTGTGGATATTTCTTAACGAAATCTACATAACGAGACCCTGCTGTTTTACTCATACTATCAATCATTCTGCGTTGGAGTGCAACATGCGTTTTTTGAGTCATTATCCTATATAGCTTTTCTATTTTCGGCAAATTTTCATAGGCAAAATCCTTGTTTTTTTTTGAAATTAAAAGTACCTCACTATCCTCAAGTGCTTCTATAAAAAGTTGAGAAGGTATTTCATTAGTAAAACTATCAATATCTGTAATCCACCAATCTTCTATAGCAAAATAGAGTATTTGCTCAAAACCATTTTTATCAATGTGATAAACCCTAAAAAGGCCTTTTGTTACAAAACCTTCAAACTTGCAAATTTCTCCTTCTCGCAACAAAAAACTTTTTTTCTTGATCGTTTTGTGTTCAAATAAATTGCAGAAAGCTTCCATTTCCGTATCTGAAAGTGAAATATGCGCTGCGATGTTTTTTTGAAGAAGTGTTGTCATAAGCTAAAAATTTATATGCTATTTCAAAGGTAAATAACTTCTCCTGACATTAAGATTTTCTATCCAAAAGATCCCAAATCATTTTCTACCTATCCTTTCAAAACTTAAAAACATACTTGTAAAACAAACAACATGAAATATTAATCTACACACTATTTGTTAACCTTTTCCTAATTCTGTACTTATATTATAAAGACAAAGTGTTTATTTTGCATAACTAAACTACTTCAATTTAACCCTAACATAAGACCAATATACTAGTAAAGAAGCCGACAGGAAACAATTCTCTTTTTTTTTGTTAACCAATCATTAACATTTGTACAGTAACAAATCACTTAAAAAATCGTCTACTTTGTAGTTCTAAAATTAACCTATGAAAAATTACTACATAACCGTTTATGTTATACTATGTATGTTGTTTTACCAAAATTTTTTGGCACAAGAAAAAAGCAACATTCCTTTACCTAAAGAAAGATTCACGCTAAGCGGAACCATTACTGACCAAAACAGTAATGAGACATTAATTGGTGTCAATATAGTTTTCCCTGAATTAAAAACAGGCGTAACTACCAACGAATATGGCTTTTATTCCATTACGATTCCAAAAGGAAAACACCAAGTTCAAATTTCGTACTTAGGATATCAAACTGTAAATGAAACGATCGATTTTTCTCAAAATACTCGTTCCAATTGGCAGCTTTCCAATCAAAACAATCAATTGAATGAAGTGATCATCACCGACAACCGTACCAAAACCGACATCAAGAAACCTGAGATGAGCGTCAACAAACTCTCGATGGCTACTATTAAAAAAATGCCGGTAGTATTGGGTGAAGCCGATGTTTTAAAATCAATTTTATTACTTCCGGGCGTAACCAATGCTGGTGAAGGCGCGTCAGGTTTCAACGTTCGAGGAGGTGGAGCCGATCAGAATTTAATTTTATTAGATGAAGCCACTATCTTCAATTCCTCACATGTTTTTGGATTTTTCTCGGTATTCAATCCCGATGCTATTAAAGATTTAAAACTATACAAAGGAGGTATTCCCTCCCGTTTTGGAGGAAGAGCTTCTTCGGTTTTGGATATTTATCAAAAGGATGGAAGTAGCAAAAAATTTCATATGAACGGAGGCATCGGTCTTATTACTAGTCGTTTATTAGCCGAGGGGCCGTTGGTAAAAGACAAAGGATCGTTTTTAATTGGAGGACGTGGATCCTACGCTCATTTATTTTTGAAATTATCACCAGAGCAAAAAGACAATTCAGCCTATTTTTATGACTTAAATGCTAAATTAAGCTATAAACTTACCGAAAATGACAACCTTTATTTTTCAGGATATTTTGGAAGAGATGTTTTCAGTTTAAGTCAACAACTTACCAATACTTATGGGAATTCAACGTTGAACTTACGATGGAATCATTTGTATTCAGACAAACTATTCTCCAATCTTTCCTTGATTTATAGCGATTATTATTATGGTTTACAATTGGATTTTGTAGGATTCAAATGGGACTCAGGCATTAAGAATTACAACATAAAATACGATTTTAAAAATTACGTTTCGGACTCTTTCAAACTCAATTATGGTTTGAATGCTATTTATTATGACTTCAATCCCGGTACTATTATTCCTTCAAGCGAGGAGTCAGGGATTAATAGAGATCAATTGGACAAAAAATATGCTTTGGAACCCGCTATCTACATCAGTGCTGATCATGATGTGACCAAAAACTTCAGTCTATCCTATGGTTTACGCTATAGTTTGTTTTATCGTTTGGGGCAATCCACTGTCAATATTTATGCAAACAATAATCCAGTGGTATTCAACAACGATCTTCAATTGTATGAAAAAGGAACGCCAATTGACACTAAATTTTACGGACGAAACGATGTGATTCAAAGTTTTGACAATTTTGAACCCCGCTTTTCAGCCTCCTATCAATTGAACGAAAACCAATCGATCAAAGCCAGCTATAATCGCATGGTACAATATTTACAATTGGTTTCGAATACTTCCTCACCTACTCCATTAGATGTTTGGACGCCGAGTGACAATTTTATCAAGCCACAATTGGCGGATCAGGTGGCTTTGGGTTATTTTAAAAACTTCAAAGAAGGCATGTATTCGTTAGAAGTGGAAACCTATTTCAAAAAAATAAAAAACCGTATCGATTACATTGATGGAGCAGAATTGATTGCCAACAAAGCATTGGAACAAGTGGTGTTAAATGGTCAAATGCGCGCTTACGGTCTTGAAATTCTTTTAAAGAAAAACGAAGGCAAATTGAATGGTTGGATTTCGTATACCTTATCCAAATCCGAGCAACAAACGCCTGGTAGAAATGCACTTGAAACCGGAATCAATAATGGCCAATGGTATAATTCTGTGTACGACAAATTACATAATTTAGCCATCACTAGTTCGTACGCGTTGAATGACAAATGGACGTTTGGTGCTAATTTTTCTTTACAAAGTGGACAACCTGTTACCTATCCTGAAGGGCAATATGAGTACGAAGACATTATTGTGCCAAGCTACGGATTGCGAAATGCGAATCGTTTACCTGCTTATCATCATTTAGACATTGCCGCGACTTTGACCCCAAGAAAAAACAACAATCGCAATTACAAAACCGAATGGGTTTTTAGTATTTACAACTTGTACAATCGAAGAAACGCCGCCTCGATCAATTTTAGACAAAACATTGACACTGGCCTAAATGAAGCTGTACGAACGTCAATTTTCGGAATGGTTCCCGCGGTTAGTTATAATTTTAAATTTTAAGCATCATGCAAAAATTCACTTTTTTATTCCTATTTATAGCCTCTATCTTATCCATAAGTTGTGAGGATGTTATTGACGTTAACCTAAAAACAGCCCCTCCAAAGCTCGTGATTCAAGCGTCAATCAATTGGCAAAAAGGAACACCTGGCAATACCCAAGTAATTAAACTAACTACGACCACAGATTATTTCAGCAATGTAATTCCTGTAGTAAGCGGCGCAACCATAAAAGTGACCAACAGTTCCAATACAGTATTCAACTTTATTGAAAAAGAAAACACTGGAGAATATATTTGCACCAATTTCATCCCAGCAATAAACGAAACCTACACCCTGTCGGTACTAAGCAAAGGACAATCCTACACAGCGACCGAAACTCTTAAACCCGTGCCAGCGATTACTAGAATTGAACAAAAAAATGACAGCGGTTTTTCTGGAGATGAGATCGAGGTAAAATCATATTACAATGACCCCGCCAATACGCCCAATTACTATTTGTATAAATTTTCATCCTCGTCTCAAAAAAAATCAAGTCTTTATGTGGATCGAGATGAATTCTTTGATGGCAATGAATTTTTTAGTATTGCTCAAATTGACGATCTTAAAAAAGGAGATATCGTTAATATTACCCACTATGGCATATCGAAATCCTACCATAGCTACATGAGCATTCTAGTCAATATATCTGGTAATAGTGGAGGTGGACCTTTTCAATCTCCCCCAGCTACCGTTCGAGGAAACATCATTAACACTACTGATAAAGCCAATTATCCTTTAGGGTATTTTTCATTAAGTGAAATTGATACGAGATATTATACGGTTCAATAACTTCCTTTTTCAAACTCAGTATGCTTATCCCAACGCTAAAAACACTATTTACTAGAGACTTAACAAAGTTAAAAAACGAAATAGCGTCCTATCAAGACGAAAATGCAGTATGGCGCTCCAATCAGTACATCAACAACTCGGCTGGAAATCTTTGTTTGCATATCGTAGGTAATTTGAATACCTACATTGGAGCTGAAATTGGCAAAACAAACTTCGTACGCAACAGGGAACTCGAATTTTCAGCCAAAAATATTCCAAAAGATGTGTTGATTGAAAAAATAGAAGACACTATTACTGTTGTTAATGAATCGTTGGACAAGTTAACAGAGGCAGACATGACAAAGAGCTATCCTCTTTTGGTTTTAGACACAAAAACGACCTATGCCTTTTTTTTAGTGCATCTAAGTTCTCATTTATCATATCATTTGGGTCAAATCACTTACCACCACAGATTTTTTGATCATTAATTCAAACGGATAACTTTTGTACATTTGCTCCTTACAATTTAAAATCAAATACTAAACATGTCCTCACACCATATCGTTCGCGACGATCAAGAACCAGCTCTAATTATTGCTAATGGTGCGGCGTGCCAGCCCGAATTATTAGGACAATTATTAGAATGGTCCCCTTTAGTTGTAGTACTCGACTCGGCCATTGTAAGAGTGATGGAATTGGATGTAAAAATTGATGTTTTATTGGGAGATTTTGATCGTGATTTTGATCCTGAAATATACAAAACCACTCAGTACCCGCTAGAAATAGTGCACACTCCCGATCAAAACAAAACCGATCTAGAAAAAGCACTGGACTACCTCATCGAACGAAACATTCCTGCGGTAAATATTGTTTGGGCCACTGGCAAACGTGCCGATCACACCATAACCAATCTCACCAATATTGTACGGTACCGAGATTTAATTAAAATTGTGATTTTGGACGACCATTCAAAGATTTTTTTATTGCCCAATAAATTCCAAAAATGGTACACGGCGCGCACTCCGATTTCACTAATCCCAATTGGGGTAGTAACCGGAATTCACTCCCAAAACCTAGTGTATCCCTTGACCAACGACACCCTTACCATAGGCTATAGAACCGGAAGCAGCAATGCGGTAGCTGCAGATGGCCTAGTAACCATTGAACATGCCGAGGGCGATTTATTATTGATGGAATGCATGGATTAATTTAAAAAAAGGAATCCGTATCTTTACCTCGAAACTCAGAAAATGAAACCGAAAAACCCGTCCGAAAAACAAAATTTACATCCCAGAAATCAACACCGTTTTGGCTACGATTTTGACTATTTAATTGAAGTATTACCTGAACTCAATTCTTTTGTAGGCAATAACGAACATCAAATTCAGACTCTTGATTTTAGTAGTCCCGAAGCTGTAAAAGCCTTGAATAAATCCCTTTTAATTGCGTATTACGACTTGAAGTATTGGGACATTCCCAATGATTTCCTGTGTCCTCCAATTCCAGGACGTGTAGATTATGTGCATTATTTAGCCGATTTATTAGCTGAAAGCAATAATGGAATCGTGCCAAGAGGCGAAAACGTTCAGGGACTTGATATTGGAATGGGCGCCAATTGTATTTATCCTATTTTAGGAAATGCCGTTTATGGTTGGAGCTTTGTTGGTACAGACATTGATGAAAAAGCCATACAAAATTGCAAACAAATCATCGAAAAAAATCCAAAACTAATCGATGCAGTAAGCCTTCAATTACAAACGGAACCTCGATTTATTTTTAAAAACATCATGGAACCTGAGGACAAATTTGCGTTTACGATTTGTAACCCACCCTTTCACAACTCCAAAGAAGAAGCTACCAAAGTCGCTGTTCGAAAAGTAAACAATCTAGAAAACAAAAGAATAACTACTCCTGTTTTAAACTTTGGGGGACAAAACGCAGAATTATGGTGCCCAGGAGGCGAATTAGGCTTTATCACCCAAATGATTTACGAAAGCGCTAAATACCCGATGCAATGCCTTTGGTTTACTACTTTAGTGTCCAAACAATCTCATTTGAATAGTTTATACAAAACATTAAACAAAGTACATGCCGCCACTATTAAAACCATTGACATGGCGCAAGGTCAAAAAACTAGCCGCATCTTGGCGTGGACCTTTTTGACCGAAAAACAACAAAAGGAATGGAAATTTGAATAGTAATTAATTAGCAAATAAAACTTTATATTTGTATGTAATTAAAATACAATAATTATGTTACCTGAAAAGAAAGCTAAAAAAATAGTGTTTCGCTCAAATGCCAAAGAAGTATCAAATTTAAAAGTAGCAGGGAAAAAAGCAGCACTAATCGCAATAAGAGAAAACAAAGCTCTTGGCTTATCCTTTACTTACAATAACGGCAATAAGGTTGTTTGCGAAAGTGCCAATGGAGAAATTCTTGAACTAAACACTAAACCTTTAAGATCCTCCTTAAAAATAAAGAAAGGTACAATATTGTATCTCAAATCAAAGTAAAATAAGGCTTTTTGCTGGCCCTAACGGTTCTGGAAAAACATCTTTATACAATATAATAAGTAAAAATTACCAATCTGGCATCTTCATAAATGCTGATGAAATAGAAAAAAAATTACAAACCAAAGGCTTAATCGATTTAACTGACTTTGGTCTAAAAGTAACTTCAAAAGATCTAGAACAATACACTCTTTTAGATGATAGCCAGTCTTTATTAGCCAAAGCTAAACAAGAAAATTTCAGAATTGATTTAATTATAGCCGAAAATTTCATTGTAAATAAACCCAAAAAAACAAACAGTTACGAAGCTGCTTTTGCCGCAGCCTTTATTCGTTTTTTACTCCTAAAAGAACAAAAATCATTTTCTTACGAAACCGTAATGAGTAACAGCTCTAAACTCAGAGAATTAGAGATAGCAAAAAAATCTGGCTTTAAAACGTATCTTTATTTTATCTGTACCGATGATTTTCATAAAAACATAGACAGGGTTCGGCTTAGAGTTGCAAAAGGAGGTCATAATGTTGATGGAAGTAAAATTGAAAAAAGATATTTCAAAACGTTAGAAAACCTTTCAGAGGCAATAAAAATAGTAGATCGCGCTTTTTTATTTGATAATTCTGGAAAAAAAATGGATTTACTTGCAGAAATTTACAAAGGACAAGCTATAAAATTCCACACTTCAGACCTTCCTTTGTGGTTTGAGGAGTATGTCTACAACAAATTTGATTTATGATTTTTTAACCCGTACTTGAAAGGCATATTCATACGTGTCCAAATCATGAAATGAAATGCAATCAACGGGTACAAAAGACAAGTAAGAGATTAATTTTTCTTTCGTAAAACGTTGTGACCAAAACCGCTCTTGGGTGGCGGTAAAACTATCTTCAGGAGCAGTAATCACTGTCATTCCCATTTTTTTATAGCTGAATTCTTGTTTGAATCTAGTAGCCTCATTGTCTTTGTAACAAGCTCCTAAAATAATCTCTCCTTGAGGGCCTAACAAACTATAAACTTGAGAAAAAACTGAGGTAAACTTAGGATTCCTACTTAGATCTAACTTTTGAAAGGACTTAGGATAGTTTTCAAAATCAAAATCATCGGGATAAAAATTACCCGGCGTAAACCAAGTGCAAATAACCAAATCGAAAGTGGCTGTTAGTTTCTGTAAATGAACGGCATCCATTTGAATCAAGGTTACTTTATCAGTTATACCTAAAGTATTCACCCTTTTTGAGGCTAAGTCCAAACATAAAACAGCATTATCGGTACCTGTATAATGCGCCACATGCTGCCATATTTCGGGAATATCGTGGAGGTTTTGAATGACACGACCACTCCCTACCCCAATATCTAAAATACTAATGGGTCGTTGTAAACGGTTGGCTAACTCGTAAATCACTGCTTTTAATGCAATACATTCGGCCCATTGCGCTTGAATCAAATAAGGAGAAAGATAATTTTCGTCAAAAGAATGGGCAACCGTCGCTGGATTATCATACATATTCATAGTTTTGAAAGTAAGCGTTTGATGGAGTGTAATTTACAAAATAATTTAAAGCTGCAATTCTGATAGAAGAATCAATGTATTGCTGATTTTAAAAAAATGATTTATGATTTGAATGCTGCTAAAAAAGCCAATTGTAACTCTCTAACCCCGATAGGAGCGGCATCCTTGCTGGGCGGGGTTCGCCCAGCAAGATATAGCGGATAGCGGGACTTTGCTGGGTAAAATGCCTATTGTGTGGGTTACTAAAAATAACAACTGTTAAGGCTCATAAATTCAGGATTAGCTGTATTTTTGTGAATCATTTCTTCACAACAATCTTATTAGCTCGCCCACCAATGAAATTCCAAATTGTATCAGATTACCAACCTACGGGTGACCAACCTCAAGCGATAGAAAAATTAGCGCAAGGAATTGTGGCGGGCGACCCTTTTCAGACGCTGTTGGGTGTGACTGGGTCTGGAAAAACATTTACGGTTGCCAACGTCATTCAAGAAGTTCAAAAACCAACGCTGATATTGGCGCACAACAAAACGTTGGCCGCACAGTTGTACTCGGAATTCAAACAGTTTTTCCCAAACAATGCGGTGGAATATTTTGTGTCGTATTACGATTATTACCAACCCGAGGCGTTTATGCCTGTTACGGGAGTTTTTATAGAAAAAGATTTGTCTATCAATGAAGAGTTAGAAAAAATGCGTTTGAGCACGACTTCCTCTTTATTGTCTGGACGAAGAGATATTATAGTGGTCGCCTCGGTTTCTTGCATTTATGGTATTGGAAATCCAGTGGAGTTTCAAAAGAACGTAATTGCCATCGAAGTCAACCAAATGATTTCAAGAACTAAATTGCTACACAGCTTAGTGCAAAGTTTGTATTCTAGAACCGAAGCCGAATTTACCCCAGGAAATTTCAGAATTAAAGGTGATACGGTTGAAGTCTACCCAAGTTATGCCGATGATGCCTTCAGAATTCATTTTTTTGGTGATGAAATCGAAGAAATAGAAAGCTTTGATACCAAAACGGCTCAAGTTATTGAACGCTTTGAAAAATTGACGATTTATCCCGCCAATATGTTCGTGACTTCGCCTGATGTGCTACAAAATGCCATTTGGGAAATCCAGCAAGATTTAGTCAAGCAAGTGGATTATTTTAAAGAAATAGGCAAACATTTAGAAGCCAAACGACTTGAAGAACGCACCAACTTCGATTTAGAAATGATTCGAGAATTGGGCTATTGTTCTGGAATTGAAAATTATTCTCGTTACCTTGACGGAAGAGAAGCGGGCTCAAGGCCTTTCTGTTTATTGGATTATTTCCCCAATGATTTTTTATTGGTAGTCGATGAAAGCCACGTGACTTTGTCGCAAGTACAAGCTATGTATGGTGGCGACCGTTCAAGAAAAGAAAACTTGGTAGAATATGGTTTTCGCTTACCTGCGGCTATGGACAATCGCCCTTTGAAATTCGAAGAATTTGAAGCCATGCAAAATCAAGTCATTTATGTGTCTGCCACACCTGCGGATTATGAATTACAAAAATGTGATGGTGTTTATGTAGAGCAAATTATTCGCCCCACAGGCTTGTTAGACCCGATTATCGAAATTCGTCCAAGTTTGAATCAAATTGATGATTTAATCGAAGAAATACAAGTACGATGCGAATTAGATGAGCGTGTTTTGGTCACCACTTTAACCAAAAGAATGGCCGAAGAATTGGCTAAATACTTAACTAAAGTTTCCATTCGTTGTCGCTATATTCACTCAGATGTAGATACATTGGAGCGTATCGAAATTATGCAAGATTTACGAAAAGGCTTATTTGACGTATTGATTGGAGTCAATTTATTGAGAGAAGGATTGGATTTGCCTGAAGTGTCTTTGGTTGCTATTTTGGATGCCGACAAAGAAGGGTTTCTTAGAAGCCATCGTTCACTCACCCAAACCATTGGTCGTGCAGCAAGAAACTTAAACGGAAAAGCGATTATGTATGCCGATAAAATTACTGCGAGTATGCAAAAAACAATTGATGAAACCAATTATCGCCGTACCAAACAAATCAATTACAACACCCAACACAATAAAGTTCCGCAAGCTTTAGATAAAAAAATAGACAGTGCTTTTACTAAAAATCCACTGGTGGAATACGAATTAGGCCATACTATTGCAAAAGCAGCAGAACCAGACACGGCTTATCTTTCAAAACCAGAATTGGAAAAATTAATTCGTGAAAAACGAAAAGCGATGGAAAAAGCCGCAAAAGATTTAGATTTTATGCAGGCTGCCAAGTTCCGCGATGAAATTAAAGCATTACAAGAGAAACTCTCTTAATTGTGTTGTTCTTGAAACATTCCTAACAATGCTTTGGCATCAATCATAGCATTAGGAGATTCCTGCATCATTTGCAAAACTCGTTTGGTAGCTCCTGGATTTAACCCCATATCAATGGCTATTTGATAAATAGCCACCGACTCTTTATGATGCAAAACACCATCACTATGCATAAGTAGTGCTAATCTATAAAATTGTTGAATACGCTGAAATTCTGATTTAATGGGCAAATGAGGTAACTCTTGATGAAACAAATCAGCATACTGCTCTTTAGTAAATCCCAGTTGTTTTGCTACTATTCGGATAAAGCCAAACTCGCGATGATGTAATTTCCCATCGATCACAGAAAAACTTATCATTTCTAAAAGTAAACTTCTTTTTTCTTCAAAACTATTCATCAATTTCTTATTTTTAGCTAAATTATTGTTTTTATATGTATCCACAAAATTCAATTATGTCTAAAAAAACAATCCTATTTTTTTGCTTCTTTTTTCTTCTGGCGAAAGGATGGACACAGGAAACCACTGCTTCTGCTCAAGTAAGTACTTTTAGTATTCCATCACCTGAGTTACAAATAACAAAAAAAATCTGGCTCTACTTACCCAAAAACTATAGCGCTTCCAAGAAGAAATATTCCGTGATTTATATGCCTGATGCTCAAAATTTATTTGATGCCAAAACAGCCTACAGTGGCGAATGGAATATTGATGAAAAATTAGACAGTCTGAACGCACAAATAATAGTTGTGGGAATTGAACACGGAAACGAAAAACGACTAGAAGAGCTCACACCCTATCTGCACGAAAAATACGGCGGCGGCAAGGCGAATCAATATTTAGATTTTATTGTCAACACCTTAAAGCCGAGCATCGACAAAAAATACCGCACCAAAACCGACAAAACACATACACTTATAATTGGCAGCTCCTTGGGTGGATTGACAGCTTTTTACACCACGCTAAAGTATCCCGAAGTTTTCGGCAAAGCAGGCGTTTTTTCTCCTGCCTTCTGGATTAACAGAAAGGATATTATCGCATTAACAGAACAAACTCAAAAGATAAAAGCAAAATACTATTTCCTGTGTGGAGATAAAGAAGGTGACGATGACAGTATGGTCAAAGACTTGAATACAATAGAAAACATCATCAATACCAAGCGTTGTTCCTGTAAACATTTGAACACAAAGACCATAATAAAAGGCGGCCAACACAACGAAAAATTATGGCGAGATGGTTTTGTAAAAGCCTTACTTTGGTTGGGCTACTAATCCTTTTTTAGAACAATAAAAATTAATGTTATGCAACTAATCCTTCGCGAATACAACCTCAAACTAAAACACACCTTCACCATTTCTAGAGAATCTATCGATTTTCAACCTTCACTAATTGTAGAACTCCAAAGTGATGGCCATTCGGGTTTTGGCGAAGCAACTTCCAATCCTTATTATCACACCACGGTGCCGATGATGCGCGCGGATTTGGAAAAAATTAGACCTCTGATAGAAAACACAACAACAGAAACTCCCGAAGAATTTTGGGATAAAGTACATCCTTATTTAAAAGACGATATGTTTGCACTTTGCGCTTTAGACTTGGCTTATAATGATTTATATGCTCGCAAAAAAGGCAAAAAACTATATGAGCTTTGGAATTTCACTACCGATAAAAATCCATTAACAGATTATACCATCGGTATTGCTTCTATTGAAAAAATGGTTGCCAAAATGAAAGAACTCCCTTGGCCTATCTATAAAATTAAATTAGGAACCAAAGAAGACATCGAAATCGTAACTGAATTACGTAAACACACAGACGCCATCTTCAGAATCGATGCGAACTGCGGTTGGGGCGTTGAAGAAACCATTTCTAATTCCATAACTTTAAAAAAACTCGGCGTCGAATTCTTGGAACAACCTATGAAAGCCGATAATTGGGAAGCGCACAAAGAAGTTTTCAAACACTCCGCTTTACCAATCATTGCTGATGAAAGCTGTATTATCGAATCCGATGTTGCCAAATGCCACAATCATTTCCACGGCGTAAATGTCAAATTGGTAAAATGTGGCGGCCTCACTCCTGGCAAACGTATGCTGGAAGAAGCCAAAAAACTGGGGCTAAAAACTATGGTAGGTTGTATGACCGAATCTTCAGTAGGCATCTCGGCCATTGCTCATTTATTACCGTTGTTAGATTACGTCGACATGGATGGCGCACTGTTATTAGATCAAGATATAGCCACTGGTGTAACCCTTGATTTTGGAAAAGTAAACTACTCAGACGGCAACGGAACTGGGGTGACACTTTTATAATTCGTATGAAAGTCCATCAATTCCCCAATCGTACAATCGAAATCAACCAAGAAATCTTCCGCTATTTTGGTGGAACGGCTTATCTTGGTTTGCCAACTTTACCCGAATTTCAAGAAATTATCTTCAAAAATATCCAGCGTTGGGGCACCGCATACGGAAGTTCAAGAAACGCAAACGTCCAATTGAGCGCCTACGACACTGGCGAAACTCACCTTGCGCAATTCGTTCAGACTGATGCCGCAGTTACCGTGTCATCTGGAATGCTAGCAGGCAAACTAACTATAGATTTTTTAAGCACAAGTACGGATGTTTTTTATCATTTCCCAAATTCGCATCCTGCCATTCAAAGAAAAGACAGTCTGCCTCTATTTATAAACAATCAATTAAACCCTAGAATTTTAGATACAAAAAAAGAAAAAATTACCCTGCTCACAGATGCCGTTCCATCATTTGAAACCCAACCCATAAACCTAAAAATTCTCGAGAGCATTCCCTCTCACAAAGAAATAACTTTGGTCATAGACGAATCCCACTCTATCGGAATCCTTGGCAAAAACGGCTCAGGAATTTATTCGAGCATCACGAATCCTAACATCAAACGCAAAATTTTAGTCGCCTCACTTGGCAAAGCTTTTGGATTAACAGGCGGAGTAATTGCTGGTGACTCCAGTTTTATTCAAGAAATCAAAAATTACGACACCTTCATCGCAGCCGCTGGAATGAATCCTGCCTACGTACAAACCATTGCAGAAACTGGGCATTTAGTACAACAGCAACTTCAAAAATTACAGGACAATTTGAACTATCTCGCTCAACATTTACAACCCAATTCCAAAATCAATTTCAGCGCAAACTATCCTTCCATTTACTTAGATTGGAACAAGAGCTATGATATATTGTTGCAAAACAAAATCGTAATCACCCATTTTGATTATCCCTCAGACCAAAAAACCTTGAACCGAATCGTCATTTCGGCCAATCATCAAAAAGAAGACCTTGACCAACTAGTTCAAGTTTTAAATTCCTTTTCATAGGTTTTAGGAGCAGAAAAAAGGCTTCTATGCCATCATAGAACCCGTCATCCGCTATATCTTTGCTTTTTTAAAGAAAAAAAGCAAAGGATGCCGCTACTACCGGGGCTAAAAGGGAACATCTTGCCTTCTTGTAAACATAAATTCATAGTTTTAGTCTGAAATACTTAAAGACTACAACCTTAAGACTTTTCAAATTAAAAACCATACCGATTCACCTGTGTTCCTTATATGCCCTTCTATTTTACTCCTATAAAACACGCCAAAAATTATAGAAACTTATATGCCTTATATGTTAAAAAAAAGCAGCCAATTAATGATAATTATAGCAATGCATCTTCATTTTTTTGAGAGAGCACCCTGAATTCAGACTCGAATATAACGTCTCTCTATTTTTAAACTGTACCTTTGTAAAAAATTAAAAGAATATGACCAACAACGATATTTTCAAAAAATTACGTGTAGCCTTGATGCTTCGTGATGACCAAATAGTTGAAATTTTAGAATTAGTAGATTTCAGAATCTCAAAATCAGAATTGGGTGCCTTTTTCCGTGATGAAAAACATCCCAATTATGTAGAATGCGGTGATCAAGTATTGCGTAATTTCCTCAATGGACT
Source organism: Flavobacterium succinicans LMG 10402 (assembly GCF_000611675.1). Taxonomy (GTDB): domain Bacteria; phylum Bacteroidota; class Bacteroidia; order Flavobacteriales; family Flavobacteriaceae; genus Flavobacterium; species Flavobacterium succinicans. Next base: position 16,996 of record NZ_JATV01000022.1, on the reverse strand, counting down.
AGTGATTCATTTGCGTGGCACTAAAGAAAACCCAAAAGTACCAACCGAAGTTTTAGCCCAACACAAAGCTCAAATTCCTGTAAAAGAAGGAGATTCAAAAAGAGCGGAATTCAAACCAAAAGCAAAAGACCAAGAAAGAGGAAGAGGAGACGAAAGCCCTTCTAAAAAGAAACCGGCGGCAAAAAAACCTTTCAAAAAACAATTCCCAAAGGGAAATGACAAAATACAAGTGGTTGAAAAAGTAAAATTCAATTACGGAAAGAATAAAAAATCATAATGAAAACGGCCCTCGTTATTGGAAGCACCGGTCTTATTGGTTCCCAACTTGTTGATTTACTTGTAGCGAGTGAGCATTACGAAAAGGTAATTCTTTTTGTAAAAAGAGATTCCGGAAAATTACATCCCAAACTAGAGCAACACATCATCAACTTTGATGCACCTGAAAGCTATCAACATTTGGTAAAAGGCGATGATTTATTTTGCACCATTGGTACCACCATCAAAAAAGCCGGAAGTCAATCTGCCTTTCGAAAAGTAGATTACGAATATCCTATTGGATTTTCCAAAATTGCAAAGACGAACAACATAAAGCAATTCTTGATTGTTTCCTCTTTGGGCGCCAACAAAGACTCGAACAACTTCTATTTAAAAACAAAAGGAGAAATGGAAGCAGCATTAGCCAAGGTTAATTTTGAAACCACCGTCATTGTTAGACCTTCCTTATTATTAGGTCATCGCTCCGAGTTTAGATTAGGAGAAAAAATAGGCGCTTTTTTTATGAAAGGGTTTTCCTTTTTACTCTTTGGGAAAGTAAAAAAATACCGCCCAATAGAAAGTTCAACTGTCGCCAAAGCCATGTATCTTTTGGCACAATCCAACAAAAAAGGTTACATGATTTACGAATCAGATGAACTTCAAAATATAGGAAATTAAAAAAGCCTGTTCATTAACTGAACAGGCTTTTCAATATATAACTAGATTGTAAATTAAGACAATGCAGCTTTAACTTGGTCAGCAGCTTCTTGAAACTCAACTGCAGAAAGAATTGGCATTCCAGAATTATCAATTAATTCTTTTGCAATAGCAGCATTCGTTCCTTGTAAACGTACAATGATTGGCACTTTTATAGCGTCACCCATATTTTTGTAAGCATCTACAACACCTTGAGCTACACGGTCACAACGAACAATTCCACCAAAAATATTGATCAAAATTGCTTTTACGTTTGGATCTTTTAAGATAATACGGAAAGCTGTTTCTACACGTTTTGCATCAGCTGTTCCTCCTACGTCTAAGAAGTTTGCAGGCTCAAAACCAGCATACTTAATCAAATCCATAGTTGCCATAGCCAAACCAGCTCCGTTTACCATACATCCAACAGTTCCGTCAAGGTCTACATAATTTAAACCTACTTCTTTTGCTTCAACTTCGATTGGATTCTCCTCACGAATGTCACGCATATCTGCATATTTAGCTTGTCTGTATAAAGCATTATCATCGATATTTACTTTAGCATCAACAGCCATAATTTTATTATCAGATGTTTTTAATACAGGGTTAATTTCGAACATCGAAGCATCTGAACCAATGTAAGCATTATATAAAGAATCGATGAATTTCACCATTTCTTTGAAAGCATTTCCAGAAAGCCCTAAGTTAAAAGCAATTCTTCTTGCTTGAAAACCTTGTAAACCAACCGCTGGATCTACTTCTTCAGTAAAAATTAAATGAGGAGTATGCTCAGCCACTTCTTCGATATCCATTCCACCTTCTGTAGAATACATAATCATATTACGGCCAGTAGCTCTGTTCAATAAAACAGAAACATAAAACTCAGAAGTTTCGCTTTCACCTGGATAATATACATCTTCAGCGATTAACACTTTATGTACTTTTTTACCTTCGGCAGAAGTTTGAGGAGTAATCAATTGCATCCCGATGATTTCGCTAGCAATTCCTTCTACTTTATCTAAACCTTTGGCCAATTTTACACCACCACCTTTTCCACGTCCACCAGCGTGAATTTGAGCTTTTACAACATACCAACTTGTACCGGTTTCGGCAGTTAATTGTTTTGCAGCAGCTACCGCTTCTACTGGGCTATTCGCTACAATTCCGCGTTGAATTCGTACGCCGTAGCTTGCTAAAATTTCTTTTCCTTGATATTCGTGTATGTTCATAATGTATAGGATTTTACAAAACTCAGAAAACGTTCTAGAGTCAAAGTGCGACAAAAATATAAAATATAACTTAAAAAAAAATATTTATTTTTAAGTTAAAAAAAACAAAAAAAGGAAAGACTTTTCTACGCTGTTTTTGAAAAAATATAAAGCTTACTTTAAAATTTGTGATATTTATTTGTCTTGCCCCATTTTAGCGGGAAAAACAAGATTTTAAGACCTATTTTTACGTTGTTGAGTAATAAAAATTATCATTTTACAAATGGAAAGCACTTAAAAAATCCAATTTATCAATTATTCTACATTTTTTTAATTTTACCACAAAAAACAAGACAAAACCAGCATTTTAGAATATTTAATTCAACAAATACTTAATTTTGAAAAAAAAATAGCAAGCATGAAAGTTAAAGAACAAGGCCTTTATTTGCCCGAATTTGAACACGACAATTGTGGTGCAGGATTCATTTGTAATTTGAACGGCATCAAATCCAATGACATTATTCACAAAGCATTAGACATTTTAATTAAGTTAGAACATCGTGGTGCGGTAAGCTCAGATGGAAGAACCGGTGATGGTGCAGGAATTCTTTTTGATATTCCACATACCTTTTTTAAAAAAGTATGCGATTTCGCTATCCCTGAACCTAGAGAGTATGGGGTAGGAATGGTTTTTCTACCTAAAAGCTCTAATCAAGTTGATTTTTGCAAAACCACCTTCGAAAAAGCAATTTCAGATCAAAAATTAGAAATCCTTGGATGGAGAGATGTTCCTGTTGATGTAACGAATCTAGGACAAATCGCTGCAGAAAAGGAACCTACAGTAAAACAAGTTTTTGTGGGCAAAAATGGCTTGTGCTTGACCGAACAACAATTCAATGCCAAAATGTTTGCCGCTAGAAAGATAGCAGAACATGCAGTTAGAGGTTCAAAAACTTCTGAGAGTCACATGTTTTACTTCTCAAGTTTTTCTACAACAACTATTATATATAAAGGACTGTTAATGCCAGAAGACATTAGCCGTTATTATACTGACTTATTAGACAACGACTTAGTTACTCGTTTAGCATTAGTACACCAACGTTTTTCTACCAATACTTTCCCGTCTTGGGAACTAGCACAACCTTTCCGTTATATGTGTCACAATGGTGAAATCAACACCTTGAGAGGAAACGTAAGTCGAATGAGAGCCCGTGAGGAGCTAATGAAAAGTGATATTTTTGGAGACGATCTAAAAAAATTATTCCCAATTATCTTAGAAGGAAAATCCGATTCTGCTTCTATGGATATGGTGGTAGAATTGCTTTTAATGACCGGTCGTACCCTTCCAGAAGTGATGATGATGGTGGTTCCAGAAGCTTGGGAAAAACATCAAACGATGAGTGCAGAGAAAAAAGCATTCTATGAGTACAATTCTTGTATTATGGAACCTTGGGACGGTCCTGCTTCTATACCATTTACTGATGGAAACGTTATTGGAGCCTTATTGGACAGAAATGGACTGCGCCCTTCAAGATACACTTTGACCAAAAGTGGTTTTGTAATCATGTCCTCAGAAATTGGCGTACTCGATATCAAACCTGAAGATGTAATACAACACGGACGTTTAGAGCCAGGAAAAATGTTCTTGGTCGACATGAACGAAGGAAGAATTATTGAAGATGATGAAGTAAAACATTCAATAGTTACTAAACGACCTTACCAAAAATGGCTGAATGAAAACTTGATACAATTAGCCAGTATTCCTTACACCAACAATGCAACTCCGGTTGAACATTTAGATTTTGAAACCAGACAACGCATGTTTGGCTACACCATTGAAGATCTAAAAACTATCATTAATCCAATGGCAGGCCTCGGAAACGAAGCGATCAGCTCTATGGGGAATGATACTCCGTTGGCAGTACTATCAGATCAACCACAACTTTTGTATAACTATTTCAAACAATTATTTGCTCAAGTTACTAACCCACCTTTAGATGGAATTCGTGAAGAGATCATCACCGATATCAGTTTAGCCATCGGAGGAGATTATAACATTTTTGAAATTGAAGGCAAACAATGTAAAAAGCTAAAAATTCAAAATCCAATTATTTCCAAAGAGGACTTAGATAAAATTAGAAGTATTGAGCATGATGATTTCAAATCGGTTACCATTTCTACCTTATATAAAATTGAAAAAGGTGCCAATGGTTTAGAGCGCGCTTTAGAAAAATGTGTACAAGCCACTTTCAAGGCCGTTTCAGAAGGCAGTAATATTGTCATTCTTTCTGACCGTGGCGTAAGCCAAAGCATGGCTCCAATCCCAATGTTACTGGCATGTTCCTACATTCATCACACTTTAAACCAACTTAAAGTTCGCTCTAAGTTTGGTATCGTGATCGAGTCTGCTGAACCACGTGAGCCACATCATTTTGCTTTATTGTTTGGGTATGGTGCAAGTGCCATCAATCCTTATATGGTAAATGAAATTATCCGAAATCAGGTAAACGAAGGCAATATTACTGGAATTACAGCCGAGTATGCTATAAAAAATTACAACAAAGCTATCGGAAAAGGAATTCTAAAAATTATGAATAAAATCGGAATCTCTACGCTACACTCGTATAGAGCGGCACAAATTTTTGAGATTTTAGGTTTAAACAAATCATTTACGACTAAATATTTCCCTTATACTCCCTCTCGTATCGAAGGTATCGGACTAATGGAAGTAGAAAAAGAAGTGAAAAAGCGTTTCCAAAAAGCATTCCCAAATTCAAAAGTAGCCAACTTGCTACCGCTCGAAATTGGCGGTATTTACAGATGGAGACGAAATGGTGAAAAACACATGTTTAATCCAACGACCATTTCAAAACTACAACAAGCCGTTCGTTTGAATAGCCCAGAAAGTTATGCCGAATATTCTAAAATGGTCAATGAGCAAAGTGCTAATTTGATGACTATTCGTGGATTATTTGAATTCAATAATTTGGATCCTATTTCTATTGACGAAGTAGAGCCTTGGACTGAAATTGTAAAAAAATTCAAAACAGGCGCCATGTCATATGGTTCTATAAGTCAAGAAGCACACGAAAATCTAGCGATTGCTATGAACAGAATTGGCGGTAAAAGTAATTCTGGAGAAGGTGGAGAAGACGCTAAACGTTTCCAAAAAGAATTGAATGGTGACTCAAGAAATAGTGCTATCAAGCAAGTGGCTTCAGGTCGTTTCGGAGTGTCGATTAATTATTTGACCAATGCCAAAGAGATTCAAATAAAAATGGCTCAAGGAGCTAAACCAGGTGAAGGTGGGCAATTACCAGGTGAAAAAGTAGTACCTTGGATTGCTGCAACCAGAAATTCCACACCTTATGTTGGACTAATTTCTCCACCTCCACATCACGATATTTATTCTATTGAAGATTTATCACAATTAATTTTCGATTTAAAAAATGCCAACCGTGAAGCTAGAGTAAATGTAAAATTAGTATCAGAAGTTGGAGTTGGAACTATAGCTGCGGGTGTTGCTAAGGCAAAAGCTGATGTGATCTTAATATCAGGTTATGATGGAGGAACAGGAGCTGCACCATTAACATCCTTAACTCATACTGGAATCCCTTGGGAATTAGGTTTGGCTGAAGCCCAACAAACTTTAATCCTAAATGATTTAAGAAGCCGTGTTGTTTTAGAGTGTGATGGACAGTTAAAAACTGGTCGCGACGTTGCTATTGCCGCTTTACTTGGAGCTGAAGAGTTTGGCTTTGCCACTGCTCCATTAGTAGCTTCAGGTTGTATTATGATGCGTGCTTGTCACTTGAATACTTGCCCTGTAGGTATTGCAACTCAAGATCCTGAACTACGTAAAAACTTCAAAGGTACTCCAGAACATGTTATTAATTTTATGTACTTCATTGCAGAGGAATTAAGACAAATTATGGCTCAGCTAGGTTTTAGAACATTGAAAGAAATGGTAGGACAATCTCAAAAATTGAATGTAAACAAAGCCATTACACATTACAAAGCTATGGGATTGGATTTATCAACTATTCTTTACAAACCAGAAAAAGCAAAAACAGTTCCTAACCACAATACAATGCCTCAAGATCATGAATTAGAGCATGTATTAGATTTTGATATTATCAAAGCTGCGATTCCTTCTATTTATAGAAAAGAAAGAACAAGAGTAACCTTTGACATCAAAAATACGGATCGTTCAGTTGGAGCAATTTTGAGTAACGAAATATCAAAAATATACGGTGCACAAGGACTACCAGAAGATACTATTTTAGTTGACTTTACGGGTTCTGCTGGACAAAGTTTCGGAGCTTTTGCTACCAATGGATTATCATTTAAAATCCACGGAAACTGTAATGATTATCTAGGTAAAGGACTTTCTGGAGGTAAATTAATTATTAAAGTGCCACCAACAGCAACATTCAAACCAGAGGAAAATATAATTATTGGAAACGTAGCACTTTATGGAGCTATTACTGGTGAAGCATATATTAATGGTATGGCTGGAGAACGTTTCTGTGTTAGAAACTCAGGAGCAACCGCAGTGGTTGAAGGTATTGGAGACCATGGTTGTGAATACATGACTGGAGGAACTGTAATTGTTCTAGGCAAAACCGGACGAAACTTCGCTGCAGGTATGAGTGGAGGTATCGCTTATGTTTATGATCCAAATAATAAATTCGACCAAACCCTTTGTAATATGGAAATGGTTGCTTTTGACCCATTAGAAGCAGAAGACATTACAAAAATGAAACGTTTGATAAAAAATCATTCTTTATACACAAGTAGTCCATTAGCTAAGAGAATTTTAGCAGATTGGGACAACCAAGTCAAGCATTTTGTAAAAGTGATGCCTACAGATTACAAAAAAGCATTACAACGTATTGCAGCAGAAAAGGAAGTTGAAGAATTAATAGCACAATAGTCATGGGAAAAATAGGAGGATTTAAAGAATATAGTAGAGCCGATGAAAGTAACGTTGCTGTTGAAGAACGCGTTACCAATTATAATGAATTTACAATTACATTACCAAAAGATAAAATAAAAGAACAAGGTTCAAGATGTATGGATTGTGGCATCCCGTTTTGCCATAGCTCATGTCCGTTAGGGAATTTAATTCCAGATTTCAATGATATGGTACATCAAGAAGAATGGCAAAGTGCCTTAGAAATATTGCAATCAACGAATAATTTCCCTGAATTTACAGGAAGATTATGCCCTGCACCATGTGAAAAATCATGTGTTCTTGGTATTATTAAAGAACCTGTTGCCATCGAAAATATCGAGAAAAACATTATAGAAAGAGGTTTTGTGGAAGGATGGATTAAACCACAACCGCCTGCAGTTCGAACTGGTAAAAAAGTTGCTGTTGTAGGTTCTGGACCAGCTGGTTTAGCGGCTGCGCAACAACTCAATCGTGCAGGACATACTGTAACTGTTTTTGAAAGAGATAATGCTATTGGCGGATTGTTACGCTACGGAATTCCAAATTTCAAATTAGAGAAAGGAATAATAGATCGTCGTGTTGCAATTTTAGAAGCTGAAGGTATCGTTTTTAAAACCAATGTAAATGTTGGTGTAAACTTTTCAGTAGAAGAATTAAATGAATTTGATTCAATTGTTCTTTGTGGTGGAGCCACAGAAAGAAGAGGTTTACCTACCAAAGGAGCCGATAGCAAAGGCGTAGTGCAAGCTATGGATTTCTTAACACAACAAACTAAAGTTTTATACGGTGAAGAAGTTCCTAATCAAATCAAAGCTACAGGAAAAGATGTTATCGTAATAGGTGGAGGAGATACAGGATCTGACTGTATTGGAACTTCAAATAGACAAGGCGCAAAATCAGTTACCAATTTTGAGATTATGCCAAAACCTCCAGTGGGTCGAAGCGAATCGACACCTTGGCCTTTTTGGCCACTACAACTAAAAACTTCTTCTTCACACGAAGAAGGTTGTAATAGAAATTGGTTAATCAATACCAAAGAATTTATTGCTAATAAAAAAGGAGAACTAACTGCCTTAAAGACAGTAGAAGTTGCTTGGAAAATTGTTCCTGGACAGCGTCCTGAATTAATTGAAAAGGAAGGTTCAGAAAAAATATGGCCTTGCGATTTAGCTCTACTCGCTTTAGGATTTACAGGACCCGAAAAAACTTTAGCAGAACAACTTGGTCTTGAATTGGATATGAGAAGTAACTTCAAAGCCAATAACTACCAAACTAATGTTCCTCATATTTTTACAGCAGGTGATATGAGAAGAGGGCAATCATTGATTGTTTGGGCTATTTCTGAAGGTCGAGAAGCCGCAAGAGAAGTTGATTTATTTTTAATGGGTTTCACCAATTTACCTACAAAAGGAAAAGGTGATTTACTTAGTTTGTAGAAAAAATATTTTTTTAAATTCCTTGACATTGTTTTTTTGTCAGGGGATTTTTTTTGACAACTACACCTATGAGTACCCCCCTTTTTTAACATAGAATCATTAATATAAAATAAAACCTTTCTAAAAAAAAACATAAACAACTTGATATGAAAATCCTATGATTTTATAAAAGGGAGCATTGTCATTTATGGTTTTCAAGTATTCATCAACAAAAAGAAAATCTCTCATATTTATAAAGTCGTCATTAAATATGAAAATGCCCCCAAAATAGTGTCTTAATTTTGGAGGCAGTTCAATTTATTCAATTCAGGGATGCTGTTTTTATCTATATTTCTTTCTATACCATATTAAAAAACCTGTAATTGGTAAGCTGGCAGCAATTAAGACTGCTAGAAAAACTATTATTTTACCAAAAATTCCAAAGATAGAGCCTGTATGAATTCCGAAAATTGAATTCTTTACATTTTCTGCTAGAGTTGCATTTTTATCCAAATCCATTTGCAACATTTTTCCCGAAAATTGGTCTACAAAAAAAGTATTATATCTTGGAATGTATTTGTAGTCGTATTTCAATTTTATTCTAATGGAACCCTCTTTTTCTTTAGGATAATAGATATTCGATTCAACACAATTAGGGTATTGGGTTTGAGTCCAATTATAAATTTTAGTAATATCAGTTTCTATTTTTCCTTGACTTCTTGAATCGGGCCCCCATTTGGAGTATGCTTCGGTTCCTGTGGCAGCCAAAACTCCTTTTTTTACAAAATCATACGCAAAAAACAACCCCGTAATTATTATAAAAAGCAATACAAAAGTGGCATAAAACCCTCCCACTCGATGCATATCAAAATTCAATCTTTTGGCAGACTTATCACTTATGGTAAAATAAGATTTCAGCTTTTTAAAATTGGTCGGAAACCACAAAATAAAACCTGAAATCAACATAAAAAGGAACACAAAGGTTGAAACTCCTATTATATTTTCACCAAAATCACCTAAAAGTAAAGTACGATGAATCTCCAGAATGACAGAAAAAAATGAATCTTTACTATTCAAACACATCACTTCTTTCCCGTTGTAGGGATTATAGGCTACTTTATTTTTTTTATTCCCCAGAACAATTGTCGCATTTGGAACGCTTTCTTTTTGCTTAATAAAAAGTAAATTATCATTACCATATTTCTTCTTATACGACTCAATAATCTGGTTTAACGGAACATGTGAAGCATTTTCTAGCTTTACAACATTAAAATCACGTTGGGTGTAATTTGTTATTTCTTCTTCAAAAGTATAGATACAACCCGTCACTGTTATTATAAAAATAATAATCCCTGCACCTAAGCCTAAACATAAATGTAATTTCCGTATTGTTCTTTTCAAATTCATACCTAATTTATGAAAAAGGAATATAACTAAAAATTGTACTGCATTTGCAAAGTTACTCTTCTACCTGGAGCGTTAACAAAATCTTTATCTCTAGCCTGCCACCAAGCAATGTTAGGCGAATAAACTTTGTTAAACAAATTTTCAACTCCCAATCCTAAATTGAATGATTTACTTAAAAGATAAGAACTACTCAAGTTAAAAACGGTATATTCTTTAACGCTTCCTTCATTAAAGCGGTATTTACCAGTTGCAGGGACTGGTTCAAATCTATCTCTTTTAAAATTATGTAAAGTACTCAATTCAATATTTAAATTTTTCAAAGGTTTCACCTGAATATAAGTGGTAAGTTTTGGTGACATTATTCGTGAGCCGTTAATGTATTTTTCGTTGGTTCCGTTATTATCATTATCCACTTTTCCTTCAATCCAAGCATAAGCACCTCCAAAACTTAAGTATTGAAACGGTTTAAAACCAACAACCGCTTCGTATCCCCAAATCGTTTCGGGAGCACGCTGCATGGCAAATGATCCATCAGGTAATTGTATCGACGTAGCACCTAATTCTGAATTACTCGAAAAGGTGGTTATCTCATAATTAATCCATTTATTTATTGTTCCTGCAACTCCTATTTCATAATTATCTACAATTATTGGAGCTGTAGGTAGTTTTGAAATTACGCTTTCCGTAGATGTTCTTAGAATTCTACCTATTTCATTTATCGAAAAGGACTGAGAATAACTGGCAAACACATTTGCCTCTGGCATAATGTTGTATCGCAAACCAATATTTCCAACAAGTGCATTATATTCTAAATCACCTCCTTGTACAAAAATACTTTTGGTATACGTGTTTGTTTTGGCATTAAGTACTGGTAAAGTATTAAAGTCATCTGCCTCAACATTGATATTTTCGTATCTAGCACCAGCTTTTAGGGTAAATTTTCCCCAAGCGTCAAACTTAATTAATGCAAACGGAGCTGTATTCAGCATCTTCATTTGTGGTGTCCAAAAACGACCGTCTTCTAACTTCTGAACAGTTGCATCATTCAGTAAATCCAATCCGTAAATCAAATCAGCTTTATAGGTGTCATTTGCAAAAAGTCGAGAATCAAAGTTAATTCGAAGTCCTTTTTTTTGCGAAACCACATTTGATTGTCCCCCATTTAAAAACTGGTCTTTATCGTAATAATAAACTGTTCTAAAATCTTGGGAGTAGGCATTTATATTCAAAACCGTATTTCTCCAAATTTCTGAATTCGTATACGATGCTTTAAAATTATGGTTTCTTGGTGTTCCCTCAGGTGTTCCTATACGACCTGCGGCTTCGACTCCAATTGTTGGAATTTCTCCCCACTTACCAATTTTAACATCTTGGTCTAAAAATGATTTAGAAGCATAACCAATATAGGAGAATTCTAATCTTTGTTTTTCAGTTAACCAATAGCCAATTTTAAGCATTCCGTTGTAAACATTCAAATTTGACAGACTATAGAATGGCGAAAGATTCACAGCATTAGCATCTTTTGCCACACCGGTTCTTTCTTGAGTAAATCCTAAAACGTAATCAAACTTTTTTAGTTTTCCTGTTAACGAAAGCGAAGTCCTATATCCAAATGATTCCGCAAATGTTTTAGGTTGCGTTATCAAACCTAGTTGTACAGAACCATTGATTTTTTCTTCAGAATGATTTTTCTTTGTAATATAATTTATAATACCTCCATCGGCTCCATTTCCATAAATAGAAGTAGCCCCTTTAATAACCTCCACTCTTTCTATAGAAGAAGGGTCAATTACCTGAAGATCTCTCCCGCCATTACGCAAAGGTGTCGATTGAGGAATTCCGTCAATCATAACCAAGAAAGGCCTACCTCTTAATGTTTGCCCATAATTTGAAGTTTGATTGCTTGCGGTTGCTAAACTAGGAACGGTATATTGTAGAATATTACTAATGTTTGAATTTACTAAAGTTTGATCTTGAATCTTTTTTTCGCCAACAATTGTTATAGAAGAAACTACTTCTTTTATACTTTCTTTTTTACGACTTGCTGTTATTACAATATCGTCTAATTCATTGACTTTTTCTTGTTTGTTAATTTTTTCTTGTGCGAATCCCAAAACAGGTATTAAAACAAGTAAATAAATTATAATTCTATTTTTCATAAAGAGTATTAAATAATGTTAAATTCTTTACAAAAGTAATCTTTATTAATTCTAAATAAAAATAATTTACTTGCGTTTATTTAATTTTTTTGCTTACATCTATAAGAAGATAGATCAAAATTAAAATTTTGTTTTATAACAATTTGTTACATTTTGTTAAATACACTCTCTTTGTTTGGTCTTAATACTAAACTGTAATAAATTTGTAAAAAATTAAATCACAATGCAAGGAAAAGACTTACTTCAATTAGCCGAACAATTTGGAACTCCGCTATACGTTTATGATGCTGAAAAAATTCAATCGCAATTTAACCGATTAACAAAAGCTTTTTCTAAGGTTGAAAACCTTCGCATTAATTATGCAATGAAAGCATTGTCTAATGTATCAATTCTTCAGCTTTTAAAAGATATGGGTTCTGGTTTAGATACGGTTTCTATTCAAGAAGTACTTCTTGGATTGCATGCAGGTTATGCTCCCGAAAAAATATTTTATACTCCAAATGGAGTTTCATTAGAAGAAATTGAGGAAGTAAATGCCTTAGGTGTTCAAATCAACATTGACAATTTATCTATATTAGAACAATTTGGTACCAAACATCCAAATGTTCCGGTTTGTATTCGTATCAACCCTCACGTCATGGCGGGAGGTAATACTAACATTTCTGTAGGACATATAGACAGTAAATTTGGAATTTCGATACATCAAATGCCTCATTTGGTTCGTATCGTAGAAAATACAAAAATGAATATTGTAGGGATACATATGCATACAGGATCAGATATTTTGGATATCGAAGTGTTCTTGTATGCTGCTGAAATTCTTTTTGATGCAGCGAGAAATTTTAAAAACCTTGAATTTTTAGATTTCGGAAGTGGTTTTAAAGTTCCTTACAAAAAAGACGATATTGAGACAGATATTGAGGAATTAGGCAAAAAATTATCCAAAAGATTCAATGCTTTTTGCGAAGAATACGGCAAAGATTTAACCTTAATCTTCGAGCCTGGGAAATTTTTAGTAAGTCAAGCGGGATTTTTCTTAACCAAAGTAAATGTGGTAAAACAAACTACTTCTACTGTTTTTGCAGGAATTGACAGTGGTTTTAACCACTTAATTCGACCAATGCTTTATGGTTCTCAACATCATATCGAAAATATTTCTAATCCAAAAGGAAAAGAACGTTTCTATTCTGTTGTAGGTTACATTTGTGAAACAGATACTTTTGCAAACAATAGAAGAATCGCTGAAATAAAAGAGGGAGATATTCTTTCTTTCCACAATGCTGGAGCTTATTGCTTCTCGATGTCTTCCAACTATAATTCCCGATACAAACCCGCCGAAGTTTTGTGGTTACATGGAAAAGGACGCTTGATTCGTGCTCATGAAAAATTTGAAGATTTACTTCAAAATCAAATTCCATTGACAACGGAAACAACAATCTAATTTTAAAATCCCATTTCAAAATGGGATTTTTTTATTTAAGGGGTCGAGTTTTAAATAAAACTTAACCTAATCAAAAATTAAATTATTTACATTTGATTTGATTAAAAAAAATGACACATGAATAGACGGAATTTCTTCAAAAACGGATCGCTTTTCGCATTAGGAACTACATTAATCAATCCATTTGAAAGTACTGCCAATGAGCTTGATTTAAAAGACTTTCATAAAAACAAGAAAGCAAAAAATATTATTGTTATTGTTAGTGACGGCATGAGTATCGGCACACTAAACATGACCGACATCTACTTAAATAGAAAAACAGGAAAGGGAAGCAATTGGCTACAATTGTATAAAGACAAAAAAGTGAGCCGTGCCATGATGGATATGGCTTCTGCCTCGTCAATAGTAACTGATTCTGCCGCTGCAAGCTCTTCATGGGGAAGTGGTTTCAGAGTAAAGAATGGGTCGTTAAATATTGGAGTTAATGGGGAGGAATACTTACCTATTTGGCAAAAATTTCAAAAAGCAGGAAAAATGGCTGGTTGTGTGACAACCGTTCCTATTACTCACGCCACACCAGCAGGATTTTGTATTGCCTCCAAAAGCAGAAATAGCCAAGAAGGGATTGCTGAACTGTATTTGGATTTAAAATTCGATGTTATGTTAGGTGGAGGAGACAACTACTTTTCTGCAGAAATTCGCAAAGACAAAAGAGACCTTTATAAAGAATTTAAAGCAAAAGGATTTACCGTCGTTACTAATAAATCAGAATTAGAAAAATGCACTCTTAACCAACCTATTTTAGGTGTATTTGACAAAGAAGGACTTCCTTATTCAAAAGATAGAGAAAGTAGCAAAGAGCTTGTGAAAAACATTCCTACTTTGGCAGAATTGACACAAAAAGCAATTGACAGAATGAAAAATCACCCAAAAGGATTTGTACTTCAAGTTGAAGCTGGAAAAGTAGATTGGGCTGCACACGGAAACGATGTTACTGGCTTGATTTATGATCAAGTTGCTCACGATGAAGCTATAAAAGTAGCTATGGATTTTGCTGAAAAAGACAAAAACACGTTAGTAATTATTACAACAGATCACGGAAATGCCAACCCTGGTATTGTTTATGGAAAAGAAGCTAATGCTCAATTTGACACCATTCAAAATTATACACAAACCAATGACTGGATTTTAAATGGTATTGGCAAAGAAACTAGTGTAAAACAAGTAATCGACAGAATTGAATACGCTAATAAATTTGTTTTAAATGAAGACGAAGCCAAAGAAATCTTAAGCTACTACACTAACATAAAAACTGAAGAAGGTTTATATAATGCAAGGCATTTACCGCTAAAAGCGTTGGGAGAAATTCAAAAGAAAAGAAATTCTGTAGGATGGATTAGTACAGATCATTCCGCAGATTATACTGAGCTAGCCATGTATGGCCCAGGAAGCGAACTTCTATCACCCTTTATAAAGAATACAGATCTCCACTATCTAATGCTACAGGCTGCAGAAGTTGAAAATAATTTTTAAAAAAAACTCCTGAACTAAAAAAAGTTCAGGAGTTTTTTTCTTAAAAGGACTTTATCTAGTTTTTAGCAACTCTTCTAATACCTGTCCTTCGGTACCATTAGGGAAAGTTATTTTGAGTAATTTGGACAAAGTAGGAGCTATAGAGGTGATATTTTCTTTTTTATAAGACTCCCCTTTGGCTATATGCCAACCATAAAACAACAAAGGAACGTTTGTATCGTAACTGTTAGGTGTTCCGTGAGTAGTACCTGTTTCATTATACTCCATGTAACCCGTTTTGTGAACAAGCACTAAATCTCCATTCTGTTTTGGATCAAAACCTCTAAAAATAAAATCTAAATAATAATCTCCTCCTGAAGACGCTAGAACTTCATCGTCGGTATAAACTCGTTTAATCGAAGAAAAACCTAAAACAAAAGACTTAAATGTATTTTTAACACTAGTAAGCTCTAATCCTTTTGCTTTCACCATATCACGATTCAAATAGATATTAAAATTAGAATAATTCAATATTAAATTTGCACCATAAGTATCTATAGAAAATTTTTCCAATGCTCTCAACGTTTCTTTTGAAGGAACATTGGTCACATCATACTTATTATCCCTCAAAAAGATTGGATTCTCAGCTGCAGCATGATCCGCAGTTAAAAAAAGTAAATAATTATCTTTACCTATATTTTTATCAAGATATGTTAACATTCTTGCTAAGGTCAAATCCAAACGTAAATACGTATCTTGAATTTCAATGGATCTTGGACCAAAAGTATGCCCAATATAATCTGTAGAAGAAAAACTTACCGTTAAAAAATCAGTAATATTATCTTTCCCCAAACCTTCATTTTCTATGGTTTTCAAAGCAAGATCCGCTAACAAATCATTACCAAATGGAGTCGTTCTAAGAATATCCGCACCAGATTCCTTATACAATTTATTTAAATCATAAGGAAAAACTGGAGGCTTTGTTTTATCAATTCTGCCTTCATAAGGATTATCATCAGAAAGACTTTCATTATAATTATCAATAGGTTTTAACAAACTCCACCCCTTCTCAATATACGGCATATAATGTTTCTCACTATTAAATTTAGTTACCCAGTCAGGCATTTTCTCTCCATAAAAAGAACTTGAAATAAAATCGCCAGACTTACTATACCAAAAAGCCCAATTTGCAAAATGCCCAGCAGGCAAAATAGCACCTCTATCTTTAATACTCAAACCAATAACTTTACCTCTAAAATTAGTAGCCATTCGTAATTCGTCAGTTACAGTAGTTGCTAACAAGTTTTTAGGAGACATCATACCTTCTTTTTCTGCCCCAATAACTAATGTTTTTACAGAAGCATCGTCCGTACAATATTTGTTTTTTCCAGTTTCTCGAATATACCAATCATTACCAATAATACCATGTGTAGCAGGTGTAGCCCCAGTATAAATCGAAGCATGACCAGGTGCTGTATAGGTGGGCACATAATTATAATTCATATTATGAAATGAATACCCCTCATTCATCAAACGTTTAAAGCCTTCTTGCGAATAATCATCATAAAACCGATCCAAATATTCCGCTTTCATTTGATCCACAACTACTCCAATCACTAATTTAGGCCTTTGCTGTCCATAACTTTGTAAGAACAAGGACAAACAAAAAAATGTAAAAAACTTTCTCATAATTATTTTTTTAGCAAAAATAAATGAATATAGTTAATAAAATATTAGGTAAACAAAAATATTGAATACAAAATACATAAAAGTAATCATAGCTATCCGAAAGTCTAAAATAAAAAATGCCTGAGAATCCCGTATTTTTGATTTTGCGAAACAAATAATACTTTATGGGACTCTTCAGGCGAAACAAAAATATCAAAAAACCAGTTATTCGACAAATTATTGACCTTGTTCCTCGATGGATGCTTGAATCTTGTGCT
>NZ_JATV01000021.1 GCF_000611675.1 Flavobacterium succinicans LMG 10402 | reverse complement strand
CCGCATTAGACTTCGTAGCGAAACTGAATTATTCAATAAAAGCAGGAGCTCACGGACTATTTTTGAAGAAGGAATACTTTTGTATTTTGAATTTAAAAATAGGAGTAAGTTCTTGGTTTTGAAGAAGAATTTAGTTGTAGTAGATTTCTAATGCGGAATCTGGGTTAAAAGTAAAGCGCAACCACTAAAATACAATCGGAGTCATTCTTGGTTTTTTTTGTATTTTAGCCAAAAATAATACAGATGCTGTCACAAAAAACGAAATACGCTTTAAAAGCTCTACTCTATTTGGCCCAACAAGAAGAGGGAATTATTGTGAAAACTAATGCTATTTCTGAAGAAGCTTCTATTCCTAAAAAATTTTTAGAGCAGATTCTTTTGGATTTAAAACGTGCCCATTTAGTAGGAAGTAAGCAAGGCAAATTAGGAGGGTATTATCTTTTGAAATCCAAAAACGAAATCACTTTAGCGGATGTGTATCGATTATTTGATGGTGCTATTGCACTTCTTCCTTGTGCTTCACTCAACTTTTATGAACCTTGTAGTGATTGTAAAAATGAAGCAACTTGTCATCTGCGTCATAGTTTAATTTCTGTTCGTGAAGAAACTTTGCGATCCATGCAAAACATTACTATTGCTTCCATAGTATCGAATTAATATACTTCTTTTTGATTTATGACTTGTTTTTTTAAGTGTTTTGTGAGTTTTATTCGTAATTTAGAACTTGCTTAACATTTTGTGACTAGATATTTGTTACTTTTATTTTAAGTAAATGAATTGTATTTTAGTATCGTGATCCTCTTTGCTATTTTAGAAAAAAATGATGTATAAACAGATGAAATTAAAAGTAAAATGACAAAAAGAAACATCATTATTGGCTCTATAATTGCCGGTGTAATAAATTTAATCATCAATACTACGCGCTACTGGTATGCTATGGGGGAGCAGTATCCTACCATTTTTTTAACTCAAGATAGTATTTCAAGCACAGTACCTTCGGTTTTTTCAAAAGCTGTGCCTTTGGCGGTTTCCTTATGCTTTTTTGTGACTTCCATTGCTTTTTTAACCACAAAAATGAAAGATAAACCGTCCTATTTTCCAGGCTATTTTCTGAAAGCACTTAAACACTGCGTATTTGCGTTTGGTTTAGTAACTATTTTTGCGGTTTTATTTCAAAAATATTTCGGTGCAATCGAGGTTTCTCACCGCACGGCTTCCATTGTAACAGGAATAGTCTCTGGTTTTGTAGCAACTTTGGTAGATTATGAAACCAAAACAAGTTTGCATTTAGATCGAGAATAAATACGTTTATTTAGCTCAAAGTTTTCTTTATTAATTTAAATGATAATACAATGAAACCATCTAAAACTATTGTAATTACAGGTTCGCAAACAGGAATGGGGCTGGCTAGTAGATTGTATTTTGAACAACACGGGGTGCAAATAATTGGCGTAACCAATACCGACGATGCTGAAATTCAGGCCGATTTATCCACAATTGAAGGAGTTGATCAAGCGGTGCAAGAAATTGTAAAATTGAGTAATGGAAAAATTGATGGCATTTTTGCTAATGCTGGTGCGGGAGGGGAGAATGCATCACTTGTATTTGGTTTGAATTTCATAGGAATTGTTAGAATGTTAGAAGGCTTGCAACCGTATTTAAAACAATCTGGAAACGGTAGAGTAGTAATTAATGCGTCTAATTCGGTAGTGATTACTCCCGGAATTCCTAATGAAGTGGTAGATGCTCTTGTGAATTTTGATCTAGATAGCGCTTTTGAATTAATTAAAGAAAAACCCTTTTGGACTTATCAGGTGAGTAAAACGGCTATTACAAAATGGGCACGTCAAAATGCATTCAAAGAAGCGTGGGCAGGTAGTAATATTTCGATGAATTTAATTGCTCCAGGGGTGGTTTTGACGCCCATGATCGAACATGATTTAAAGGATCCGAGAAAAGCCGAAGGAATCAATAAATTGCCCAGACCCTTAGGTGATTTTTGTAAACCCGAAAACATAGCGCCTTTGGTTAAATTTTTATTAGTAGACGACTCGCGATTTATTATTGGTCAATATATTGTGATTGACGGAGGAACAGAAGTGACTTGGCGAGGGGATGAACATCCTAAGACATGGGACATAAGTTTTGAAGATTTTGCTAAATTGTAACTGTTAGATTTGTAGTATTTTGTTGTTTCAAACGTGTACTTGTATTTGATTATACAGGGAACACGTTTTTTTGATGAAATTCACACAAAAAAAACCTTAAAAAGTAGTATTCAAACCTAACTTTATTGCTTATTTTTGGCTCACAAAAAAAATAAATCAACACACTATGAGTTCATTTGACGTAGTCATTATAGGTTCTGGTCCTGGAGGATATGTATCAGCAATTCGTTGCGCACAATTAGGTTTCAAAACCGCAATTATCGAGAAATACTCCACACTTGGAGGAACCTGTTTAAACGTAGGATGTATTCCATCCAAAGCGCTTTTAGCTTCTTCACATCATTATGATGAAATTAAACATTTTGCCGATCACGGAATTGAACTTTCTGGTGCCGTTAAAGTGAATTTAGAAAAAATGATTGCTCGCAAACAAGCAGTTGTCGATCAAACTTCTGGAGGTGTTCAGTTTTTGATGGATAAAAATAAAATCACAGTTTTTAACGGTTTGGGTTCTTTTGTAGACGCGACTCACGTTGCGGTTGCCAAAGCTGACGGAACTTCTGAAACCATTGAAGCCAAAAATATCATCATCGCAACAGGTTCTAAACCTTCTTCTTTGCCTTTTATCTCAATCGATAAAGAAAGAATTATTACTTCTACCGAAGCTTTAAAATTAAAAGAAGTGCCTAAGCACCTTGTAATTATTGGTGGAGGTGTAATCGGAATTGAACTAGGACAAGTGTATTTACGTCTTGGTGCGCAAGTATCTGTTGTGGAATTTATGGACAGAATCATTCCAGGAATGGACGCTTCATTGTCTAAAGAATTGACCAAAGTCCTTAAAAAACAAGGAATGAAGTTTTACACTTCTCACAAAGTACAATCGGTAGAAAGAGCTGGTGATGTAGTAACCGTGAAAGCTGAAAATGCTAAAGGTGAAATCATCACTTTAGAAGGAGATTACTCTTTGGTTTCTGTTGGTCGTCGTCCTTATACTGACGGATTGAATGCAGATAAAGCGGGTGTTAAAATCTCTGACAGAGGTCAAATCGAAGTGAATGACCACTTGCAAACATCTACTCCAAACATCTACGCTATTGGTGATGTGGTGCGTGGCGCGATGTTGGCTCACAAAGCTGAGGAAGAAGGTACAATGGTAGCTGAAATCTTAGCAGGTCAAAAACCACATATCGATTATAATTTAATTCCTGGTGTTGTCTACACTTGGCCAGAAGTTGCTGCTGTTGGACAAACAGAAGAACAATTGAAAGCGGCAGGAGTAGCCTACAAAGTGGGTAATTTCCCTTTCAAAGCTTTGGGTCGTGCACGTGCTAGTGCAGATTTAGATGGTTTTGTAAAAATCCTTGCTGATGCGAAAACGGATGAAGTTCTTGGTGTTCATATGATTGGAGCTAGAACAGCCGATTTGATTGCAGAAGCAGTGACTGCTATGGAATTTAAAGCTTCAGCCGAAGATATTTCTAGAATGTCACACGCGCATCCTACTTTTGCGGAAGCGATAAAAGAAGCGGCATTAGCTGCTACAGATAATAGAGCGTTACACGTATAAAACGTAACTTTCAAAAATAAGAAACCCGTCTCGTGATAATGAGACGGGTTTTGTTTTTTAAATCAAGGAGTAAAAATGCTTTTGTAATTGTCCCAATAGCGATAAATCAAAAATAAATTCCCCAAGAATAAAGCGCCAGCAATCGGGATACCCTCGGGAGCTAAAAAGATATTGATGAACAATATGTTTATCGTGATGGGAAGAATCAAAATATTGGCTAAAGTCACAAAACGATTGCTAACAAAAGCTAATCCGCATAAAAGTTCAATTCCCTTGGCTAGAGGCATAAGATAGGTTGCAGCTACCAATCCTACATTGAAGGCTTTAAAATTTCCTGTTGTTTCAGGCTCAGGCACTAAATGAAAAAAATAACTGATGGAGGCGAACAGTAGTAAGAGTCCAATCAAAATTCGAATAATAGTAGTGGCTACTTTCATATATGTAAAATTTATTTGTTAGCGGTCATATATGGTATCGCTTTTTGCTTATCGGTGTTTGTTTGCAACAAACCTTTTGTTACTGGCGATTTCATATTTACAATATATTTTAGGGGTTACTTTTTTTGAAATCAACAACGAATCATTTCTTGGTTTGGTACTACTTTTAAAACTATTTTTTTAGGAAATGTTTAATCGTCTATCAAATTTAAGTAAAATATTGATAAATAGTGAATTGCGAGTCTTGTTTTTCGGATTTTGATTTTTAAGCTAATGAAAATACAGACTTTATTTTATATTTTTTATGAAAGGCACTTTCTTGAATATCCAGTATAGTACTAAACCAATGAGCGCTAACCACCATAATTTCAAAAGGAAAACTACCAACGACAGTAAATGAAACCAGCCAGATTGCAACGCATCCAAAATTTGAATTCCAATAGCTGGCTCAAAGTAATACCCTTGTTTTTCATTGGCTACCAATTCCTGTTTTACAACTTCTCTTTGGTACAACTGAAGGGTAATGGTGCTGTAATTGATTTGGTCTTGCAGCGATAAATTTTCTATAACACTAGTATCACTTGCAGCTTTTTGATTTTCAAGTTGCGTTTCGGCTTTCATTACATCATTGATTTTTTTACCTTTTGTATCAATGGCATTGGCTACTCTTTTTTCACTGGTAGCACTTCTTTTTTGCAACAATTCATTGGATAGTAATCGTAGCGCTACATCATCTGCTTTGATTAATCGGTAGTCTAAATAATCAATCTCTTTGGCAATTTCTTTTACCACGGTATCCATATTTTGTTGCGGTACACGAAGGGTGATGGTGTTTTTAACTTGGTATTTAGTGGTTTCTAGCGTGCTGTCTTGACTAATTTTAGTACTTATTTTGTCATTTATGGTACTTTGAAGGTTGGAGTACGTAACCAAACCACCCCATTTTTTAGTGGTATTCTCAATCAAGTTGGTCGATTGTACGACACTTTTTACTTTGAATTTGATATCTGCTGTTCGAATGAGCTTCCTTTTTTCTACAGTTTTAGGAGTTGTACTCGTTTTTTCTTGGGTGTTGCTTACGGTTGCGCTATCGGCAACAGCTGCAGCGTAATCGGCGGTTTCTTCTACCGCAATATCGGCTTTTTTGCACGAAAATAGTACTACTGCGATGATTACGGCTAGGATGCCTGCTTTTGCAATTGTTTTCATAAATAGAATAGTTTAATAGATTAAAAAAGGGTTAAAATTCAAATAAGAGTTCCAAAATGGAGTAAGGGTAGTTTTTTAATCAATACCTAATTTTATTTAGTGAAGTAGTACTTTTTTTACCTATTAAAAAGTGTGCCAATTTTTTTGAGGAAGGAGACAGAAGGCATTTTTTTGTCGTAATTTTGGAGCTTAAAATAATTATTATTGAGAGTCTCTGAATTTTATACTATAGACAATCCTTCACTTTTTAAGGAACAACTTTTGCATTGGGCACAGCAGTTTCGTGAAGTTGCTTTTTTGGATAGCAATAATTATCCACAAGCGTATTCCAGTTATGATTGTTTGTTGGCAGTAGACGCTTTCACGCTGCTGCAAACCGATTATGATAATGCTTTTGAGGATTTAAAACAGTATCAGCAAACGACCAAGGATTGGCTGTTTGGCTATTTGTCTTATGATTTAAAAAACGATAGCGAGCGTTTGCAATCCAATAATTTTGACGGCTTGGATTTCCCAGATTTATTCTTCTTTCAGCCCAAAAAGATTTTTTTGCTAAAAGGCAATCAGCTCGAGACACGCTATTTGCATTTATGTGATGACGAATTGCAAGAAGATTATCAAGATATTACGACTATTGTTACTCAACAAAGTTCTGCTTCCGAGTCTGTTGAAGTACAAGCTAGAATAGACCAAAAAAAATACATCGAGCAAGTGCAAAAAATGCAGGAATACATTCATAAAGGAGACATTTATGAAGCCAATTTTTGTATGGAATTTTATGCAGAAAATGCAACCATTCAACCGCTCGATAAGTTTCAAAAGTTAAACGCTATTTCGCAACCACCCTTTGCAGTTTTCTTAAAAAATAACCAACACTATTTGTTGTCTGCCACGCCAGAACGCTATTTGAGAAAAGAAGGAGAAGATTTGATTTCGCAACCCATAAAAGGAACCGCAAAACGCTACGAAGACCCAGCGGCTGATGAAAAAGCAAAAGATGATTTGGCTTCAAATCCAAAAGAACGCGCTGAAAATATTATGATTACCGATTTGGTTCGCAATGATTTATCACAAACCGCCCAAAAAGGTTCGGTGCAAGTAGAAGAACTTTGTGGTATTTATTCTTTTATGCAAGTCCATCAAATGATTTCAACCATCATCTCAAAAATGGACAAAAAATATTCAGTTATTGATGTATTGCGCCTCACGTTTCCAATGGGAAGTATGACGGGAGCTCCCAAAATTTCGGCAATGAAAATTATCGAAGATTTAGAAGCAACCAAAAGAGGTTTGTACAGCGGTGCAGTAGGTTATTTCACTCCCGAAGGCGATTTCGATTTCAATGTGGTCATTCGCAGTGTTTTGTACAATCAAAAGAAACAATACCTTTCTTTTTCGGTTGGAAGTGCTATCACGGCGCTATCGGTGCCAGAGCAAGAATACGAAGAATGTTTGCTCAAAGCCAAAGCAATGAAAACCGTATTAGAATAAAAAAAACAGTTCTATACTTTTTTAGGATCGCTAACAATAGGCTTTTTTGGCAATAGGGTTTCCAGCTATCCGCTATATCTTTTTTTATTTTACTCTGTCAGGGTTCAAAACCCTGACAGAGTAAAATAAAAAAAGGATGCCGCTCCTATCTGGGCTAAAGACTAACAATTGTCTATATTTGGAAACAAAAAAAGCGAAATTACTCAGCTTCTTTTGATTTTAATTGCCTACAACTTTAGTTTCAGGGATTCAGTTTTTTTTATATTAATTGCCTCCAACTTTAGTTGGAGGGGAGGGGTGTAATTAGAATTTTTAAAGGCTTTAGCCAAAATTAGCTGCTTTTTTTGGGCTAAAGCTAATACACAATCAATCCCTATAACTCCAGCTAAAGCTGGAGCCAATTGAAAGCAAGACAAGCTGAGTAGTTAAAAAAAGAATTTAATTAAAAAAATGTAAATTTGAGCATGCAAAACCTCTTTTACCAACATCTACAAACGCAATTTCCGTTTCTCGAAAACAAAAAATTATTGTTAGCCGTAAGTGGTGGTGTAGATAGTATGGTACTTTTGCATTTATTGCAACAATTGCCTTACACCATTGCCATCGCGCATTGTAATTTTCAACTCCGTGGTATTGAAAGTTTTGAAGACCAGAATTTTGTGCAAAATTATGCTCTTCAACATCAAATTCCCTTTTATTGCACTCAATTCGATACTCAGGCATTTGCCAATGATTATAAACTTTCGACACAAGTTGCAGCAAGAGAACTGCGTTATGATTGGTTCTATGAACAACTAGAATTGCATCAATTCGACTTTGTTTTAACCGCCCATCACGCCGATGATAATTTGGAAACTTTTTTGATTAACCTCTCAAGAGGCACAGGTTTAGACGGATTGTCGGGTATACCTGCGCAAAACGAGGCGGTAATTCGACCATTATTGCCTTTTTCTAGAACAACAATTGAGGAATATGCCAAAGTTAATAATTTACAGTGGCGCGAAGACAGTAGCAATGCTTCGGATAAATATTTACGCAACCAAATTCGCCATCATTTAGTTCCAATGCTCAAAGAACTGAATCCGGATTTTTTAAAAGCTTTTGGAATGACTCAGGAGTATTTGCAACAAGCACAAGAATTGGTTTCAGATGCGGCTAGTATGGTGTATCAGCAAGTAGCAAGAGAAGAAGAGGATGCCATTTATTTTGATTTAAAACAAGTATTGCGCTTGCCTAATTATACTTCTTATTTGTACCAATGGCTTAAAGAATATGGTTTTTCGGCTTGGGATGATATTTACAATTTGGTCGATAGTCAATCAGGGAAACAAGTTTTTTCAGCAAACTACAGATTACTAAAAGACCGCGATTTTTTTATTTTGAGTCCAATACAAGAAGCTGAACAGGATTTGTATTTCATCGAGAAAAATCAAGATAAAGTTAAGATTCCCTTAAAACTCGAGTTTTGTAAAGTAACAGACATTTCAAAGACAGATTCTAATGCTATATTTGTCCAAGCGTCAAAGCTAGTTTATCCTTTAGTGATCCGAAAATGGCAAGAAGGCGATTATTTTTATCCTTTGGGAATGAAAGGGAAAAAGAAAAAAGTGAGTAAGTTTTTTAAAGATGAAAAAAGCTCACTTTTAGAAAAAGAAAATACCTGGCTTTTGTGTTCCAATGATGCCATTGTTTGGATAATCGGAATGCGGCCTGACGAACGATTTAAAGTTGAAGATACTAACAATACCATTTTAAAAATTGAATTAATATAGATGAAAAAGTACCTTATTTTAGGAATTAGCTTATTGCTTTTTAGCTTTACCCATGCACAAATTTTAGATCCTGTAAAATGGACTACGAAAATTGAAAAAAAATCTGAAAACACCTTTTTGATTTCGCTGAATGCCATCATCGAAAATGAATGGCATGTGTATTCTCAATTTACCCCTGATGGTGGGCCACTACCTTTAGAAATTTCTTTTACCAATCAAAAAGGAAACTATAATTTGGTAGGCAAAGCCAAAGAAGGAAAAACAAGAACCGCCTACAATGATATTTTTGAAGTAAATGAAACTTTTTTTGAGAAGAAAGCTCAAATTACTCAAGAAATTTCGGTTACTAATAAAGGAGTAAAAACGATCGAAATAGTGATTAATTACCAAGCTTGTAAAGAGGTTTGTATTAATCTTGAAAAGAAATTTAGCATTGCCCTTCCTGCTAATAGTGAAGGAGCAGAGGCGACCACAGCCACAGGAATCACGGCTGACAGCGCTGTAGATAGCACTAATTCATTGAGTGTTGCATCCACAGTTGTTGATACGACAGCAGTAACTAGCCCTGCTGTTGCTACTTCAAGTACCGAAAATGTTCCTGACGAGACTCCAGCGACCGAACATGGGTTATGGGCCATTTTCTTCATTGCCTTTTTATCAGGTTTTGCGGCATTATTAACACCATGCGTGTTTCCAATGATTCCAATGACCGTTAGTTTTTTTACCAAGCAAAGTAAA
This sequence comes from Flavobacterium succinicans LMG 10402, assembly GCF_000611675.1. Taxonomy (GTDB): domain Bacteria; phylum Bacteroidota; class Bacteroidia; order Flavobacteriales; family Flavobacteriaceae; genus Flavobacterium; species Flavobacterium succinicans. Next base: position 27,074 of record NZ_JATV01000021.1, on the reverse strand, counting down.
AATAAAGCCACCGGTATACGAAATGCCATTATTTACGGGATCTCCATTATTGTAATCTATGTGGTTTTGGGATTATTAGTCACAGGTATTTTTGGTGCCGATGCTTTAAACGCCTTGTCTACCAATGTATGGTTTAATTTGATTTTCTTTGTTTTACTATTGGTTTTTGCGTCTTCATTTTTAGGCGCCTTCGAGATTATGTTACCTAATTCTTGGGCCAACAAAGTAGACAGTCAAGCGGATCGTGGTGGAATCATAGGTATTTTGTTTATGGCTTTAGCCTTGGCTATAGTGTCGTTTTCATGCACGGGGCCAATCGTTGGTACGTTATTGGTAGAAGCCGCTTCAAAGGGTGGTATTGCTCCTGTAATTGGAATGTTAGGGTTTTCATCAGCTTTGGCTTTGCCTTTTATGTTGTTTGCCATGTTTCCGGGTTGGTTGAATTCGTTACCCAAATCAGGTGGATGGTTGAATACCGTTAAAGTATTTTTAGGCTTTTTAGAGTTGGCTTTGGCTTTCAAATTTTTATCCAATGCTGATTTGGTATTGCAGCTTCACATTTTAGAGCGTGAAGTGTTCATTGCCATTTGGATTGCTATATTCGGAACTTTGTCGTTGTACTTGTTTGGAAAAATTACTTTGCCGCATGATAGTCCGATAGCGTCTATTTCGGTAGGACGTTTGTATATTGGGTTATTGACTTTAATTTTTACCTTCTACCTGATTCCAGGACTTTGGGGAGCACCTTTGAAATTGATTAGTGCTTTTCCACCTCCAATGGAATATAGTGAAAGTCCCAACGGAGTAGGAGGAAGCGCAAAATTAACTAGTATAGCTGTACTTCCAGAAGGTGCCAAAAATGGCCCTCATGGTATAGTAGTTTTTGATGATTACGAAAGTGGATTGGCGTATGCTAAAGAAGTCAATAAGCCTATTATGCTTGATTTTACTGGTTTTGCTTGCGTAAATTGCCGAAAAATGGAAAACAACGTGTGGTCGGATCCAAAAGTACTATCGATTCTTAAAGATAAAGTAGTAGTCATTTCATTGTATGTCGATGATAAACGCGAGTTACCTAAAAAGGATCAATTTATTTCTAAAAGCACAGGCGAAGAGATTGAAACTATTGGTGATAAATGGACAGATTTTATGATTTCAAAATACAAAACCAACACGCAACCTTTGTATGTGTTGACGGATTTAGAAGGAAATAATTTAAATACTGCCAAGCCAACCATTAGTTATGTTGGTGTAAAAGAATATCAAGCTTGGTTGGAAGCAGGAATTGCTAAGTTTTAGTTTATAAAATATATTTTTTTAATCCCATCTGTGAAAACGGATGGGATTTCTTATTTTTACCAACTATCAAAATAAATAACCACATGAAAAAACTGTTTGTATCTCTATTCTTGTTAGTAGCTGTTTCGCTTTTGGGACAAGACAAAAAGAGTAATTACGTTGCCGAAAACTATACCAAACAAGAAGTAAGCATCAAAATGCGTGATGGCTTGACGCTATTCACCTCCATTTATTCTCCAAAAGATACTTCTAAAAAGTATCCGATTGTAATGCAGCGTACTCCCTACAATTGCGCACCTTACGGACCAGACCAGTTTAAAAGAAGCATTGCTCCCAACGAGACGATGATGAAAGAAGGATACATTGTGGTGTATCAAGATGTTAGAGGACGTTACATGAGCGATGGTTTATATGATAATATGAGAGGTTATATACCAAATAAAAAAGCAAAAACCGAGGTAGATGAAGCCTCAGACACTTATGATACTATTGATTGGTTGGTGAAAAATGTACCCAATAACAACGGAAATGTTGGGACTTGGGGCATTTCGTATCCCGGATTTTATGCTTCTTATTCTTTGTTGAGTGGACATCCTGCCTTAAAAGCTGTTTCTCCTCAAGCCTGTATAGCCGATTTCTTTTTTGATGACTTCCATCATAATGGAGCTTATATGTTGAGCTACTGGAAGGTGACGCCACTTTTTGGTCCACAAAAAACAAAGCCAACTACAGAAGCTTGGTTTAAATTCCCCAATGTAGGTACCAATGACGATTATCAATTCTTTTTGAATGCTGGACCGATAGCGAATTTGGACAAATACTACGATTCGTCTAATGAATTTTGGCAACAATTAAAAGAGCATTCAAGCTATGACGAGTTTTGGCAAAAGAGAGGTTTGTTACAGCATTTAAAAAACATTAAACCTGCTGTAATGACAGTAGGCGGATGGTTTGATGCCGAAGATTTGTATGGTCCATTGAATACGTATTCAACCATAGAAAAAAACAGTAAAAATTACAATACTATTGTTATGGGGCCTTGGAGCCACGGCGATTGGGCTAGAAATTCAGAAAAGCAAATCATTGGAAATATTAATTTTGGTGACAGTATTTCTGGTTTTTATCAAAAGAATATTGAAGCTAATTTTTTCCGTCATTTCTTGAAAAATAATGGAAAAGGGGAAAACAAATTACCCGAAGCTTATGTTTTTGATACAGGAAGAAAAGAATGGAAAACCTACGATACTTGGCCTCCAAAAAACACAGAGAAGCAACAGTTTTATTTGCAACCGCAACAAAAATTGACTGAAAATGCTGGAGCAGTCTCTTTTGAGGAATTTGTCAGCGACCCAAAGAAACCTGTGCCACATTCTGAAGATATCAAACAGCAAGGGTTGACGCCAAGAAAATATATGACCGATGACCAACGATTTGCGGCTAGAAGATCGGATGTTTTGGTTTTTGAAACCGATGTTTTAGCAGAAGATGTTACTTTGGCGGGAGATATTTTAGCCAAATTACAAGTAGCTACAACAGGTACCGATGCGGATTGGGTGGTTAAAGTTGTGGATGTTTTCCCAAATGATGAACCTGAAACTAAAGAAGTGCAGCCGTATTTAAAAATGAGTAATTATCATATGATGGTGCGCAGTGAGGTGATGAGAGGACGTTTTCGCAATAGTTTTGTGAATCCAGAGCCTTTTGTGGCCAACGAGAAAACTCCAGTAAATGTAAAATTGCAAGATGTTTTTCATACCTTCAAAAAAGGGCATAAAATTCAAATTCAAGTGCAAAGTACTTGGTTCCCTTTGATTGATTTGAATCCACAAACTTTTGTACCGAACATTTTTTATGCCAAGCCAGAGGATTTCAAAAAACAAACGCATCGAGTGTATTCTGATTCTGAAATAGAATTTACAGTTTTGAAGTAGAAGAGATAAGAATAAAATACTTATCTGTACTACAAATTTTATAATAGAGTTGTAAAGTTATCTACTTGTTTTAATTAATTGTTAACCAATATGCTTTTGATTATCATTCTTGTGTTTAGAATATTGAACCCCAAAAAAAAAGAAGTATTGATTTTTAACAATACTTCTTTTTTTGTCACATCACCTTGAACAAGAATACTTTGATTGCAATCTATGGAAGTACGCTTTTCAAACTGTCGTATAGTAATTTTAAAACTTAGACATTCGGATTTAATTTTTTCCAATCTGAAATAGCAGGGATTATATTTAACTCGATCAACTCATCTCGCATGTGACACAAATGTTTATAACTATCGTTTAGCGATTGTAGTTCCTCGTCTGTACCTTTTAAGTGATGCAACACAATTCCACTTTGGTTTATTTCGGTTTCCATGGCCATAAAAATATGATGATAGTCTGGAGTGTTCAAATAGGAGCCTACAGGCAGTGTGAAAGGAATTGATCCCATGGCAGCGGCTATCATAAGCACAGACAAATAAGCTGGTGATTGAAAAGAGGAGCGACCACGTAAATCGATGATGTTTTTACCACCTTGTACTACTTTTTGTTTTAAGATAGTCCATTGATCATGCGTCAATTTATCGGTACCAATTAAGCTTTCTAATGGTTTTCCATCTACCATAGCCGTCGAAGCAAAGACAGCCATCTGTTCCCCATGTCCACCATAAGTTCGGCAGTTTGTTACTTTGTCAGGGCTAATGTCAAAATGCTGTGCCAAAGCTGATCGTAAACGGGTGCTATCGAGCGCAGCCAAAGTGCTTACTTGATGGGCTTTTAATCCCGAATAGAGCATAAAAATAAGCCCCGTAATATCGGCTGGATTGAAAATAATGACCACATGTTTTACCTCAGGGCAATAGTCTTTTACATTTAATCCAAATTGTTTGGCTATTTCAGCATTACCACGCAGCAAATCCTCACGCGTCATGCCCGCTTGACGAGCCGCACCTCCCGAGGACAATATGTAGCTGCTTCCGCGAAGTGCTTCCTCAATATCTGATGTAAAAGTTAGATTTAAACCTTCAAAACCACAGTGATACATTTCTTCTGCAACTCCTTCCAAAGCTGGGGCATAAGGATCGTAAATGCAAATATTAGGAGTTAAATTCATAATAATTGCGGATTGAAGCATTGATGAGCCAATCATACCAGCCGCACCAACAATACAGAGTTTTTCATTACTTACAAAATTCATAGCTTTTAATTTATATAGATTGCACTTAAAAAGTTAAACACATCTTCTAGGGTTTGAAAATAAATAAAGAGTAATTTGATTATCTATTTGTAACATACGTATCCTTTTTTTTGATCCAGTAATTTAATGTATTCATGTTTGATAAAAAATTAGTTATAATGAAAGTGAATAATTACTAGCGTTTAACTAAATTAGTGATTTAAGTTCAGCTATCTCGTAACACTTCGTTAAAAGATTATACTTGATTTTAAAATAAAGGCTGATTGAAAAAACTTTGGAGGCAAAGTTGTGCTCAATGCAATAATCTAAACACTCGATAACCGTATCTCTATATGTTTTTCGTGTAAAAATATCGATCCAATCTACAACAGTTGCTGTTAGAAAATGTGGCAAAGTTTGATCTCTTATGACGAAGCCTTCTTTGTTAGTTGTGTTATTTTGAATCATTTTGAACGTAATTTTACCTATAATTCAAATTTAGAAAAAACTACAAAATACCTCAACGGTTACTTTGTAGTTTTTTATGATGATTTGAAACGCATATCATTCTAAAGGCATTTACGTTAAAAGTCGGGAGACTTTTGACACGTTTACGGTTTTTAAGAACTTTAAAAAAAACGCAAAAGTCATGAGACTTTGCGGAGCGGGGCGCAGCTGGTTACTGATTTTGATCAACGATTTTTGATTGCTGATGGTCAAAACGTTTAAAAATAATTTTTTTAATCACTTGCGCTAAAATCTAAAATCAAGAATCGTTAATCTACAATCTAAAATCTCATAACTTAATGACATTGGGATTGTATCCGAACGATAGCGAATTGACGAAGTATATCCGCGGGATAGCTTGATAATACGTTTTAAGATCTCGCTAAATAGAGGATATTCAAGCAGCGCTTAGGAGTTGAACAGTTTAATGACTCTAGACCATATAAAACGGAGTATAGGTAGCAGTAATAAATAGATTGCCCCAGTTATCAATACCAAAACGGTTCCTATTATAATTGGGAGTACACCTCCAAAAGTGTATGTCATGCCTAGTACAAAACCCAACAAACATTCTGCTCGATAAATGGGAAAGAAAAAAGCAAACACCAACAAGCCCACAAGCATATAAAAAGGGACATCTTGATTGCCAAGTGAAAAAAACACCGAAAGAACAATTCCGAAAAACAAAGCGCCTACAAAATGAGTAACAAAACGGGTTGAAAAAACTTTACTCGTTGATTCTTTTTCTATTCGTACTTGTGATCGGTAGAGCAAGAACCAAGTTAACATAGGAAGCAAAAGACCGCCCCACCAATTAGAAAATTTGGGTAAATCTTTATTTTGCAAAATATGATGACTAGGTACCCCACCATGATAAAAATCCCAAAGTAATAAAATCCAAATGGCTACTGTGACTACAAGTGTAACATACAATCGTTGCTTGAAAAAGGATAGTTGAGGCATGGTTTTGCTATTTAGTTTTTGTTAGTTAAAATCCTAATACATTAGTAGTAAAAAAAGCATATAAGTTACAGGTTATTGGGTATACTTGCTATTCGTTGATTAATATTTTTTTTAGGAGCACCACATCCTTGCTTACAACACCAGTCGTCCCGCTGTTCGTTATATCTTACTGTGCGAACCCCGCCCAGTAAGGATACCACTGCCATCGGGGCTAAGCGAGGCGCGTAGGTTTTCATAACATAAAAAAAATAACAATATCTTTTTAGAATAGTACTGTTTAGGGAATGATGTTGTCAAATGTTTTTATTTCGCGCTGCTGCGTCTGACTTTCTCTCTTGTTGAAAAGGCAATTCTAATGTTAGGGCAATTGTCTTTTACTTTGTTGGTATGAATCAGCGTGTCATTTCTTAGGATAAATTTTTCATTCTCAAAAATCTCATAAGTAGCTTCACGACCATTTGGTTTACAATTTTTAATTGTCTTATTGTTTTCAAAATAAGTTGTATCATTATATGCAATGCAAGAAATTCCAAATCGATGTTGAAACAAACATCCTGTGGGTTTTGTGCTATTTAAAATGATAGTGTCCTTTTCAATTTTCCATATTCCGTTGCTTTTGGAACCATCCTGACACGAACGACTTGAATATTCGAAGGTGTTGTTTTCTTTGATGTTTAATTTTGCTCTGAAAGGCATTCCTTGAACAGTGTCATACCATGTTCTCACAAACTTTGGATTTTCGATGGTTTGCGGTAACTCTTTTTTACAACTTGAAAATAAAACCAAGCAAACAAACAGAAAGCCTATTTGGTGTTTGAAGTCAAAGATTTTGGTTGTATTGCGCATGGGAGAAATGGTGCTACTTTCGGTGAAGTGAAGTTATAACTGATTCAAAGTTGTAATATAAAAAGGTAATTGCCTTAATCCATTGAAGTCGTAATTACTAGTTTTCTACCATTCTCTTGGGGCTATCAGTTCTTCTGAATCAGCATTGAATCCATAAGCTTTAGCAATGAAGTCAAAGTCTGTCGCAATTGATTCTCTAGCACCAGTTTCTATTTCGCTGTTTTGCTCAGAGAATTCGTTTTGTAAATCATTTATTTTTTTTGTCGCTGTATATGTTAATTTATATAGTTCGTCAAGATTTTTAGGCGCTGTTTTTTCAATATCAATACATAGCTCAATAAGGATTATTTTTACTTTGTCAACGAGAAATTTTGGAAAATAGGAATCAGTATACATATCTTTTAGATAAGCATAATTCTTCAATTTATCGTTTTTTAGATTTTCTTGCTTGATAATTGTATTTTGATTTGTCGCTTGCTGACCATTGCAAGAAAATAAAATCAAAGAAATTATTGCAATAAAATATGCTTTCATTTTTATAAAGTTAGTGCTGATTGACGTTCGTTTATTACAGCGGGTTTGAGAACTAAATTAAGATTTATTTTTCGGTTATCGCTAAACTGCCAAATACAAAACCATCTTTCAATTAAGCCAAATGCCTAAATCCGTTGTAGTGGCTGGTTACTTATTTGAAGCAAAATTGTTATTTCCGCGAATTAATATTTCTTTCGACTTTTTAATGTTTTCTTCGGATTTAGTAATCAAACGAATAAAATTTACATTTAGTTTTTCTTTCTTGTTTTCAAACTTCTCAACAATTATTTTTAAAATATAATTTTCATCAACTATATAGCTTTCATAGTTAGCGTAAATTATTTCATTGTCAATTTGAAAAATTGTTGAATTGTCTTTTAGGTTTGTATATTTCAATTTCAAATTGTTTAATGAAATGAATTTAGGCTTATATGTTGGTTTAGTTACAATATAAAGTTTTCCGTAATATTTTATATTTTCTATTTCAATATTTTCCTTTTCTACATTTACTGTTTCAATTTCATTCGGATTTAGACTTCTTAAAATACTTTCATTAATCAGCTTTCCATTTACGAAATAAGCAGGTTTTTTGTTGTTTTCAATTTCGTTTTTGTATACAACGTTAATAATTGTATCATTTTTAGAAGCAATTTCTTGATTTGTAATTCGTAATCCTTGAGCTTTTCCCGTCGGTTTTTGCCCGAAACTATTAATTGATAAAAATAGTGTTGCAATAAAAAGTATCTTTTTCATAATTTTCTTTTTTTTTACGTTTCTTAGGTTAACAAGCCACTAATGTTATGGTACTACAGCGGGTTTGGGAACTAAATTAAGATTTATTTTTCGGTTGTCACTAAACTGCCAAATACAAAACCATTTTCCCATTAAGCCAATTGCCCAAATCCGTTGTAGCTTTTAGTGGTTGGGCTTTTTCAGCTTTCCATTTCTTCCCATTCATTTTTGTCTGGAATCATTCTTAAATTTTTAAATTCATTAAAGTCTTTAAAAAAATCAGTTCCTGGAAATCCATCAATTTCCTTTTTACCTTTCCAGGTCAAATGAATAACAGTAAACTGCTTTTCAAAGTTTTGATTTCTAACTTCAAATAAAACATCATCATCAGATTTATATTTATAAAGTGCAGAAAATTTAAAATCGGAAAGTTTATGTTTTTCTTGTTTAGGTTTTAAAAAATCAAATATAGATTTTTCTTCCAAACCGATTTCTTTACTTAATTCTTCTTCAAAACCAATTTTTTGATTTATTGTAATCTTTTCCCAAGGCTCTTCAATAAAAAGGTTGGAAGAATTTTGTAGAGAAAAAAAATCTAATACATCTCTGTCAATTCCCGCAATATCAATTCGCTTTGGTTCGGTAGGGAAATCCGGATTATCATCAAACGTATAACCACCAATTGGATAAAGAAAATAGCCATTCTCTAATTGTACATTAAATCGTAAAGAACTCCATTTTTTATAATCAGGTTTATTTGTTTTCCAAAATTTCCAAACAGATTTTTGTATGTATTTAAAATAATTTTCGGTTGGAACAAATTCTCCAAATATGCAACCCATATTTTCGTCTCCGATTTGTAAGTCGGTTGTTCCTATAAATAGTTTATTTGAATATATTTTTGCTTTCAACGTTCTCTTTTTTTAGCCTTGCCACTAATTTGTATATAAACGCTATGTAATAGCGACTATACGCCCAAAATTGGCTGGATAATCGCAGTTTTATCTCGTTTTATTGTTTTTCAAATATATACAATTTTCATTACAAATCTTTTGCTTGTTTAGGCTTTGTTGCTATTGGTTTATGGTTTGGAGTTTATGGTAGTTGTTAAAAAACACACACCCCCGACCCCTATAACTCCTTTTTGCTATTTATTTCGGAGTCGTTGAATCTTCGATTTCAAGAGGGGAGTAGTAACTGCAAAAAAAAAGGGATTTGTAATTTATAATTGGAATTTCTTCGCATAACGTTTCTAGCCCTGATGGGAGCGGCATCCTGTGGCTCTGGGGTTCAGATCCACAGATATAGCGGACAGCAGGATTAAGCTCCTAAATAGTTGTGTAATGGAGGAATATGCCCTTCGACTGCACTCAGGGTGATGTTTTTTGAATTTTGAATTTTGAATTTGAAATTTAAGAATTAGGATTTGCCCTTCGACTGCGCTCAGGGTGACGTTTTTGGGATTTTGCTTTTTGCTTTTTGCTTTTTGCTTTTTGAAAATGTCATCTTGTCATATTTTTTTCCGCCATTTTTGGGGCAAACTGACAATTTATAGACTGACATCGGCTTGGCACAGTCCTTGACTTACCGACCTCGAGTTGTTAAAACGAGTATACAATTAAAATTAAATATAGTAAAAATGGGTAAAATAATCGGAATTGATTTAGGTACGACCAACTCTTGTGTTTCTGTAATGGAAGGTAATGAAGCAGTTGTTATTCCTAACGCAGAGGGAAAAAGAACAACGCCATCTATCATCGCTTTTGTAGAAGGGGGAGAAATTAAAGTGGGTGATCCTGCAAAAAGACAAGCAGTAACTAATCCAACTAAGACTATTGCTTCTATCAAACGTTTTATGGGACACACTTTTGCTGAAACTACAGAAGAAGCAAAAAGAGTTCCTTACACAGTTGTAAAAGGGGACAACAATACACCACGTGTGGATATTGACGGTCGTTTGTACACTGCTCAAGAATTGTCAGCTATGACACTTCAAAAAATGAAAAAAACTGCTGAAGACTATTTAGGTCAAACAGTAACTGAAGCAGTTATTACTGTTCCTGCTTACTTTAACGATGCACAACGTCAGGCTACAAAAGAGGCTGGTGAAATCGCTGGTTTGAAAGTTATGCGTATCATCAACGAACCAACTGCTGCGGCTTTGGCTTACGGATTGGATAAAAAAGGAACAGATCAAAAAATTGCTGTTTACGATTTAGGTGGAGGTACTTTTGATATCTCTGTTTTGGAATTAGGAGACGGAGTTTTCGAAGTATTGTCTACTAATGGTGATACACACTTAGGTGGTGATGATTTTGACCAAGTAATCATTGACTGGTTAGCTGACGAATTCAAATCTGAAGAAGGTATTGATTTACGTTTAGACCCAATGTCATTACAACGTATCAAAGAAGCTGCTGAGAAAGCAAAAATTGAATTGTCTTCTTCTGCAGAAACTGAAATCAACTTGCCATACGTTACAGCTACAGCTTCAGGACCAAAACACTTAGTAAAAAAACTAACTAGAGCACAATTCGAAAAATTGTCTGATAGTTTAGTAAAACGTTCTATGGCTCCAGTAGCACAAGCATTGAAAGATGCAGGTTTGTCTACTTCTGACATTGACGAAGTAATCTTAGTAGGTGGTTCTACTCGTATGCCAAGAATTGCTGATGAAGTGGAGAAATTCTTTGGTAAAAAAGCTTCTAAAGGAGTTAATCCTGATGAAGTAGTAGCGATTGGAGCTGCTATTCAAGGTGGTGTATTGTCTGGAGATGTAAAAGATGTATTGTTATTAGACGTTACTCCTTTATCTTTAGGTATCGAAACTATGGGTGGTGTAATGACTACTTTGATCGAATCTAACACAACTATTCCAACTAAAAAATCACAAGTATTCTCTACTGCTGCTGATTCTCAACCAACTGTTGAAATCCACGTTTTGCAAGGAGCAAGAGCAATGGCTGCTGATAACAAAACAATCGGTCGTTTCCACTTAGATGGAATTCCACCAGCACCAAGAGGTGTTCCTCAAATTGAAGTTACTTTTGATATTGATGCCAATGGTATCATCAAAGTATCGGCTACTGACAAAGGAACTGGTAAATCTCATGACATTCGTATCGAAGCTTCTTCTGGATTAACAGCTGAAGAAATCGAGAAAATGAAAAAAGATGCTGAAGCTAACGCTGAATCAGATAAAATCGCTAGAGAAAGAGCTGAGAAATTGAACGAAGCAGATGGAATGATCTTCCAAACTGAGTCTCAATTGAAAGAACTTGGAGATAAATTATCTGACGATAACAAAGTGGCTGTAGAGTACGCTTTAACTGAATTGAGAATGGCGCACCAATCTCAAGACATTCCAGCTATTCAAACTGCTTTGGATAACATCAACGCTGCTTGGAAAAAAGCAACTGAAGCGATGTATGCTCAAGGTGAACAAGGTCAAGCTGCTGCTGAGCCACAAGCTCAAGCACAGGGAGATAATGTTGAAGACGTTGACTTCGAAGAAGTTAAGTAAGTATTAAGTACTTTGTACTAAGTATTGAGATAAAACCGAGTCAGAAATGGCTCGGTTTTTTTTGTTTCATTTTTTATATATTAGTAGGTTATTTCCTATAATTCATCTTGTTTTTTCAAAATAATAATCTTTTTTTTGTTAAAGTAAATTTATTAGAAATGAAAAAATATATTGGAATGGGTTTGGTCATTATGACCTTGTTTTTTGTAGGCTGTAGTGCTGAAGACTCTTCAGATGATACTACATCGGGAACCATAACGGCAACGATTAACGGAACGCCTTGGAAAGGGGCAAAGATTGTTAATGTTTCTTTGATGCAAGTAAATTCTATTGGAGAGCAGCGATTTGATATCAGTGCTCAAGATGGTAAACAAATGCTGTCATTAGCCTTTTCAAGCGAGTTAACTACCAAAGGAATGCCTGTTCGTACTTATTCGTTTGATCATGATGATGCGTTATTTTTAAATACCTATCTGATAGGGAATAGTACGTTTACCGAGCATTCTCCAGTTAGTGGTCAATTAAGCATTACGGCTATGGATGCGGATAAAAAAACAATCTCAGGGACCTTTAGTTTTCAAAATGAGAAAGTAGGTACCTTACAAACAGAAATTGTAACTCCTGAGATGGTAAATGTAACGGAAGGGTTTTTTACCAATCTAAGCTACAAAGTGATAACGGAAAAGTAATCTACTTTTTGGCAATGAGAACCGAGTCAGTAATGACTCGTTTTTTTTGTGACCTAGACTCAGATTTTGATGCATATGTTTTGCTTTTGATTATGTAGAAAAAGGAAAAGTAATACAATTTTTATTTCAATATAGTCTTATCGTTTTTTTTGTCATATTGAGTGCAGTCGAGATACAACGAGGGTTCTCGACTGCACTCGAACTGATACAATGGACTATTTTATAGTTTTCTGTAAGGTCTTTTTTTTGACTTTGTAGGCATCAGAATTCAAAATAAAAACCTACAGGTTTTAACTATTTGATATCCTACAAAAAAAAGTCTCGCTGTAAAACGAGACCTTTTGATATTCAACTAAAATGGTACTTGTTATTTTGGATTCAAAGCACTATCGATTCGAGCTACTAAGTCCAATAAATGGAATTTACTCAAACGATCCATTCTTGCTGCAGCCACTTTCATTTCATTTTTCAATCCTACCAATTGTCCTCTAGCGATAGAAGGCAAATCGGTTTGGGCTAAATTTACAGTTCTTGAATTCATACCGTAAGCCGCACCTACACTGTTAGAACGTACTACTGCATTGCCTGGTTTTAGCATAGCAATTACTTTATCCACATACAGTTTTTGGATGTTTCTGCGGTAAATGTCTATTTTGGCACCGCCAGCTAATTCTGAGAAGATTCCTTTTTTCAAGTCGGTCATTAATTCATCTACAGAATAGTTTTCTGGGTTCATAGCTGCGGTTTCCATCAAACGCACCATTCTGTCTCCAGCCAATAAGTTAGAAAGGGTTCCGTCTTGCATTGCTTTGATGGCTTCTACACCACTTTCTGGACTAATTTTAGATAAAACGTTAGTATCTAGTAACCATTTTGGTGTAGCAAATAATTGAGTGTTCAAGAAGGTAACCGCTTCTTTTTGGATGCTTTTTGGAACAACTTCAAATTGGTTGCCAGACATGTCATAGGTTTTTGGTGTGTCATAAATACCACCTACGTTTTTGGTCACGTGTCCCATATAGCGTCTGAATTGTCCCGTCAAAGCATTGTACATTTCTTCTAGTTCTGAATAGCTTTCTCCTTTTTCGGCACTCCAAATGATTAAGTTTGGTAAAATGCGTTTTAAGTTTTTGATTCCGTATGCAGAAGCTTTCATAGCATTGTCACCAATGTCTTCTGTTTGGTATCTTGGGTCATAAGGACTAGCCTCTGTTCCAAACCACAAACGACGGTTTTTGTAGGCTTCTTTGGTCATCTCATTCAATAGAGCTTTTTCTGCTTTTTCATCTTTGGCGTCAGCAAAATAAGAATACCCCCATTTGATAGCCCATTTGTCATAATCACCAATTCTTGGGAATAAGTGTTTTACGCCGTCTTCTGGCTGTGCTACGTAGTTGAAACGCGCATAATCCATAATAGAAGAAGTGTGACCATTCTTTTCTTGGAAAGCAGCATCTCTAAGTTTTTCTACTGGAGTAGCGGTACTTGCTCCCATATTGTGACGTAAACCTAAAGTATGTCCTACTTCGTGAGAAGAAACAAAACGAATCAATTCGCCCATTAGGTTGTCATCAAATTGTTTTTTTCTTGCCGCCGGATCAACCGCAGCAGTTTGAATTAAATACCAGTTTCTCAACAAACTCATGATGTTGTGGTACCATCCGATATGGCTTTCTAAGATTTCACCTGATCTTGGGTCATGTACGTTTGGTCCATAGGCATTTTGGATATCAGCAGCAAAATAACGTAGTACTGAAAAACGCGCATCTTCTAAGCTCATCGTTGGATCATTCTCTGGCCAATATTCACCACGAATAGCGTTTTTCCAACCTGCTGCTTCAAAAGCTACTTGCCAGTCGTCAATTCCTTGTTTGATGAATTTTCTCCATTTGATTGGAGTAGCAGGGTCGATATAGTACACGATTGGTTTTTTCGGTTCGATCAATTCGCCTCTTTTTTGTTTGGCAGCATCATCGGCGTTTTTAGGTTCTAATTTCCAGCGAACAGCAAAAATTTCGGTATCCGATTTTTGAGATTCTTCTTCAAAAACATCAATTTGGTTGGCAAAGAAACCTACACGAGCATCGAAAGTTCTTTTGCGCATAGGTACTTTTGGTAACAACAACATCGAAGTATTCAATTCAATAGTCACCACTCCTGCATCCAAACCAGCAGGTAAATTGGTTCCAATTCTAGGTGTTGGATTCAACGATAACTGTGGTGCAGTAGTAGCGTACGTTTTTACGGTTTTGATTTCAACATTAATTGGGTAACTGCTCATTTTTTGAATAAAAGAGCGGTCTTTTTGAAACCCTTGAATATTGAGTAATTGTTTTTTGATAGGGTCCAAAGAGAAAGTTTGTACATCCGATTCAAATGTTGGCGTTACATCAATTACATAACCTGTAGTTTCTTTTCCTTCTTTTTTGAAGGCTAAAATTTCATAGTTACCAATAATTGGGTCTGCTGATGAATTTTTTACTGCTTGAGCAATAGGTTTGTCTTCATCTGGTGAAGTAATTACGTGTGTAATAGAGCGTAACAAAAGGTTGTTATTCAAACCTTTTTCCCATTTGATGACTTGACGATTTACTTCTTCACCTCCAAAAACACCTCCACCAGCTGGAGTTTTAGAATAACGGGTGATCGTCATGATTTCTTTTCCAATAAGCGTATCGTTGATTTCAAACAAAAACTTGTTGTCGCTTGTTTTGTGAATATTGAAAAGTCCTTTTTGAGTAACTGCCGTGGAGTCGACTACTTTGTTATACGGTTTAGGTCCTTTTTTTTCAGACTCCTTTTTGTCAAGAGCCGTAGTGAGTTTTTTTTCGGCCTCTTTCTTTTTCTTGTTTTGAGCTAAGGATATTTCGCTACAGCATAATAACATAGCAACACATAATAGTAAGCTTTTGGTTTTTAACATATTTATTGAATTTTTAGCGATAAGAGAATAATAGTGAATTTTTGATAATTCTAGTTTGAATATTGTATAATGAATTTCAAACATATGAAAAATAATCAGTAATGAATGTAATATGTTGGTATAAATTTAAATATTTAACCATCGTTCAAGGGAATCATAAAATATACTTAAACCTGATTTTTCTCATAAATCCTCTGCCTTTTTTTAGTTATTTTTGTGTAGTTATAATTTTCATGCCCTTTGGAGGGTGATGAATTTTTAAAATTCTCATAATCAATCAATTATTCATTTGTTTTTCGTAATATTACTATTTTATTTTATTGGATGAGAAAAATTAAATACCGAAAAGGACGACGAATTCAACCCAATAATTTGGAGTATACAGGGATTTATAAAAATAATGAATCCGAGATACAGCTTTTTGTATACGATGCGGTTGGTTATTCAGAGCACATTGATTTTCAGGTAAATGATTTGAAAAAAACGATGAATACTTCCAAAAATAATTGGTTGAATTTACATGGTTTGAATAATTTAGAACTGATAAAAGAAATTGGACATTTTTTTACCATTGACCATTACGTTTTGTCGGATATACTAAACACTTCTAGACGAACGAAGCTGGAGGAAACTAACGAGCAGTTATTCTTTAATATCAAATCAATTTTACCTACTGATCAATCGGATAATATTTCAGTAGAACAAATTAGCTTTTTACTACAAGAAGGTGTTTTGATTTCTTTTCAGGAAAAGCGTTCTGATTTCTTTGCACATATTCGTGAAAGGATACGACACAACTCCTTTAATTTAAAAAATAAAAAAGTAGATTATCTTTTGTACATTTTATTGGATGCTGTAATGGAAAACTTTTACATCACCATCGAAAATGAAGAGGAAAAATTAGAAGAACTTATCGTGCTTTCTAAAACGAGTGCCAGTCCACTTATTTTAGAAAGAATTGAAAAACATCGTGATAATTTTAACTTTTTAAAGCGAGCGATCATTCCGCTAAGAGACTCCCTTTTTGATATTAAAAGCATAAAAGAGGAATCTATGTTTAATGTCATTCAACCCGATAGTTTCGTGTTTTTTTCCCGTTTACATCAAAAAACGTTAGAGCTACTTGAACAGATTGATGCTGATATGGGATTATTAGAGAGTGCTTCCAATTTTTTCTTCACCACGCAATCTCATAAAATGAATGAAATTATGAAAACATTGACTATAATTTCTGCAATTTTTATTCCTCTCACATTTATAGTTGGAATATACGGTATGAATTTTGAAAACATGCCCGAATTAAGCTATCAGAATGGTTATTACTATGTATTGATATTGATGCTGTTACTAGTAATTGGAATGGTTTTATATTTTAAAAAAAAGCAATGGTTTTAATCAACACAAATAATTTAAATAAAAAATAAGCGTAAAATAACTTAATTATGAATAAAGCAATATATATAGCTACAAGTGAGCAAAACTGTGGTAAATCTATTATAAGTTTGGGGTTAATGCAAATTTTAATGGGTAAGACCGCTCGTGTTGGGTATTTCAGACCTATTATTGAAGATTTTGAAGAAGGTAAATTTGATAACCATATCGAAACGGTGATATCTCATTTTGGTTTGGATATGAAGGTTGAAGAGGCTTATGCATTTACCAAAAGTAAATTAATCAAAAAGAAAAATAAAGGCAAAATAGGAGAGGTACTAGATGTTATCATCGAAAAATTTAAAAAATTAGAAGAGAAATATGATTTTGTACTGGTTGAAGGCACAAGTTTTATTGGAGAAGGTACCGCTATTGAATTAGGAATAAATGTACTTATTGCTAAAAATTTAGGGATTCCAACCATCATTATCGGGTCTGGAGTGGGAAAAACACTCGATGAATTGGTAGATAGTTTGTACTTAGCTTATGATACTTTTAAAGTAAAAGATGTAGAAGTAATATCCGTTATTGCCAATAAAGTGCAACCTGAAAATATTGAAATGGTTTCAAGTGCACTAAGTAAACATTTACCAAGTTCGGTTTTGGTAAATACCATTCCAATAGTGGCTAGTTTGCACAACCCAACGGTTCAAGAAATTGTTAACGAAATAGGAGCAAAAGTTCTTTTTGGAAAAGAATATTTAAACAATCAGGCCGGAAGCTATAGTATTGGAGCGATGCAATTGCCTAATTATTTATTGCATTTAAAAGACAATGCGCTTATTATTACTCCTGGAGATAGAGCTGATATTATTTTAGGGGCGCTTCAAGCCAATGAATCTGCAAATTATCCATCGGTAGCTGGAATCGTTTTAACTGGGAATTTAATGCCTGAAGAAAGTATTTTGCAATTAATAGAAGGACTTTCAACTGTGGTTCCAATTCTGACTGTACCAGGAGGAACCTACAATGTTTCTAATCAAATTGGTGCGATCAAGTCTAAGATTTATGCCAATAATACTCAGAAAATTGAAACCTCAATTGCTACTTTCGAAGAATATGTAAATGTAGATGCCTTGGCAGAGAAGTTTACTGCATTCGAATCTAGTGGTTTGACACCCAAAATGTTTCAATATAATTTGGTTAAAAGAGCCAAAAAAATTCGTAAGCATATTGTTTTACCAGAAGGTAATGATGATCGAATTTTGACCGCAGCATCACGTTTGCAATTGATGAATGTGGTAGATATTACCATTATTGGTAATAAAAAACAAATCGAAGCAAGAGTACTCGAATTAGGTTTGGATCTTGATTTTGATAAAGTATCGATCATTTTACCTAAAGAATCTGAGCATTATGAAGAGTATGTAAATACGTATTTTGAACTTCGAAAAGCTAAAAATATCTCTATTACCACTGCTAGAGATTTAATGGAAGATGTGTCTTATTTTGGGACCATGATGGTGTACAAAGGACACGCTGACGGAATGGTATCTGGAGCTGCGCATACAACTCAACATACTATTTTGCCAGCACTACAATTTATTAAAACCAAACCCAATTCATCGGTAGTTTCTTCTGTATTCTTCATGTGTCTTGAGGATCGTGTGTCTGTTTTTGGGGATTGTGCTATTAACCCAAATCCAACAGCAGAACAATTAGCTGAAATCGCCATTTCATCTGCTGATACGAGTAAAGCTTTTGGTATAGATCCTAAAGTAGCCATGTTATCTTATTCTTCTGGAACTTCAGGGAAAGGGGATGAAGTGGAAAAAGTGAGAGCTGCAACTGAAATAGTAAAAGCAAAACGACCTGATATTAACATCGAAGGGCCTATTCAATATGATGCTGCCGTAGATATGAATGTAGGAAAAAGCAAAATGCCTGATTCAAAAGTAGCTGGCCAAGCAAGTGTATTGATCTTCCCTGATTTGAATACAGGTAATAATACGTACAAAGCAGTACAAAGAGAAACAGGGGCTTTGGCTATTGGGCCAATGTTACAAGGTCTAAACAAACCAGTAAACGATTTGAGTAGAGGTTGTACTGTAGATGACATTATCAATACAGTGGTGATCACTGCAATTCAAGCGCAAGACTTTTAGGCAAACTGACGATTTCAAAATAGTATTCAAGTGCTATTTCGACGCATTTTTCAATTTAAAAACAAAAAAAATTAAAACGTAAATAAATGAAAGTAGTAATTATTAATTCAGGAAGCTCTTCAATAAAATACCAATTGATAGAAATGCCCGAGCAAAAAGTGATTTGTTCAGGAATGATTGACCGTATCGGATTGGATACTTCTAATTTGACGTACACTACAGACGCCAATAAAATTGTAGAGTCATTGCCTATTGCCAATCATAAAATTGGGTTACAAAAAATTGCTCAATTATTAATGGATGACAAAGTAGGAGTTATTCAATCTACTTCCGAAATTAAAGCAGTTGGACATAGAGTAGTTCACGGGGGAAGCTCTTTTTCAAATACCGTAGAAATCACCAATGAAGTAAAAGAACAAATTCGTCAATTGATCGAATTAGCACCATTACACAATCCTGCAAATTTAGAAGGAATTGTAGTAGCAGAACAAATATTTGAATCAGCTAAACAAGTGGCTGTTTTTGATACCGCTTTTCATCAAACGATGCCTGTTGAAGCTTATAAATATGCGATTCCAAATTATTTATTGTCGGAAAATAAAATTCGTGCCTATGGATTTCACGGAACAAGCCATAAGTATGTTTCAGAAAAAGCGATTGAATATTTGACTCAAAAAGCCAATCATAAAGCCGATAAAATCATAACGATTCACTTAGGAAACGGTTGTAGTATGACTGCAATTAAAGAAGGAAAAAGTATCGATCATACCCTTGGATTTGGTCCAATGAATGGGTTAGTGATGGGGACTCGTAGCGGTGATGTGGATCCTTCTGTAATATTTTATTTGATTAAATCGTTAGGCTATTCTGCCGATGAAGTGAATGCTTTATTGCAAAAACAAAGTGGTATGTTGGGGCTAACGGGTTACAGTGACTTGAGAGATATTGAAAGTAATGCAGAAGAAGGTAACAAAGAATGTCAATTGGCCTTAGCCATGAATGCATACCGAATAAAAAAATTCATCGGCGCCTATGCTGCGGTTTTAAATGGTTTAGATGCTATTATTTTTACCGCTGGAATTGGTGAAAACTCAGATGTGATTAGAAGATTAGTGTGTGAGGACATGGATTATTTTGGTTTGGAATTAGATCAAGAAAAAAACAGTACGCGTTCTAAAGAAATCAGAGAAATTAATACGCCAAACGCCAAAACTAAAATACTTGTAATTCCTACCAACGAAGAAGTAGAAATTGCCAATCAAGTATTTGATTTACTGAACTAATGCTGTAAACTTCAGATAAGGTTGATAAATTTTGGTTTTTGAATTGGGGTATTTTGTGTGTTAAAAGCGGAAATGCTGTTTTAATTTTAAATATTTTTGCAAAAAAATTAACGTATGATTTCACACCCATTTACCAAAGCGATGAGTTGTAAGTGCAGCTCTTTTAAGCTTGTTTTTTTCTTTTTGCTGTTGCTGTTGAATTTTCAATCGTATGGTCAAAAAGATTTGTTTAAAAAAAGTAAGGAAAACAATGACTTAAAATTATCAACCTTACCTTATTATAGTTTTGGTAAAGGTATTGGAATCACTTCTCCCGATAGTTTGTATCAGTTAAACATTCGATTTAGAATGCAAAACAGAATAAGCTATATGGACAATGAAGGAGGCGATAGTGGATATGACGCACAAGTACGAAGATTACGTTTACGTTTTGATGGCTTTATTGGTTCGCCCAAAATTTTATATGCCATTCAGTTATCTTTTGCTCCAGGGGATGTTGGTGAGATAGTGGAAGGAGAAAATTTAAATGTGATTCGTGATGCCGTTTTGATGTATCGACCTAATAAAAATTGGAATTTCAGTTTTGGTCAAACAAAATTGCCAGGCAATCGTCAGCGTGTAAATTCTTCAGGGGCATTACAATTAACGGATAGAACTATCAATAATGCCAAATTTACAATTGATCGTGATTTTGGATTTCAAATTCATAATCTTCACGAACATGAAGATCGTTTTTCCTATAACTTAAAAGGTGCTGTAAGTACCGGAGAAGGTAGAAATGTAACCGACAAAGTGGACCAAGGAGTAGCTTTAACTGGAAAAGTAGAGCTATTCCCTTTCGGTTCCTTTCTTCGTGATGGGACTACTTTTGAAGGGGATTTGATGCGAGAAAAACGCCCTAAATTGTTGCTTTCAGGCGCTTTTCAGCAAAATAATAATGCACAGCGAACACAAGGGCAGTTAGGTAGTGATTTATTTGAAAAGAGAACGATGCAATCTGTTCTATTAGACATGATGTTCAAATACAATGGTTGGGCTGCCATGACCAGTTATATGTCTAGAACTACAGATCAAAATGCAGTCACGGTAAATCCGTTAGATAGCAGTCAAAAAAAATATGTGTTTGTAGGACATGGTTTTGATTACCAATTGAGCTATTGTTTTCCATCGAATTATGAAGTTATCGGACGCTATTCTACTCAAAATGTGGGGAAAGATATCCAAGCGTTAACGCCAAATACGCAACAGTTCAGTTTAGGAGTGACCCGATATTTTTGGCAACATACTTTTAAATTACAAAGTGAGATTAATTATGACACCTTGACTTATTTTAACGGACAAACCAAAAACAATTGGTATTTGCGTTTTCAAGTAGAAATAGGAATTTAAGGTTCCGTATGAATTATATATATAAACAAGAAGCGCTTTTTCCTTGAGAGAAAGCGCTTCTTGTTTTATAACTAGGTACTATTGAGTAATTGTTACTGCTGTCTACTTTTGTTTTTTTGTTTTTTCCTTTTCAGAAAGCTCGTTTGGAATAATTTTTTTCTTGTAAATTGGAATGAAGTACGAAACGGTATAGTTGAAACCTACTCCAAAATCACCATCATAAGTTCTGTTAAAGCCTGGTATATATAAATTTTCGAAATCACTAGGCTCTTTATTGGTAATAATTCTATTCAATCGTAAGCTGAATCCCATAAATACGTTATTGAATACCTTAGCTTTAATACCCGCTACGACTTCAATCCATGAAGCCGATAAACCACTATAATTTTTCCCTGAGAGTATTGGTGGATTTTCTCCCCAATACGAATTTGGATTATAGATTTTGTAACTGTTCAATTCTTGGCTAAAGGTTGAAAATCCTCCACGTAAACCTATAGAAATGATGTTTTCCATATCCAACCAATTTTCATAAAAATTATAGTCAAAGCCTGCTTTCAGATAGGTTCCTTTGGCCGTAGATGTCAATCGATCATCTTCGGTGGTTTTGTTTTCTGATCCTAATTCAGCTGCCAAATAATATTTTTTGGTCAATCTATAATCTCCTGTCAACTCTATTCCTTTGTAATTACTGTCATAGAGTCCTCTGGTCAATTTATATAAGTCAACACCAACTCGCAAACCATAGCGATTGGTTTTTGTGGGGATGCTATCTGTTGTTTTTTTTACTGGAAGTTTTTCTACTTCTTGAGTAGGTTTGGCTGGTAGAATATTGTTTGCTTTTGGTGGAGTAGGAGTGGTTTCTTGTGCTTGAGTGATTAACAAAGAAAATAGCAAGCAACTACTAAAAATAAATCGCAAGGTGTGTTTCTTTTTCATCGTTGATATTGGTTTTTTGTAGGGATACAACTTTCATCCATTTTTGATCAATTACGGTTCCGTCAGTATGTTCAAATGGCTTTTGAATATCCATCACAAACAAGGTTTTAAAACCACACGCTCTTGAAACATAAACTTCATTGGTGGTATAATTGAACTTCAAGACATCGGTATTGATGAATATAGGGTTCGAATTTCCGGAATTTAAAATAAAATTAAAGGTGGTGGTGGTAGCATTTGTTTTCAGTGGAAGTGAGATCTTATTTCCATTGAATAAGTATTTTGAATCCCCTGTGGCGTTAGGATTAAAAATAATTCCATCAGTCATCCCTTCTCCAATAACTTTCAAATTCGTCACACTTTTTTTGACATTTGGATTGTTGATGTCAGAGAATTCTATAACCAATCTAGGAGTCGTGGGTGTATTGGCGTCGCAAATATCATCTTTTTCACAACTCGAAAAAGAGAAACAAAATACCAACAGTAAAAGTGTTATTTTTTTCATTTAAAACTATTTATTTATAAGGCTAAGTTTTTTAAAATTAGATTATTTTTTTACCACATAGAGACATAGAATTTATAGTCTTTAAAAGAAGTAATAGACGTTTTACTATTCACATAGTTTTCTATGTTTGAAATAGCGCTATTTCTATTTATTCTTTGTTCATAAGCATTAATCTATGATTCTATGTGGTTAATTTTTTATTTTATTTGAATTTCATACCCAACGGATATTTATTATGATTTAAAATCAGCGTCAATCTTATATGCCCTTCAACACCTTCTATGGTTTAAAAAAACCTAACCGCAAAGCACGCAAAGAAAAATCTTTATATGCCCTTCAATCCCTTCTATGGTTTCAAAACACTCCAGCCATTAAAAGAAACTCAAATGACTTATATGTTTAAATAAATTAACCACAAACCTTATATGCCCTTCAATGCCTTATATGGTTTCCAAACACTCCAACCACAAAAACTCAAATGACTTCTATGTTTAAATATTAACGACGTTCCAATAACACCACATTCTCCACATGATGCGTTTGCGGAAACATATCCACTGGTCGAACGCGTGTCACTTTGTACTTCTCATCCATCAAAGCCAAATCACGAGCTTGTGTTGCCGAGTTACAACTCACATACACCACTTTTTGAGGCTCAATTTTCAAGATTTGATCAATAACCGCCGCGTGCATTCCGTCTCTTGGTGGATCGGTGATGATTACGTCTGGTTTACCGTGTTGCGCGATAAAAGCTTCGTTGAACACCACTTTCATATCTCCTACAAAGAACTCACAATTCGTGATATTATTTCGTTCGGCGTTGGCTTTGGCGTCTTTAATCGCTTCGGGCACACTTTCAACACCAATCACTTTTTTGGCTTTTTTCGATACAAACTGAGCGATAGTTCCTGTTCCTGTGTACAAATCATACACCGTTTCGTTACCAGTCAAACCTGCGAAATCTCTTGTGATTTTATATAGCTCGTAGGCTTGATCCGAGTTGGTTTGGTAAAACGACTTAGCGTTGATACTAAATTTCAAGCCTTCCATTTCTTCCAAAATGTAATCACGTCCTTTGTACAGCTGAATGTTCGTATCGTATAACGTATCGTTTGCTTTGTTGTTAATCACGTATTGTAGAGAAGTAATCTGCGGAAATTTGGCATACAAATGATCCAACAACAACTCTCTATTGGCTTGATCGTCTTCAAAAAACTGAATCAACACCATAATTTCGCCAGTCGAAGCCGTGCGCAACATAAGCGTACGCAACAAGCCTTCGTGCGCTCTTGGGTTAAAGAACGTCAAACCGTTTGCATTGGCAAATTCACGCACTTCGTTGCGAATGGAGTTCGAAGGGTCTTCTTGCAAATGACATTTATTGATATCTAGAATTTTGTCCCACATTTTCGGAATATGAAAACCCAAGGCATTTTTATTGTCCAATTCCTCGCTGCTTCCTATCTCGGCTTCGGTGAGCCAACGGCTGTTCGAAAACGAAAACTCCATTTTGTTGCGGTAGAAAAACTGTTTTTCAGAACCTAAAATCGGTTCGAAATCCGGTAATTCAATTTTGCCAATACGTTGCAGGTGGTTTTTTACCTCGTTGTGTTTAAAAAACAATTGCTGGCTGTACTTCATATTTTGCCATTTGCAACCGCCACACACCCCAAAATGCTCACAAATTGGGTCAACGCGGTGTTCCGAGAACTCGTGAAACTTCACGGCTTTGCCTTCGTAATAGGCTTTTCTTTTCTTGAACGTTTGCACATCTACCACGTCGCCAGGCACGACATTCGAGATGAATACTACTTTTCCGTCGGGTGCTTTTGCTACCGATACGCCTTTTGCTCCAGCATCAAGGACTTTTATCTGATGGAAGACAATCTTGTCTGTGTTTTTCTTTGCCATGGCGCAAAAATAAGCCTTTGAAATGTTTTACAAATTCAATTTTAGATTTTTTTTTAAAACGTTTGTTTTTTAGCGCACTACATTTTTGTTTTTTATTGCTTTAGGTTCTTTGAAATGTACTTTAAATCAATGTGGTAGTTTGTGTTGTTTCTTTTTCTATTAATGATTATTAGGCGTAAAAGGGGAGTAGTCTCTAAAAAAAAAGGACACTCTATTGTTTTAATGAGTATCCTTCTTTATATGTATTATGTATTCCGTTTATTTAAAATAGGAAAAAGTCTCGTTGTTTTCAATTTTCAACAAAGTTTCATAAATCAATTGAATCACGTGTTCAACGTCACTGCGATGTACCATTTCTACAGTAGTATGCATATAACGTAGTGGTAACGAAATCAACGCCGAGGCTACACCACCATTACTGTAGGCAAAAGCATCAGTGTCTGTTCCAGTTACACGTGAAGAGGCTAAACGCTGAAAAGGAATCCCTTTTTCTGAAGCAGTATCCAAGATGAGTTCTCTTAGATTGTTTTGAACTGCAGGTGCATAAGTTATTACTGGACCAAGACCAATTTTGGTTTCTCCTTCAATCTTTTTATCAATCATAGGCGTGGTCGAATCATGACAAACATCAGTAACAATGGCTACATTCGGTTTAATAGTTTGCGTGATCATTTCAGCACCTCTTAATCCTACTTCTTCCTGAACGGCATTGGTGATGTAAAGACCAAATGGAAGCTTCTTCTTGTTTTCGTGCAAAAGTCTTGCGACTTCGGCAATCATAAACCCGCCCATTCGGTTATCAATAGCGCGACACACAAATTTATTGTCATTCATAATCATGAATTCGTCTGGGTAAGTAATAACGCAGCCCACATGAACTCCTAATTTTTCTACTTCTTCTTTGGTGTCGCAACCCAAATCGATAAAGATGTTGCTCGTTTTTGGGTTTTCTTCTTTGTCTCGATTACGAGTGTGTATTGCGGGCCAACCAAAAACACCTTTTACAATCCCTTTCTTGGTATGAATATTTACTCGTTTTGAAGGTGCAATTTGATGATCTGATCCACCATTGCGAATGACATATACCAATCCATCTTCGGTAATGTAATTAACATACCAAGCAATTTCATCGGCATGTCCTTCAATAACTACCTTAAAAGGAGCATCAGGATTTATGATTCCTACAGCAGTTCCGTAGGTGTCCGTAATAAAAGTATCTACATAAGGAGTTAGGTACTCCATCCAAATTTTTTGCCCCTCAGATTCAAAGCCGGTAGGCGAAGCGTTATTTAAATATTTTTCTAAAAAAACCAGCGAAGCGCTATTTAATATTGATCCTGAACTCATAATAATTATTTTTTGCTAAATTATAAATTTGGCATCAGACTTGCGTATAAATTTATAATTTTGAATTATAAATTTTACCCATGAACCGAATTGTATTTTTTTTGTGTTTCTTTTGTTTTGTTCAAGCATTGCAAGCACAAGTTGTTACCAAAGAGCCCTCAAAATCTGACCTTAATCTAATTGAAAACGACAGCGTACTGGCTGATACCATTCTGCTTCCTGAGATAATTATCAGTAAAGAAAGGCTAAGTCTTGAGGATAAAAAACAATTCCTGATTTTACAAAATAGAGTATATAAGGCTTATCCATATGCTAAATTAGCTTCTGAACGATTAGTAGCGCTTCGAAAAGGAATGTCTCTTTTAAAGACAAACAAAGAAAAAAAGAAGTATTTCAAAATCGTTGAAGACTATTTAACGAATGAATTTGAAGAGAAGTTAAAAAAGCTTTCCAGAAAACAAGGGCAAATACTTGTAAAACTAATCCATAGACAAACAGGTGTTACTACTTATGAGTTGGTTTCTGACTTGAAAAGCGGTTGGAAAGCATTTTGGGCCAATACCACCGCTCGTGTTTTTGATATTAATTTAAAAACTAAATACCAACCTTTCGAGGTAAACGAAGACTTTTTGATAGAAACGATTTTGGTTCGTGCTTTTGAATCGGGTCGTCTGCAAAATCAACCGCCTGCTTCTCCTGTAGATTACGGAATACTTAATGAATCTTGGCAGGCAAAAGCAAGTAAATCCCAATAGAGTATTTTATGTGTAATAAATTTAGCTGTCTCTGGGCAGCTTTTTTTATTCTTTTCTATATCAACATTTGCATTTCTCCAGTTCGCGCAATTCGTTATGAATAATATTTGGGCGTTCTCCTTATATATAGAGAGATTTAGTTTTAAGCCAGAAGTTTGGTGGTACTATATATAAGGAGCCGGGCTATCCGCTACAAGTCCTCGACTAGTTTCGTTGTCACTACACTAGTCT
>NZ_JATV01000020.1 GCF_000611675.1 Flavobacterium succinicans LMG 10402 | reverse complement strand
CCGTTTACATTTATATCCGTCCGCCCATTTTATTTGTGAAAGATAAGTCAAACAATAATTATCATCTTTAAATCTATTATGAAATTTTATCGAATTCACTCCTCTGAAAATATTTCTATCTGCCATAAGGCTAAGATAATTATTTGCGACCTAAGCGCCTATACCTATAAAAAAGAAACCCACTAGATGGTTTACCTGCACGATGCTAGTTTTGGCATTAATAGCAACTTCTTTTGCAAACGCTCAAGCAAATCTATCTCAAAAGCAAGAGAAGGGTTCGCTATTCGAAAACTATTACAATAACACCATTTTTAAAATAAAAGACGAAAAAGGAACAATTGTAGCAGAGAAAAAATACGATCAATTAAATCAAGTTGAGAAAAAACTTGTACCCAATTTCTTTAGCAACAATAAAACCATGCCAACAAAAGAAGAGTTAGATGAACTATTAAAAAAAGGAGGACCTGCCGTAATTATCATAGATGCTTTTGACCCAAAAAACCAAAAAACTAAAAAGGGTGAAAATGTAATCTACCAAGTCAATGAAATTACCGAAGACCCAATATTCCCGAATGGCATGGAAGCCTTTTACAAGTACGTTGCAATGCATTTTACGCTACCAAAAGAGGCAGTAGAGCAAAAAGCCAAAGGCAAAATTTATCTTAGTTTTATTATAGAAACAGACGGGTCTCTTACCGAAATTACAACTTTAAGAGATAATGTCGGTTACGGAACTGTTGATGAGGCGATACGAGTAGTAAAAAGTGCTCCGAAATGGATTCCTGGAAAAATCAACAGTGAACCGGTGAGAGTCAGATATTCATTACCAATTACAATAAATCCAAAAGCTTAGCATAAAAAAACCGCTTCTCTTCAAGTACAAGTTTAGAGAAGCGGTTAACAAATAAACTCAAAAAAAATTAAAATTAAAAAGAAAACTAATTGAAGACTTTATCTGGATTGTAGCCCATATATGGCATGGCTTGCTCATTAAAAACAACGCCATATGATTCTAATTCTTTCAGGATGGGTTCGTAAACTTCTTTTTGAATAGGAAGTTGAACCCCGCTAGTTTGTATTTTACCATTTAAAATCAATAAAGCGGCCATTGCTACGGGAAGCCCAACTGTTTTTGCCATAGCCGTGTACATTTGGTCATCGCCAATACACACCATTTTGGAATCGATTTGAGAAGTTATCCCGTTTAATTCGTAACCAAATTTGTGATACATGACAATCATATCTTTATCCTCAGGTTGTAAAGTCCAACTATCTGTTAAGATTTTCTCCAAAATTTGTGCGGGAGTCGCATTTTTTAATCCCACTGTTTTGGCCTTACTAAACAAATCCAACTCCACTAGTTTATCCCACATAATATCGTCTTGGTCTATTTTGAGAATGTGTCGCATCTTTAGTTCAACCGAATCAGTAGGGTGATAAGGCAAAAAGGAATTCACAAACTGTCGATAGGTCATTGCTTCGGATCCTTCCATGATATAGCTATCGTCGGTCATTCCTAACTGCACAAACATATTCCATGCCTTAGAGAATCCTACTCGGCGAATAGTACCTCTATATAAAGTAAGCACATCATCTAAGCCATAAATCGATCGGTATTTTAAAGAATCTCGATTAGAATAAGCTTCGAATCTTCCGTAGCCTTCGACTTCTAAAAACTCGGTTCTACGAAACAAATTGCAATAGGGTATGTATTTGTAGGCGCCTTCTTGAATGAATTTGGCCGCACCACCTTGACCTGCTAACACCACATTTCTTGGTGCCCATGTAAATTTGTAATTCCAAATATTGGTATCCGATTCTGGAGCAACCAATCCACCACAAAAGGATTCGAATAAAAGTATTTTTCCGCCTTTTTCTTTGATCTCATCGATAACTTTCATCGCACTCATATGATCGATTCCAGGATCCAAACCAATTTCGTTCATAAAAATGAGTCCTTTGGCTTTGACTTCTGCATCCAAAGCTTGCATCGCTTCACTGATATAAGAAGCCGTAACCATATGTTTTTGGAACAAAACACAATCTTTGGCCACCTCTATATGTAAATGCGCTGGCAACATAGAAATAACGATTGTTGCTTTTTGAATCGCTTCTTGTCGTTGTTGCGTATTAAATATATCTAAAGCAATTGGAGTCGCATTAGGATGATTGTTGGTTTTTTTCTCTGCCAATTCCATCGATAAATCTCCAATAATGAGATGTAATTGCTCTTTTTCTGACTTCGACAGTAAATATTGAATCAACGACGAAGCCGATCTTCCTGCACCAATAATGAGTATAGTTCTCATAAAATTATGATTATTTAACACAAACATACAATTTTGTTGTATTTATAACAAGTGGATAGTGTTAAAACCTAAAATTTATAAAAATAAAACAGAAATAACTGTTTTTGTTTCAAATGTAATAAATACTTTTGCAGTAGATTCTAAATCGGAACTATGAGTAAAAAAGTAATTACGACTGCAGCCCTTTTAGGAATGATAGCTATCATTTTAGGAGCTTTTGGCGCACATGCCTTAAAAAAAGTACTTTCAACCGAAGAACTTGTTACCTTCGAAACGGGTGTTCGCTATCAAATGTACCATTCTTTATTCCTGCTATTCATTGGTTTGACTACTTCGTTATCTGAAAAATCTAAAAAAATCATTTATTATTTTACCGTAACTGGAGTTCTTTTGTTCTCAGGTTCTATTTATTTTTTAGCCACAAACACTTTAACTTCGTTCGATTTTAAGAAAATCGGCTTCGTCACTCCTATCGGAGGTGCACTTCTAATTTCAGCTTGGGCGGTTTTACTGTTTGACTTTTTAAAAAACAATAAAAAGAAAATATAAAACAAAAAGAACGATTAAAAATTAATTTATACTTTTACACCGAAACAAATAAAAACTAACTACAATTTTATGGACACTAACACTCTTTTCACGAAATCGATTTCGTTAGAAAAATTAGGAATTGAGAATGCCAAAATTCAGTATCAATTAACTCCAGAGGAATTACATACTTTAACTCTTGCTTCTGGTCAAGGTAAAGAAAACTCAACTGGAGCTTTAGCCATAAATACAGGAACATTTACAGGCCGCTCTCCTCAAGATCGATTTATAGTAAAAGATAGCATTACCGAAGACAAAGTATGGTGGGGCAAAGTGAACATCCCATTCACTCCAGCGGCATTCGATGCATTATGCAAAAAAGTTACCGCACACTTATCCAACAAGGAAGTATTTGTCAGAGACGCTTATGTTTGTGCCGATGCTAATTACAAATTGAACATCCGTGTAGTGACCGAAACACCTTGGGCAAACTTATTTTGCTACAATATGTTTTTGCGTCCAACCGCACAAGAATTAGAAAACTTTACTCCAGAATGGACTGTGATTTGCGCACCAAGTTTTGAGGCAGATCCTGAAGTGGATGGTACACGTCAAAGTAATTTTGCCATTTTAGATTTTACCAAAAAAATTGCGCTTATCGGAGGTACTGGTTATACTGGAGAAATGAAAAAAGGGATCTTTTCGGCATTAAACTTCATTCTACCTGTTGACAAAAACACCTTACCTATGCACTGTAGTGCCAATGTAGGTAAAAATGGAGATACTGCCATCTTCTTTGGACTTTCAGGAACTGGAAAAACAACCTTATCTGCTGATCCAGAAAGAAAATTAATTGGTGATGATGAACACGGTTGGACAAATGAAAACACCGTTTTTAATTTTGAAGGAGGTTGCTATGCGAAAGTGATTAACCTTACCGAGGAAAATGAACCAGACATTTTTAGAGCCATTAAAAAAGGAGCGATTTTAGAAAATGTAGTATTTAAAGCAGGAAGTAACGAAGTAGATTTTGAAGATGTTTCCATCACACAAAACACTCGCGTAAGTTATCCAATTACACATATTGACAACATTCAGCCGGATTCTATTGGTAAGAACCCAAAAAACATCTTCTTTTTAACAGCGGATTCTTTTGGTATTATTCCTCCTATTTCAAGATTAACTCCAGGGCAAGCGGCCTATCATTTTATCTCGGGTTATACCGCAAAAGTAGCGGGAACAGAAGCTGGAGTAACCGAACCGCAACCCAATTTCTCGGCATGTTTTGGCGCACCATTTATGCCCTTACACCCCACAAAATATGCTGAAATGTTAAGTCAAAAAATGAAAGACGCCGATGTAAAAGTATGGCTCATCAATACAGGCTGGACAGGTGGTCCTTATGGCATAGGAAGCCGAATGAAACTAAAATACACACGCGCTATGATTACCGCTGCATTAAACGGGGAATTAGACGATGTTGAGTATGTGGATCATGTAGTGTTTGGTATTGCTAAACCTCAAACGTGTCCAAATGTACCGAGCGATTTCTTAAATCCGAGAAATACTTGGGAAGACAAAGCCCTATACGATATAAAAGCCGTTGAATTGGCACAAAAATTCAAAGCTAACTTTGCAAAATTTGAAGAATTTGCCAATGAAGAAATATTGGCTGGTGGACCAAGAATATAATTGAACATTACAACAAACCAAAATAAATCAACCAAAAACCAAAAAGAGCTGTTCCGCAAAGAACAGCTCTTTTTATATTAGTCCTGTCAATTATTTTTTCTTTTTATCTATAGCCTCTTGAATGATTTTCCAATCGTAAAAATGAAACGTTTTACCGTTACTCATCGCCATAAACATTCCTTTATCGAAAGGTGATCCTAGATTAATTGCTGTGGCATCAGCACCATCAGACTCAATGGTAGATGTAGGAACTTCGGCCAATAATTTATGCTCGTTAGGATTACCATTACTTCCTTCTCTTGCATAAACCATAAACGAATTAGCTTGTTGATTGGAGACCAAAATATATCCCGTAGTGGCTGAAGCTTTATATATGGCAATTCCCTCATGATCTGCCTTACAATCTTTTTGGCCAAAAAGGGCTATTTCTTGGTTATCATTTAAAGAAGGATCGGCTTTGTATTTACGAATACCAAATTGTTCATCACTATAATACACCGCTCCCAACTCATTATCTACTGCAATGGCTTCAATTTCTTTTTTGCCGCTGTAGGCACCAAATTTACGCACCAAAGTACCTTCAACTTTGGTATTGTTAGTTCCTTTCAATTCATATTGCCATAAATAAGAACCCGAAGGTCCAGATTTTCGACCCACAATTGCAAAAATCGCTTTGTCTGAAGGACGAGTATAAATAGCAATTCCCATCGGGTCCTTTTCCAGTTCTCCTTCAAAAACAGGGAAACCACCGTTATCGAGAGGTTTCAAATCAGGTAGACTAAAAATTCGAATTTTATTCGTTTCGCGTTCGGTTGTAACCGCCACATCAGTTGCTACTCCATCAATTGTTAAACCATAGGCAATATCCACATTATTGGGTCGTTTAATCGTTTCGGACTTTTTTATAATTTTGCCTTGCAAATTAAAAACATACAACCCGCCGTCGGTGTCTTTATCGGTTCCAATCACAAGACTTTGTTTTGGGTCTGTGGGATGAATCCAAATAGCTGGATCATCGGTATCATGCAAAACGGTTTCAGTTACAACAGTTGGTTTTAGCCCATCTTTGCGCAAAGGAGCTAACGAAGTGGAACAAGACGTTACAAACGCAGTAACGATTAGTAAACTACAATATTTATTCATTTTATTACTTTTTTTTATCAATACTAGTTTTAAAAATCACATTACCTTCAGCATCTACCACTTGTGCCAGTAGTTGATCTTTGGTTAATGAAAAAGTCATGAAACCTGCTTTTTCAGCCCAAAACAAGGTTCCTTCACGACTACCAGAAGGTCGCACTTCACAGGCGGCACCCGACAAAAATTGAGTAGTATAGCGATTTTTGGGTTTAATAATTTGTAGATCGTGTTCGTGTCCACAGAAATAAGCATCCACTTTGTAGGTGTCAAATATGTTGGCAAATTTAGTTTCAAAATTTTTGGTTTCTGGGCTGTCTTTTCGTTTTCCACCACTATACAACGGATGATGCCCTACAACTATTTTCCATTTTACAGTAGCATCTTTAGTAGCGAGTTCTTTGATCAACCATTCCTTTTGGGCTAAAGTATCTTGCGCCACAATATTATCGTACATGTCAGTCCCTTTTTCGTGATACTTATCTATAAAAGGTGAGGTGTCCATGACCAAAAGCAACACTTTGTTTCCATCTTCTAAATCTATCATCTTTTTGTAGTAGGTTGAAGGCAAATGCCAACGTCTACTAATAGAGGAATACTCTATTTGAGCTTTTAAGTTGCCTCTGTAATCATGATTTCCCAAGGCTACATACCAATCGTTTTGCAAACTGTACTGGGTATACACCGATTCAAAGGAAGCCAACCATGAATAATCCTGAGTACTTCGAACACCGTTGGGATAAAAATTATCTCCTACAGTGATCACAAATTTAGAGTCGAGCGTGGCGGCAGCTTTTCCCATTTGGGTGGCTACCTCTTTTTGAAAAAACTGCCCGTAACGACCAAAATCACCCATCAACAAAAAATCCAAACTCTTGCTGGTTTTTTGTAATTGTGGCAAATACCCTTCTGTATAACCCGAAAGATCTCTTTTGACTGGGGTTTGTGCACTAAGCAGTTGTGTTACAAAAAAAAATATAAATAAATTCTTCATGGGATAAAATTAAAAAAAACAAACAGGAAATACATCCTGTTTGTTTCATTAACAAAAACAGACAACAATTACAAGTCGAACTTCAAACCAAAATTATATCTAGCTTGATAGTATTCCATTTGCATTGTGCGGGAAGCTATACCTTGGTAATAGCGTAAAGGTTGATTGGTTAAGTTATTTGCCTCGGCAAAAATTCTTAATTTGTTAGTTATTTTATAAGAAGCATTAGCATCCAAAAACATTTGCTTGTCATAGTATCTATCTTCAAATTCGTCAGCACCCAACTCGTCTAAATAATCTGCAGTGTAATTCAATGAAATACGCGCAGAAAATCTTTTATTTTCCCATGATAAAGAACCGTTAAACATATGAGGAGCAGTTCCAGGCAAGCTTACATTTGTTCTTTCTTCACCACTAGCATTTGTAACACCTTTGGCGTCAGACTCTGTAAAGGTATAATTCAAATAAACCCCTAAACCTTTAAAGAATTGACCCGGAATAAAGTCCAATTGTCTTTGTATTGCTACTTCAAATCCATAAATACTCACATTATCACCATTTCTTTGTTGCGTTAATCCCCAATTTCCAGGATTAGTTGCAGGAATTGGATTAGGTTGTCCTGGGAAATCAGCCGTAAAATCAGCATTAGTATATTGGCTATTTCTATATGTATAAATAAAATTATTCAAGTTTTTATAAAAAGCCCCTCCTGACAATAAACCTACAGATTTATAATATTTTTCGGCCATCAAGTCAAAATTATAAGCGTAAGTAGCTTTTAAGTTTGGATTTCCTGCTACAATTTCAGAATCGTCATCTGGAATAACACTAATAAATGGAGATAAATCATAATAATTAGGTCTAGCTAAAGAAGTAGTAAATGCTGCACGATATACCCAATCCTTTTTACCATTGTATTTAAAAGCTAAACTTGGTAATACATTGGTATAGGAATTAGTGTTATTGATTTCTTTAAGCTTTTTTTCTTCATCTTCTACATAATTTGCTGTATAGTCAATATTGGTGTTTTCAACACGTAATCCAGCAATCATGGATAAATTGGAAGTAAAATCCTGATCCCAACGAAGGTAACTTGCAAAAATACTTTCTTTAGCTTTATAATTCAAAGCCAAATATTCAGAAGGAATATCCTTTTTATTAAACAATAATGGATTATTCAAATCTAAAGCTCCTAAGAATGAATTACTAGCAAATGTTCCAGGGATATATTGTGAACCTGGTTGAAATTGTTCGCCACCGTAAAAACTAGATGAAATTACATTTAGGTTCCCAAGCGCCGTAATTGGTGCATATTCGAAAAAAGTATTTTCTCTTTTTTTGTCTTTAATTCTAGCTCTAGCACCAAATCGAAGTCTTCCTTTTTGATCTTCAATAACTGATAATGGCAATCTGAAATTTAATTTTGCTCCAAATTCAGATTCTTCAGTATAATTATCGTTTTCAGAAAGCGTTCTGAACTTGAAATTTTCTGTTGCATTAGCTCCAAGAGATGAAAGTAATGGAAATCTTGTATCCACTAAATCTTGATTAATATCTAATTTAGTATTTTGATATTCTACGTAACGTTCGCCTGGTCTATCCTCACTAGCTTGAGCGTAATTAATAGCCCAATCCATATCAAGTTTAGAACTTAAAAGGTGCTCCCCTCCCATGGCATAATTTTGTACAATTTGTCTTTCTAGACGTGCATTTTTATTGTCTTCAATTCCACCTTTTGTTTGTCTTCTCACATCACCTTTGTAACCAATAATGTTATCATTAGCGTCATAAGTTGGTTTGATTCCACGGAACCTGGTACGGTAACGATTTTCGAAATCATCTCTGAAGTTGTACATCGCATTAACATAAATAGAATTATTTTCGTTAAACTTATAATCCGTTGCTAATGAAAATGAGTTTCGAATACGTTGAACATCATATTTTCTAACATCATATTCTTCCATATAAACTTGGTCTTTTTTTCCTTTCACCCAAACACCTTCAACATTATCAGAACCAAAATTATTATTGTTATACGAGGCACTTAAAACTGCACCTAATTTTTTATCTAAAAAACGATTCCCAAGTACCAAACCAGCTGTATAATTCCCCTTTTCTCTAATTGGGCTATATCCACCTGCAAGAGTAGCCGATACTCTAGGACCATTTGGAGTAGCACGAGTAATTAAGTTAACCGAACCTCCAATCGCATCAGCATCCATATCAGAAGTAAGGGTTTTGTTCACTTCTATAGTGGATATCATATCGGAAGGAATCAAATCCATTTGTACATTTCGATTATCTCCTTCCGCAGAAGGAATTCTGTCCCCATTTAATGTCACCGAGTTTAAAGAAGGCGCTAAACCTCTAATAATAATATTTCTAGCTTCGCCTTGATCATTTTGCATAGTGATACCTGGAACTCTTTTTAAAGCGTCCCCCACGTTGGCATCTGGAAAACGACCCACTTGATCTGAAGAGATGATGTTGGTAATATTTTGATTGGTTTTTTGTTTATTTAAAGCCTTGGATTGCCCTTTTAATCGATCGCCTACCACTACTTCATTTAATTCAGTACCCGTAGCTTTTAAGTTAAAAGTAACACTCACGTTTTTACCACTTTCTACCTCAACCTCCATAGTTTTCATGGCGTACCCCATGTACTTTACTTGTAAGATATATTTCCCTACATTAAGGTTCAAAAACTCATAATTTCCGGTATAATCTGTAACGGCATATTTATTGAATCCTTCTATTTGGATCAAGGCCCCAGGAAGCGGCAATTGATCATCAGCGTCTAACACTTTCCCCGAGACAACACCTTTTTGGGCATGTCCAACTAGGAAAATTAAGAAAAACAGTACTACTAATTTTGCTTTCATTTTTTTAGTTAAATAGTTATTTGGCAAAAGTAGCACATCAAATTTCATAGTATTTTACCTTACTTTTAACAAAGGATTAACAAACTCAAAAAAAGAAGTATTACCTAACCATATAACAACTCACAAGAAACAATAAATTAACCTAGCCCTAAAAATCAACCCGTAAACAAAATAGAATCAATATTTTATAATGTAAATCATTTTTTGGCGTTAAATTTGTAAACATCAATCAAAAAATCAATCAATCATGTTACAATCCTTTTTTATTTTATGTTCAGGAGCTGATAAAAACCTGCTTGAAGGTTGCTCCCAAGGCGAAAAAACCAAATTTGTAGGCATTGGCGCCACTGTTTTTTTCACTGCCGTGATGGCTTTTTTGGCGAGTGCCTATGCCCTATTTACTGTTTTCGATAGTGTTTATCCAGCAATAGCTTTTGGAATTGTTTGGAGTTTGCTTATTTTCAATTTAGATCGTTTTATAGTATCGACCATTAGAAAAAGAGACCAACTTAGTGCCGAATTTTTGCAAGCTACTCCCCGAATTTTATTGGCAATTATCATTGCGATTGTGATTTCAAAACCGTTAGAAATTAAAATCTTCGAAAAAGAAATCAACACGGTGCTTTTAAAAGAGAAAAATGCGATGGCTTTGAAGAACAAAAAAGAAGTCGCTGATTATTTCAAAACCGATTTGGATAAAAACAAAGCCGAAGTAGATAAATTAAAACTAGAGATTTCTACTAAAGAAAAAGAAGTCAACACCTTGTATGAAACTTACATCAAAGAAGCCGAAGGAACGGCTGGCACCAAAAAACTAGGTAAAGGCCCGGTGTTTAAAGAAAAAATTGCCAAACACGATTTGTCTAAAAAAGAATTGGATACCTTACAAAAAACCAATCTGGCCAAAATTGCTGTGCTAGAAAAAGAAAACAAAAAATTGGAAGCCGATTTGGACAAAAAAGTAACACAAACCCAACCTATTATTGATGGTTTTGATGGACTGATGGCAAGAATCAATGCTTTAAATAGTTTGCCTTGGTTGCCTTCTTTTTTCATAATGTTGTTGTTTTTAGCCATAGAAACTTCACCTATTATTGCCAAATTATTGTCTCCCAAAGGGGAATATGATTACAAACTAGAAGACCTCGAAACAGCATTAAAAGCTACAATAGAACAGGACAAATACCAACGCACTCTTTTGGTACAAACCAGCGCTAGTATGCACGACAAAGTGTATGCGGATATTGCCGAAGACAAAAGATTGTATGAGTTACAACGAAAAAACGCAACAGATTTATTGGAATTACAATCCAATACTTTTGTGGAAAAACAAAAAAAAACACTTTAAATAAAAAGACATAAAGTCAAAAGGCAAATTGTCTTTTGACTTATAACTTTTGACTTTATGACTTAATAATGATGTATTTTTCTGGAAAACTTCTTTATTGCTTCTGTCTAAAACTAACCGGTGTAAATCCATAAAACTGTTTGAATGCAGCCGAAAAATGTGATACATCTTTATAGCCACA
Source organism: Flavobacterium succinicans LMG 10402 (assembly GCF_000611675.1). Lineage (GTDB taxonomy): Bacteria > Bacteroidota > Bacteroidia > Flavobacteriales > Flavobacteriaceae > Flavobacterium > Flavobacterium succinicans. The sequence goes on along the minus strand of NZ_JATV01000020.1, from coordinate 28,467 downwards.
TTGATATGCCACCTCGCTTACATTTAAAATTTTATTTTTAAGCAATTCTTTTGCGCGTTCCATTCTGAGTTGAGTAACATACGTTTTTATGGTACAATTAAAACACGATTTAAATCCTTTTTTCAATTTAAATTCGTTCAGTGCAATGATTCTAGAAAGCTCTGATAATGAAGGAGCATTTGTGTAATTTTCTTGCAAGATGACTTTGGCTTGATCTAGCTTAGCCCTATTTCCATCTTCAATAACAATCTTATGATCTGTACTAGTTAATATCTCCAATTGAAAAATGAGCAGCTCCTTGATTTTAGATTCTAAATACATTTTTTTTATAACCCCTTCAAATTTACAAGTCTTAATTTCGTGAAGAATCCATTGAATTCCAGAATTAAAAGACGCATATTGCATTGATAGATAACTGGTAATCTTTGATTTAATTTGCTGTGAAAAACTTTCATGAAGTGCCCAATTTGCATCTATTAATTTCGAATAATAATCCGGTGCTAGAATTATTGAAAAACAATCTAATTTTTGAAAAGCAGGTACGGTATAGATAACCTTAAAATTAGAAGCATAAAAAATATTATGTGTGTGCTCAACAGAATTTTTTTCTCCCGCAAGATGCTCTATTTGTTCCACTGTATGTGAACTTGAGAAAAAATTCATTACAATAGATTCTCCCACGATTTGAACTTCAATGGCTGTTGCTGCTGCAAAAAACATTTGTGCGTAAACGATCATAACGCCATCGGCTATCTGGTATTGAAATGTAATTTGATCTGTTTCGCCATTCTTCACTTGAATTGTTTCACTGTAAAAGTGACTCTTTAACTGATAATAATTAACCGTTTCTAGTGACAAAATGGGCTGCTGCTGCTCTACAATTCTTGAAATAAGTTTCAAAATATAATCCGTTTTTACAAAGTTATAATCCGTTTTTCCCTATTCGATAGAGGGATTAAGGCGGTATTTTTGCGCAAAATTATTTATATTAAGTCTAATTAAGAATTATTTTTAGTTAAATATCACATTCAAAAACCATGTTTAGCAAATATACCTGTCTCTTGTTGTTTCTATTTACGTTGCTACCCGCCTTATCGCAAACAAGTACTACTAACAACAAAAACTTTAAAATTGACAAAAACAACGCAAATGACACTATTGCAGAAAACCTAAAAAGTGTCATCGTAAAAGGAAAACCTAAAAAACAAAAATTAGAGACAAGTGGATTTGCAGTAGCCATTATTGAAACCAAAGAAGCCTCCTTACGCAACTTAACTACTAATGAATTACTTGATCGATCTGTAGGAGTTAGGGTAAGGCAAAATGGCGGCATAGGATCTAATGTAGAGTACAACTTAAACGGAATGTCTGGCAGTGCTATAGGAATGTTCATTGACGGAATAGAAATATCAACTTTTGGCTCCTCATTCAATTTAAATAATATTCCACCAGCTATGATTGAACGTATTGAGGTTTACAAAGGCATTTTACCTTCGCATTTAACAGGCGATTACGTAGGAGGAGCAATAAATGTAGTTCTTAAAAAAGATGTCTCTAAGAATACAGCAACTGCAGCAGTATCCTACGGCTCATTTCAAACTTTACAATCTGATTTAGGAGTTACTTTACGAGACAAAAAATCGGGACTGTCCTTTAGAGGTTCTGGCTTTTATACCTACACGGATAATAGTTTTGAAACTTGGGGCAGGTCGACCACATTTGTAAATCACTTACAGCAAATTACCAGACCGTATAGAGCCAAACGATTTAACAATACTTACAAAGCAGTAGGAGGACGTTTTGAAGCTGGCTTTACAGATACGAAATGGGCTGATCAATTTTTTATAGGCTATAACGGATCAAGTAATTACACTGAGATTCCGCACGGCATTACTATGGCTGTACCTTATGTGGGCCGATTTAACGAAACTAAATCACATGCCCTACTGCTAAATTATACTAAGAAAAACTTTTTAGTACAAAATTTAGCTTTGAATATCAATGCCGTACGAAGCGTACGAAGCACCTACCTGCAAGACACCATAAGCTATGCATACAACTGGGACGGAACGATTAGAGAAGTAATTGAGTTTGGCGAGAGAGTTCCTTTGCGTACCAATGGCGGACAGCAAGGTCCTAAAACAATTACCAATACCGATAGGAAAATTAAAAATGCAAGGACAAACTTAGGTTATCTGATCGCTAGCGGACATCGTATTTCTCTAAATCATAAGTACGAAGCGACCAACAGAAAAGATGAAGATTTGTTAAACCCTTCCCTCAGAGAGCTTGCTACCAAAAGCTTGGTTACAAAAAATATTGTTTCCTTAAACTATGAAGCCGAAAGTTTCAATAAAAAATTAATTACCAATTTGTTAGGTAAGTACACTACAAACAAAACCAATCAAACAAAATATGACATTGTGACAACTGATGGAGCCAACACCATTGTACAGAGTGAAAGCAGTACGTCAGACTATAATTTTGGATATGGTGCAACAGCATCTTATCAGATGATTGAAAAACTTTTTGTCATTGGTTCAACCGAAAACTCCTATATCATGCCAACCGAAAATCAATTGTTTGGAGCACCTGAAATTAATATCTTGTCCAACCTTACCTTAGAACCAGAAAAAAACATCAATTACAATTTAGGTTTTAGATGGGGTCCAATTGATTTTAAAAAACACAAAATATCTTTCTATGCAAATGCCTTTTGGCGAAACGGCTTTAACAAAATCACACAGCAAGCTGTTGATGTATCTGAAATTGAAGAGGAATCAGATGCTGATATCCAAACCACAAGATATGTAAATCTTGGCAAAACCCAAGCCCGTGGTTTTGAAGCCGAAATTATCTACGTGTATAACAACAAATTGAATGCCTCTGTAAATTTTTCGAAATTTAATAATGTATTCAAGCTAGAACGAGACAATAACGGTTTACCACATACTTTTTTTGGACAACAAGTCCCAAACGAACCTTTTTTGACGGCCAATGCCAATATTCAATACAGACTTAATAATGTGTTGCAAAAAAATTCGGTACTCAATCTCTACTACAACACCGGTTTTGTGGGTGAATATTATGTAGTGTGGGGACAACCTGATTGGTCTTTGACTCCAAGTCAATTCACTCATGACATCGGTATAAGTTACGGATTTCCATCTAAAAAACTCATTGCTAGCGTAGACGTAAAAAATATTATGAACGCCGAGATTTACGACAACTTCTCGATACAAAAACCTGGTAGAGGAATTTACTTCAAATTGAATTACACCTTTAGTACATTTTTATAATCAAATTAAAATCAATATCATGAAAAAAAATCTATTTAAAATAACAGTCTTAAGTACTGTAATGACAGCACTTACTTTAGGAAGTTGCAGCAATGACGACTCAGAAACTGTTGCACCTCCAGCAGTTGATGCCACACGATGGATTACACTTACCGGATCATTCCCAGATGCTGCAGGAACGGCTGGTAACGGAGGAACACGCGCCTATGCGATAACCCCTCAAAATGCTGCTAATCCAGATTATGTAGTTGATTTATTTAAACTGAACGGATCTACTTACGTGGAAGGTTTTGCATTAAAATCAAGCCGAACTGCTCGCGTACAAGCATCAGCAGATGGAAAATTTTTATACAATATTCAGTATACTGGTACCGAGGGCGGTGTTTTTAATAAATATAGCGTAACTGGCGCTGGAAAATTTGAAGAAGTAGGATTTGAATTGAACACTTCAGTAATTTTAGGAACATCACCACGCTGGGTAAAAGCTGCAGAAGGTGTTGGAGTAGGTGTCTCGTTTGGAGACGCACTAGAACCTTTTACAGGAACAGCTCCTAATTATGTATATAGAAATCCAAAAGGAGTAATTAAAATTGCCAATATTGACTTAAACAATACGGCAATTACAAATACCGGAGCGATCAATGTTGATTTAGGAGCCGATTTAGAATCAAAGGGATACCACATCTGGAGAGCTGACGTACCCGTTTTAAACGAATCGAAAACTAAACTGTACATAGGGGTGGGCATCAGAAGACATAATGTTAATGGTACCGTAACTACAAATGCTACAACTGGTGCCATTACAGGTTGGGCAACTACAACTAACAGAGATTTAGGAACAGTTTCGTATGTGGTGGATTATCCTTCTTTAAAAAATCCGAAAATTATCATCTCTGATAAAAGCATAATTGATAATTTAGGCTACCGCACCTTGACACAGTATGTAGGCACTGATGGCAATTTGTACCAAGCAACTGCTACATCTGGTCCAGATATTCTTCGAATCAGTAAATCAACAAACGAATATGATGCATCTTATCATTTTAATTTAAATACTGCATTAAACACTACGGGAGCTAGTATTAAAGCGTGGAGATATATTAAAGACGGTATTGCTATTGTTATGTATACCGTAACGGGAACTAATGGCGGGTATGTTGCACTAATAGATTTGAATACCAGATCAGCAACAAAGTTAACAACAGAGGTAGAAACTGATCCAGCATTAACAACTACTTTTGGTCAATTTCAAAACATAGGACTTATAGGTGATAATGTGTATTTACCCTTTACACCAGCAGGTAAAGATGGAAATATTTACATTGTAAACTGGAAAACCAAATCAATTACAAAAGGTGCAAAACTAAAAGCAGCTTCAGGCAGTTTTTATTTAGGCGCCTACTAAATAACTTATTTAAATCTTGTTAAAAAACCAAAAGTCAATAGGGCTATACACTTTTGACTTTTGGTTTTTTAATGTTTTAGTAATTTGGGGGTTTAATAAATTACATCTGACTCAAGATTTCCTTCTTAAAAGCGTCGTACTCACCTTGTAAAATCAAACCGTTGTCTAATAGCTTTTTATAATTCTGCAATTTGGCAAACAATTCTTCTTGGTTCAAACCGGCACTAGAAACAGGCTCTGCTTCGGTTACAAAACTAGCCTCGTGAGTGGTTGTTGCTGGCATAATCTCTGCAAAATTTGTTACTTCCTCAGTTTCTACTTCTTCAATAATTTCAGCTTCGGGAATAATTACTGCATCGGCGATTGGAATGGTTGCTCCATTTTTCAAACTATCCAATTGTTCTTTTGCATAAGTGTAAATTTTGCGCGCTTGAATTTTTGGAATGTAATCAATCGTTACTTGCAATTCTGTTTTGGTAGAAAAAGTAAACTCTGAACCTAAAATATTCTCTTTTACAAAAGCGCCATCTACCTCATCCCAAGTGTAATCAATAAAATGCATCGAAAGCCCTAAGTTTTTGGGCTGACAAATAATAATTCTTTTATTGGTCAACACAATACTATCGGGTAAAACCGTCAACGCTGGTTTCTTTTGAACAGCAATGTACCCCACTTCTTCATTTTTCATTAAAATGTCGTTGAGTTTTGCAGTAACCTTTTCAATTGCTTTGGGATCTTGCTCTTCGTTTAAAAATTTTTTAATATGTTCTTTCATGGTACTACTAAGTTACTAGAATAATTGTTTTTTGGTTTATTAAAACCTTCTTTAGGTCATCATCAAAATACCTTAACAAAAGTAATACCTAAATTAGATACTCCATTTTAAAAACCTTGGCTTCATTAAAATATAATAATATTTAAAAGTAATTGAAAGATTTTTTTAAAACAATGCCTAGTGTCAAAAAATAATCTTACAAAAAAAATATCATAATATCCTAATTTTTACTAACTTAGACAGTAATTAGCCTCAAAAGACATGGACGAATTAAAAATTTTCATCGTAGAAGACGACCCTTTCTTTGGAGAAACTTTAAAATATCATCTAAAGTTAAATCCAGATTTCAATGTTTTTTTATACGGCACTGGCAAAGAATGTCTTAATAATTTGCATCTAAAACCAGCTATTATTTGTTTGGATTTTGGTCTTCCAGATATTACAGGCGACATATTACTTAAACGTATAAAAGAAATCAACAACACTATTCCGATCATCATCATTAGTGGTCAAGAGGATATTGAAGTAGCCGTTAATTTTTTAAAATCTGGCGCAACTGATTATATTGTAAAAAGTAATCATACCAAAGATTTACTTTGGAATTCTATTTTAAAAATAAACGAAAACCGAAGTCTTGCTCAAGAAGTTGCTGTTTTAAAAGAAAAACTAGAGCAAAAATTTAGTTTTGAACAAACTATTATCGGTCAAAGCAGCGCAATCAAAAATGTTTTTAACAGAATAAACAAAGCCATAAATAACAATATCAACGTATCGATAACAGGAGAAACTGGAACTGGAAAAGAAGTTGTTGCCAATGCCATTCATTACAATTCCGATAGAAAAAACAAACCATTTATTGCCGTAAATATGGCAGCAATACCCAAAGAGTTAGTAGAAAGCGAATTCTTTGGCCACGAAAAAGGAGCTTTCACTGGAGCTAATGATAGAAAAAGTGGCAAATTTGAACAAGCCGACGGTGGTACCATTTTTTTGGATGAAATAGCCGAATTGGATTTGAATTTACAAAGCAAATTATTACGCGTGTTGCAAGAAAGAGAAGTCGTGCGTGTTGGTGGGACTACCAAAATAAAATTTAATGCCCGCCTGATTATTGCTACTCACAAAGATTTGGCTCAAGAGGTAAAAAAAGGAAATTTCAGAGAAGATCTTTATTACAGAATCATCGGATTGCCCATAGAACTTCCTCCACTAAGAGAACGAGAAAATGACACTTTGCTTCTGGCCAAACATTTTATAGACTTGTTTGTGAAAGAAAACAAAATGTCACCTCTTTCCTTAACTAAAGCAGCCAAAGATAAACTCTTAAAGTATGCCTTTCCTGGTAACATTAGAGAATTAAAATCGGTCATCGATTTGGCTTGTGTAATGTGTGATGAAAACGAAATTTCAGATGACGACTTGAGTTTTAACAGCATCAACTCGAATGATTTGTTCCTCTCTCAAGAAAAAACATTAAAGCAATACACTGATGAAATCATTCTTCATTTTTTGAAAAAAAACAATAACGATGTACTGAAAACCGCCAAAAAATTAGACATCGGAAAATCTACAATTTACAACCTGTTACAAACCGTTGAACTAAAAAAATAACCAACTATGAAAGTAGCTTCCTTTTTATTCGAAAAACAAGACTTCATAAAAGAAATCAACAATGAACAACTATCCATAAAAGATGCTGATTTAGTGATTGGGTTTGGTGCCAGTGACTTAGTTTCGGATGTGTCTCATTACAATGCCATTCGAGAAAAATTCCCCAAAGCAGTTCTAGCTATGGCCTCATCAGCGGGTGAAATATTTGATACAGAGGTTTTTGACCACACCATTTCACTTGTAGCAATGCAGTTTGACAACACAAAAATTGCTACATCCGAAGTCAATATTGATGATTATAGTAACAGTTTTGATGCCGGAAAAGCATTAATAACACAACTTCCTACAGCAGATTATAAACTAATCTTTGTGCTTTCAGATGGCGGAAAAGCAAACGGAAGTGAACTCGTAAAAGGGATTAATGAAGCTACAGAGGGCAAAATTTTAGTAACTGGTGGTTTGGCTGGAGATGGCACAAAATTTGAAAAAACCTATGTAGGGATCAACCAATTACCCACATCTGGAAAGATCATCGCTATAGGTTTTTACGGCGAAAAACTACAAATATCACATAGCTCGATTGGTGGATGGGAAAGCTTTGGACTGGAACGTACCGTTACAAAATCTTACAAAAATGTACTCTATAAAATTGACAACAAAAATGTATTAGAACTATACAAAAACTACTTAGGAAAATACGCTGAGGAATTACCTGGCTCTGCCTTATTGTTCCCGCTTTCGATAAAAGTAAACGATAAAGATGATGTTATTGTACGCACGATTTTGTCTATTGATGAAAAAAAACAGTCGATGACTTTTGCTGGAGATATACCCCTTGGCAGCAAAGTACGTTTCATGAAAGCTAACTTTGACAAAATCATAGATGCGGCTAGTGATGCTGCTAACAATTGCTTAACCATGAACGAATTGACACCTAAACTAGCTATATTAATTAGCTGTGTGGGACGAAAAGTGATTTTAGGCAATCGAATTGATGAAGAAGTCGAAGCCGTATCTGATATTTTTAATCATACCACTTTACTCTCTGGTTTCTACTCTTATGGCGAAATTTCGCCACTGCGTCCTTTTTCGGGTTGTGAATTACACAATCAAACCATGACCATCACTTGTTTAAATGAACTTTAATTTATGACTACTCTTCATAAACTGTTACAAAAGCAAATCAACAAACACCTTTCGCCTGATTGCATGCAAAACCCATCAATGATGGCCTTTTTGAATGCCGTAAACGGCTCCTATGCTGCTTATGAAAGAGACCGAGATTTAATGAATCATTCTTTTAAAGAAAGCGAAAAAGAATACCATGAAATTCATCAAAATCTTAAGAAAGAATATGAACTCAAACAGCAATCTATTGCTAATTTATATGATAGTCTTGAAGCGCTTGAAGACGACTACAAGAACTTAAAACCTGAGGATGAAGTGGATGATATTATATTCATTTCGAAATACTTGAACCAACAAATCGAGAAGCGAAAAAACACCGAAAAACATCTTTCACGAACCGTTGAACTCTTAAAAACTCTTTTGGCCAACCTACGATCTGGTATTTTGGTAGAAGATGAAAACAGAAAGATTCTTTTTACTAATCAATTGTTTTGCAATATGTTTTCAATACCAGTAAACCCAGACGATATGGTGGGTTTAGATTGTACCAATTCTGCAGAACAATCCAAACACTTGTTTAAAGATCCAGAATGCTTTAAAGAAGGAATAACCAAAATTTTAATCGATAAGGAAATAATGACCAACGAACTATTAGAAATGGTAGATGGTCGTTTTTTTGAGCGCGACTATATTCCCGTATTCATTGCAGAAGAGTACAAAGGACATCTTTGGAAATATACTGATGTTACCCAACGTATAGAAAATCAAATATTATTAGCACAAAGTGAACAACGCAGCCGTATTGTAATGAACTCCTCGCTAAATGCCATTGTAACCGTTGACGACAAAGGAAAAATAACGTTTTGGAACGATCAAGCTACTGCTACATTTGGCTATACTTCTGAAGAAGTTTTGGGTAGAGTGTTTACCGAATTTATGATTCCAGAGCGCAACAAGGCACAATGGGAATACTCAATTTATCAATATTTAACAGAAGGTCATAACGATTTTTTGAACAAACATGTTGAGCTCATTGGTGTGCATCAATCGGGCAACGAATTTTTGGCCGAAATATCGATCATCCCAATTACTCAAAACGACGAAACGTTTTTCTGTGCTTTCCTTCAAGATATTTCCAAAAGAAAAGAAGCCGAAAACCAGCTCTCAGAAAATTTAGTGCTACTTCAAACACTCTTGGCAAATCTACAATCAGGCATCATGGTTGAAGATATGAATCGCAAAATTGTGTTTACCAATCAACTCTTTTGTGACATGCGTAACATTACCCTTTCGCCTAGCGAAATGATTGGACAAGATTGTAGAGAATTAATTCGCAGCACCAAACTTATCTTTAAGAATGAAAAACAATTTGTTGAACGCATTAACAAAATCATCGACGAGAAGCAATTAGTAGTTCAAGAATTAATAGAGACCAAAGACAACCTTTTTTACGAAAGAGATTATATTCCCATCATTATTTCACAAGAATACAAAGGACACCTATGGAAATATACAGATGTTACTCAGCGTATTCATAATCGAAATTTATTAGAGCAAAGTGAAGAGCGCAACCGCAACATCATGAATGCTTCACTAAATGCAATTATCAATATTGACAAAAAAGGAAAAATAACGTTTTGGAACAATCAAGCTGAAGTCATTTTTGGATGGAAAAAAGAAGAAGTTATGGGCAAAACCCTAACCGAAACCATTATTCCAAAACAACATCATCAAGGTCATAATGCAGGTATAAAACATTACATATCCACTGGAGAAGGCCCTGTATTGAATAAAAACATTGAACTCCCCGCCTATAACCGACAAGGAGAAGAATTTCCAATAGAAATTGCGATTATACCTTTAAAGGAAAAAGGAGAACTATTTTTTTGTTCCTTCATTCAGGATATTTCCGAACGAAAAAAAGCAGAAAACAAACTCAAGTACCAAGAAGAAAAATACCGCAACATTATCTCTAATATGAATCTAGGACTTATAGAAGTAGATAATCAAGAGATCATTCAGTTTACCAATCAAAGTTTTGCAACAATGTCTGGTTATGATATAGAAGATTTGATAGGCAAAAATCCGTCAGAAATATTTGTTTTTGGTGAGCATTTTGACATCATGAACCAAAAAAAAGAACTTCGCCAAAAAGGGGTGTCAGATGTGTACCAAATTCCCATAAAAGATAAAAATGGTGAACTCAAATGGTGGGCCATAAGCGGCGCTCCTAACTATGACGATCAAGGAAATTTAGTAGGCTCTGTAGGGATTCACCTCGATATAACCGAGCAAAAACAACTCGAAATCGAACTCAACCAACAAAAACTAAAAGCAGAAGAAGCCTCCAAAGCTAAAGAAGTTTTCTTGGCCAATATGAGCCATGAAATACGAACACCTCTTAACGCAATCATTGGTTTTTTGAGAGAATTGGGCAAACAAGATCTTACGGATTTACAAAAAAAATACATTGATAATAGCACAATTGCTTCCCGACATTTACTAGCCATTCTCAATAACATTTTAGACATTTCTAAAATTGAAGCTGGCGAAATGGAACTCGAAAATGAAGATTTCTATTTTGAAGTATCAATAGATAAAGTGATCAAAGTTTTACAACCCTTAGCCAAACAAAAAGGATTGAGACTTTCTGCTAGTATTGACACAAAAATTCATCCAGTATTGAAAGCCGATTCGTTACGAATAGAACAAATTCTATTCAATTTAGTAGGTAACTCATTGAAATTTACACACAAAGGCAGAATCGATTTGAAATGCGAAGTCATAGCTGATCAAGCCAATTTTCAGAAAATTCAAATCAAAATTACAGATACTGGAATTGGAATGGATCAAGACTACATCGAAACCATTTTCAAGAAATTTTCTCAAGAAGACAAAGCCGTTACAAGAAAATTTGGAGGAACAGGTTTAGGAATGGCCATAACCAAAGAATTGGTAACGTTAATGCATGGCGACATAAAAATAGAAAGCGAAAAAGGCATCGGGACTACTTTTTTTATTACACTCCCTTTAGAAAAAGGAAGTCCAGACAAAGTAAAAGAACCCCACAAGGAACTCAATGTAAACATTTCAGGACTTTCGATTTTATTGGTAGAAGACAACAAAATGAATCGAATGGTACTTCAAAATTCGATGCAGTATTTTAATTGTGCAGTAACCGAAGCCGAAAACGGAGTCGAAGCACTCGAAATTTTGAAATGTCAAACCTTTGATATCATTTTGATGGATATCCAAATGCCAGAAATGGATGGAATTGAAGCTACAAAAATTATACGAAACGAATTCAAACTCAATACTCCTATTATCGCTTTGACCGCTAATGCCTTCAAATCAGAAATAGAAAACTGCAAAAATGCAGGCATGGATGACTATGTAACCAAACCTTTTGATGAATTTTTATTGGTAGAAACTATTGCAAAACTCACTGTAAACCGCCCAAAAAATAGTTCGTCATTTAAAACAACAGACCGTATTTCAAAAATTTATAATCTTGGTGTATTGAGAAATTTGAGTAGAGGCAATGAAGATTTTGTACAAAAAATGATCACCATATTTGTAGAGCAAACTTCTCAAATCCTCATGGATTTAGATGTCGCACTACAAGAAAACAACTTTACTAAAATCAACCTTTTGATACACAAAGTAAAACCGAGTGTGGAAAGTCTGGGAATAAGTAACGTCTTGAAAGACATTGCAACACTAGAAAAAGCAATAAAAACAAACCCACAAGAAGTTAAAGCTTTACTTCATAACATCAAACTCGTTTTAACGCTAGCCATTACGCAACTTCAAAAAAACGAATTAAAAAAGTAACTTAATTGGAATGATTTTCCATATTTTGGACAAAAAGCACAAGCCCAAAAGCACCAATCCTTTTATTTATGGGGGTTGGTGCTTTTTGGCTCGGAATTGGCATAGTTTATTTAAAATAGTATACTATGAAAAATCCAACTCAATTCAAATTCTTTATTGTAGACGATGATATTTTTTGTGCCAATGTCTATGAACAATATCTCTCCAACCTTAACTATACCGACATTACTTATTTCAGCAATGGTAAAGATTGCCTAAACAATCTCGATCAAAATCCAGATATTGTTTTTCTAGACTATAATATGGATGATTTGACAGGATTTGAAGTTTTGAAAAAAATCAAACGACACAATCCCAATGTATATGTAGTAATGGTTTCAGGTCAAGAAAATATCAAAACCGCTGTGGATGCTTTGAAATATGGTGCTTTTGATTATATAACCAAAAACTCGTTTGTTTGTGATAAAATGACTCAAATTATACATAAAATTAGTCAAGTAAAAACAGAAACTAATTATTCAAATCCAACAATATTCAAACGCCTCATGAGTATTTTTTAAATCAATATCCTACAATAAAAAATGAAAACATTAATACCATTAGTGCTATTGCTTCTACTTTTAAGCAGTTACAAATCCTATACCATTTTGGAATACAAAAACCAAAACAAACTAACTGGAACCGAAATTAAAGAGTTCAAATCTTTTGAAATCCCTTTAAACAAAGAAATGTACCTCAAAAACTATACGATTTGCACTAAACTTTCCAGAAGTTTCTCAGTAGAAATAGATGGTACTTTTGTGGGGATAAAAGGTCTTTATAAACTCACTGATTTACAATTACTTTCTAAAAAAGAACCTTTGCTTTTTTATAATGAAAGTACAGAACATCCTTTTTCTATAAAGAAAGGAAAAGTATTAGCACAACTCAACTAATGTAGTATCGACTTTAAAATACAAAGAAACTCGACTCATGCTCATTAGAAATCTGATTCTAATGAGCATGATTTCGTTTACGTAATTTGGAGTATTAGACCAAAGCAATTATAGTATCAATTGTCAAGATCTCTATTTTCATCAAACACACCTTACTTCAGCTCAAAACCAATTTCTCAAAAAAATCCGACTGGTTCTATTTAAAAAAATTCCAAAAAACGATTTTTTTCCAAAATATGGAAAAAAAATGCTCTCAAAAACAGACAAAACCCTTGTAAAATCTAGGTTTTTATTTTTGGCATAGTTTTCCAAACAGTTGTATTACCCAAAAGCATAAAAATGAAAACTATTTTACAACAAACCGGCTACCATTTATCACCCAAAAAAATAAATGGAAATGAAGAGAGTATCCAACTTTCAACCATCGATAACCGTGATGGTTCACCAAGATGGATTTGGAATTCTGAGAACAACGATCCTTTATTCCTAAAATTCCACTATGCTGACAGCATTAATTCTTGGCTTTTTAGAAAATGGATTCAGGTTATTTTTTCCTTACACTTACAACGCTTTTTTTTTAAACAAAAAAAATGGTTCTATACAGTTAACGAAAATCCTCTATTCGATTGTAAAAGTAATTGGGCTTTATTTACTGGTAGCTCAGGGACAAACGACAAAGCTGTTTTGTATGCCAATAAGACTTTCTATAAAATTGCCAGCACCGAAAATGCAACACAATTAATTGAGAACGAATATAGAATTCTGAAGGTAATACAACAATCATCAAGAGGATTTATAACTCCTTTAGTACGATTGGTCAATCACAATATCATTCAACTTTCTGATGTCTCTGAAGATGGTAAAAGAACCACAAAAATTAACGATGCCCATCTTAAAGTGTTGCATGAATTGGCTTCAATAAAAAAACACACCCTTACCGTAGAAAATTGGCCTTGGTATAGACAAATAGAATCTGATTTTCTGGAGATTCAAGACAATAGAATTCCTAAAAATTTAATGCATAAAATAGAATTTTTATTGAATACGATAACCAATAAACAAAGTGTACTGCTTAGTTTTTCACAAGGCGATTTTACATCTTGGAATCAGTACCAACAAGGTGGCACAATAGCTTTGTATGATTGGGAATTGGCCAGAGTAGACCGTCCTTATGCTTTTGATTATTTTCATTTTATAATTCAGCAAGGCGTAATAGTTGACAGAAAAAAATGGGCCACGATTTATCAAGATCTTAAAGAACAATGTGTGGATAGTCACCGAAATTGTCTCTTTAATCACGATTTATACACCTTCAAAAATCAACTCAAATGGTATTTATTGACCAACTGTATGTATTCTTTAAAAACATTTGCCGAACAAGCAGAATGGAATCCTAAAATTGATTGGTTATTGACCATATGGAATGAAGCGTTGGATGTATTTGTGAAAGAAGAAAAAGCACCAAGAGAATTAATAAGTATGGAAGATATTGATAGCATCCAAAACAGTGGATATGAAGCTCTAAAATTCGAAGATCTACTTCTAAAAAAAGAAACGAAGCAACAGAGATTGATGTTTTAATTGAAAAAATAACCCTAAAAACCAGTCGCTATTTTATTTTAAAAATATCACCTTTTATAGTGTATACAGTAAAATTTATTGGTTATAAGCAAAATGAATTGCATTTGATCTCGCGGACAGTTCAGGGAATGATAATTATTCCGAAATCAAAAAACTAAACTAGCATTGCTGAAAATCACATAGGAAACAAGCGGTATACCATCTAGATAGTTGACGGAACAACCAAAATAAAAAACAGAAATCATGTCTAACAAAACAATTTTAGCTACTTGCTACTCCATAAATCCTTATAAAGATTTAGAAGATGGCATGGGATGGAATCTTATCCTTCAAATTGCACGTTATCAAAAAGTGATTGCCATAACACGAGAAAAAAATCAAGCCTCCATAGAAAAGTACCTCAGTGAAAACACAAATCCTGCCTTCAATAATATCACTTTCTTATATTTTGATCTACCCTATGGGATGCGTTTCTGGGAAAAAGGTGGCCTAGAATTTTGGATTTTTTACTACATCTGGCAGCGTAGCATTGTCTCTTTCATAAAAAAACAAACCCTTTACTATGATATTGTACACCATATAAATTTTCATAACGACCTGATGCCTAGTTTTTTATGGAAATTGAATAAGCCAATGGTTTTGGGTCCCGTCGGTCATCAACCCCGTATTCAAAAACAATACTTAAAACTGTATTCAAAAAAACAACATTTGAGTAACGAATTGAATTGGTTCGTAAAAAAAATAGTCATTAAACATTCCCCTGCTATGAAAAAAACAATTGAAAAAACAGCCCACACTTGGTGTACGACTCCTAGTACCCCAGTTTTTATGGGATTAAAAGAGAATACCTTTTCGATACACCCATCAATAGTCTCAGATGATTCTTATATTAAAAAACCAAAAAAAACCAACCAATTTCGCGTTTTAAGTGTAGGACGATTTGTTGCCATTAATGGTTTTGACTTAACCTTGCATTCTTTTATTGGGTTTGTAAAATCTTTACCCAATACAGAACAAAAACTATGTAAACTGATTCTTGTGGGAACAGGTCCAGAAAAAGAACTATACCTGAGAATTATCCAAGAAAATCAAGTCGAAAATTTGGTGGAAATCATCGAAAAGATAGATCGTCAATCGTTGATAGAACAATACCAAGAGGCTACAGTATTTCTGTTCCCTTCACATGAAGGTAATGGAATGGTTGTCGCAGAAGCGCTTTCGTTTGGGCTACCAATTATCTGTTTAAATAATGATGAATTTTGTCATTTCATAGATGATTCATTAGGTATTAGTGTACCGGTACAAAGCTATACTGATACAGTAATCCATTTGAAACAGGCACTATTAAAACTATACAAAATACCACATCTTACAGACATAATGAGCTCTCGAGCACGAAAACACTATGAAAATAAATTCAGCTGGAACAGTAGAGAATCTTATTTACAAAACATATACAACAAAATTGCATGATAATAAGCAGTTAAATTTTATAAGCGATTCGTTATAAAAGCCATACATATAATTCACACTGTTATTTATCAAAAGTCAAACCATAAAGAACTAACCTATAATAGATTCTTGTACCAAAATCAACAAGGCCATTGTAAAGGTGAAACTGCTTATTTTTTTTTTCCAATTAACCCTTCTATAATCCAAATTTTGGAAACTTTTCAGTGTCATAAATCGGATAATCCTAGTGCTTACAGGAGTTTTAGAATTCTTGCACAATTATTGGCATAGATTAAAAAGAACAAAGTTCCCCATTTACACAACATCTATAACAAATTAAGATTATGAAAATTATAGCCGTACATTTATCAAACGATTGTAGTGAAAGTTCAAAAATTTTGAGACAACTAGTAAAAGGTTGGACCAAAAACCACATCAGTACCGAACTATATGTGGGTAGTGGAGAAAAAGGCTTTTTATCTAATACAACTACAACACATCATTATTGGTATTCATCTGTTAAAAATCCAATTTTTAGATTGCTTTTTATTCTTGCTAGCCAATGTATCCTATTTTTTAAGCTTCTTTTTAATTTAAAAAAATCCGACATTCTTTATATCAATACTGTAGTGCCATTTGGTGCAGCTTTGGCTGGAAAAATACGAGGGTGCAAAATCATGTACCATATACACGATACCAGATTGACTCCAAAAATTTTCAAACTTTTTCTTTTTGGTGTTGTAAAATGGGCAGCGAATGAAGTAGTTTACGTTTCTAATTTCTTAGCCGAGCAAGAACCCCTAAAAATTAAAAGTAACGTAATCTACAACGTGCTCGAAAAAGATTTTTTAAACCAATGCAAGGGCATTAAAACCTCTCAAAAAGAAAGCAAAATTATTCTAATGATTTGTTCATTAAAAGCAAACAAAGGGGTTAGTGAATTTTTACATCTAGCGCACTTGAATAGAAACTATACATTCAAATTGGTATTAGATGCCAACCAAAAAGAAATTGACAACTACTTCAAATTAGAATTCCTTCCAGAGAATCTTGTTATTTACCCAACACAAACAGACACACATCCGTTTTATAAAGAAGCTAGTATTGTACTCAATCTGTCTGATACTCGTTCATCAGTAGAGACTTTTGGTATTACCATCCTAGAAGCAATGGCGTATGGGTTGCCAACTATTGTTCCTCCAGTGGGTGGTGTAGTTGAATTAGTAAAAGAAGGCGAAAATGGCTTTTTGATTGACAGCAAAAATATCCCACTACTTACCAAACGCCTGAACGAACTATTACAAAACCAGGCTCTTTATCAAAAAATGAGTGCTACTGCAAAAGAATACAGCCGCTTTTTTTGCGAAGAATATTTTGAAAGCGAATCGACTAGAATCCTTCTAAATTAATCCTCAAAAAAGTAACCCTATTCACAATATTAAAAAAATGAAAAGCATATAAAAAAAAGAACAATGGACTTTCAAAAAAAAACAGAGTACTTCTTATCTATTTCTAAAAATCACATAATTATTTAGCTATATTTGCTATAAATCAATCTAAGCCACATATGATTCGATTATATCCAAACGAACAAGTTAAAGAATTCGACGTACACGAATCCTTGCAATTGCGCTATGCAATTACCAGCCGAGGAAGGCTCATCAGTTTTAAAGACCGAATTGAAGAAGGTCGTGAATTAAAAGGAAGCATGATAGACGGCTACCGTATTTTTCGCTACAAAATCAATTCTGGAGAAAAACCAGTCAACCGACATCTCTTTTTTTACAAACTCATTGCGGAGCATTTTATTCCAAAACATTCCGAAGATCAGGTTCACATCCTACATTTAGATTATGTGCGTGATAACGACTCCCTTCGAAACTTAAAATGGGCGACACGCGAAGAATTTTTGGAACACAACCGAAAAAGTCCACACGTGATTCAAGCAAGAAAAAATTTGCTAGCACATAACATCAAATCCGATGGAAGAAAGCTTACATCAACCAATGTGATTCGGATCAAAAAGATGCTGCAAAATCCCAACAGAAAAACTAGGATTAAAATGATTGCCAAGCAATTTGGTGTCAGCGAAATGCAAATTTTCCGCATTAAATCTGGTGAAAACTGGGGACATATCGTCGTCTAATCGATAGGTAAAGCAGCAATTTCGGCCTGTAATTTTTTCGTAAGACTTTTAAAAACCAAGTCATACGAATGGTCGATTAATGCTTTGAGCATAGCATCTGGAACATCTTGATTAATCGCAACGGTGTTCCAGTGTATTTTGCTCATATGATACCCTTCATTGATGGCGTCGTAATTGGCACGCAATTCTAAAGCGCGCTCGGGGTCACACTTGAGATTCACCGAGGGTTCTTGCTTTTCCCATTGTTTTAACGAGGACAATGCAAACATTTTGCCTCCTACTTTAAAAACCAAAGTATCTTCATCAAAAGGAAAATGCTCTGTTACTGCTTTTTTAGACAAGCAGTATTCATAAAATGTTTCTAAATTCATAGTATTATTTTTTCCATCATCTTTTCGGGATGAGCTAAGGTTGTAAATCCAAATTTTTGATATAGAAAATGAGCATCTGTCGTGGCCAATCGCCAGATTTTCACTTGTTGCAATTGCGGTTCTTCCAGCATCGCTTGTATCAAAATAGAAGCATATCCCTTGCCTCGATACTCGTCAGCGATAAAAACATCCATAACGTAGGCAAAAACTACATAATCAGTAATCACTCTGGCAAACCCAATTTGGACATCATCCTTAAAAATCCCAAAACATACCGAACTATCAATGCATACTTGAACTTCTTCAATCGTTCGACCTGCCGCCCAATAAATATCCTTCAAAAAATTTTGAATGAAAAGAACATCCAACTTTGCTTTATCGGTAGAAACGTGAATCATATTTGGTATAAAATAGGTTTACTCGGACTGGCATCATTTTCAAAAGATGCTATTTGCAAATTCAATACATAAGGACCATCTAGCACTTCATCGGGCACATAAATCATTTCGGTGATGGTGCAATTCAGTCTTGCATCAGTATTCAGGTTATTCACATCTTTCACATTCCAAAACGCTTTGTGCGCCAATAATTTTCCCTCATCTTTCTCCTTGTCTACACTAGGCAAATCGATTAATAAATGTTGAATGCCGATTTCACGAATAAAATGTGCCGCTTCTTCCGTTAGATACGGCGGATTGGTATTCGAATAGTTTTGGTATTTTTTTAATTTAAAATTAGGCAGCGTTCTAATTACTAACGCTTCAAAAGAAATACCCGATTGTAATGTCACCTCGAGCGCAGTCGAGAGACTTTTTAATGTAATCACTAAATCTTCCCCCTGCACTTCTGGCACCACAGAAATCAATTCGGCACGGAAGAAAAACTGTTGCAAACATTGATTCACACTGTAAAATTCACGTGTGATATGCCCCAAACATTCAGTATGCGTACCGTGACCGTGTGGATTGAAAAAGATGTTATTAAAATTGGTCGATGAGCTTCCTTCCGATACTTTCCCAACCCAATCTCCAAAAACTACTGGTTCAATAACCGGTTTTTCGATATACCAAGCAATAGGATTTTCGTCGGTATTGGTCAAAGGAATCGAAATATCAATGGGTTTTGATAGGTCGATTGTAACAGTTTGGTCAATTAGTTCTATTGTGGCTTTCATTTATGCTGAATTTATTTCAGCATCTCATTTGGAGACGCTTTTATAAGTTCAAATATAAATCTTTTAATTCTGGATTTGAAAGTTTTTCAAGATTCCATTTCCACTCTTTATGCCAATTTTTAATTTGCTTTTCTCTTTTAAAAGCATCTGCTAAATCATCAAACGCTTCAAAATATATCAAAATAGTAGCATTGTACTTTTTTGTAAAAACTGCACCTGTACCATTTCTATGGCAATCTATTCTATTCTTTAAGTTCTTTGTTGCGCCAACATATAGAACAGTATAATTTTTATTTGTTAAAATATATGTAAATCCTTTTTCCATATAAAAATCAATTAAAATCAAAAGATCCTGAAACTAGTTCAGAAGATCCTGAAACTAGTTCAGGATAAACAAATCACTCGCAATTCCATCAGTCAAGAATTTTCCTTTAGAAGTTGGTTTCAGAATATTATTCTCAATAGCGAGCAACTCATCCTTTACGAATTTCTCAGATTGCTTTATGAGATAATCCAAATAGTTTCCTCCAAATTCTGCTTCAATTCTATCTAAAGAAACTCCCCAAATGGTTCGCAATCCTGTCATAATGTATTCGTTATAACGGTCAGCTGTAGATAAGATTTCTTTTTCGTTGGGCAATTGATTTTGTTGAATGGCTTTCAAATACAAAGCATTATTCGCCACATTCCAACTTCTCGAAATTCCATCATAACTGTGCGCCGATGGACCAATTCCGATGTATTTTTTTCCTAACCAATACGCCGAATTGTTCTTCGAAAAATAATTTTCCTTTCCAAAATTGGACAACTCATAATGAATAAAACCATTTTTCTCGAGGGTTTCGACTAGTATTTGGAAATGCGCTTCGGCTACTTCGTCTTTAGGAGCGTCTATTTTATCCTTTTGAATGAGTGTATTCAAAGCGGTTTTGGGCTCTACCGTCAAGGCGTAACTCGAAATATGTGGCACACCAAAACGCAAAGCGGTTTCGATATTTTGTTGCCATTGTTCATTACTCATCCCCGGAATACCATAAATCAAATCGATTGAAATATTATCGAAATATTGAGTCGCGAGTTCCAAACATTTTTGAGCTTCTACCGAATTGTGTGCGCGATTCATCATCGCTAAATCGGCTTCAAAAAACGACTGAATTCCAATACTAAGTCTATTGATTGAACTTTTGGACAATTCCACAATTCGCTCACTGGTCAAATCATCAGGATTTGCTTCAAGGGTAATTTCTGGATTTTCAACAACACTGTAATGCTGGTACACTTCTGCAATCAAGAATTCAATTTCTTCCGTAGTCAGTACCGAAGGCGTACCTCCTCCAAAATAAATCGTTTCCACTTCCCAGAATTCAGCATCATTTTTGTCACTTCGAGCGCAGTCGAGAAGCTCACTTTTGCGAAGTTGTATTTCTTTGGCAATAGCCAAAACCATCTCTTCTTTTTTCTTCATCGAAGTAGAAAAATGAAAATCGCAATAGTGACACGCTTGTTTGCAGAATGGGATGTGGATGTAGATGCCGCTCATAGATAAAGTGTTCAGTGGTCAGGATTTAGTGATCAGTCATTGGAAAGTGTTCAGTATTCAGTTTTTAATGTTCAATAATAAACTGATTACTAATGACTGAACACTGCTTACTCTTTTTTTACTCCAAATTTTTCTGGATTTAGTATCATATAATTTATCAATCTTCCAACTTCTTTGTAACTTTCAGTTAAACTAGTAAACGACTCTATTGTTATATACTTGCAAGCCAGTGCATATTCCAACCAGCCTTGTGTCTCAGAATTTTCGGCATCAGCATCGGTCAATTTACTATGAAAATACTTAGGATACTCTCTTTTTCTATAGGCTTCAGCAATCGTAATTGTTACGCTTCTCGAACTTCTTCTGATTTGATCTGTTAAAGAATATGTCTCTTCTTTTGGAAAACTTTTCGATAACTCAAAAACGGCCATAGCAACATCGAACCCTTTTTTATAACTTAATAAATCCTGAAATTTCATCTGTTTTATCTAACTAATTACTTTAAATGAACACTTAAAAACTAATCACTATTTTTTTACATTACACAACCTGAACACTAAAAACTGAACACTGATCACTTCTTTTTAATCCTATCTTCATTATTCTTCACAAAAGCATCCCAACCTGAATAGCTTTTTTCGCCGATTGTTTTTCCAGAATTGAAGAAATGACAAACCGCAGCCGCCAAACCATCGGTTGAATCGAGGTTTTTGGGAAGTTCTTTTAGTCCTAAAAGTTGTTGCAGCATTTTGGCCACTTGTTCTTTGCTGGCGTTTCCGTTGCCGGTGATGGCCATTTTTATCTTTTTGGGTTCATATTCGGTAATGGGAATGTCTCTAGAAAGTCCAGCTGCCATCGCCACACCTTGCGCACGCCCTAACTTCAACATCGATTGTACGTTTTTACCAAAGAAAGGTGCTTCAATCGCGATTTCGTCAGGATGATGCGTTTCGATTAACTCAATGGTACGCTCGAAAATGACTTTTAATTTTTGGTAATGGTTATCGTATTTGGACAAAATCAACTCATTGAGCTGTATAAATTCCATTTTCTTATTTATAACCCGAATCAATCCAAACCCCATAATGGTAGTCCCTGGGTCGATGCCTAATATGATGCGTTCTTTTGACAATTTTTTTAGTTTCAAGTTTACCGTTTCAAGTACAAAGTTTGTTGTTTCTTTGCAAAATAATTTTACTCACAATAATTCCACGCCACGGCGGATTAGGGCAGATGATTTCAATTCCACACAAAACTAAACAATTCCTTGTACTTCTAGTCAAACTTTCGATAGTTGGGGGAGCGTTTTATTTTATCTACAACCAACTCGCCAATAATGACCAGCTCGATTGGGAGAAGTTTATCGTGCTGTTTCGCAAAAATCAATCCGTGGGAGGCATTCTTTTCATTCTCTCGTTTAGTGTCTTGAATCGCTATTTTGAAATTTTGAAATGGCAAAACTTAGTCCGTTTTCTGCATCCTATTTCGGTGGGCGAATCTACCAAACAAGTATTGGCCGCTTTAACTGCGGGTTTATTTACCCCAAACGGCGTGGGCGAATACGCTGGAAAAGCCTTGTATTTCGATAAAAAATCAACCAAAAAAATCATCTTTTTAAACCTGATTTGCAACGGAATCCAGATGTTATTAAGTATCGTTTTTGGCATTTTCGGCTTGTTGTATTTCAATGCTATTTTCGCCATTATCAAACCGAAAACCGTGCTACTGCTCTTTGGCGGACTTTTATTAATCGTACTGATTGTATTTTTTTCAAAGAAAATCAACATCAAAGGTTACTCCATCGAAAAACTACTTCACAAAATCAATGAGATTCCAAAAGCAATTCATCAAAAAAACATACTGCTTGGAACCTGTCGCTATTTGGTGTTCTCGCATCAATACTATTTCTTGTTTTTGGCTTTTGATGTGGACTTACCCTATTTAACAATGATGGCTGCGATTGCTTCGGTCTATTTTCTAGCTTCGTCTTTGCCAACTTTTCAGTTTTTGGATTTTGCGGTAAAAGGAAGTGTGGCGGTTTTTTTCTTTGGAATTTTGGGCGTTAACGAGTGGATTGTGGTTTTCATTTCGACTTTAATGTGGTTCTTGAATGTAGTGCTGCCCGTAGCCATAGGAAGTTATTTTGTTTTGAAATTTAGCCCGCTAGCCTCAGAAGGTGGAAACATTAATATCAAAGAAAAACAATGATTTTTGTTTTACTAGGCATAACAATCGTTTATGTACTGGCTATCAGTTGGCTCATTTACGGATGTTCCCAAGTACCGTTGTATTCCAAAAAAGAGGTGACTCCAAAAACCACCTTCTCTATTTTGGTGCCTTTTCGCAATGAAGCCGAAAATTTGCCGATTTTATTAGAAAGTATTTCCAAACTAAAGTATCCGACAGATTTATTTGAAGTGCTATTGATTGATGATGCTTCAGAAAAAGAGTTTAAAGTTTCAGGTTTAAAGTTTAAAGTTTCAATTGTTACTACTATTCGGATTTCAAGTTCTCCGAAAAAAGATGCCATCACGACGGGCGTCCCTTTGGCCAACAACGAGTGGATAGTGACCACCGATGCCGATTGTGTAGTTCCCGAAAATTGGTTGCTAACGATGGATGCTTTTATTCAAAATCAAAGAATTGAAATGATTGCTGGGGCGGTAACTTATGACTGCAAGCCTTCGTTTTTGCATCATTTTCAGCAATTGGACTTGACGAGTTTACAAGGCGCTACTATTGGAAGTTTTGGCATTAATAAAGGTTTTATGTGCAATGGCGCCAATTTTGTTTATACTAAATCTCTTTTTCAAAAATTGAATGGTTTTGAAGGCAATGACAAAATAGCCAGCGGCGATGATGTTTTTTTATTACAAAAAGCCATAGCCCAATGTCCAGAAAAAGTACACTATTTAAAATCGAAAGAAACCATTGTCCGAACGCAACCTACAGAAAGCTGGAAAGCCTTGTTCCATCAGCGTGTTCGTTGGGCTTCTAAAACTAGCTCCTATCAGAGTCGGTTTGGGATAGGATTAGGGCTAGTCGTTTTTGGAGGTAATCTTAGTTTGATTTTGGTATTAGTTACAGGCATTTTGGGTTGGATTCCGTTTCTCTATGTCGCATTGCTTTGGCTAACGAAATTTATGGTCGATTCGGTATTACTTTACACCACCCATCGTTTTTTGAGTCATTCCAAAATGCACTATTGGATAGCCAGTAGCATGCTCTATCCTTTTTTTAGTACTAGTGTGGCTTTGTATGCTGTTTTTGGTTCTTACGAATGGAAAGGGAGACGATTCTAAAGAATTATAGCCGTTTTTTAATCCAAAAACTACTTATTGCAATCCCAACTATTGAAGAAGAAATCAAACTCACAACAACATTTCCATATTGTACAACTGACAATCCAAAACAAAATCGAATTACCATAATCAGGAAAGTCCAAAATAGAACAAAAACCCAATACCTTTTTTTGACTATGTGGTGGATTGTATTCGATGATGGCATTTTATATAAATAGAAAAATAAAGTAGCCATTCCAACGCAAGAGCTTAAATGCTGAAGAATTTTATAGAATGGAATAGCATATATTTCACTTAACAGAAAAGGAAACTGAGAAACAAAATAACCTGTTTGATGTGTAAACCCATCCCATAAAATATGTGAAATAGCTCCAATAACAATAGAAAGTACTACGATAATGAAATTATTCCGCAAATAATCCATCCAATCTGTTTTCTTTAAAACATCAAGGCGAGAACTAAAAAAAGAAGGCAAATTTTCTATTAATCCTTTTTTTATGATTTGATGAAACAACAAAGCTAATAGTAAAGAAATTGGAATATTAAAAATGAACAAGCCCAAAAAAGTATGACTAATATTGCTTTGAACTTTCATTCTAATGAAATACTCAAAATCAGGACACATAGACCCAACTATTAAACCCGTTGCTGATAATCTCCTAGATTTTATAAATGGAAGTACAATTGCTGGATGCGAAAAAGTAAAAGGCATTATTTATTCTACTTTTAATATTACCGGCAAGATAAACTGTGTTTTTACAGGAATTCCTCGTTTTATAGCGGGATTGACTTTAGGAAAACCGACCAAACGCGCGCGAAGAATACTATCGATTTTGATGGTATCATAAGCCACCGAATCTTTGGGGAATTGTGGTTCAAATTGAAGCGTTGCATTTGGGAATACGGTGACTTTGACTTCGATGGTATCAAGCTCTGGATACAGCGCCGCCAAGGTGTCTACGCTTAATTTTTCTTGAATAAGCTGCGTCAATCGCTCAAAAAAGCACTGTTGTTGTTGCTTCTTGTCGGTCACGCTTTCACAATCTACCAAAGAGGGATACTCATCGACTTCTTTCCAATTGATCGTTTTCAATTCTTTTTGGAGCAATTCCTTTTCAGAGGGAACTTGCTTTTCAAAGTATTGACAAGAAGCGAACAACAAAATAAATAGATATAAATAATTTTTATTCAAAACTTGATAGGGTGTAAAAATATTTAAATAAAAATACTAATAATTAATTAATAAATGACTGCCAAACAACCTGTACTTTACAATTTACTACTGAAAATTGAAATAACTAATCAACACTCAAGCTGATAATTGTTGGAAAATGAAGTTGTGAAAAAAAATTGATACATTTATACAACTCAAAAAATGCAGTACTTTAATTTTTCAAAATTACTAATTTTTTTCTTATGGACATCTTGCTTATAATTTTGGGATTTATTTTCGTTATTTTAGGTGTTTTAGGCAGTTTCATTCCGCTTTTACCAGGCCCTCTATTTTGTTTTATAGGCTTATTACTATTATATCTTACTGATTCAATTCCAATCAATTATTGGTCTTTATCTATTAGTGCATTGTCTTGCCTAATACTAAGTATTTTGGACTATGTAATTCCAGCTCGTGGAACCAAAAAGTATGGAGGAAGTTCCTATGGCGTTTGGGGCACCAACATTGGACTACTTGTCGGCTTACTAAGTCCATTACCTTTTGGGTTTATTTTAGGGCCTTTCTTAGGCGCTTTTCTAGGAGAAATACTCTATGACCACAAAAATCACAATCGTGCACTTAAAGCCGCCACTGGCTCGTTTATTGGATTCATCGCCTCGAGTGTTGTAAAATTTATGGTTTGCATGATGCATGCGGGCTATTTCTTATGGTTGTGTTGGAACAATCGAACAGTTTTGTTATAAGTATTAGTAAAATCTTTTTCCATAAAACTAAAAAAAGCCGTTCGTCGAGACGAAAAGCTTTTCATTGGTCTAACTACTAAACCACGCTACGAGTTACAAATTCGCAGCAAACAACACAACTAATTTTAGATACCTTATGAGGGCAAAAAAGCACTTCATCTCTGAAGTGCTTCTCCCAATATTAGCGGTCTGGACGGGACTCGAACCCGCGACCCCATGCGTGACAGGCATGTATTCTAACCAACTGAACTACCAAACCCTGCTTTATTGCGGTTGCAAAGATACAATAGAATTTCGCATTTCCAAGCCTTTTACTAAATCATTCTAAAAAAAATATTTATTTTCATAAAGTCAATTTCTAAACCACTGTAAATCAAAAAAGCCATCCACAAAAGTGGAAAGCTTTTCATTGGTCTAACTACTAAACCACGCTACGAGTTACAAATTCGTAGCAAACAACACAACTAATTTTAGATACCTTATGAGGGCAAAAAAGCACTTCATCTCTGAAGTGCTTCTCCCAATATTAGCGGTCTGGACGGGACTCGAACCCGCGACCCCATGCGTGACAGGCATGTATTCTAACCAACTGAACTACCAAACCTCTGCTTTATTGCGGTTGCAAAGATACAATAGATTTTCATTTACACAAGTGTTTTTTACAAAAATATTTCATTAAAAAGCGCATGTTTAGCCAAAACTTTGTTTTTCAACCAAATAGGTTGATATTATTTTTTCAAAATTATCATCAACTCGCACCGGAACATACACAATCCGATTCTGAGCGCAACTCATTGCTACTTTTTTAGTGAACTCTTTCATTTGAATTTCGTAAGCTTCTTTCACATTGTCAGCAAAAACCGCAATTTCTTCACCAGATTCAAGATCAACAAACCTTCTCGGTGAAGCATCAAAATCAAAATTGTATTCTGTTTTATAATCCATCACATGGAACAACACCACTTTGTGTTTATTATGCTTTAAATGTTGTAAGGCCGCAAACAACTTCTCCTCAGAAGAAGATATCGAATCCGACTGGAACATATCCGTAAAAAGCAAAATCATCGACCTACGATGCATTTTCTCGGCTATCTGATGTAAATAAGTAATTGTATCAGTAGTTTTCTTTGGTGTTTGATTTTCGAGCAAATTTTCGAGCGTATTCAACAACATTCTATGATGACGATCACTGCCTTTCTCTGGCGCATAATATTCGTAACGATCCGAAAAAACACTCAATCCCACCGCATCTCTTTGTTTTTTCAAAAGCGCCATTAAAACAGCAGCAGCTAAAACTGAAAACCCAATTTTATTCTCATAAAAATTTTGATTCACATCGAGTTTTGGATAATGCATCGACGATGAATTATCAATAATGATGTGACATCTCAAATTAGTTTCTTCTTCAAAACACTTGGAATACAAGCGATCTGTTTTCGCATATAATTTCCAATCCACATGACGAGTACTCTCTCCTGTATTATACACTTTATGTTCTGAAAACTCAGCTGAAAAACCATGAAAAGGACTCTTATGCATCCCCGAAACAAAGCCTTCTACAACTTGATAAGCCAAAAGTTCTAAATGTTTAAAACTTGAAATTTTTTCTACTTGCGATGCTATTTTCATACATCAAATATATTAAAAAATTTAAAGCACTAGAAAAATGAAAATTATAAGATAAGAGCAATAGACACCAATATTTACCCAAAGACAGATTCGAGAAAGAATTGCTGGATTTAATCGAGTATTAATTCTAAAATAATAAGTAACCCCCACAAGAGTCATTATCATCCCACATGGTTCCCGCTATCCGCTAAATCTTGTTTGGGCTTTATTCGCCCAAGCAAGGATACCGCTGCTATCGGGGTTAAGGAGTTACAATGGGCCTATTTATAGGCATTGTTACAACCAAAAAACTCCATTAGAGGTTCTCTAATGGAGTTTTTTTTTGTTTTTGTACTCAGAGCGGGACTTGAACCCGCACGAACATTGCT
>NZ_JATV01000019.1 GCF_000611675.1 Flavobacterium succinicans LMG 10402 | reverse complement strand
TTTCAGTTGCAAAACGTCTGGTTGATGTCGGCTGTGTCTTTTCAACGGAGCTATGTGCTATAACGTTTCGCAGCTACACGAGGTTTGGGGTTAAGTATTCCTTAACTTTCGGTTAAAGATAGAACTTTTAGACACAAAACCAGCTTCGTAGTTAGCCTAAAACCCAAATCTTGTGTAACTGCTGTTGTGCGATGGTGCTTTTATTTACTAACTAATTAAATTATATAAAAAATGGAACAAAAATTTTTAACACACAATGATTTTGCTAAAAAATTAAATGGTAGAGAATACGGAAATGAAATAACAAAACAAGAAATAAAACAAGCTAAAGAAAATGGATTAGTTATTGTTTATGGTGCTTCCGATGATTTAATGGAATTTGTAGGAGCAATAGACGAAGAAGTTGATTGTTATACTGGGGGTTATTTTAGAGTTACTTCTAAAAACTTAAAAGTAAAAAAAGGAGATGTTACTTCTAAAAACAAAATCTATGCTGACTGGGACAACAGACAAAAAAAATGCAGCTGGTGCTACGATACAGAAATTCATCATTCAACTTTTAATATTTATGAAGATGGAGAGCTGTATTGTATAGGTATAGTGTTTTCTATTTACGATTTGCAGTAGCATCTCGCACAACTAGCATATACACGAAACAAACCTTCGTATATACACCTATATTTGGTTGTATAAGCGAAGGTTTGCTTCACTTAATTTTTTTCAAATATATTATTTTTTTATCAAAAAATATAAAAATTTTCTGTAATAATGGTATGCAATCTGAATAATTCCAAATTCCAAAATTCAAATTCAAAATTCAAATTCAAAATTCAAATTCAAAATTCAAATTCAAAATTCAAAATTCAAAATTCAAAATTCAAATTCAAAAAACAAATCCCGTCTTCTAACTTCGCATGAGGGATAGGAATGGCATCCTTTGCTGGCGGTTCTTTGAGCCAGCAAAGATATAATGGATAGCCCGACCCCGAGGAGCAGGTTGGTGTGGTGTAGCAAGGTGGTGTGTCTCGGGGGCATGCCCAAAATAGAAAACTAGTAAGATTACTTGCTGTCTAGTAGCGTTGTTGGAACTCGGCGAGGGGGATTTTTTGTGAGAAGAATTTAGTCAACGGACCTCAAATTGGAGTAGGAGTAGAGCGTGTATTTACCAAAAGAGCGATACTCTCACACAGAAAGTATCGCTCTTTGTTTTTATCAAAAATTTTAATGGTTTACTCAATTTGGACACTTACGGTACTTACAATTTCTTTTGACGAAGTGCCTAAATGAAAGATGAATTCTCCTGGTTCCACTTTCCAATTGGCATTTTTTTTCATATTGAATAAACTAAGTTTCTCCATTGCAATAGCACTATTTGTGTTGCATTTCTGGGTGATTGTTATCTTTCTTGTTAAGATTTACAATGGCTTTGGCAAATTCTTTTCCCAAATCTATATATCCCTCGCTTTTGTAATGGTATTTATCTGAGTAAAGGTATTTGGAGGTGCTTCGCACAATACGCACGTTGGGTTCCGTAAGGGCAAATTTTTCTTGTCCGTATTGGACTAATTCCCCAAAACCCCAAACTTTTCCATCGGTATCATCTCCAGAATCGGATATTTTTCCGATGACGATAGGTAAATCATTGTTTCTAAAAGCGGCACGAATGAGTTGCATCAATCGTTTCAAATTGTCATAATAGTGGTTCGCAATTTGCTCCGTTTTATCAGCATCGCTTTCTCCTTGCATCCAAAGAATTCCGCTAGGCACTAAGACGTCTTCAACACCATCGCCATTGATATCCTTTACAGCCATCGCAGCTTGTACTGTTTTTAAAAAATAATCGTATTGATTTTTTACTCTTCTAAAATCAGGCTCCCAAGATCCATAAAAATTGTTTCCGCTACTATCAATAGCTGAACCGTTTCGGGCATATTTTATAATGGCAATCTTTTGATTGGGATATTCCTCTTGTAATTTTTGAACAAACGAAAGCTCAACCCCAAATCGGTCAGAAAGTGTATTGCTTTTGCCATCCGAAGCAAAACCCGTTCCGTGACCAGGCTGCAAAACGGCCCACTTTCCTAAACCGCCATTGGCATCATTATCCCCAACTGGATTGCCTTGATATATAAATGCTTTGTTGTTTTTTTTGCGTAAGGCATCTGGTAACTCTTTCACATAGCCAAAGCCTTCCATATTAGATTGCCCTCCCAAATAATATACTCTGATGGTATCTTTTTTTGTTTGAGCGAAAAGGATAAAAGGCATTACAAGTAAAAAAAATAGATTTTTCATTTTCATTTATTTAAAAGGTTATTGTAATAATTCAAAATTGTCTTTCAAGCGAATATCTGCGGATGAAGCTCCTAATTGCACTTCGAATGCACCCGGTTCAGGCGCCCATTCTAATTTGGCATTATAAAAAGCTAGTTTTTCTTTATCTACAGTAAACGTAATCTTTTGCGAAGCTCCTGCTTTTAAAAAAACTTTTTGAAAATCACGCAACTCTTTTACCGGACGCACTACACTACCCACTTGATCTTTTAGATACAATTGCACCACTTCTTCTCCATCGAATTTTCCAGTGTTGGTAAGGGTAAAAGAAACTGTAATGGTTTCATTTTTTTTCATTACTTTTTTAGACAGTTGCAAATCGGAGTAGTTGAAAGTAGTATAACTCAATCCGTAACCAAAAGGAAACTTCGGGCTGTTCTTTAAGTCGATATAAGCCGAAACATAATTCGTAGCCGTTTCGTTCGGCGCTGGTCTTCCGGTATT
This sequence comes from Flavobacterium succinicans LMG 10402, assembly GCF_000611675.1. GTDB lineage: Bacteria > Bacteroidota > Bacteroidia > Flavobacteriales > Flavobacteriaceae > Flavobacterium > Flavobacterium succinicans. The sequence continues at coordinate 58,358 of NZ_JATV01000019.1, read as the reverse complement.
GAAGTGATTGTAATAAATTGGAATTTGTCCTTCTTCTCTTGGAAAAGACATTGGCAATTTTCCTGAAGGATTGTAATCCCCAAACAACACATCGGCAATGGCATTCCCCGCTTCAGAGCCCAACCACCAAGTATATAAAATAGCAGGCACTTGATCTGCTGTCCAATTAAAAATAAGTGGTCTACCCGCATTGATCAACACTACTACTGGTTTGCCCGTAGCTTGAATGGCTTTTACTAATTCTTCTTGAACTCCTGGCAGACGCAAATTGCTACGGCTTTTGGCCTCACCACTTTGATCTCTTCGTTCGCCAATGCTCAAAATCACCACATCTGCTTGATTAGCGACAGCAATAGCTTCTGCAAAACCTTCTTTACTGTCGCCTTCGATGTCGCAACCTTTGGCATACAAGAGTTGTGTCTCTTTACCAACTTTATTTTGCAATCCATCCCACTGTGAAACAATCTCTTTGGTATAATCCAATTCGGGTAATTCTACGGACCAAAAGCCCATATTTTGTTTGTATTCTTTCACCAAAGGACCAATGAATGCAATGGTTTTGGTCGATTTTGAAAGTGGTAAAATTCCTTTTTCGTTTTTCAACAAAACAATACTTTTGGCCGCCATTGCTCTAGCCACTTTTCGATGTTCTGGATTGTTTAAAGCTTTTTGTTCGCGTTCTTCATTATTGAATTTGAACGGATCATCGAACAATCCCAATTCGAATTTCTTGCGCAGTATCCGTTTTACCGCATCATCAATCAAAGCCATTGGCACTTTTTTCTCTTTTGCCAATTGTGCCAAATGATAACGATAGGCATTGCTTTCCATATCCATATCACTACCTGCTGTAATCGCGGCCAATGCTGCTTCTTTGTTATCTTTTGCAAAACCGTGATTGACCATTTCGCCAATAGAGCCCCAGTCTGAAACTACGAAACCTTTAAAATTCCACTTCCCTTTAAGAATATCGCGTTGCAAATAGGCATTGCCAGTGGCTGGAATTCCGTTCAAGTCATTGAAAGCATTCATCAATGTTGCCGCACCCGCATCTAAAGCCGCTTTGAAAGGAGGCAAGTAGGTTTCCCACAACATTCGATCACTCATATCTACCGAATTATAGTCGCGTCCGCCCACCGCAGCACCATAGGCCGCAAAGTGTTTTACACAAGCCATCACCGAAGTAACGTCTCCTAAATTTCCTTGAAAACCTTTAACTCTTGCATAAGCAATTTTAGAACCCAAATACGTATCTTCTCCAGCACCTTCCATCACACGACCCCATCTTGGATCTCTAGAAATATCGACCATAGGCGCAAACGTCCAGTGAATTCCAGCAGCCGCTGTTTCTATAGCCGCAATTCTTGCCGAAAGTTCCATGGCTTCTAAATCCCATGAAGCGGCTTCAGCCAAAGGAATAGGGAAGGTGGTTTTGTATCCGTGAATGACGTCTTGACCAAATAACAACGGAATTTTCAAACGCGATTGCATGGCCAATTCTTGGTATTGACGCGTATATTTGGTTCCCAAAATATTCAACATAGAACCGATTAGTCCTTGTTTGATTTCGGCTTTTTTGTTGGGATTAATGGTGATAGGGCCAGTAGCAGCATTATCACCTGTATATTGATTGAGCTGTCCTATTTTTTCTTCCAAAGTCATTTGTCGCAATAACGCCTCGACTTTTTGATCGATATTCTTGGATTGTGCAAAAACCAGCACATTGCACCCCAAAAATAGTAGTAGTATTACCTTTTTCATTTTCTTTAGTACTTATTTAGTTGTGGAATGATCCACACATTCTTCTTATAATCGACGCTTCCTTTACTTTCTTCTTGAACAACTCTATCGATAATTTCAATTCCTTTTTGAGCCATATTTTCAAAAGTGTCGATGCCGTTGTTTGGGAATCCCATTCGGGTTCTGTGAATATTAAATTGATTTGAAAACTTTCGATTAAAGGCTTTTTCAATACCTTCTTTACCCGACATAAATCCTAATAAACCTCCCCAAGTAGCTGTAGGATTATCAGAATCCCAACCTGCTAATGTTCCTATCTTGATTGTTTCGACGATATTGCCTTCTCCATAAAAAAGGCTGATTAAACTCGAGGCGAAATTAATTCCAGAAGCAAAGCAGCCATTGCAATACCGATTCTTTGAAGTCATATCGTACCCGTCTTTTTGTTCGACTTGATAGCGCTGGTACACCTCATCTCGGGTTTGTTCCCAAGGTATGTTTTCCAAATACCTGCTTTTTACAAAATCATACATTTTGCTAGCATACGAATCTTTAGGAAGTTGCTTTTTCGAAACCTCAGCCATCCAAAGAATGCTCTCCTTATTTGATTTTTTGGTATCAGCAACAGAAGCCAAAGCATACATAGACACATAAAAATTAGCAATCCATTCGGAGTCGTATCTAGCGGTATTTTGAATGGGAAGTTTGGCCATTTTTAGAGCAATGTCTGGTCTTGATGGCGCAAAAAAACCAAAAATTTCGGTGGTCAATTGTGCGTCAATCATTTCGTATTCAGGATTATTCTTTGGATCTCCAGTAGCGGGAGGAATCATTCCAAGTTGCATTAAATCAAATGCTTTTTGGTTGGAAACCCACAAATAATTTTCCTCTTCTTTTTTAATATGCCGCAACCATCCCTCTCTTATATCTTCGCCTGAAAGGATTGATTTTTGCTTGGTATAAAGAAGTTCTTGGTAGATATACTCGATGTCGGTATCATCATCGGAACCCCAAATGCCCTCAGGACCTACAAAAACAAAATCGATGTTTTTAGACAAATCGCTCGGCACACCTTGTCCCCAAATACTTGGCTGATCTGTTGTTCCCCAATCCAATCGGGTATAAAATTTGCCTGTTTTTATTTCACCTATATCGCCTATTTTGTCCATCTCGGTAACCAAACCTGTCCAATTGGCAATGCATTGTCCTAACCAAAAACCATAAAGTTTGTCCTTATAGTCACTTCGGGAAATGACCAAATCAGTAGCTTTAGGCTGAATCATTGAAACTAGAGATTTTCTTTTTTTAGTTTCTTTTTGATTTTGACTGTTTAAGGAAACACTCCAAAACAAAAGAAAAACAATTATAGTAATGGGGTACTTCATTTCTGTTTTTTCTTGTTAGCTACTAATTCTACATAAACTGGAAAATGATCCGAAGGATAGCGCAAGTCTTTAGCATCAGTCAAAACCGCATATTTTTGAACCGTCAACCCGCTATTTTTTGACAAAAAGATATAATCAATTCGGTCTTTCACCGCCACATCATAACGAAATCCATTAAAAGTTCCCTCGGGGCCAAAAGGTTTTTCTTGGGATAGTTCTCTGGCATCTTCCATCACTTTTTTCAATTCCAAAATTCTACTCTCGTTGGGAGTCGTATTGAAATCGCCTATAAAAATAACGGGGTAATTTTTAGTATTTAGCTCGGCTATGGTTTTTGAAATAAGCTGAATCCCTTTGGTACGAGCTTCCTGACCTTTGTGATCCAAATGCGTGTTGAATACCCAAAGGAATTGCTTACTTTTTTTGTCTTTCAATAAAACATAAGTACATACTCGGTTGCACGCAGCATCCCATCCCATAGAAACCTGATTAGGCGTTTCAGACAACCAGAAGGTATTGGATTGTAGGAGATCAAATCGGTCTTTTTTAAAAAACACACAAGAGGCTTCTCCTTTTCCTTCCAATTCTCTACCAATTCCTACCTTGGTATACTCAGCAAAAACTTGAGTCAAATCGGTTACTTGATTGGGTGTTGCTTCTTGTACCCCAAAAACATCTGGGGCATAAAACTGCATTTGCGCAATCCAAAAGTCCTTTCGGTGCGACCAATCATTGAGCCCATCACTGGCTATATCCAAACGGATATTGTAAGTCATCACTTTTAAAGATTGTGCCGAAACTGTTGTTCCAATCAACAGTACTAAAAGGCCAAGGATAATGTTTGCTTTGCTTTTCATCAGATAAAAGAATTCGTTTGTATTAATTATAGACTCTAATATAATCAATTTCGAAAGTAGATGAAGTAAAATTAGGATCTACGTCTCCACCCCAAACGCCTCCCATTGCCAAATTGACAATCAAGTAGAAATTTTTATTGAATGGAAATTTATCTGAATTTTGAAACGTGTAAAACAACACATCATCTACATAAAATTTGATTTCGGAAGCAGACCAATTGGCTTTGTAAATATGAAACTCGGTGCTGCTGTTCGGTACTTTTATGGTTCCGGTATCAGGAGTCGCTCCAGAACGTCCAGGCGAATGCAGTGAGGAATGATTTTGATCTAAATTCTTTCCAACCGATTCTAGAATGTCTATTTCTCCACAAGCTGGCCATCCTACTGTTCCAATATTGGCGCCAAGCATCCAAACTGCTGGCCAAGTTCCAACACCAACTGGCACTTTGGCTCTGATGACAATCGTTCCATAGGTAAACTCAAATTTGCCATTGCTCTCGATTCTACCTGAAGTAAATTTACCTTTGCCATAATCTTCTCTATAAGCCGTAACTTTTAAAACGCCATTTTCAACGATTAGATTTTTAGAACGATTGGTATACGATTGCAATTCGTTGTTTACCCGCCCTGGATCCCAAACTTGAGTGTTCCATTTGGAAGGATCAGGAGCTCCGTTTACGTTGAACTCATCAGACCAAACCAATTTTGATTCAACTTTTACCGTTACCGAAATAGTAGTATTGATGTATTGCGCACCATTATAAGCCGAAGCTAAAATTGTATAACTATTCGTGCCTACAGTTTTAAAAGCATAAGCATAATCGGTAGTGGTTACATCAATCACTTTGCCTTCAATCAATAGTTTGTATGAAGTAGCATTGGTCGCTTTGATTTTGAAATTAACTTTTCCGCTTCCGTCACCGGCAGGATTTTGCGCATCGGCACCCACAATAGTTGCGGTAACCGAAAGATTGGAAGGTGTTGGAATAACAGGCTCTTCAGAACCGCTACCCGAGCCACTACAAGAAAGAAAAACCAATAAAAACAAGCCCAAAACGAAACCTATTTTTGCATTAAAAGTGTGTATTTTCATCATTAGTTCATTATTTTAAATTGTAAATACGTAAAATAGATTCCTCCTTTTTCAAAAACGACCCGTACGGGTGTTTCCCCTTTTTCTAAAGCAATATTAGAAATCCTAACTGAGCTATACTTTTCATTATTCCCTGTAGCGGGAAGCAGAACACTTTCTGTTTTTTTGTTGTTCCCAAAAACCAAATGCACTTGCCCCTCTGTTGTGGCACTCGCATAAGTAATACTAACTGAATACGTAGCTTTCTTTTTGGAAGTTACAGTGTATTGTAACCATTCGCCCGCTTCAATAAATCCTACTTGAAAACCGTTGCTTTCTTTATTGTTTGAAGAAACAATATCAACGCCATCATTTCTTCCTATGAAACCTTTGTTGTACGGAGTAAACTTTGTCCCATCGATATTTTGAAAATCGGTATCATAATAAGCTACTCCTTGTGTGCCCAAGTCATAATGCGTGGCAGGAACACGAGCTGGAAGTAGGTGTTTTTTGAAAGCTCTGGCAGTAGAATTTTGTACTTGTCTGAACATAGCATCTACCACATCTGGTCTAATAGTTACGTGCTCGAGCTTGTAATTATCTGCTAATTCCATTAGGACTTTTTTGGCAAAAGCTGGACTTGGTTTTGATTTTCCATCTTTCCAATACTCCAGTAATTGCTGGTAGCCTTGCGGCTGTGTTACCGAAGTTACACCAGCGATACTTTCTATTTTTTTCATTGGCCAAAAAGCCCAACCAATATTGTTTTGCTCTACTAGACTAATGGCTTCTTTGAACCAAACATTAGAGTTTTCACCACTTTCACCTAACCAAATAGGCACGTCGTATTGGGTTCTGTAATCCAACATCGTTTGAATGGAAGCTTGGTCATTGGTATTCCAATATTTATGAAAACTCAAAGCCAAGTTATCATCCCAAAGCGGGAAAATTCCGTTGTAGTTATTGCCCCAACAGTTGCCTTCGATAAAAATCAAATGGTTTTTATCAATGGCTCTAATGGCCTGAGTAGTCTCCATTAGCAAAGAGCGCAAAGGACCATTCGAAGCTTCGTCACAGCCATTGGCATTGGTTCCAGTAAAATTCCAATTGGGCTCATTGATAATATCATAGGCTCCCACCCAAGGATTGTCCTTGTAGCGTTCGGCTATTTTTTTCCAAAAAGCAATCATTTTATTGCGATTAGCAGCACTCTCCCAGAGCGATGGTTTTGACTCATCATAGTCTGATATTGCAGCATCTTTTCCTTGACCTCCGGGAGCGGCATGCAAATCTAAAATCAAATATATTTTATTGGCTTCGCACCATTTTAGCAAAGCATCGGTGCGTTTGAAACCTTCTTCAAGCCAGGTGATTTCACCATTTTTTTCATTTTCAATAGCGGGTGTATACAAATTGTAATGCATAGGCAATCGCACCGAATTGAATCCCCAAGCAGCCAAGGAATCAATATCCTTTTTGGTGATGCCATTGTCTTTGTAGGTTTGGTAAAATTTTTCGGTGGCCTCTGCGCCAATTACATCTAAAATTTTTTCCTTAATCTTATATTGTGGTCCAGCAAAATTGCCCGTTTTGAGCATGTACCCTTCTTGCACCATCCAACCTCCTAGACCTAAGCCTCGAAGCACTATATTTTGTCCTTTTCCATCCACAATTTTTTGATGGTCTCTGTGCAAAAAGCCTTGAGCCCATCCGACTGTTGGTAGCCAAGCAAGAAGTATAAAAATTACTTTTTTCATTTTTATTCTGTTTTAAATAACCCTTTTAAAGTTTGATACTCTAAAAGGGTTGCGAAGAAAAATTACCAAACAAATGTAGCTACAGCACCCGCATCAAGTGTGGTGGTCACCCATTTTCCATTGTTTTTTATATTAAAAACTTCGTTAGTATTGCCATCGTTTTCTACAATCAAAACTTTTTTTCCTGCTGGTGTTTTGAAAGCCACATTGTTTAAGTTTCCTATTATATTACTGCCAATTCGAATGGAACCTGCAGGTACAAATTTAGAAGCATGGGCAATGATATAATAGGCAACATTTCGATCGAAAGATTCGCTAGAATTTATCGTTAAAGCACCTTTGCAAGTAGTACATCCGCCATTAGTGTGTGGTCCGAAAGAACTGTTGTTGGCTAGGTTCCATTCCAATGCATTTTTACTCCAATTACGCATAGAGCCAATGATTACATTTTTTAAATGCCATTTTAAATCCTCTCCGAAATTACCATCTGAAGAAGTATATTGTTCTGTGAAATATACATTCTTGGTAGGAAAAGCATTGTAAATTGAAGAAAGTGCATTGATGTTTCCAGCATACAAATGATACGCAGATCCGTCTACAAATGGAGCTGCTCCTGCATCATTAAAAATAGTAGTGGCATATTGAATGTTATCGCAATTGTGGTCATAAGCAATGATCTTAGTCGTGATTCCAGCTGTTTTAAAAGCAGGACCTAAATTGTTTTTGATAAAATTAGCTTGTTCTTGCGCTGTCATTACCATACTTGGATTATTACCTCCGTGTAAAGGTTCGTTTTGTGGCGTAATCGCATCGATGATGATGCCCTCAGCTTTCATGAGTTGGATGTATTTTACAAAATAGTTTGCGTATACTTCATAATATTTTGTTTGCAAATTGCCACCAACGAAACTTGCTTTGTCTTTCATCCAAAGTGGCGCTGACCATGGCGTTGCTAAAATTTTGATGGCTGGATTGATCGCTAGGATTTCTTTTAAAAGAGCAATCACGCCATTTTTATCTGGGGCCAAACTGAATTTTGACAAAGCCAAATCTGTGTCGCCAGCAGGAAGATCATTGTAAGTGAATGGAGTAGCATTCATGTCTGACGCTCCAATACTGATACGAATGTAGCTCACGCCGATACTAGTTTCGGAAGCACCATATAGCTCTTGCAATACTTCTTTCTTCTTGGCAGGAGTCAGCTGGTTGATGACATCGGCACTCCCGCCGGTTAGTGTATACCCAAATCCGTCGATGGTTTGAAAAGTTTGGGCGTCGTTTACTTCGATAGAAGGATAAGTATTGGGTAAAGTACCAAATGTAAGCACTTTGTTTTGTTTGGCTAATCGTACGGATTGATCGCCTTTGGTGAGCCAGTAATCGACCTCGTTTTTGCCTACTGGTGGAGTGGGAGTTGGGGTAGGAGTGGGTGTAGGAGTGGGTGTAGGATCTCCGCCATCGCTAGGTGATGAGCAACTGATTTGCATGGAGATAGCCAAAGCAAAAAGAAGGTAACGGATAATTTTTATACATTTAGATTTCATTAGTACTGTTTTTTATGGGTTATGATTACTTTTTGGAAAAATAGAGGGTCCTATAATGTTCCAAAAATTCACAATTGATAGCTGCCTAGCCCCGACAGGAGGGATAAGCAGCTGAGCCGGGGTTCGGCTCGGCTGCTTAGGAAGGATGGCGGGAACGTTGCCTACAGGTACTGCCTGATGTTTCGCTCCCAATGTCATTAAGTTAAGTGATTTTTGATTGAAGATTAACGATTTTAGATTTTAGAGTAAGTGAATAAAAATTAAATGCTTTTAAGTATGTTATACATCAGCAATCAAAAATCGTTACTCAAAAATCAGCAATCATTTTATCATTTAACCCTTAACTTAATAACATTGGTTTCGCTCTTTTTTTTCCTATTCCTGTTTTTGCTGATATTAATACAGCAAGGTCTGGATACTATGTGGTGGTATTGTGGTTACGGTTTTCTCGGAAGCAATCATCAAATTGTAGGTGACTTCTTTGTCGCTTTGGTTCATGACCACGGTGACCATAGAGCCATCTGCATTTTGAAATGAAGTGCTGATTAGACTACTGCGGCTAGAGGCGGTGGCTACTCTGCGCGCTTGCGGGCGAATGAATTTGGCAAAATGACCAATATAATAATAAGACGGCGTGTAGATTAAGGCTCCCGATTGAGAGTCGGCATGGATGGGCGAGAAGCAAAAATTCCCCACGTGATTAGGTCCTCCTTTGTCGTCGAGTAGAATATTCCAATCGGTCCAAGCTACGGTTCCGTTGTTAAAATCATGAATCATTGAGGCTCCATATCGTTCGGCGTTGGGCCAAAACTGGTATTTTTGGGTATCGAATTTTTCGATACAACCTTCGGTAAATATGAGGTTTTTGTCAGGAAAGGCTTCGTGTACTTTGCCTACATTTTCATACATGGAGTTGCCGCCAGACCAAGATTCGTACCAGTGAAATCCCATTCCCCAAGCATACTTAGAGGCTTCGGGGTCGGTAAAAATGACATTGGCTCTTTGGTTCATCAAATCGCGGTTGTGGTCCCAAACAATGATTTTTTTGTTGCCTAGTCCTTCTTTTTTCAAAGTTGGTCCTAGGTAATTTTTCAAGAAGTCTCTTTCGGCTTCGGCAGAGAAAACACAGGATTCCCAAGTTTGTACTGCCATAGGTTCGTTTTGAATGGTCAATCCCCAAATAGGCATTCCTTCTTTTTCGTAGGCTTTGATAAACTTAGCGTAATAATTCGCCCAAGCTTGGTAATATTCTGGCAAGAGTGTTCCGCCTTTTAGCATTTGCTTGTTGCTTTTCATAAAGGCTGGTGGACTCCAAGGAGAAACGTAGGTCACTATTTTTCCGCCTGCAGCTTGAGTGGCTTGCTTGATCATTGGGATTCGGAATTGTTTGTCATGCGCAATAGAAAATGTTTTCAAATCCTTATCGCCTTCTTCGATATAAGTATAGCTTCCACTGCTAAAATCAGAGCTATGAATTGTTGTTCTTAGCAATGAATAGCCTATGCCTTTTTGTGTATCGTAGTAAGCGGTTAAAAATTCTTGTTGTTTTTCTTTTGACAATTTGGCAAACACTTCGGCACTTGCATCAGTAATGGCACCACCAATTCCCATCAAGGATTGGAATTTGCGTTGAGGTTCCACAAAAATGGAAATTTCTGTTTCTAGCGGTTGTGATGCTTTTGCAAAGACCAAATGGGCTGTAGGACTTAATCGCAAGTTGGTATTGGCTGCTGTGGTGTAAACGGTCACTTTTTTTCCAGCTGTTGTAAACGCTTGTTTTTCTTTGCTTTCCTTTTGTTGTGCAAAAAGGGCTCCCATAAGAAGCAAACAGAATAGAGATATAGCTGATTTATTCATAAGTATAAATTTTATTTATTATGAGGCATATCGGTTATCGCCTTTTATGCATTTGGTGTTTGCTTGGACAAACTTGTTTTTGATGGCGATTCCGTTTTACTGTGTCTTGTTGTACGTATTTAGTAATCAGTTGTCTAAGTTGTGCTTTTTTTATTAAAAAATAGCCCATAATCATATGAAAATGAGCTATTTTAACCAAAATCAAAGCATAACTAACAACTTTTATTTTCCTCTAAACTCCACTTTAGAAATAGTGATTCCGCTAGGAGTAAAGGTGTTTCCACCACTTCGGATGACAAAATATATTTTACCCGTTTGATTAAACTTCACGGTATTAGAAATAATTCCTGCGGTATTTTTACACAGCCAACTGCTCAATTATGTATGATCAGCTGCGTTGTCAAAGTTGCCTCCTTTTACCGAATTCCCTTTTAATGGATCTGAAGTAGCTACAAAAATTTCTTTGGTCGTTACGTTTTCGGCAGCACCTCTTCTTGCAGCAATGTGTGTGATTTTGTAAGTTCGAGCATAAATGGATAAAAAAAAATGATTACAATTCTAGTTTTTTTAATACTAATTTATTATAAATGTAATCCATCAATAAGTACTAAATTTAATTTCATAAACTTTTAATTAGTGCTTATTGATGGATTAAATACAATGTTAATATCCAGGATTTTGGGTTAACAGTGCATTAGCATCTAATTTATCTTGAGGGATAGGCCATAAAAGTCTATTTTGGTTGATATTACTAGCATATGGTAATAAATTTCCATTGCCATCTTTTTGTTTAGATAGAAATTCTATTGCTTTCCCCATTCTTTTTAAATCAAACCAGCGATCGCCTTCGAAAGCTAATTCCATTAATCTTTCTTCAAGAATTTTATTAAATGCGTCTGATTGGTTTGAAGCACTAATTGAAGCAATTCCTGCTCTTGTTCTTATTATATTAACTTGAGACATTGCTCCAGTAATATCTCCTTTATTAGCTAATGCAGCAGCTTTCAGTAATAAAATATCAGCTAAGCGAGCAATATAAAAATTTTGATTACCATTAGTATCTCTCATTTTATAACAAAAAGGATAGTTAGTTGAAGGCCAATAGGTGTCAGCCCAACCTACGTTTGCTCTTGTTATAGTTGATGCTACTCTTTGTTTATCGTTATTATTTGCATAAGCTTTAACTAAAGTATGGGAAGGAGCATTAAATTTTTTCCAATCTGTTCCTAAAAACATAAAAGTATTCCAAGCACCGATAGGACTACCCCATCCATCTCCGTTAATTTCCCAAATTGATTCCGAATTTCCTTCGTGAGCGTTGTCAAAAAGATGATCAAAAGTAGGTAATAGAGTGTAACCACCACCAATAACTATATCGCAATATTGGTTTACTTTTGTCCAATCAGGATTTGGCATAGTTGCATATACTTTAGCAAGAAGGGCGTTGGCTGCCATTTTGTTGGCTTTAAATTTATTAGAAGCATCTGGAGCTTTTTGAATTGCAACTTGGCAATCAGCGATGATTTGTGCATATACTTCGACAATAGGTTTTCTTGCTGGGAATAGGGCATTAAATGCTTCATCAAAGTTAGCACTTGAAATTGAAAATATAGCTTCTTTTGCTATCGGACAGTCTCCCCACAGTTGAACTGCTTGAAAATGATTCAGTGCTCTAATTAGTGAAGCTTCACCTATCATTTCGTTTTTTCTGGTTGCGTTTAAATCTGTAGCTTGATCAACGTAATTGATTACAATATTACAAGTATTGATATTGTTGTAAAGATCATTCCAGTCGCCTTTCATTTGTGAATTAGTTGATAACATTTGGTAAGCTTCATACTGAAAAATAGCAGGATTATCTGCACCAATATAAGCATTATCAGATTGTCCGTCTCCAATCAAGAAATAATCCAATTGCCAATAACCAGAACCAAAAGTTCCATATACTGCGTTCATTCTTTTTTCCGCATCAACGGCATTTTTTATTACTATCCCACCATTTAGAGAAGTTGCTTCTTCAGTAATAGGTTCTGTATCCAAATAATCTGAACATGATGTTAAAAAAATCAGCATCAATGCTGTGAATATTTTTAAATAATTTTTAAATAATTTCATAACTATATAGTATTTATATTTTAGTTCTAAAAATTGGCTTTTAACCCAAAAATAAATGTCTTAACTTGAGGATATGTACCAAGATCGATACCTTGACCAATTCCTGTAGCATTATTAAAAGCTCCAACTTCTGGATCAAAACCTTTGTAATTAGTTATTGTATATAGGTTTTGTCCTGTTAGATATAATTTTATTGAATTTAATTTCCAATTTTCTAATTTAAATTGATATCCTAGTGTGATAGCTTTTAATCTTATATATGATCCGTCTTCAATGAATCGGTCCGAAACGTGCAAGGTACTTGGGTCATTGGCTTTTGGAACATCAGTAATTTGACCCGAAGTAGTCCATCTATTTAACACTTCAGTTGATTGATTGTTGTAGTTATTCATTAATGTTAAATCCATTCTGGAAGCATTGTAAATATCTCCTCCTTGTGTTCCTGTAATTAATGCATCTAAGCTAAATCCTTTATAGCTAAAATTATTACTTAAACCAAATGTAAAATTTGGATTGGGGTTTCCAATATTTGTTCTATCATCTGGTGTAATATTTCCGTCCCTATTAATGTCTTGATATAATAACGAACCTGTAGCAGGATCTACTTTGTCTACTTTATACCCATAGAAAGTTCCTAAAGCGCTTCCTTCAGTCAATAGAATTATGCTTTCTCCAATAGATGATAAATTTTGGAATGGTAATTTTTTAAGTAAACCTAATTTCACTACTTTATTATCATTGAAAGAAATATTAAAGTTAGTATTCCATTTAAAATCACCTGTAAAGTTTATTGTGTTTATACTTAACTCAAGTCCTTTATTTTCAATTTCACCGGAATTGTAGTAATACGGTTTTGAAAACCCTGGGAAATAGATAATTTGAAGTAAGTCTTTGGTGGCTTTTTTATAGATATCTGCTGTAAATTTTATTCTATTTTTAAATAATCCAAGATCTACACCGAAGTTAATATCAGTTGTTGTTTCCCATTTTAAATCAGGATTACCTATTTGATCTAATGTTGTCGTATTCGTTAAAGGATTAGTATAATTCAAATCGAAGCTAGAATAAGCTGGTAAACCTGATAAATTACCTGTTTTTCCCCAACCACCTCTAAGTTTTAATTCACTAATAGAATTTGACTCTTTCAAGTAATCTTCATTAGAAACAATCCATGCTGCTGAAATTGCTGGAAAGAAACCCCATTTATTACCTTTTGATAATTGAGAAGCACCACTTTGTCTAAATACTCCATTCAAGATGTATTTGTTGTTAATGGTATAGGTTGCTCTCCCAAAATAGGATAGGCTCCTTACTTCGTTTTCTCTTATTTCGAAAGATTGATTTTTTGCAGCATTAATATCGTAATGAGTTTGATCAACAGAAAAACCAGTTCCAGAATTTGCTTCTTTAGTATATTTGTTTTTTTGCATTGATACCCCTCCTAATAAATTTAAATCTGAATTACTAAATTTCAATTGATAGTTTAAAGTGTTTTCAAAATTCCAATTATTATTATTATCAATTGTGTTGCTACCTCTTCCTTTGATAGACAAAGGATTGTCATTTCCATTTCGTCCCCAAACATTACTATAAGGGTCTACAAACTGAACATTATCGGATCTTGTTAAATCTAATGATACCATTGGTTTCCAAATCAGGTTATTCATAATGTTAACATCAAAACTAATACTGCTTAAATATCTATTTACAGCTGTTTTGTTTTGTCTAGATAATAAAGACACTGGATTTTCCCATCCTGATTGATAGGGGTTTTCGGCATATTGACCATTTTTGTATCCGTCTTTATAAGATCCATCAGTATTTGTTTCTCTAATATTTAGTTCAGATCCCCAGATAGGTAAAAATGAAGGGGTTACTAAAGCACTCATAATAGCACCACCTTGTCCTACACTATTGTTATCACTAATAAAAGAACCATCCGATTGAATGATATTCATGCTTACATCTGTTTTTAGCCAAGAATACAGATTTGCATTTATATTTATCTTGCCTGAAAATCGATTATACTTTGATGGTTTTATTATACCTTCTACTTTTTGATATCCTAGAGCTCCATAAAATTTTATTTTATCTGTACCTCCTGCATAGGAAAAGTTATAATTTTGATCAATACCTGTCTTCAAAATTTCATCTTGCCAATTTGTGTTTTTTCCTGCATATTTTGCATCATTTGCAGTTGTTAAATAATTGGGATTAATTTCAGTTATTAATGTTTTATAATCTGTTAAATTTAGAACGTCTACGTTACTTACCGCTTTTGAAAACCCTAAGTAGGAGCTAAATTGAAAATCATTTTTATTTGATTTTCCTTTTTTAGTGGTTATAATTACTACTCCAGAAGAACCATTCACACCATATATAGCTGTTGCAGTTGCGTCTTTTAATATGGATAAATCTACAATGTCTTCTGCATTTATGCCAGAAATATCTTTAGTTTGGATTCCATCAACAACGTACAAAGGTGAGTTTTCTGAATTTATAGAACTAAGCCCTCTAATTCTTACATCAAAACTTGAACCTGGTTTTCCCGAAGTTTGGACAACATTAATTCCTGCCGCATTACCCTGTATTGCTTGAGCAACAGATATGATAGGGCGATTTTCAAATGCTTCCGACTTAACTTTAACAACTGCATTTGTTGAATTTTTCATTCTCTGAGTTCCATAACCAACATTAATTACCACTTCATGTAAATCTTGAGACTGAGTTTTTAATTTGAAATCAATTTTGGTTCTACCGTTAATCAATTCTTGAATGGTACTGTACCCAATAAAGCTAACTACTAGTGTTCCATTAGATGGGGCTTTGATTTTAAAACTACCATCAAAATCGGTACTAGTGGCTACTTTTGTGCCTTTTACAGCTATTGTTGCCCCTGGTACAAATAGTCCATTTTCGTCCATTACTTTACCGTTTATTATGGCCTCTTGTGCAAAGCCATATAAAGAAAATAAGAGTGACGAAAAACAGAGAATAAATGTTTTTGTGAATTTCATTTTTCTAAAATTTAGGTTAATTATTTATTTAATTTTCAGCAATACTAAGGTTATTTTTTTGATATTCTCAATAAAAATTCCTTACAAAAACACATCAATTCAAAGAAATAAACTTTATAAAAACACATCAATTTTATTTTAAAATATTGATTATATGTATTTTAAATATGTTTTATTGATATTTTTAAAAATTATAAAAACTAAAATAAACACTACATTTGTCTTAAAAGCTACATTTTTGTAATTTTAACAAAATATAAATAATGTATAACCCAGTTTGAGTATTTTTTTTAAGAAAATGAAAACGTTTTCGTTTTTATAAACAATTTTTACCTACGCTTACTTTTATGAGACATTTAAAATCTACCCTTTATGCCATTTTACTCTTATTTTACGTTTCGTCTTTATTAGGGCAAATAAAAAACATAGGATTACCCGATATTAAAAATTATACCCGAGCTGATTATAAAGGAGGCACTCAAAATTGGGGTATAGATCAAGATAAAAACGGAAATCTTTACTTTGCCAATAATGATGGTTTGTTTCAATTTGACGGTACGACTTGGAGAAGATTCAGGATGAAGAATTCTGAGGCGATTCGATCGGTTAAGATTGATGCAAGTGGAAAAATTTTTGTAGGTGGGTATAATGAGTTTGGTTTTTTCCAGCCCAATGCAAAAGGTAAATTAATGTATCATTCATTAACTCATTTATTACCCAAAAAAGTGGTCGAAACCATAGATTTTGTCTGGAAAATTCATTTAGTAGACAATGGTGTAGCTTTTCAAGCATTTTCAAAAGTATTTTATTATAAAAACAATACCCTTACCATCATAAAAGCCCCTAAGCGATTTCAATTCTCCTTTTTAGTTGATGGTAAATTATACTTACAAGATATTGCCAATGGTATTTTAGAATATAAAAACAAAAAACTGTATTCATTGCCAGGGACTAAGGCTCTTAATTCGACGGAAATTTGGAGTATCATTCCATTACCCAATCAAAAATTATTAATTGCTACCTTAAATAAAGGGCTTTTTACCTATACCAATGGATCCTTACAATCTTGGAATACAGAAACGAATGCTTTTGTGAAAAAAAATAATTCTTTAGGAGGAATCGCAATACAACATAATTTTATTGTAATCAACACCGTTTTGAACGGAATTGTGGTTTGTGATACCAACGGAAAAATTATTCAACTTATCAACCATAGAAAAGGTTTGCAAAATAACACTGTTTTAACCTCCTTTGTGGACAATAAAAATAATATTTGGTTAGGATTAGATAATGGTATTGCTTTTGTCAATGAGAATTCTCCGTTTACCTATTTTGGTTTTAGTTATGATATTAGTACAGTATATGCCTCTGTAGTACATGATCAAAATCTTTATGTAGCCACAAATAGAGGTGTTTTTTTTCACAGTTGGACTAAGAATTTTAAGGAAGATGTGTTCAAATTAGTTGAAGGAACTACAGGACAGTCTTGGAATATTCAAGTGGTTGATAATCAATTATTATGTGGCAATAATAATGGAGCTCTGGTTATTCAAGGTGGTCGAGTGAGTGAAGTATTAGACAACAAAGGGTATTTTGGCTTTAAAAAAATTCCTGGAAATGAAAACGTAATGATTGGTTCTAATTATAGTGGATTTGCCTTATTTGAAAAGAAAGGAGCTCATTGGAAATTTAGCCATCAAATTGCAGGATTTGACAATGCTTCAAGTCATTTTGAAATTGATGAAGAAATGATTTGGATAATAAAAGATGGATTGCTTCATCAAATGATGTTGAGTGCCGATTTAAAAAGATTTACGGCAATTAAGACCCATCGATCCATTTCAAAACAATATAAAGGTATAACTAGTATTCAACGCTTGAAGGATAAAATCTACTTTCAAACCCAAAATCATTTTTTTAGATACTCTAACGAACAAGAAACTTTTTTTGAAGACAAAACGGTAAGCTTACTTTTTAAAAAGATACCTGCAGTTGCTTTGGTTTACGAAGATCAGCTTGGTAATATTTGGTATACCTATGGACAAGGATTAGGTATGTTACAAAAACAAAACAGATCTTACGTTAATAATGTTGCTCCATTCTCTAATCTAACTGGAGAATTAGTTCATAATTTCATTGCCATAAATGCTATTGACAAAGAGAATATTTTTATTGGACTAACCGATGGATTGGCACATTATAATCCATTAAAAGCTAATAATTTTGTAACCACACCAAAAGCATTTATCCGAAATTTTACTTTTCCAAAAGATAGATTACTATTTGGTAATGGAACTGAAAAAGCTAAAAAATATACACTTCCTTATTCCTCCAATCATGTTCAGTTTTCTTTTTCATCTCCCACTTATGAGAATTTAGATAACGTAGAGTTTTCTTATCAGCTCGAAGGCTTTGACGAACAATGGAGTTCTTGGTCACGAGTTTTTACTAAAGAATATACTAATTTGAGCGAAGGAACCTATAGTATGAAAGTCAAAGTTCGAAACAGTTATGGAATTCAATCAAAAGAAGAAACCGTAAAATTTACAGTCCTTCCACCTTGGTACCGTAATTTTTTCGCTTATTTATTCTATGCGATTATAGCTGTGGCCATTATTCTCTTTGTTCAAGATAGAGTAAAAGCTAAAATTCGAAAAAATAAATATTATGAAACGATTGAACAAAGAAGATTGTATTTAGAGAAAGAATCCAAAATTCGTTTAGAGCAATATGCGCTAGAAAAAGAGATAGAAAAATTGAAAAATGATAAGTTGAAAATCAAAATCTTAGCGAAAGATAAAGAACTGGTAAATAACTCTTTACAGGTAGTTAAGAAAAATAAAATTCTCAATGGTATCATTCATAAGCTAAAAGAAATCAATCATGACCGCTTAGAAGACAGTGTGAAAACGCAATTTACCAAACTACAAAAGAGCATCGTAAAAGAGGTAAATTCAGATAAAAGTTGGACCGATTTGGAAAAACACATCAAGAACGTCCATTATGATTTTTTGAAAAGATTAAAAGAGCACTGTCCGACCATAACTCCCAGAGAATTAGATTTAGCCACCTATCTATTGATGAACATGTCCACGAAAGAAATTGCAGAGATTATGAATATTTCGGGAGGTGGTGTAGAGTTGGCCCGATATAGGTTGCGAAAAAAATTAGATTTAAATAAAAAGGAGAATTTGATCGGTTTTTTAATGAAAATTTAAGAATTGCCAAAAACGCGACTGTTAAAGTTGCGTTTTTGGTTTAATACAATTATTAGTCAGTTGAATTAGCAAGAATAAATTCAACAGTAGTTTTTATGACAGTTTTGTCGCCCAATATTTTTCGATGTCCCAGTTGGTTTGTCAAAAGTAAAGTACTGTTTTTACAATGTTCATGAATATGTATGCCAGTGGTAACTGGAACTTCCAAATCATCATTGTCATGAATGACCAAGATCGGAATAGGAATAGTTTGGACCGCTTTGTAAGCAGAATAATCATCCATGCGTCCACCATATTTAGCTTCGAAAAAATCTTTTAAATGAATGGCAATTTTTTTATTCAATTGTAATTTGAAAATAAAATCATTGAGGATGTCCTGCACAACATCACCACTACCAATAATTGTAGCATTGTTTACCTTCAACCCTTCTTTTATGGCGTTTAAGGTTGACATGCCCCCAAGTGAATGCCCCACAATACCTTCAAAGGGACCAAACTGACGCTCAATTTCATGGATTGATGCTATAAAGTCGGTCATAATGGTAGTGCTACCAGCAGATTTTCCATGGGCAGGCGCATCAAAACTTACAGTTGCATATCCGTTTTGAATCAATTCGTCCGCGATTTTGAATAATTGCGTTCCTCGTCCTGACCAACCATGTACCAATAGTATTTTTTTGTCACCGTTTCCGTAGTGGTAGGTCATTATTTCTTTTTGAATAGCCGGAACAGTGATTCTTACTTTTTTACTGTTGGTATCCATAGCATGCTCTCTTTTTGGTGTTTTATGTTTTATGGGTGTCACAAAAAGTTTGGCCGCAAATCGAGTTACAAGTTTAGTGGATAAAAAAGCGAATAGCTTAGCTATTAGGATAATAAATTTTGGTATCTCTAAATTTTTTGAAGATTGAGTGTTGTTTTTTGGCATATTGTTATTTTTTTATAAAAAGTCAAATTTAGCTTCTTTTTTACTAAATTTAAGAAGCATAAAAGTACTATAAATTCCAATTGTTTAATAAAAGGTTTTTTCAAAGCAATAAAATGTGATTTTAGTATTTAATAGTCTGATTTTTAATAGTATAGTTAATATATGTACAAGTTTAATGCTTTAATTAATTAAATATGAGACATGATAAAAAAAATATAATTGCGATTATATTAGGAGGTGGACAAGGATCAAGATTGTATCCTTTAACTGAGTTTAGGTCCAAACCAGCGGTTCCGGTAGGAGGGAATTATCGATTAGTAGATATTCCAATATCGAATTGTATGAATTCAGATATTTTTAGAATTTTTGTATTAACACAATTCAATTCGAAATCCTTAAATGCTCATATTAAAAACACCTATAATTTTAGTATTTTTAGTCATGCTTTCGTAGATATTTTGGCAGCAGAACAAACCATTGACAATCCTACATGGTTTCAAGGTACTGCGGACGCTGTAAGACAATGTATGCCTCACTTCTCTAATCATGATTTTGATTATGTTTTGATTCTCTCCGGAGATCAATTGTATCAAATGGATTTTAACGCCATGCTCGAAGCACATATAGCATCTGATGCAGCAATTTCTATCGCAACATTACCAGTAAATGCAAAAGATGCCCCCGAGTTTGGTATACTAAAGACAAATGCGCAAGGTGATATAGAATCCTTTATTGAAAAACCAGCTCCCGAATTGTTGCCGGAGTGGACCTCTGAGGTAAGTGACGAAATGAAAGCAAAAGGCAAGCATTATTTAGCCTCTATGGGGATCTATATTTTTAATAGAGCTTTGTTAGAGGAATTAATGAAAAATAAAGAAACTAAAGATTTTGGTAAAGAAATTATGCCTCAAGCCTTAGGCGTTCATAAAATTCACAGTTATCAATTTGAGGGGTATTGGACAGACATTGGAAATATAGAATCCTTCTTTGAGGCTAATATCGGACTTACCGCTGACTTACCTGAATTCAATTTGTTTGACAGTGATAATAAAATTTATACTAGACCCCGATTATTACCTCCTTCAAAATTTAAAACCACACAATTAGACAATGCTATTGTGTCTGAAGGTTGTATAATTAATGCCAAAGAAATAAAAAAATCAGTTATTGGAAATCGGTCTAGAATTGGAGCAGGAACCGTTATTGAAAATTGCTATGTGATGGGGAGCGATTTTTATCAAAGCGTAACCGATATCGAAAAGGATTTAGCAAAAGGGAAGCCCATTGTTGGAGTTGGTGAAAATTGTTATATCTATCAGGCAATTGTAGAAAAAAATTGTAGAGTAGGTAATAATGTTTTTATCAAAGGAGGAGCGCATCTTGAAAATCGTAATGAGGAATTGTATTGTATTAAAGAAGGAATTGTTGTCATTAAAAAAGGGAAAGTTATTCCAGATAATTTCAGATTAGAATAAGAGGCTTTCTATAATAAAATAAGCGAAAAAGTGTAAAGTAAGATGCAAAATCAAACAAGAATTGTTATTGAAAATGTGTTGCCCCAATTAGATGGTGGTGCTCATTATATTAAAAGAATCATTGGTCAAAAAGTTGCCATTAGCGCAGATGTATTTTCAGATGGTCATGATGTAATTGAATGTTGTGTAAAGTATAAGCATGAGGCCGATAAAAAATGGCAAGAAGTTAGAATGTGGCCTACCCATAATGACGAATGGAATGGCAGTTTTACGGTCGAAAAACAAGGATTTTACAGTTATTGTATTGAAGGTTGGGTAGATTATGCGTTGAATTGGCAACATGGAACGGAGCGTAAAATTCAAGACCATCAACACGTAAAATCTGAATTGCTGGAAGGTGCTGAATATATTGAAGCTATTCTAAAGAAGGTAGAACCTTCGGAGAAGGAATTCCTTCAAAACGCTTTACAGTGCTTTAAAAACGAAGCAGATTATGAAACAGCCATAAAAATGGCAGTATCCATTGAGTTAAAAAATATTTTCAAAAAATATCCCGTTCGTTACATAGAAAATAAATCTTCAGAGCTAAAGGTTTATGTGGATCGAAAAAAAGCATTGTACAGTACTTGGTACGAATTCTTCCCAAGATCCTCTGCTGCAGAACACGTAAAGCATGGTACTTTTAAGGACTGCGAACGATTGTTACCCAGAGTAGCAGCCATGGGTTTTGATACCTTATATTTTCCACCGATTCATCCTATTGGGGAAATTAATCGTAAAGGAAAAAATAACGCTACTAATGCTCAGGAAGGTGATGTTGGTTCTCCATGGGGAATTGGTTCTCAGTATGGTGGACACAAATCAACGCATCCTGAATTAGGTTCTATTGAAGATTTTAAATCTTTGGTAAAAAAAGCCCAAGATTTAGGCATTGAGGTGGCAATGGATTATGCTTTGCAAGCAGCTCCCGATCATCCATACGTAAAAGATTTTCCGCAATGGTTCAAGTGGAGACCCGATGGAACCGTACAATATGCCGAAAATCCACCCAAAAAATACCAAGACATTCAGCCAATTTATTTTGAAAGCAAAGATTGGAAAAACCTTTGGAAGGAACTATTAGATGTAGCTTTGTTTTGGATTGAAGAATGCAATATCAAAGTCTATCGTGTCGATAACCCACATACCAAACCATTCTATTTTTGGGGTTGGCTGATTGGTGAAATCAAGAAAAAACATCCAGATGTTTTGTTCTTGGCCGAGGCTTTTACACGCCCGAAAATCATGAATGAATTGGCCAAACAAGGTTTTAGCCAATCGTATACGTATTTTACTTGGAGAAATACCAAACACGAATTGATGGAGTATGTGACCGAGTTGACTCAGTCTACCCAAAAAGAGTATTATCGTCCCAATTTTTGGCCCAATACACCTGATATTAATCCGTTTGCGTTACAAAGAGGGAACGAATCCATTCATTTGCAAAAATATTTTTTGGCCGCGACCTTAAGTTCTAATGTTGGGATTTACGGACCGGTGTTTGAATACAGAATTAGCGAACCGATGGCTCCAGGAAAAGAAGAGTATCTAAATTCTGAAAAGTATGAGTACTTGCATTGGGATTGGTCCATACAAAATAATTTGATTGACAAAATCAAGCAAATCAACGCCATTCGAAAAGAACAAGATTCTTTACAGCAAACCAATAATATTGTGTTTTGCGATACTAATAATGACCAAGTATTGGCATACTACAAGTTCAACGATAGCAAGCAAAATGAAACGCTGATGGTAGCTAGTTTAAATGCCGAGCATACCGTTCAAGCCATGGTGAGATTGCCATATGCTTCGATGGGAAATCAACCCATTCGAGTGCATGATTTGATTACGGATGCTATTTATTACTGGGAAAGCGAATGGAATTTTATAGAGCTAAGTGCCGCTTTGCCTTTTCATTTATTCAAAATTTTAAGATAATTTATCTTTTGAAAACAACACCTTTTTTTTCATCTTTATACTACACCAAATAAATGAATAAAGTACAAGTACATTCTCTTTTCACTGAATTTGATATCGATTTATTTAAAGCTGGGAAGCATTTTCGTCTCTATGAAAAATTAGGCGCACATCCAATTGAAGTGGATGGCGTGAAAGGAGTATATTTTGCCGTTTGGGCACCCTCTGCGCAGTCCGTTTCTGTGGTTGGAGATTTTAATTATTGGATAGCAGGCAATCATGAGTTGTATGTGCGTTGGGATGCTTCGGGTATATGGGAAGGTTTTATTCCAAATATCACTAAAGGCACAACTTATAAATACAAAATTCAGTCCTCCAACAACGGTATAGTTACTGAGAAAGCGGATCCTTTTGCTTTTTATTGCGAAAAACCGCCACACACCGCCTCAGTAATCTGGGATTTGGATTATAAATGGGACGATGACAAATGGATGAAGTCTCGAAAAGAGCACAATGCGCTAGATAAACCCTGTTCTGTTTATGAAGTGCATTTGGGATCTTGGAAACGCCATGCGGATGACAATAGTTTCTTAAGTTATACTGAAATGGCCGAAGACCTTGTGAGGTATGTCAAAGAAACAGGATTTACACACGTTGAGTTCATGCCCGTAATGGAATATCCTTATGATCCCTCTTGGGGTTATCAGTTGGTGGGGTATTTTGCACCTACTTCTCGTTTTGGAAACCCGCAAGAGTTTATGTATTTAGTGGATCGTTTACACGATGCAGGAATTGGAGTAATTCTGGATTGGGTACCTTCTCATTTTCCTGATGATGCGCACGGGCTAGGTTTTTTTGATGGCTCTAACTTGTTTGAACACCCAGACCGCAGAAAAGGTTACCATCCTGATTGGAAAAGTTTGGTATTCAATTATGGTCGAAACGAGGTGCGTTCTTTCTTGATAAGTAATGCTTTGTTTTGGTTGCACCACTATCATGTGGATGGATTGCGAGTTGATGCTGTGGCTTCTATGTTGTATTTAGATTATTCTAGAAACGATGGGGAATGGGAACCAAATATTTTTGGTGGACGCGAAAACCTAGACACGATAAGTTTCCTTAAAGATTTTAATGAAGCCGTTTATGCCAATTACGAAGGTGTGCAAACCATAGCCGAGGAAAGTACTTCATTTCCTATGGTGTCTCGACCAACTTTTGCTGGTGGATTAGGCTTTGGAATGAAATGGATGATGGGTTGGATGCACGATACCTTGCATTATTTTCAAAAAGAGACGGTTTATAGAAAGCACCATCAAAATGAGTTGACTTTTTCTATGACGTATGCTTTTTCAGAGAATTTTATGTTGCCACTTTCTCACGATGAAGTGGTGTATGGAAAACATTCTATAGCAGGAAGAATGCCAGGTGATGAATGGCAAAAGTATGCCAATCTAAGGTTGTTATACGGGTACATGTTCACGCATCCAGGAACAAAACTGCTGTTTATGGGTAGCGAATTTGGGCAAAGCGCTGAGTGGAATTTTGAACAAAGTCTCGATTGGCATTTGCTACAATATCCTTTTCATCTAGGAATCAAAGCCGTGATTACTGCCTTGAATACTTTGTATAAGTCTGAGCCTGCCTTGTACGAAAAGCAATTTAGTCCTGAGGGATTTGAATGGATTAACTATTCCGACCACGAGAATGCAGTTATGACTTATATCCGAAAAGGGAATGATGCAAAGAATGATTTGATTGTGATTTGCAATTTCACCCCAGTAGTTCGAGAAAATTATCGCATTGGGATTCCAAGAAAAGGTGAGTTAATCGAACTATTCAACAGCGATTCCAAGTTATTTGGCGGAAGTGGCGTGCAACAAAGCGGAAAACTAAAAGTCGAAGCCACACCTTATGATGGCAGAGATTATTCCATCGCCTTGACGTTGCCTCCTTTGGCGATTTCAGTGTTCAAAATAAAATAGCCTTGTGCATTCAAAATAAAATCGTTTATAAGACAGAAGTTTTATAAACGATTTTTTATTTGGGCGTGCCCTCCTCTAGCCAGAAAAAGGCTAGAGGAGGTCGTGCTGTACGTTCCCGCTTCCCGATAGAAAAAATCGGGAGAGCTCCACTGCCATCACTCACGCAAGCGTTTTCATAAGTACTATTCTGGAATCAAAGAAATTTTGCTTTCAATTCAGGAGTAGGCAATAAGCAATGTTCTTGTTGACCGTACCATTTGTACCTGTTTTTGGCGATATAATCATAAATGGAATTCAAAAGGGGAGAGGGAAGGATTTTAAAGACAATAGCCAAACTAAAAATTCCGCCAAGCTCCTTCGCAATGTCCAAAACCGCCTCCGATTTATAAGAATACGAAACCCCTGGTGCATAAAAAACAAGACTATCTATTTTGCGAGTATCAATACCAATGTGTTTTTGTATAGCTATACCCAATTCACTTTGTAAAGCTACAAATCGGAACACATCTTTTTTATCGTGTTGTATTATGGTTTGTACGGCAGTATTACACAAATTGCAAACGCCATCAAAAAGGATGATTTTCTTGTTTTCAGGAAGCGATAGCGATTGTTGCATTGGTTTATTGGTCATAATTTAGGTTTGAGAATATGTTGGATTACCGCAAATTCGCAAATTTTTTTTTTGTGTTTAGATTTAAGATTTGCGTTTAAGATTTCAAAATTTGATTTAAAAAAAACCTAATGTTTTATGTTAACGCGAACTAATTCCCCTCTTGAGAGGGGTTAGGGGTGTGTTTTTATTTATTGAATGCAAATATCTTGTTCAGATTATCAAGTCTAATACATTAATTGTCCATAAAAGGATATTAAATTTTAAGCTAACTTGTTCAAACCTTATTTCTTAAACGCTTCCACTAATTCTAATTCGTCTAAACTTACTTTCGAAGTAAAAATACCGTAATTAACAGTAGCTTTATTTTTCTCAATACTATCAATCGTTCCCACCGCTTTTCCATCCGCCATGCGCACTCTATCGCCTAATTTTAGAATAGGTTTTGGTTTTTCAACAACGGGTTTCAGTTTCTTTTCTTTTTTGATTGTTCGAATTTCCTCGACCTTGACTTCAACCTCTTTGATGATCTCTTTTTTCTTTTCGGTGATGACTTTGGCTTCTTTGGCAGAAACCTTTTTGCGCTTAGAGTTTTCTATTTCAATGATTTTCAAAAACTCACCGATAAGTTCTTTTTTGTTCTTATTGTTAAAATATTTCTCTGAAATGTCTTCTATTTTTTGACCAATGTAAATCGTCTTCTGATTGCTGTCATACAATTCCTGATAGCTTTCCAGTTTTTGCTTGATTTTTACATTGATGTTTTCCATTTTTTTACTTTCCTCTCTGGCTTTCGATTCTTCTTCTTTTAGTACTTGAGAGGTTTTTTCGAGTTTAGAACGTTCTTTTTGCAACGTGGCAATAGTTTTGTCAAAACGTACTTTACCGGTTTCGATTTTCTTCTTGGCACGATTGATTAAGCCAAACGGGATACCGTTTTTCTGAGCTACTTCAAAAGTAAAAGAGCTACCCGCTTGCCCCAAAACGAGTTTATACAACGGCTCTAATGTTTTCTCATCAAAAAGCATATTGGCATTTTGTGCACAAGGCAATTCATTAGCCAAAATCTTTAAATTGGAGTAGTGGGTCGTAATGATTCCAAAAGCTTCACGATGGTAAAATTCTTCCAAGAAAATTTCGGCAAGTGCGCCACCCAAATCTGGGTCGGAACCTGTACCAAATTCATCAATCAAAAACATGGTTTTTCTATTGCACTTTTTTAGAAAATAATTCATGTTTTTTAAGCGATAACTGTAGGTACTCAAATGATTTTCTATGGATTGATTGTCGCCAATATCCGTTAAAATTCGGTCAAACAAAAAGGTTTCACTGCGTTCGTGTACCGGAATCAACATACCCGATTGCAACATTAATTGTAATAAGCCAACGGTCTTTAAGGAAATGGTTTTTCCACCCGCATTGGGTCCAGAAATAACGATGATTCGGTTATCTTGGTTGAGTTCTATAGTTTGTGGATGGGTAACTTCGTTCTTTTGTTTGTTGTTCAAATACAAAATTGGATGGTAAGCATCTCTTAGAAATAACCTTCTTTCTTCACTGATTTGAGGTAAAATAGCATTGATTTTGTTGGCATATTTGGCTTTCGCAGCAATAACATCAATATCACTCAAAAACTCTTGGTATTCGATAAGCAAAGGCAAATACGGACGTATAGCGTTTGATAATTGCTTTAAGATTCGGGTGATTTCTTCTTTTTCTTCATATTCGAGATTGCTCAATTCACGCGAATATCTCAAAGTAGCTTCTGGTTCGATATAAGCAATACTGCCTGTTTTCGAACTTCCTAAAATGGTTCCTTTTACTTTACGACGATACATCGCCAAAACGGCTAAAACTCTGCGATTTTGTACAAAACTCTCTTTGATATCATCCAAATATCCCAATCCGTTATATTGCGATAAGGCCACACCGAAACTTTGGTTTACCTTACCACGAACCACGTTCATATTTCTTCGAATGTTGAGTAAATCTGGAGAAGCATTGTCTTTGATTTCACCATATTTGTCTACGACTTCATCAATTAGCGTAATGATATTTTTGGTGTATTCTACTCTAGCGGCTCTAGCATTCAAATTAGGATAATAGTCTTCGAATTTTTTTAGGAAATTCAATAAGAAATTACTTGTGCTGGAGAGCGTAGCAATTTTTCTAAAACTTCCTACTTCGAGAAAGCTATCTTCAATTCCAAGAAATTTGATTTCATGAGTAATTACGTCAAATCCGTGATTCGGAATGGCATTGTTATTTTGAAAAGAAGAAACATATTCAGAGGTTTGCAACAAAGCTTCCATCAACGTTTCTTTCTCTCTGAAAGGCGTTATGTTTAGTGCTTTTTCTTTACCAATATCGGTATTGCAAATATCCGATAAGGTTTCGAGCACAGTGGGGAATTGTAAGTCTTGTAATGTTTTTTCGGTGATAGCAATCATGAAATCGTTTAATTTTGGTATGCAAAAATAAGTATTCCTTTTTGAGTATTCGCATTATTAGTCGATAGCTTCCTTTTATATTCAATAAATACTTTTTTATGCCAACTATAAATAAAATAGATTCTCACTATCGAAAACAATTTTTACATTTGAACAAAAAAAAGGTATGACTCCAGAAGAATTAGTTCAAGAACAATTAGAAGCTTATAATGTTCAAGATTTGCAGCGATTTGTAGCTTGTTTTTCAGAGGATGTTCAAGTGTATAAATTTCCTAATCTATTGCAGTATTCTGGTACTATCAATTTTGAAAATCATTATGCAAAGGCATGGGCAATGAATCCAAATCAAAAGGCAATTGTTAATGAGAGAATGAGTTTAGGGAATTTGGTTATTGATAAAGAAAAAGTCATTGGAAGAGCGTCAGGAGAGGTAGTTCAAGTAATCGCAATGTATAAAGTGGAAGGTGGAAAAATAACTCAAGTATTTTTTGAATATGAATAATTTAAAGTCCGAACCTAAATCATTGTACTTGGCGTCAGATTGGGGATTGTTTTTAAAAGACGAGATAGAAGCCGAGTATTTTAAAACATTGATGCAAGCTGTGGATGAAGAATATCAAAATCATACCTGTTTTCCGCCAAAAGACTTGATTTTTTCTGCTTTTAATCATTGTACATTAGAAGAGGTAAAAGTAGTTATCATTGGTCAAGACCCTTATCATGGAGAAGGCGAGGCTAATGGTTTGAGCTTTTCGGTGAATGATGGAGTTAAAATCCCACCATCCTTACGCAATATTTACAGAGAGCTAACGGATGATTTGGGTGCTATTTTTATGCCTACTTCGGGAAATTTAGAAGCGTGGGCAAAACAAGGAGTTTTGTTGTTGAATGCTACTTTGAGTGTTCGAAAAGACAGTCCCAATAGCCACAAACATTTGGCTTGGAGTAAGTTTACAGATGCTGTTATCGAAAAATTAGCTTCTGAAAAACAACAGCTTGTTTTTTTACTTTGGGGAAGTTTTGCACAAAAAAAAGGCAATAAAATTGACCGAACGCAACACTTGGTTTTAGAATCGGGTCATCCATCGCCTATGAGTGCTAATCAAGGAAAATGGTTTGGGAATAAACATTTTTCACAAACAAACGCTTATTTAACGGAAAAAGGATTTGCACCTGTGGATTGGTTGAATAGAGAGTAAAAACTTGTTGTTATCACTTATTGCTATTCATTACGGTGTTTTTTTTTGGGGGATTGAAGTGTAAAGCCAGACCCTTGTGGTAACGCCCAAATAGTGAGATAAATAAAATGTATATATTAAAAAAGGAGCTCGTTGTTTTTGACGAGCTCCTTTTTTTAGCACTTAAAAGTATTATTTTTTGATGATATCTTTCAAAACGGCTTTATCTGAATAGTTAATGACTTCTAGAGTAATCTCTTGATTTTGGGTGGTTTTTCCATGCACAGTGTAAAGTTTTCCTTTTGCTACGCTGAGGTTGCTTTTGTAAAAATCTACATCACCAAACTTTAAAGTGTTTTTAATGTCAATAGTGTCAATCCATTTTTCACTTAAAATTTGAGAAGCTTTCTCTGAGTAGATAAAGGGTTTGTTGCTTAAGTCATTCAAAACTCTTGCGTTTGGGAAATAGTTGCAACGGGTGTCTTTACCAGAAAAAATGGCTGCAACGGCAAACAATCCCATGATTAGTCCTATTAGATAATAAGCGAAACGATATTGAAATTTCATGAATTTGATTTTTTTTGCAAATGTAATTCAAAGTAGGTTTAAAATACAATTAAATTAATGTCATTATCCTGAATGCCGAACCATTCTCCAATTGCTTTGTTAGTAAGGATTCCATGATAAAGATAAACACCATTTTTAAGTCCTTTGTTACAGCGAATGGCGCTTTCTATGCCGCCATCTTGGGCAATTTGAAGTAAATAGGGAGTGATAATATTACTGATGGATAAAGAAGCGGTTTTGGAATATCTGGAAGGGATATTAGGGACGCAGTAGTGTATGATGTTGTTTTTAATAAAGGTAGGCTTTTCATGCGTTGTTACTTCAGAAGTTTCAAAACAGCCTCCTGTATCAATGCTTACATCCACAATAACAGCGCCTTTCTTCATGTATTCGACCATGGTTTCGGTAACTACAATCGGACATCGTTCTTTGCCACGCATGGCTCCAATCGCTACATCGCATCGTCTTAAGGCTTTTAATAAAGATTTTGGCTGGATCGTTGAGGTGAATATGCGTTGGTTTAAATTGTTTTGCAAACGTCGTAATTTAGTAATCGAATTGTCGAATACCTTCACGTTAGCGCCAAGGCCTATGGCGGTTTTGGCGGCAAATTCTCCAACGGTTCCCGCTCCCAAAATAACTACTTCTGTTGGAGGAACTCCTGTAATGTTGCCAAATAATAAGCCTTTGCCAAATTCGGTACTAATCATTAATTCCGAAGCGATAAGTATGGAAGCTGTCCCTGCGATTTCGCTAAGCGATTTTACGGCAGGATAGGTTCCGTCTTCATCTTTGATGTATTCAAAGGCCAAAGCGGTAATTTTTTTTCGAGCTAGTGCTTCGAAATAAGCTTTTTGACGGGTTTTTAATTGAATGGCAGAAATCACAATGGTTTTGTTATGCATCAATTCAATTTCGGTCAAAGTAGGTGGTTCTACTTTTAAAATCATTGGGCAAGCCAAAACTTTGGCGGTGTCATTTGTAATTTCGGCACCTGCCTCTGCATATTCATGGTCACTATAGCTTGCACTTTCACCGGCTCCCGATTCGATCATAACGCGATGTCCTTGAAAAGTAAGTGAATTTACGGCATCTGGAGTCAAACAAATTCGTTTTTCTTGAAAACTGGTTTCTTTTGGGATGCCAATAAAGAGCTCACTTTTATGTCTGGCCACTTCGAGTTTTTCTTCTTGAGGTAGTAGTTGTTGTTTGGTAAATGGACTAATTGACATAATGAGAGGATAATTTAAGCGTACAATTTACAAAAAGTATTTTAGTAATTTTTGGTTTGCTACCATGATATGAACTTGGTTTAAACTAGAAGGAGCTCCATTTTGATGTCGGCACGTTCGTAAACGCCTGATTCAACAGGGATTTCTTTAAAATCAAAGGATTCATACAGATGAATGGCAGGTTTTAATTTTCTGTTAGAATATAAAATTAACTTTTGGATTCCCATTTTTTGAGCTTCTTCGATACAATATTTCATCAATTGCCTGCCAATGCCTAGACCTTGAACCTTTTCGGTAATGGCCATTTTTGACAATTCGAAGGTGGTTTGGTCTATTTTTAGTAACGAAACAGTTCCTACAATTTCATGCTTGTATTTAGCAAAATAAATTTTTCCGCCTTTATCAATAATTTCTCCTATAGGATTACTCAATACCAATTCGTCCCTTGGTTCCACTTTAAAATATTTATTCAACCATTCAATATTTAGTCTTTTGATGGCTTCTTTATGTTCAATTGAAAAGGGGATAATCTGTACTTCAGTTTCGGTATTTTTCATGTTGAATAGTTATTGAAGTTCTATTTTTCTGTGGCCGTCTTCCAAAATTTCAATCGTAAGTACAGCATGCTCTTCAGGAAGTAAGGAGGCTATTTTTTCTGCCCATTCTATAAAACACCAATGGCCAGAGTAAAGGTATTCATCAATACCCATATCGAGTGCTTCAATTTCTGATTTCAAACGATAACAATCGAAATGGTAAATCTTTTGTTTATCAGTAGTTTGATATTCATTAACTAAAGAAAAGGTTGGGCTACTTGTTGCGCCATTTACACCAAGTGTTTCGCAAAGTTTTTTAATTAAGGTTGTTTTTCCAGCACCCATTTCTCCATTGAACAATAGTATTTTAGGTGGATTTTGCTCTAGTATTTGTTTAGCTACTTGGTCGAGTTGCTCAATAGAATAGATAAGTGTCATTCGTTTAAAAATTTAGGTTTTTGTTGCTGATCTTTACGAAGTTTATGCTCTATTTTCTATTACAATTATTAGGCATGTGCTTCAGGAATTTTAATTTCTATAGCGTTTAATTTTAAAATGAAATGGTAAAAAAAACAATTTTTTATCAGTTAAAATACTACCATAAATCACCCACTTCATTTTTAATAAAAGCCAAAGCAGCATGACTTGGAGATTGTTTTTCTAATAAATCATTCAGTAGCACTTCACGCATTTGTTCAGCATTTTGCACCGATTCCTTTTGAGCAGCTACTCGAATCATTTGGTTAGTCGCATTTTTTGCAGTCAAAATAATACTCCAACATTGCTCAGACATATAGATTTGCTGGGTTAAATTATGTTCTAATTCCTGTTCGATATGTGCAATCAATAATTGTTCATAATCTGTTTTTACTGCCGAAATAGGGGCAATACGAATCAATAATTGGTTGAGACTGATGCGCTCCAAAAACAATGTCATACGCTCATAGGCTTGCAAACGCAACGGCAAAGCGGTTTTTTGAGCCTCTTTGTGTAATAAATAACGACGACGTTGGTCTTCGTTTTTGGTATGTAAGTTGAAAAATTGGTACGCCACTACTCCAGTAATAATAGCGGGTAAGGTGTAGCTAGCTAGTTCTATGATTTTTGATGCATCCATGATTTTCATTGGGTTTGAGTGCAAAAATAAACTTTTTTGAATAGGATTGTTTACTTGTTTGGCTGATTTATGGACGATTCAAGATAGATTTTGTAGGTAAGTATTTTTCTTTAGGGTTTAAAATTTCGTAATGATTGATCGTCATAATCATTTGATACTACTATTTTTGCTGTGACCAAAATCCTTACCACACTACAACCATTATGGATATTACCCTTTTACTTTTATTATGTTTAGCGGCTTTTGCTGCAGGATTTATTGATGCTATTGTTGGTGGAGGAGGACTGATACAAACACCTGTCGGTCTGATTTTGTTACCCAATTTTCCAGTAGCAACTGTGATTGGAACTTTGAAAGTACCGGCCTTTAGTGGGACATCATTTGCTGCATTTCAGTATTTGAAAAAAGTAGATTTAAATTGGAGGTTGCTCGGCATTATGATGCTGTTGGCATTTCCTTCGGCCTTTTTGGGATCAACGTTACTTACGTATGTGAGTAATGATTTTATGAAACCACTTTTGTTGGTTGTATTGTCGTTTTTGCTGGTGTATACGTATGCCAAAAAGAATTTTGGACAACACATCGAAAAAAATAGTTCAACTCAACGTCAACTTTTTAACGCTATTGCTATAAGCTTTGTGGTGGGGTTGTACGACGGATTTATTGGTCCAGGGACAGGGAGTTTTTTAGTCATGGCGTTCATTGCTATTATGGGATTCGATTTTTTACACGCCTCTGCGAATGCAAAAATGGTAAATCTCGCAACTAATTTTGGTTCCATTTGCTTGTTTATGGTTAAAGGTAAAATCATTTGGACTATTGCTCTGCCTATGGCGGCCAGTAATGCGGTAGGCGGATGGTTGGGCGCAAAATTGGCTATCAATAAAGGTAATAGTTTTATCCGAATCTTTTTTTTGGTGGTAGTGATTGGAACCTTGCTTCGTTTTGCGTACGATGTTTTTTATGCATAAAAAAAAAGGAGCTTTTTAGACTCCTTTTGGTGTTGTGTTATTCGGTACAATCTACAGTTTTGAATTTGTATTTTACCTTTTCATAATCGATGGGTTGGCCTTTTACAAAATACGTTTTGCCTAAATATGTTTCAATTTTGCCATTGCCAAGAATGAGTTCGTTGCCTTTTTTAAGAAGCGCCAGTGGGTTTTTAAAGATCGTTTTGTCAGTTGGTCCAACCAAATAGGAGTAGTCTACTAGTAGGGTGTCTCCGCTAAATTTCCCAGCTATAGTTCCTTCTTTGATAGGGACTTCGAATTCTTTCATGATTAAGTCTCCGGTAATGCTTCCGTCTTTTAAAGTGTTCACTTTTAAGGTCGCTGTGTCTTTTTCGAAAACCGCTTGATAACAGGCTACTGAAACAGGCGTTTCGTCTACTTTTTTCGAAGCTTCGTTTTCTTTTTTACAACTAACTAGAACTAGACACGAAAAGATCGTGTACGCTAAGATTTTGTTTTTCATGTTTTTGCCTTTAGGTATGGATTTTTAGCTCTAAAATACAAAATTTAATCGCTTTATCAATACAAAAGAGTCAAAATGTTAAAGTAAAGAGGACGTTTTTGTTGGTTTCTTTTGATATGGGATGGCTATGGGTTTTCGCAGGAGTAGGGTTTTGCGTGAGGGTAATGTCATTGAGATTAAGGACTAAACGAGAAAATGATTGCTTATTTTTGAATAACGATTCTTCATTGCTGAAAAAACTGAAAATCATTTGATCTTTATTCACTTGCTCCAAAACCTAAAATGTCTCGCCAATTCGCAACCGCTCGGTCAAGAATCGTTACGCTTCAAACTAAAATCTCTTTACTTGATGATATTGGAGTCATGTCCAAATTGGCGCCGTAGAAGTGTTTTTTAATTTGTGAAATTGACAACTTGGTTTTCGGATATCGTACTTAAATCCTTATTTTTGCCTACCTTTAATAAAAACTACATGCACCAATATATTGATCAACTTAACGAGGCACAGCGCGAACCCGTACTTCAAAAAGACGGGCCTATGATTATTATCGCGGGTGCGGGGTCAGGAAAAACAAGGGTTCTTACCATTCGTATTGCCTATTTAATGCATCAAGGAATTGACGCTTTCAATATTTTATCGTTGACGTTTACCAATAAAGCAGCGAGAGAGATGAAAAATCGTATTTCGCAAATCGTAGGTTCCGGTGAGGCTAAGAATTTATGGATGGGTACGTTTCACTCGGTTTTTGCTAGAATTTTAAGAGCCGAGTCGGATCATTTAGGGTATCCTTCTAATTTCACCATTTATGATTCTCAGGATTCCTTGCGTTGTATTTCGGGAATTATCAAAGAAATGCAATTGGATAGAGATATTTACAAGCCTAAGCAAGTTTTGAGTCGAATATCGAGTTACAAAAATAGTTTGGTCACGGTGAAGGCTTATTTTAATAATCCAGAATTGATGGAAGCCGATGCTATGGCCAAAAAACCACGTTTGGGTGAGATCTATCAACAATATGTAGAAAAATGTTTCAAATCGGGAGCAATGGATTTTGATGATTTGTTGTTGAAAACCAATGAGTTGTTAACTCGTTTTCCGGAAGTTTTGGCCAAGTATCAAAACCGTTTTCGCTATATTTTGGTAGATGAGTACCAAGATACTAACCATTCGCAATATTTGATTGTACGGGCATTATCGGATAAATTCCAAAACATTTGTGTGGTAGGCGATGATGCGCAAAGTATTTACGCGTTTCGTGGTGCGAATATCAATAACATTTTGAATTTTCAAAAGGATTATGAAGGCGTAAAAACGTTTAGATTGGAACAAAATTATCGCTCTACCCGAAATATTGTAGAAGCCGCCAATACTATCATTGATAAAAACAAAGTTAAATTAGATAAAATTGTTTGGACGGCCAATGATTTTGGACCAAAAATAAAAGTCCATCGCAGCATGACCGATGCCGAAGAAGGACGATTTGTGGCTAGTACCATTTTTGAACAAAAAATGCAACATCAGTTACACAATGGTTCGTTTGCCATTTTGTATCGTACGAATGCCCAATCACGTGCCATGGAGGATGCCTTGCGAAAGCGAGATATTCCGTATCGTATTTATGGTGGATTGTCTTTTTATCAAAGAAAAGAAATCAAGGATGTGTTGTGTTATTTGCGTTTAGTCATTAATCCAAAAGATGAAGAGGCTTTGGTGCGAGTGATTAATTATCCCGCTCGAGGCATTGGTGATACGACTATCGAAAAATTGACCATTGCTGCCAATCATTACAAACGTTCGATTTGGGAAGTGATGCAAAATGTGGACAAAATTGATTTGAAACTCAATTCGGGAACCAAAAATAAATTGGCCGATTTTGTCACTATGATTCAGAGTTTTCAGGTGATTAATGAAAATCAAGATGCTTTTTATATCACAGATCATGTAGCCAAAAAAACAGGCTTGGTTCAAGAACTCAAGAAAGACGCCACTCCTGAAGGCATGGCCAAAATTCAGAATATTGAAGAGCTACTCAACGGTATTAAAGATTTTACCGAAGGGCAAAAAGAAATTGATGGTGCCCGAGGAGCTTTGTCTGAATTTATGGAAGATGTAGCACTAGCTACCGATTTGGATAAAGACACGAGTGATGAAGATCGGGTAGCCTTGATGACCATTCACTTAGCCAAAGGATTAGAGTTTCCACATGTGTTTGTAGTCGGGATGGAAGAAGATTTGTTTCCAAGTGCCATGAGTATGAGTACTCGAAGCGAATTAGAAGAAGAACGTAGATTGTTTTATGTGGCCTTAACTCGTGCGGAACATCAGGCGTACTTGACCTATGCACAATCCCGTTATCGTTGGGGTAAACTAACCGATTGTGAGCCTTCGCGTTTTATTGAAGAAATTGATGGGCAGTTTTTAGAGTATTTAACACCAGCAGAAAGCAATTACCGCTATAAACCACAAATCGATAGTGATATTTTTGGCGATGTAGATAAATCCAAGTTGCGTTTGGCTAAACCCACAGCAGGAACTCCGCCGAAGCCAGCGGGCAATGCTTCACCAAAAACGGAGGTCAACGTTCGAAAATTAAAACCTGTAGGTAACGCCTCAAAATCAGAAGGATCCAATTTATTTGACAATCAAATGGTCGTTGGGAATATGGTCATGCATGAACGTTTTGGGAAAGGTCAAATTTTAAACATCGAAGGGGTTGGTGCTGATAAAAAAGCTGAAATTAAATTTGAAGTCGGTGGCATCAAGAAATTGCTGTTGCGTTTTGCTAAATTAGAAGTCATAGGGTAAGCACTTCCTTTAGATAAACCTTCAATAACAAATAAAAAAAGTATGGCACAATTTATTAAAATATACGAAGACAAACCTAGTGAAGCCGCCATAGCTAAAGTGGTCAAAGTACTAAAAGAAGGGGGATTGGTCATTTATCCAACCGATACGGTATATGGTTTAGGCTGTGATATTACCAACTCAAGGGCTTTGGAGAAAATCGCAAAAATTAAAGGTATCAAGTTAGAAAAAGCCAATTGGTCGTTTATTTGTCATGATTTGAGCAATCTTTCCGATTATGTACGTCAAATCGATACTGCGACTTTTAAAATTTTGAAACGTGCTTTACCAGGGCCGTATACTTTTATTTTGCCCGGAAATAACAATTTGCCAAAAGAGTTTAAAAAGAAAAAAACGGTTGGAATTAGGGTTCCTGATAACGCCATTATTCTTGAAATGGTCAAGATGTTAGGTAATCCTATTGTTTCTACCTCTATACGTGATGAAGACGATGTGATTGAATATACTACCGACCCAGAGCTTATTTTTGAAAAATGGCAAAACTTGGTCGACATCGTTATTGATGGGGGCTATGGTGAGAATATTGGATCGACTATTATTGACTTGTCGGAGTATGAGCCTGTGGTGATTAGAGAGGGTAAAGGCGATTTGGATCTTTTTTAGCCTACTTTTTTAAATAGATTTATAAATATATTTTTTTTGTAGTCTTATTTGCATTTTTACTTTATATTTACCTTATCTTAAGGTGCTATTTATTCAATACATAGTTATAATGTGATTATTAATATATTTAATTGGTTATTAAAACAATATTAAGGTCGCGTTTGGCAGGTCGAAAGACCTGCCTTTTTTGTTTATAATTATAGAGCTAAGAATTTTTCTTTGATTAAAGCGATTTCTTGAAGTGACTGTTTTTTTTACGAGTCGCAAAGTAAAGCTTATTAACCAAAGGTTTATGTCCTTTCCATAAAAGCTGTACCGATCCATTTTCAATCTCATTTTTGCAAAGAAAATCGGGAACAATTGCCAAGCCTTTTCCGGAACTTAAACACCTAACAATAGAGTTAATATTCGGAACAATATAATTGGGTCTAAAATCTGGATACTTGTTGAAGTTTAATTGCCAAAATTTGCGCAAATGCTCCATATCACCCGTTGTGCCATACCATTTTTGTTGTTGTAACCAAGTTTCAATAGTGGGATAATCGGCGGTTTTTAAAAGATGATCAAATGCTTGTCTATCCATATCTTTTCCACCTATTAAAATAATCGTTTCTTTAAAAAAGGCCTCAAAAGTTATCAAAGGGTTGGTGACAATTTGCGGAGTGATAATAATGTCCAAAATACCTTTCTCAAGTCCATCAATCATTTCTGGATACAATCCAAATTTGGGTATGCAAATAAAAAAATATAATTCACATTTGGAAACTGTTTTTTGAAGTAGAACTAAAATAATAAGACACTTTTCTAAGCTGTACTATACCAATGAAATAACCGTAGCACGCGAACTAATTCGGGCTAATGGGTATTCTTTTTTTTAACACAATAGCACTTCATGTGTTTTGACTCCGAAAAAAGCACGTTCTTTGTACTCAAATAAAGCATTATGAATTCGGCTCAATTTTATAGTTTTTTACAACAGCATTTTCCTTTTCAGCCTACGTACCAACAAGATATTTTTTTTCAAAAAATCGCAATTTTTCTTACTGAAATTCCATGTGACACGATTTTTGTATTGAAAGGATATGCAGGAACGGGTAAGACAACGGTAATTTCTACGCTGGTGAATAGCTTAGCGAGCATCAACAAAAAAGCGGTTTTATTAGCGCCAACGGGTAGAGCCGCCAAAGTAATCGCTAATTATTCTGAAAAACCAGCTTTTACGATTCATAAGAAAATTTATTTCCCCAAAAAATCGTCGGGAGGCGGAGTTTCTTTTACATTACAGCCCAACAAACACAAGAATACTATTTTTATAGTTGATGAGGCTTCGATGATTTCAGATACCAATTCGGATTCGAAATTATATGAAAATGGATCACTTTTGGATGATTTGATTTCGTATGTATACTCGGGAACCAATTGTAAACTGATTCTTTTAGGTGATACGGCTCAGTTGCCACCAGTCAATTTAGATATTAGTCCGGCCTTAGATATTCAAACTTTATCGTTGCATTACAACAAAGAAGTCGATCATATTGAGTTAGATGAGGTAATGCGACAAGCTGAAGATTCGGGTATTTTGTTCAATGCAACGGCTTTGCGTGAATTACTCCAAGATTCTTTTGTTACCGAGTATCAATTTGATTTGAAAAAATTTAAAGATATCGTTCGACTCGTGGACGGCTACGATATTCAAGATGCGATTCATTCGGCCTATAGTAACTACAGCATTGAGGACACCGCTTTTATTGTACGTTCCAACAAAAGAGCCAATCAGTACAACGAACAAATTCGGGCCAAAATTTTGGATAAAGAAAGTGAATTGGCTACGGGTGATTTTTTGATGGTGGTCAAGAACAATTATTTTTGGCTAAAAGATTCCGACGAAGCTGGATTTGTGGCCAATGGTGATATTATCGAAGTACTTGAAATGTTTGGTATCAAAGAGCTCTATGGTTTTAAATTCGCCAAAGTTAAAATCCGAATGGTCGATTATCCCAACCAAAAACCTTTGGAAACCGTTTTGTTATTGGATACCATAAAAAGCGAATCTCCTTCTTTGACCTACGAAGAATCGAATCGATTGTATCAAGAAGTGATGAAAGATTACGAAGGAGAAACGAAATACAAACAGTTTCAAAAGGTCAAAAACAATGAGTATTTTAATGCGTTACAGGTTAAATTTTCCTACGCTATCACTTGTCATAAATCTCAAGGTGGACAGTGGAATACGGTTTTTATAGAACAGCCGTATTTGCCTAACGGAATCGACACCGATTATATTCGCTGGTTGTACACCGCTATGACTCGTGCTAAAAATAAGTTATATTTGATAGGATTTAAAGACGATAGTTTTGTGGAGTAATTGTTTGAAATAACCGCAAATTTGCAAATTTTTAATTTAAATAGTAATGGGTGTAATTTGTGAATTTTCGGTAAAAAACAACAATTACGAATGAGTTAAAGTCTTTCGTGTTGTAACAAAATATGGATTTTATATCTTTGTTAAAAGTAATTTTAAATAGGATAATATTCATCTTTGAATGCTGTTGATGTAATAAATAGGTCTATTTCACACATAGTAACTTTGTGAACAGTAAAACGTCTATTGCTTTCTTATAAGAACTAAAAATTTTATACTTTTCCTATGTGGTTAAAAATGATTTCCCCTAAATAAGTCCTTTAAATTTTAAAACTTTACTCTTTAAGAGCCTTAACGGCAATAAAAATAAAACAATGAAAATAATAGCAGTCATTCCCGCTCGATACGCCTCAACGCGATTTCCAGCAAAATTAATGCAAGATTTAGGTGGAAAAACAATCATCAGAAGAACTTATGAGGCCGCCATTAACACCCAACTTTTTGATGATGTGTTTGTGGTAACCGATTCTGATATCATCTATAATGAAATTGTATCAAACGGAGGAAAAGCCATCATGAGTATCAAAGAGCATGAGTCGGGGAGTGATCGAATTGCTGAAGCAGTTGAAAATCTCGATGTAGATGTCGTGGTCAATGTGCAAGGCGATGAACCATTCATCAATGCAGAGCCTTTAGCTAAAGTAATTGAAGTATTTAAAAAGGATACGAATCATCAGGTGGATTTGGCTTCGCTGATGCGAGAAATTACAGATGAAGACGAAATTAATAATCCTAATAATGTAAAAGTAGTTGTGGATCAAAATGGATTTGCGTTGTATTTTTCACGTTCAGTAATTCCTTATCCAAGAGAGAGAAATGTAGGGGTGTGCTATATGCAACATATTGGAATTTATGCTTTTAGAAAACAAGCCTTATTGGATTTTTACAGTTTACCCATGAAATCCCTAGAAGCTTCCGAAAAATTAGAACAATTACGCTATTTGGAATTTGGGAAACGAATCAAAATGGTCGAAACTGCACACGTGGGTATTGGTATTGATACGGTTGAAGATTTAGAGAAGGCTAGACTATTTTTGAGCTAAGTACGAGTGGTACTACTATAAAAACTGCTTTATTTCGGACTAAATTTAGAAGAGCCATAAAATGACTTTAAAAAGTTAATTTTCATGGCCTTTTTAGATATAATTAACAAGTGTCGTCATTCCTTGTGATAATATTTAAGTACTTTTGCGACACTTTTACCAAACCAATTTGTAATTTAAATGGATAAAAAATATTACTCTTTTTTGTTTTCCACTCGCTTGATGGCGGTGTTGTTTATTGTTTATGCAGTAGCTATGGCTGCTGGAACTTTTATAGAAAGTAAATACAATACGGATACGGCCAAAATATGGATTTATAATGCTTGGTGGTTCGAAGCCATTCATGTTTTTTTCTTGATTAATTTCTTCGGAAATATCAAAAGATATCAGTTATTGAAAAAAGAAAAATGGGCTACTTTATTGCTACATTTGGCTTTTATTTTTATCATCATTGGCGCATTTATTACGCGTTATATTAGTTACGAAGGCATGATGCCCATTCGTGAAGGAGCAACAGAAAGCCGAATCTATTCTGACAAAACTTTTGTTACGGTTTTTGTGGATGGCGAATACAAAGGTGAACCAAAGCGTCGTACTTTCGAAAAACCAGTGTTATTATCTCCAGTAACCAACAATGATTTTTCGATTGCGGATAATTTTGCCGACATTCCATTCGAAGTCAATTACGAAAACTTTATCATGGGTGCCAAAGAATACATCAAACCTGATCCCAAAGGAGTTTTATATTTAAAGATTGTAGAAGCCGGAGATGGTGGAAGAGAAGAACATTTCTTGAAAGAAGGTGAAGTACAAAACATTCACAACGTATTGTATGCTTTGAATAAATACACAGAAGGCGCTATCAATATCACAACTACAGGAAAAGAATACACTATACAAACTCCATTTGAAGGAAACTTTATGCGAATGGCGGATAAGCTACAAGGCAAAGTAGCCAAAGATGTGGTGCAACCTTTGATGATGCGTTCTTTATATTCTATTGGTGAAAAGCGTATTGTATTTCCAGAACCTGCTATTAAAGGTGTTGTGGCATATGAATCAAATAATGATTTTAAAGCCAAAAATCATGAAGATGCTTTAGTATTGAGCATCACTTCACAAGGAAAGACTGAAAAAGTAACGGTTTTGGGTTCTAAAGGAAAAACGGGTGATGTAAAAACTGTAAAAATCGGAAAATTAGATTTTGCTATTTTCTACGGAAGTAAAGAATACCAATTGCCATTCAAAGTGAAGTTGAACGATTTTATTGCCACCAAATATCCTGGAACAGAAAAGAGTTATTCGGCTTTTGAGAGTCAAGTTACTGTTTTGGATTCCACTGGAAATTTCGATGCGCGTATTTATATGAATCATGTGTTGGATCATAAACAATATCGTTTCTTTCAATCGGGTTTTGATCCAGATGAAAAAGGAACTATTCTTTCGGTAAACCATGATTTCTGGGGAACCAACATCACATATTTGGGGTACTTTTTATTGTATTTTGCTATGATGGCGATATTATTTACCAAACATTCTCGTTTTGGTGATTTGAAAAGAAAGTTAGAAGCAGTAAAGAATAAGAAAGCTAAATTACTTTCTATTTTCTTGTTGTTTTTTGGATTGCAAGGTTTTGCACAAAGTCATGAAGGACATAATCATGCAGAAGGTGATGGCCATGATCACGAGCAATCCGTTATGCATACCCGAAAAGCACCAACTGAAGCCGAATTGGACGAGCTTTTGAAATCCAATACGGTCAAAGCAGAACATGCCGCTAAATTTGGTAGATTGATTATTCAAGATGCCGGCGGAAGGATGAAACCAATCAATACTTTTTCGTCTGAATTGTTGCGAAAAGTGAGTCATGATAATACATTTAAAGGAATGAACTCGGATCAAGTGTTTCTGTCAATGACCCAATTTGCGAATATTTGGTTGGAAGTACCTTTGATATATATTACACCCAAAAACGACAGTATTCGTAAAATTATAGGTGTTGATAGCAAAGCTAAATTAGTTCCATTTATCAAATTTTTTGATGAAAAAGGAAATTACAAATTGTCTCCTTATTTGGATGCAGCCTACAAAGCAGCCAATCCTAATAGTTTTGAAAAAGATTTTATCGAAACGGATAAAAAAGTCAACTTGATGGAATCGGCGTTGAGCGGACGAATCTTGAAAATTTTCCCGATACCCAATCATGAAAATTCAAAGTGGGTTTCCTTCTTAGAATTGAATGAAGCTGGTTTAAAAGGGATGGATTCTACCTATACCAAAAGCATTTTGCCTTTGTATTTTGGAACACTGAATAATGCCATTAAAACCCAATCGTATGACACTTCTGATGAATTGTTAGAAAGTATCAATGGATATCAAAAGAAATTTGGTGCAAAAGTTAGACCTTCAGAAGAAAAGATTGATCTTGAAATAGCTTACAATAAGTATGATGTTTTTCAAAAATTACCAAATATCTATCTGCTAGCGGCAATGATGATGTTGATTTTTACAATCATTCAAATTTTTAAAGATAGAAAAGTGTTGCGTATCATAATTAATGGATTCCATGTTTTTATTGGACTTTTATTTGCATTACACACGGTTGGATTAATAGCTAGATGGTATATTTCTGGTCACGCACCTTGGAGTAACGCTTACGAATCGATTATTTATATTGCATGGGCCACGATGTTTTTCGGATTGGCTTTTGACCGAAAATCAAAATTAACTGTAGCTTCTTCAGCCTTTGTTACGGCTATGATTTTATGGGCGGCATCTCTGAACTGGATTGATCCAGAAATTGCAAACCTGCAACCGGTTTTGAATTCGTATTGGTTAATGATACACGTGGCAGTAATTGTAGCGAGTTATGGACCGTTTGCGCTAGGGATGATTCTAGGATTTGTTTCTTTGTTGTTGATTTTCTTTACTAATGAAAAGAACAAAGCCAAAATGGATTTGAACATCCAAGAGTTAACTTATATTAATGAAATGGCATTAACTATTGGATTGGTGATGCTAACGATAGGAAACTTTTTGGGTGGTCAATGGGCTAACGAAAGTTGGGGACGCTATTGGGGTTGGGATCCAAAAGAAACTTGGGCTTTGATCAGTATTATGGTGTATGCCTTTGTGATTCACATGCGATTCGTTCCTTCGTTAAGAGGAAAATGGATATTTAATTTGATGAGTATGTTTGCTTTTCTTTCGATTTTATTCACCTATTATGGAGTAAATTTCCATTTGGTAGGTTTACATTCTTATGCGAGTGGCGAAGCGAAATCATTGAGTTGGATTTGGTATTCCATAGGAACCATTACGTTCATCGGAGCCTTAACCTATCCAAAGTATAAGAAGTTTTATAAAAAATAACGTTACTACCATTTAAATTCAAAATCAGCTGTTTTACCATCAGCTGATTTTTTTTTTTAAGATTAACTTTTGTTGGTCTAATCAAGATTTTTTTGAAACGAATAAATGGTTACTTTTATGAAAAATTATAAGATGAAAAAATTAGTTTCCATAGTAAGCCTAGCATTACTATTTTTTAGTTGTCAAAATCAAGCACAAACCTCAAAAGTTAATTCTACAGTTATGACTACCAATCTTGCCAAAGAAACCATCTATCAATTTAAAGTAACCGATTTATCAGGAGACACTTTTGATTTCGCTTCGTTGAAAGGGAAAAAAATAATGATTGTCAACACCGCTTCCAAATGTGGTTTGACCCCTCAATACAAAGATTTAGAAGCCTTGTATAAAGAATACAGCAGCAAAGGATTTGTAATTGTTGGTTTTCCAGCGAATAATTTTGCCTCACAAGAGCCAGGAACCAAAGAGGAAAT
Source organism: Flavobacterium succinicans LMG 10402 (assembly GCF_000611675.1). Classification (GTDB taxonomy): domain Bacteria; phylum Bacteroidota; class Bacteroidia; order Flavobacteriales; family Flavobacteriaceae; genus Flavobacterium; species Flavobacterium succinicans. The sequence goes on along the minus strand of NZ_JATV01000019.1, from coordinate 13,513 downwards.
AGCTACGTTCTGTCAACAAAATTACGGGGTAACTTTCCCGATGATGGATAAAGTTTCGGTAAAAGGAAGCGATATGTGTGCTGTGTACCAGTTTTTGACTCAAAAAGCTAAAAACGGACTAAAAGATTCTGAAGTTGAATGGAATTTCCAAAAATACTTGTTGAATGAAAATGGCGAATTAGTTGATGTTATTTCACCTAGAACCTTACCAACCGACCCAAAAATTGTGAATTGGATAAAAAGTTAGTTTGTTTTATATATTTAGTTTTAGAAATTTAATTTGAAAAAGAGTTTGCTTAGCAGGCTCTTTTTTTTGGAGTATATTCAAATTTTTACATTTAATGAAAACCTCAAATTCGCATTTTTTGCCACGTATTCACTAATTAAACCCAGATTTTAATGTGGTTTTAATTCCGCAGATTCTTAAAACCCTACTATTTGAGAAATTTTACATCTATTTCGATGGCATTATGGAAACAATTTTTGAATTCGTGGCTACTTTTTGAAAAGCGATTGCTATGGCATCATCCGTGTTCCGTTTCAAAACGACTTAAAGACAATACAATTTGCGATAAATTTTACGATTCTTTATCTATAATTTCATTTACAGCAGCCTCGTAATTTCGGATACTTTTGGCCTTTTTAATTTGCTTGTGTACTTTGTGTGGATTTGAAAAAAGCACCGAAAAATACTCCCACAAATGATGCATTTTCAATAAAATATGAGTAGCACCAGATAAGGATTCACTATAGCCTTCGTAAAGTGTATCATGAAACTGACTAAACACTTCCATTTTATTTTTTGGGTATTCGAAAGTATTGTTTTTAATCATACTGGGAAGAAAGGGGTCTGCAATCAATCTGCGCCCAATCATCCAGTGGTCGATACTCGGGAAACGTTGCTGCATCTTTTGAAATTGCGCCACCGAAGTGATGTCCCCGTTGTAATACAACTTGTGTTTGGTAGTGTCAATGCAGTTTTGAAACCCTTCCAAATCGACACCTCCTTTGTACAATTGTTTTCCTAAACGAGCGTGAATGGCAATGTTTTTTATGGGATATTGGTCCAAAATAGGAAGGACGTCTAGTATTTCTTGTGGCGATTCGTAGCCCAAACGCATTTTCATGGATACAATAATATCTGTTTCGGTATGCGCTCTGTCGAGTATGTGATTGATTTTTTCTGTATTGCTGATGAGTCCTGAACCCATTCCTGATTTGGTAACCATCGGGTAGGGGCAACCTAGATTCCAATTAAGTTCTTTGTACCCCAATTCTTTTACATAGCGAGCAACAAATAAAAATTCTTCGGCATCGTTCGTAATTACTTGCGGAATTACTTCAAGCGTAGCATTGTTTTCTGGGAGTAAATCTCTGTGATAGGAATTTTTGATGAGTAATTTTCCGTTCAGCCGAATATAAGGCGAATAAAAAGTGTCGATGCCGCCAAAATATTTTTGTTGTGCATTTCGAAATCGGTAATCGGTGAATCCTTGTAAAGGTGAAGAAAGCAATGTGAAACTCATAGTCGTAATAAAGCTGCAAAGATAAGTCATTCAAGCGGAAGGCGACTCATTAATTATTTTCTGTTTTTTAGCCACGAATTTATTGAGTTTTATTTTTTTAGCCACGAATTCACGAATTAATAAAATAAAACGAAGCCGACAGATTACTCAAATTCAAGAAAACTTAAAAATTTGTGTTGTTTTTCTGCTATGAATTTAAAATTTAATTCGTGGCTATTATTTAGTACGAATTCAAGAATCTGTAAAATAAAACGAAGCCGACAGATTACTCTAATTGTAATTATTTTAGGTATTTTTTTGGACATTAATTGCCTCCAACTTTAGTTGGAGGGGTAAAATTTGAATGTTTTAATGGCTTTAGCCAAAATTAGCTGCTTTTATTTGGCTAAAGCCAATGCAATCATTCCTTTTATCTCCAGCTAAAGCTGGAGTCAATTCAAACTATATAATTAAACAATCTTAATAACTCTAGCTAAAGCTGGAGTCAATTCAAACTATATAATAAAACAATCTTAATAACTCTAGCTAAAGCTGGAGTCAATTCAAACTATATAATAAAACAATCTTCATAACTCCAGCTAAACCTGGAGCCAATTGAAAGAAAAATAACGGGGTAATTACCTCTAATTCAATAAAAAAATAATTCGTGCATTCGTGGCTATTATTTAGTACGAACGCACGAATAGATAAATAATAATTCGTGAATTCGTGGCTAAACAAAACTACTTTATTCCAAAATCAATTGCATGAATACCGAATGCAACCAACGATCAAATTTAAAGCCCGATTCTTTGATGATACCCACAGTTTTGAATCCGAATTTTTCATGAAACAACACACTACCTTGATTTTCGGCATCGATAACTGCAATCATTGTGTGGAGTTTTTGGGCTTTGGCCAAAGCAATTAGTTCTGCTAATAATAAGTTTCCAATTCCTTTTCCGTGGTAATCATTCGCTACATAGACAGAATGTTCGACAGTAAATTTATAGGCTTCTCTAAAACGAAACTCGCTGTACATTCCAAAACCAACCACTTGCCCCTCTGCTTCGGCTACGATTACAGGGAATTTTTTGGATAATTTATCATACAAAATCGCTTTTTGTTGTTCATACGTTCTGATGTTGTAATCATACAAAGCGGTTGAATGCAAAATGTTATAGTTGATGATGTCCAATATGGCTTGTGTATCTTCGGTTTGGTAGGGTCTGATTTCGATTTTCATTTTTAAAGTATTTCTATCCAAAAATAGGAAAAATTGATACGATTTGAAGGTTTTCGGTACTCAAGTTTGTAACTTTGCCGCTCAAGTTGAAGTACTATAACTTCTAACTTTTTTAACATCTAATTTCCAAATTCAAAAATGGTTTATCCCAAAATACCTTTAGCACAAAGCATACTTCAGATTTTTTTAGCCAAAGGAATTCAAACAATAGTTATCTCTCCAGGTTCTCGAAATGCCCCTTTAACGATTGGTTTTGCGAGTCATCCTGATTTTACTTGTTATAGCATTGCCGACGAGCGTTGCGCTGCATTTTTTGCGATGGGAATTGCCCAACAAACGCAAAAGCCAGTGGCCGTGGTGTGTACTTCTGGTTCGGCATTACTGAATTATTATCCTGCATTTGCAGAGGCTTTTTATAGTCAAATTCCATTGATAGTACTTTCTGCAGACCGTCCACAAAGCAAGATAGACATTGGTGACGGACAAACGATTCGTCAAGAGAATGTTTTCCTGAATCATTCGTTATACAATGCCAATTTAACCGAAGACGCTTCTTTCGAGAATGATGTAAAAATCAACGAAGCGATTAATACTTCGATTACCCAAAAAGGTCCCGTTCATATCAATGCGCCTTTCGAAGAACCATTGTATGAAACTGTTGAAGCTTTTACGGTAAATGCTCATATTGATGCAACGATTCCCGCTACCGTTGATAAGCCATTAGGTGATTTAACGCCTTTTGCGGAGATTTGGAATGCCTCCAAAAAGAAAATGATTTTGGTAGGCGTTAGTGGTTTGGATGCCAATGCGAAGTCGATTAATGTGATTGCGAATGACGATTCGATTATAGTGATGACCGAAACGACTTCGAATATTCACCATCCGAGTTTTGTCAACAATATCGATACGATCATTACGCCGTTTACAAAAGAAGACTTCGAAGAGTTTCAACCCGATATTTTGGTGACTTTTGGAGGAATGGTGGTGTCCAAACGCATCAAAGCTTTTTTAAGAAAGTATAAGCCCAAACACCATTGGCACATTGACCCTTTAAGAGCTTACGATACTTTTGGTGCTTTAACGCATCATTTTGAAGTACATCCTAATACCTTTTTTACCGCATTTTATCCTTTGGCACAAAAAGTTAAGAGCAATTATTCTTCCCAATTAGCGCATGTGAAATATTTGCGCAAGCAAAAACACGATTGGTATGTTTCTAAAATGCCGTTTTGTGATTTTATGGTTTTTGATAAAGTAATTTCGAATTTGCCTAAAAATTCTCAATTGCAAATCAGTAACAGTTCGGCCATTCGATACGCTCAGTTGATTGATATTGACCCATCGATTGAGGTTTTTTGTAACCGAGGAACAAGCGGTATTGACGGAAGTACGTCGACTGCCATTGGAGCGGCTGTTGCTAATGGAAAACCAACAATTTTTTTGGGCGGCGATATTGGTTTTTTCTACGATAGTAACGCCCTTTGGAACAATTATATTCCAAAAGATTTCAAAATCATCCTTATCAATAATGGAGGCGGAGGAATCTTTAGAATTTTACCAGGACATAATGAAACTCCGGTTTTTAATACTTTTTTCGAAACCTCACATCGCTTAACTGCGGAACATTTGGCTAAAATGTATGGTTTAGCATACAGTAAAGCAACGGATGCAGCAAGTTTAGATGAGGCAATTGCCACTTTGTTTCAGCAAAATGAACAACCTCAACTATTAGAAATCTTCACCCCAACGGTTGAAAACGATAAGATTTTGTTGCAATATTTTAAAGAGTTGATATAAATTATTGATTTGGTAATAATATAAAAGATTAAATGTTTAAATTTGAGAGAGTTATAAAAAAAAACAAATAATAAATTTTAAACTTTATTCTATGAGTTCCAGAGAAGAATTAATCGTTAAGTATGCCTCAGATTTAAAAGAAAAGTGTGGTGTAACTCCAGACATGGATTTACTTACGAAAGTAACCATTGGTTGTGGACCATCTATTTACAATGCCGATTCCGCTACTGTAGCAGGAAGTCAGCCTTCGGAATTAGAAACGGTAAAAAAGAATTTCTTGATTGGGAAATTAGGACTTGCAGATGGGCCAGAATTAGATAGTTCCATTGATGCTGTGATGGAACAGTATGGAAAATCAAATGCCAATAAATATAGAGCAGTGGTATATTATTTGTTGACCGTGCATTTCAAAAAAGAAAGTGTGTACAACTAGTAAAGTGAATTACCTTTTAAATAAAAAGCGCCTTAATTGGCGCTTTTTGTTTGTTTTATGGAAAGCCGTTTGCTTAACCGATTACACTTGCAACCAGAAAAAGAACGATTAAAACAATGACTACTACTTTTAAGTATTTTGAATTTCTCATGATTGTTTTTTTTGTTGTTTTCAAAAATATCAAAACTTTTTGATTTTGAGCTATGCGAGGCGTATTTTAACGAATAGGAATTGGAAATACGGGCAAACTAGCATGCCCTAAAGCATCTACAGACTGTACGGCAAAGAAATAATTGTCTTTTGAGTAGGGGATTTCTATTTTGTTGTCTTTTGTAAAAACTGCTTTTTGCCAATGAGAAGCGCTTGTTTCTCTTATTAAGATGTTGTATCCAAAAATGGGTTTTCCTTGTGGAGCTTGCCAAACTAATACGGAAGAATTGGTTAGTTCTTTGACTTCAATTCCGACGTTTTCTGGTGCTTTGGGTGACCAAGCTAAATTGCTGAAAGTAGCCAAATTAGAGCAGGTTACTTTACGCATGTATTCAAAGTCCATGAACTCGGGTAAATCGCCATATTGAATGTTGTTTTCTTTGCGAACGTTTTGATGTTGATGGTCATAGTTCTCATTCATTTCACAAAAACGAATCGCTGTAAAACCATTTTGGCTAAAGGGAGTATGGTCACCACCTCTTAAAAAACGATCATTACGGTACACCAATTGAATGTCTAGTTGTGGTACATATTGATTGGTTACCGTTTTGATATAGCGGGCTAATTGTCGGGACGGACTATCATTGTCGCGATTGGTAGCTTTTCTCATTTTGGCTTCTGCCTCCGTTTCGGTATAAGGAATCGTTTCGCTAAATACGCGAACTTGAGTGTTATCGCGCAGTTGGGTACCGCTAGATAAACTATTGCCAATCATGTCATTATTGAGCATGGCAATCAAATTCCATTTTTGTGCTTTCGCTACGTCAGCAAGGTGTTTTGCACCATACAATCCTTGTTCTTCTCCGACTACAGCAACGAATATAAGGGTAAAAGGAAATTCTCTTTGACTCATAATTCTCGCTAATTCCATTACACAAGCTACTCCCGAACCATCATCATTGGCTCCTGGTGCATCCGATTTGGCATCCATTACATCTGAAGCACGAGAATCCAAATGACCACTAATAATCAAAACACGATCATCGTTTGGGTCAGTTCCCTTTAGGGTCGCCATTACATTGCCTAATTCGCTATCAACGGCTATTCGTTTGCCATCGGCTTTGATGGTGAAATAATCAATTTTAGAGGTTAATCTTCTATTTGATGCTAATGCGTATTTGTCAAATTCTGATTTTACCCAACGCTGAGCAGCACCTATTCCGCGGGTGTTACTTTTAGTATCACTTAAAGTATGTCGTGTACCAAAAGAGACTAATTTTTTTACTATAGTTTCGAGGTTTTCGGTTTTGACTTCTTGAACCATTTTAGCAATTTCTGGGTCAGAAGTTGTGATTTGAGAATGTACATTTGGAGCTACAAGAAGTAGTAAAAAGAGTTGAAAAAGTACGGTTCGTTTCATTGGAGTTAGTTTGATTTTTTCAAATTTAAACAATTAAAATAGTTTTAGGTATTTTGATTTAGAGATTAACACTTGTACAACTGTGTACTTCACAAGATACATCGAAGAATCTCAGCGCTTAACTCAAGAATATAGCAAAGTCTTTGTACCTTTGCGCCATAGAAAATAGAAGAAAATGATTCAAATAGGAAAATACAATACCCTAACCATTTTAAGAGATACCAAAGTAGGTTTGTTTTTAGGCAACCCCGAAAAAGATCCAGAAGGAATTCATGATATCCTTTTGCCTAACAAATATGTTCCTAACGAATTTGAGATTGGAGAAGAATTGATTGTTTTTGTGTATTTGGACCATGAACAACGACCTGTAGCTACCACTTTAGAACCTTATATTTTATTGAATGAGTTCGCCTTGTTGCGAGTGAATTATATCAATCAAGTGGGAGCATTCATGGATTGGGGAATGGAAAAAGATATTTTGGTTCCATTCAAAGAGCAAGCCCGACCTATGGAAAAAGGAAAACGCTATTTGGTGCATTTGTACATGGATGAAAAAACGAATCGTTTGGTCGCTTCTAGTAAAACCAATCAGTTTTTGAGTAATGATGTGCTTACAGTTGAAAAAGGAGAAGAAGTAGATTTAATCGTTTCGCATATTACCGAAATAGGGATTAATGTTATAATCAACGAACAACACAAAGGATTACTTTACAAAGATGAAGTCTACGATGATGCCATTCGCACCGGAGATAGAATGAGAGGGTACATTAAAAATATACGCCCTGATAACAAAATAGACGTGGCTTTACAAGTTCAAGGCTATCAAAACATTGAGCCTAATGCTGAAAAGATTTTGAATGAATTAAGAGCAAGTCGCGGTTTCTTGCGATTAAATGACAATTCGCATCCAGAAGACATAAAAACGGTTTTGAAGATGAGTAAAAAAACATTCAAAAAAGCTATTGGTGCACTTTATAGAGATAAAGTAATCGAAATTAAAGAAGACGGAATTCACCTAATACAAGAGTAATTTTACAATTTTCATATTGCAAAAAAAAGGCTAATCGATATACGGTTAGCCTTTTCTCTTTTGATGACATATTGTCTTCAAAAAGGATGCATTCGTAAGGTCTTTGTATCACCTGAAAAACAACAGTTTTTAACGTAAAGTAACTGCTTATAATAGATTAACTTAAGTGTAAAATACCTATTGAATGTTTTGTCTTTAAATGGAATTTTCGATTGGTTCAAAATAATAGAATTAACCTTGCAATAAAACCATTAGTTCTTATATAAATTGTAAGGATTCGATTGTGGTTAAACTCCCTTATTTCTTTTAGGCAACCAAATTGAAACGCTTATTGTTAACTGTAGGTGCTACTATTATGTTCTAGTATTTTTTGCAAACGAATCAACCATTTGCTCAATTGTTTTTGAAGTAGATTTTATCATTCTTTCCGAAAAAAATTGAGCGACATTTTTTTTAAATAATTTCAAAAGTTTTCATTTTTTAAGGTTAATAATTCAGTTAAAAATCGTGCTAATCCATACTCAAAAAAAGATGTACAACCTTGATTAGCAATAATTAAAAGTACTGTTTTTTTTAGTTCACCTTTGTTAAATAGACTGAATTTCTAACCAATTTTAACACTTCAAAAAGATTCGTCAGATTAGGATTATCAAAGCTTATTCAATAAGAATAGTATAAAATAGAAAAATGCTTTATTTTTACACTAAAATTTAAAATTGTAACGAATGGAATGGATTACCGCTAGAGAATTTGAAGATATAACCTATAAGAAATGCAATGGTGTAGCTAGAATTGCATTCAACAGACCTAATGTTCGTAACGCTTTCAGGCCCAAAACGACTTCCGAATTATACCAAGCTTTTTATGATGCTCAAGAAGATACTTCAATTGGAGTAGTCTTATTGTCTGCCGAAGGTCCTTCTACCAAAGATGGAGTGTATTCATTCTGCAGTGGTGGTGACCAAAATGCCAGAGGTCATCAAGGCTATGTAGGAGATGATGGACAACATCGTTTGAACATTCTAGAAGTACAACGTTTAATCCGTTTTATGCCAAAAGTTGTTATTGCGGTGGTACCAGGATGGGCTGTTGGTGGTGGACACAGTTTGCACGTAGTTTGCGATATGACTTTAGCTAGTAAAGAACACGCTATTTTTAAACAAACAGATGCCGATGTAACCAGTTTTGATGGCGGTTATGGTTCAGCGTACTTGGCCAAAATGGTAGGACAGAAAAAAGCCCGTGAAATATTCTTTTTAGGACGCAATTATTCTGCTCAAGAAGCTTTTGAAATGGGTATGGTCAATGCTGTGATTCCACACGATGAATTAGAAGAAACTGCTTATCAATGGGCACAAGAGGTATTGGCAAAATCACCAATGGCCATCAAAATGCTGAAATTTGCTATGAATCTAACCGATGACGGTATGGTAGGACAGCAAGTCTTTGCTGGCGAAGCCACTCGTTTAGCTTACATGACCGAAGAAGCCAAAGAAGGTAGAAATGCATTCCTAGAAAAACGCAAACCTAACTTCGAAAAGAAATGGTTGCCTTAAAAGTTTATAGTTGTTCAATGGTTTAAATTTGTTTGAAATAGTTTAAGGTTTAAAAATTGCATTTTGATTTTTTTTAAACCTTTAAACAACCTTAAACCTAGTAAAGAACCTTAAACTTTTAAACATTTTAAAAACAAAAAATAAAAAATGAAACACTGGATTCAAGCCGCACGATTAAGAACTTTACCATTATCCGTATCGGGAATAATTGTGGGGAGTATGTATGCCTTAGCGCATCCAACAGAAGCTATTTTAACACCAACCGAAGTGTTCAATTGGTTTATTTTAGGCTTTGCTTTGCTTACGACTTTAGGGCTACAAGTATTGTCAAACTTTGCCAATGATTATGGAGATGGCGTAAAAGGCACCGATAACGAAGATAGAGTAGGGCCTAAACGTGCCATTCAAAGTGGAGTGATTTCTGCGCCAGCGATGAAGCGTGCCATAATCATCACTTCTATACTTACACTTTTATCAGCCATTACATTAATTTATATTGCTTTTGGAGACACCAATTTTGTGTATTCGTTGTTCTATTTAGTACTTGGGGTTTTGGCTATCGCCTCAGCCATCAAATATACAGTGGGAACATCTGCTTATGGATATCGCGGATACGGAGACGTTTTTGTATTTATATTCTTCGGATTGGTAAGCACGCTAGGAGTTAACTTTTTGTATTCTAAGCAATTGGATTTCGATTTGTTTTTGCCTGCCATTGGTATCGGATTATTGAGTGTCGCGGTGCTTAACTTAAACAATATGCGTGACGAAGCTTCGGATAGAAAATCTGGAAAGAATACAATCGTGGTACAAATGGGCGGTGAAAAGGCCAAAAAATACCATTATTTTCTAATTATCGCTGCAATGGGGGTGTTTGTTGTCTTTGCTTTACTCAATAATTTTAATATCGATCAATACTTGTTTTTATTAGCCTATTACCCTTTGGTAAAACATTTGGATACGGTGAAAAAAAATACCAACCCTAAAGAATTAGATCCTGAATTGAAAAAAGTAGCCTTGAGTACTTTCTTTTTGTCAGTTCTTTTTTCATTGTGCATGATTTATTTCTTCTCAGACGTTATTGTGAATACTTTTATGGGTGGTCGATAAAAGGCTTCTTTCAATCTTTCAATTTTTAATTATTAAGTTATGAAAATTACATTTTACGGACACGCTTGTATTGGAATTGAAGTGGCAGGAAAACATATTTTGGTAGATCCTTTTATTACTGGAAACCCAAAAGCTAGCCATATCAATGTGAATGAACTAAAAGCAGATTACATTTTGATTACTCATGCTCATTTTGACCATGTGCAAGATGTCGAGGCTATTGCTAAACGCACCGATGCTGTGATTGTTTCCAATTGGGAAATAGCCAATTATTTCGGTGCCAAAGAACTAAAATTTCATCCTATGAATCACGGCGGAAGCTGGACTTTCGATTTCGGAAAAGTAAAGTACGTGGCTGCGGTTCACTCAAGCGCCTTCCCAGACGGAACTTACGGTGGGAATCCTGGTGGATTTGTAATCGAAGGGGAACACAAAAACATCTACATCTCTGGCGATACAGCACTAACAATGGATATGAAATTAATCCCAATGCGCACCAAACTAGATTTGGCGATTTTCCCAATTGGCGATTGCTTCACGATGGACATTGAAGACGCGATTATTGCTTCAGATTTTGTAGAATGCGACAAAGTGTTGGGCTGTCATTTTGATACTTTTGGTTTCATAGAAATCAATCACGAACAAGCCATCAAGAAATTTTTCGACAAAGGAAAAGACCTAATGCTTTTATCCATTGGCGAGTCGATAGAATTATAGTCATTTGATATAGTAAGAGTCAGGAGCTGTTTCCTGCTGTCCACTATATCTTTACTGCCGAACCCCGGCAGTAAAGGATGTCGTTCCCATCAGGGCTAGGGTCGAGTGCATTCATCACGCTTTGTTTTTATATTTTAATTATGATTAAAAAAACATTCCTTTTACTTTTTATAGTATTTTGTTGTTCTCCATCACTTCTAGCCCAAAAAACGGGCTATTGGGACAAAGAAAGAGCTACTTCCAAAGAAATTATCGTTTCTGCAAGAGACCGAATCATCATCAAAACAGAAGACTTACCTGTTGGAACCACCGAAGTCGTGTACCGCATTACGTTACTAGACGAGAACCAACAAATGGCGGGAAGTTTGGTTTCAGTACTAAAATCCATTCCAGACCCTACTGGAATTAGTCAAGGTTCGGCTGGTGCGGTGTTTATCTTGTCTAAAATCTCTGGCGATGATAAATGCCAATACGCTATTTTTTCTTCAAATACTGCAGCTACAAACTATCAAAAAACAGGGAGTACCACAGAGGCTTGCTTCTTGCAAGAAACCCCTTTGAGCAAAGACGCCAAACGCTTATCGACGGATAAATCCACTTGTTTGCAATCCAATGTTATTTGGTTTGGCTTCGAAAGCAAGAATTGGATTATGAAGCAAAAAATAGTGCTAGAGGTTGTGCCTTGGGTCGATTATAAATTGAGCCGTGGCTGGAACGCAAGCAATCGAAAAAACATTATTGAGCAGTGTAAGACCTCAACAATGGCGCAAAAAATGACCAATTCGGACGACTTTTGTGTTTGTGTTTTAGACAAAATCCAAAACAAATACACCCACACCGAATTTCAAAAGCTATTAAAAGAAGAGCGTAACAAAGCTTTTAAAGATTTTGGTAACAGCTGTTTTGGTGAATCTAGCGTGTCCAATACAACCTATGCAGACGCAAGAAAGCAGGCGGACCAATTAGCAAAACAAGGGAAGCACGGCGAAGCCATCACCAAACTAAAGATGATTATCAATGATGGCAAAGGCAAAGTGCAAGATTATAATGCTATTGGAACCAGTTATTTGTTGACCAAACAATACGGCAAAGCCATTAAATTTTTGCAAGACGGCGAACGCTTAGACGATACTGAGTTGTTGATTAAGTTGAATTTAGCCCACGCTTATTTGTTAAATGACAACTACAAGTCTGCCAAAGCGATTTACAAAAAGTACCAAAATCAAAATGTCACCGATAGTTTGAGTTGGGTTGAAAAGACCAAAGTGGATTTCGAAACCTTTCAAAAACTGGGAATTAAATCTGATGATTTTGAGAGGGTATTGAGTCTTTTTGAGTAGACTTAGCGATGGCTTTTTTATTTTTTTATTTTAGAGAGAATAAACAAGATTATGCTATTACGCATATATGTTTGTTAGGAGTAATTATACCAGAATGAAGAAAATAATGAATAAAAGATATCAAGTTTTTATAAGTTCTACTTATGCTGATTTAAAAGATGAAAGAGCAAAAGTTATTCAAGCAATAATGGAGTTAGATTGTATCCCCGCAGGAATGGAAATTTTTCCTGCGATTGATGAAGAACAATTCGAATTTATTAAGAAAGTAATTGATGATTGCGACTATTACATATTAATCATAGGAGGAAGATATGGCTCTCTTTCTGCAGAAGGCATAAGTTACACAGAAATGGAATATGATTATGCAATCTCAAAGAATATAAAAGTTATTGCTTTTGTTCATTCAAGTCCTGATGAAATTCCTTTAGGGAAGTCTGAAAAAGATTCAGTTTTAAGACAAAAACTTCAAGATTTTAAAGATAAAGTAGCAACAAATAGATTAATTAAATTTTGGAAAAATGCAGAAGAATTGCCCGGTTTAGTAGCTTTAAATTTGCCTAAAACAATTAAGGCATATCCTGCAGTTGGATGGATAAGAGCAAATTTGACATCAAATCCTGAAGTCTATGTTGAGTTAAACGAAATAAGAAAAGAAAATCAAGTGTTAAGATCACAAATTACCATAAATGAAAACAAACCCGAGATAGAGAATCTTGCAGAAATTGAAGATTTAATCGAAGTTTCAGGAAAACATACATATTGGAATAATCAATATCATCACGATGTTGAATCAAATTGGTCTAAAAAAATAACTTGGGGTGAAATTTTTGCACTAATATCACCTTATCTTTTAAAGAAGCCAAATGATTCATATGTAAAAGAAAAACTTTCACAAGCTATATACGAGACAATACATAATTTTGTTGACTCTGGAATAAGTTATATAAGAGACCAAGATTTTCAAACTATAAAAATTCAATTTTCAGCTTTACAGCTAATTGAATTAGAAACTATTACTGATAAAAATGGGCAAATAAACTTATAGGTATAGGCGCTTAGGTCGCAAATAATTATCTTAGCCTTATGGCAGATAGAAATATTTTCAGAGGAGTGAATTCGATAAAATTTCATAATAGATTTAAAGATGATAATTATTGTTTGACTTATCTTTCACAAATAAAATGGGCGGACGGATATAAATGTAAACGG
>NZ_JATV01000018.1 GCF_000611675.1 Flavobacterium succinicans LMG 10402 | reverse complement strand
TAGATTATATCTGCAATCAGGTTGGAGATGGAGCCAAAAAAATAAGATCAGAACCAGAATTAAAATTCAGTTCTGACTTATTTTCAGCATAATAAAAAAGTAAACGCCTATTTATAATGGGTAACAAGGTATTTTATGCTCATTCATTAAAACTTTCGGATAGCAATGAAATGGCACAAAAAAAACCGCCTCAAAAAGAGACGGTTTTTAAAAACTTGTGTAAAAATTACCAACCTGGATTTTGCTGTGCAGCAAGTGTTGGATTATTATTAGTTTCTAATAAAGGTATTGGCCATAAAACTCTATGATCAGAACCTGGTATTGCTTTTTCTAATAAAGCACCGTCGTAAGGTGTTCCTAAGATAAACATGTCTTTATTAGCTGAGGCATTACCTATTTTAGCTGGAATACCATCAATAGGAGCAATATCATCATTTTGCAAACGGTGAATATCAGACCAACGACGACCTTCCATTATAAATTCAATTCTTCGTTCTTTCAAAATAGCCTTTACAAGATCAGCAGCAGTTGCAAAAGAAGCAGCTGTATACGCTTGAGTAGCTGGGTTAGCTAAAGATCTATTTCTAACAGCATTCAATAAATTAAGAGCAGTAGTAACATCTGGAGACGCCTTTCTAGCTTGAGCTTCAGCAACGTTTAACAATACTTCCGCATAACGAATTACTGGTGCAGCATCGGTATATTTCACTCCTTCTTTATACTTGTTAGTATATTTAATACCATTTACAGTTTCAACCATGGTTCCTTCAGCTCTTCTTTTATCATCAGCTAACCAACTTGGATCTCTCCAAATAATTGGACTAATACAAACCAATCTTCTTGTTTTATATTGAGAGGCCAAAGCACCATTTACACCAGGATTTTGTCCAGCTGCTTCTGCATGACGAATAGAGAAAATTGATTCAGGATTAGTTAAGTTGGTAGATGTAATAAATGGCATCTCAGGTTGTGCACCAAGAGCTATTCCTGCCAATGGCTTAGAGCCTTCTGCAATTACTTTATCCCAATTTCTTTGATGCAAATACACTCTAGTTTTAAAAGCAATTGCGGCATTTTTAGTTGCTAAACTTTTATCAGTAGCTTGAGTAATCTTAGCTTCAGCGTCATCAAGATCAGCAATTACTTTTGCATAACATTCTGCAACAGTATTACGACCTCTTGCTAATTCAGCATCCACTTCAGCCTGAGTATCGATTCCAACTTCACGATATACGATACCTGGATGGCTTGCAGTTGGAGTAAAATTGTAAGACCTTGCAAAATAAGTAAGTAATTCAAAATGAGTGATCGCTCTTAAAAATTTAGCTTGACCAATATAATCATTACCCACGGCAGCAGAAACAATTCCTTTTGCCATAGCACCTGTCACTCCTTCGATCACCAAGTTACAACGGTTAATCAAACGATAACCATCTACCCAATAATAGGTGTTGTTAGCCGTATTTGTATCATAATTACTTTGGTAAGTAAATTGATAAAAAGCTGCCATATTTACAACATCTTCACCTCTATTATCTCCTTGCTGTACAAAGGCTGCACCCCAAACATACCCACGACCACCATTTGGATTAGTAGAATTAAACTGCCCTATTTGGGCTGCATTATACATCCCAGTTACAGAAAGTTTTATCAATGATGGAGAAGAATAAGATACATCATTTGAAATGTTATTTACCGGGCTTAAATCTAGTATTTTTTCTTCATCACATGAATTTACTAGAAAAGCAAGTAGTAATGCACTTGTAAGTTTTATATACTTTTTCATATTTTATTATAAGTTTACGTTAAGACCCATAGAGATTGTTTTGGCACGTGGCGTTCCATTTAAATCCACACCAAAAGTTTCCATTTCTGGATTAATCCCCTTGTAATCAGTAATGATTAACATGTTTTGAGCTTGAAGAAAAATTCTAAACTTATCAAGCTTTAATTTTTCAACTATTGATTTAGGAAGAGAATACCCAATTGAAACATTATCTAAACTTATAAAATCACCATTCTCTACGAAACGAGTAGTAGCGAAACTTGCTAAATTTACAAAGTTTCCTTGTCCAGCCATCAATTTTGGAGTCCATCCATCACCTGGATTTGTAGCACTTTGCCATCTTCCTAAAACTTCAGTACTGTTATTGTTTAAATCCTGATTTAACATTTCTCTTCTAGTAGAATTGAAAATCTTGTTACCTCCACTAAAACGTACTAAAAATGCTAAATCGAAATTTTTATAACTCATGTTAGAAGAAAATCCACCAAAATAAGTTGGTAACGTATTCCCTAATATTTTTCTATCAGTAAGAGCTAATGAAGATGCTTTTGAAATATCACTTGGATTAGAAGGATCAAAAACAACATATGTCCCATTATTAAGATTTCCCTGAACTAAAGAACCATTTGCTTTTACATATACAGGATTTCCATTAGCCTTATTCACACCCCAATACTCATAACCAAACAAAGAGTTAGGTGACTCATTTGTTCTAATAATGATATTTGGATTAATATTGATATCAGAAGATGATCCACCAACAATATCAGCATTGCCACTTGGCAAAGAGGTTACTACACTTTTTTGAAGCGTTAAATTGGCATTAACACTCCATTTAAAGTTAGCATTATTAATTAATGCAGCCTCAACACCAAACTCTAAACCTGTATTTTCTAAAGCACCAATATTTTTAGCTATTCTATTATTAGGCACACCTAATGAAGGAGCTACAGGCACATTCAAAATCATACCTTCGATATCATTTTTAAAGTAATCTGCTGTTAACTTAATTTTATTGTTTAAGATTGATAAATCTGCACCAAAATCAGTTTTTTTACTTTTCTCCCACTGCAATTGGTCGTTACCAAATTGTGTATAGGCAATACCATTTGCTGCGCCATATTGTGATGCAGAAGTTAAACCTAAATACGGAAAGTTTCCGATATCAGTATTCCCTACTTCAGAATAAGAAGCTCTTAGTTTGAAATCAGAAACATACTCTTTAATACCTGACATAAAATTTTCGTTTGCAATATTCCAACCTGCAGAGTACCCTGTAAAGTTACTCCATCTTGTAGCTGGACTCAATTTAGACAAACCATCACGTCTAATAGATCCTTGCAAGAAATATTTTTGCTTATAGTTATAAGACACTCTTCCGATATAAGACATGATAGAGTTTAAACCAACACTTCCATTGGCTGTTTGAACAGTATAAGCACCTGTAACCAAGTTTTGATCGTAAAATCCATCCGCTAAATCAGTACCAACACCTTCAAAATATTGATTTTTTTCTGATTGGTATTCAGCAACAGCAGTAGCTGAAACATTATGGTCGTCTAAGAATGTTTTGTTATAAGATAGTATGTTTTGAATGTTCCATCTTAAAGAATTTAGATTATCATTTTGCAATCTTCCGTTAACAGAAAAACCATCACCATGAATTGGGCTCCAGTATAAGAATCCTCCAGTTATAGCATTATCTGCACTAGCTTGGAATCTGAAATTCAAGTCTTTAGTAATATCTACAGCTGCAAACGTATTGATCAAAAGACGTTGAATGCTTGACGTTTGTCTATTGTTTTCTAAACCGTAAACTACGTTAGTTAATTGAACACCAACAGGTTGTAAATTATCCCATTGACCTACCCAATTGTTAGTAGTAATATTGTATCCCGTAGGATTAGCAGCATTATAAATTGGAACATTAGGCAAATTACGGATAGCATTAAAAATGTTACCAGAAACTGAACCTCTACCTGTATTTAAACCACTATAGTCTGTTCTTGAAAGTGCAATGTTTCCACCGAAAGAAAACCAATCGTTTAATTTGTGTTCAATATTTGTTCTAAAATTATAACGCGTCATTTCGTTAGACTTAGCAATACCTTCTTGATCAGTATACCCTAATGACATAAAGTATTTCGTTTGATCAGTACCACCACTAAACGATAGATTGTGATCAATTTGAACCGCATTTTCTCTTAAAACAGCTTTTTGCCAATCCGTGTTAAAAGTGGAACCAGCAGCCCATATTGGCTGACCAATATTCGTTCTTTTCTCGTTAGCAATAGTTAAAAATTGATTAGTATTTAATAAATCAAAAGTTTTGATAGGAGAAGAAAAACCAACAGTAGTATTATAACTAACCTTTGCTGATCCTTTTTTACCCTTTTTAGTTGTTATCAAGATAACACCATTAGCAGCTCTTGACCCGTAAATTGCAGTAGCAGCTCCGTCTTTTAACACTTCGAAAGACTCAATATCATTTGGATTAATATCCCCTAAACCATTGGCATTGGCGTACCCACCAAGGTCACCTGAATAAATTGGCATACCATCTACAATATACAAAGGTTGAGTACCTGATGAAATAGAAGCTACTCCACGAATTCTTACCGTTGGTGCTTGTCCTAAAATTCCATTTGGAGCTGTAACCTGTACACCCGCAGAACGACCTCCTAATAAACTCTCAAAAGATGGAGAAACTAATCCTGCGATAGCATCACCTTTAATTTGAGAAATAGCACCCGTAATTTCTTTTTTCCTCTGTACTCCATAACCCACAACTACAACCTCTTCAAGTTTTTCAGCTTCGTTGCTTTCCAACTTAACATTTAATTTGTCTGAAGCATCAACTGCTTTAGACACATCTTTCATACCCACAAAAGAGAAAACTAATACATCTCCTTGTTTGGCTTTAATAGCATAGCTTCCATCGAAACTAGTTTGAGTACCATTTTTGGTTCCCTTTACCATTACATTCACTCCAGGAATTGGACCCACTGCGTCCGATACTGTTCCCGATACTGTCTTCACCTGAGCGGAGACCACTTGCATTGACAAGGCCAATAGCAAAGAAAAAATCCATTTGAATTTTGATCGCATAAATTTGAATTTTGATTTAGTTATGCGACAAAAATGATAACATTTTGTTAATAAAAAAAACCAATAGCGGCTGCGAGCCCAACAAAACAAGAGAAATCAATAAACATAATACCACTATTACTCCAAATACTTAAAACAAAAACAAACAGTTTAACATAATGTAAACACATAATAAAAATTATATCTAAATATTAATAAGAATACGGCATAATTGAAGGAATCCAAATTTTAACACTTTTTCAAAGAAAAAGACCCAAAATTAGCACAGTTTTGAGTAAAAAAAAAGGTGTTCCTATAGATTAGAAACACCCAAAATTGGTAAAATTAACATAAATTATCACTTCACTTCCTTAATAGCATTGGCATTCAACCAACCTTCTGTACCATCGGTAAGCTGAACTTTTCTCCATTGATCGAGAGATTCTATGATATAAACTTTGACCCCTTCATGCAGAGTAATGACAACCGAACTTGAAGACTGCGGCTCACTTTTGACATCTGTCATAGCCGCAAAAAGAATGGCTGGCCGATCATTTTTAAAATGACTTTGCTCAAAATAACCCGCAAAAACACTTAGCAAAACGAGTAGCAATCCAAAAAACATCCCAAAGAAAAAAACACGTTTCGCTAAAGAAGCTTGAGTAAAGTAATACCCTAAAAAAAGTAATAGTACTACCACAGCAAAACCAATCGAAATCCATCCCCAAGTATCATAATGAAAGAAAGCGGTAAAATCGTGTACCAGTTTCTCGAAACCTACTTTGGGAACCACTTTAATCTCATCAATGGTTTTCTTTTGGGCAAATTTCAAATTGTTTAGAATTTCTGAATCATTAGGTTTTAAGACCAAAGCTTTTTCATAATTATAAATCGCTGGCGCTACCTGATTGAGCTTGTAATAACAATTGCCCAAATTGAAATACAAATCGGCCGATTCTTTTTTCTCCGTTTGCACCACCGATTCATAGGCCTGAATGGCTTGCTCGTATTGCCCTTTTTTGTAC
This sequence comes from Flavobacterium succinicans LMG 10402, assembly GCF_000611675.1. Taxonomy (GTDB): domain Bacteria; phylum Bacteroidota; class Bacteroidia; order Flavobacteriales; family Flavobacteriaceae; genus Flavobacterium; species Flavobacterium succinicans. Next base: position 61,547 of record NZ_JATV01000018.1, on the reverse strand, counting down.
AAAGCATTCCCTGACTCAAACCCATTTTGAGCAGTTAAAACACTGGTTATAAATAATAATAAATAAACTATATTTTTCATATGTTGATTTAATTTTAAACACAAAGATCACAAAGGAAGGACTAAGAACACTATTTTATAGTGCTGATTTGATTACACTTCTATTCTTTGTAGTTTAGACAATTTGTTTTTCTAATCCCGAAATAATTTCGATGGCTTTATCAAAATCCTGCTGAATGGAAGCACTAGAAGAAGGCGCATAACGCGCAATCTCACAATTCTCGGTCAAGGCAATAAAATCATTTACAGCCTCAGGATTCGCTTTTCTAGACAACAATAACTCTTGAATATTATCCTTACTCATTTCTGAAGTTTCGATGTGTAATTTGGCTTTTAAGAAATTATGCATCGCTTTTTCGAGTGCCACATAGAACAACTCTTTGTTCGCAATTTGTTTTTTGGCTTCCGATAAATATTTTTTAGCCAATTTATTGTTCATTTTGATTCGGTTACCAAAGACATCGCTATCTATGGCTTCTTTTTTCTTTTTGAAAATCACAATCAAAGGGATTATTCCAAAAGGAAGCAATAACAGCGCATAAAAGCTATTTGAGCCTAGGAAATCTTTTCCGTGAACGTCTTCAAGCTCTGTTTTGAGCTTGATGAATTTGAATTGCTCCAGATTACTAATCTTATTTTTAGCCGTGCTTGCCACTGCGGTACTGTCTGTAGCGGTTGGACCATCTAAAACAGTCACCAAAATCTCTGGAGAAGTAATCGTTTTGTAACTGCCCGAATTCAAATCAAAATAAGAGAATTGCATTGGCTTGATCGGATAGGTTCCTTTGAACTGCGGAATAATGGTATAACTGTCCGAAATCTTGCCTGCCATTCCAGAAAGTGGCGTATTTACGGATTCCGTATGAACAGGGTCATACATTTCTAGGGCGTTTGGAACTACAGGTTTGGGTAAGGTGAATAATTTAAGATTTCCTTTTCCAGCGGCGCTTACTACCAATTCTAAACTTTCTCCATTGTGCAGTGTTGTTTTGCTTGGTGTAACTTTAAAATCAAAACTTCCCACGGCGCCAGAAAAATCTGTTGGTTTGCCCGATTCTGGCAATCCTTTTACCGCAATCGTTCTTGCTCCTGTGGTTACATTCTTAGTTACATCTTTTACAATTAATTGCCCGAACATATCTCTTCTATTGGTAGGCAATTGAACAGGAATATCTAATGAAAGTGGTTCAATAACTAGTTTTCCAGATTTTTGAGGATACAAAACTGTTTTGCGAAGAACTACATACCTAAAACGTTCCCCTCTAAACATTCCCTCTTCAGGAACCAATTGCTTGATATCAATATTTTGGCTCCAAAAATTATTGTATTTAGGTTTACTCTTTTCTTCCCAATTACCTCCAATTCCGATATTATAGCTGAAATACAATTTATAAACTACCGTAATGGGCTCGTTGATATACGGATTGGTTTTAGAAATATCCGCAACTAAATATAAATTATTATCGACAGAAATTTGTCCGTCATTCTCTTCCTCAGATTGCTGCACTGCATTGGTCACAGTAATCTTTACAGGAGATGTTTTATACACCTGCCCATTAAACTCAATTGCCGCCTGTTTAATTACCAAAGCTCCTTTTCGGGTAGGAACTAAGAAATAGGAATACGCTTTCTCGAAAGAGCTTCTACCGTTGACCCAAGATTGACTTACTTGTTGGCTAGGTCCAGCGATGATTCGGAAACCATCGAAAGAAGGTTGAATAAAATTATCACCATCTACATTCATAATAAAATCAACACGAAGGCGTTCGTTTAGTGCCAATGTATTTTTACTCACTCTTGCCTCGAATTGAACTTGAGCCAGAAGTGGGTTAGCAATTATAAAAAGTGCAACTGCAATAAATTTTTTCATTTTAAAATGCGGTTTTTGAATTACCAATCTTTTTCGGTTTGAACTGGTTTTCCTTGGCCTTGTTTGGCTTTTACTTTATCTTGAATTTTCTTTTCTTCGTTGTTTACAGCATCCAAAAGGTTTTCTAAACGGTCTTTAGAAATATCGCCAGGTTTGGGTTTCGGTTGTCCTTTTTGGTCTTGATTTTTGCTGTTTTTTTGCTCGTTTTGATTAGGATCTTGTTTTTTATCCTGATCGCCTTTATCGTCTTTTTTGTCTTTGTCTTTATCGCCGTCTTTCTTGTCGTCCTTCTTATCTTTATCCTTGTCTTTGTCTTTTTTATTATCCTTATCGTTTTTCGGTGGATTGTCTTTTAGCATTTTTTTGGCCAAAGCATAATTGTAACGAGTCTCTTCATCTTCGGGATTAGAACGTAAAGCGTTTTTATAGGCATCAACTGCGGCTTCATAATTTTTATCTTTCATAAAAGTATTCCCCAAGTTGTGCAATATCTTGTGCTTTTGGGATTTTACTTTTGCTTTGCGAAGTGCTTCAACATAGGCATATTGTGCTTCGGCATTTTGATTTTGTTTGTAAATTGCATTTCCTAAATTGTAGGGAGCCACCGTTCGGTTAGGGAATTTCGATTGTGAAATTCTATAATTCGCCTCCGCTTCTACAAACTTTTTTTCTGCAAATTCTTCATTCGCTTTTGGTAATGCTTTGTCTTTTTGTTGAGCAAATAGGCCTCCTAGCCCCAAAAGGGAAAACAAGAAAAGGAATATGAAATATTTTTTAATCATTTGTAATTTTGTATTTTATCACTTTCAAGTACATTTATCAACTTCACATTGGGAGGTTAGAAAACTTTATTTCTCGTTAAACAAATTCAATTTTTTCACCCAACTTGTTTTGCGCTCTAACAGAAATACATCTACCAAAAGCAACAGGAAACCAATGGCTAAAAACCATTGAAATTGAGATTGGTACTCTGCCATTTCAGTTGCTTCAAATTCTGTTTTTTGGATTTTATCCAAAGTGTTTTTTACGAATTCTAACACTTCTTTGGTATTCGCGCCATTTACATAATTCCCATTCGTCGCTTTTGCAATGCTTTTCAAGCTTTCTGGATTCAATTTTGTGATAACGATTTGATTCTCTTTGTCTCTTTTATAACTTTCAATCACACCGTTTCGACGCAAAGGAATCGTACCGCCCTTCTCAGTACCAACACCAATAGTGATGATTTTCATACCAATTTTATTGGCTTCTTCGGCGGCGCTTTCGGATCCTTCTGAATGGTCTTCCCCATCCGAAATCATAATCATCAACTTGCTTGTTTTGCTTTTTTCATCAAAATAAGTAGCCGATAATTTAATCGCTTCGTCTAAAGAAGTTCCTTGAGACGAAACAATGTCGGTATTCATACTTTGCAAAAACATCTTCGCCACACCGTAATCGGAGGTGATTGGCAATACAGGAAAAGCACTTCCTGCATAAGCTACAATCCCAATACGGTCACTGCCGAGTTGATTGATGATTTGAGAGACGATTTGCTTGCTTTTTTCTAAACGACTGGGCGCGATATCCTCTGCCAACATACTTTTAGAAACATCGACTGCAAAAACAATATCAATACCTTCACGCTTAACCGTTTCCATTTTGGTGCCAATCTTAGGATTCACCAATCCTAAAATCAAGCAGGCAAAAGCCAATACTAACACAATTAATTTCAATACCGATTTAAAACTAGAGCTATCTGGACTCAACTTTTGCACCATTTCAACCGAACCAAATTCGCGTTGTTTTTTCCTTTTCCAATACAAATTGTACAAGAAAACCACTACCAAAAGAGGCAATAAGATGAGTAGGTATAAATATTTTTTTTCGTCTAATTCCATTTGTATTTAACCACTAAGGGCACTAAGTTTTCACTAAGTTCACAAGTTAAATTGCAAACTGATATTTATTATTTTCTTTGTTTTAACTTTAAATAAAACTTCTGTACACTGTATTTCTCAAACCAACTTCAATTAGTAACAATAGTCCTGCTAGCAACACAAAAAATCTAAACTTTTCGTCGTAATCATAGAATTTTAATTCTTCTATTTCTGTAGTTTCGAGTTTGTTGATTTCGTTATAAATCTGTGCTAGTTTGTCGTTGCTTGTTGCTCTAAAATATTTACCATCGGTTTTTCGGGCAATGTTTTTCATTAATTGCTCGTCGATTTCTACTTTCATCATTTGGAACAAAAAGCCTCCGTTCGGTGCGATTGCATAAGGAAACATAGCCATTCCGTTTGTTCCAATTCCGATAGTGTAGACTTTGATTCCGTATTGTCTGGCAATATCTGAAGCGGTTTCTGGTTCAATAAAACCAGCATTGTTTACACCATCCGTCAAGAGAATAATGACTTTACTTTTAGCTTTGCTGTCTTTCAAACGGTTTACGGCTGTCGCCAATCCCATGCCAATTCCAGTTCCGTCTTGCAAAACGTTGTCGTATTTTATGCTTTTGATGGCTTCTTGAACAATCGCTTTATCACTAGTCACAGGAGTTTTAGTATACGATTCGGCAGCATACACTACCAATCCAATACGGTCATTGGGTCTTTCGTCAACAAAACTGGCTGCCACACGTTTTAGGGCTTCCATTCGGTTAGGCTTTAAATCTTTGGCCAACATACTTCCAGAAACGTCAATCGCCATCACGATATCAATTCCTTTGGTGGTTTTCGTTCTATTGCTCACATCGACTGTTCTTGGTCTTGCCATTGCCACAATCAACAACGCTAATGCCAAAATTCTAAACACGCTTAAGTAAGGTTTCAACTGTACCCAAAATGATTTTTTTCCTTGAAAACCTGCTGTTGAACTCATTTTAAGCGCAGCCACTTGATGATTTCTTTTCCAGAACAACCAAGCAATCACCACTGGCAGTAACAAGAACAACCAAAAAAATTCTGGATTTAAAAACGTTATCTTTTCCATTAGTTTCTTGCTAGTTTTAATTCAACAGAATTCAATATACGTTCTGCTATTTTTGTGGCGTACTCATCTCCTTCTTCGTGCAAAATCATAATTTGCTGCAATCCGCCATTTTGACTAAACAATAAAATCTCATAATACAATTTAGTACTGCTATTGGATTTATCGTCAACTTTGGAGAATGTTCCGTATCCTTTGATTCCTTTAAGTCCCTCGGGAGTTTCAAAATCCTCTTGTTTAACGAGCATATTTTGAGCGCCTTGCAGCTCCATCATTTTGATAGAACCTTCGAGGGCTTTTGATAAATCAAGGGCATTTTCTTGTTTGAAACTATAAGTGGACACCATCAAATAGAAATCTCCTAAAAAGCTTCCATAGCCAAAAGATTGCATATCTTTAATTAATGCCAAACCTTCTTTTGGTAACGCTTTTTTCAAATCAACACGCGTCAAGACTTCTGGAGTTTCAATGATTACACCTGGATTTCCGTATTGACTTTTCACCCATTCTCCTTCAAGTAATTCTTTGGTTTGATGTCCGATAATAGAATGTACCGTGTACATAAATCCTTTGGTTACCACAAAAAACAAGAATACTCCAATTACGATTCCTACACCAACTCCAACATAAGTTCTGATTTTCGCTTTTCGTTCTTTTTCTAATTGTAGCTGAAGTTGTTTTTGTTTTTGAGCTTCGTTCAACACATCTTCTTCCTCGGATTCAACTACTACAGGAATTGCATTATCTAAGGTTAAAATCGCTTTTTGAATTTTATTTCTATCTTCAGTGATTTCAAAATCTAGAGGTTTTGATTTCGCAAATTTCACCAAATCGGCTTGTTTCAATACACGTTCTAAATTCTCAATCGTTTCTTGAGATAACTTCATTTTCTTTTTCTGAGAAGCCGCTTTAAGTCCCGCAACTAATTCCGCTGAGGTACTTTCCATCGCTGGAATGGCTATGGCTTCTTCAATATAATTTCTAGCAATATCCGTCAATTCGCTATAATATGCTTTTACATCACCTTTTTGCCAAAGCTCTTTTTGCTCTAAAGTATTCAATAAACTCGTGGCTTTTTCGATAGGCGTTTTGTAAACGACAACTTCTGGTGCCACTGTTTTTTTACGAATTTTGAAGTGCCAATAGGCTACTGCCCCAACGATAACAAGAGCTATCAAAAGATACAACCACCAATTGCCCCAAGAATCTTGCGCTTTAATGATGCCTTTGATGTCGTACATTTTTTGTTTCAATGTATCAACAGCAACATTAGCGACTTCCACTTTAATAGAATCCGAGAAAAAAGGTTTTTTATCGATTAAAATTTTAACCGAAGGAATGGTATATCTTCCAGAATCAAACTGAGTTAAACCATACTTTTTGATTAACTCAATTTGGTCATTTTTTTTAACCGTATCAATTGGATAGGATTCGATTACTTCTAATGGTCCAATATTTTTTAGGTTAGGAAAAGCAACCTTTGAAGTAGTTTTTACCGTAGTCTTTAGAGTTAGTTTAAACTCCGCGCCAATTTTATTTTTGGTGGTGTCTATAGACGTGAGCACTTGTTTTTGCTGAGCAAAAAGGGAAGTCGATAGCGCTATAAATAATAGGTAAAGTTTAATTTTCATTTGTTTTTAACTTTAACCCTGTCAGAGTTTTAAACTCTGACAGGGTTAGTTTAACGAGATTTAAAATAACTCAATAGTTTAGTCACGTAACTTTCATCGACTCTGGTGTTCACAACTCCTGAGCCTGACTTACGAAAGGTTTCCTTAAAATAATTCACTTTATCTTGATAGTGCTTTTCATAATTCATTCGAACTGTTTTTGAACCTGTATTGATTAATTGAGTTCGTCCTGTTTCGGCATCAAGCATCGTCACCATTCCTAAATTGGGCATTTTTTCTTCGCGAATATCGTACACTCGTATACCAGTAATATCGTGCTTTTTGGAAGCAATCTTCAAGGTTTGCTCGTAATTCTCACACATAAAATCAGAAATCATAAACACAATCGCTTTCTTTTTTTGAGTGCTTGACAGAAATTTCAAGGCTTGACCAATATCCGTTTTATGGCTTTTAGGCTCAAATTCGATTAGTTCACGTATCAGACGCAAGACGTGAGAACGTCCTTTTTTGGGTGGAATGTACAATTCTATTTCGTCAGAAAACAAAATCAAACCTATTTTGTCATTGTTTTGAGTGGCCGAAAAAGCCATAGTAGCGGCAATTTCAATGACAATTTCTTTTTTGAACTGACTTGTAGAGCCAAAATTTTCAGAACCCGAAATATCGACCATTAACATCATCGTCAATTCGCGCTCTTCTTCAAAAACTTTTACGTGGGCTTCGTTATAACGGGCAGTTACATTCCAATCGATAGCGCGAATATCGTCACCATATTGGTATTGACGCACTTCGCTAAACGTCATTCCACGGCCTTTGAAAGAGGTATGATACTCACCAGAAAAGATATGATCGCTCAATCGTCTGGTTTTGATTTCTATTTTTCGTACTTTTTTTAAAAGCTCTTTTGTATCCATTTATTAAGTGATTAGTGATTAGTGAATAGTGAATAGTAACCAAGGCTAATTACTTTTCACTTTTTACTTTTCACTTTTTAGGGCACTTCGATTTCGTTTACGATTTTGTTGATGATATCTACTGAAGTTACGTTTTCAGCTTCGGCTTCGTAAGTCACCCCAATACGGTGACGCAATACATCGTGAACCACAGCGCGAACATCTTCTGGAATTACGTAGCCACGACGTTTGATAAAAGCATAACATTTAGCAGCATTGGCCAAATTGATACTTCCACGAGGGGAAGCTCCAAAACTAATTAACGGTTTTAGATCAGCCAATTTGTATTTCTCAGGGTAACGCGTTGCAAAAATGATATCCAAGATATATTTTTCTATTTTTTCGTCCATGTATACTTCACGAACTGCTTCTTGAGCACGTAAAATTTGTTCGACAGAGACTACTGGATTTACTTTTTCGTAGCTTCCTTTTAAATTTTGACGAATTACATAACGTTCGTCTTCCATTTTAGGATAGTCAATTACTGTTTTAAGCATAAAACGGTCCACTTGAGCTTCTGGCAACTGGTAGGTTCCTTCTTGCTCAATTGGGTTTTGTGTGGCTAATACCAAAAAGGGTTTGTCTAATTTGAAAGTAGTATCACCAATGGTTACTTGCTTTTCCTGCATCGCTTCTAGCAAAGCCGATTGTACTTTTGCAGGCGCACGGTTTATCTCATCGGCAAGGACGAAATTGGCAAAAATGGGTCCTTTTTTGATTGAGAATTCATTTTGCTTGATGTTATAAATCATTGTTCCAACAACATCGGCAGGCAATAAATCTGGGGTAAATTGTATTCTGCTAAAAGAACCTTGAACCGCTTGAGACAAAGTATTAATCGCTAATGTTTTGGCTAAACCAGGTACTCCTTCTAACAGAATGTGTCCTTGACCTAAAAGCCCAATTAGCAATCGCTCTACCATATGTTTTTGTCCCACAATAACTTTGTTCATTTCCATGGTAAGCAAATCGATAAAAGCACTCTCCCTTTCTATTTTCTCATTGATTGCTCTAATGTCTAAAGTCGTTGTATTTTGTTCCATCGTTATAGTTTTATACCTATTGTTATTTGAAGCTAATTTTGATGGTGCAAATTGAATTTTTTTTTAGAGGTTTAGTGTTAAAAATAGGTTAAAAAAACAAGATGAATCACTATTTTAAGTAAGAATTATGACACTATCTATTAATTTTTAAGAACTTTGAAGAATTAACTTTTAAACCTAGGTTAAATTCAAAATAATCAAAATTTAAGCATGACTACATCAACATTATCACCCATTATTGCCGGCGCCATGAATTGGGGCGTTTGGGACAAAAATCTCAAGACAAAAGAAATGGAAAACCTGATCCATATTTGTTTTGAAAATAAGATTTCTACTTTTGACCATGCGGATATCTATGGAAGTTATACTACTGAAACGCAATTTGGAAAAGCGTTATTCAATTCAAAAATTAATAGAGAACAAGTACAGTTGATTTCAAAATGCGGAATTCAGCTGGTATCCGAAAAACGAAATACTATAGTAAAACACTATAATTACTCAAAAGAATACATCCTCAAATCGGTTGATGCTTCTTTGAAAAATCTTAAAACGGATTATCTTGATGTTTTTTTGTTGCATAGACCCAGCCCGTTGATGCAAGCAGATGAAATTGCTGAAGCAGTTGAAAAATTAAAAAGCCAAGGGAAAATTATTGACTTTGGGGTATCGAATTTTACGAGTTCACAAACCGAATTAATTCGACAAAAAACTGCGGTATCTTTTAACCAAATTCAATTTTCGGCTACTGAATTTCAACCGATGGTGGATGGAAGTTTGGATTATATGCAACTGCACCAGATTCGTCCTTTGAGTTGGAATCCGCTAGGAAGTGTGTTTCGTCAGGATAATATGCAAACGTTTCGTTTGAGAAAATTATTGGCATCATTAGTTTCTAAATATGAAATTGGAGCCGATTCGATACTTTTGGCTTGGATTTTAAAACATCCGGCTCAAATCATACCCATTGCTGGAACGGTTAATATAGCTCGTATTCAAAACTTACTCAAAGCCTCTCAATTGGTTTTAGATAACGAAGATTGGTTTGCGATTTGGACCGAAAGTATGGGACACGAAGTAGCGTAGTCAATGTCATTAAGTTAAGGATTAAATGATAAAATGATTGCTGATTTTTGATTAACGATTTTTGATTAACGATATTTGATTGCTGATGTTTAAGATACTGAAAATCATTTGTTTTTTACTCACTTGCTCAAAAATCTAAAATGCTTCGCCAGTTCGCTAACGCTCGGGTCAAGAATCGTTAATCTTCAATCTAAAATCTCTTAACTTAATGACATTGGTAACTTAGTGGTCCTATAAATGATGCCAAAAAGGCAATTTGTTTGCTTTTAACCCCGATAGGAGCGGCATCCTTTTTTTATAAAGCTGACAGGTGTTAAAAACCTGTCAGCTTTATAAAAAAAGATATAGCGGATAGCGGGACTTTGCCTCCTGATAAATCCCATTGTTACTGTTCCTGAAAATTCTTATACTCTTATCAAATTACATTTTATGATAAAAACTGCCTTAATCACAGGTGCTACAAGCGGTATCGGAAAAGCAACCGCAACATTACTAGCTCAAAATAATTTTAAAATCGTGCTTTGCGGCCGAAGAAAAGACCGACTGGAAGCCTTGGAAAAAGAATTGAGCGCTTTTACTGCTGTTAATACCTTGTGTTTTGATGTTCGCGATAAAAAAGCGGTCTTCGAAAGTATAGCCTCTTTGCCCGAAGGGTTTTCAAATATTGATATTTTGGTAAATAACGCTGGAAACGCCCATGGTCTTGACTCCATCCAAAATGGGGATATGGACGATTGGGACGCTATGATAGATATCAATGTCAAAGGATTGCTGTATGTTTCTAAAGCGATTATTCCAAAAATGATTGCCAAAGAATCTGGACATATCATCAACATTGGGTCGATTGCTGGAAAGGAAGTGTACCCGAATGGCAATGTGTATTGCGCTTCGAAATATGCGGTAGATGCTTTGAACCAAAGCATGCGAATGGATTTGAATCCTTACGGAATTCGTGTTGGGGGAATTCATCCCGGAATGGTAGAAACGGAGTTTAGCGAAGTACGTTTTAAAGGTGATAGTGAACGCGCCGCCAACGTTTACAAAGGATTAACGCCTTTGCGACCGGAAGATATTGCGGATATTATTCACTTTGTAGTGACACGACCTTATCACGTCAATATTGCAGACTTGATTGTGTATCCAACGGCTCAGGCTTCGCCAACTATTGTAAAAAGAGCGTAATCCGACTTAATAAAAATGGCTAAGCTAGTTATACTTTTTTTTTAAAAAAGCGTAACTAGCTTTTTGGTTTTCTTTTGTTTCCAATTGAAAAAGCGTACTTTTAAAACTTCTAGTACAAATACTTAGGACATGATTAACAAACGCTTGCTTATCAAAAATTTATTGGCTCATAACGATGAGAGTAGTTTTTATGATAAAAAGCGTCAGTTGAATTTACATTCTCGAGAAGGGAAAGCTAAATTCTTGAAGCATATTTGCGCACTGTCCAATTCCAATCCTACTAACAATTCATATATAGTCGTTGGCGTTGAAGATCAAGATAATGCCATTGTTGGCGATGATTTTTTTGACGACAGTCGGATTCAGAATTTAGTGAATGCTTTTCTGGAAAACCCTCCACAAATTCAATACGAGAATGTGCCCTTTCCACAATTGCCCAAAGACAAAGTTGTGGGACTAGTGACCATAAAACCCAATCCGAAAACTTCCTTTTTCAAAAAAGGCATTCATACCATTTTGACACAAAGTATTTTTATTCGAAGTGGCAGTAATACGCTACCGGTTGCAGGTGAAATAGAACGAAATTATCAAAATACCGAAACGGTGATTGGCATCGAAAACAATTCGCGCAACAGCATTGGATATACTTTAGATGGCGTTTTTGATTTCATGAATTTTCGTCACAAAGACATGGCTCCCAAATACAAAGTCTTCAAGGAATTATTTGTGATGTGTTGGGCTGGCATTGGCAAGCATTACAAAGGAAAAACCTATTTGTCTCGAGTCGACATCGAGCTAATTAACGAACAAATCAAACTCTTTTATTCCGCTCAAGATGTGGTCGAAATCACTTTTGACGAGGATAGTTTTACCATCATTGAATATGTACCGCTGGGACTGAATGACAAGACCAGTTTTTATCCTTTGGAACAACAAACCATCCATTTTCATGACAATGGTTATTACAAAATAGATCGGAAATTTCTGTTTGAACCTCCAGAATTCAACACTAAAATGTTGTATCATATTTACAATGCCAATAACACTTTGTTACACAAACTCCAAAAAGGACAAACGCTACACGATAGAGAACAAAAAGATCTTGAAAACCTGCCTTCAACCCTCATGATTTGCTACCTCAACGGATTTGAAGAGGCCAAGCAAAAATTGATTGATGCCAAACCTTTGCTCAAACCCTTCCCGCAAGTGTATCTCTCTTTTAAAGAAGCACTACGAATTTTGAGAAAAATGAAGTATGACAAAGCTGTTGCTGAATAAGTTTTTTTCTACTTAAAAACACCTTATTTGTTTTACACAAAAAACAGTAAATCAAAAAATAAACTGTTTTATATTCAATCTTTTATTTAATTTACACCATAAAACAAAAAAATAGACTTCTTTTGTTTGAGCATACTTTTTTTATTAAAAAGAAATAAAAGCAGAGTATAATTCTCTATGTTTGCAGTTCCTTAACACTATTTTAACCATTTTATGAATTCATCCATAGCGTCTACTACTGAAGCTTTGATTCTTTCACAAATTGCCAATGGCAACGAATGGGCCTATACACAAATGGTGGGAAAATATTGGAAAAAAGTAGTTTTACATGCTTTAAGTTTTGTCAAAGCTTATCCTGTTGCTGAGGAATTGGCACAAGATGTATTTATTCAGATTTGGGAAAAAAGAGAAAAACTAGAACAGATTCAAAGTTTTGATAATTATCTTTTCATTGTAAGTCGGAATCTGATCATTTCTCATATTCGAAAAAAACTGATAGAAACGGCTTCTTTAAAAGAGGAAAAACTACAAGAATTATTCCTTAAACCCGATGAACAATACGAACTTGAAGAACTCAACACTATCATTCTTGAAGGAGCAAATTTATTGACGGATCCTCGCAAAACCATCTTCATTTTGAGTCGATTGGAAGGCAAAGACACCGACTATATTAGCAAAGAATTGGGTCTTGCCAAGAGAACTATTAGATGGCATTTGCTCGAAGCACTCAATTTTTTGAGAACACACATGAACAGTCAATATGGATGGTGTTTTTGGATTATTTTTACACTTTCACTATTTTTTTTCACAAAATAATTCGTTTATAAACAAGCTTTTACGAATTATTTTTATTTTTTTTCACTTTTCCATTGCCACTTTCGCTACCACAACTCGTCTTTAATTATAGAAGGGGTATATGCGGGCTAAAATCATAAATCTATGTATCAAAAAAAAGAATTTAAAACGTTAATGCAACAGTATGTTTCAGGAGAAATTACTGCTGAAGGTAAAGCGCGTTTACTTCAAATGATAGACGATCCGCAATACGCCAAAGATCTTGATGGTATCCTTCGAAACAATTATGATCAAATTCAAGAAGGAACAGCTGATGCCGATGCTACCACAGTGTTTATTGAAGCGTTAAAAGAAAAAATGCATCCAAAATCGGAACAAGACGAGGAAGAAACCATATCCCTTAATGTACATTGGAAAAAAATCTTAGCCGCTGCCAGCATACTCTTGCTTTTAGGAATAGGCTATTACAACTACAACCAAAAAACAACCCTTCCCACTGTAGTTGCGGTTGAGAAAAACAAAATCACCCCTGGTACTTCAGGCGCAATACTCACCTTGGCGGATGGTTCACAAATTGTACTCGATAGTGTGGCCAACGGCGTTTTGGCGAATCAAAACAGTACCGTAGTATCCAAAAAAGATGGAACATTAGTTTACTCTGGTGGAAACACCAACACCGCTGCCCAAAACAGTATGGTGACTCCAAGAGGAAGACAATATCAATTGGTGCTTTCAGACGGGACCAAGGTTTGGCTTAACGCTTCATCTTCCATCACATTCCCGACCACTTTTGTTCAAAACGAAAGAAGAGTTAGCATCACAGGAGAGGCGTATTTTGAAGTGGCAAAAGATAAAAATCATCCTTTTATCGTTACCGCAAATGCAAACGAAGTAAAAGTACTAGGAACGCATTTTAACATCAACAGCTATCCTGAGGAGAAAAGTACCAAAACCACACTTTTGGAGGGAAGTGTAGAAGTGCGAAACCGCAACGAGAAATCGCTTTTGCATCCCGGTCAACAAGCCGTGCAAACAATTTCTGGTGCACTAAGTGTAAAAAATATTGAAAACTTTGACGAAGTAATGGCGTGGAGAAAAGGTCTATTTTATTTCAGCAATACTAGCCTTGAAAATGTGATGCAACAACTCAGCCGATGGTATGATGTAGCCATTGTTTTTGAAAAAGGAGTGGTACCGCGCAATTTTGATGGCGAAATCAGTCGCGAATTAAATTTAGATGAAGTATTAAAAATTTTAGAAACCAATAACATTCATTTTAAAATAGAAGGAAAGACAATAAGGGTATTGCCCTAAAAAACATTCATTTGTGATCCAAAAAAAACCAGCACATGTTGGAAGCATTGCTGGCTTATTTTTCTTCTGGAAAAGAAAATTAAAATTGGAAAAACAAATCAATAACCAAGCAAGGAAATTTTATTATTAACCAAATTCATTACAAAAGTATGAAATTATTACCAAAATGCAAGTCAAGAAATTCTTGGCTTACACCTAAATTCTGGAAAGTTATGAAGTTATCAACTGTTTTGATAATTGCTTTTACCCTTCATGTTTCAGCAGCTGTTTCTTCTCAAACCATTACCTTCTCAGGTAAAAAGGTACCTGCTAAAAAAGTATTGAACGTTATTAAAGAACAAACCAATTATGTTTTCTTTTATGATGTTGCCATTTTAAACAAAATCGACCCCGTTTCTTTGGAAGTAAAAAACGCAACCATTGAAAATGTTTTGCAGAAAATTTTTATGAATGCTCCCGTAAAATGGATTATTCAAGGCAATGTTATTTCATTAGTCCCTAAAAATGAAATGAAAGCTATGCCCAAAACTCTTGAAGTTGAAAAAAAGATCAAAGGAAAGGTAGTAAACGAAAAAGGGGAGCCACTACCTGGCGTAAATATTCTAGTGAAAGGGACAAAAATCTCGATACAAACTGATTTTGACGGCTCTTTTGTGCTTTCAGTTCCTGATAATGCTACCGAATTGTTAGCCACTTACATTGGACTTCAAGATCAAGTAGTAAAAATTGATGGTGACAAAGACCTTTTAATCGTATTAAAAGAAATTGGCCAACAAATGAACGAGGTAATCGTAGTAGGATATGGTTCTCAAAACCGTAGAGCCGTAACTACTTCCGTATCGAAATTAGACAAAAAAGTATTGGAAAACGTTCCGTATTCCAACGTGACTCAGGCCTTGCAAGGAAACGTAAGTGGGGTTATTGTTCGTACTGCATCTGGACAACCTGGTAAAGCTTCTAACATTTTGGTTCGTGGCGGAACTTCGATCGACAATCCTGCGGGAGCCACTCCGTTATATATTGTTGATGGTGTCATTCGTTTGCAAATTGACGACATTAACCCTGCCGATATTGCTTCTTTACAAGTATTAAAAGATGCGGCTTCTACTTCTATTTATGGAGCAAGAGGATCTAATGGGGTTATCATCATAACTACAGCTAATGGAAAACCTGGAAAAACAAAAATTTCATATGGGTATTCCACTCAATTTAGCCAAGTGGCTAAAAAATATGATTTTCTTGGAGGCGAGGATTTTATCAGATTGTCAAGGTTAGGTGTAAAAAATGCAGCAGATATCTTCGGAGGGACACGTCCCAATGCAAGAGATAATCAATTGGCTGGCGCTACTCCTTATGGAACAGGCAATAACTTAACATCAGGAACTCCGTTTGCTAGTTTACTCAAATCGAGTTTAACTCCAGATGCCATTGCTACATTGCAAGCCAAAGGATGGCAAGAAATGGTAGATCCTTTGAACAGTGCCAATATCATTATGTATAAAAGCACAAATTGGAACGATGTTTTGTTTCAAAATGCCATTACACAAAACCACAATTTGAATTTTAGTGGTGGAAACGACCAAGCCTTATTCGATTTAAGTTTAGGCTATTTAAAAGGAGATGGTGTTACGATTTTTACAGGCTATGAGCGTTTTACTTCCAAAATGAACGCTTCATTTAAACTGGCAGACAACTTTACAGTGAATGGAAAAATGCTCTATGCTAGATCCAATAATAATCAAGTAGTGAGCAATAGTGTGGTGTTTAACCGTTACTTAGGCAATGCACCTACCACTAAATTTTTATTAGAAGACGGATCTTTAGCTCCTGGTCAAAACAACATCAACGGAAATCCTTTGTACCAAATGGGCAAAGTAAAAGGAATCAACGAAAACGAAAAATTACAACTTGCCGTAGATGCTGATTTGGGCATTACTAAAGATTTGAATTTTGTTCCTTCGATGTCCTTGTACAGCGAAAACAATGCGGGCAACGTGTTCCAACAAGCATTCTTGAGTGGTACCGGAGTTTTAGACAATACAAGAAATGCTTCTCAATTTAACAACCGTTATTTTCAAACCCAATTTGAAGGTGTTTTTACCTATAAAAAAGAGCTAGAAGCCATTGGTAATTTTGAGGCCAAACTAGGAGGTTCTAATTATAACCGAGTGATCAAAGCATTCAATGCGGCTGGAAAAGGCGGTGCATCAGATGTAACCGAAACCTTAGATTCTTCTCCTATTCCAGTATCCGTTTTTGCAAACAATAGCAAACTTGTCATTAATGGCGTTTTTGGACGATTGAATTACGATTACAAAGGCAAATATTTGTTTACCGGTTCCTTCCGTTATGATGGTGCTTCAAGTTTAGGCCCAGACAATAAATTTGGATTTTTCCCAGGAGTTTCAGTAGGATGGAATGCACACGAAGAAGGATTTTGGCAACATGTACCTAAAGTGGTTTCTTCCTTAAAAATGAGAGCCAGTTATGGAGTAAATGGTAATCTTGGAACCCTTGGTGATTTTCAAGCTGGTGGATTGTATTCAGGTTCTACCAACGGTTTAGCGAATAATTACAACGGACAATCTGCCATTGTGAACTCACAAATTGCTAATCCAGGCTTGAAATGGGAACAATCAAAAACCAACAATATCGGTTTTGATTTGGGTATTCACCAAGACAAAATCCGTGTGATTGGAGATTTCTACAATAAACTCACTACCGATTTGTTGACCAATTTGACCTTGCCTTCTAACAGTGGATTCTCTACCGTTTTGACCAATTTAGGTGCTTTAAGAAGTAAAGGATTCGAAATGGAAATAAACGCGGCGATTTATAACAACGAAGATCTTAAAATCAATGCTGGTTTCATTATCTCTCACAACGTAAATACCGTTGAAAAACTTCCATTTAATGGCAACTTGAATAACCGAATTGGTGGAACTGAAGTTTGGGATGCAGCAACAGGTAAATATAAATTTGTTGGAGGATTACAAGAAGGTCAAAAGATTGGCGATTTTTATGCCCATAAACAAATCAAAATTTTGTCTACACAAGCCGAAGCTGATGCGTATAATGCCATCTACAAAGACACTTACGTTGGAAAAACCTCAGCAACCGGAGGAAATCCTAATGGTATAAAATTACCTGGAGATGCCATCTTCGAAGATGCTGATGGTAATAAGACCATTGATAGCAAAGACCGTAAATTTATGGGGAATATGTTTCCGAAATATGTGGGAGGTTTCAATTTTGATGTCAGTTACAAAGGATTTTCATTAGCCGTAAGAACAGATTACTCATTGGGAGCCACGATCTATAACGAATCAAGAGCCCGTTTTGTAGGTCAGTTTCAAGGAAACTACGGTTTAATCGCCGAAAGTTTACAGTCTTGGCAAAAAGAAGGCGACATCACGGATGTTCCTCGTTACCGTTGGGCGGATCAAACCAATCAAAATAACCTCTTCCGTTCTGAAGCTAGTGGAGCCGCTTACAACACCAACATGTTTCAAGGTAACAGCCGTTATTATGAAAGTGGCGACTTCTTGTGTTTAAGAGAAATTACGCTTGGCTACACGGTTCCAA
The DNA here is from genome assembly GCF_000611675.1 of Flavobacterium succinicans LMG 10402. Taxonomy (GTDB): domain Bacteria; phylum Bacteroidota; class Bacteroidia; order Flavobacteriales; family Flavobacteriaceae; genus Flavobacterium; species Flavobacterium succinicans. The sequence continues at coordinate 43,787 of NZ_JATV01000018.1, read as the reverse complement.
AATCGTTTGTTGAAAAAATCAAACTTTCTTCAGCTAGAGTCTATGTTACAGGAAGCAACTTGTACTATTTTACCAACTATAGCGGATTAAGCCCAGAAGTTCAAGGCATTGATGGTGGATCAAGTCAAGGACTCAATTCGGCAGGTGCAACAGGTACGTATCCTGTTCCAAGAAATATCATTTTTGGAATCAACATTAGTCTGTAATTTAAAAATCAATACCATGAAAAATAAACATATCCTATATATATTTTTAGTTGCAGGACTCACTCTTTTAGGGTCTTGTGCCGATGATTTAGACCTACAATCCGAAAGCAGTATCACCTCGGATGCCTTCTGGAAAACCGAAGACGATGCCAAAGCTGCTGTGAATGGTTTATACTACAGTTTTAGAACCCAAACCCAACAAAACTATTATTTGTTGGGAGGCGCTAGAAGTGCTGAGATTAAAGGTGGTGTGCAATCGCCTTTAAATCTTGCCAATTATTACAACAACAACCTCAACGCTCAGAATATTGATGTGGATTGGAGCGGATTGTACACTGTGGTGCAACAAGCCAATTTGATTCTGAAATATGTACCAACGATCACGTTTAGTCCCGCAACTGCAAAAGAACAAAAACGTTATTTGGCTCAGGCTTACACTATGAGAGCTATGGCTTATTTCATCATGGCACGTTCTTGGGGCGGAGTACCTATTGTAACCACTCCAACAGAAAACACCAATCAAAATGAGTACATCATTCCTAGAAACACGATTCAAGAAACCTTTGCTTTTATCAAATCGGATTTAGAATTGGCGTTGAGCAATTTTCCTGATGACACCAACAACAAAGTACAATTATCAAAATCAGCCGCGAATGCTTTAAAAGCCGATGTTTTTCTATGGACTGCAAAACAATTAGGAGGTGGAACCGCTGATTTGAATGTGGCGCTTACCGCAATAAATGCTATCACTCCCCTATCTTTATTGCCTAATTTTAAAGATGTATTTAGTTACGCTAATAAAGGAAATGCTGAAGTATTATTTGCCATTCGTTATTCTTTGACCGATGTAACTTCTAATTTACAAGACAACTGGAACTCATTTATGTATGTTGGGCCAGCCGATTTTTCTGGAGCTACTGCTTCAGCCGCTACAGCGTTATTCGGAACTTTAGGCTCAGGAGCTGGTAATGCGGGAATTTCAAGAGTTCAGCCAGATGCTTCTCGTTTTAATTTCTCTGCTACAGATACTCGTAAAGACGCTACTTTCTTGACTTTGAGAAACACGGCCAATACCGCCGATGTGGTGACAGGTTTAATGAAATACAACGGTACGGTAGACGGATCTTTAAGAAGATTTACTAGTGATATCATCATCTACAGATGGGCAGATATTCTCTTGATGAAGGCCGAAATCAAAAACGCTTTGGGTCAAGATCCAACAACCGAGATGAATTTAGTGATGCAAAGAGCAGATGCAACAGCTTCGTTCACTAATGGTACTCAAGCCGCCAACGACGATGCCATATTAAATGAGCGTTTGAAAGAATTAGCCTTTGAAGGCAAAGCATGGTGGGATTTAGTACGTTTTAACAAAACATCTTTAGTGCCATCAATGGTAGGGAAAACCATTTTATTCCCAATTTCTCAGAATACCATCAACTACAATCCAAAAATTAAACAAAATTAAGGGCCGCTAAAACCTTTTTTTTACTGAAAAATGACTGAGTCGACTATGAATATAGTTCGGCTTGGTCTTTTACATTCCAACCTTAAGATTATAAAAACAATGAAAACAACACATTTACAAGGACTTATAGCTGCACCATTCACTCCTTTTGACTCGAATGGGCAATTGGATTGTAGTCGCATACCCGAATATTATTCCTTTTTAAAACGCAATAAAGTAACCGGTGCTTTTATCAACGGATCTACAGGAGAAGGGGTTTCGTTAACCCTTGAAGAAAAAAAAGCTATGGCACAAGCTTGGGCCGATTGTTCTAATCACGATGAAGATTTCAAAGTCATGGTTTTCCTTGGAGGAACTTGTATAAACGATTGTATTGATTTGGCCAAGCACGCTTATGAAATAGGACTTTATGCCGTTTCGTTGACAGCTCCCTTTTATTTCAAACCAGCCAATGTAGAGATGCTAGCACAAGCTTGTATTATGGTAGGAGAAAGTGTGCCAAATATGCCCTTGTATTACTATCATATTCCAGTACTAACAGGCGTTAACTTCCCGATGTTTGATTTGATACAAGCTTTAGATGGTCAACTCGACAATTTTGCAGGAATAAAATACACTCATGAGGATTTCATGGACTTTCAAAGCTGTATGAGTTATAAAGATGGCAAGTATGATATGCTTTGGGGACGTGACGAAAATATGTTATCCGCTTTGGTATTAGGTGCCAAAGGAGCGGTAGGAAGTACTTTTAATTATGCCGCTCCTTTATACTATGATTTAATAGCGTCCTTCGAAAGCAACAACTTACCAAAAGCTCGGCAGTTGCAGCAAAAGTCCATCAATATGATTCGATTACTAGGAAAATATGGTGGAATTTCAGTTGGAAAAGCATATATGAAAGTGGCTGGTTTGGATTTGGGTGATTTCAGATTACCCGTAAAAAACATGAACGCCTCCCAATTTGAAGCCTTTCAAAAAGACGTTCAAAGCTTAGATTTCAAAAGTTTTAAATCGAATTAATGCATCGATTTACAATGAAAACGATAAGAAAACAACTGTTTTCTTTCACTCTAATCATCACTCTTATGCCAAATAGCAGCTCTCTTTTTGCTCAAACAAAAGAACACACTGAAATAGAATGGGAACTAGCCGCCGTCATGCAAACTCACGATGGAAAACCCACACTAGGCTTTGCAGGCGCCATAAATGGTGTACACCAAAATGCATTGATCGTGGCAGGTGGGGCAAATTTTCCGGATAAAATGCCTTGGGAAGGAGGACAAAAAAAATACCATAACACGATACATCTTCTAGAAAAAAAAGGCGACAATTATGTTTGGAATACCGAAGTTGATTCGTATTTACCAGAACCTATAGCCTATTGTGGTGTAACTTCTACAGATTTGGGTGTGGTTTATGCAGGCGGAGAAAATAAAAAGGGTCTGTCTCAAAAAGCCTATCTTTTAAAATGGACCAAAGCAAAAAATGAAATAAGCCTCCATCACCTTCCTGATCTCCCCAAGCCATTAACAAATATCGCGTTAAGCAATTACGAAAAAGTGGTCTATGCCGTAGGTGGGGATGAAACACAACACTCCTCGAAAGATTTTTATAGTTTAAATCTGAATCTAGAACAATTGGAATGGAAAAAACTAGCTGATCTTCCTTTGGCATTAGCCCATGCTACAGCGGTAGTTCAAGAGACAAAAGAAGGACCATGTCTTTTTGTTTTTGGCGGAAGAACCAAAACAGTTTCAGGAATTAGCGACTTACATAGTACTACTTTTTCATACAATTTCAAACAACAACAATGGAAAGAAATCGCTACTATTTCAGATGAAAAATCCTTAATGAACTTATCAGCAGGTACAGCCCTTCGCATAGGGAAAAGTAAAATTTTACTTTTGGGAGGAGACAACGGAGTCGTTTTTCATAAAATAGAAACGTATTTATCACAAATCGCACAAACGAATTCACCAAAAGAAAAAGAGATCCTAATAGGCAAAAAAAACGAACTCGTTACCCACCATCAAGGTTTTTATAGAGGAATTCTAGCCTACGACACAGTAACAGATTCTTGGGAAAAAATAGGCGAATTGCCCTTCCTGACTCCGGTGACCACTACTGCATGTTTGTGGGATGATGCCCTAGTGCTCTCTAATGGCGAAATAAAACCCGGCATTCGAACTCCAAATATTATGATAGGAAAAATAAAGAAATAACGCTGACTATTAACTACTACTCCATTTATAAAGTACAAAAAAATCATGAAAAACTCAAAATATTATCCTTGGATAGTGGTCGCCCTACTTTGGTTTGTGGCCTTGCTCAATTACATGGACAGGCAGATGCTAGCCACCATGCGTCCATCCATGGAACAGGACATCCCTGAGCTGGTTTCAGGAGAAAATTTCGGAAGGTTGATGGCCATTTTTCTTTGGATTTACGCATTGATGAGTCCGGTTTCTGGCCTTATTGCCGATAAAATGAACCGAAAATGGTTAATCGTAGGCAGTTTGTTTGTTTGGTCTGTGGTTACTTATGCTATGGGCTACGCTACAAGTTACGGACAAGTGTACTGGCTCAGGGCCTTAATGGGCGTAAGCGAAGCCTTGTACATTCCGGCTGGGTTATCCCTCATTGCCGATTATCATCAACAAAAATCCAGATCCTTAGCCATCGGAATTCATATGACAGGGCTTTATGTAGGCTCCGCTTTGGGTGGTTTTGGTGCAACAATTGCTGGAGCGTATTCTTGGCACAGTACTTTTCATTATTTTGGATTAATCGGAATCATTTATGCTTTCGTTTTGGTCTTTTTTCTTGCTGAAAAGAAAACGGCTACGAATACTAAAATAACCAACGACTCTCCAACAGAAAAAATAGCGGTTTTAAAAGGTGTAGCGCTATTGTTTACGAATCTTTCCTTTTGGATTATTCTCTTCTTTTTTGCTACGATTAGTCTTCCTGGTTGGGCTACCAAAAACTGGTTACCTACTTTATTTTCAGGAAATTTAGGCATTCCGATGGAGCAAGCGGGACCTCTGGCGACCATTACCATCTCGATTTCCTCATTACTCGGCGTTCTTTTTGGTGGTGTTCTTTCGGATAGATGGGTGCTCAAAAATGTAAAAGGAAGAATTTATACCAGTGCCATTGGATTGAGTTTGACCATTCCTGCCTTATTACTCATAGGTTTTGGGCATTCCATCGTGCATATTGTAAGCGCTGGACTGTGTTTTGGCGTGGGTTATGGTATGTTTGATGCTAACAATATGCCTATTCTTTGTCAGTTTGTATCTTCAAAATATCGAGCGACTGCTTACGGAATTTTGAATATGACTGGCGTAGGCTGTGGTGCTATGGTAACTTCTGTTTTAGGAAAGTATGCCGACAATGGAACGCTGGGTTTTGGTTTTGCAATGATGGCAGGCATCGTCGTTTTGGCTTTGCTAGTTCAACTTTGCTTTTTAAAACCACAAGTCAATGATTATTGTGAAGCATAAATAAATCGCATTTGTTAAGAGTGGTTAAGTTGAATTTTGGTTTTCTGAATCTACTGAGGCGAGATTCACCTTTCGTCTCGGTAGATTATTTTAAAAAAACACTATGTCTTTTATCAAAAAATCTTATTATCTGTTTTTCCTGTTACTGTTTTGGTTAATTGATGTGAGTTACGCACAAACCAAAGTAGCTTGCATAGGCGATTCTGTTACGGCAGGTTATCTTTTGGGCAATCCAACATCCGAGGCTTATCCTGCTGTTTTACAATCTTTATTAGGGAAAAATTATGTGGTAAAAAACTTTGGTCACAGTGGCGCGACGCTTTTACAAAAAGGACATCGACCGTATGCTAAAACCAACGAATACAAAGCCGCACTAGCCTTTAGTCCTGATATTGCTATTATTCATTTGGGGCTCAACGATACCGATTCTAGAAACTGGCCCAATTATAAACAAGATTTCCAAGCGAATTATCACGAGATGATTGCCGCTTTAAAACAACAAAATCCAAAAGTAAACCTATTCATCTGCAGGATGAGTCCCATTTTTAACGAACATCCCCGTTTCAAATCGGGTACGCGAGACTGGTTTTGGGAAATCCAATCACAAATCGAAGTTGTAGCCAAAGCAAATGAGGTGACCCTAATTGATTTACATGAAAAATTATACGAGCGTCCTGACCTTTTCCCAGATGCGTTACATCCTTCCAAAGAAGGCGCGAACATTTTAGCTACTACAGTATATTCGGCAATTAGTGGCGACTTTGGTGGTTTGGCTTTAGCCCCTGTTTTTACCGACAATATGGTGTTGCAACGCCAACAACCTCTTGCCATTTATGGAAAAGCCAATGCTGGTGAGTCCGTTGAAGTGGTTTTTCATACTCAAAAGCAAACGGTTATCACCAATGCCAAAGGAAAATGGAAAGTTCAATTTCAGGCTATGTCGCACGGAGGGCCGTATGAATTAGCAGTAAAAACTAAAACAAAAAGTATCGTTTTAAAAAACATTCTTTTGGGCGATGTTTGGTTGTGTTCCGGACAATCCAATATGGCTTTTCCACTAGAAAAATCAGAAAACGGAAAGGCAGAAGTTCAAAAAGCCAAAGCGAATACTCAACTGCGAATATTTCATTACCAACCCATTCAAGAAACCGATGAAACCGCTTGGGACTCCCTAACCTTGGCCAAGACCAATCAACTGAATTATTTTTCTGGAAATTGGAAAGTATGCGACTCGACTTCTGCGAAAGACTTTTCGGCTATTGCCTATTATTTTGGGAAAAAAATCATTCAGGAAGAAGCTATTCCTATCGGATTGATACAAGTGGCCGTGGGTGGCTCGCCTATTGAATCTTGGATAGCTCGTTACACCCTAGAACACGACGACAAAGCCGTGGAGGTTTTATACAACTGGCGCAAATCAGATTTTTTGATGCCTTGGGTAAGAGAAAGAGCCGATATAAATTTGAAAAACACTACTAATCCCAAACAGCGTCATCCCTACGAACCCTGCTACAACTTTGAGGCAGGAATAAAGGACTTTACGGCCTTTTCTATCAAAGGGGTGCTTTGGTACCAAGGCGAAAGCAATGCACACAATACCAATTGGTACGAACATTTACTTCCCGTTATGGTAGCGAGTTGGCGAGAAGCTTGGAAGCGAAATTTCCCCTTTTATTATGTACAACTTTCTAGCCTCAATCGTCCTTCTTGGCCAGAATTCAGAGCGATGCAAAGTAGGTTAGAAAACAAAATTCCTAATTCTGGCATGGCAATAAGTATGGATTATGGTGATGAAAAAAATGTCCATCCGACACAAAAAAAAGAAATTGGCGACCGACTGGCTAGATTGGCCTTGAAGCAAACGTATCATAAAAATATGGTTGCTTCGGGTCCAAAACCCATAAAAGCTTGGCTAAAAAACGATGCGTTATGGATTTCTTTTTCTTCGGTTAAAAAATTGATAACCTCAGATCAACAACCCCTAAAAGGGTTTGAAATCGTATCTAAAACTGGAGAACACCTAGAAGTCGAAGCCAAAATTATTGGTAATCAAGTGGTGATATTCCCGCCGAAAGGAACAACTGTTCAATCCATTTTATATGCTTGGAAACCTTTTACAAATGCCAATTTAATCAATGAAGAAGGATTGCCTTGTTCCACTTTTTCGCTGGATGTTCTTTAGGTACATCCAAATTTTATAAGCGAATTCAATCAAAAAAATAAATGACAATTATTAAATAATAAAAATGAGCTATTCAAAAACAGAACTTCAAAACTTGAAAGAATTTTATCAAAATCAATTATTACACGATACAATCCCTTTTTGGTTTCCTCGCTCGATAGACACCCAATTTGGCGGGTTCTTACTAATGCGTGATCACGATGGAAGTTTGATTGATGACGATAAGGCAGTCTGGATTCAGGGTCGTGCTTCTTGGTTATTGGCCACCCTTTATGCAACAGTTGAACCCAAAAAAGAATGGTTAGAAGGAGCAAAATGTGGGGTAGATTTTTTGAACAACCATTGTTTTGACACGGATGGACAAATGTTTTTTCATGTCACTCGTGAGGGACAACCCATTCGAAAAAGACGGTATTTCTTTTCGGAAACTTTTGCAGTGATTGCCATGGCAGCTTACGCAAAAGCGAGCGGGGATGAAGCTGTTGCTGAAAAAGCTCGTTTTTTATTTGGAAAATGTATAGCCTACGCAACAACTCCAGGTTTGTTACAACCCAAATATACTACAACCCGACCATCCAAAGGGATTGGAGTTCCTATGATTATGATCAATACTGCGCAACAATTGCGAGAAACGATTGGCGATCCGCGCTGCGATGAATGGATTAGTCAATGGATTGCTGAAATAGAACGCGATTTTGTAAAAGATGACATTGCGTGCGTAATGGAACAAGTGGCTCCTGACGGCAGCATCATCGATCATATTGATGGACGTACACTAAATCCTGGTCATGCTATGGAAGGTGCTTGGTTTATTTTGCACGAGGCCAAATACCGCAACAACGATCCTCATCTAATTGCCCTAGGTTGCAAAATGCTCGATTATATGTGGGAACGAGGATGGGATAAAGAACATGGCGGCATATTGTATTACAAAGATGTATACGATAAACCGGTGCAAGAATATTGGCAGGACATGAAATTCTGGTGGCCGCATAACGAAGTGATTATAGCTACTTTATTGGCTTACACTATGACCGGTAATGAAAAATATGCTCAATGGCACAAAATGGTTCACGAGTATGCGTATGAAAAATTTCATGATACACAAAATGGCGAATGGTATGGTTACTTACACCGTGACGGAACCATTGCACAAACCGCCAAAGGAAATTTATATAAAGGGCCTTTCCATTTGCCACGACAAGAATGGTATTGCCTTCAGATTTTAGAGGAGTATTTGAAAAGATAAGCCTTTAAACAACAAAAGCATATAATAAAAATTTACTATTAACTAAATACCACAGATTATGAAAAATGGATTACACAAGTTCTGTTTGTTTGTTTGTTTTGTTTTAGGTTTTAATCTATATGCTCAAAGTGGCAAGGTCTTAAATTTAGATGGGATCAACACTTATATGTCGGTAGCAGATCATCCTGATCTTGATTTTGGATCAGGCCAAAACAAAACAGTCACGTGCTGGGTAAAAACCACAACCAACACTGGAACCCCCAGAATTTTTGCTAAAAGAGCAGGAACTTCTGGAAATGGATACGAATTCTGGACAGGAAACGGATCCAATGCAGGCAAATTTGCGATGAATATGAGCGGAACAGGATCGCCTAATAATATCAGTACTGCTGGTTATTCAACCTTAACAATTGCTGACGGAATATGGCATCATGTGGCCTTAGTCCTAGACGCCACCAGTACCCGTACAATATATGGATACTTAGATGGCGTTTTGGTTAACACAGGCAAAACATTTACCTCGGTAACTTCCGATTTCTCTAATGCTTTGGATTTTATTGTTGGCGCTACTTCAGACACCAACAAAAGTTTCAAATGGTCAGGACAAATAGACAATGTCCGTATTTGGAATACTGCGATGACTCCTGCTGAATTACAGTTAGATATGACTTCAACAATTACAGGTCCTTCCACGAATTTATTGGGTGCATGGGATTTTGAAAACATTACAGGTTCCACTGTGCCAGATGTTTCTGGAAATAATCATCCCGGAACCTTATTTGGCGGTCCAACTATCTCAAATGCATTTCCTATGGTTTTGAGTTTGGATGGAATAAACGATTATATGTCGGTTGTTAATCATCCAGATTTCAATCTCGCCGCTGGCCAAAGTCTTACTATAACCTGCCGAGTAAAAACAGCTGACTTTTCTAAACGCATCCTGAGTAAAAGACCCGGGGGAAGTGGCGTTGGCTATGAATTTATTAATAATTCCTCTTCTGGAGGTGGGCAGTTTGGCGTCAATCTAACCACCAGTGCAGGAGCAGCAGGCCCACCATACGGAACATCCTCCATTTCAAACAATGTATGGCATCATCTTGCTATGGTTGTAGATGTAGCCACTACAAGTTGTAAAATATATGTAGACGGACTTTTGCAACAAACTAAAACCACTGTTAACATTGGAGGATCTAATACTGTAATCAATACTGGAAATTTATTCTTTGGAACCCTAAATACGTTTTCCTCTTTTTTGAATGGACAAATAGACGACATCCGATTTTGGGGAAAAGCAATGAATGCAACTGATGTTTTGGCTGATAAAACTTCAGTAATCATTGGTAATGAACCTTTGCTTTTAGCAGCATGGGATTTTGAAAATGTGAGTGGAAATACAGTACCCGATATCTCGGGTCGTAACCATCCTGGGACATTAAATGGTGGAGCTTCTGTGATTGCCCAAACAAATACGATGCAGATCAACTCCGTTTCATTAGTACAAACTGTAGTACCAACAGGAATTGGAGACACAGACCAACGCATTCTTGCAGTAAAAGTTGCGACCAGTGGCACAATTAATCCACTAACAGTAAACACATTAAAATTCACTATGACGGGAACTACTTCCACAGCTGATGTTACCAACATCAAAATCTATTCAAGTGGTAGTTCAGCCATTTTTAATCCAACAACAGCAACCGTATTTGGTAGCACAACACCGTCCACTGGAAATTTAATTGTAAATGGAAATCAACCTTTGAATTCTGGCGATAATTATTTTTGGATTACCTATGATATTGCAGCAGGAGCTAGCGAAGGAAATTTTCTCGATGCTACTTGCGAATCCATCGTAGCCAATTCAATAACTTATAATACCACAGCCAATAGTGTTGCAGGTAATCGAGTTATTTTATTAACTAATACACTATTATTTACACCCGGTGATGCTGGCGCTGCTAGTTATCGTATTCCTGCTATCATTACAGCGGCCGATGGATCTTTGGTTACAGCCACAGATAAAAGATGGAATGGAGCGGGTGACTTGGCAGCCAAAATTGATCCGGTAATCCGTCGCAGTACAGATAATGGCAAAACTTGGTCTGCACCTGTAACTATAGCAAATTTTGGAGCTCCAACAGGAGCGGGAGATTGCGCATTAGTATTGGACAAACCCACTGGAAACCTACTTTGTCTATTTGTGGCCGAAAAAGGTTTTTTTTCATCCACTGCAGCAAATCCAATAAAAATCAAGTATTGTAAAAGTACAGATAATGGAATCACTTGGGGAGCACCTATTGATATCACCAATCAAATCTATGGTGCAGGATGTAGCAATCCTATTACTCAAAATTGGAAAGGAGTATTTATTGGATCTGGGAGACAGTTTCAAATGCGTGACGGAACTATAGTAGTGGCACTTGTTGTTAGAGACGAAACAAGCACCATAAATAACTACATGATGTCTAGTTCAGACGGTGGTAGTACGTGGACCGTTTCTACTGCCAAAGCAGAAATAGGAGGAGACGAGGCCAAACTTGTAGAATTGAACAATGGTAATTTATTGATGAGCATTCGCAATGCAGGCACCCGAAGATTCAATGTTTCTACAGATAAAGGACAAACTTGGGGCACTCCTTACAATCAAACCGATATTACCGATCCAAATTGTGATGGCGACATCATTCGTTATACCTCAACTCTTGATGGTTATGACAAAAATCGTTTATTACACACCATTCCATTTGCTGGAGACAGAACCAATGTTTCGGTATTGATGAGTACTGACGAAGGAGCTTCTTGGCCAATACGCAAAACCATTTTCTCTGGCGCTTCTGCCTATTCAAGCCTCACCGTTTTACCCGATGGTACTATGGGAATTTATTATGAAAATGGAGAAAATTCAACCTATCAAATGTATTTTGTACGCTTTAGTTTAAATTGGTTAACCAATGGAGCAGATACCTATACTGCACAAAACACAACCGTATCCTTTACAAGCATACCCCAAGATTTACAGTTTTATGCTAGAGATGATCAAAATTTAGCTTCAGTTAAGGTAGCTGGTAGTGTAACCTTGCCTAATTTAAAATCCATAAAAGTAGACTTTTATAGAAACGATGTTTTTGAAAAATCAGTAAATCAAGAGCTAGTATATTCTAATGGAAATGCTTCTTTTGATTTGTCTGGCAAGATAAAAGCTGAATTAGCTCAATACAAAATTATTGTAAGTACAATTGATTTACTTGGTAACCTAAAAATAATCACAGAAAGAAAAGACTTACTGGCAGGTGATGCTTATGTAATTATGGGACAATCAAATTCTCACCCAACCCGAATTGGTTACACTTTTACAAACCCCTTCTTGAGAAGTTATGGTATTCAAACCAACAATACTAACTATGATACTTATGATGCCAATAATCCAAATTTACATTTATGGGGTCTGGCTCAAGCTAATCAAGTAGGAGGAGTAAGCTCTACAAATCCTTCCTATTTTGCAGGCTCTTATATGGTAGGAGTTTGGGGCTTAGAAATGATGGATAAACTTTCTAGCTCCTTGCAAATTCCTATTTGTATAATTAACGGAGGTGCTGGTTCGAGTTCTATTGAACAAAATCTTCCAAGTACTACAAATCGTTTGGATCTTGCTACAGTATATGGGCGTACGTTGTATAGGGTACAAAAAGCTGGTCTCCAAAACAAAATTAAAGCTGTCTTTTGGCATCAAGGAGAAAAAAATGCTGACGGTACATTCACTAATTATCCAGCAAACTTCGACACTATGTACACGAGTTGGAAAACGGATTATCCATCACTTTCTAAAGTTTATATTTTTCAAACAAATCTAAATGGATGTTACGGTAGTGCAAGTATCAATCAGGCTAAGATGCGCGAATGGCAACGCACTTTACCATTAACTTACCCTGACATAACAGTATTCCCTATGGTCGGAATTCCTGGTATGCAAGCTGGTGATGGGAATGAAATTGCCTATTGCCATTATGGATTACAAGGATATAAAACACTTGGGCAACGAGTTGCTTCAGTATTAGAAAAAGATCTATACAATTTACCAAGTTCTGAAAACCCACTAGCTCCGAATATTATTAGGGCTTATTATAGTAAAAGCGATAATACACAAATCAAATTAGAATTTAATAATAATAACTTGATTGCCCAAAGTAATGTAGGATCATACAACCTGAAAGACTATCTATATTTAGATGGTATTTATGGAAAAATTACTTCGTTGTCAATTGAAGGAAATACAGTGATTTTAGATTTAGCAAGCTCCTCTTATACACAAAAAATTTCCTACTTACCAAACAGTTTATACAATGATAATTCATCCGTCTATGCTGGGCCATATTTAACAAATACTAAAAACATAGGTGCCTTTACCTTTAATGATTTCCCTATATCGCAATTTACTAGTACCAATCGTATTTTAAATACAAATCAGCAAAAAGGAACAATTAATAATTTAAACTTTAACATCACAATTCATCCAAATCCTGCATCAGACCTAGTGAATATCAAAGTTGAAAATGCAACAGGTCCCTTAACTCTTTCTTTATTTAATTTGAATGGCCAATTATTAAACACTATGTCATTGAAAAATAATGAAAAAGAAACCAGCCTTTCCCTAGCACATCTAAGCAAAGGAATTTACACCCTTAGAATTAGTGATGAACAGGAGATCGTTTCTCAAAAAATAATTAAAAAATAACAGTTATTAAACACTCTTAATTTTTAGATTGAGAGTGTTTTAAAGATCAGTAATAAACAAAACACCATTATGAAAAAAGCACTACTAAACGGAATAATTCATACTGGAGATGAAGTACTAAAAGATAGTGTCGTCATTATCGAAAACGGAATTATCCTTTCCATTCAAAACGAAATTCCGCAACACGCAGAGCTAATAGATTTGAAAGGAAATCACCTATCGGCCGGCGCCATTGATATTCAAATTAATGGTGGTGAAAAATTTTATTTTAGTCAATATCCAACTGAAGAAACACTTCAAGACATTTATGAAACCAGTATAAAATATGGCACTACACATATGCTCCCATGTATGATTTCTTCCTCAAAAGAAACCATTCTACAAGGCATTGAAGCCATCCGATCTTATAAAAACAAACATAACAACGGCGTGTTAGGCATGCATTTAGAAGGGCCTTTTTTGAATCCTTTAAAACGGGGCGCTCATAGCTTGGCTCAAGTCCGAAAACCCACAACATCCGAATTAGAAGAAATCATCCGATACGGGAAAGATGTGATCAAAGTAATGACGATTGCCCCAGAATGTTTTACCGAAGACCAATTAAACTTGCTTTTAGAAAGTGGCATCGTACTCTCGGCTGGACATTCAACGATGACCTATCAAGAGGCACAATCGTATTTTTCAAAAGGCATCCCATTAGTCACACATTTATTCAATGCTATGACACAATTTGGACATCGAGATCCAGGCCTAGTAGGCGCTGTTTTTGACAACAACAACGTATATGCTCCCATTATTTTGGATGGAGCCCATTGCGATTATGCAGCCGCCCGAATTGCTTATGCCTTAAAAAAAGACAAATTGTTTTTGATTACTGATGCCGCTTTTTTAGGTAGAAAAGTAGAGAATTTTAAATGGGAGAATTTTGATGCGCATCTCGACAATGGTTTCTACCGCAATGATGAAGGCAATTTGGCAGGTGCCAGTATATCTATGGAAGAAGCCATTCGAAATGCCATACAACATTTGAATATTGACGTAGACGAAGCCATAAAAATGGGCACTTCTCGCGTGGCAAAAGCCATAAAAATGGAAAATGAATTGGGCAAAATCAAACCTGGATTTCCAGCGCGTTTCCTTCGTTTTACTCCCGATTTCTCAGAAGTAAGCTCATTAATATGCTAATCCTTTATCCAAATCCGTCAGCAAATACTTTAATTAAATAATAAAAAAATATCCCACAATTATGGAAATAGCAACCCAACCAAAATCACCCATTAGTTACCAACCCGCAGGTCAATTTGAAGATACGCGTTTTGAAAAAATCCACAATGTCATTTTTAAAAATGCTGCTGAAGCCTCCATTTTAGTCGCTCAAGAAATAGCTGACTTAATTCGTACTCAACAAGAAAAAAACAAAAAATGTGTGCTCGGATTGGCTACTGGCTCCTCACCTATCAAAGTGTACCAAGAATTAGTACGCATGCACAAAGAAGAAGGATTAAGTTTCAAAAATGTGATCACATTTAATCTAGACGAATACTACCCGATGCCCAAGGAAAGTGTTCAAAGTTATCATTATTTCATGCATCAACATCTCTTTAATCATGTCGATATTCTACCTGAAAATGTAAACATCCCAGAGGGAAATATTCCTTTAGAATACGTTAATCAATACTGCATCGATTATGAAATGAAAATTAAAAATGCGGGAGGATTGGATTTTCAATTATTAGGCATTGGCCGGACAGGACATGTCGGATTTAATGAACCTGGGTCGCACATTAACTCAAGTACCCGCATCATAACCCTAGATTACATTACCAAAGTAGACGCTTCTGGCGATTTTAATGGGATCAACAATGTTCCTAAAAAGGCAATAACAATGGGAGTTGCGACCATTTTACGATCCAAAAGAATTGTACTATTAGCTTGGGGACAAAACAAAGCCGCGATTGTCAAAAGAACCATACAGGGTGATTGCAATGCTGAAGTTCCTGCTACTTTTTTACAAAATCATTCCAATACCACTTTTGTTTTAGACCAAGGTGCAGCATCCGAACTCACTAGAGTAGAAACACCTTGGCTGGTTGGAGAATGCCAATGGACCGAAAAACTAAAACAAAAAGCGATTGTATGGTTGTGTCAACATACTCAAAAAGCCATCTTAAAACTAACCGATAGAGACTACAACAACAATGGCATGTCTGATTTGTTAGCAACGGACAGTACATCCTATGATTTGAATATCAACATGTTCAACATCCTGCAACATACCATCACAGGATGGCCAGGTGGAAAACCCAATACCGATGACACCTACAGACCCGAACGCGCTGAACCCGCCCAGAAAAAAGTGCTTTTATTTAGTCCACACCCTGATGATGATGTTATTTCTATGGGAGGTACATTTGCCAAATTAATAAAACAAGGTCACGAAGTTCATGTAGTGTATCAAACCTCAGGCAACATAGCCGTTACAGACGACGAAGCATTGAAATTTGCAGAAGTGGCCGCTGATTACCTTCAAAAAAACCAGCCCGAAATCAATTTTGGGGCCCTAATTGAAAAGATTAAAACCAAAAAAACAGGGCAAAAAGACAGCCATGAAGTTCGAAAATTAAAAGGATTAATAAGAAGAAGAGAGTCGTATGCCGCTACCAGATATCTAGGATTGAAAGATGAAAACGTTCACTTTCTAGATTTGCCCTTCTACGAAACGGGAATGATTCAAAAAAAACCGTTAGGTACAGAAGATATTGATATTGTCAAAAAAATTATACTACAAATTCAACCAAATCAAATTTTTGCAGCCGGTGATCTAGCCGACCCTCACGGCACCCATGAAGTCTGTTTGAATTCCATTTTTGCGGCTCTAAAAGACTTAAAATCATTGCCCTTTATGAACGACTGTTGGCTATGGTTGTACCGAGGCGCCTGGCACGAATGGGATCTTCACGACATAGATATGGCAGTCCCTTTGAGTCCCGATGAAGTAATGCTAAAACGACAAGCCATACTTTTTCACCAATCCCAAAAAGACAGAGTAATGTTCCAAGGCAATGACTCAAGAGAATTTTGGGTAAGAGCCGAAGACAGAAACAAAAATACGGCGAAACAATATGACCAATTAGGACTGGCCGAGTACGAGGCGATCGAGGCCTTTAAACGATTTGATTATTAAAATCTCATCCTAAGATCTTGTTTTTTTTAGCAAACACAACCTGTATCCCATCCATAAAGCACTAAACTTTTTGGGATGGGATACAGGTTTTTTCTCCTTACCATTCTCGTCTTTTCGTCAAATACCAGATTTTTTAATTGCAAATCCAAACTCAACAACACCAATAGCGCCTTGCGTTTCTTGGATTCAATTGTTAAAAACCTCTTATAATTTGCACCGATACGATTCATTTGTTACAGCAAAAAATAGTTTTCTACTAATTTCTACTATTTTTGTAGGTATCGAAATTGGAGCACATGAGAACATTGGTTATTGGAGACATTCACGGCGGCTTGCGCGCCTTACATCAAGTACTAGAGCGAGCAAAAGTAACCCCACAAGATCAATTGATTTTTTTGGGCGATTATGTCGATGGTTGGAGCCAGTCCCCACAAGTGATTGATTTACTTATCGAAATGCAACAAACACACAATGTAATTTGCATCCGTGGCAATCATGACGAACTGTTCATGGACTATCTCGACAGCGGCAAAGACAATCCCTTGTGGTACAAACATGGAGGCGAAGCGACCGTACTCGCCTACGAAAAAGTAACACCCGAAACCATTGCCAAACACCTAGTTTTTCTAAAAAAATTAAAAAATTATCATCTTGACGAACACAATCGTTTGTTCATTCATGCTGGGTTTACCAACCTAAACGGAATAAATTATGAATACTTTCCGCGATTGTTTTATTGGGATCGTACCCTTTGGGAAACCGCCGTTGCCCTAGACAAAACACTTCCAAAAAACCATTTGTCGTACCCAAAACGCTTAACACTTTATCACGAAATCTACATCGGACACACACCTGTTACGCGTTTAGAGCTAACCACACCCGTACAAATGGCCAATGTTTGGAACATCGACACAGGAGCCGCTTTCAAAGGACCACTCACAATTATGGACATCGATACCAAAGAATACTGGCAAAGCGAACCCTTGCATCAATTGTATTTCGACGAAAAAGGCAGAAATTAACACAATCTAATTATCAATTTATCTATAAAAAAATGAAAAAATTAGCCCTTATCACCGCTCTATTGACCTTTAGTTGTATCCAAGCGCAGCAAGCATTTACCGGAAAAGGCGACAACAAATTTAGCGTAGGCGTAAACATTCAAGATGGCGGCAATGCCATACAATTGGCCTCCGATTTCGGTCTGGGCGAAAACCTATCATACGGCATTGTAGGCTCCTACATACTAGGCTTCGACCGACTACCAGGCGCCAACAAACCCGCCTTCAAAGATCGTTTTGATGCCAAAATTCGTATCAACGCCAATTTGGGTAGCGTGTTGCAAATTGACGAAAAACTAGATTTTTATCCCGGTTTAAGCCTAGGACTAAAAAACTTTGGCGGACATGTAGGGCTTCGCTACTTTTTTACCAATGGTTTTGGTCTATTCTCCGAAGCCGGATTCCCCATTGCCAAATACGAAAACAAAGACCGAGGCTACTACAACCTAAACAACCAATTTACCTTTTCGATAGGCGCAACATTTAGCATGTAAAAAAGGTTTAGGAGCAGCAACATTAGGCCTTTTTAGCCACAAAGTTCCCGCTGTCCTTCCAATCTTTTTATCCCGAAAAAGGGATAAAAAGGATTTTCCCTCCCATCGGGGCTAAGGAGTTACATTAGGATTTTTTTGGAAACAATTAGCCATAAAAAAACCCTTCAGAAGTTGAAATTCTGAAAGGGTTTTGATATATTTAAAAGCGCTATTACAAATCAAATTTAATCCCTTGTGCCAAAGGTAAATTGGTCGTATAATTAATCGTATTCGTTTGGCGACGCATATACACTTTCCAAGCATCAGAACCTGATTCTCTTCCGCCACCAGTTTCTTTTTCTCCACCAAATGCACCACCAATTTCAGCTCCCGAAGTTCCAATATTCACATTAGCAATGCCACAATCCGACCCTGCTACTGACAAGAAACGTTCTGCTTCACGCAAATTATTGGTCATAATAGCAGAGGACAAACCTTGTGCCACGCCATTTTGTAACTCGATTGCATTTTCAACATCGCCACTGTATTTCATCAAGTACAATACAGGAGCAAAGGTTTCGTGTTGTACAATTTCGAAGCTATTTTGAGCTTCGGCAATAGCTGGTTTTACATAACATCCACTCTCATATCCTTCACCCGAAAGTACGCCACCTTCAACTAAAATTTTACCGCCTTCGGCTACTACTTTAGTCAATGCTTGGTTATACATTTCAACAGCTTGTATGTCAATAAGTGGTCCCACGTGGTTTTTTTCATCCAATGGATTTCCAATTCGCAATTGCCCATATGCAGCCACAATAGCGTCTTTTACTTTATCATACATACTTTCGTGGATGATTAATCTACGCGTTGAGGTACAACGTTGTCCTGCGGTTCCAACAGCGCCAAAAACAGCGCCAATCACAGTCATTTTGATATCAGCATCAGGAGTTACAATTATCGCATTGTTTCCGCCCAATTCTAAAAGCGATTTTCCTAAACGACCCGCCACTGTTTGTGCTACGATTTTTCCCATTCTAGTAGAACCTGTAGCTGAAATTAGAGGTACACGAGTGTCTTTGGTCAACAATTCACCAATAGTGTAATCGCCGTTAATCAAACAAGAAATTCCTTCTGGAAGGTTGTTTTCTTTTAACACTTCGGCAATAATATTTTGACAAGCTACTCCGCAAAGAGGCGTTTTCTCAGAAGGTTTCCAAACACAAACATCGCCACAAATCCAAGCCAAAGCCGTATTCCAAGCCCAAACCGCTACCGGAAAGTTGAAGGCAGAAATAATACCTACTACACCAAGCGAATGGTATTGCTCATACATTCTGTGCCCCGGACGCTCAGAGTGCATCGTCAATCCGTGTAACTGACGAGATAATCCTACTGCAAAGTCACAAATGTCAATCATTTCCTGAACCTCACCATAACCTTCTTGCAACGATTTCCCCATTTCATAAGAAACCAATTTTCCTAAAGCTTCTTTGTTTTTGCGTAATTTTTCTCCAAACTGACGCACAATTTCACCACGTTGTGGGGCTGGCATCAATCGAAATGTTTTGAAAGCAGCCGTCGCAGTTTGCATCACTTTTTCATAATCAGCAGCAGAACTTGTGGTTACTGAGGCAATTAATTGTCCGTCTACAGGAGAATAACTTTCTAACAAAGAACCGCTTGCAAAGTGCTGCGTTCCAGTAGAAGTCCCTTCATTTACTGCTTTAATACCTAGTTGCGCTAGGGCTTCGTTCATTCCGAATTGAGTCGCTATTGTTGTCATTGTAACTTTTTTAGTTAAAATTGTTATATTATTTCGTAAAGATAGTATTTAGATGCAAATTTCAAAGAAGTGCTCCTAGTTAAAATTAGTAAACACCAAAAAATCAAGACTTTCTGCTAATTGAAGTCCTTTTGAGAAGCCGTAAAAGTAACCTAAATCCCAAAATTAAGGTAGATTTCATTTAGAAAAAACAGTCATTTTCCGCAGAAAACGTACTTTTAACCTTTAATTTTCAATGTAGAAAAGATGAGAAAAATTTTTGGATGGGTGCTGTTGTTTTTAGTGTCCACGATAGTTTCTTTTGGACAAAAAGCAAAACCCTTTTTTGAAGTGGTGCCTTTGGGAGTTTATGGCGGAATCGATGAACGCAATTTATCGGCCTATTTAGTGGCTCCTTTCGGAACAAAGGAATACGTTTGTTTAGATGCTGGAACCGTTCATTCAGGTATTGAAAAAGCAATTGAAAAAGGTACTTTCTCGGTGTCTTCAAGTACAGTTTTGCGCCAATACATCAAAGGCTATTGTATTTCACACGCGCATTTGGACCACGTGTCGGGATTGATTATCAATTCACCTGCTGACTCGACCAAAACCGTTTACGCCATAGCTCCTGCTATGAAAATGATGCAAAACCATTATTTCAACGACCAGACTTGGGCGAATTTTGGCGATTCAGGCATAGGTAAACCCTTGAAAAAATACCATTTCGAAACCCTTTCTTTTGGGAAAACAATACCCATTTCGAATACGTCAATGACGGTACAAGCGTTTCCGTTGAGTCACGTAAATCCCTACGAAAGCACAGCCTTTTTAATAAAAAAAGACAACAATGCGGTCTTGTATTTAGGTGATACAGGACCTGACTCCGTAGAAAAAACCACAAACCTAGCAGACCTTTGGAAGACCATCGCACCCTTGATTCAAAAACAAGAGTTGAAAGGTATTTTTATAGAAGTTTCGTTTCCTAACGAACAACCCGATGGATTCTTATTCGGACATTTAACGCCTAAACATTTGATGAAAGAAATGCAGGTTTTAGCAGCACTCACAGGGAAAGAAGCCTTGCAAAAATGCAAAATCATCATTACCCATTTGAAACCTCCAGCTGCTGCTATCCAAAAAATAAAGCAACAATTAGCGGGACCAAACGAGTTGGGATTGACTTTTGTTTTTCCTGAACAAGGCGTGCGTATGGAGTTGTAGTTTACTATTAAAAAAATGAAACATATAAGACATTTTAGTTTCTATTTTTTTCAACCATATAAGGCATTTAAGGTCATTTAAGTTTTGTTTAAATCTGTAATGTGTTTGGTAAAAAGCTTAACCGCAAAGGGCGCAAGGGTTTACGCAAGGGACGCAAAGTGAAAGAGTATTGCTTTGTGTAAAAAATTTAACCACAAAGGACACAAGGTTTTACACTAAGTTCGCAAAGGCAGCTATAAAAACTTTGTGCTTCTTCGTGACTTCTTTGTGTTGCTTAGTGGTAAAAAAACGCAATGTTAACTGAGTAAACTCTTCAATGACCTTAAATGCCTTATATGGTTCAAAAAACAATACCATAATTCACAAGCATTTACACAAAGCATTAAAAACTTCTATGACTTATATGTTTTGAAGGTTTAGTGCAAACGTTTACTTCTTCCCCATAAATCTTGGGTCGGTATCCATCACGGTGCCACAATTTTGGCAAGTACGCAACGCCTCAGAACTATAGAAATGTTGAAAATGAGGCAGAAAATCTTTTTCAATGTTGTGGAGTTCAAAATAAACTTCGTGCAGTTTATGATTGCAAGAATCACAATGCCAAAGCAAACCATCGGTAAAGCCCAAACCGGCTCTTTTGCGTTCAATAACTAGTCCAATAGAACCTTCGGAACGTACAGGCGAGTGTGGAATTTTAGCGGGATGCAAATACATATCTCCTGCGTGCAGTTCCATTTCCTTGCGCTGGCCTTCTTCTTGGATGATGACTTTTATACTACCTTCGAGTTGGTAAAACAGTTCTTCTGTTTCGTTGTAGTGGTAATCTTTTCGGGCATTCGGACCCGCCACAATCATCACGATATAATCGCCAGAATCAACATAAAGGTTTTTGTTACCAACGGGTGGTTTTAATAACTCACGGTTATCTTGAATCCATTGGTTGAGGTTGAAGGGTTTTGCTATGGCCATTGTTTTTGTACTAAAATTGGAAAGGCTAAGATAAGGAAAATGATACTATCAAATGATACTATCAAAAACCGTTTCTCTTCCTACATCAGGTAATTCGCTTTAAAAAAGTTAGCCACGATTCAAGCATAGCGAACCGCGAAGTAATACCAATAAATTATATAAAAAAGTTCATTTTGTCAGTTCGAGCGCAGTCGAGAACCCTTGTTGTATCTCGACTGCGCTCGATATGACAAAAATTCGATTGGTGTGTATTCAAATAGTGTTTAGTATAATTACACCAATTATCATCGAAATTGAAATCAAATGTCACGAATTCCATCAACTTTAATAATTCGTGTCATTAAAACATATTGTAGTTCGTTATTTATTAGTGAATTCGTGGCGGAAATTTTTAAATGGGAATGCCGAGTCCCTATTTCCCTTCCCTAATCAAATAGACATAGACTGGGAAATGGTCGCTGTAACCAACTTCGGTTAGGGAATGCCTGAGTGGATAGCCTTTGAATTTTCCTTGCGTTTGAATGAGGTAATTCCGCTGGAATATGCCTGCTTTCCAATACTGCCAAGTCGAATAATCTGAATTGAGCCAAGTGCCTGTAAGCATAATTTGGTCAAAAACATCCCAAGCATCTTGGTGCGCAATTGTACCCAAGCCTTTGCTCAACAAAGCCTCAAACGGATTGAAGATTTCGTGTGGAGCTACCGCTGTTTTTTTTCCTTTGGCTCCTAAAGCCAATTTTATACTCTTGTTATGAGGGCCATCGTTGAGGTCGCCCATCGTAATGATTTTTGCATTGATATTGAGTTGTTGTAGCGAATCGATGATTTTCTTGTTCAGTTTTCCAGCGGCTTCTCGGTATGCACTTGTTTTTTGTTCGCCACCCGAACGAGAAGGCCAGTGATTGACAAGTAGATGGATTTCTTCTCCTTCTAAATAGCCACTAACTAGCAATTGGTCTCGAGTGTAAATTCTTTTGGTTGGTGCTAGAATGGGAACATCATCTTCAGTTTTTTCAGCCAATGATGCAGCGGTATTGGTTTTTTCAGACTCTGGAGTAACATTCAAATACAAGGGAATCACACTGTAATTTGTCGGACGAAACCATTTTTTCCGGTATAACAAAGCCACATCAATGCCACGTTTGTCGGGTGAATCAAAGTGGATGATGCCATATTCAGCCTCTTGTAATTGGGATTGTTGAATCAAATCTTCGAGTACGGCTCGGTTTTCGATTTCGCATCCGCCAATGAAGGTGGGCAATTCTTTGTTTTCGGGCGTGCCAATTTCCGAAAGGACTTGAGCCAAATGGCGGAGTTTGGTTTGGTATTTTGTTTTCGTCCATCGTTGCAAACCATCGGGTGTCCATTCTTCGTCAAAAGTATCGGGGTCATTGATGGTGTCAAAAAGGTTCTCAAAATTGTAAAATGCAACCGTATGAATTTTGAATTTCTTGGTTTGAGCCTGTAACGAAAAAAGCCAAGGCAATTGAAATAAGCAAATTAAAAGAGTCTTATAAATCATATCAAAAAAATAGCGAAAATAAAGTTAAGTGATTTTAGATTAACATTCTAATTTTCAACCAAAAGACACTTCTTCTAATTGTATTTTTAATCATAAATCTACGAAATCAAAGCAGAAAAAACACTTTGTAAAAAACACTTTGCTGCAGATTAACACATATTAACAAAGCCTGTTAAACCTTTATTAATACGCAAGTTCTTTGATTTTTATCATAAAAGCTTCCCTCACTAATTTTTAAATTTGTATAATTTCTTACATTTCAGAGGGTGTGTCTCACATTCGACTTTCACTGTATTGATTGTAACGCACTTTTGGAAATAATAAATTTCATACCTTTATACAACACAAAATACTAAACAACAAGAACTTATATGTTGAATAAATTTTAAATCAAGTATTATGATATTAGCAGGATCACTAATTGCAATCGTTTTCATTGCAATCGTAGCAAGGTTATTAATCAAAAACTATTATGCTCATGCTGTTTTAATTATTAGCGGCTTGTTAATGCTTGGAGTCGCCTCGGTGTTGGGTTTTGAAATGCCTAAACTAGAAAA
This sequence comes from Flavobacterium succinicans LMG 10402, assembly GCF_000611675.1. Taxonomy (GTDB): domain Bacteria; phylum Bacteroidota; class Bacteroidia; order Flavobacteriales; family Flavobacteriaceae; genus Flavobacterium; species Flavobacterium succinicans. Next base: position 19,692 of record NZ_JATV01000018.1, on the reverse strand, counting down.
AACCACCGGCTCAGCATTCTTCGATATTTTTGAGTATATAAATATCGCTTTTAGTCAAACTAATGCAAATGTTGGGTTAATGATTATGGCCATTGGCGGATTCGTAGCCTTTATTGATAAAATTGGCGCCTCAGATGCCTTGGTGTATCTGGCCATGAAACCCCTTTCTTTACTCAAAAAATACCCCTACATCATTGCCTCAATGGTGATCCCTATTGGGCAATTTCTATTCATTTGTATTCCATCGGCGGCAGGTTTAGCACTTTTAATGATGGCCTCTATTTTTCCAATCATGGTCAATTTGGGTGTCAGTAGGCTTTCTGCAGCATCGGTAATTACAGCTTGTACGGCCTTTGGAGTGGGTCCTGCTTCAGTAATCACTGCGCGCTCGGTTAAAATTATCGAAACCGATTCTGTGTCGCATTTTTTTAATTCACAAATCCCATTGATGGTGCCTTTGACCATCGCATTAATGATTACTTATTACTTTGTCAATAAATATTATGACAAAAAAATGAAGGTGGAAGTTGCTGCCGTTGAAACCAAAGAAATCGAATTGAAAGTTCCGGTTTTTTATGCTATTATTCCCATTTTACCGCTCATCATTTTATTAGTTTTTTCAGATCTTTTTCAGTTTTTTGAAAATCCGATACGCGTCAATACCACTATGGTGATGATCTTTTGTGTTTTTGTGGGGATTGTATTTGAAGCAATTAGAACTCGAGACGTCAAAGTGGTTTTTAATTCTTTAAAAATCTTCTTCAACGGAATGGGAGATATTTTTAAATCGGTTGTGACGCTTATCATTGCTGCCGAAATTTTCTCTAAAGGATTAATTGCGTTGATGTTCATTGACGGCTTAATTACTAGTTCACAAAGTCTTGGTTTGGGTGCTGATGGCATCAGTATTGTGATGGCTTTGATGATTTTCCTAGCTTCGATTTTGATGGGAAGTGGTAATGCAGCCTTTTTTGCTTTTGGACCATTAGTACCCAAACTTACAGGTGAATTGGCTGTTTCTACCACACACATGATTTTACCAATGGAATTTGCTGCTTCAATGGGTAGAACGGTTTCCCCTATTTCAGGTGTACTGCTGTCAACTTCTGAAATCGCTAAAGTTTCCCCTTTTGATATTGCCAAACGCAATGCCATTCCGTTCGTTGTTGCCTTATTAGTCATGCTTATTCACCACTTTATACTATAGTTATGTTAAAACTTATTCAAAACGCCACCGTTTATGCCCCAGAATTTTTAGGCAAAAAAGACATTCTTATTGCTGGAGAAAAAATAGTTGCCATTGAGGATACTATTGACGTTTCGACCCTGTTCTCAGAAGTGATTGATTTTAAAGGTAAAATCCTAACGCCAGGGTTAATCGACCAACATGTGCACATTACGGGCGCAGGAGGTAAACATGGCTTTGGTTCTATGACACCCGAAATCATGTTGAGTGAATTTATTGCTTGTGGTACTACAACTGTTGTAGGATTATTAGGGACTGATGGAAGTGCTAGAAGTATAAAAACTTTGTATGCCAAAGCGAAATCATTGGAGTCTGAAGGAATCTCGGCCTATATCTTGACCAGTTATTTTGGGTTGGATGCCGTTACTTTCACCCAATCGATACAAGATGATATGATTTTTATCGATAAAGTAGTGGGTTGTAAAGTAGCCATCAGCGACGAAAGATCTTCGTACCCTGAAGCTATTGATTTACTTCGTGAATTAAAACAAGTGAGAGTGGGTGGCTTAATCGCTGGAAAAAAAGGTATTCTTCATATCCATCTAGGCGCGCTAAGTTCTAGAATGGACGTTTTGTTAGAATTAGTTCAGAAATACGAATTCCCAATCGAACATATTTCTCCAACGCACGTGGGTCGTACCCTTCCTTTATTTGAACAAGCCATTGAGTTTGCCAAACTGGGCGGGATGATCGACATTACTTCAGGCGGAACCAAGTATACGGATCCCTACAAATCTGTGCTGTATGCTCTAGAAAAAGGCGTATCCATCGATAAAATGACCTTTAGTAGCGATGGTAATGCTGGAATCGGAATTGTCAACGAACAAGGCGTTACTATCGGCTTCAAAAAAGCACCGATTCATTTGAATTTAAAACAAGTGGTATTGTTAGTGCAAGAAGGAAAATTACCCATTGAACAAGCCTTTAAGTTAATCACTACTAATCCAGCCAAAAATTTGGCTTTAAAACATAAAGGAAGTATAAAAGTAGGTTTCGATGCCGATTTTTGTGCTTTCACCAACGATTTACAACTGACTGATGTAATCGCAAGAGGTAAACAAATGATGAAAGATGGCAACATCATTGTTTATGGAAATTTTGAAACAAAAAATTAATTAACAGCTACACTATGAATGTAACAAAACTAAATCATTACCTGATTGTATTGTTGTGTTTTGTCTTTGGCGCCAGTACTTATGCTCAAGACGACGACAAAGATAACTATGATAATGATGAAGATATTAACTTAGACTCAAGCTCTAGTATCGTACGTTTAAAAAGGAATTACAACATTGGAGATGGTATCAATTTTATCTCTGAAAATGGTTCCTCGATGAACATTACTCAAAGCGTTCAATCATTATATCTAATGAACACCTCCGACGATTTTGAAACGATGAATTCCCAGTTTAGAATCCGAAGAGCTCGTATGAAAGTGAGCGGTAACCTTTTTGACAAGAAATTGTATTACAGAATTCGTTTGAATTTTGCCTCGGATTATCAAAGTACCACTTCTGGAAATCGTTCGTTCAATAACCTTTTACAAGACGCTTATATCGAGTATCGTCCAGCCAAAGGCCACCGCATCAATTTTGGTCTAAGAGCCGATTATTTGGATTCTAGAGAAACCAGAATTGAAGGTGAGGTATTAGGATTCATTGAACGAAGTGAACTTTCGAGTGCATTCGACGCGATATTTGATTACGGAATTCGTTATCAAGGTCAATTTAGAATCGGCGGTCAATTGTTCAAACCTTACGTTTCCATCACAACAGGTGAAGGACAATCCGGGTTAACCAAGAACTACGGCGGATTTAAATATGGCGCCCGTTTGGATTATCTTCCTTTTGGATCCTTTTCTAAACTTGGCGAATTCTACATGGAAGATTTGGCCAGAGAGAAAAAACCAAAATTGGTACTCGGAGCCGTGTACAGCTACAATGACGGTCAAACCTCAGCCAAAGGAACTAACGGTGGTCGTTATTTGTATGGCGATGCGAACCAAAATATCGTGCTGCCTGATTATCAAAAATTTGGGGTTGATTATATGTTCAAATACAGAGGATTCTATTCTTTGGGAAGTTATTTTATGACCCAAGCCAGTGTTCCTAACAATATTGCCGGTGAATTTTCTTTGTCGGGTAAATTTACACCCTACACCGGAACGCCCGAAGAAGCCAAAAATAAAGTCCTTTCCCGATTAAACTTAGGATCTGGTTTCAATGTTCAAGCGGGGTATTTATTGCCTTCTAACTGGTCTTTTGGAGTTCGTTATACCCAATTGTACCAAGATGAAGTGTCCAATTCCTTCGATACATACGATAAAAACTATTCACTTGTAGCTACCAAATATTTAGCTGGTCACGATTTGAAAATTCAAACCGAAATTGGAAAATCGAACATCAAAGGTGGCTCCAATGACTATTTATACGGACAAGTAATGGTAACTATACAATTATAACAATGAAAAAAACAATCCTTACCATAGTTGGTTTTCTTTTTGCCCTGAACCTCATGGCGCAAGAAAACGACATCTACTCGACCTTTTTTAAAGATCCCGAAAAGCAATTTCCTGTGCCAATTACCAATGGCAGCGATTATTATACGAGTTACAATAATGTGATCAAGTTTATCGATAATTTGGCCGTAAAATTTCCCGAAACGATGACCGTTTCCACTATTGGAAAATCACAACGAGGCAATGCAACACCCGCAATTATTTTAAACAAAAAAAGCAGTACTAACGATGCTCAAAAAGTAAAAGTAACCTTCTTAGGATGCATGCACGGTGACGAACCCATCAGTACCGACGCCATGCTCAATACGTTATACGAAATTTTGGAGAATCCCGCCTATAGTTCGTATTTGGATAAAGTAATCCTGCAAATCGTTCCGATGGTAAATGTGGATGGTCATAAAGACGAAACCCGTTTTTCAAATGATGAAACCGATTTGAACCGAAACTTAGGTATTTTGAATGTTCCTGAATCAGTCAATATCAAGAACGCTATCAATGCTTTTGATCCGCAGGTCGTGATCGATTTTCATGAATACAATCCGAATCGAAAAGATTTCTTAGATATAGATGATTGTTTGACCTCTTCATATGATGCCATGTTTTTATTTTCAGGCAATCTCAACGTAGATGCTTCCATTCGAAAAATGATCGAAACTGATTTTGTTAACCCAACGAAAGCCTTTTTAGAAAAAAATCAAAGAGTAGTCCGTAATTATTGTACTTCGCAACGCATGGACAACGAAGTCATTCTAAATATTGGCGGTATTACCTCGCGTTCAAGTGCTACCAATTATGCTTTACAAAATAGAATTTCGATTTTGATGGAAATTCGAGGGGTTACAGAGAAAGAAAAAGCAGCCAAAAGAAGAATTGAAACCTCAACCCTAGCCGCACTTTCGTACTTGGACATTGCCAATACATTAGCAGACAAGATCAAATCAACCGTTGACAAAGCCAATCAAAAAGCTGTTGAGGGCAAAACAGAGATTGTTATTGCTTCAAAACCAACGATGATTGAATCGAACTTTCAATTTGTAAATACGTGTACCAATGCCTATTCGATCTACAAATTCAAAGCCAAAGACAACATCAATCATATCGCAACAGCCACTAGAAAACGTCCTGAAGGATATGTGATTATTACCAAAAGTAAGCCACTATTCAATGTATTGAGAACCTCAGGAGTGGATTTTTCAATAACCGAAAAAGCGTACGAAATGGAAGTAGAAACGTATATCCCTGCCGCTAATGATACGTTCGAATTGCAAAAAGAAACCATGACTATTCCCGCTGGCTCCATCTTGATTAACGCCCATCAAAAAATGGGAAATACCGTGATCGACCTCTTAGAACCTGAAGGAAACAATTCATTGTATCAAAACAAGATTTTAAAAACATTACCCAATTCCGATAGGTTACGACTACTACGCGTGAATTTGAGTCAAATCGTTCAACTACAAAATTAATTTATCATGCAAAAAATATTTACTTATACCCTCGCTGCAGTATTACTCATCAGTACGTACAGTAATGCACAAGAAATAAAGGAGGCCAAAAAAACAGATTCGACCTTTATTTACAAAAATGGAGAAGGTACCTTCATCAATCTGGGTAAGAAAAACAAATCAGTGATTAATATTTCTGGGACCATTCAATCGGGTGCCGCTTTCAACAAAGCCGATAACGGAACCGATACCGAAAACACCAGCAGAATGTCGATCAATATGGCACGTATCTACTTGAACGGTTCTTTTTTGAATGACAAAGCACGAATTGGTTTGGTTACTGATTTTACTGGAACCAAAGGCCTTTTGGAAGCTTGGGTAGGACTGAATCTTTACAAAAAAAACGCCTACCTTTATTTTGGAGAAAAAAGAACGAATACCAATAATAGATTGGCTTTAGAAGACGAACGCTTTGCTCAAAACATCTCACAAACTATAGCTGGACAGTCCAATGACGGCATTGCTTATGGCGGATTGATGCAAAACTTTGTAGGCGCAACACGTGAAGGAGGTTTGTTCATTGAAACGAATTTCACAATTGGAGGAGTTAGATTGTATCCCTCAGTATCGATCACCACGGGAGATGGTCAAATTGCATTTGGTGAAAAAGCCGATTCAGGATTGAAATATGGTGGTCGTTTAGACATCATGCCTTTGGGTGATTTCATCAAAAACAATGCGTTTATTAGTCACGATTTGTACTACGAACCATCGTTAAAAGTAGCTTTTGGTGTAGCCGGCAGCTATAATGTAAAAGCCAGCGAAGCTAGAGGAAGTGGTAATGGTATCATCACTGGAATTTTTGATAAAGACGGTAAAGCGGCCTATGCTGATTACCGAAAAGTAGTAACCGATTTCATCGTCAAATACAAAGGATTTTCTTTCATTGGAGAGTATACTCATGCCTCAGTGAATGGAAAAGATTTGTACAGCAACAGCTCGGCTTCTACCCTTTTGAATGCAGAAACTTCAGCTTCTAAATACAACATGGGGTATGGCGTGAATTTACAATCATCATACGTAACCCGCAACGGATGGGCTTTTGACACTCGCGTTTCTTTCATTGAACCTGAAGTAGCATCGGTAACTTCTTTGGTCCAAAAAGAAAATTGGTACACAGTGGGTGTCAACAAATACTTAAAAAACAATGCCCTGAAAATTGGTTTGAACACCTCTTATGTGGATCGCAAAATTGAACCTACCAACACATCCAACTGGAACACCAATCTTGGTGTACAATTAACCTTCTAAAATTATGATCATGAAAAAATATTTATATATAAGCTTATTAAGTGCTGCATTCTTCACCGGTTGTTCCTCTGATTTTACAGAAGAAAAAGTAGAAATTCCAACCAATGCCTTTCAAGAATTACTAATTTCAGAAATTGCTACGTTTGTGAACACCGACAATTCCAAAAGAAATCATTACATCGAATTGTACAACGGAACAGATAATGCTATCGATTTATCCAACTACGCCATCGGTTACCAAGCGACCACTGATGAAGCGACTTTATCTGAATGGAATTTTACAGATGCCAACAATTCACTTCCATTAACTGGAACATTAGCGAGCATCAAAACCTATGTTATTGCTTCAGTACAAGCTGATCCGGCTGTGGTAAAAAGCGATGTAACTTGGGGTACAACAAGTTCCGCTAATGCTAGCGCCAGTTTACCTTTGCAGTTAAGTGGAAACAGCGCTATCGCTTTATTGAAAAAAGATGCCGCGGGAACTCATACCATCAATGGTGCAAAATATAAAATTATCGATGTGTTTGGAAGTCCAAAAGTAGCCCGAGTTACAGCGGCTACTTCATCTTCTCGAAACAACTTTATTTGGTCAATCGCAGGAGAATCCGCTGAAACCCGAAACAATACATTTTGGAGAAAGAAAACCGTGACCAAACCTAATACCGATTGGTCGGTTTCTAAAGGAACTACTGCTACCGATTCAGAATGGAACATCTCTGCACCAAGAACATGGGATTATTCTAATATTGGATCTTATTCTAATTAAATCCAAAAAAATATCAAAGAAGCCAGGAATTTTGCTGGCTTCTTTGCTTTATAAACCTTTCAAATCTTCTTATCGCGTCACTTCTTCAATCAAATAAAAAATAGAAGTAAACGATATTCCGCTGGATTTTTCTAAACCAATTTCACACGTTCTACTGGTTGAATATCCACTAGTACAATTACTCGGTATTTGATTTTTAATATCTCTTAATCCGTGTTCGTTTAACTCAGGAATCAAGAAACCACGGTCACCTGCAAAGCCACAACAGTTGCTGTCAATCATCGTTACGTCCTCAGCACAATAGTGCGCCAAAGCCAATAATTGCTCCATTTTTCCGATTTTCTTTACCGAACAAACAGGGAAAATAGTCACTGCTTCCTTTTTCTTTTTTACGGTTAATTTGGGTAGGACAAAGTCCAACATAAAGGCAATTGGGTCAACAATTTTCAAATTGCTGGTGAATTCTTCTTTAGAATGGTAAAAACAAGGACTCATATCGTACAAAATCGGATACTTGCCATTCTCTGAAACACGAAGCAAATCAGCTTCTAAAAGTTGGGATTGTTTATGATTCACGGCAACAAAACCTTTGCTCGAAAAAGGCATTCCACAACAATGCGCATCCAATTCTTTTGGATAAATAATGGTATAACCCGCCCGCACCAACAACTGATGGGTCAATGCTGTGAGTTGTAAGTCTTCTTCTTTTTGAAATTCGTTTTTCCCCATCGCACGGTTGATGCAGGAAGGGAAATACACTACTTTTAAATCAGCCATATTTATATTGCTTTTTGGCCACAAATTCACGAATTAATTTTTTGATTATAATTCACCGCAAATTCGCAAATTACTCTAATACATATTCACTTGCCAAGAATGCACTAATTAATCTCCAATCTGTTTTACCGCTAATTCACAGATTATTTTTATTCTTACATAAATTAAAATCTGCGAATCAGTGGCTATTTTTTTTAAATCAATTCGTGAATTCGTGGCCAATCTTTCGTTTACTTAATTTTATCCGCTCCTTTCGGGATTTGAGGAATCCATTTAGGAATATTGCCTCCTGAAATCCAATGTAATCCACTAGAAATCGATGACATAACTCTCGTCCCAAAAACCGAGTGAAAAAACGAAACTACTTTTAATCCCGCTCGCATTATCGCGGTGGTACTTTCCATATTTGAACCTATGTAGTCGGCCACTTTCTTTTGAGTATCCGTAATCGCATCGGCTCGCCAGTGTTTGACAAACTTACCCGTATCAATGTGAACAGGACAAGCCAAAGCACACAAACCATCGGTAGCACAAGTTTCATCCAGTTGATAAGTAACATCTTTCCGAATGTCTGACAATCGTTGCGGGTCGTCATTAGTTGCTTCTAATCGGCTGATTTCTCTAGCAATAACAATGCGTTGTCTGGGAGAAAGGGTCAATCCTTCGGAGACACAATGCGGTTCACAGAATCCACATTCCATGCATTTATCAATAATATCGTGAGATTCTGGTAAAGGTTTTAAGTGTTTCAAATGCGCTTTTGGATCGGGATTGATCAAAACATCGGGATTGATTTGGTTCTTGGGATCAAAGATCTTCTTAATGCGTTTCATAATGCCATAAGCCGCCGCTCCCCATTCTTTTTCCACAAAAGGTGCCATATTACGTCCCGTTCCATGTTCTGCCTTTAAAGAACCTCCAAATTGATCCACAACAATTATCGCCAATTCGGCCATTAAATCTTCATAGCGTTGCACTTCCTTCGGATTCGAGAAATCTTGCGAAAACACAAAATGCAAATTTCCTTCTAACGCGTGTCCAAACAAAACCGCGTCGTAGTATTCGTATTTTTTGAATAAGGCTTTTAGTGCCACACAAGCTTCTGCCAATTGCGGTAGCGGAAAAGCCACATCTTCAATAATCACTGTGGTTCCTGTTTTTCGTAAACCGCCTACCGTTGGTAACAAACCTTTTCTGGCCTTCCAATTAAAATAATATTGTTTGGGTTCTGATGTGAATTCATAATCCGTAAAAGTCGGTATACTCACAATTTGAGCTTTCACTTGTTGTTGTTTTTGCAACAACACTTCTTTATCATTGTCTCTACATTCAACCAATAAAGCACAAGCGTCTTCGTGTAACGTTTTAAAATAATCAGGTGCTTCGGAATCATTTTCTACCGAGCGAATGGAATCTCTGTCTAGCAATTCTACGGCGGCAACAGGACTTGATTTCAACAAAATCGTCGCGTTACAAGCATCCTGAATCGAATTGAAAATCAACAACGAGCAAGATTTATGCTTTTCGTCTACAACCGTCTTGAAAGTCACATTCGAGATAAACGCCAAAGTCCCTTCAGAGCCCACCATCAAATGCTTAATGATTTCAATAGGGTCTTCATAATCCACCAAAGCATTGATGCTGTAGCCCGTAGTATTTTTGATTTTAAATTTCTGACGAATGCGCTCCTCCAAAGCCGGATTCGCTGTAATTGTATGTCGCAAGTCTTTAATTTCCTCAATTAAATGCGCCTGAGTTTCATAAAACGAAGCCACACTTTCCGCATCGGCTGTATCTAGGACTGTCCCGTCGTGCAAAATCATTCGAATATCAGCAATGGTTTTATACGAATTCTGAGCCGTTCCGCAGCACATCCCGCTGGCGTTGTTGGCTACAATTCCACCAATCATCGCCGCACCAATTGATGCAGGGTCGGGACCAATTTTTAGCCCGTGTGGCGCCAAAAATGTATTCGCTCTAGCGCCTACAATTCCGGGTTCTAGCTTTATCTTTTGCTTGTCATCTAGTAATTCGTAGTGCTTCCAGCCGTGCGTCGCCACGACCAAAACCGAGTCCGTTATCGCTTGTCCCGACAAACTCGTTCCCGCCGCTCGAAACGTCAGGGCAATATTCAAGGCATTTGCCGCTTTGATAATCGCCACCACTTCAGCTTCAGCATGTACCAAAAGCACCATCTTCGGAATCAACCGATAAAAACTCGCATCCGTTCCATAAGCCAAGGTTTGCAAAGGATTCGTCAATATACGCCCCGAGTCGAGCACAGCTGAAATTTGGTCTTTAAACTTTTGATAAGAAGGAGATAATGACATTATATAATTTTTAAACCACAATTAAAGCAGGTAAATTTAAGCATTAGTTGTTGTCGCAGCACAAAAAAATCAGATGCATTATTTTTTTTAGAAGCAGTAAAAATAGGCTTTATCAAAAGGCAAAGTCCCGCTGTCCTTCCTATCTTTTTTTAGCGCTATTCGGTTTGAAAAACCGCCTAGCCCTAAAAAAAGGATATTCCCTCCCATCGGGGCTAAAGACCAACATTTGGCCTATTTATCGGCAACTCAAACTTCATGTTTATCGCCTTGAAGTAGTAGAATTTTTCCATAAAAAAAGCTTCTTAAGACCTGAACGGTTTTAAGAAGCTTTGTTACATAACTATTTTAGGGCGTATGCCTAATTCTTCAAGTCTTTGATCACTTTAAAAGCAACATCTACCTCATCTTCGCTCACCAAAATAGTAAACTCATTAGAAGTTGAAATCACCTCGTTGATAATGACTCCTTCCCAGGCCAAACGCTGAAATATAAAGTAATAAATTCCAGGAACAACAATGTTTTCTTTGGGTAATTTAACCGTGATCGAAGCCAAATTTTCTAATTTCTGAATCAATTTTTCGTTAGTAAAATGCTTGTCTACCAAATGATTCACACTATTACTCACTACAATATTCGTCTCATTTACTCCACGAGAAGAGGTGTAAAAAATATCCGAAAACGTATTGATATCCGTAATTAAATCCGCTTGTTTGTTCAAAACCGTATCCGATGCCGCAAAAGTGTAATCCGTCAGCTCTGAACGCACCGTGATTTCACCAATATTGCGAATCACTTTATTGATTTTGTGATTCAATTTAAAATCCAATTCCTCCGTTAATCGTTTCAAGGCCATCACCACAGCGCCTTGTTTTACTTCTTTACCAAAATCACTTTCCAGCTCGGTCATAATATTCCGAGACAAAGACGTCAAATTGATAATGCCCATCGAAAGTGCATTCAATAAAAAAGGTTTGGTTTTGATGTAATTTTCAACAATAGATGAAACGGTTTTCATAACAAAGTCATTTTTTAAATGGATAAAAAGAAAAATATTTAACTGACAAAATGTGTTAAAATATTTTGCAAATATAAATAAAAAACAAAATGTTACAAATGTAACAAAGGATTTTTTCCATTAAAAATGATAAAAAGCATCGGTAAGGTGTTCAATTGCAAAGGATTCCTTTTCTTTTTGGATCGCAATAATGTCAAATCTCACATTTACATCGATTGCGTTGAGGGTCACATAAGCATCAACAGCTTTTACTAATAATTGGATTTTTTTTGGTTTTACAAAGTCCTGAGGCAATCCAAACTCGATAGAAGACCTTGTTTTGACCTCAACAACGGCCAAAACATCTTCTTTTTGAGCCAAAATATCAATCTCCGCCTTCTGAAAAATCCAATTCGTTGCTAAAATCGTGTACCCTTCTTTTTTCAGAAAATCAACCGCTAGCTCCTCGCCTAGTTTTCCTAATTCGTTATGTGCTGCCATATTTTAAATCAAAATCCTTATGAAATTTTAAACATATAAGTCACTTCAGTTTTTTTAAAAACCATAAAAGGCATTGAAGGTCATTTAAGATTTGAATAGGAATGTGCATTATCCCATTCATTATAATGCAAACCCAAATCAGACTTTAGCCAAAATACAGCATAATTTGGGCTAAAGCCTTTCTAAATTCAAATTAAAAAACATCCCGCTAAAGCAGGATGCAATTGATGATTTTGACAATAATTACTTTCGCTATTTCAATCTGTTGAATCTATGTTTGAACCATATAAGAAGACAGTCATTTAGAAAACTGATTATTGACAATTACCCGAGTAAAAGAAAACCATCTTTCTTAGTGAGCCTTGTGCCTACCTTTGTGACCTTCGTGGTTAAAACCCAACTTATATGCCCTTCAATTATGGTTCAATAAAAAATAGAAACTTATATGACTTCTATGTTTAAACCAAAAACTATTCAAAAACCACAGTAGAGCCTGTAGCGGTAACTTCAAGTGTAATGGTGTTTCCCAAAATCAACGCGCGATTGTCCTTAATATGCCCCGCTGGGAAATTATACACCACGGGAATGTTATAGGATTTGGTTACATCTTCAATAATTTCAAGCGCATTTTTGCCCCAAGGGATATCGTTATCCTTCATTTTGGTCATACCGCCTACGATAATTCCTTTGATGCTTTCCAAACAACCGTTGCGTTTCAAATTCATCATCATACGGTCGATGTGGTACAAATACTCATCCAAATCTTCGATAAAAAGAATTTTATCCGAACAATCAATAGCAGAAGGTGAACCAAACAAACTATACAAAATCGATAAATTCCCACCTACCAATTCTCCTTTGGCTTTGCCCAAACGATTCATTGCAGTAGGTTCAATAGTGTAGGCTAAAGGTTGTCCAAACAAGGCTTTGTACAAAGTAGCAATCGAATCTGGAGCGGTTCTAGGAATACTCACAGGCATCGTTCCGTGAATGGTTTTGTAGCCCAACGTATTCAAATGATTGTGTAAAACCGTAACATCACTAAATCCTACTATCCATTTAGGGTGCTTTTTGAAAGTTGAAAAATCCAATAAATCAATCATTCTCACCGTTCCGTAACCGCCGCGAGCGCACCAAATAGCTTTAATGTTAGGATTATCCATTTGCTTTTGAAAATCGGCAGCACGTTGCGCATCTGTCCCCGCCAATTGATTTTGGTCTAAACCAATGGTGCTTCCAATCACCACTTCGAGCCCCCAACTGTGCAATAAATCGATAGTTGGTTGTAAATTATCCTCAATGTTTTTTCGAGCGGTAGCTACAATGGCAATAGTATCTCCTTTTTGAAGCGTAGGTGGTGTAATCATCTTTTTTTGAGCTTGAGCATTAGTAAAAGTACATACATAAAACAAGAGCGCCAAAACTGCACGCACAGGAGTCAAGAAACAGAACGGTTTCTTATGTATCTGAGCATCGTAGTTGAAGTGGGGTGAGATTGGCATTCGAACGGATTATAAAAACAAAGATATACATTTCTAAAAAATGCCATACCATAATATTGTAATCGAAGAAAAATAAGAGCAAAATGAGTCAACTAGATTAAAGATCTCGCTCTGTTACCATAAAACTTGGAGCAAAATTCTTTTTCTTAATAAAGAAAAGTGGAAAAAACGGAATCCAAATCAAAGTTAGATTTATTTTACCCGCAAAAAATACTTGAAGGAAAAAGGAAAACAAAACTAACCCAATCATAATTCCTAAGAACAATTTATAGGTAACACTTGGATTGATGGTAAGGACTTTGGTTTTCTCATAACGCAACTCAAATTCGGTTTCGTGGGTTGTCACTTCGTTTTTAATCGTGACTGTATGTTTACCATTCGGCAACCGAAACTCCATTCGATTGTTTTGATAATTCATAGGCATGAAGTCGCCATTATTGAGGCGTACTTCATACCTATTGTTCTTATTAAAAATGCCTGCACTTTTGGACATTCTTACGATAAGGGTACTTTCGGTCATAGCTTTGGTTGTTAACTAGATTCAAATATAGAAATTTATCTTGTTAAAAAAACTACTTCTGCCCTCCCAACAATTCAATCAACTCCAAATAGCTACGGGTGGTTTTGGCATTATCGAAAGTGTGTATAAAAATTAATTTAAATGAGTTTGAATTTAATAGTTATCCAACTTCTTGGGGTTTTGTCTTCCGTCAAAAACATCCAAAATAATAACACGATCAGCTGTTCTTTCATATAGTATCTTGTAACTCCAAATACTAATGTGACGAAATTTTTGCTTGTTGATTATTGGATCAATAGCGTATTCAAAATTATCGTTTTTTAAAGTTTCTGCTAGATCAATGATTTTATTCACTACCATTACGGCATTTTGAGGGCTATCTTTGAGAATATAATAGTAAATAGAAGCCAGTGAATTGGATGCTTCTTCGGACCAAAGCAAAATCATTTTTTAATAGAAAAAATACGCTTTCTGACTTCCTCTGTAGTAACGGTTTTTGCTCCATTAGCAATAGACTCGCTAATAGATTCAATATGATTTATATATTGATTTTTGGTTAACGGTTTACCATCAATCGTATGAGCAACAATATAATTCCCATTTAAAACCCTATCAATTTCATCCAAAAGGCTGTCATCTTGAATGCTTTGTAGTTTTTGGATAATCTTGGTTTTATGTTGCTCTAAATTCATTATTAAATTTTTAGTGAAGTAAAGTTATTAAAAAATGAAATAGCCTTTAGCTAAAACTCCATTAATTTTGAATAAAGCCCATTCCTATTCATTTTTGTCTAAAAAATTGAAATCGGTTTTTAAAAATTATTACTCCCCTCCCAACAATTCCATCAATTCCAAACATCTACGGGTGGTTTTGGCATTATCGAAAGTAAGTAACAAACGAAGGCCTGCTGGGGTTTGCTTTTCTTTCATTTTGCATAGATTAGGATGCTTTTGTACAAAATCCAAGACTTTATTGAAGCGATTCGATTGGTAAAAATCCGATTGTTGGTCGGAAACAAAATACCCAATCATTTTGCCTTGTTTTAGTACTAGTTTTTCGATGCCTACGCGGGTGGCAATCCACTTAATGCGAATGCTATTCATTAAGGCATTGGCTCTTGCTGGCAAAGGGCCAAATCGGTCTATCAACTTGTTAATGAAAACGGTCAGTTCTTCTTCGTTTTTGACTTCTCCTAATTCGTTGTAAAGCAGCAATCGCTCCGAAACGGTATTGATGTATTCATCTGGGAATAACAACTCAAAATCGGTGTCGAGTTGCAGGTCTTTGACGTATTGTTTGGTTTCGATGTTGTTCTCTTCGGGATATAGGTCTTTGAATTCATTCTCCTTGAGTTCCTCGATGGCTTCGTTCATAATTTTTTGATAGGTATCAAAGCCAATCTCATTGATGAAACCACTTTGTTCCCCGCCCAGTAAATCTCCAGCGCCACGAATCTCTAAATCCTTCATCGCAATATTGAAACCACTACCCAATTCGCTAAATTGTTCCAAGGCTTGGATGCGTTTTCGAGCTTCCTCGGTCATTGCAGAATACGGTGGACAAATGAAATAACAAAACGCTTTTTTATTGCTTCGTCCTACACGTCCGCGCATTTGGTGCAAATCCGAGAGTCCAAAATTATTGGCATTATTAATGAAAATGGTATTCGCATTGGGCACATCCAATCCGCTTTCGATGATGGTGGTAGCCACCAAAACATCGAATTCACCGTTCATAAACGCCAACATTAATTCTTCGAGTTTCTTGCCATCCATTTGCCCGTGACCAATGCCTACTCGTGCATTAGGCACCAAACGCTGAATCATACCAGCAATTTCTTTAATATTTTCAATACGGTTATTGATGAAATACACCTGACCATTGCGCTGAATTTCATACGAAATCGCATCTCGAATGGTTTCTTCATTAAAGCCAACCACGTGCGTTTCTATGGGATAACGATTGGGCGGTGGCGTAGTAATTACCGATAAATCTCTGGCCGCCATCAACGAAAACTGCAAGGTTCTTGGAATAGGCGTTGCGGTAAGGGTAAGCGTATCTACATTAGCTGCAATGGTTTTGAGTTTGTCTTTTACATTTACCCCAAACTTTTGCTCTTCGTCTACAATTAATAAACCTAAATCTTTAAAGACCACATTTTTGTTGACCAATTGATGCGTACCAATAAGAATATCTAATTTCCCCTCGGCGAGTTGCTTTAGGGTTTCTGCTTTTTGCTTGGCGGTTCTAAAACGGTTCAAATAGCCCACTGTTACAGGCATATCTTTCAATCGCTCGCTAAACGTTCGGAAATGTTGGTAGGCCAAAATCGTGGTTGGCACCAAAACCGCCACTTGTTTGCTATTGTCCACGGCTTTGAAAGCAGCACGAATCGCCACTTCGGTTTTACCAAAACCTACATCACCACAAACCAATCGGTCCATAGGGCGTTCGCTTTCCATATCGGCTTTGACATCCTGAGTCGATTTTACTTGGTCGGGCGTGTCTTCGTAAATAAATGAACTTTCCAACTCGTTTTGTAAATAACTATCGGGCGCAAATTGAAAGCCTTTTTCCAAGCGACGTTTGGCGTACAACTGAATCAAATTGAACGCAATATGTTTGACTCTCGCCTTGGTTTTTTGCTTTAAAACTTTCCAAGCATTCGAGCCTAATTTGTAGATTTTGGGTGGCGTTCCGTCTTTGCCGTTGTATTTCGAAATTTTGTGCAACGAATGAATACTCACATACACAATATCATTATCGGCATACACCAACTTAATCGCTTCCTGGGTTTTGCCTTCGACTTGTATTTTTTGCAAGCCTCCGAATTTCCCAATTCCGTGGTCAATATGCGTCACGTAATCGCCTACCGAAAGCGCTGTTAATTCTTTAAGGGTAATGTTTTGCTTTTTAGAATAACCGTTTTTGATACTGAATTTGTGATAGCGTTCAAAAATCTGGTGGTCGGTGTAACAAGCAATTTGATTTTCTTCGTCGATAAAACCTTGATACATTGGCAACACAATGGTGTGGTATTGCTTTCGTATGTTTTCGGCATTGGCTTCGTCTAATGACTCAAAAATATCGTGAAAGCGCTTTACTTGTCCGTCATTGGAACAAAACAAATAATTTTTGTAGCCGTTAAAATGATTTACGTTCAGGTTATTCAATAACAAATCGAATTGTTTGTTGAATGACGGCTGTGGCTGAATATGAAATGAAAAGTCGTTTGCGATTTTAAACACTGCTTTGCTCCCCCATTCGACCACCGAAAAATCCAAAGCGCGCTTGATGAAACTCGCTTGATTCAAGAACAATTGCTCGGGTGTGGAGCGCTTGATTTCTTGGGATAATTTTGCGAAAGCTTCTTCGGCTTTACTAAAATGTTTGTCTAAATCGGCCAACATCAATTCGGTATTTTGAATAAAAATTACCGTTTGAGGCGAAATATAATCCAGAAAAGATTCTCGATTTTCCTGAAAAAAAGAGTTTTCTACATTGGGAATAATCGTGATTTTTTTCTTGGTTTCAATGGACAATTGGGTGGCCACATCAAAGGTTCGAATGCTTTCTACCTCGTTGCCAAAAAACTCGATGCGGTACGGATTATCATTCGAAAATGAAAATACGTCTACGATTCCTCCACGCACGGAAAACTCTCCGGGTTCGGTAATAAAATCAACTCTTTTGAACTCGTATTCAAACAACACCTCGTTAATAAAATCGATAGAAATCTTATCATTGACCGCAACTTTCAAAGTGTTTTTGTCTAATTCCTTTCGGGTAACCACTTTTTCAAAAAGCGCTTCGGGATAGGTGACAATCACGGCAGGTTTTTTACGCGAATTGATGCGGTTCAACACCTCAGCGCGCAACAACACATTGGCGTTGTCCGTTTCTTCTATTTGATACGGTCTTCGGAAAGAGGCGGGATAAAAAAGTACGTCTTTTTCGCCCACCAATTGCTCCATATCGTTCAAGTAGTATGCTGCTTCCTCTTTGTTATTGAACACCAATAAAAAAGGCAATTCGGTTTGCGTAAACAAAGAACGCGTCACAAATGAAAAAGCAGAACCCAACAAACCTGTCAAATGCAATTTGATGGCAGGTTGTGCCGTCAAACTAGCACTTATTTGGATACACTTAGGTGATTTCTCGTAGGTACTGTATAAAATAGGCTTACTCAATGCGTGATGTATTTGAAGGTAAAGTAACCGTTGATGGGATGGCTCTAGCGGTATCTTTGATCATTTGCAACATTTCGGTTTCACCAAATTCAATCGGAATCTTCAATTTCATGTCCACTTTATCCATTTCGCGTTGCAACGCAATGAGTTCTAAGTTGATTTCGGTGATTTGGCGTACCACTTTTTGCGCTGGTATTTGTGACAAATGCAAATACATGTCTAGCAAACTCACATTGGTGAGTAGAATGGAAATCCTACTTTTGATAGAAGGCGTATTGTATTGATCCGGAATATTGTCTTTCATCTCCGTTACCTTTTTGGTCAGCGCTTTCGATTTTTTTTGAAAAGCACTAATCGAACTCTTCGGTTTCTGCGACAATTCGTCCATAAACGTGCGCCACTGACTCCAAAACGAAAGACTATTTTGCGCTACATCATTAACCGGAGCACTTTGAAAATTCCACCCTTTGTTGATTGTTTTAAAAATAACTTCTTTTCGTTGGGCTTCTTTTTTTTGAGCTTCCAGTCGGAGTTTGTTGTCATCGTTACAAGAAGACAAAGAAATTAGGGCTATAAAAAGGAACCAGATGGGTTGTTTCATTTGAAAAATAAATTAAAGGCTCAAAGTTACAAAGTAAATTTTAGTTATCAGTTTTCAGCTTTAGGTTTTCAGCCACGAATGCACCAATAATTATTAAATCAGAATTGGCAATCCCTGATGAATTCGTTTCCTATTTACACACCCAATTGTCCCAAAAAAATTCGTGAATTCGTGGCCAAAAAAAATTAGCTACAAAAAAGAACCGTAGGTTCGACCATATTGTAGGGATGGATTTTAATCCGTCCTATTTTGAAAACATTTCAAAAAAAAGCCACGATTGCACCAATAATTAGTAAATCAGAATTGGCAATCCCTGATGAATTCGTTTCCTATTTACACACCAATTATCCCAAAAAAAATTCGTGAATTCGTGGCCAAAAAAAATTAGCTACAAAAAAGAACCGTAGGTTCGACCATATTGTAGGGATGGATTTTAATCCGTCCTATTTTGAAAACATTTCAAAAAAAAGCCACGAGCACCAATAATTATTAAATCAGAATTGGCAATCCCTGATGAATTCGTTTCCTATTTACACACCCAATTGTCCCAAAAAAATTCGTGAATTCGTGGCCAAAAAAAATTAGCTACAAAAAAGAACCGTAGGTTCGACCATATTGTAGGGATGGATTTTAATCCGTCCTATTTTGAAAACATTTCAAAAAAAAGCCACGAATTCACCAATAATTATTAAATCAGAATTGGCAATGCCTGATGAATTCGTTTCCTATTTGCACACCAATTATTCCAAAAAAAATCGTGAATTCGTGGCTAAAAAAATTAGCTGCAAAAAAGAACCGTAGTTTCAACCATATTATAAGGATGGATTTTAATCCGTCCTATTTTGAAAACATTTAAAAAAAAGCCACGAATGCACCAATTCTAATTGAATCAGAACGTATGAATTCTTTTCCTATTTACACACCCAATTATCCCAAAAAAAATTTGTGAATTCGTGGCCAAAAAAAAAGCCCGATCCAAGATCGAGCT
>NZ_JATV01000017.1 GCF_000611675.1 Flavobacterium succinicans LMG 10402 | reverse complement strand
TTTAGATTATATCTGCAATCAGGTTGGAGATGGAGCCAAAAAAATAAGATCAGAACCAGAATTAAAATTCAGTTCTGACTTATTTTCAGCATAATAAAAAAGTAAACGCCTATTTATAATGGGTAACAAGGTATTTTATGCTCATTCATTAAAACTTTCGGATAGCAATGTTGAAAGTATTACTATTCTTAGTTCTTTAGCCGTTTCACTTTTTAATAAACACGTAAGTCATAAAACAAGAAAGCCAAGTCTTATGACTTGGCTTTCTATTTGTTTTCCCTATTGGTTAAACTAGAGTTACACTATTTTCTGTGCTTCTTATTTAGGTTTTTAAGTAGTAACGAAATCATAAAACTGACTACAGCTCCTATAGCTGCTAAAATTATTGTTTTGACAATATCATCAGAAGAAAGATTGGGTATCATACTTAAAAATGTACCACCAGCTGTCCCTTTAAGGGTGGGATTATTGACTGTCATCTGTTATGGTCAGCTGACTTGTAGCTGAAAGGACACCACCTACAACTGCCATGTATCCACCAATGGTAGAAACCACAACAGGTAAGGCAATTGGTGCAGCTATAATTGTTCCACCAACAGCAGCTAATGTTAACCCAAGCGTTCGAAGCACTTTAAAAAACTTTGGTGTGGGAGCCGTAGCTCTTTTGATTATTTTTCTCATCATTCTATGCTTTTAAGATTGAATAATTAATGTTACTTTTTCTTTACTGCCTAGTGCTTTGTCTACTAGTTTTTTTAGCTTGACAAAAGCTTTTCTATACATTAACCCTACTCCAGCACCTGAAAGTTTGGTTACTGGAGCAATACAGCCTTTTAATTCAGATTGAGCATTGTTTGCGGGATGTAGAAGAATTCCCTTTCTACTGGGTACATCCATTATTACTAAATGCCATTTGTATTTTCTGCTGTATCTTTTTCTGATACCATATTCCCCCTCAGGAATGCAGGAAACCTTCGTTTCGTTTTCCTTCCAAGGTAATTCAATTGTATAACAAATGAGCTTACCGTCGCTTTCGAGTTTACCGTTTGTTCCGTTGGGGAAATAGCTTCTTGATAGTACTATCACCATATTACAACCCGACTACTTGTACTAAAGAAAGGGGGTTATACGCTCCGTTTTTCAAGGCATACATTTGTCCGTTTACCTCTTGATAAAACTCTACTCCTAAAGCTAAGAACAACGGATTGGTACTATTAGCACTTACTGCATTGTCTTGAGTGATGGGTGCAGTTAGTGTACTATCCCATGGTAAAACCGCTGTTTCTGAAGTAGTCACTTCAAACTTCTCTGCTTCAAAGTCGATAGCTGCTCCAGCTGAGATAATTTTGAAATGAGTAGTTCCTGCAGGTGCAGTAATCATGGTGGCAGGAACGAAGGGAGCCAAAGTCAATCCGATATTCCCAGAAACTCGGTCAATATTCGCTTCAAAAGGAGCAAACAAAGTTGTTCCTAACTTCCCTCCTATGTTGAATTCGAAACCCGTTAACAACTCTGCTTCCCCATCAATCACATTACGTAACCCCCTTGGGTTGGTCGCGTCAGCCTGAATGACTTTCGTCATGGATTGTGTCAAACGACTCACCATTCGAGCATCTGATGAATTTACCAACACTTGACGTAAAGCCACTCTCAACATTTTGCCCGCTTTGCCTGCTCTTCCGAATTCGGAACCATTCTCACGTGTTCTTTGAAATGCAGGGTCATTTGCTATTCTGTTGGCGTCTACACCGCCTTTTTCACGAGCTAAATGCCCGTCTTTTGTTTTATAGAAGGTAATATCTCCGATAGTCCCTTTCAATTTTATTATGCCATTTTGTTTAGCCATAACTTAAAAATTTACTGTTACTAATTAAATACACTTTTCATTCTTCTTTGAGTTGCAACTACTTCTGAATGAGTTGAGCAAATATTCAATCAAAAATGTCTTTATTCAAACAGCCTCTTTTCAAAACCAATCAAAACCATAAATAATCGACTTTTATCATCTTTTTTTTTATTAGTTGTTTTTTCTATATTTGAGTTGCTTAACAAGCAAGTATCCATAAAACATCAATAGTGATTCAAAGCAGCATCAGGGTATGTATCTATCCGAAAGACGTGCAGCGCATTATGGGAAAAGAATATGCTCAAGCAAGATTGTATTTGTTGAAAATAAAGAAGCACTTTAACAAAGCGCCTCATCAACTTATCTCTGTTGAAGAATTTTGCGAGTATACTGGACTTAAGATAGAGCATGTAGCACGTTGTATCGTTGGATAATTTTAAACAGTCAAACGTCTGCTAAGCTTGTATCCTTTCAACACACTAGTTCAATTACTAGTGTTGTTTTTTTTAGATTATAGGGCAATCTGTGTATAGTGCCTGAAATTTCAAGACTTTACTACTTAAAAAAGCCTGAACATTATTTGGATATGTTCAATTTTTTTTAGGAAAGTAGCTAAATAAAAAAGCAGAAAACAAAATTCAATATGGAAGAATTGATATACAAATTCAAAAATTAATTGAAAAGGTTTGAACAAAGTTAGAGTACCAAAAGCTTTCGGTTTCTGATAAAAAAAGTTGTTTCTTGCTTTTAAACAAATTATTATCAATATAATACACTTATACAATTTGGCAGTACTTTATTGAAGAAAGTACAAATAATAAAAAAAAGACTTTATTTAATTAAAAAAGATTAAAATGAAGTAAAACCAATAAACATCTTACAGTATAGTTCAAGATACGCTTCACTTGATTCTTACTTAATTGTTTGAAGACCTTTACATGTTGGGCAGCGCTTTTTTTTGAGTTTTTCATAAATAAAAAAAGTTTATTGAAACGAATTTCAATAAACTTTTGGGAATATCATATTTTACAAAGCTTCACAGCATTTTTACCAACCATTTTTGACTATTAAACCTTTTTATGCCTTTTTGGAATTGACTTCCTGTTATTGGCTTCCTACCGTTTTAAATTAAAGTTTTGGCTAAAGCCCGAATACAAAACTTATTTTAGTGAATGGGCTAAAGCCCATTCCTATTCAAATTGTGCAAACAATAGAATCAAATGATTCGATTATATTACGAGGCTAGCCAAACCAATACCAATTACAAAACTAATAATGGCGCAATAATCCCAAAACTAAGCATACCACTTGTATAATCCTTTGCGCCAAAAGCCGTTTTAGCATAGCTGGTGTACTCGAATTTTCTAGCGACATAACCTACATAAAATTTCATGTTAAGATTCTTAAAAGGCAAATATTCAACTGTTGGCGTCACACCATAACTGGAAGCTAGTCTAGATTCTCCAATAGGGTCAGGATTGCCTTCCCAATAAAAATTGGTATTCATCAGCGTTAAAAGTAAATTAATTTTTGGTTTAATCAAGTAACAAGCCCTCATCCAATGTCCGATGTAAAGTGCCTTTTCAGCAGCATATGGATATTGGCTATTGATAATATTTGATACAATTTTTCTACGATCCAACCCTTCATGAGAGTATTGAAAATCATAGTACAAAATAAAATTCTTTGATTTGAATTTATTTCCTAGAGCAATATAATTCATACTAACCCCATCTGCTTCGTGAAAAAAAGAATAACTATAGGTAGTTTCAAATTTTTTATTAAAGAAACTGCCCCTCCAATTCGACACAAATGCTAAGGGATAGTCTAAAGCAGCAATATTAGGTGGAGCCGTTTCACCATATTGTTCTTCGAAAGTTTTTGTTCTAGTATTTAAAATTTGAAAAGAAAGAGCATTACTTTTATTCTTGAAAGAATGTGAAATTTCGACTCCAACTAAAAAATTATCCGAATTTCCCACAATATCGTTGTATGCCAATATGTTAATTGGATTCATATCAAACTCCCATCCCCCGAAATCGGCCACTAACTTTCCGATAGAAATACTGGTTCTTGGAGTTAAATCAGCAGTTACAAAAGCCAAATCTATAGACCTTTTGACATTATCAAGATTTCCAATTTCGGATTCTCGAGTAAATCTATCCCGAAATCTAAACCGGATTTTATCATGAATCCTTCCTTTAATTTCAAATCTAAATTGATCCACATTAAATTTTGATACGTTATGATTTCCGTCTAAAAAGTTACTACCAAAAGCGAAACGAGAATTAAATATAAAATCAACATTCCGTAGCAAAGTCAGCTTTGAAACAGGAAACAAAGATTGGACAGAATCAACAACAAACTGTTCCCCTTCATTTGATTGTTTTTCCATTTGTCCCATTTGTTCAACTTGTCCAATTGCTAAAATTGGATAAAAAAATAATATGATATAAATAAAGTATTTGTTCATTACTTATAGTTTTTTTTAGAAGCAATACAAAGCAATTAGTTTCTTAGAATGAAAACATAGAATTATTCCCAAAAAAAATATACTAGTTCCAATTGTAAAAGAATATGTAATACACTTACTTTTTGATTTATATAAAACCAAAAAAAGAGATGAAAACAAAAAAAACATTTACCTCGGCAAATGTTTTTTTGTCAAAACCATTACAAAATCAATGATTTCATAACAATTTCAAGACCCAGAAGCCCTATTATTTCCCCATTTGCATCATGACTTACTTTAATATTGAGGGACATACATCTTAGTCTTAATGAATTCTCTAATATTTTCTGGACGTTCTACAGTAGCTAAACCAGCATTGAAAATTTCTTCTGTAATCTTAACCGCAACATTCAAAGAAACTTCTAAAATATCTGAAATATTAGGATAAATTAAGCCTTTTTCAAAATCTTCGATAGCAACTTGTTCTGCAACCGCCTCTGCGGCAACCAATAACAAATCATCAGTAACTCTTTTGGCTTCGGTCGCAAAAACGGCTAAGCCAAGTGCTGGAAAGATGTAAATATTATTACCTTGTCCAGGATAGAAAACCTTTCCTTCATATTCTACTGGCTCAAAAGGGCTACCACTCGCAAAAATAGCCTTGCCCTTACTCCATTTGTAAGCTTGTTCTGCCGTACATTCAGAATGTGAGGTTGGATTGGAATAAGGAAAAATGATCGGTCTTTCATTCACCAAAGACATATTTTCAATTACTTCTTGATTAAAAGCTCCTCCCACAGTACTCACCCCAATAATGGCGGTTGGCTTTACAGAAAGAACTGCTTCTGCAAAACTGGTACATAGTTTACCTTTATGAGCAAATTGTAATTGGTGTTCTAACAAATCTGTTCTTTCTTCTACAATAAGACCATTGATGTCAAACATCCAGATTCGATTTAAAGCTTCTTCTTTAGATAAGCCGTCTTTTATGAATTTATTTGTCAACATATCAGCAATTCCAAAAGCAGCGGCTCCAGCTCCTAAGAACAAGAAACGTTGCTCTTTGAACGTTTTGCTAGTTAATCGACTGATAGCAATAAAACCTGCCGTTGCTACAGCTGCCGTTCCTTGAATGTCATCATTAAAAGTACACACTTTATTTTTGAACGTATTCAAAATACGAATGGCATCTACCCCGGGAAAATCTTCCCACTGAATGCATATTTTAGGAAAAACTTCATTGACTGCTGCCACAAATGCTGCCACAAAATCATCAAACTCTTTTCCTCTAACTCTTTTTCTTTTTAATCCAGGATATAAAGGATCATTTAAGAACTCCTCATTATTTGTTCCTACATCAAGTACTATAGGCAAAGTATATTCTGGAGGAACTCCTCCACAACTGGTATACAAAATCAACTTACCTATTGAAATACCAATTCCATAAATACCTAAATCTCCTAAACCTAAAATACGCCCTCCATCTGTTACAACAGTGAAACGCACATCCTCTTCAGGCCAATTTTTAATAATTTCTTTGATATTATTTTTTTGCTCAATTGAAATATACATTCCTCGGGGTCGTCTAGAAACTTGTCCAAAATGTTGACAAGCTTCACCAACAGTGGGTGTATAAACAATAGGTAAGAATTTCTTCGGGGCAGTTGAAACCGTTTTAAAAAACAATCGTTCGTTATTTTCGAGCAATTGCATCAAAAAAATGTATTTATTAATCGGTTTGTTTAACCTACTTATCTGATTAAGCACTCTTTCAACTTGATTATCAATAGTTTCTATCGCTTCAGGAAGTAAGCCAATTAAATTATATTTTTCCCTTTCTTCCATTGAAAAGGCTGTCCCCTTGTTTAACTTAGGATTCCGTAAAATGTCATAACCCGATACTCTTTCCATACTTTCATGATTAATTCGTTACTAATTTAAGCCCTAGAATAACAAAATGTATTCCTGAAATAGAACTTTATTTCATTTCTAAAAACAAAAAGAACTTCTTATGAACTTAAGTTACACCCCATAGCTCTATTTTTCTCCTTCCAAATTGAATATTACAACACATTTATAGGAGCTACAACTCCGATGCTGAATTGTCCGGTGGAATAATCTTTGGCTCCAAAAGTAGTTTCAGCATAGGAAGTATAGTTAAATGTTCGACCAACAAAACAGGCAAAGAATCTTAAATACAAATTTTTGAAAGGCAAATATTCAATCGTTGGAATGTATCCAAAACTTCTCGACAACAATTGGTTACCTTCGGGATCTGGATTATCATTCCATCGATGATTACTGTTCATCAGAGTGAGTATAAAACTTAGTTTTGGAGTAACTAAGTATTCACCTCTGATCCAATTTTCGATATATCGAACATCTGTTGCAGCATAATTGTACTTTGGTATTATTATTCTAGAAATGATTCCTTTTCGATCTAATCCTTCACGGGAATAATGAAAATCATAATACAATAAGAACTTATCCCATTGCAACTTATTCCCTAGCACAAAATAATGCATTTTGGCAGCAGCTGATGCTTCATTAAAAAAACTATAACTATAAGTAGTTTGCCATTTTCCCTTAAACATGCTCCCGCGCCAATTACCAACAAAAGCCAAAGGATTTGCTACAGGCTGAATACCCGGTGGAATGTATTGTCCGTAAATTTCTTCAAAAGTTCTTGTTCTAGAATTGAGTACTTGAAAGGAAAAATAATGCTGTTTATTGGCATTCGTATGCCCAATCCCCGCTCCAACTAAAAATGCATCTGAGTTTTGTAGAATATCGTTGTACTGCATAATATCCAAGGGATTAAAATCAAATTCATATCCGCCCCAATCTGCAAATAATTTTCCCACTGTTAGATGTGTTCTAGGTGTCACGTCGATTTTGAGAAAAGCGATATCTACTGCTGTGCTAATATTATCTAAATTGCCAGGAATCGGTTCTTGTGTGAATCGTTCTCTAAAGCGAAAATGGATCTTTTCGTGAATTTTCCCCTTAAATTCTATCCGCAATTGACTGCCTTTGAAGTTGGTTAGCATATGCTCTGCATTATTACTATAGGAATCTAACCCAAAGCGAGTATGAAAAATTATATCCGTATCCTTCAATAAACCTTGCTTCTTAATAGGAATAATGGAACGTAAAGAGTCAGGTACTAACAAAACACCTTCTGTAGTTTGTTTTTGAATTTGTTGACCATAGCCAGAATTGCACCACCAAAAAAACAAGAGCACTATGAAGTATTGAATTTTCATAATCTAATATTAAGAAAAACCGTTGGGTGAAATTAGTTTTTTGAAGCTTTTTTTAATTAGTTCGAGTGTTTTTTAATAAAAATATATCTAGAACAAGATAAACTTTCATTAAAAAACACTCGAACTGACGTTTTTGTTTAAGAAAGGTTTCGACTGCGCTCAACCTGACAAACCAAATGTCATTTATATTGCTCTTTTCCGCATAAAAAATAGTCCTCAAACTCACGCTTATTTGGTAATTTCACCCAACGGGTTAAAAAAGAACCATTTTATGGCACCACAACAGTACCGGAAAAAAAACGATTACTTCCTCCAAAAAAACACAAACCTATTCTAGTTCTACACCGTTAAAGCAGTAAATACTACAACACCAACAACGGTGCTACTAACCCAATTCCTAAAAGTCCCGTAGAGTAATCTTTTACCCCAAAGGTAGTTTCGGCATATTTCGTGTAATTAAATTTTCTAGCGGTATAGGCTAGGTAAAATCGAATATTATGATCTTTGAAGGGCATAAACTGAACGGTTGGAATAATCCCATAACTAGTTGAAAGTTTCGAACATCCGTTAGCATCGGGATTCCCTTCCCAAGAGTGATTACTATTCATCACTGTCAAAAGCAAATTCACTTTTGGAGTCACTAGATATTCTGCACGCAGCCAGTTTTCAAGATATGTCGCGTCTTGTGCAGCATATTGGTATTGACTACTTATGATATTTGACACAATGCCCTTACGATCAATATTTTCTTTGCTGTATTGGAAATCATAATAAAGTACCAATTTATTTGCAGTAAACTTGTTTCCAAGAGCAAAGTAATTCATATGAGAATTTTTGGCTTCATTAAAGAAACTATAACTATAGGTAGTTTCTAATTTACCATCAAAAAAGCTACTTCTCCAATTGGCCACGAAAGCTAAAGGCGCTTTAGAAGGCGTTATATCTGGAGGTGCTGTTGCCCCGTATTGTTCTTGAAAAGTTTTCGTTCTTGAGTTTAAGATTTGAAATGATAATGAATTTTTCTTATCGGCAAAAGTATGAGCCACTCCAACCCCTACTAAAAAGTTGTCGGCATTTTCGATAATATCATTATAGGTAAGAATATCAATTGGGTTAAAATCAAATTCGTATCCTCCCCAATCGGCACACATTTTACCGATAGTAAAATTGGTTCTTGGAGAAAGATCAACCTTTACAAAAGCCATATCTACAGATCTACTGATATTATCAAGATTTCCTGGTATAGGTTCTCTAGTGTATCTATCACGGAATCTAAAAGAGACTTTTTCATGAATTTTTCCTTTAATTTCAAGACGTAATTGATCGTAATTGAATTTTGACCCTGTATGACTTCCATCTAAAAAACCACTATTGAAAGCCACTCTAGTGTTAAAAATCACATCGACATCCCTTAACAACGATTGTTTTTTTATTGGAATTATTGATCGTATGGTGTCTCGATTTGAAAGCACACCTTCGTTTGTTTGTTTATCTTGGCCAAAACTGGCATTGAAACAAAAACAAACCATAAGTAAAAAATATACTTTTTTCATAAATTATATATTTAAAGAATAAATGAACCCAATAAAAAACCTACGGCAATAGCAACACCAATTGCGACTACACCTGGCACCATAAAACTATGATTAACAACGAATTTACCAATTTTAGTACTACCGGTTCTGTCAAAATTAATAGCCGCCAAAAGAGTTGGATACCCAGGCAAAACAAAATCACTATTTACTGCAGGGAAAATTGCCATCAATGCTCCTGGTGGTAGACCTAAAGCCATTCCCAGAGGCATCATAGTTTTAGTAGTTGCAGCTTGACTAAACATCAGTACTCCAAGCGCAAAAACGGCTATTGAAAAAGTCCAAGGATGCTCTTTTACCACGCCGCCCAAAACATCTTGAATCAATACTGCGTTGTGTCCCATGAATGTTGAACTCATCCAAACCACTCCAAAAACAGATACCACCGCAGAGGCCATCGAAGTAAATAAACTCATCTTAGTAACTTCAGCAGCGCTCGTTTTGGTAATCAACATCATAGCAGCCGAAGCGGATAAAGTAACCACTCCGATAATAGTTACCATTGTCAAAGATCCTTTCTCGTTTACAGCTAAAGTTTTAGCTCCCGCTTCAAAATGGGGCACTAACTCTGGAAATGCACCTGCAATAACGATCATTAAAATAGCTACTGAAAAAATAAGAACTGCAGTTTTGGCTCCAGGTTTTAATTCTTTTTGCTGCGCTACATCATCACTATCCAAACTAGCTGCAAATTGTGGGTCTTTCATCTTCTCGATAAAAATAGGATCATTTACTAACTCAACTCCTTTTTTATAGACAGAAAAACACCCCACCGTAAGCCCAATCAAACAAGCAGGAATACAGATAATCATGATGTCTACCAAGGCTCCTGGATACCCTAAAATTACTACCAACGCCGCAGTTGCCGCACTCATCGGGCTTCCTGTTAAAGCCAAATGTGAAGCAATTACCGAAATACTCAATGGTCTTTCAGGTCGAATACGCTTTTTAGCCGCCACCTCAGCAATAATAGGCAACAAGGAATAAACAATATGGGCTGTACCTGCAAACAAACAAAGAAAAAACACCGTAAAGGGAGCTATAAAAGTGATGTTTGAAGGGTTACTTTTAATTATTTTCTCGGCCAATTGCACTAAATAATCTAAACCTCCAGAAGCCTGAAGTGTTGCAGCAGTAGTTACGATGGCCATTATTATCAACATTACATCTAATGGTGGATTGGTAGGTCTCATATTAAATCCTAATATAAAAATGAGCAATCCTACCATACCCATCACCCCAAGACCAATGCCTTTCATTTGCGAACCAATAAGGATCATCGCCAATAAAACACTAAACTCTATCCAAAACATACACGGTGTTTTTTAATTTGATTCTTAAAAATTTGGATTCTAGTATTCAAAAAAATTATCTTGAATTTTAGCTCTATCTGAAGTCTCAGTCAAAGAAAGCATCAATAAAACTCTTGCTTTTTGTGGATTCAAATCATCGGCTACTACAAAGCCTAATTCAGCATCATTTACTTCATTTTCTAAAGTGATTCTTCCTGAATTTGCTCTAGCAGAACGACATACCACTACTCCTTTTTTAGAAATATCCGCTAGGGCTTTTCCAACAGGTTCCCCAAAATTACCATTTCCCATACCTGCATACACTAATCCTTTTAAAGCGGGAATAGTAGACAAATTAGAAACTGTTTCAGGACTAGCATCAGCATAACCGTATACTATTTCTACTTTTGGAAGTTCATTCAATTTACTGACATCAAATTTTTTGGAGGGATTACGTAATGACTGGTAGTAGTAGCTAACTTTACCATCGTATATCAAACCAATTGGACCAAAATTGGTAGATCTAAACGTTTCTAAATTGGTGGTACTTGTTTTAGTAACATCTCTAGCATCGAAGACTTTTTCGTCCATAGCTACAATTACTCCTTTGCCTTGACTTTTTGGGTTGGCTGCTACCATTACAGCATCCAATAAATTACGATTTCCATCTTGACTCATAGCAGTAGAAGGACGCATTGCTCCAACAAGAACAACAGGTTTGTCAGACGTAACAGTTAAATCTAAAAAGTAAGCCGTTTCACCTTGTGTATCCGTTCCATGAGTTACCACTACTGCATCGGCTAGATTATCTTTAAAAATTTGATTGATTCTTTTCGCTAATTTCAACCAAGTCACCACGTTCATGTCTTGGCTTCCAATTTGTGCAATTTGCTCTCCTGAAATTTTTCCGTATTTGTGAATGTCTGGAACAGCATTTAACAAATCATCAATTGGCACCTTTCCTGCAGTGTAGGCTGCTTTAGTAGCTGATTCACCTGATCCTGCAATGGTTCCTCCCGTTGCTAAAATGATAATTCTTGGTGCATTTTTATCTGTATTTTTTTGAGCATTCGTTGCAATAGAGAAAGTCAAAATTGCAACATATACAATTGAAATAATTTTTTTCATCATAATAAATTTATATTTGTAAAATAAGTAAGATTAACTTATGCGTTAATAAACCTTGGATTAATCAAATTTTCTATAGAATAGATTTCATCCCATTTTTCTTGAGTAATTAATTTGCGTTCTACTACAGCAATTTGGTGTACGCTTTTGCCTGTCTTAAGAGCCTCTCCCGCTATACTTGCACTTTCTTCATACCCTAAAATTGGATTGAGCTGCGTTACTATACCAATACTATTCATCACTAAATCATAACAGTGTTGCTCATTGGCTGTAATTCCAACAATACACTTATCAATTAAAGTATGAATGGCTTTAGTTAAGTAATCCAAAGAGGTAAACATAGCAAAGGCGATTACAGGCTCCATCACGTTTAATTGTAATTGTCCTGCCTCAGCTGCCATAGTAACGGTTAAATCTTGACCAATTACATAGAAACATGTTTGGTTTACTACTTCTGGAATTACTGGATTTACTTTTCCTGGCATAATAGAAGAACCTGGTTGTCTTGCTGGTAAATTAATTTCATTAAAACCAGTTCGTGGCCCTGAACTTAACAATCGTAAATCATTACAAATTTTAGACACTTTGACTGCTGTTCTTTTCATGGTTCCCATAATTTGAACATAGGCGCCAGTATCTACAGTAGCTTCAATTAAATCTGGTGATAATGACAAAGGAATACCTACCTCTTTGGCTAAATAACTTACACATAATTCTGGGTAACCTTCTGGTGCATTCACTTTAGTCCCAATGGCCGTAGCTCCCATATTAATCTCGAGCACTAAACTTTGAGCCTCTTTTAGACGCTTAATATCTTCGCTAATTGTAGTGGCATAAGCATGAAACTCTTGACCCAAAGTCATAGGAACAGCGTCCTGTAATTGGGTACGTCCCATTTTTAGCACACTATTAAATTCTTTTCCTTTAGCGGTGAATGATTTTTCCAATTCAGAAAGTGACGCTATAAAACTTTCCATTTTTAGGTATAAAGCAATACGAAAAGCAGATGGATAAGCATCATTAGTAGATTGCGAGCAATTAACGTGATTGTTAGGATGCAAAAATTGGTATTCACCTTTTTTATGACCTAAATATTCTAAACCAATATTAGCAATTACCTCATTAGCATTCATATTAACAGAAGTACCAGCTCCTCCTTGAATCAAATCGCTAACAAATTCTTGATCAAATTTACCAGCAATTACTTGATCACTTCCATAACAAATAGCCTCAGCAATTGTAGCATCTAAAACACCACAGTCTTTGTTAGCTAATGCCGCAGCTTTTTTCACATAGCCTAGGGCTTTTATAAATAAAGGTTCTTTAGATATTGGAATTCCAGTAATGTTGAAATTCTCAACCGCTCTAAACGTTTGAACGCCGTAATACAATTCATTTGGAATCTCTAATTCTCCTAAAAAGTCATGTTCTAATCTTGTTGATTTCATATTAAAAAAGTATTAAGATTGTTTAAAATTAAAATGTAAAATTATAAAACATATTTAACAAAAAATCAATTTTTAAGCCAAAAAATAACAATAAAGCATAATTTAAATATTTTTTAACTTAAATTAATATAATATACCTATTTAGTTAACATAAGCACGTCAAAAGTTATCAAAAACAAAAAAAAACACAATTACCTGACAATGTATACTTTACAAAAGTAAAACAAAAAAAGCTAATGTTTAATCTTAAACATTAGCTTTTTATAAAGTTATAGTATTTTACTTTCTTAAATCAACTACTCGTCACCTGAGGCATGGTCATGATGAAAAATATCTTTGGTATTACCGGTAAAGTAAAAGAAAAGACGAAGCGTGTGATTAGAGTCATATTGATAACCACTATATTTTTGTTGTATCACGTTCATGTATCCAAAATCATAACTCCATTTGGGATTGATATTTTGGCGAATCCCGATAAAAATACGGTTTTGATCCATTGAATTATAAACTACTTCTTTTCCAAAATGCATTAAAAGTTCGTCTGCTACAACTAAGGAAGGTAATTTTTTATCATTAAATACGGGAATTGTAAAACTTAACAAATAACGAATACGATTAGTAAACCGAGTGTCTACAGCTCTATCATTTACCATTTTATCTTGCCAACGTTGTTCATTACGAATACGTTGTAACATACTAACGTTTCCGATTTTGGATGAATATAATACTTGTTGAAAGATTCTGTTTTCGTCGGCAAAATTAGACCATTCCGGTTTTGAAGGCGCAAGCCACAAGTGAGCATAACCCGCAGCGAGAGTAAGTTTTGGATACGGACTATACGTAATCCCCGTTCTTGCAAAATAAAAATTTTCTTTATCTGCAAAATCCGTACGCCTAATATGAAAATCATTCATTGTTCCCCAACGGTCATTAAATTTTAGTACCGTATTAAGACTTATCCAAGTTTGTGCTTGATCGTTAATTTCTTTTTTTTGTGGAGTTTGTGCTGAATTTATATAGGTAGTAAATAAAAACAGAACTAAAAAAATACGTGACATTTTATATGTATTTAAGATTAAAATTCAGAATCTATTTTTGGAATAGATCCCTTTACTATTCAAATCCAAATTTAAACATTTTCAAGGCAAGTAACCCCAAAATATAACTAAAAAACCAATCCCTCTCAGTTATAAGTAATTGATAGTCACGATATCGTTTTCATTTTTCAAGATCAAATCCTCTTTCTGAAGTATCCCTGACAAACACGTAAAAAAGAATGAATTAAACCCTGCAAATAAGGATTCTATAAAACGCTCACATATAAAACAAAAAATTAGGTTTTCAATTTTTTCTTTTTGGCTGCTGGAAACAATACATTGTTCAAAATCAATCGATAGCCGGGTGAATTGGGATGTAGATCGAGTACCGTAGCTGGATCCCCCACTTGATGTTGAAAATCTTCGGGATCATGCCCACCATAAAAAGTGAACATACCTTTCCCTTTTTGTCCATGAATGTATCGGGCTTCACCATTAAGTTCACAACTTCCTAAAACAAGAATGTTTGATTTGACCAACTCGGCATCAAAAGCGGTGGTTTGTCCCATAAATCCTTTGACTAATTGAGTGTGATTTTGGCACAACATACTAGGTACAGGATCCCATTTTGCAGAAAATTCCATCAAGGTAAAATAATCTTTTTCCATTGGAATTTTTCGTCTACCTGTCATGTCGATATTAGAAAACTCATATTGTTCAGGTCGACGCTCCAAAGTGAAATTTTTAAAAGCAAAAGAACGCTCAAAATTCAACTGAGCTTGATAATTGGATGCACTTGCGTCCCCATCGAACATGGTTTCGCAAATATCAATTCCATTGGCAGCTAAAGCAATATCAAAACTATCGGTAGCAGAACACATAGCAAACATAAATCCACCACCAATCACAAAATGACTAATTTTTTGAGCCACCGCACCTTTTTCATCCGAGACTTTAGCATACCCTAATTTTTTGGCTAATAGCTCAGCTTCTTTTTTTTGCTCAATGTACCAAGGTGTATTTTTATAGGCTCCATAAAATTTCCCGTATTGTCCCGTAAAGTCCTCATGATGCAAATGTAGCCAATCATACAAAACCAATTGATCCGTTAAAACTTCCTCATCATATACTGCCGTGAACGGAATCTCAGCATACGAAAGCACTAATGTTACAGCATCGTCCCAAGGCTGTTTCCCCTTAGGGGTATAAACGGCAATTTTAGGCGCTTTTTCTAACAAAACAGATTCTGTGTTTTGAGATGGACTAGCTATTTGTTTTAGTAATTCCACTTCTTCAGTATCAGAAATCAATTCGAAACTCACCCCGCGTATTTTACATTCTTTTCGGATTTCAGGCGCATCGGGCAATAAAAAAGAGCCTCCTCTGTAATTAAGCAACCAACTGGCTTTGTAGTCTTTATCCAAACACCAATACGTAATCCCATAAGCTTTTAGATGATTTTGCTGAGAAAATTCATCCATAGGTAACAAGATAAAACCTGCATTGGCAACAATTGAGATTGTAAAAAAAATAAAACTATAGAAATATTTAGCATTCATAGCAACGACTGTATTTCGAAGTGATTAAAGAAGTGATCTATCCTATTTTATACCTAAGAAACAAAGTATCCCATTTCAACAAAAGTCTTCTGTTTTTCAAAAAAATAAGGAGTAAATAAGAAACACGTAAAACTACTTATTATCAATTTAATGAAACAAACTATTTTTGAAAAGTAAAAGAAAAACCTATGAAATATACTGTTAACTATAATAACCAAACCCCAAAGCACGTGGAAAACTCAGGCACCTTTAAAAAAATACTTATTTGCTTTTTGACTATTTTGTTGATCGCATTTTATGTACTATCCTTTCAGTTTTTACTGAGCAATTAACCAAATTAGTTTAGTCCAATTTGACTAATTCATTTTGTAAAGCATACACAACAAGGCCGGCTACATTTCTGGAGTCGGTCTTTAATAACAAATTCGTACGGTGCCCCTCTACCGTTCTTGGGCTTATAAAAAGATACTCTCCTATTTCATGTGCATTTTTTTGCTTACAAATTAATCGCAATACTTCAAGCTCTCGATCCGACAGCAAACTTTTATCCAACGGGCTTTTTAACTTACTACCTGACAACACCACTTCTTTTATCACCTTGCGAACATAATCTGAATAATAAAATCCTTTACTTGCGACTTCATTCAACGTGAAAACCAATTCTGCAGGGGAGGCATTTTTTAACATATACGACACCGCTCCAATATCAATCATATTGGCTACAAACGACTTGGTATCATAGCTCGTCAAAGCTATAATTTTCACATCCGGAAATTCTCTATGTATGATTTTTGTGGCTTCTACTCCATTAACAACAGGCATTTTCAAATCTGTAATCACAATATCAGGAAGGACCTCCGTTGATCTTAAAAAAGAAATCAATTCTTGTCCATTGGATGCTTCATGAAGAATAGAGAAATTAGGCTCACGCCCTAAAATGAACGCTAAGCCCTTTCGGAACAATTCTTCATCATCTACCAATACAATTTTAATATCTTGACTCATCGCTAAAAAATAATTTCTACGGTTACTCCCTTGTTCACTTCAGAATGAAAAGACAAACTCCCATTTAAAAATGAAACTCTACTTTCAATATTCTTTAATCCCAACCCTTTTTGATGTTCTTCGCAGCTTTCATCAAAACCAATACCATTGTCGGTATACAAACACTTAACGTATTGACCATCGGGCCTAAAACTAATGGTCATTTTGGTAGCTTTACCGTGACGAATGGAATTATTTAAGAGTTCTTGCAAAATTCGAAACACATGCAATTGCCTACGAATATCAGACTCTTCAAAAGTCACTTCGTTAGTATACTCCACTTGTACGCCTTTGGTGGAGCTAAAATCCATACACAATTCCTCGACGCCTGCATCCAAACCAAACTTTTCCAGCACTGGGGGCAACAAATCATGCGCAATTTTCCTTGAATTCTCCAAAGCCTTTCCGGTCAAGGTAATAACATTGGTTTTAATTTCTTCCAATTCAATAGCCGAAAGATTAGGAGTGGTTAACAAATGTGCGTTCAACGCTACCACATTCAATTTTGAACTAATATCATCATGCAAATCTTGTGCGATACGCTTGCGCTCTGTTTCTTGCGTTTCGATTACTGCCTTTAATAGCTTTTTTTGGTGCGCAATTTCAGTATCCTTTTTTTCAATTTCTTTTTGGATAATTTTTTTTCTGGAAAAATAGAAGAACACTATAATGATCCCCGCCAAAATCATAAAAAAGAAAGAGGTGTATAGAATAACCAAAACAATCTCTTTTTCAGAAATGGAAGCTGATGTCATGCACTAGGTGGTATTTAATTTATGTTCTTAGAACGTCAAAAATAGTGCTTTTACGATTAACTATTGCTTATACTTCATATAAAAGTATGTTATTGCATTTTTTTTTGTAGAAAACTCACCTTCCATTCGTACAAAATAAATAAATAGTAAATTACAATTAAGACTGAATTAAAAATCCAAAGTAAAAACTTGAATTCATTACTCAATTTAGCATTGATGTTTCCAACTACAAAAACCATGGTACTCGCTAATAAGTAAATAATAAGACCAATAGTAAAATAGTAATATTTCTTTACGGTGGTAAGCATATTGTACAAATGTATAACAGCAAACACAATGACACTCAAATTAGCAATCACTATAACGAACAAGTTATACTGAAAAAATTGCTCAGAATCGAGCCAACTCTGTATTCCTATGCCAGTTAAAACCAAAGCTGTTGTGCAATAAATTACCCTTTTTTGCACTTTCAAACAAGTTAAAGAACCATAAAAAAACCCCAACAAAATCATTTGCCCAATAAAAAATAAATTCATCAAAAATAAATTTTTTATATGCAAATGATACAATGCTTCCATACTTAACTGTATGATTGTGACAAATAACAAATAGAACAAGAAAAAGCCATTAACCTTTTCTTTTTTGAAAAAGCTAATGGCAAATAAACTCAAATTTAGCAATAAAATACCATATGCTAAATAAAGAAAAAAATCAACCATCTTAATTATTCATTGGACTCTCTGGATCTCCAAAAGGAGGGCATGGACGACCACCATCGAAAACAATTGGCTCATCTCCTAAAGTTTTAGCTACTCCTGCATTTTCTGGAAAAACGTCTTCAAAAATCCCTGTTTTAGCATTCAATACTGTTCCTACCAACATCAAGGTTTCCTCGCCAGCTGTATTAATTCCTTTGTAGGCACGAACAGCATCGATTTGCTGGTTCATTACCATTTGTAGCGATTCTAACGGAATTAAATAGGCGTCTACTTTTTTAGATTTAGCCTTTTCCTTCGGCTCCTTGAATTTTTTTACCCATTCTTGAGCGGTTGGCAACGTGATTTCAATTTTTCCTGGGAATTTTTCTTCAGTCATAACGTAAAAATATATTGGTTAATAATAGTTTGGGCTAAATTAGAGTATTTTTAAGACTTAAGAAAAGAAAAAAAGGAAGAATTATCTTTTATAAATTAAAACGGTACATCACTATCATCATCAGGATCATTGTTAAAAGTACTACCAAAGGCTTCATGCGCTGAAGGCAAATTTTTAGTAAAGTCATCCTGATTCATACTTGACGGTAAATCGTCATAGCCACTACTATAATCCTCTAAGTTGTCGAATTTTCCTAAGTTACCCACAAACTTCAATCGCACATTTTCCAATCCACCATTACGGTGTTTGGCGATAATAAACTCGGCCTGACCTGCCGTTGGAGATTGCTCCTCGTCATCCCATTCTTCAATTTTATAATATTCAGGACGATAAATAAACGATACAATATCGGCATCCTGCTCAATCGCTCCCGATTCACGAAGATCCGATAGCAAAGGGCGTTTACTAGATCCACGGGTTTCCACCGCACGCGATAACTGTGAAAGGGCGATCACAGGAACATTTAACTCCTTAGCCAAGGCTTTCAAGTTTCGAGAGATGGTCGAAATTTCTTGTTCACGGTTTCCTCCTCCTTTTCCACCACCACCAGCAGTCATTAATTGCAAATAATCGACAATGATCAATTTAATGCCGTGTTGCGATGCCAAACGACGACATTTGGCACGTAAATCAAAAATAGAAAGCGAGGGCGAATCATCGATAAACAAAGGCGCTTTTTCTAAGTTTTTCACTTTGGTACTCAATTGTTCCCACTCGTGTTTTTCTAACTTACCCGTACGGAGTTTTTCAGAAGATAAGCCTGTTTCAGAAGAAATCAAACGGGTAATTAACTGCACCGACGACATCTCTAATGAAAATACAGCTACGGGTTTTTGAAAATCGATCGCAATATTACGCGCCATTGACAATACAAAAGCCGTTTTACCCATACCTGGACGGGCGGCAATAATAATCAAATCCGAAGGTTGCCAACCAGAAGTTACTTTGTCTAGCTTTTCAAAACCAGTAGCTACACCACTTAATCCTTCTTGACCTGCAATTTCTTCAATACGTTTCTTGGCTTGTAACACTAAACTTTGCGCCGTTTCGGAACTACGTTTCACGTTACCTTGGGTTACCTCGTATAATTTGGATTCAGCTTTGTCTAACAAATCAAACACATCGGTGGTTTCATCGTATGAATCTTCGATAATTTCGGAAGAAATTCGAATCAAACTACGCTGAATAAATTTTTGCAGAATGATTCTCGAGTGAAATTCGATATGCGCTGAGGATGAAATTTTTTGAGTCAATTGAATCAAATACAAATCGCCTCCTGCAAGGTCTAATTTGGCGTTTTTTCTCAACTGAGCCGAAACTGTTAATAAGTCAATAGGTTGAGATTCTGTAAAGAGCTGAACGATAGCCTCAAAGATGTGTTTGTGCGCCTCTTTGTAAAAAGCATCGGGTTGCAAAATATCAATAACCTCATCTACACCCTTCTTGTCAATCATCATAGCTCCCAACACCGCTTCCTCTATTTCTAGGACTTGCGGAGGTAACTTTCCTTTTTCTAGGTTAATAATAGTGGAACGATCCACTTTTACAGGGTTTATAGATTTAAAATTTTCCATGTTGCTAATTTAAATAAAAATAGAGATAAAGCAGGTTAGAGTTATAACAGTGTTATGTTCATAACTAACCTTTTTTTGTTGATAACCATAAAAAAAGTCCGAGAACCAAAGGCTTCGGACTTCGAAATTTAATGTAGGTTTTTACTCTTTAAAATGCCCCATATTACTGTATTTGTCCATTCTTTGAGCGATTAATTCGGTTGTTGATAAGTCTTTTAATTCATTGAACCCTTTAATAATATAATGCTCTACTGTTTTGAACGTTGTTTCTCGATCAAAGTGTGCCCCACCAAGCGGTTCAGGGATAATATCATCTACTAATTTTTGTTTCTTCATATCGGCCGAAGTCAATTTCAAAGCATCTGCGGCTTGTTCTTTGTACTCCCAGCTTTTCCATAAAATAGAAGAACATGACTCTGGAGAAATTACAGAGTACCAAGTGTTTTCAAGCATAAAAACGCGATCTCCTACTCCAATACCTAAGGCACCTCCCGATGCTCCTTCACCAATAATTACGGTAATAACAGGTACTTTTAAACGAACCATTTCAAGGATGTTTCTGGCAATGGCTTCTCCTTGTCCGCGTTCTTCAGCTTCTAGTCCAGGGTAAGCACCAGGAGTATCAACTAAAGTCACCACAGGAATTCCAAATTTTTCAGCCATTTTCATCAAGCGTAACGCTTTTCGGTAGCCTTCAGGATTGGCCATACCAAAATTTCTATACTGACGTGTTTTGGTATTGAATCCTTTTTGTTGACCGATAATCATAAACGACTGTCCGCCAATTTTACCTAAACCACCCACCATTGCTTTATCATCTTTAAAGCCACGATCCCCGTGCAATTCTAAAAAAGTATCACCACAAAGGGCACGAATATAATCTAAAGTATAAGGACGATTTGGATGTCTAGACAATTGTACACGTTGCCAAGCCGTAAGATTTTTATAAATGTTCTTTTTAGTCTCTACCAGCTTCTTGTTAATCTCTTTACAAGTTGGAGCTACATCCACATCCGATTCTTTACCGATAAGGACGCATTTTTGCAATTGCTCTTCTAATTCTTTAATTGGTAGCTCAAAATCTAAATATTCCATAGGGTTTTGCGTTTGTATGAATTTGCAATTCAGGAACTGCAAATGTAAAAATTAAAAAGATAAACAAAAGATAAATTTATGTTTTAACTCCCGATTTATGCCTCAGTTTGGGTTATTGAACAGACTTTTCTTTATAATGCTTTACTACACCATTGAGGATCACCGTGATAACAATTAGCAAGGCACCCAAGTAAAATTCGGTACTCATTTTTTCTTTCCCACCGATAATAAAATAAGCCAAAACAATACCATATACCGGCTCTAGATTGGTCGTAAGCATCACGGTATAAGGCGATAATCGCCTCATGACTTTTACCGAAGCTGTAAAGGCATAGGCGGTACAAATGGAAGCCAACAACAAAATGAGCGCCCAGTTTTTTGGAGTCATGATGAAAAAATCGGTTGAAAAAGAGCCATTGAAAACAAAATAAATAGTGATAAAAACAAAACCGGCTAAAAACTCATAAAAAGAGATCACAGCGGGTTCATGATGCTCGATCAATTTGCCATTGAATAAAGTAAACACTACTCCTA
Organism: Flavobacterium succinicans LMG 10402; assembly: GCF_000611675.1. Taxonomy (GTDB): domain Bacteria; phylum Bacteroidota; class Bacteroidia; order Flavobacteriales; family Flavobacteriaceae; genus Flavobacterium; species Flavobacterium succinicans. Next base: position 77,133 of record NZ_JATV01000017.1, on the reverse strand, counting down.
AAACAATCGAAACCAAAGCCAACAACATACCGTTTAGGTAATTGATTTCTACTTGCAAGATTAAGGCTAAACCGGCCACAATGACTAACCCAAAAAACACTTCATACCACAATATTTTTCGCCCATAAAAAAGGGGTTCCAAAATAGAGGCAATAAAAGCACCTAAAGAAAAAACAGATAAAGTGATCGAAACGGTAGAAACTTTAATGGACTCAAAAAAGGTAATCCAATGCAAGGCAATCAACAAACCAACAAACACTAGTTTTAGCACCGCACTAAATGAAATTTGGAATGGAATTTTCTTTATCCATAAAAAACTTCCTAAAAAAACAGCGGCAAATAACATACGATACCACACTAAAAAGTCAGCATCAATAGTAATCAAGGCGCCTAATATGGCCGTAAATCCCCAAATAAAAACAATTAAATGAAGATTTAAGTAACTTTTTAAATTATCGTTTGGCATTACGTAATAAATAAATGGCTAAAATTCCGAAAAAGATATTGGGTAACCACACCGCTACCAAGGGAGAGAAAGAGGATTTTTCAGCGATAGTGCCGAAAATTTTATCAAAAAACACAAACGAAAAGGCAATTGCGATTCCGATGGCCAAATTGGTTCCCATACCACCACGTCGTTTCATGGCCGAGACAGAAACTGCAATAATAGTCAAAATAAAGGCTGAAACAGGAACACTGTATTTTTTATACAATACCACTAAATAGGTGTTGATATTTGAGGAACCACGTTTTCGTTCTTTGTCAATAAAGGCGTTTAATTTCCCTAAATTCAAAGTCTCAGCAATGTACACTACAGGAGTCAAATCTTCTAGATCAAAGGCCAAACGCATTTTTTTCTCTGGCGCCTTTTCAATTTTATCTCCCAACTCCCCTAACGTACGTTTGGTATAATCATACAATGTATAGGTACTGTCTTTAGGATTCCATTTGATCCTGCTCGCTGTCGTTTTGGTCACCAATTGTTCTTTTTTAAACTTTTCTAACGAAAAATTAAAAGCCATTTTGGTTTCCGGATTAAAACTATTGACATAAATAAACTCATTCTCATTAATTTGACGATACACATCGGTATTGTCGCCTCGCATGGCTTCTTTACCACCACCTTTTAAATAAGTATATCTAAAATTATTAAAACCTTCAGAAGCCGATGGAACCAAGAAAAACCCCATCAACATGACTAAAATCGAAACAATAGTCGCTCCAATGATATAAGGTCTTAAAAAACGACTGAAAGAAATTCCAGAGCCCAATATGGCAATAATTTCGGTATTATTGGCCAATTTGGAGGTAAACCAAATGATTGACAAAAACAAAAAAATCGGGAAAAGAGAATTCGCAAAATAAATGGTGAAGTTGTAATAATACAAAGCAATATCCCAAAACGGAATTTTGTTTTCCAACATTTTATTGATTTTCTCCGAAACATCAATTACAATTCCAATCGGAATAAACAACAACAACATTACAGCAAAAGTCGCCAAGTAGCGCTTCAGAATGTATTTGTCTATTATGGTTAATTTCATTATTTGAAGTTAGAGGTTAGAAGTTAGAGGTTAGAAGTTAGAAGTTAGATAATACGTTATCATCGAACATTTCTAATCTCTAACTTCTGACTTCTGTTTTTTTTTTACAATCTTTGGCTCATATTTTTGACCATCATATCTTTCCAAGGTCTAAAATCGCCGGCTAAGATATGTTTTCTTGCTTCACGAACCAACCACATATAAAAACCTAAGTTATGAATGGTTGCGATTTGTTTTCCTAAGTATTCGTTGGCAGCAAACAAATGGCGCAAATACGCTTTGGTGTAATGCGTATCCACATAGGTCATACCCATTTCGTCTAAAGGTGAAAAATCATCTTCCCACTTTTTATTTTTGATATTAATTGTTCCATTAGCGGTAAAAAGCATTCCGTTTCTGGCGTTACGCGTAGGCATTACACAATCAAACATATCGACTCCTAAGGCAATGTTTTCCAGAATATTGATCGGTGTTCCTACACCCATCAAATATCTGGGTTTGTCTTCGGGTAAAATATCACAAACAATTTCGGTCATCTCATACATTTCTTCGGCTGGTTCTCCTACTGAAAGTCCTCCAATAGCATTCCCTTGCTGTCCAGCATTGGCGATATATTCGGCCGATTGACGACGCAAATCTTTATAAGTACTTCCTTGAACAATTGGAAAAAAGGTTTGCTCATAACCATATTTATAAGGTACTTTTTCCAAATGATTGATACAACGATCCAACCAACGGTGTGTCATATGCATGGAACGCTGCGCATAACGAAAATCACAAGGATAAGGCGTACATTCATCAAAAGCCATGATAATATCGGCTCCAATAGTACGTTGAATTTCCATTACGTTCTCGGGTGTAAAAAAGTGATACGAACCATCGATATGTGATTTGAATTTCACTCCTTCTTCTTTAATTTTTCGACTAGCCGATAATGAATACACTTGATAACCACCAGAATCCGTCAAAATAGGACGATCCCAGTTCATGAATTTATGCAAACCACCCGCTTTTTCCAAAATTGGGGTTTGAGGGCGCAAATACAAATGATAAGTATTACCCAAAATAATATCTGGATTAATATCTTCTTTCAGTTCGCGTTGATGCACTCCTTTTACCGTTCCAGCGGTACCCACAGGCATAAAAATAGGAGTTTCAATCACCCCATGATCTGTTGTAATACTCCCTGCTCTCGCTTTAGATTGCGTATCTTTTTGTAATAAATCAAATTTCATATCCTCTTTTTTCAGTGCGCAAAGATAATTTATTTAAGATTTACGAATTGCTATTTACCATTTTATTTAACACGAACGAAATGTCGCTGCATACAGACAGGACATCTGTACGAACAGGGCATCTGTACGGACAGGTCGCGACCTGTCCCTACGGTGCCGCAAAAAATGTATCGGCATGCCAACGCAATGGATTCGTCTGTATATAATTAAAAATTCTTTCATATGAAATCGCATTTCTGATAATGTGATCATGAAAGGAACGCTGCCACGCAAAAGACAACAATCCCTTTAGATGAATATGCTTCGAAGACGTGGTTTTGTAGGCTCCAATTAATTCTGATAACGACTTGATTTTAATCTCCTCATCTGAAACCAAATTTTTATCTATCTCTAAAATTGCATGTACATGATTGGGCATAATTACAAAACAATGAATTACAACATAAGGATATTGCTCTTCTAACCAATGCATTTGTTTTTTGGCTATCTGACCATATGCATTCAAATTCATTTGTATTTCATCTGTTTCATTTTTTTCTTCTTCATTGTAATGAATCGAATTTCTCAAATGCTGATCATTCGAATGCGAATCCTGTACGGACAGGTCGTGGTTTTGATTTCGGGACAGGTCACGATTTACATAAATGGACAGGTCACGACCTGTCCCTACAGGAATGGATCCAAAACAACATATTCTATTTTGAACACAAATGGTAATGAAATACAAATTATCCTGCGAATAATCAAATCCTTCCTTTCGATTTCTTTTCCTATTTTTTCTTTTCATTCTATTATAATTTTTTTCGGATGGAACAGGCGTAATGTAGCGTAGGGACAGGTCGCGACCTGTCCCTACGCAATATCATTAATTAAAAATCAAATCATTACATAATCAAATATAAAAATAACATTTAAAATACTACAAATTAACATACCTTATTTGAAATTAAATTTGCAAATTGGAACAGGTCACGAACAAATGAACTGGACAGGTCACGAACAAATGAACTGGACAGGTCACGAACAAATGAATCTGGACAGGTCACGAACAAATGAATCTGGACAGGTCACGACCTGTCCCTACAGTGTAACAATTGTTACACAAAACCTCATTTTGTACCTTTATCTTTGCCTAACTCAATTCAACAACAACTAAATTGAATTCCTATGACCTTAGAACATTTAATTAAAGAAAAACATGGCACCATTGTAGACGTTAGAACTCACGAAGAGTTTATGGGCGGTCATGTAGCCACGTCTATCAATATTCCTCTGAATGAAATTCCCGAGCGTCTTGAAGAAATGAAAGCCTTACCTAGTCCTCTTATTTTGTGCTGTGCTTCTGGTGGCCGAAGTGGTCAAGCCGAGCATTTCCTCTTACAACATGGTATTGATTGTACCAACGGAGGTTCTTGGCTGAACGTGAATTTTTATCAATCTTTACAAAACAAAATCGATTAACATGATTACTTTTTTAAAACGTATTTTGGGTCTGGGACCTACTACAAACTACAAAGCATTATTGCAACAAGGCGCCATTATTATCGATGTTCGAAGCAAAGACGAATACAATAGCGGCCACATTCAAAATTCTCTAAACATTCCCGTAGACGCACTAAGGCTAAATTTAGGAAAACTTAAAAACAAAAACCAGATTATCATTACGTGTTGTGCCTCTGGTATGCGAAGCGCATCGGCCAAAAGCATCTTAAAAGCTAATGGATTTTCAGAAGTATACAACGGTGGTGGATGGGCAAGCTTAAAAAGCAAATTATAAAACAAGAAGTATAGGGTTTGTGGCTCACGATGTATCCTTTTGCCACACTTCCTCCTTCGCAACAACATTCGAAAAGATTGGCTATACGCTAATCTTTTTTTGTTTCAGAGGCTTTAAATACAGCCCGAAATTATGGCAGGATGCTATTTTCGAATTATAGGGGAAATTGCACCCGAAATCATTGGTCTTCCCAAAAATAAAAATTACTTTTGCAGCAGTTTAACTTTTACACACAAAATGAAGCCTAACACACAACAATTAAACGATTTAACTATCCAAGTTAGAAGAGATATTCTTCGTATGGTACACGCTGTTAATTCTGGACACCCAGGTGGTTCTCTAGGATGCACAGAATTTTTGGTTACTCTTTATCAATATTTAATGGATCGCAAAGAAGGATTTGACATGGACGGTATTGGAGAAGATGTTTTCTTCCTATCGAATGGTCATATTTCGCCTGTATTCTATAGCGTATTGGCTAGAAGCGGTTATTTTCCAGTAGCAGAATTGGCTACGTTCCGTTTATTAAATTCTCGTTTACAAGGACACCCTACTACACACGAAGGATTACCTGGAGTACGTATGGCTTCTGGTTCATTAGGACAAGGACTTTCTGTAGCGTTGGGAACTGCTCAAGCTAAAAAATTAAATGGTGATTCACATATCGTTTATACGTTACATGGAGACGGCGAATTGCAAGAAGGTCAAAACTGGGAAGCGATTATGTATGCTTCTGCAAAAAACGTAGACAACCTTATTGCTACCATCGACGTTAATGGGAAACAAATTGATGGAACTACTGACGAAGTATTGAATATGGGAAGCCTAAAAGCTAAATTTGAAGCTTTTGATTGGGATGTTCTTGAAATCAAAGAAGGAAACAACATCGAAGCGATTATTGCTGGAATGACAGAAGCTAAAGCTAAAACTGGAAAAGGAAAACCTGTTTGTGTTTTGTTGTACACTGAAATGGGTAATGGTGTTGATTTCATGATGCATACGCATGCTTGGCACGGAAAAGCGCCAAATGATGCTCAATTAGAAAATGGTCTAGCACAAAATAGCTCAACTTTAGCAGATTATTAAGCTCCTCATCCTCCAAAAGGAAAAAAAGCTTAGTTAAAAAATTAGAAAATAAAAAATTATAAATCCTATTTACCCCAATAGGAACTCCCCTCCTTCGGAGGGGTTGGGGGAGGCTTATGAAAAAATATACAAATACAGGAAGCAAAGATACTCGTTCAGGTTTTGGAGCGGGAATGACTGAATTGGGTCAAAAAAACGAGAATGTAGTAGCACTTTGTGCGGATTTAATCGGGTCATTGAAATTTGATGATTTCAAAAAAAATCACCCAGAGCGTTTTTTCCAAATCGGAATTGCAGAAGCCAACATGATTGGAATTGCAGCTGGTATGACTATCGGAGGAAAAATTCCATTCACAGGAACATTTGCTAACTTTTCTACTGGTCGTGTGTACGATCAAATTCGTCAATCCGTTGCTTACTCTGATAAAAATGTGAAAATTTGTGCATCACACGCAGGTTTAACCCTTGGAGAAGATGGAGCAACCCACCAAATCCTTGAAGATATTGGATTAATGAAAATGTTGCCTGGCATGACCGTAATCAACACTTGTGATTACAATCAAACCAAAGCAGCTACGATCGCTTTAGCCGATCACCACGGCCCAGCTTACTTGCGTTTTGGTCGTCCTGTGGTGCCTAACTTTATGCCAGCAGACGAACCTTTCGTTATCGGAAAAGCAATTTTATTAAACGAAGGAACAGATGTTACTATCGTTGCAACAGGTCACTTAGTTTGGGAAGCTTTAATCGCTGCTGAAGCTTTGGAAGCTAAAGGAATCTCAGCAGAAGTAATCAACATCCACACCATCAAACCTTTGGACGAAGAAGCTATTTTGAAATCAGTTGCCAAAACGAAATGTGTAGTGACTGCGGAAGAACACAACATCTTAGGTGGTTTAGGCGAAAGCGTTTCGAGAGTTTTAGCTCTAAATAATCCTGCGCCACAAGAATTTGTAGCCGTAAATGATAGCTTTGGAGAGTCTGGAACCCCAGAACAATTAATGGAAAAATACAAGCTAAACAACCAAGCGATTGTTGAAGCTGTAGAAAGAGTATTGGCTAGAAAATAATTTTTTATCCATCCCAAAATCATCCCGTCTTGTGTATACTTGGCGGGATTTTTTTTATCTATTAAACGAAACACAGATTTCACAGATTGACAAAGATTAAAAAAATAAAAATTAACCCAAAATAGCTTCGTATAAAAAGAGTCGTAGACTCGACCGATATTGTAAAGCTGGATTTCAATCCAGCGCCTTTGAATCACAGATTAAAAAAACGACAACCTCAATAACTACATAAAAAAACCGCTCCAAAACTGGAACGGTTTATTATATGTTTAAAACTACGCTTTCTTTAATTCTGACATTTTGGATCCAAGTGTCTTTTCTTGCCATTCCCTCCTGTACAAAGAGGAATATCGGCAAAATCATAATACAATGTTTTTCCATTGGCGTCTTTATATGAACGCTCTAATTTAGTCGTATAACCATCACCATCATCATCCACATCCAAGAAATCAGGTATCCCATCCCCATCCGTATCGTCTGGATTAACAGGCTTGTTTGGATAAAGAATCTCACTTCTGAAATCATATAAATACCCATCACCATCTATATCTTCCAAATAGGAAGGAATACCATCAGGACTAAAGGTTCCGTTAATTTCTCTATCTAAATCCGATCGTTGAATTTCATATAATTTAATATTAAAAGTGATTGGCGCATACGCAGGAATCGTACCACTACCACTACTAAAATAGGCCAATCCAGAAGGAATAAAAACTACCCCAGCTCCAAAATCTTTATAAGAAACTGTACCATCAGCATTTGAAGAATAGGTTCCTGTTTTTAATTTAGGCATCATTTCTGAAAATCCAGTTATAGCACCTGAAAGCAGATAAAAATCAAATCTTTGAAACTCTGTTGCCGTCAACTTGGTTACTCCATCAGTAGTTACTTGTTGCAGATAATCTCCTTTATACCCCACAAAATAATTATCAACATTAGTAGGCGATTCTCCTTTTCCCTCATTTAAAATTAAATAATATAACTTGTATTTAATTCCATGCAAATCCACTTCTCTGAATTTAATAGGGTATGTGGTTTGTTTCATCACAGATACCTGAGTCCCTCCAGCAGGGATTTTAGTAATTTTAATATCGAAGTTAGCAGTTACTTCTTCTATATAATAAGTATTCAAATATTCTTCAATGTCTTTAATATCGGTGGCATATTGCACGCTATATTCTCTTGGTGGCGTTAACTCTTCATCTTTATCTTTAGAACATGAAAATAATGCCAACGTTAGCATTGATAAAATAAAATAAAACTTAATTTTGTTCATTAGTACTAGTTTTTAGGTGCGCAAGATACAATTTAGATTGATTTTGATGAAGTATTTAACTTTGATTTTTGAAAAATTATGCGAATAGATAAATATTTGTGGTGCGTTCGGTACTACAAAACCCGTAACATGGTTACCGAAGCTTGCAAAAAAAACCAAGTCACTGTAAATGGTCAAGTTGCCAAAGCCTCGAAGGAAGTTTTTCCTACGGATGTCATCACCTTTCGTAAGGATCAAATCACACAAACCATCACCGTTTTGGATGTTCCCGAAAGCCGTTTGGGAGCCAAATTAGTCGATATGTATCGCCGAAACGACACGCCTGCAGAAGTCTATCAACATCTTGAATTACTAAAATTATCCAAAGAACACTATCGCAAAAATGGCACCGGACGCCCTACCAAAAAAGATCGACGTGACATTGACGAGTTTGGCAATGTAATTACTACAGGCGACGAAGTCTTATTTTAGTCTACAAAACACAAACTCTTGCTTCAGGCATCACTATCTTTTCATTTTTACTAAATAAATTAAAAAAATAAAACTATGAGCCAAAATATCATTTTATCCCATCAAGAAATCGAACATAAAACCAAGCGAATTGCTTATCAAATATACGAAACCTTTGTAGAAGAAGAAGAAATTGTCTTGGCAGGCATTACCAAAAACGGTTATGTATTTGCTCAAAAAATAGCCGCAGCATTGGCTTTGATTTCTCCAATTAAAGTATCGCTTTGCGAAGTGATACTCAACAAACACCAACCTGACTTAGCCATTCGCACTTCATTATCCAAAGAAAACTACACCAACAAAGGATTAGTTTTGGTAGATGATGTACTCAATTCCGGCACGACGCTTATTTATGCTGTACGTCATTTCTTAGAAGTTCCCTTAAAAAAATTCAAAACCGCAGTACTCATTGATCGAAACCACAAAAAATACCCTGTAAAAGCCGATTTCAAGGGGATCTCATTATCGACTTCTTTATTTGAACACGTACAGGTGGTTTTTGAAGATTCAGGCAACAGCTACGCTTATTTAAGCTAAAAGTAGCTCAATACTTGCCACAATTTCGGCGACAGACTTCCCGTCAATAGGAAGGATATGCTGAGCTTGATGATAATAAAAGCTTCTATCGAACAAATGTTTTGCGATAAACTCTTTCAATTCCTCCTCATTTAGGTTGGCAATTACGGGACGTTTACTTCTATTCTTAGACAATCGCTCAAACAATGTGTCGATAGAAGCTTTTAGGTATATAGAAATAACGTCAGGCTGCTGCAACAACACATGATTATTAGCATAACATGGCGTTCCTCCACCAAGTCCAAGAATCCGATCGCCAGGCATGGCCAATACTTCTACAAAAGCTTGGTGTTCTACTTTACGAAAATACACCTCGCCATGCTTTTCAAATAGCGCTTTGATCGACAAATTAGTCTTTTCTTCAATAAAATGATCCAGATCTAAATATGATATTGCTGTTTTTTGAGACAGGTTATTAGCAATGGTTGACTTTCCACAGCCCATATACCCTAATAATACTATTTTCTTCATGATTTTAAAGCCCTACTAACTAAGGGATTGTAAGTTTTTAATAAAAAAAGACAAATTTATAATAAAAACGCTTGGAAACTTCGAAAAAAAGTATGTATATTTGCACCCGCATTCAGGGAACGAAATGACTCGATAGCTCAGTTGGTAGAGCACATCACTTTTAATGATGGGGTCCTGGGTTCGAGCCCCAGTCGGGTCACAAATAGTGTGAACTAGACATACGTTTCTTGAATGATTGACTCGATAGCTCAGTTGGTAGAGCACATCACTTTTAATGATGGGGTCCTGGGTTCGAGCCCCAGTCGGGTCACAAAGGTTATTCGTTGTACGAGTAACCTTTTTTGTTTTCGGCCACGTGGAGAAACGGTAGACTTGCCATCTTGAGGGGGTGGTGCTCGTAAGGGCGTGTGGGTTCAAATCCCACCGTGGTCACATTTTTTTTAGAGCAATAAATCTTGTATTTGTTGCTCTTTTTTTGTTTGGAACATTTTAAAGGATCAAGGGATCAAGTTCAAAAGGGATCAAGTTCAAAAGTTGGGGATTATGCAAAAAGATTAGATAATCTGAATAAGAAGAAATCTATCTTTATTACCCCTCTAAACTAGCTTCTAAAGGCTTTTATTTTTGTATTAAAAGATTCAGCAGCTGCAATGGTGCTTCTGTTTTCAAAATAGCTTAGTTTCTACCCTCTTTTTCAAAAAATCAATTCTTATACTTGTGCTGGATTGAAATCCAGCCCTACAATATTAGTCGAGTCTACGACTCTTTTTTTTAGCGACTGGAGTTCCTTCGGAAAAGATTGATTTTGTAAAATCAATTCTTGTACTTGTGCTGGATTGAAATCCAGCCCTACAATATTAGTCGAGTCTACGACTCTTTTTTTTAGCGACTGGAGTTCCTTCGGAAAAGATTGATTTTGTAGCAACAAAATTTAATCTAGTAACAAAAAAAATAAAAAAACCGTTTCAAGAAAACACCTTGAAACGGTTACTGTTTTTTTTAATGCTTGTGAGCATGGTTTTTGGCACTTCTTTCACCTGACATTTTCTTAGCATGTCCCGGAGGGATTTTCTTAACCTTAACTACTTTAGTAGGATGAACATGATGAACGGTACAACCTTGAAGTCCAAAAATAAAGCATACTAAAATTCCTAGTATTGCTATTTTTAATACCTTATTATTCATTATTTGGGGGATTGATTTAGAGCTCGCAAATTTAACGCTTATTTTATTAAAATCAATCCGTATTCTTCAAGTAATATTCTAGCAACATTTCTATTTGCTCTTTCAACCAGCATACTCAAATACAACAACACACTTAACCCACTTCATCTTTCTTGTTGTTTTTAATAACTGCGTCTACTTTTAGTGAAATTATTAAAGTGAAATAGTTACAATTTAAACAATTATAATTTAAAGAAAGACACTCTCCAACTCTAATTACTTTTAAATTATAATCACTAAACCTACGACATCAGGAGGAGAATTCATTTCCAATGATATTCCTGCACTACACGAGATTAAGCATTAAGAAACCCAAATCACTTGCTAGGTTGCTATCATGTCTTTAATTTTTACTCTGATTTATTTGTGACAAGAAGAATTTAATAACTTCTAAGTTCATATTGGATGTTGTCGAGTGCCCGACTTTTTCATATGTTTTAAAGGACGCATTGATTTTAGCTTTCAAATAAACTTTTTGACATTCTAAATACCTTTTCTGAACATCCGACCCAATGTTATCGTTAATTATTTTTCGTTCCTTTTTGCTGTATGCATCATCATATTGAACAGCATCATTGTTGTCTAACTCTCCCATATAGATGAATTGAGGAATGGATTTGTAAGTATTAAAGTCAAATTTTTGTTTGAATAGTTTTTCAAAATCATTTATTCCAATTGGATAATTTAGTTTTACACCATTAATTTCATTTTGCGGAAACAAAAGCTCTCCGTTAAAACCACCAATAGCCAATGCTTGAATCTTGTCTGGATGCAAAAATGAGAAACGATTTGTAAAAGTTGCAGAAGCAGAAAAACCGCACATAAAAATTTTGTCCTCAACCTCAATAGTCCATGTTTTTAAAATGTTTTTAGCATCGTTTATCATTGCCAACAACTGCAAATCAAGTCGTTTCAACTCGTTTGATTTTTCCAACATTACGTCTCGATCTAATGCATGGGTGTAGACCAAGGACTTTGATGCTGGTCTTGGAAAAACAGGAACAAGAAAAGGCATTCGTAAAGCGGTAGAAATATTATTCCCAACAGAACTTACAGATGCTAAATCAATAGCGTTTTTTTTATGCACTTCGATACTATCCGATAGTCTACCTGTGTTATTTGGTTCAACTAGCAAAAATGTTTTGGAATTTAATTTCGTTCCTTTCGGAATAAAAAGAATGTAATCATTAAAAAATAAATTTGATGGTTTCTTTCCAATAACAATTATAGTATCTTTCTCAAAGATTCCTATCTGTGAATTTTGAGCAAACAAAATCTTACAAGCCAACAAAAGCAATATGATTGTGAATATGGATCGTGTTTTATACATCACTTGTTATTTAATTTATTATAGTCTGTTCCAAAGCAAGCAATACTATGCTGCTTTTCGTTAATATCTATAATTAATCGATTATTTCTTCAGCAATTCTTGTAACGGTTTCAACTGATCCAAATCGATTTTTGATTGCTGCAAAACCGACATCATGTTCATGATATGAGTAGGATTCATGTCTTTGCCCAACACCCGAACCACTGCAAAACCCGTTTCTTTTTGGTTGGCAAACAAAACAAACTCTTCGATATGCTCATCTGTTCCTACAAAACTTACGGAAGCACCTTCTTTACCAGAACCAAACTTCATGAGTTGTTGGTACTTTGGATTTTTCAAGATTCCGTTCAATTTAGCGCGTTCTGTTTCGAATTCGGTCGTATTATTGGGGTTGCGTTTAAAAGCCAGCACATTCATCTTTTTAAAAGACTGTAACGCTTCTTTTTGTTCCAAAGAGAGTTTCGCCTGATCCAAATTCAAAATAGAAGAGGAAATATCAAGCGCTATAAAATTTTTATTTTCAGTATTTTCTACAAAATACTTTTGCAAACTCGGTTCAGAGTTACAACTACTCAACCACAGACATAGGAAAAGAGCCAAACTAACTACTGCTTTCATTTTTTTACCTTTTTAAATATTAATTGCGTTCCATTTTGAATATTCTTACACTAGCTTATTACAATTCCTTGTAGTTCCTTTTTTTGTTTTGACCTTTTTTAGAATCTGAAAACATACCTACAAGGTTTTGAAAATCTTGCAGGAATTGGATTGCTTTGTTTTAGAATAATGACTTATATTAATAAAGTAAGCTGATTTGACAAATTAATACTTACTAAATACTAAGTACTGATCACTAAGTACTAGTTACTAGCTCCTACTTCTTCCCTTTTGTGGCTTTTTTTAAATCCTCTCCACCAGGAAAACGCATTTTATCAGTCAATACTGAAATTTCATTCAAATCAAAATCTCCTGTCAATGACATCAAGACACTATCTTCGCCTTTTCCTCCATCAATAAACATCAATAGCTCTCTGATTTGAGTGTCTTTAGCGCCTGATTTCACTAATATTTTAATACTTCTGCCGTGGTCATTTACACGCATTAGCTCTTCTAAATTAGCCGTTTTCATATAGCGTTCAGCAGTGGCTTTCATTTCAGCTTCTACACGAGCACTTTTGGTGGTGAACACTTTTAAATTGTCTAATTTTTTTATCAAATGATGATATTGTTGCATTTCTTTATCAGAGGCATCGACTTTGACTTTGCTCATCATTTCGAACATTTTTTTGTTAACAATCACCGAAGTGACATCGTCTTGGCCATCAAATTTATCGAAGGCACCTTGAGCAAAAATGGGGTTAGCGACTAGTAAAAATACTAAAGCTAAAAATACTTTTTTCGTTATTGAAATAAAACGAGTTTTGTTACTGATTATAACTGTTGATTTCATGTTGTTTTTTGATTTATTGATTAAAAACTTTTCCTTTTGATTCATTGTATTCCTGAATGACCTGCACACTTTCTATGCCGGTGTTTACGTGACCTGACAACAGGGCTAGTGCTTTTTGGGTTTCTCTAAACGCTTCTTCGGGTGTATCATAAGTCCCTAATTCGTTGGAGGCCACACTATTTTTTGTTGCATTGGTGGTGTAAACATACATTCCTATTCCAAACAAAATCACAACCGAAGCCGCTAAAGACCACCAAGCTGATGGTGCAAAATAAGTCTTTTTTGTAGACAATTCTGACACCACTTGTCGAGTTGTTTCTGCTTTGGCTAAGGAGAAGTAGCCAAATAAGGGCTGATATTGCTCTAAATGCTGCGCAACATTTGATGAAGAAAAATAATTCGTCAACTCTTTTTCCTCGGCAATACTGGTTTCTCCTTGAAAGTATTTTTCTAAAAGTGCTTCTATTTTATACAGTTCCATAACGGTGTGTTTTTAACATATGCTCTCTGATGGTTTTTCTAGCTCTAGAGAGTGCCACGCGAATGGCGGTTTCATTCATTTCTAATAATTTGGCGATTTCTTCAAACTCATATTGCTCCACTTCTCGCAATTGGATAATTATGCGCTGCTGTTCTGGCAATTGATCAATTATTTTAGCCACCCAATTCAAACTATCATTATCTTCTACTTTTTGCTGTAAACTTGGTTCGCGATCCGTGTAATTATTATGTACAATTCTCAAATTACTAGAACGTTTGGCTTTCAACTGATCCAAACAATGATTCTTAGTCATGGTCATTGCCAAGGCTTCTACACTGCCATAATCAGACAAACTTTCGTTTTTATTCCACAACTTTACCAAAACCTCTTGCGTAGCATCTTCCGCCTCCTCGGTACTCACGAGTAATCGTTTGGCCAATCGAAAGACCTTGTCTTTGAAAGGAGTAATCAATTGTACAAACTCATTTTGGTTCATTCTAATGGTTGTTTCTAGCGGTTCATATAAGCAAGACGAACCACAATTATTTTTGTTACAAACAATAAAAAAATAATTTTAAAGTTAGTATTTTTACAAAAACTAAATAGACCTAACCTCAATATGAAAACAACCTATAAAATTGTCCTGCTTTTAGTTACAAGCCTTTTCCTTTTTCAGAGCTGTCAAAAAGATGATGACGATATCGCTGCACCCAAAGGTCTGGAAATTCAGAACTTTATATGGAAAGGCATGAACCAATATTATTTGTGGCAAAGTAGCGTTCCTAATTTAGCGGACAACAAATTTAAAAATCAAGCCGAGTTAAACACCTTCCTAAGCGGATACAGCACTCCGGAAAGCTTATTTGAGGCCTTGCGTGTAGACAAAAATACGGACCGTTTCAGCTGGATTGTGGATGATTACGAAGCTTTAGAACAATCCTTTCAAGGTACTACCAAAAATGATGGTGTTGATTTTGGTTTAAGTTATAAACCTGGAAGTACCACCGAAATTTTTGGATATGTTCGTTATATCATTCCAGGATCCGATGCTGCTACCAAAGCCATTAAACGTGGTGATATGTTTACAGGAGTTAATGGAACGCAATTAACAGTAAGCAACTATCAAACTTTATTGTTAAATGCCGAAAGTTATACTTTGAATTTAGCAGATTATAATGGAACTACTATTGTTAGTAATGGCAAATCAGTTGCTTTAACGAAAACCACTTTGAATGAAAATCCGATTTTAATCAATAAAGTAATAGAAACAGGAGGAAAAAAAATAGGGTATTTGATGTACAATGGCTTTTTTGCTAATTATGACACCCAACTCAACGACGCTTTTGGAAGTTTAAAATCGGCAGGTGTTACCGAATTAGTACTGGATTTGCGCTACAACGGAGGAGGATCAGTACAAACAGCTACGCGTTTAGCAAGCATGATTACAGGAGACTTAACAGGGAAAGTGTTTGCCAAACAACAATGGAACGAAAAGATAGAAGCTTATTTTAACACCAATAATCCTGAAGCATTGAAAAACTTTTTCACGGATAAAATTGGCTCTACCCCAATCAATAGTTTAAAATTAAAAAAAATCTATGTACTAACGACAAAAAGTACCGCTTCAGCAAGTGAATTGGTGATTAATGGTTTAAAGCCTTTTATCGATGTGGTTCAAATTGGAGATGTGACGACAGGTAAAAATGTGGGTTCCATCACGCTGTATGATTCTCCAACTTTTGAAAAAGAAAACGTAAACAAATCCCATAAATACGCTATGCAACCGTTGGTACTTAAAATTGTAAATGCGAACGGATTTGGCGATTATCAAAGTGGTTTGACGCCTACTTTTGAACTCAAAGAAACCATCAGTACTTTTGGTGTTTTGGGTGATGTGGATGAACCCTTATTAAAATTAGCCATCGGAAAAATTACAGGTACTGCCAAAGGTGTTCCTACAACAAAAGGCAAAACATTTGAATATTTCAAAGATTCAAAATCTATCAAAGGCTTTAGAAACGACATGTATTTAGAAACGATTCCTGAAGGATTATTACAATCTTTATAGTAATTATACTAAAATCATAAAATATAGCGTTATAAATACATCTCTGAAAAGCAATGCTTTTTAAAACTTCATTAGTAACTTTTAAAACATTATAGTATGAAATTGTATTCAAAAATTGGTATTGGCTTTTTAGCTTGTGCTTCCTTAGCATTTATTTCGCCTGCATTTAAACCTTCTAAAACCATCCACGTAGTTATCGATGCTGGTCATGGCGGACATGATTTTGGCGCAAAAAATGACGCTGCTATCGAGAAAGAAATCGTTGCTCAAATTGCTAATAAAATCAAAGAACAGAATACCAATCAAGCTATTGTTTTACATTTTACTAGAAATGAGGACGAATTCGTGGAGTTGCATTCTCGTGCAGCTCTTATCAATAGCATACAACCTGATTTATTCATTTCATTGCATGTTAATGCTAACGCTACAAGTCAAAAATCTGGATTGGAATTTTTTATCAACGAACAAAATCCTGCCACGGCTCAACAATCTAAAGAAATTGCAACACAACTTAACGCAAGATTGACACAGCAAACCGCTTTAAAAGGCAATACTATCATAAAAAACGCTCCTTTTATGGTGTTAAAGAAAGCTACAGTTCCTGGTGTTTTGATTGAATTAGGTTATTTGACTAATGAAAATGACAAACGCACCCTGACCGATAAAGTAGAACAAACTAAGATTGCGAATGCCGTTTTAGATGTGGTTTCAACTCTAAAATAAAAACAACAATTATTCCAAACAAAAAAAGGCGTTTTCATTTGCGAAAACGCCTTTTTTATTTTTAAGTTACACCTTTTAGTTATTAAAATAGAATCCGTTTGGCCCTACTCCTACTACTAATTCTTTTTGTAAAGTTCCAGTTAATGAATACACATAAGCCTTACTATTCGAAGCGAAATCGCCTCCATCAGCAATGAAAATTTTATCATTCTCTACCGCAAAACCATACATTACTCCATATTGTGAAGTCGATGAGTACTTAAAAATAGGTTTATCAGAAGGTTGTGCAGCCGTGATGTCCATACTATACACGCCTGTATCTTTTGTAAAATAGATTTTAGAACCATAAATATCCAAATTTCCTGCATCGGTCAAAGTCGTTGGAAACACCACTTCAGTAACCGATTTATCCGATAATTTCACTTTTACAATTTTGCTTGCACTTCCGTAAGGAGAAGCTAACACATATAAAACACCGTTTTTCACTTCCATTGTATTGGCGCTTGACCCAACAGTTATTGGTGTTTCTAAAGCTTTAGTTACTGTATTTACTACCAAAACTTTGTCGCTATTATAGGGTTCTGTGATGTACAACTTATCGCCATCTACAACAATACGATTGGCCGTAGCATTCAAGTTAATTTTAGACTCCACTTTATTCGTGGCCAAATCGATAACAGCAACAAAATCGTCTGTATTGCCCGATGTTCCTCCATAGGCATTCGCATTGGTTACATATGCTTTTCCATTTCTAACTACTCCGTATCTTGGATTCACAAAACCAGCTTCTATTTTTGTAATCAGTTTAAAAGAATAACGATTCACCACATTAATCACGTTAGAGCCACCAGCAATGATATACGCTTTATCGCCATCAAAAAAGATGTTTTGTAAATACTTACCTGGTAAGTCACCTGGATTTTCAGCACCGTACACATCTTGCTTAAAACTACTCAAATCGTCTCCTAAAAACGAAACAGATCCTCCTGAAGAATTACCTTCATTTAAAATAAACACACCATTATCATAATTCCCTTTGGATACATTTTCGTTGGTATCATCATTACTACAAGACGCCAAAAAGGCAAAAGTAAAGGTCACAAATAAAACTCTAGTTAACTTCATTATATTAAAATTTAAAGATTAGATACAAATTAAAATTGCGTCCGGGCATGATTCTATTTTCCAGACTTTCATATTTTTCATTCCATAGATTAAGCACTTGAACACCTATTTTTATGGGATTACGCTTAAAAAACTCATAATCCACACCCACATTAGCAACCCAATACGAAGGAATGATAGCACTTGGATCGTTATCGGATTGGGTATAAACAAAACCATTATACAAGAATTGATAATTTGCGCTCCATTTTTGATAACTATACGCCAAAGCAGCGGTAGCTTTGTGATAAGGCACAAAAAACAATTGCTTTTGGGTTTCCTCATTTTTAGAAATAGTGTAAGCATACGTCCCATTGATTTGCCAAATACTTTTCCCAAATTGTTGTTTCCAAGCCAACAAGGTTTCTATGCCATAAGCAGCTACGCGATCTGTATTTTGAGGAGACCAAATACCATTATTCCCCGGAACCCAACGCAACAAATCTTTAATTTTATTGTAATAGGCTGTTTGCGTCAAGCTAATATCTTTATAAGTAATAACATTGGCCAGTTCGCCTTGGTACGCACTTTCGGGTTTTAAATTGGGGTTCCCACCTTCTTCCCAATACAAATCATTGTAGGTAGGAATTCGGAAATTGTGCGAAACATTGACTTTCAATTGGTACCAAGGTGCAATGCGCAAAGCACTTCCTGCCGAAAAAAGAACAGGCGATTTGTAATTGCTGGTAAACTCCTTACGAATCCCCAATTCATTTTGCCATTGGGACGAAACTTCTTGTTTGACCAAAAATGAAACACCAGTAATTTCACGTTCATGATATCCAAATCCTGAACCTTTACCTTTGGTTTTATTGTATTCTACGATAGAATTTAGAAGAATAGAACGACTCGCTTGATAACTCAAATCGGCTTTGGCGATCAGCATATTGGTACCGCCATAAGTGAATTGATTTAGCGTATTGTCGGGGAAATATTGATAGTTTTCGGCAAGATAAGCGGCCTTCAAATTAGTCACCCAAAGCCCTGATTTGGCTTCATATTCTAATAAATTTCTACTAAAATCATTCTTATATTTCGTACGAGATTCAGAGGGCAAGATCAAGGAAATATTCCTATCGGTATTCGAAGATTGGCTGTAAAACTTCAACATGTGACGATTCGAAATTTTAAAACCAATGGCTGTATTGAAACCAATAATTTCATATTCCCCGTTTTCATTGAACCGTTGATTGCCTTTCCAATCAAAACTATCAGGATAATCATAATCGTTATCAGAATAGTTTCGAGAAATACCTATTTGAGCCGACCATTTTGTATTAGAAAAATGACTACTATAATTGAGATTTTGCGTAGAAAAACTCCCGTAATCCAATCGCAATTGATTAGAAAATGAGTCATCAAACTTTAAGTCGTTGTTCAAATGTACCGTTCCTCCAATAGCTCCACTGCCATAAATCACACTACCGCCACCACCTTTAACCGCAATAGTACTGTAATCCATTCCAGACAAAGTGTTGAAGTCTGTACTCCCATTCATTTGAGAATTGATATTGAGACCGTTCCAAATCACAGCCGTTTGCGACGCAGTTGTTCCCCTAAAAGCCACCGTCGACAACATACCACGACCGTATTCTTTAAAATATAAAACCGAATTGTAATTGAGTAAATTGGTCAACAACGCGCTATTTTTAGACAAAACAGCATCGTTCAAACTCAAAATTGTTTGAGAACTTGAGAATTTGCGCAGCTTCGCATCAGCAATGATGACCTCTTTCAAGCGAGTAATCGAATCATTCTGAGCAAAAGTCAGTTGACTTGCCAGCAGGCAAAAACAAAGAAAAGATTTTAAATGTATCATAATTTCCTGAACCTTTTTTCCCGAAAGTCCGCTATTGGTTAAGAAAAAAGGCAGGTCTCCTGGCTTGCGTCTTGTTGTTGACCTTCCCATTCCAAGGTAGAAGTTAGAAGTTAGAGGTCAGAAGCTATACTTCATATTTCTAATTTCTAATTTCCCACTTTAAAAACAGTGGCTTTGTAGATAACAACAAGCTTGATAGCTTACAGTTGCGGGTACAGCTTAGGTTTTGAACCTAATTCCCTTTTAATGCGTTTTCTAAAAACAGTAAAACGCAACCTCAATTCGGATGCAAATATAGAATTAAAAAAGTATCGTCCTATAGCTATTCTCAAAATAAAAGTTCAAATTGTAAAATTGACCTAAAAATTAATGATTTTGACAAAAACCTATTAAATTTGATACAAAAAATATCGTTTTGAAAAAAATAGTTTCCCTTTTCTTGTTTTTAACTACTTTGACCACTTCCTCCCAAGAATTACTCCCTTTTGTCGAAAAATATGATAAGTCAAGTTACAAAGGTGACAATCAAGTGTGGGATGTAACACAAGGCCTAGACAACGCACTCTATTTTGCCAACAACCAATATTTGTTACGATACAATGGAGTGGTTTGGGAGAAATACTATTTACCCAACAAAACAGTAATTCGTTCGGTTTTTGCAGATCAGGATCGCATCTATTCTGGGTCCTACAAAGAATTTGGATATTGGAAACGAAAGGATGGAAAAATGACGTATTATTCTATTTCCAAAGGTAAAAATGTTTTTAATGAGAAAGAAAATGAAGAAGTTTGGAAAATTTTCAAACTCAAAAATCAACTCTATTTTCAATCGTTCAACAACTTATACATTTATGAAAACGGAAACATTCAAAAAATAAATTTTCCGTATTTAATATCGTATTGTTTTCTTGTGGATAACGCTATTTATGTCGCCTCGGTGGAGCAAGGAATTTTTAAATTAGTGGGTCAAAAACTGCAACCTATTCCGGGCTGGGAGGCACTCCAAAACAATGTCATTCACGGCTTACAAAAAAGAGGTAAACAATGGTTTGTTTTTACTCAAAAAAACGGGGTTTTTGTTACTGAAAACAACCAATTAAAAGCATGGTCTTCTCCTTTAAATTCCGTTTTAAAAAAGGTAAACATCAATAAAGCGAAAATGCTGTCCCCAGAAAAAATGATTATCTGTTCTGGTTCAAACGGATTGTATCTTTATGATTTTACAAATGGCACGTATCAAAATATCAATCGCAAAAACACCTTATTGAACAACACAGTCTTGAGTGTTTTTGTGGACAAAGAGAAAGATTTGTGGCTAGGATTAGACAATGGAATTTCTCACATAGAAACCAATTCGCCTGTTGCTATTTTAAATGATAATTCAGGCGTTTTAGGATCGGTATATGCGGTAACAAAAACTACCAATTCAAAATATTTATTAGCTTCTAACCATGGATTGTTTGAATTCGAGCAAAACAAACTCACGCAACTTCCCAATACCGAAAGACAAGCTTGGAACATAACGGCCGTACCTTCTGGCTATATTATCGGACATAACGACGGCACTTTTTTTTATGACACTTCGAGTGGATTATCCCTAATTAATCAAGTTGCAGGTGGTTGGAATTTTGTTAAAAGCAGTATCAATTCGACTTACCTGCAAGCTAGCTATGCAGGCATCAGGGTGTATCCCAATACGAATAATTTTAAGGAAAGTAGTGCTATTCTAAAATTAATAAAGCCCATAAAATATGTAGCTCAAATTCGTAAAAACGAAATTTGGGCCGCAGATAATTATCGCGGATTGTACCGAGTAACTCTTGATGAGAAGTATCAAACCCAAAAAATAGAGAATATTACCCAAAATTCGCAGATTAAAAACGATTTTGGAGTTAAACTCTTTGAATTTAGAAACCAACTCCTCTTTTTGATCAATAACTCGTGGTATGTTTTCAACTCTTTGACCAATACCTTAGAAGTTAACGATTGGTTTCAATATAACTTTAAAAATATTTCAGACATCATACCTATAGATGATCAACAATTTTTAGTCATCAGTGGTGAATTGTTGTATCATATTCGATCCAAAGGAAATCGATTCCAATGGAACCTTATTCCTGAAAAATACTACAAAGGAAAATTGATCAATAATCAGTTGAAAATTTTTAAAACGCAAAACAAGTACTTGCTAAATTTAGACGATGGCTTTATTTCATTGGAGTTTGATTTTAAAAACAGACCTCATGAGATCCCAGAAATTGAGGCATATAATAACACAACAATTGTCAAAGATGGGGCTAAAATTGACCATGATTCTGAATTAAAAATACAGGTGGTTTCTGGTGTTTTTGGCATAAACAAACCCAATTTATTTTACAAATTAGACGGATTAAACCGATTTACTCCTTTGAGAACTGGTATCATTAGGTTAAATAATTTGAGTACAGGATCTCACTCCCTTACGATTCACCATTATGACGGCATACACTACAACAAAGTCAAAAGCTTTTCTTTTGCTGTGAGACAACCTTGGTATTTTTCAATTTGGATGATCCTCCTTTACTTATTGGCCTTAGGAGGCATTCTTTTCTTATATTATAAATGGAACAAACTTCGCTACGTCCAAATAATGAAATTAAAAGAAGAAGAATTTAAACATCAAAACGAGTTAAAACAAATGGAGTTGAAAGTGCAAAATGATTTGCAGATTCAATCATATGAAAAACACATACTAGAACTAGAATTGCAAACTAAATCTTCTGAAGTAGCTGGCAAATCGCTTTCTATTGCCAAACAAACCGAAATGATGGATAGCATACAAACCATCTTGGAATCAGATTCAGATATCAGTAAACTAAAGAGTGATATTCGAAAAGTGATTAAAATCAATGCGGTTAACAAACATGAATGGGAAACTTTTGAAACCAACTTGAATCAAATTCACAAAGAGTTCATTGCCACCTTGAGTACTTCGTTCCCAAATTTGACTCCAAAAGATATAAGGTTATGCATTTATCTTAAAATGAACCTTTCTTCTAAAGAAATTGCTCCGATGATGAACATTTCTTTTAGAGGAGTCGAATTACATCGTTATAGATTAAGAAAGAAATTGGAATTAAAACAGGAAGAAAATTTAACTAAATTCTTACTAACAATATAAACCGTCTTCTTTATCACATACCGATAATTAGTTAAATACTATAAATCCTACTTCAACACACTACATCATTACTACATCATCACTTTGTATAATTTCGCAAAAAAACCTTTTAAATTTCTGATTTACAGAATTTTTACATTTAAAAAAACTCGATTGATGTAGTTATGTAGTACTCACACACCTCAACTACAACGTTGTAATTAACTAATTTTGCTCAACAACTTTATCTAATTATAATGTTATGAGAAATCTTTATTTAACTGTATTACTTTTCCTTTTAGCTCCTGCATATTTTTATGCACAGACTATAAAAGGACAAGTCCTAGACAATCAAGGGCTAGGAATACCGGGAGCAATAATTATTGCCACCTCTTCAAATACTTCAGCAGAAGCTGATTTTGATGGTGGTTTTGAAATCAAAGCAAAGGAGGGAGAACTACTAAAAGTCTCCATGCTAGGTTTTACAGCCGCAAGCATAAAAGCCACTGCCGCTTTTATGAAAATAACACTAATCGAATCTGATGATACCCTTTTGAAAGACGTAGTCATCATTGGGTACGGATCTCGAAAGAAAATTGACAATACCACTTCTATTTCATCTATAAAAGCAGAAGAAATCACCAAAGTTAAAGTGTTGAATGCCTCACAAGCCATTCAAGGTAAAGCAGCCGGTGTTCAAGTAATCGCTTCAGATGTACCTGGTAGCGCACCAACGGTATTGATTAGAGGTTTGGGTACCGCCTTGGGAGGAAGAAATCCCTTGTATGTGGTAGATGGAATGCCAACGGATAACATTACCAACATCAATGCTAATGATATTACTTCGTATGAAATCTTAAAAGACGCCTCTTCTTTGGCAATTTACGGAACAAGAGCCGCTAATGGGGTAATTATCATTTCCACCAAAAAAGGGAAAGGTGACAAGGTATCGGTAGAGCTTGAACACTTTACAGGATTTAGAAACACCCTTAAAAAAGTAAAAATGGCGGGTTCCAATAAGTATGCACACTATTCCAATGCCGCCTTACAAAACACTACTTTTTCTCAAGATCAACCAGTGAACACCGATTGGTTTGACGAAATTACAAGAACAGGAATTTATTCCCAAAACAACCTTTCTGTTTTAGGGTCATCCGAGAATGTTAAATATTTCTTTAGTGCGGGTCACTATGAGGAAAAAGGTATTTTGAATGGATTAGATTACAGCAGAACTACTTTTAGAAACAATAATGAGTATAAAATTTCTAAAAAACTGACCTTAAACCAAAATTTCAGTTTTACCTCGGCTAATTCAGCACCTAAACCCTTAAGTGCCTTTACTAGCGCTTACAAACAATCGCCTATCGTTCCGGTTCGTTTCCCGAATGGTCAATATGGGGTGTCATTTGTGGGAGCGAATGGTTTTGCTTCCCCATCAGGATCCTCCTTTAATAACGTAGGCAATCCAGTAGCACAATTGGACTTTTTTAATGAACAACAACGAAGTGTCATGCTTCAAGGGGGATTGAAATTAGACTACGAAATTGCCAAACCTTTAAAATTCACCTCTCAATTCAACGGAGAATTTTATACTTGGAAGAACTATAATTTTGAGGATAGAAAAAACATTTGGTTAGCCGCAGATCCTACACGTGTTCCTGAAGCCTACCCTACTAGTAATTTCAATAATGTGTTGACTAGAGGAAGAGAGCAATACTTCAATTGGAACCTTATGAACTACCTTACATTTAACAAAAAGTTTGCAGATATTCACGATCTAGAAATAACCGCAGGTATGGAAGCTTCTGTGAGAGGAAACAGAGAACGACTAACAATTGCTAGAAAAAATGTAAACCCAAACGAAAATTATTGGGGATTAGCAGGCGTTGAAAATGCTGCCAATGTAATTAGTTACAAAGATGAAATGTTCAACCAAACACGTTTAGCTTCTTATTTTGGACGTTTCCAATACAAATTAATGGACAAATATTTGTTTACAGGAACGCTACGTCGTGACGGATCTTCCAATTTTTCTAAAGACTATCGTTGGGGTACCTTTCCAGCCTTTGGATTAGGATGGGTAATTTCAAAAGAAGACTTTATGGCCAATGTAACCGCAATCAATGTATTGAAATTAAGAGGGGGTTGGGGTAAATTAGGTAATCAAAGTGTGCCTTTGAACCGTCAAGGGTATACCTCTGGATTGAATTCTTATTTAGGAGGTTCAATCCTTTATGAAGGAACTACTATTGCTTCTCAAATTGACCCAAGCTTATCATGGGAAATCACTCAAGAAGGTTCTCTTGGTATAGATATCGAAATGCTGGACAACCGATTAAAAGGTACTTTTGATGTGTATGATAAAACGACAACCAATGTCATTTTGAACACCAAACCGTATGCAACTTCTGGAATTAATCAAGCCTCTCCAGCGCATGTTGGTGAAGTATCTAACAAAGGACTAGAACTTTCGTTACGTTGGGACGATAAAATAACCGATGATCTTTCGTACTGGGTAGGAGCTAATTATTCGTACAACAAAAACAAATTGCAAGGATTAAAAGATGTGCAGCTTTCTCCAATAGTAGGAGGAGGTTTAGGTAATGGACAAAACACCAAACTATTAGACAATACTTCAATTGGTCAGTCATTAGGAAGCTTTTTTATGTATGAATATGCAGGTTTTGATCCTGCAGATGGTAAAATGCAATATTTCAATGCCAAAGGGGAAAAAGTAAAACAAGATGCCTTAGCTGAAACCGACAAAAAATACGTAGGATCTGTATTGCCTACCTCAAATTTTGGTTTATCATTAGGAGTTGCCTACAAAAACTGGGACTTCTCTGTGGATGGATACGGAACCGCTGGTAGTAAAGTCTACAACGGAAAAAAAGCACAACGTTTTGCTGGTGAGAATATCGAAGAATCATTAGCTAACAACTTTTGGACGCCAAATAACCCGGGAGGAAGCTCGGTAGGTCCATTCAATCAAGTACCTGTAGCTTCAACGTATTACTTAGAATCGGGAGATTTCTTTAGAATCAATAATATTTCATTGGGCTATAAACTTCAAATGGATAACAAGCTAATTAGCGCTTGTCGTTTGTATGTCAATGTCATCAACCCTTTTATTTTCCAAAAATACTCTGGATTCTCTCCTGAATTGAATGGTAATGGTGATCCTTATGGTTCTCAAGGTATCGAATTAGATGCTTATCCTACTACAAGATCCTTTATTATTGGAGCTAACATTAAATTTTAATACAATGAAAAAGATATATATATCCCTGTTTTCACTATCCGTTTTCCTTTTTGCGGGATGTGCTAATGATTTTCTAGACGTAGATCAAAACGAATCTATTTCTACAGATGATATTGAATTGTTCAACAACAACGAAGGTGCCAAATCTTTTGTAACGGCTATTTATAGTAAATTTTTAGACTACGACATGTCTTCTTTCCAATGGATCGGCCTTACGAGTATCGCTTCTGATGATGCAGACAAAGGATCGTCTCCTGGCGACACAGGATCGGATAAAGACCTATTAGATGCATTAACGTTTAACTCTTCTATTCCATCGGTACGAGATGTTTTTAATGCTAATTATGTCGGAATCAACAGAGCAAATCAAGCCTTGAATATCCTTCCTAAACTAACAAAAGCAGATGAAGGACTTCGTAACCGATTAATTGGCGAAGCGAAGTATCTACGCGCCATGATGTATTTTACCCTTGTTAAAACCTTTGGTGGAGTACCTATCGTGGATCGATTACCCAATCCTTCTTCTGAAGAAGATAAATTAATGCTTTTGACTCGTAAAAGTGCCACTGAAGTGTATGCTTTTATCGAAAATGATTTGAAAGATGCTATAGCAGCCTTACCAGATAGATCTGCTTATCCAAGCAGTGAAAAAGCAAGAGCTTCAAAAGGTGCAGCACATGCCTTATTAGCCAAAGTAAGTTTGTACCAACAAAAATGGCAAAATGTGGTAGACCACTGTAATGCAGTGACTGGTTATTCCTTAAGCCCTGATTACGCTAAAATGTTTCGCATAGAAGGAGAAAACGATGCGGAATCCATTTATGAAATTCAAGGAGTGGGAGAAATTCCAGCAAAAGGAATTCAACAATATTCCCAAGTTCAAGGTGCTCGTGGTGCCGGAGGTTGGGGATGGGGCTTCAACACACCTTCACAAAGTCTGATAGATGCTTATGAGCCTGGTGATGTCCGTAAAGAGGGAACTATTATTTTTAGAGGTACAACCTTATACGATGGCAGAGTAGTTCCAAATACGGTTGAAAATGCTGCCTATAATTTAAAAGCTTATTCCTCTAAATTTACTGATGCTGACCATTCTGACACCAACATCAAGTACATGCGTTATGCAGAAGTACTCTTAATGAAAGCAGAAGCATTGAACGAATTAGGACAAACAAGTGCAGCCATTCCTTTATTGAACCAAATTAGAAACCGTGCAGGTTTAGCCAACACTACTGCGCTTTCACAAAGCGAAGTGAAGCAAGCTATTTGGAAAGAAAGACGCGTAGAATTAGCCTTTGAACACGATCGTTATTTTGACCTAGTGAGAACAGGACAAGCAGAAAGCGCATTTGCTAAACAAGGGAAAACTTTTGTCAAAGGCAAACATGAAGTATTCCCAATCCCATTTGATTTTATCCGCCAAAGTGGTGGTATTACTACCCAAAATCCTAACTACTAACTTTTAAAATAATCAAAATGAAAAACATAAAACCAATTTCATTAGTAACTGCTGCTATTGCCTCGCTTTTTCTTTTGGGTTGCGAAGATAGTATCGACAAAGTAAATAGTCCTATTCCCTACGTACCGGTAGGTGGATATGAAAATTCAGACGATATCGCCAAAGATCATTTAGTGGCTAAATTTAGTTTTGATGGAAACTTAAACGATAGTAAAAATAATATTTCGAATGTAGAAGGCACAAAAGTAAACTTCACTAAAGGAATCAAAGGTAATGCCTATAAAGGATCGAGTACAGAAGCTCGATATGCCATAGGTACTGGTACATCTAAAATTACTAGTGTTAACAACCATACGATCTCATTTTGGCTAAACACCGCCAACACCGTGCCTGATGCAGGTAGTCCTGGACAAGGAAAAGGGGCACAAGGCTTGTTCTCTATTGTACGACCTACCGAGTTTTGGGGGGGACTAAATGTCTTTTTGGAAAATCCAGATAAAAACTTCCCAAATAGATTGAGACTAAAACTCGACATTCAAAATGGAAGAGCTGGTGTAGTATGGAGAGGACAAAGTATTATCATGAATATTGATGATAGTTTAAACAAATGGATTCATGTAGTGCTTTCATATAACGCAACAACAAGCACTATTTCTGGTTACCTAAATGGTGCTGTCGTTTTAGCTAAACTATGTTATGCCAACAATCCTGGTGGTCCTGACAATCCGAACAATGCCCCAAAATATGGCAATTTCGAAATGGTAGGCACCAATGGAAAGGTAGTATTTGGAACGCATCAATTTGAAACCACTCCACCTTTAAATAACGGTTCTGACCAACCTTGGGCAACAAGTTTTGCTGGCTTGATGGATGAATTTAGGATGTATGACTCGGCACTAACCGACAATGAAGTGTCTGCTTTATTCAAACTAGAAAAAGACAATCGATAATAAGGATTTAGTACCCATCAGAATACTTCTCTCTGATGGGTATCAAATCATAAAATAAATGAAGATGAAAAAATACTGGTATATATTATTAATAGCTGTGACGGTCAGTGCTTGTACTAAATGCACCTCTGACAACAACAACAACAACAAAGGAGAAGGTAGCCCACTACCTACTCCACCAGAAGCCGTTTTGACCGACAATGAGTTACTCGATTTGGTTCAAAAAGACGCCATCAAATACTTCTGGGACTATGCCGATCCGATCTCAAAATTGGCAAGAGAACGCTATATTACGGACGACCCAAATTTCGATGCTAACATTATTACAACAGGTGGCTCTGGTTTTGGGTTAATGACGCTAATTGTTGGAATAGACCGTGGTTTTTTACCAAGAGGTGAAGCTGTTGCAAGACTAACTACTTCCTTAAACTTTTTGGAAAAAGCCGATCGTTTTCATGGAGCTTGGCCCCATTGGATGAATAATAAAGATGGTAAAGTGATTCCTTTTGGCACCAAAGACAACGGAGGAGATTTAGTAGAAACTTCTTTTGTTTGCCAGGCTTTAATCACCATTAGAGAATATTTCAAAAACGGAAACGCTACCGAAAAAGCCTTGGCTAAAAAAGCTGACGAACTTTGGAAAGGTGTAGAATGGGATTGGTACACCAAAGGTGAAAACGCCTTGTATTGGCACTGGTCACCTAACTACGGTTGGGACATGAATTTTAAATTGGAAGGATACAACGAATGTTTCATCACCTATATCATGGCTGCTGCATCTCCAACGCATACTATTCCCAACAAAGCCTATACCGAAGGTTGGGCTCGAAATGGCGGTATCAAACACGGTGGTTCGCAATACGGCTTACCTGTCGTGTTGAGCTATAACGGTTCAGCGGGTCATGTGGGCCCAATGTTTTGGTCGCATTATTCCTATTTAGGATTAGATCCAAACCAATTGAAAGACCAATATGCCGACTATGGCACTTTGACGCAAAATCACGCCAAAATCATGGTGAAATACAGTCAAGACAATCCTAAAAACTTTAAAGATTACTCTGACAAATGTTGGGGATTAACAGCAAGTTACACCCGTAATCCTGATGGCACCACAGGCTACACCGCCCATGAACCTAAAAACGATAACGGAGTAATTACACCAACGGCTGCCTTGTCTTCGTTCCCGTTTACTCCCGTAGAATCTATGAAATTTTTACGCTATGTATACGATGAAAATAAAGCAAAATATGTCGGAATCGCTGGTCCTTACGATGCCTTTTCACCGCATTACAATTGGGTAACGCCTCGCTATTTGGCCATCGACCAAGGAACCATCGCTCCTATGATCGAAAATTATAGATCTGGATTGTTATGGAAACTATTTATGAACGCCCCCGAAGTAAAAGCCGGCTTGACTAAATTAGGATTTGAATCCCCAAAATACGGAATTCGATAAGCCGTATTTCGGTTAAATGAATTATCAATTGTACCAGAATTGAGCCTTAACAAGCCTAATTCTGGTACAAATTTTACCCTTCTTTTGAGATTTCAAAAGAACATAGAATCAATTAAAAAAAGACAATGATGATGAACACGACAAGATTACTAGTACTACTATTAAGTGTTTCCTGTATTGGCTACAGCCAAAAAAAGGGAGCAAAAAACACTGCCAAAATCAAACCAAAAGCCGAATTTGTAGCCGATTTAATTTCCCAAATGACGTTGGATGAAAAAATTGGTCAGCTAAACCTTCCGACTTCAGGAGACATTACCACAGGAGCTTCTAGTAGTACGAATGTGGGTAAAAATATTGAAGAGGGTAAAGTAGGTGGTTTATTCAACATCAAATCGGCTAAAAAAATTAGAGAAGTTCAAAAAATAGCCGTTGAAAAAAGCCGTCTTAAAATTCCGTTGTTATTCGGGATGGACGTGATTCACGGATATGAATCCACTTTCCCAATTCCATTAGGATTATCAAGCACTTGGGACATGGAATTGATCAAAAGAAGTGCACAAATCGCTGCTCAAGAAGCCAGCGCCGATGGTATCAACTGGACGTTCTCACCTATGGTAGATGTTTCGAGAGATGCTAGATGGGGAAGAGTTTCTGAAGGTTCAGGAGAAGACCCATATTTGGGTTCACTAATCGCTGAGGCCATGGTTAAAGGGTATCAAGGCGATGATTTGACCAAAAACAATACGATCTTGGCCTGTGTAAAACACTTTGCCTTGTATGGCGCTCCAGAAGCAGGACGAGATTACAACACAGTTGACATGAGTAAAATCAGAATGTACAACGAATATTTTGCCCCTTACAAAGCAGCTATCGACGCAGGTGTAGGATCAGTAATGGCCTCATTTAACGAAGTAGACGGTGTTCCAGCTACCGGGAACAAATGGTTAATGACCGATGTATTGAGAAAACAATGGGGTTTCAAAGGATTTGTAGTAACGGATTTTACAGGAATTCCTGAAATGATCGATCACGGTATGGGCGATTTGCAAACCGTTTCGGCTTTGGCCTTGAATGCAGGAGTAGAAATGGACATGGTAGGAGAAGGTTTCTTGAAAACCCTAAAAAAATCTGTGGATGAAAAAAAGGTAACCATCGCACAAATCGACAACGCCGTTCGATTGATGTTGGAAGCCAAATATGACCTTGGGTTATTCCACGACCCTTACAAATATTGCGATGAAAAACGTGCTAAAAACGAAATTTTCACTACAGCAAATCGTAATGAAGCCAGAACTACAGCAGCGCAATCTTTAGTATTGCTAAAAAACCAAGGACAACTATTGCCTTTGAAAAAATCAAGTACGATTGCTTTAATCGGACCTTTGGCAGATGCTAAAGAAAATATGTCGGGTACTTGGAGTGTGGCTACACGCTTTGAAAAATCCATTTCATTACTTTCAGGTATGCAAACCGTGGCAGGAAAAAACGCCAATATCTTGTACGCTAAAGGAAGTAACTTAGAATACGACGCTGCTTTGGAAGAAAAAGCGACCATGTTTGGAAAAACATTACACAGAGACCACCGTACCGATAAAGAATTATTAGACGAAGCATTAAAAATTGCCAACCAATCAGATGTGATTGTGGCGGCGCTTGGAGAATCTGCGGAGTACAGCGGAGAATCAAGTAGCCGTACGAATCTTGAAATTCCTCAAGTACAAAAGGATTTATTGGCTGCTTTATTAAAAACAGGAAAACCAGTAGTTTTGGTGCTTTTCAACGGAAGACCTTTGGTTTTGGTAGATGAAAATGAAAAAGTACCTGCTATTTTGAATGCTTGGTTTGCGGGTAGTGAAGCAGGATTAGCGATCGCTGATGTGTTGTTTGGCGACGTGAATCCTTCTGGAAAATTAACCGCTACTTTCCCAAGAAGTATCGGGCAAGTGCCCATTTATTATAACGCAAAAAATACGGGTCGCCCATTGATGAACAAAGAAGGTAAATTTGAAAAATTCCGTTCAAATTATATTGACGAGCGTAACGAGCCTTTATTTGCTTTTGGTTACGGATTGAGCTATACGACTTTCAACTATAGTAATTTGGCTATTTCTTCTACTAAAATGAAAGCCAATGAAACTGTGAAAGTTTCGGTTGATGTAACCAACACCGGAAATTACGATGGTAAAGAAGTGGTTCAGTTATACATCAGAGATATGGTAGGAAGCGTAACCAGACCGGTTAGAGAATTGAAAGATTTCAAAAAAATCAGTTTGAAAAAAGGAGAAAAACAAACCGTTACGTTTGAAATTTCAATTGAAAAATTAAAATTCTATAACTCTGATTTGGATTTTGTAGCCGAACCTGGACTTTTCGAAGTTTTTGTAGGCACCGATTCCAATGCCGAAAACAAAGTAAGTTTCGAGTTAGTAGACTAAACTAAAAACACCCTTCGATACTTATTTCGGAGGGTGTTTTTTTTACAAGCATTGGGATGATAATAAAAAAGCTCTTTGTGACTCTTTAACCCCGATAGTAGCGGCATCCTTTGTTTTTTTTTCAAGAAAAACAAAGATATAGCGGATAGCGGGTCCCATGTTTCCTGATAGGCCTTTTGTTTTTGTTCCTAAAAAACTAACACTGTCTTAACCCTTCAAATAATTTGACTACAATGATTTTATCTATAAAAAAATTAGCTGTTGCTCTTTTGCTGACCCTCTTTTTTGGTTCGGTTCAAGCGCAACAAAAAACGTATTGCAACCCCATAAATATTGATTATGGCTACTGCCCTATTCCTAACTTTGTTACCCAAGGCAAACACCGCGCTACGGCCGATCCGGTGATTACTTTTTTCAAAGGCAATTATTATTTGTTTGCCACCAATCAGTGGGGCTACTGGCACAGTAAAGACATGCTAGACTGGAAGTTTGTCTCGCGTAAATTTTTGCGTCCGGAACACAAAGTGTATGACGAACTTTGTGCGCCTTCGCTTTCGTTTGTGAACGATACGCTACTCGTGGTGGGTTCTACGCATGGGAAAGAATTCCCGATTTGGATGAGTAAAAACCCCACCAAAGACGACTGGAAAGAATTGGTGCACAAATCAGAAGCCGGCGCTTGGGATCCACAAATTTTTTGGGATAAAGAGAAAGACGAAGTCTATGAATATTATGGTTCAAGCAATGTCTATCCGTTGTATGGCGTGAAATTGAATCGTAAAACCTTTCAACCCGAAGGCGAAGTGATACCGCTTATCGCTCTCAACGAACACGAACACGGCTGGGAACGCTTTGGCGAAAACAACGACAATACCTTCATGCAACCGTTTATGGAAGGTGCGTTTATGACCAAACACAAAGGCACGTATTACTTGCAATACGGCGGGCCTGGCACCGAATTTAGCGGTTATGGCGACGGCGTGTACACTAGTAAAAATCCGTTAGGCCCGTTTGAATACCAATCGCACAACCCGTTTTCATACAAACCGGGTGGTTATGCTCGTGGCGCTGGACATGGTGCCACGTTTGAAGACGCGAACGATGCGTTTTGGCACGTTTCGACCATTGTGGTGGGTACCAAAAATAACTTCGAACGTCGATTAGGGATTTGGCCCGCGGGTATCGACAAGGATGGGATTTTGTATTCTAACACTGCTTATGGCGACTATCCTACCTTCTTGCCTGCCCAACAAAAAAGCCATGGCCAAGAAAGTTTTTCGGGTTGGATGTTGCTGAATTACAACAAACCAGTAAGTGTTTCCTCAACTTTGGGTGGCTTTCAAGCCAACAATGCGGTTAATGAAGACATCAAAACCTATTGGTCGGCCAAAACCGGTGGCAAAGGCGAATGGATAATTTCGGATTTAGGTGAAGTAAGTACCATCAACGCCGTGCAAATCAATTTTGCCGATCAAGACGCCACGCTAATGGGCAAACCCGAAACGACTTCGGGACATAAATACATCCTTTCGGTTTCTGACAATCAAAAAAACTGGAAAGTGATTGCTGATAAAAGTAAAAGTACCAAAGACGTGCCGCACGAGTACCTAGAATTCGAAAAACCAATCAAAGGCCGCTATTTGAAAATAGAAAACATAGCCATGCCAGACGGTAAATTTGCCATCAGTGGCTTCAGAGCTTTTGGAAAAGGGAACGGAAAAGCCCCTGCAATGGTCAAAAACTTCGCGCCACTGCGTTCCGGACCCAAAGTAAAAGGCGAACGCCGCAACGTGTGGTTCAAATGGGAACAAGAACCCCAAGCGGATGGTTATGTGATTTACTTCGGAAAATCGCCTGATAAATTATACGGATCTGTCATGGTGTACGGCAAAAACGAATACTATTTGAATGCCTTAGACCGCTCCGATGCGTATTATTTCCAAATCGAAGCCTTTAACAATAATGGTATCGGACCCAAAACTCCTGTGGCAAAAGTGGAGTAATACATTTTGAAATAAAGAGGTGACTAAAAGTGAAAGGTCGAAAAAATATTTGTTTTTTCGACCTTTTGATTTATGCTTGGATTTTCAAATTCGATGACTAAATGAACCTTGTTTTTTCATTAGAATCAAAAAAAAAAAACAACTGAAAAGGAGCAAATTTACATCTATACTTTTCAACTGAAAGCACATTTTTAAAGGAATAATTTTTTAGGTCTTGAAGTAATGACGTTATAAACTAGATTTTTTTAGGATGCCAGTTTTGTTTTTGCTAATTTTGATTGTCTACGGAAGTACCACACAGCGTTTTTTTTGATGCACTACCGCTGTGATAACAAACATTCCGACTTTAGTTCACACTATTTTCAGAAGAAAAAATGTTTTGAAACCTTATGCATGGACTCTCTAAATAAATAGAACAACAATTCAATAAATATAATCGTATGGAGGCTATCAGACAATTTATAGACGTAAAAGATAATGCCATTCAGGTTTCTCTACCCGAAGGATTTACGGCGCGTAGAGTAGAGGTAATCATCTTACCCTCTGAGGTTGCTGTAGAGGATGAATTGCCACAATGGCAAAAAGAGATACTCGATGCTCGACTAGACGATTATTACAAAAACCCCACAGATGTCATGGATTTTGACAAAATGATAGAGGCTATTGAAAAACGGCTGCTATGATTTATTCTATCAAGAACCGTCCGCTTGTAGAGGCTGACATCATTAATGCCATTGAATATTATAAAGAAATCAGTCCCAAACTGGCACAACACTTTTTGTTACGAGTTAAAGAGGCTAAACAACATATCGCACAGACTCCTTTTGGATTTCAAATAAAATACAATAACGTAAGGACTATTTTACTCCAACAATTTCCGTATCACATCCATTATCTGATTGATGATAACCAAAAACAAATTGTAATCTTAGCAATTATTCATTCGCACAAAGAACCTAAGGATTATTCCAATAGATAAAAAAACAAGACAATGTAGGCTGGTTTTATAGCTACAATTTTAATTGTAGAGAGTATTCGATCATCTAACTACAAATGAAATTCATCACACAGTTAAATAGTCAAGCCCTCACGCAAAGCCTGCTCAACCAGTAAAATCTACTTTCACCACCACTCCATAATCTAAGGGTGTAGCAAATGCCTCCTGTAAACGAATCTTATTTATTCTACACAAAACACTTCGAATCACTCCAGAATGCGTGACTAAAATCAGCGGTTTTTCATTGGGTTTCTCTAATTCCTCCTCCAAAAATTCCCAAACCCTTTGGTCCAAATCAATAAACGATTCGCCATTGGGCACCGCAACATTCACAAAATCATTCATCCACGGGTCCAGAACAGTTCTCGGGATGTCGTTCCAAGCCTGCAATTCCCAATCCCCAAAATGCATTTCTTTCAATCGAGGTTCTTGGGCAACTATAGGAATTCCTTTTATTTGATGAATATGCTGTGCCAAAATCGAACAGCGTTGTAGCGGACTGGTATACAAAATACCTTGCTCTGGCAATTGCTCCAAAATGGCATCAAAAATCGCATTATAAGGTGCTCGAATGCCCACATCGCTTTGCCCATAACAAATGCCTTTTTCACAAACCGTTTCGGTGTGGCGCACTAAATAAATTTCCATATCGCTAGTAAGCTTAAGTAAAAAATAACTTCACACACTTGTTGTGTTGCTCCCAAACAATCGCCCGTGTAGCCGTCAATCCATTTCTGGAAATAACGAGCCAAAAAATAACGAGCCAAAAAAACAGGCAACACTACCAACCCAATAATCAGGTGACTCGACATCAAAAACAACAGAGGTAATAGCCCGAAAAACAAGGCGCCTAGCACTTCTTTCCAAGAATATTGCTGTGCAATGGGTTTGCTTTTACTCGTAGCATCCTCCCGAGAATATTCGTGGGTAAACACAATCGAAATCGCCGCCAATCGACTCAAAGAATGCCCTGTTATGAAAACCAAGAAAAGAGTGAAGAGTGAAGCGTAATTAGTGAATAGTGAATCACTTTTGGACAAAGTAACCAAACTCATATACTTCAACAAAAAAAGCAATACCAAACCAATCGCACCATAAGCACCAATAGCGCTGTCTTTCATAATGGTCAAAATCTTAGTTTTGGTCCAACCGCCACCAAATCCGTCGCAGACATCGGCAAAACCATCCTCGTGAAAAGCGCCTGTAACCAACACACTCGCCATCATCGAAAGCACCATCCCAATCTCCGCATTCCACAACCAAGAAGCCGCGGCATACACTCCAAAAGCGATTGCCCCCACAATCCAACCAATTAATGGAAAATAACGAGACGCTTTGTTCAAATATTCCGGATTATGGTCGATATTCTTAGGACACGGAATTCGAGTGTAGAACATCAAAGCGGTAAAAAAGATGTGGAATTGTTTTTTCATTTATTATCAATCATTTTAAATCCATATTTTAAAATAAATTCATCATACTCTTCTTGAAATGTCTTCTTTTTATGATGTGTCTCTTGATTTTTAATATAATCTCTAACTTTATCGAGAACCGATTCTGACACGGAAACCGCAAAATATTCATCCTGCCATTGAAATTTTTCTTTAGTCAATTCATTTTTATTAATCCAAAAAGAAGATTCTCCTTTGATAAGCTGAATTACTTTTTGAATATTTTGGTCCACTCCTAAGGAAATCAAACAATGACAATGGTCAGAATATCCATTTATAAAATCAATAAAAATTCCTTTTTGAATGGCGTTCTCTCTGATATGATTCCAAACTTTTTGGCGTAATTCAATAGAATCTAAATACGGGATTCTGTTTTTTGTACTCCAAACACAATGAAGATAGACTTTTACAAATGGCATTCTTGTTTTTTTAGTTGTTGAAACTTGGGCTAAAGCCAATTTAGGGATTTTATTTTAATGAATGGGCTAAAGCACATTCCTATTCAAATTTTGCAATAAAATAGACACTATTTTTATTATTTCATTTTTTTGAATTGCCTACAGATTTATCTAAAACAATGTTTTTATAATTCTCTCTTTGAATTGCCTACAGATTTATCTGGAGGAATAAAATTAGCATTTGCTTCAAATGGGCTATAGCCTAAATTACAATAGTTTGGCTAAAGCCAAATGCTGAAATCATTTTAATGAATGGGCTAAAGCCCATTCCTATTCAAATTTTGCAATAAAAAAAACATTGTTTTTTATTATTTCATCTTTTTGAATTGCTTCCAAATTTATCTAAAACAATGTTTTTTTTATAATTCTCTCTTTTAATTGCCTCCAGATTTATCTGGAGGAATAAATAGCATTTGCCTCAAATGGGCTTTAGCCTAAATTACAATAGTAATTTAGGCTAAAGCCCAATGCTAAAATCATTTTAATGAATGGGCTAAAGCCCATTCCTATTCAAATTTTACAATAAAAACAAAACAGGCTAAAGCCCATTCCTATTCAAATTTTGCAATAAAACAAACACAATTTTTGATTAATTCATCTTTTGATTTGCTTCCAAATTTATCTAAAACAATGATTTTCATTATTCTCTCTTTGAATTGCCTCCAGATTTATCTGGAGGAATAAAATTAGCATTTGCCTCAAATGGCTTTAGCCAAAACAATTATTCCTTTTTGTTATTCACCCCAGCCGATTCAAAACTAGCCATCTCGTTCAAAAAAGCCACTGCTGATTGCACCAAAGGGAAAGCCAAAGCACAACCCGTTCCTTCCCCC
The DNA here is from genome assembly GCF_000611675.1 of Flavobacterium succinicans LMG 10402. Classification (GTDB taxonomy): domain Bacteria; phylum Bacteroidota; class Bacteroidia; order Flavobacteriales; family Flavobacteriaceae; genus Flavobacterium; species Flavobacterium succinicans. The sequence continues at coordinate 38,886 of NZ_JATV01000017.1, read as the reverse complement.
AAGCGCAATTGAAGGTGCAACAATGCTTTTGCTCCTAGATATTCCAAGAGTTGTTGGTGTCCTTTTTCAGCCGAAGCGTGGCAAAAAACAGCATTACCCATAATAGCTGGGTTTTTCTTAAAAGCAATCAAAAAGGCTACTGTTGTAATGAATCCGTCGACTAAAATCAACATCTTATTTCGATGAGCTTCGAGTATTCCGCCAGCGATTTGCAGAATTTCGAAACCTCCAAAGTAGGCCAAAATCGAGTCTAAATCGGTAGTGCCTTTATAATTCGCAATGGCAGTTCCTAAAATTTGATGCTTGTTTTGTAGCTTTTCAGCTGTAACTCCCGTTCCTTTTCCAATGCAATCCGCTAAGGGAATTTGGGTCAAAAAATGCATTACTACCGAAGCGGTCGCTGTATTCCCAATCCCCATTTCTCCAAAACCGATGCAATTACTACCCGATTGCGCGATTTGTGACACAACAGCAGCGCCTTTCGAAAAACAAGTCGCTACTTCTAAAGAGCTCATCGCAGCGGTGTGTAAAAACGACTGCGTGCCTTTGCCAATTTTATTGTGAATCAACTTGGTGTTCGTTGGAAAATCATAATTCACTCCCGCGTCTACAATCGACAATTCAATTTGGTTTTGGGCACAAAATACATTGATTGCTGCTCCACCTTCCAGAAAATTAGTCACCATTTGTCGGGTTACTTCTTGTGGATAGGCACTTACGCCGTGATTGGCAATACCGTGGTCGGCAGCAAAAACCACCAAATGCGGTTGTTTAATTTGGGGCGAAGTAGTTTGAAACACCATCCCTATTTGGTGAGCGAGTGCTTCTAAATCTCCCAAGGCTCCTGTTGGTTTCGTTTTGTTATCGATTTTGTGTTGCAATTGGTTAGATAAAATCGCGTTGGGTTTCGTTACTTTTTCTTCGATGGAGGAAATTATAGTTTCTTTTGATTGTACCGAATCAATCGCAGTGATAGCCGGAAATGGCTCTTTTTTCTTCCAACCTAATTGTTGCAACATCGGCTGATGTTCATAATTAGAGGCGGGTTTGCCAACGCAAAAATAGCCCAAAGGCTCTATGCTTTCGGGTAATCCTAAAATGGATTTGAATTCGTGATAGTTTAGAATCGACACCCATCCCATAGAATAGCCTTGTTCAGTTAAGGATAACCAAATGTTTTGTGCCGCACAAACCGCGCTAAACTTAATCGCTTCGTTGCTCCCCACGGTTCCGATGGTAAAGTTATTCAGTACCGAACGGTCGTAAGCAATGACCAATCCCACAGGAGCTTCTTCGATGGCTTCGAGTTTTAGGGCTTGGTATTGTTGCTTTTGTTGCTCGTTATTGGTGGCATTAGCAGCTTTTTTATCATAGTCTTCAAACAAAAGTTTGATGGCTTTTTTGACTTCGGAGGAACGTATAACGTAATATCGAGTGGCATCGGTAAGTCCAACAGAAGGTGCGTAATGTCCAGCTTGTAACGCTTTTTGCAAGACGTCTTCTGGCACTTCGTCGGTGGTGAAGTGGCGGGTATCGCGACGGGATTGTATGATTTCTTGTAGTGTCATAGTCTTTGTTTTGCGTTAGGGATGGTAGTGGCATCCTTTACTGCCGGGGTTCGGCAGTAAAGATATAACGGACAGCCCGGCCCTTGTGGAAACGCCCAAAATATTGTTATTGAAACCTTTTAGTATTTTTTTTACCACATAGAAACATAGAATTTATAGTTTTTCAAAAGAAGCCAATAGACGTTTTACTATTCACATAGAAATCCTATGTGTAAAATACTAGTAATTCTATTCGTTCTTTGTCCAATTAGCTTTGACTATGCCTCTATGTGGTTATTTTTTTGTTTTATCATATTGAATTCAAACAACTGATTATTTTAAACTTCGCCTTTGATTACCATTGGGATTCCCGCTACCATAAAAACTACGGTATCGGCTTTTTGGGCGATGTATTGATTGGTCCAACCTTGCAACTCGGTGAATTTTCGACCGATGTGTGTATCTGCGTGCAAACCCATCCCGATTTCGTTCGAAACGATGATGATGGTGGTGTTGGGTTGCTGTGCGAGGGCATCGATTTCTTTCTTGGCTTGTGCCAAACACAAATCGATGTCGTTTTTGTTGTCTACAAAAAAATTGGTCAACCACAAGGTCACACAATCGATGACAGCCACACGGTTTTCGAAATTTATCTCGCTCAGAAACTTTTCTTTTTCGATGTTTTCCCAACGTTCGTCACGGTCTTTTTGGTGTCTGTCGATGCGGTTTTTAAAATCGGCATCCCATTGACGCGCTGTGGCAACATACATTGGGTTATCCGACTTTTCTTTGGCTAATTTTTCAGCAAAACCGCTCTTTCCAGAACGTTCTCCTCCAGTAATCAAGTACATCATTTGGGCTAATTTATGGCTTCATTAAAGAGCAAAGATAGTCTTTGTTGAATTTTTTAATGTTAAAAATAAACAAGAAATTTTAGTTTTTGCGTTACATTTGCTGCTATCAAAATTTGATTATGAAGACTAAAATTGTTCTTATTGCCTTAATAAGCTTGTTGCTCTCTTTGAGTGCTTGCGAGAAAAAAGGTAACACTACCCCTCTTTCTGAAACCGCTGCCATCAATAGTATTCGTTATGCTTCTGGACTTTCGATACAGAAAAACCAAGGATTTTCAGTGGTAACGGTTCGCAATGCTTGGCCTGACGCGAAACAGAACTTCACCTATGTTTTGAAAGAAAAAAACGGTATCGTTCCGGATAGTTTACAAAAATACCCGACAATCGCTGTGCCTTTGCAAAGCATAGTGGTGACCTCGACCACCAATATTCCGTTTTTGGAAATGTTGGGTGTGGAAAAAAAATTACTTGGTTTTCCGCATACCGATTATATTTCGTCTCCAAAAACACGTCAATTAATCGATGCGGGAAAAGTGAAAAACATTGGTCAAAATGAAAAACTAGACACCGAACAATTGATTGATTTAAGTCCTAATTTGATTGTGGCTTTTGGGATTGACAATTCCAATACCGCTATCACTAATCTGCAAAAAAGCGGTTTGAAAGTACTCATTCAAGCCGATTGGATGGAACAAACGCCACTAGGCAAAGCCGAATGGATTAAATTGTACGGCGCTTTGTTCGGCAAAGAAAAAGAAGCTGAAGTTTTATTTAATGACATCGTAAAAAGTTACAACGAAACACTAGCCTTGATCGCTCAAAAAAAGACAAATTCAACGGTATTGTATGGCTCAATGTACCAAGATCAATGGTTTGTGGCCAAAGGCGACAGTTGGGTGGCACAGTTTTTAAAAGATGCCAAATCTAATTATTTGTGGAGCACTACCAAAGGAACTGGAAGTTTATCGTTGCCCTTTGAAAAGATTTTGGAAAAAGCACAAAAGGCTGATTATTGGATTGCCACGGGCTCCTTTAAAAACTTAGCGGAATTGCAAAATAGCAATCCGCATTACCAACAATTTTACGCTGTGAAAAACAAAAATGTCTATACTTTTGAAAATAAACACGGAGCCACCGGTGGTACTGTTTATTATGAATTGGCAGCAAGTCGACCCGATTTGGTATTGAAAGATTATATCAAAATTTTTCATCCCGAATTACTTCCGAATTATACGTTTACCTTTGCTGAAAAATTACAATAAATTGAGGTCTTCCTATAAACACAGTATTCTTTTTATCATCTTAAGTCTAGGATTGTTTGCGCTGTTTGTGGTCAACATTTGTTATGGCTCCATCGCTATTCCTGCAAAGGAAGTTTTGAAAAGTTTATTAGGCCAAACCGCTTCCAAAGACACTTGGGAATACATTATCTTGAATTATCGATTACCGAAAGCGATTACAGCTGTATTGGTTGGTATGGGCTTATCGATGAGCGGACTGTTGATGCAAACGTTGTTTAGAAATCCAATGGCTGGTCCTTATGTATTGGGATTGAGCTCTGGTGCGAGTTTGGGTGTGGCTTTTGTGATTCTAGGTGCTGGTTTTATGCCTTCCTTTTTAATTCCCTTGTTACTTTCAAATTACGGTATTGTTTTGGCTTCGACCATTGGAAGCAGTAGCGTTTTATTACTGGTATTAATTGTATCCCAACGGTTACGAGACACTATGGCGATACTCATTATTGGTCTAATGTTTGGCAGCTTAACCTCTGCCATTGTAGGGACACTCACCTATTTTAGTTCGGCAGAGCAATTGCAGAAATTCACCTTCTGGTCGTTGGGTAGCTTAGGAAATTTATCATGGGAATCGCTGTGGATTTTGAGTGGTTGCGTGGGAATTGGGTTAGTCCTAAGTGCCTTTAGCATCAAACCGCTCAATGCTTTGCTTTTGGGTGAAAACTACGCCAAGAGTATGGGGCTCAACTACAACAGAGCGCGATTAATTATCATTTTTGCTACTAGTATACTAGCCGGAAGCATTACCGCTTTTGCTGGTCCGATTGCCTTTGTTGGATTGGCCGTTCCTCATATCGCCAAATTGACTTTCCAAACTAGTAATCATCGTATTTTGTTTTGGAGCACACTTCTTTTTGGAGCCGGCATTATGTTGGTTTGCGATATATTCACACAAGTCCCCGGCACCGAAGTGAGTCTTCCCATTAATGCGGTGACTTCTATCTTAGGAGCTCCTGTGGTGATTTGGTTATTAGTTAGAAAACAAAAAATGATGGGCTAATGGAAATGAGTGCTGTTTTAACTCAATAAAAAACATAGTTTTACAATTAATAAACTAGTTGTGTAAAATTGAAATTGCATATGAATTTTAACCACATAGGAGAGTCATAGATTAATAGCAAACAGGTAAAGAACAAATAGAAATAGTACTATTTCACACATAGAATGGCAATTTGAAGATAAAATATAAACGAAAGACTTTAAATACTGTGAAATTATATGTTTCTATATGGTTTAAAATAATTGCGACCAACTAGTTAAAATAAAAAACTCTTTTCAATACTACTTGTTTATGACTACACAGAAACAACTCAATGAACTTACATTCGAAATAATTGGAGCAGCGATTGAAGTACATAAAACAATGGGCAAGGGATTGTTAGAAAACATTTATCATCATTGTTTAATAGAAGAATTAAAAATAAGAAACATCAATTTTATTTCAGAAAAAAACATTCCTGTATTTTATAAAGAAAAAAAACTTGCTATTGATTTTAAGTGTGATTTACTTGTTGAAAATACTATTGTTATTGAATTAAAATCCGTTTCCGAAATCACACCCATTCACAAAGCTCAACTACTTACCTATATGAAGCTTTTAAATGTTCCAAAAGGAATTTTGATAAACTTTAATTGTTTTAATATCTTTAAAGAAGGACAAATGACCTTTGTTAATGAAATTTTTCACCAACTACCAAAAGACTAAATTATATTTGAACCCATTGATTTAAAATTAGAAATATAGAAGATAGTAGTATTTATCGAACATCTATGTGAAGAGTAAAACGTCTATTTGTTTCTTAAAAAACTATAAATTCTATGCTTCTATGTGGTAAAAAATCTCAGAATGTGTTACATCAAATTCGTTGTACGGATTTAAAATTTAAAAAATGGAAGAATCTATCATCCTTCAAACCGAGTCGATAAGCATTGGTTATCACAACAAAAAAGTAAGCACTCTTGTTGCTAAAGATGTTTCCATTGCGCTTAAAAAAGGAAAACTAACGGCTTTGATTGGTGCGAATGGGATTGGAAAATCGACCTTACTGAAAACCATTACGGGAATTCAAACGCCTCTTGCGGGTGATGTTTTGTTGCACGGTAAAAATATAGCAATCTACAGCGCTTCCGATTTGTCACAAGAAATGAGTTTGGTTTTGACCGAAAAATTACCTTCCAGTAATTTAACCGTATATGAATTAGTAGCATTAGGACGTCAGCCTTATACCAATTGGATTGGCTCCTTGACCGAAGAAGATAAAATTCAAGTTGAACGTGCTTTGTCACTTACTCAAATCAGTCATTTGGCCGATAAAAAACATTATCAAATTAGTGATGGGCAATTGCAAAAAGTACTCATTGCACGAGCCTTAGCTCAGGATACACCTTTGATTATTTTGGATGAGCCTACTACGCATTTGGATTTGCTACACAAAGTTTCGTTATTGAAATTACTCAAAAAACTCACCCACGAAACGGGCAAATGTATTCTTTTCTCTACTCACGATATCGATATGGCGATTCAATTGAGTGACGAAATGATTATTATGACGCCAGAAACCGTAGTGCAAGATGAACCTTGTAATTTGATTGCTAAAGGAAGTTTCAATACGCTTTTTAAAGATGAGCATATTGTTTTTGATAATGAAAAAGGGAAGTTTGTGATTACGGGTTAAGCCTCCTAACCCCAAAAAGGATAATTAAAATCTGTGTCTAAAAATTTAACCGCTAAGTTCGCAAAGATTTACGCAAGGGACGCAAAAAATTAAAACATATAAGTCATAACAGCTTTTTATGAATTGGAATGCTTATTTTGAACCATATAAGGCAAATAAGGGCATAGAAGGTTAGTTTTGAATCTTTGGGGCAAAAGTTTAAACGCTAAGAAAGCAAAAGCTATTATACAACTTCGTGTTGCTTCGTGCCTACTTTGTGTTGCTTTGTGGTAAAAAAATTTAACCGCAAAGGGCGCAAAGGGATTACGCAAGGGGCGCAAAGTCAACTAAAACATATAAGACATAACAGTTTTTTATGAATTGGAATGCTTTTTTTGAACCATATAAGGCAAATAAGGGCATATAAGTTTAGATTTGAAATCTATAACTGAAAAAATTCAAAAACAAAGATTCACAAAGAAGACACGAAGCACACTAACAATTAAATTTGCTATAAATCCGTTTTATCCTTGTAATCCGTGGCAAAAAAGTTTAACCGCTAAGTTCGCAAAGGAATTACGCAAGGGGCGCAAAGTCAACTAAAACATATAAGTCAGAACAGTTTTTTGAATTGACTGTTTATTTTGAACCATATAAGGCAAACTAGACCATATAAGGTTAGTTTTGAATCCTGTAGCTAAAAATCAAACACAAAGATCACAAAGTTGACAAAGCACACTAACAATTAATAAATCCGTGTATTCCGTGTATTCCGTGGTAAAAAATTAATCGCAAAGTAAACTAAATAACTTTGTGTTGCTTCGTGCCTACTTTTTGTTCCTTTGTGGTAAAAAATTAACCGCTAAGGACGCAAATTGTAACAGCTCATAAAAACTGAACACTAACCACTGCAAACTGCCGACTATTTTTTGTCCACTGAAAGTTGTCTTCTCGCTTCTCCTACCACAAAGGCAACGGAATTGGCAATATTAAAACTGCGAATCAGAGGCGACATAGGGATTTTTAATTGATTTTCTTTGGCGAACAAATCCAATACTTCTTGACTCAAACCCACACTTTCTTTACCAAAAACCAACCAATCTTCGTCTTGAAATTCGATATTCAAATAGGAATGCTCCGCGTGCGAACTCATTAAAAAAACTCTTGAAGTATCAGGTATTACTTTCATCCATTCGGCTACATTTTGGTATTCGGTCACATCCAAATGCACCCAATAATCCAGTCCAGAACGTTTGAGGTTTTTGTCATTAATCACAAAACCAAAAGGATGAATGAGATGCAGACGGCTTTCAGTGCCAACACATAAGCGGCCAATGTTACCAGTATTATTAGGGATTTCGGGTTCAACGAGTACAATGTTTAACATAATTGGGTTTTGAGTTTTGGAATTTGGGTTTTGGAATTTGGGTTTTGGAATTTAGGAAGTAGCTATTTCAAAACTCTTTACTTCACGTACTTCGCCTGCTTGTAAATTATTCAAATGTACACTTCCAATTCGAACGCGAACCAATCGCAAGGTGGGAAAACCAACAGCGGCAGTCATTTTGCGTACTTGACGAAATTTACCTTCACTAACTATAATCGAAGCCCACGAAGTGGGACCGTGACGTTCATCTCTAATTTTCTTGCCGCGTGGACCAAAATTAGGGATTTCATTCAAGATAAAAGCTTCGCAAGGCTTGGTTGTATATTTGGTTCCATTGAAACCAATTTCAACACCTTTTTTTATTTGCTCAATGGCTTCGGGAGTGATTAGCCCATCCACTTGCACATAATATTCTTTATCCACTTTTTTGCTTCTAATTTGCTCACTGACTTTTCCGTCTGTTGTCAACAATAGCAATCCCTCTGAATCTTCGTCTAAACGACCGATTGCCATGGTGCCTTCTGGAAAATCATAGAGTTCCCCCAACAAACGTTTTTTTCGTTTAAGTTCATAGATAAACTGACTAAGATAGCCGTAGGGTTTGTGAAGAAGGAAATGATGATGCATACTCTAGTATTGAACAACAAAGATACTTGGTTATCTTATTTTAAAAAAACTAGCCAATAAAAAGTCTTTTTTCATGCTTCTTTATCCCCATCTTATACCATTAAAAATCAATGCCATAACAAAAAATATTTTTTTTAACATATTTTAACTACCTTTATATAAGACAATTAAAAAATACCTCAATTTCTACATTTTTAAATAATTATAAACCTAAAATTATACTATTATGGACGAAATAATGGGAACTATTAAACTTTTTGCAGGAAATTTTGCGCCACGAGGATTTTATACTTGTGAAGGACAAATTTTATCAATAAGCCAAAACACAGCTTTATTTTCTATAATTGGAAATATTTATGGCGGAGATGGAAAAACTACATTTCGACTTCCTGATTTACGCGGTGCATTTCCAACACAATGTTCCAATTTTTCTGGTTCGCATCCAGGCGAAACATACTCATTAGGAGAAATTGGCGGTGCACCATCAGTAGTAGTTACTGCTAACAACATGCCTCCTCACTCTCACTCAATTATAAAAGGAGCTGGAACAAATCTTTCAGGTGGTGTAACAGTAAATACTGTTTTACAAGCGAGTACTGCAGATGGAGTATCTCCATCTGCAGCACCAAATAATGCTTTGGGAACAGCAATAGATCTTGGAGGAGCTAGCCAACCCAGTCTCTATACTAATACTCAACCAACCATCCCTTTAGCAGGATGCAGTTCAACAGTAAACAACTCCTTGAGTTTTGATCCAACAGGATTAACTTTGACTCCTTGGGGAAATGGAGTTCAAGCTCTTCCAACGGTACCGCCTTTTGTGGCTATGCAATATATAATTTGCTACATAGGTATTTATCCTTCTAGACCATAATAAATTAAAAATGGACTATTATTCAATAGTCCATTTTTTTTTATTTGAAAATAACTAAGTAGCAAGAACTTTATATTGTCATAATTATTTAAAAGAGTTTTTGCTACGCCACGAATTAATCTGTGCTAATCTTTGAAAGCTGTGGTTAAGAAATGTATAGCTTTAAAACACGACATCAAATTTTTACCATTACTTATATTAAAAAATTATGATAAAAAAACTACTTCTAATTGGATGTTTTCTAAGTTTGTTTACATCCTTAAATGCTCAAACATTGTCAGCTGGTGACATTGCAATTATTGGAGTTAACTTTGACACCTCTCCAAATTACGAAATAACTATCGTTACACTTGCTCCGATTGTTGCTAATACTCAAATTAGAATTAGTGACTATTGGTACAACGAAAGTACTCCAAACACCTTAACAAATGTTTCGGCTGCAAGCGGTATTGCTTTGAAAGCCGAAGGTGGTATTTTATGGCAACCAACCGCTGCTATAACTCCTGGAACTGTATTCAAAATTGAAATCACTAAGGGAGCAAATACTGTAACCGGTTTACCTGGAAATGTCACCGTTACAGGATGGACCGATCCATCTCCAACAGCTAGTCCTGGAAACCCTGGTGGAGAAAATTGGTTTATTTATCAAGGCAGCAGTATAACTAACGTAAGTAATTTTATTTTTCTTTGGGGAAATGGATTTCCATTCAATATAAACAGTATTAATATTACCGCTGGCAAATTTGTAACAACAGGAATTGGAGATTTAAGCCTTACTACTGTTACCTACTTACCACCATCACTAACATTAGGCACAAACGCGATAGCACTGACAACTGTAACGTATCACGGCGACAACAATGTTTATACTGGGATAAGAGAAGGTACAAAAGAATCTATACTTGCAAAAATATGTAATTTAGACAAATGGAATTATAATGAAACAATTCCTTATAATATAGATCCAGGAGGGACAAACTTTCCAGGTTTAAATCCTATTTTCACAATTACTACTCCTCCTAACACTGCCCCAACGGATGTCGCTTTATCAGCTACTACTATCAACGAAAATGTGACTGGAAATTCTACTATAGGCTCATTGACTTCTACGGATGCCAATACAGGAGACACTTTTACTTATACTTTGGTTGCTGGAACAGGTGATACCGATAATGCTTCGTTCAACATCAATGATTCTGATTTAAGAATCACGGCCAGTCCTGATTTTGAAACTAAATCTTCGTATTCGGTTCGTATTCGTACAACGGATCAAGGCGGATTGACTTTCGAAAAAGTGTTTACAATTACGGTGAATAATGTCAATGAAGCGCCAACAGATGTTGCACTTTCCGCTAATACCCTGATTTTGAAACTAAATCTTCGTATTCGGTTCGTATTCGTACAACGGATCAAGGCGGTTTGACTTTCGAAAAAGCGTTCACGATTACCATTAATAATGTGAATGAAGCGCCAACGGATATTGCCCTTTCAAATACTTCGATTAACGAAAATGTAAGTGCTAATTCGGCTTTAGGAGCTCTTTCTTCTACTGATCCTGATTCAGGAAATACGTTTACCTATAATTTGGTTGCTGGAGCAGGTAGTACAGACAATGCCTCGTTCTCTATTACAGGAAACAGCCTGACCATTAACGCAAGCCCGGATTTTGAAACCAAATCATCCTATTCTGTTCGTATTCGTACAACGGATCAAGGCGGATTAACTTTTGATAAACAATTTACCATTACAATCAATAATCTTGCTGAAGGAATTTTACTAAATAGCTCTCCAACATTGACATTTACCAGTAATTCCGCAGCCATTACTGGCGATGATATTGCAAGCGATGGAGAAGGTGGTTCTCAAACTATATCCGATATTGATATCCAAGTATATAATATTTCAAATAGCAACGGAACTTTACTACCCGCATTATCTTTGCAAAACAATACTTTTATGGCAAGTTCCAGCACCTCCTATACAGGTCTAACCAATGAAAACAATGCTGGTTCAAAAGGAATGGCGATAAAATCAGCTAATGGAAGTGAGTTTCGTCTTAACCAGTTTATTTATTACAACTGGGGAGAAGCCTCATCTTTTACTAATACAGTAAAGGGTTATAGGGATGGCAGTGAAGTAGCTTCTACCACTTTTGATGGTTTTGATTCAGATTATACTCCAAAAACGATAACCTTAACATCTGCCTTTCAAAATGTAGACGAGGTAAGATTTTATATAACTGCTGGAGGATACTTTAATGATCAATCAGCTACCAATCATAGTATAAACTCTATTCAGGTATCATCGCCAGTAGTCGCATCAAATACTGCACCAACGAATATTGCTCTTTCCGCTACTTCAATCAATGAAAATGTAAGTGCTAATTCGGCTGTAGGAACATTGTCTTCTACTGATGCTGATGCGTCAAATACTTTTACCTATACTTTAGTTGCTGGATCGGGTGATACTGATAATACAGCATTCACCATCACTGGAAACAGCCTGACCATCAATGCAAGTCCTGATTTTGAAACTAAATCTTCGTATTCGGTTCGTATTCGTACAACGGATCAAGGCGGTTTGACTTTCGAAAAAGCGTTCACGATTACCATTAATAATGTGAATGAAGCGCCAACGGATATTGCCCTTTCAAATACTTCGATTAACGAAAATGTAAGTGCTAATTCGGCTGTAGGAGCTCTTTCTTCTACTGATCCTGATTCAGGAAATACGTTTACCTATAATTTGGTTGCTGGAGCAGGTAGTACAGACAATGCCTCGTTCTCTATTACAGGAAACAGCCTGACCATTAATGCAAGTCCGGATTTTGAAACCAAATCATCCTATTCTGTTCGTATTCGTACAACGGATCAGGGAAGTTTGACATTCGAAAAAGTGTTTACAATTACTGTGAATAATCTATGTGATATTGTTTTAACTTCAGCATCTCAAACAAACATTGCTTGTAATGGTGGTTCAACTGGAGCTGCAACAGTAAATGCTGCTACTGGAGGAACAGGACCATATACTTACAACTGGACACCAGGAACCCCAACAGGTGATGGAACCACATCTGTGACTGGCTTAACTGCTGGAACATGGACTTGTACTGTGACGGATGCTAATGGTTGTAACACAACGCAAAATTTTACAGTTACACAAACAGCTGCTATCAGTACAGCAACTGCGGCGCAAACAAATGTGTCTTGTAATGGAGGTTCTAATGGTTCTGCTTCCGTTACTCCTTCAGGAGGTGCCGGTGGATATACTTATTCTTGGTCGCCTTCAGGTGGAACGGCTGCTACAGCTACCGGATTAAGTGCTGGAACTTATACTGTAACGGTAACAGATGCTAACGCATGTACAGCTACTCGAAACTTTACAATTACACAGCCAACAACTATCAGTACAGCAACTGCTGCGCAAACAAATGTGTCTTGTAACGGTGGATCTAATGGTTCTGCTTCAGTGACTCCTTCAGGAGGTGCTGGTGGATATACTTATTCTTGGTCGCCTTCAGGTGGAACGGCTGCTACAGCTACCGGACTTGCAGCTGGAACTTATACTGTAACGGTAACCGATGCTAACGCATGTACCGCTACTCGAAACTTTACCATTACACAACCAACGACTATCAGTACAGCAACTGCTGCACAAACAAATGTGTCTTGTAATGGAGGATCTAATGGTTCTGCTTCAGTGACTCCTTCGGGAGGTGCTGGTGGATATACTTATTCTTGGTCGCCTTCGGGTGGAACGGCTGCTACAGCAACTGGATTAAGTGCAGGCACTTATACTGTAACGGTAACCGATGCTAACGCATGTACAGTTACTCGAAACTTTACAATTACACAACCAACTGCTATCAGTACAGCAACTGCTGCGCAAACAAATGTGTCTTGTAATGGAGATTCTAATGGTTCTGCTTCCGTTACTCCTTCGGGAGGTGCTGGTGGATATACTTATTCTTGGTCGCCTTCGGGTGGAACGGCTGCTACAGCCACTGGACTTGCAGCTGGAACATATACCGTAACTGTTACCGATGCAAATTCTTGTACTGCTACTCAAAACTTTACCATCACAGAACCCATGCCAATTGATTTCACAACAACCATTTTGTCTGGTTATGATTATAATACTGGATATAGTGAAACTATAGTAACTTCAAGAGGAACAGGAACTAAAACCTATGCTGTTACAGCGGGAAGTCTACCTTCTGGCTTTTCCCTATCATCAGCTGGGCAGATAACGGGTATTTCAACTCAAATTGCTGATAGTAATTTTACAGTTACCGCTACTGATGCTAATAATTGTATTGCTACCTATAATTATGTACTGAAATTAAATCAAATCCCAATTACCGTAACTGCAACACCTTCTCAAACTAAAGTATATGGGGAGAGTGATCCCGTTTTAACTTATACAGTGTCACCAAGTTTGCTTCCTGGAGATTCATTTACTGGAGCTTTAGCAAGAGTTAGTGGTGAAGATATTGGTAATTATGCTATTAATCAAGGTTCGCTTTCAGCTGGATCTAAATATTTAATTACTTTCGTTGGCACTAACTTTACTATTACAGCAAAACCAATTACAGTAACAGCAACTCCATCACAAACCAAAGTTTACGGAGCAACAGATCCTATTTTTGATTATACTGTTTCGCCAAGTTTAGTAGGTAGTGATGCCATTACTGGGGCTTTAACTAGAGTTGCGGGGGAAAACATAGGAACTTATACTATTAACCAAGGAAGTTTGAGTGCCGGATCTAATTATACGATTAGCTACGCAGATGCTAACTTTACTATTACCGCAAAACCAATTACAGTAACGGCAACTCCATCGCAAACTAAAGTTTATGGAACAACAGATCCTGCTTTTACTTATACAGTTTCACCAAACTTGGTAGGTAGTGATGCCTTTACAGGAGCTTTAACTAGAGTTGCAGGAGAAAACATTGGAAACTATGCCATTACACAAGGAAACTTAAGTGCAGGTTCTAATTATACCATTAGTTATATAAGTAAGGATTTTGCTATAACCGCCAAACCCATTATAGTAACGGCTGATCCTTCACAAACCAAAGAATATGGAACTGCAAATCCTGTTTACTCGTATACTGTCTCGCCAAGTTTAGTAAGTGGCGATTCTTTCACTGGAACTTTAACAAGAACAAGTGGAGAGAACATTGGAATCTATGCTATCACACAAGGAAGTTTAAGTGCTGGATCTAATTATACCATTACTTATGTAAGCAAAGATTTTACTATTACGGCAAAACCTATCACAGTAACAGCAGCTGCTTCACAAACCAAAGTATATGGAACAACAGATCCTGTTTTTGCTTATACGGTTTCTCCGAGCTTAGTAAGTGGTGATTCTTTCACTGGAACATTAACAAGAGCTGCTGGAGAGAACGTTGGTGTTTATGCTATAACGCAAGGCTCCTTAAGTGCCGGTGGAAATTATACCATTACATATAACGGCTCTAATTTCACTATTACTAAGGCAGATCAGGTAATTACTTGGAATCAGACTTTGGGATTAGGTTGTAATGGAGAAACTAGTCTTGTTATGACTGCAGTTGCTAATAGTGGTTTAGCGGTAAATTATACCTCTTCTAATGCTACTATTGCTAGCGTATCAAATAATTCATTACTTTTCCAAAATTATGGGGATGCAACTATAACAGCATCGCAACCAGGTAATATGAATTACAATGCAGCTCCAACTGTAGTTTTACCAGTAGTATCCAGTCAACCTAACTTGATTAGAAAACAATTTGAAAATATTATCTTCTTTGACAATAGTTCTAAGAGTTTTAAATCGTATACCTGGTATAAAAATGGGGTTTTGGTTCCGAGCCAAACCTCACAATATTTCAAAGAAAATAGTGCCTTGAATGGAACGTATTATGCTGTAGCAACAAAATTAGACGGAACATTAATTACGACCTGTCCATTAACTTTATCTCCATCAGTGGAAGAAGAATACATAAGAATTGTTCCAAACCCTGTTAGAAGTAATGCGAATTTCCAATTGATTACTAACGTTAGCTCAACCAAATTACAAAATGCGCGTGTTGAACTTTATAATTTGACAGGAAGCTTGTTGACTACTATTACAAACCCAAGTCAAAACACTATTGACATGATAGCTCCAAGTGCTGGGGGAATTTATATCGTAAAAATGACCTTAGCAAATGGCAAATATTTTACTAAAAACCTTTTAGTGAAAAATTAACATAATTTACCGAATAGGACATCCTCATTTGTAATGAATGAGGATGGATTATTCTAATAAAAAAATGAAATCGCCATTACAATCAGGTTTGTTGCAAACAAACACGAATAAGAAAAGACGACACCATAAATGACCACAAACAAATAACTTTTACATCTATGAAATTCAATAGTAAAAATATAATTGGAACCATCGCTTTCTTAATTTCCCAAGGAATAACGGCACAGTTTTATGTAGGTTTACAGTCGGGAATAGGAAATATTCAGAGTACTATTGCTGGCACAAAAGAAGGTAATCGCCTTGGAGGAGCTGTAAAAGCAGGTTATATCTACTCTTTAAATACTCATTTTGGTATTGGTTCAGGGCTTGAATTTTCACAATACAAACAATACGTTTCTTTGTCTCAGCCTACAGCTACGCTGGCAAATTTTGAAATTGATGCTTCCACATCAGCATTTAGCTACAATGTTACCACTAAGAATTATATGGAAAAGCAAACATTACACGCTTTGCAAATCCCGCTTTTTGTGCAGTATAACACAAGTATTGGCACAGGTATTGATTTTATCCTTAGAGCGGGTGCTAAATATTTTTTACCGGTAAACTATAAAATTAAATCAACAGCCGATTACGTTAATGGTACCGCTTATTATCCTGATGTAAACCTGACAATTGTTGATTTACCAGAATACGGTTTTGGTGGCCGGGATAAGTACTCCTCATCAGGAGAGTATAAAACTAAAGGAATTATAATGAGTTCTTTTGAGTTAGGATTTACATTTGATATGGGAAAGAAAAATTCGTTATATGCGGCAATGTTTCTGGAAAATGGATATGGTACAATTTTAGACCAAAACAAGAATGAATCCTATATTGGTTATAACCCAACATCTGTATCTGATAGGAAAGCTAATGGTTTGTACAGTACTGATAAAGATGCTGAAATAAAACCTGTAGCTTTCGGTGTAACCCTTGGATGGAATTTTAAATAAGTTCATTTTTTAAACTCCTACGAAAGGTCTTGACTCAATCAAGGCCTTTTTTTTGCAAAACATTCTCATCTCAAAATATTGATCCTTTATGTACACTTTCGTAAATAAAAAAACCACCTAATTGCTTAGATGGTTTTACTGAGAGCCGGCGGAGGGACTCGAACCCACGACCTGCTGATTACAAATCAGCTGCTCTAGCCGACTGAGCTACGCTGGCGTCTTATTTCGGGTGCAAATATAATGACATAAATCATATATACAAAACAATTTTTATAAAGTTTTCAAAAAAAAATTACCCATTAAAAACTGGTCTAAATGAAAAAAACCATCTAATTGCTTAGATGGTTTTACTGAGAGCCGGCGGAGGGACTCGAACCCACGACCTGCTGATTACAAATCAGCTGCTCTAGCCGACTGAGCTACGCTGGCGTCTTATTTCGAGTGCAAATATAAGTCTGAATTTGAATTTTACAAAACAAATTCAGACTTTTTTTTACTTTTTTTGAATTACAATTCGTTGATTTTAGCAATCAATTGATTGGCAACTTGTTCCAACTCTACATTGATTTGTTTGAAATGAGATTTTTTATTTTCTACATTTTTTTGGTTCACTTTTACAATTAAAGCATCAAAAGCACTAATTGCTTCGTCAATAAGTGCATTAGTCACTTCAGTTGGTTTTCCTGTAGTAGTCAGTTCGTATAAATAAACTGCTTCAATAATATCTCCTAAAACGTAGTTGATGTCTTTTTTTAAATTCTTAACGTTTGCCATTTTTATTTAATTTATATAGTGTATTAAAATTTGCGTTTGCAAAAGTACATATAATCTTTTGAATACGAGCTATGAAATGTAAATTTCTAAAAGAGAAGCATTTCCGCTTAAGGTAAACAACTGTAAGGCAGCAGGAATTAAAATGGTATCCCCAGTTTTATAGCCATGTTGCTCTCCATTTACTTCAATACTACAACTTCCTTCAACCACCATATAGACAGTAAATGAAGTTCCGTTTTTGTTCACCTCAACCTGCCCTTCTAAAGGAATCAAATTGGTGGTAAAATAAGGGCAATCCACCATAACATTGGACTCATTTTTGATTTTAGTATACGATTGCTGCGTATCTACTTTTTGGTAATTGATGGCCTCTAAAGCCAGATCAACGTGTAATTCTCTCGTATTTCCAGCGGCATCTTTTCGATCAAAATCGTACAAGCGATAAGTGATATCTGAGGTCTGCTGAATTTCTGCAATGACCAATCCAGCACCTATGGCATGAACGGTTCCTGTTTCCAAAAAGAAAACATCTCCTTTTTGAACTTCTTTAGTATCTAAAATTGAAAGCAATTCACTTTTGTCTAGCTTTTCAACATATTCTGCTGGGCTAGAATCCTCTTTAAAACCAACAATTAATCGTGATTTGGGATCGGCTTGCATCACATACCACATCTCAGTTTTGCCAAAAGAGTTATGACGTTCTTTTGCCAAAGCATCATTAGGGTGAACTTGTATGGACAAATCTTCACGGGCATCCAAGTATTTAAAAAGCAAAGGAAATTGTGTGCCAAATTGTTGAAAAACCTTGGTTCCTAAAATAGCTTCCGGCTGTTGTTCAATAAGTTCCGTTAAAGATCGTCCTTGAAAAGCGCCGTTAGACACCACACTAACATCTCCTGTAACAGTTGATAATTCCCAACTCTCACCAGTAATCGGAGAGGAAATTGATTTATTTAAAAGTGTTTGAAGTTTTTCGCCACCCCAAATGCGTTCTTTAAGAATAGGGGTAAATTGTAGAGGATAGAATTTGGTTTGCATTTTTTTTATTACAAATTAAGCCAATTAGGGCCAAAAACCATAGCAAGGTTTTGTTAAATTTAACCCTATTTTTTTTTATTATTCACCTTTGTAGGTTACAAAATTTCGAGGTGTTTCGTAGAGCACTACTTCCAAATCTAATGTAGATTTTACTTTGGCTCGTAGTTTATTCCAAATAACTACCACGATATTTTCAGCTGTAGGATTAAGGTTCTCAAATTCGGGTACGTCTAAATTTAAATTTTTATGATCCATTTGATCTTCAACCTCCGACTTGATGATGTCAGTCAAAAACTTTACATCCATAACATAGCCCGTCTCCTGATCTATTTCACCGGTAACACTCACAATCAACTCATAATTATGCCCATGAAAATTGGGGTTATTACATTTGCCAAAAACGGCATCATTTTGTTCAAAACTCCAATCTTTGCGATACAAACGATGTGCAGCATTAAAATGGGCTTTTCTTGAAATGGTTACTCTCATCGGATAGTATTTTTTGGGGGATATAGAATTTGTGCCCTTAAGCTTGTAAGGTATGATCTTCAAGAAAATGGTAAAATTGATCAAAAATAATTTTGAACCAAACAGTATATTGTTCCGGTTGAAGGATCATATCGTTTTTAATATCCTCAATTTTCATCCATTTCCAACTTTCAACTTCTTCAGGGTTAATTTCGGGCTGTCCGTTGTAATACCCCAACATCACATGATCCAATTCATGCTCTGTTAATCCATTATCAAAAGGAGCTTTGTAAATAAAATGAAATAACTCTTTGATATCAGTCGTAAACCCCATTTCTTCATACAACCTTCTGGTCCCTGCTCCAATATTGGTTTCGCCTTCTCGTTGATGACTACAACACGTGTTGGTCCACAATAAGGGTGAATGATATTTATGACTGGCTCTTTGTTGTAGCATGATTTCATTTTGATCATTTAACACAAAAACCGAAAAGGCGCGATGCAAGATGGCTTTTTGATGCGCCTCTAATTTGGGCATTAGACCGATTGGTTCGTCTAACTCGTTTACTAAGATTACTTTTTCTTCTTCCATAATTACAATAGTGCTCAAAAGTACAAAATTGATAGTACAATCAAACACTTTAACATTGTCTTTATTTTTGTCGATCCTTGCCATCAACGAAAGTTCTTTTTGCTTTTTGACACACTTTTCACATCCTAACTTTTGTATCTTTACTAACAACAAAAACAACTTCAATAACTTGAATATCAATTTATTTAAAAGTGTTTTCTTTTAAAAAAAATGGCATGAACTCTAATTTTAACTATATAATACTCGCAGCGAGCTAAGGAATTAGCACCTATTTTTAGATAATTTACACACTATATTTGTTTGGATTTATTTTTAATTAATAAAACAAAAGTTAAATTTAACACAAAAAAGAAGCCTTGTAAAGTTTACGACAAATAAACATCAAAACTCCTTATACTTTTACATCAACCTATAAGTACAACTAATGAAAAAACAATTCACCATACTCCTTTTACTGACTTGCCTGATGTTTCAGGCCTGTGCACAGACTACAACTTCAAAAACCTCAAAATCAACAAGTATGAAACCATCTCTTTCAAAACCAGAAAATCCCTATTACTCGAACACTGACACTAAAAAAATCAACATTCCCAATTCAGAATGGAAAAAGGTATTGTCGCCTGATTTATACGCTGTGGCAAGAGAAGCTGATACAGAAAGAGCCTTCACAGGAACGATGTGGAATTCTGAAACCAAAGGCACTTATTATTGCGCTGCCTGTGGTAACTTACTTTTCAAATCCAATCAAAAATTTGTAAGTAGTTGCGGTTGGCCAAGTTTTTTTGAGCAAGAAAACAAAGAGAGTATCACTTTCAAACCCGATAATTCGTATGGTATGCAGCGAATAGAAGCTAATTGTGGGCGCTGTGATAGCCATTTGGGTCACCTATTTGATGACGGTCCTGCTCCAACGGGGAAACGCTATTGCATGAATGCTATTTCTTTAGATTTCGTTCCTGAAAACCAATAATTATAGTACTATGAAAAAAATATTTTTCCTTATTCTTTTGTATACGACTATAAGTTTGGCTCAAAAAAAATCATCCTTATCTTCTACTCCATCTTCCTTAGACACAATTGTATTAGCTGGGGGCTGCTATTGGTGCGTTGAAGCTGTTTATGAAAACCTAAAAGGAGTACAAAAAGTAGTATCTGGATTTGCTGGAGGTACGGCAAAAAATCCTAGTTATGAGGCGGTTTCTTCAGGTACAACTGGCGCTGCTGAAGTGGTTCAAATTACCTTTAATAAAAGTGAAACCAATTTGGATGAAATTTTCAAAGTGTTTTTTACCGTTCACGACCCAACTACATTGAATCGCCAAGGAGCTGATGTAGGCACTCAATATCGTTCTGCAATATTTTATAAAAATGAAGCTCAAAAAAAAGCGGGTCAGCAAATAATTCAAGCGCTAACCAAGGCAAAAGCTTTTGACCGCCCAATAGTAACTACACTAGAACCTCTTACTGCTTTTTATAAAGCCAAGGACAGTCATCAAGATTATTACGAAAAAAACCAATCTCAACCGTATTGCCAACTCGTGATACAACCCAAATTAGAGAAATTCGAAAAAGTGTTTAAAAACCGAATTAAAGCAAAAAATTAAAGTACAACCCAATTTGTATACCTCTTAAGAAGCCGAATTTTCGGCTTTTTTTTATGCCTCGAAGCAGTTCCATTTTCACTATATTTGTTTGTAACCGAAAACCAAATTCATGAAAAAAGCAACAATTACTTCCTGCCTTTTGCTGATGGCATTATGCAGTAGCGCCCAAAATCAAGCTCTAAAAACAAAAGTGGCTCAAAAAGCAGCCAGTTTAGAATCGAAAGTAGTTAGTTGGAGACGAGAGTTGCACCAAAATCCAGAATTAGGAAACAGAGAATTTAAAACAGCCGAAACAATAGCGGCCCATTTGCGTTCACTAGGCATAGAAGTGCAAACAGGAGTGGCAAAAACAGGAGTTGTTGGCATTCTAAAAGGAGGAAAACCAGGGCCTGTTGTAGCACTAAGAGCCGATATGGATGCACTCCCCGTAAAAGAACGAGTGAATTTACCCTTTACTTCCAAAGTTACAGGAGAATATAATGGACAAGCTGTTGGTGTAATGCATGCATGCGGCCATGATACCCACGTAGCCATGTTAATGGGAACAGCTGAAATTCTAGCCTCGATAAAAAATGAAATTAAAGGAACTGTAAAATTCATTTTCCAACCTGCGGAAGAAGGACCACCAGAAGGCGAAGAAGGCGGCGCTGAATTAATGGTAAAAGAAGGGGTTTTGAATAACCCTAAAGTAGATGTTATTTTTGGTCTTCACATTAATGCACAAACCGAAGTCGGCCAAATCAAATACCGTCCAAAAGGAACTATGGCGTCCTCAGATTGGTTTACCATACAAGTCAACGGTAAGCAATCGCACGGTGCTTATCCATGGCAATCCGTTGACCCTATCGTTACCGCATCACAAATTGTTCTCGGCCTACAAACTATTGTAAGTCGCAATGTAAATTTAACCGAAAACGCTGCTGTGGTGAGCGTAGGCCAAATTAATGCTGGAGTTCGAAGCAATATCATCCCTGAGTCGTTGACGCTGAGTGGTACGATTCGAACGTTAGATTCCCAAACTCAAGACTTTATTCATGGTAGAATCAAAACTATTGCTACCAATATAGCCGAAAGTGCTGGAGCCACTTCAGAAGTTACCATTACCAAAAAAACATTAATTACTTACAATGAACCCACGCTTACAGAACAAATGCTACCAACTTTGCAAGCAGCCGCAGGAAAAGACAACGTTCATTTAACCGAAGCTGTTACTGGAGCCGAAGACTTTTCTTTTTATCAAGCCAAAATTCCTGGATTGTTTTATTTTATTGGAGGAATGCCCAAAGGAAAAAAAGCCAGTGAAATGCCTTCACATCATACTCCTGACTTTTATATAGACGAAGGCAGCTTTGTTTTAGGAATGACCAGTATGGCAGCTTTGACTTTGGACTATATGGAAATGAATGCTAAAAAGTAATACATGAAAACCTATCTATTCTCCATTTATATTATTTGCAATTTTTTATTCGCAACAACCGTTATTGCTCAAGAAAAAAAAGTAGCGCCAACTTCACAAGAGTTGTACAATGAAATTGCTACTATGGACACTCAACTTTTTGAGGCCTTCAACGCAAAAGACATGTACAAATTTAAACCCTTGTTTACCGAAGACTTAGAATGGTACCAAGACAATGGTGGTTTATTGTCGTATGACACTGTTTTTGCCAATTTTGAAAAAATGTTCAAAAACGAAAACAAACTTACTCGAACGCTAGTAAAAGGAAGCCTTGAAGTACATCCTATAAAAGATTTTGGAGCCATCGAAGTAGCCCAACATCAATTCCGACATATGGAGAACGGAAAAGAAGAAGTTGGCACCTTTAAATTTGTTGCCATCTGGAAAAAAATAGGCAATCAATGGAAAGTTTCACGAATGATAAGTTATGACCATTAAAATGTATTTTTCACAAATCAATTTTAATCCTATTCAGGGCGTGCCACCATAAAAAAAAGAGGCCAACTCATGCTAGTGGTGAGTCGGCCTCTTTTTTTTATGCTGTCGGGCTATCCGCTCCGCAATGGCGGATTGCTCCTATCCCTCACGCATTAAATTAAAAGATTTTAGATTGTTGATTAACGATTCTTGATTTAAGAGTTTGGTGCTAGTGAATAAAATTACTTGTTTTGCAGCATTTTACACCTCTGCAATCAAAAATCGTTAATCAAAAATCAGCAATCATTTAATCCTTAACTTAATGACATTGGCTCCTATCCCGCACGCATTAAATTAAAAGATTTTAGATTGATGATTAACGATTCTTGATTTAAGATTTTTGTGCTAGTGAATAAAATTACTTGTTTTGCAGCATTTTACACCTCTGCAATCAAAAATCGTTAAGCAAAAATCAGCAATCATTTAATCCTTAACTTAATGACATTGCCCTCACACAGCTATCCAAAAGTTAATTTTTCAATACCTCCGCAATCTTCTGTGCACATTTCTCGCCATCAATCGCTGCCGAAATAATGCCTCCTGCATAACCCGCTCCTTCGCCGCAAGGATACAAACCTTTTATTTGAAGATGCTCTAAGGTGTAATTGTCTCTTGGAATTCGAACTGGGGAAGAGGTTCTAGATTCGGGTGCGTGCAAAATCGCTTCGTTGGTAGCATAGCCTTTCATCGATTTTCCGAATTCTGAAAATCCTTCTCGCATGATTTGGGTTAAAAACCCTGGAAAAACTTGTCCCAATTCTACTGAGGTTGTTCCCGGAACATAAGATGTTTTAGGAATATCAGAGGACATTTTGCTTTGGGTAAAATCGACTAAACGTTGTGCAGGCACTTTTTGCGTTTGTCCCGCCAATTGCCATGCTTTTTGTTCAATGCTTTTTTGAAACTCCATTCCTGCAAGTGCTCCAAACTTGGCAAAGGGTTTAAAATCCTCCAATTTCAATTCGACTACAATTCCTGAATTGGCCGTATGCTGATCTCTTTTAGAAGGCGACCAACCATTAGTAACTACTTCACCTGGACTGGTAGCACAAGGTGCAATTACACCTCCCGGACACATACAAAATGAATACATCCCGCGACCATTCACTTGTTTTACTATTGAATACGGCGCTGGTGGTAAATGTTCCCCTCGGTAATCACAACTGTATTGAATACTATCAATCAAAGACTGTGGATGTTCGGCTCTCACGCCAAGGGCAAAAGGTTTGGCTTCAATTAAAACTTTCTTTTTATCCAACAACTCGAAAATATCACGTGCAGAATGTCCAGTAGCTAAAATTAATTTATTGGCAGAAATGACTTCACCATTTTGAGTTGTCACTCCTTGAACTTCGTTGTTTTTTATACTAATATCCGTAACTCTAGTTTCAAAAAGGACTTTACCACCGCATTCGATGATTTTCTCTCGAATATCTTGAATGATTTGCGGTAATTTATTGGTACCAATGTGTGGATGAGCGTCAACCAAAATATCAGGAGTAGCTCCAAAAGCTACCAATAATTCTAATATTCTATTTACGTCACCTCTTTTTTTGGAACGTGTGTATAATTTTCCATCCGAATAGGTTCCTGCTCCACCTTCACCAAAACAATAATTCGAATCTTCGTTTACTATATGGTCTCTGTTGATGGCTTTCAAATCCCTACGTCGGCCGCGAACATCTTTTCCGCGTTCAATAACTATAGGTTTCAAACCCAGTTCTATCAACTGAAGTGCCGCAAAAAGTCCAGCAGGTCCAGCACCTACTACAATCACTTCTTGTGCATTCGCTACGTTTTGATAGTCTGGCAAAGCTATTTTTTGCTCCAAAAAAGGTTCTCCTTTTAAGTAAACCATCACTTTTAAATTGATTTTGACAACTTTTTGACGCGCATCAATAGAACGTTTTACAATAGTTACATGCTGAATTTCTTTGACCGAAATTTTTAATTGTCGAGACAAATAATCGTGTAGTAACGTTTCGTTAGCGGCAATCTCTGGAGCAACTTGTAATAGGAGTTCTTGTGGCATGGTATCTGAATACTTCAATTTTTAGAGTAAATCATCTTCGTTTACTCAGGCTACAAAAGTACTATTTTGAATTCAATTTTGAGAATAAGAATAAAAAACGACAAGAGGTCCTCAAAAAAATAAAACATATCAGTCATGGAAGTTTTAATTGAAATGAAGTGTTTATGTTTTTAAACCATATAAGGCATTTGAGGGCATATAAGTTTTACTAACATCCTTATCAAAATTAAAAAAAGATTAACCGAAAGGGGCTCAAAATCACAAAACATATAAGTCATGAAAATTTTAATAAAACGAAGTGTGTGTGTGTGTTTAGACCATATAAGGAATTTATGAACATAGAAGTTATGTGATAATATCTTTTGTAATCTTTTAATCTGTAGCTTTTGACTTTTTTATCAGCAATAAACAAAGATTTTCATTATAAGTCTTTGTAGTTTTGTGCACTAGTTAAATCAAATACTATGTCTAGACAAATAAAATTAATTTGGGATTTTCGAGGTCCTGCTTCTGCAAAAACCGCTGAACATCACGAAATACATTTGAAAGAATATATCAAAATCGAAAAGCTACCCCTTGAAATTACTGGATTTCAAACCTATGGAGAAATGCACGCTATTGCTTTTATGGTCGTAGAAGAAAGAGATATGATTCCAGTACGCGATGCCTTAAAACCACATCGAGGAGAAGTTTATGAAAGCTAAATTCCAATAAAAAAAATCCAAATTCCAAAACTCAAAAGAGCAACTTGGAATTTGGATTTTTAAAATATTGTGATTTGATTTTAATTCGCTACTTCACTAATGAATTTAATGCGCATCAATCTCAACTCATCAATATCATAATCGCCGTCGAATTCTTTCAAGGCTTCTTCAATATTATCAGAATGCGATTCCATAAAGTAATCGTGAATTTCTTCTTGTTGGTCTTCATCCAAAAGATCATCTACCCAATAACCAATATTTAATTTGGTTCCCGAATACACAATCTGCTCCATTTCTTTGATCAAAGCACCCATCGTTAAGCCTTTTGCAGAAGCAATATCCGTTAAGGCTAATTTGCGATCAATATTCTGAATAATGTACAACTTATTAGCTGAGTTCACACCCGTTGATTTTACCACCAAATCGTCCGGACGAATGATATCATGATCTTCTACATAACTTTGAATCAAAGTCACAAATGCCTTACCATATTTCCGAGCTTTTCCTTCTCCAACCCCATGAATATTGATCAATTCATCGAGCGAGATAGGATATTTCAAGGCCATATCTTCTAAAGAAGGGTCTTGAAAAACCACAAAGGGAGGCACGCCTAGTTTCTTGGCTTCTTTTTTACGCAACTCTTTCAACATGGCCATTAAGGTTTCATCAGCGGTTCCTGTTGACTTAGAAGCTGTCACAATTGCTTCGTCTTCTGATTCATTATACTCATGATCTTCAGACATCATAAAAGAGAATGGGTTTTCTATAAAATCAAGTCCTTTGGAGGTGATTTTTACCACGCCATAGGTTTCAATGTCTTTCGACAAATATCCATCAACGAGCACTTGACGCAGCACAGCCATCCAATACTTTTCATCATGCTCTTTACCACTTCCAAAAAAGGATTGTGAATCCGTTTTATGTGCTTTGATCACGGCATTGACGCGACCAATTAAAGTGAATACTATTTCTTTTGACTTGTAAATATGTTTGGTTCCTTTAACCACTTGAAGAAGTTTTACCACCTCATTCATGGCTTCGATCTTGGTTTTTGGATTTCTAACATTGTCGTCCATTGTACCGCCTTCACCGGCTTCATTGTCGTATTCTTCACCAAAATAGTGCAATAAGAACTTACGTCTGGACATCGAAGTTTCTGCATAAGCCACCACTTCTTGCAACAGTGCAAATCCTATTTCTTGTTCAGCAACCGGTTTTCCAGAAAGGAATTTTTCAAGCTTTTCTACATCTTTATAGGAATAATACGCCAAGCAATGTCCTTCACCGCCATCTCGTCCTGCACGACCAGTTTCTTGATAATAACTTTCTAAGGATTTAGGGATATCGTGATGAATCACATAACGTACATCGGGTTTGTCAATTCCCATCCCAAAAGCTATCGTTGCTACAACCACATCAACATCTTCCATCAAAAACATGTCTTGATGTTTGGCTCGCGTTTTAGCATCTAATCCGGCATGGTACGGTACGGCACTAATGCCATTTACTTGTAAAACCTCAGCGATAGACTCTACTTTTTTACGACTCAAACAATAAATAATTCCTGACTTTCCTTTGTGTTGGCGGATGAATCGGATGATATCTGACTCAATATTTTTAGTTTTCGTACGAACTTCATAATATAAATTCGGACGATTAAAAGAAGCTTTAAAGGTTTTGGCATCCGACATTTCTAAATTTTTCAAAATATCTTCTTGCACTTTTGGCGTAGCCGTAGCGGTTAAACCAATTACTGGCACTTTACCCAATTGCTTAATAATATGGCGTAAATTGCGGTATTCAGGTCTAAAATCGTGACCCCATTCCGAAATACAATGCGCTTCATCAATAGCTACAAAAGACAAAGGAACTTGTTGTAAAAACTGAACATACTCCTCTTTAGTTAAGGATTCAGGTGCCACATATAATAATTTGGTGACGCCTTTGGTAATGTCAGCCTTAACTTGAGTAATTTCTGTTTTGGTCAAAGAGGAATTTAATACATGAGCCACTCCATTATCAGAGGACAAACTCCTAATAGCATCTACTTGATTTTTCATCAAAGCAATTAGAGGAGAAACTACAATCGCAGTTCCTTCTAACACTAGGGCTGGAAGCTGGTAACATAAGGACTTACCACCACCCGTGGGCATAATAACAAAAGTATTTTCTTTATTCAAAAGTGTCGTAATGACTTGTTCTTGCAATCCTTTGAACTGACTGAAGCCAAAATACTTTTTTAATTCTTTGTGGATATCAATTTCGTTTGAATTCATTCTTTATTATGTGGTATTTTGTATAAATTTGCATCCTTTAAAGATACAAAAATCTTTATTTTTTACAAATTTAAACATTCTGTTTTGATAAGCAACGAAAACCTACTGGCATTAGCCAAAAAAACTATACTTTCTGAGAGTGAGTCTATTGCCAAGTTGACTACTTTTTTAGACGATCATTTCATTGCCACTGTAGAAAAAATCTACCACTCCAAAGGTCGTGTGGTGGTTACTGGTATTGGCAAAAGCGCCATCATTGCTCAAAAAATCGTAGCTTCCTTAAATTCTACGGGAACTCCAGCTTTATTTTTACACGCCTCAGAGGCCATTCATGGCGACTTGGGAATGATTCAAAATGAGGATGTGATTATCTGTATTTCAAAAAGCGGAAACAGTCCAGAAATTAAAGTTTTGGTTCCTTTATTAAAGCGTTTTGGTAATACTTTAATAGGAATAACCGGAAACATGACTTCTTTCTTAGCCAAAGGCTCCCATTTTGTTTTGAATACTACGGTTGATGCAGAATCATGTACCATGAATTTAGCTCCCACCAATAGCACCACTGCACAATTAGTAATGGGCGATGCTTTGACGGTTTGTTTGATGGAAATGAGAGGATTTCAGGCAGAAGACTTTGCTAAATACCATCCAGGTGGTGCCTTAGGAAAAAAATTATTACTCAAAGTAAAAGACCTTATCGAAAATTCTTTACAACCAGTAGTTACTCCAGAAACATCCATCAAAAAAGCGATTTTTGAAATTTCAGAAAAAAGACTAGGCGTTACGGCAGTAATCGAAAACGAAAAAGTGGTAGGCATCATTACCGATGGCGATATTCGTAGAATGCTAAACGATAGAGACAGCATTGCAGACGTAACGGCTCAAGAGATCATGACTAAAAATCCGAAACAAATTCATTCAGAAGCCATGGCCATTGACGCCTTCAACATGATGGAAGACAACGCCATTACGCAACTCATTGTTATTGATAATGGACAATATAAAGGCATTTTACATATTCACGACATTTTAAAAGAAGGTATTGTATAATGGCTAAGAAAAACCTGAACGAAATGTCGTTTTTAGACCATCTTGAAGAGTTAAGATGGGTACTCGTTCGCAGTACAACGGCAATACTAATAATGGCTTGTGTTACTTATTTTTTTAGTAATTTTCTGTTTGATAGTATCATTTTTGGACCTACACGTCCAAGCTTTTTTACCTATCGCTTTTTTTGCGACCTGCAAGAGCAACTCGGTTTTGCCGAAAGTATTTGTATCACCGAACTTCCCTTTATCATTCAAAACACTTTGATGGAAGGACAGGTCAACATGTTTGTTTGGATGTGTTTATTGGCAGGCTTCATTCTAAGTTTTCCTTATATTTTATTTGAAATCTGGAAATTCATCAGCCCCGCATTGTATGAACAAGAAAAAAAAGGAGCTAAATTTTTCATCAGCGTCTCCTCTTTGTTATTCTTTTTAGGCGTATTGTTTGGTTATTTTGTTATCATTCCGATGTCGGTTAACTTCGTAGCTACCTTCACCGTTTCTGATATGGTAAAAAATCAATTTACACTAGAATCCTATATTGGCCTGGTAAAAACCTCTGTCTTAGCAGGAGGATTATTTTTTGAATTACCAATAATTATCTATTTTCTAACCAAATTAGGGTTGGTAACTCCCGAATTTTTAAGAAAATATTGGAAATATGCCGTGGTGATTATTCTAATAATAGCTGCAATTGTGACGCCTCCAGATGTAGTAAGTCAAACCATAATTGCCTTACCTATGCTGTTGATTTATGAAGTAAGTATTTTAATTTCAAAACTAGTTGTACGTAACCAAAAAAAACAAAATGGCTGATATCGTAACTGAATTCAATGAATACCGTTCAAAAATGAACGAAAAACTGTTGGCGGATAACAACAAAATTGTAAAACGCATCTTTAACCTTGACACCAATGCGTATGCCGCAGGTGCTTTGGACGTGAAAACGAAAGAACTTTTAGGCTTAGTAGCCTCAGCGGTTTTACGATGTGATGATTGCATCAAATACCATTTAGAAACCAGTTACAAAGAAGGCATCACTCGCGAAGAAATGATGGAAGCCATGGGCATAGCCACTTTGGTTGGCGGTACCATAGTAGTCCCTCATTTACGTCGAGCTTATGAATTTTGGGAAGCCTTGGAAGAGCAAAAATAAGCCTTAACGCACCTATTTTTTCGCTATTTAGCAAAGAGTATTTGCGCTAACTTTAGCTTCTCAACTTAAAAACAATACAAAATCTCAGGATTTTAGCAACTCAAAGAAAATGAAATTAAGAGCAGAAAACCTCATCAAAACATATAAAGGACGTAGTGTTGTAAAAGGCATCTCATTGGAAGTGAACCAAGGGGAAATTGTAGGTCTTTTGGGTCCTAACGGCGCGGGTAAAACCACGTCTTTTTATATGATTGTAGGATTGGTAAAACCCAATTCTGGTCATATTTATTTGGATGATTTGGACATTACACAATATCCGATGTACAAACGAGCACAACAAGGCGTGGGATACCTTGCACAAGAGGCTTCTGTTTTTAGAAAATTAAGTATCGAAGATAATATTTTGAGTGTCTTGCAATTGACGAATCACACCAAAGAAGAGCAAGTAGCTAAAATGGAGAGTCTCATTGCAGAATTCAGTTTAGAACACATTCGTACCAATCGTGGCGACTTGCTCTCGGGAGGTGAACGAAGAAGAACAGAAATTGCACGTTGTTTAGCCACCGACCCAAAATTCATCTTGTTGGATGAGCCTTTTGCGGGCGTAGACCCAGTGGCTGTAGAAGACATTCAACGCATTGTAGCACAATTAAAAAACAAAAACATTGGTATTTTGATCACCGATCATAACGTACAAGAAACCTTAGCCATCACCGACAAAACTTATTTGATGTTTGAAGGAGGGATTCTAAAAGCGGGAACTCCTGAAGAATTGGTGGAAGATGAAATGGTGCGCCGAGTATATTTGGGACAAAATTTTGAACTACGAAGAACAAAGATCGACTTTAACACCCCAAAATAGACTACCTAAAGCATCGCTATGCTACTGTTTTAGTCCAAATCTCTCATAATTTAAAAACCCTTTCTGAATATATTGATTCAGAAAGGGTTTTCTATTGGAAAAGTATATTCGTTTACTTCTGTTTAATATGAAATATATAAGAATCCTACTTTTTGTTTCATAGCGCCACTTATTGGTTTTTTGTATTTGATTACATAGTAATAAGTACCTGAAGCTAAGTTGGCGTTCTTATCATTAACACCAGCGCCTTCTGCATTTCCAACAAACACTTTCGAGCTGTTATTATAGCCATTCATCTTAAATACCAATTGTCCCCATCTGTTATAAATTTCCACAGTATTGTCAGGATAATTCTCAATTCGGTCGATTATAAATACATCATTCAAACCGTCATTGTTGGGTGATATGGCATTCCTTGCAACAACATCACAACCAGCTGCACTGTCATCAAAGTCACAAGGGTCTTTTAATTCAACCGTAATCATGGCCGTTGAACAATTATTAGCATTGAGTTTATCACAAATTGAATACGTTAAAATATAGATTCCTATTGCTGAACCTGCAGGAATAACAACTCTTCCTTGGCTATCCACCGTTACTCCTTGCAAACCATCATTGTCTACAATGGTAACTACAATGCTTTGAGCATTTATTGTTCCATTATTTTCTTTATCATTTGCCAAAACATCCAAAACTTGCTCTTTTGATGCATCAAACGGAGTCGAAGTAAAATCATCATCTACAGCATTAAGTACAAAATCCAATACTGTAATTGTTTTTGTAACTACTGAAGTACAAGCTGCTCCATTAGTAACAGTGTAACTAATAATCACTGAACCAGAAGAAATACCTGTAACCACTCCAGAGGGCGTAATGGTTGCTACAGCATTGTTATTGCTACTCCAAACTCCTGCTGATGTTCCATTGGTCAACGTAATAGAACTTCCGACATTTAGAGAATTTGGACCACTTATTGGTCCAAGTACTGGCAATGCATTAGCCGTAACCAATATCACATTACTCACTACACTCGAACAGCTGTTTTGGGTTACTTGCACCGTATAAGATCCTGATGTTGTAGCAGTGTAGCTGCTAGCGGTAGCACCTAGTATTGCGGTACCATCTTTAAACCATTGGTTGCCCGTACTTACACTACTGTTTAAAATAACTAATCCTGGTGTACAGAAACTTGTGCTACTCGCCGGAGTAATGGTAGGTTGTATAGGTTGTGCGATAATCGTCAGAGATTTACTTACGCTAGTTGTACAACCAGCAGCATTAGTTACGCTATAGGTAATGGTTACGCTACCTGCACTCACCCCTGTTACAAGACCTGAACCATCAACAGTGGCGATGCCTGTATTGCTAGTACTCCAAACGCCGCCTGTGGTGCTATTGGATAGGAGAATACTAGAACCCGCACAAACTGTATCTGTTCCTGTGATTGGGGTTACTACTAGATTTGGGCTAACTACTACTTGTATGACTGTACTTACCCCACTAACGCAGCCTGTAGCATTAATCGTCTCAAGGGTATAACTTCCACTTGTAGTAGCAAAATACTCACTACCTGTAGCACCAGCTATCACTAGGCCGTCTTTTAACCATTGGTTACCTGTTGTAGATGACGTATACAAACGAACACTAGTGCCTTCACAAACCGTTGTATTTCTTGAGGAACGAATTATTGGAATGCCAGGAGTAGCATTGGCTGTTACTAATACCCCATCACTCATCTCACTAGCACAACTGTTTTGTGTCACAATTACGCTATAAATACCTGAATCAGTAGCGGTATAACTGCTGGTTATTGCTCCTGTTATGGTGCTACCGTCTTTGTACCACTGGTTGCCTGTTGTAGCACTGCTTCTAAGTACCACTGAGCCTGGGGCACAGAAACTTGTGCTGCTCGCCGGGGTAATGGTAGGTTTTATAGTTTGTGAGATAATCGTCATAAGTTTACTTACGCTAGTTGTACAACCAGCAGCATTAGTTACGCTATAGGTAATCGTTACGCGACCTGCACTCAGACCTGTTACTACTCCAGAACCATCAATACTTGCGATGCCGGTATTGCTGCTGCTCCAAACTCCTGCTGTGGTAGTACTTGAAAGGGTGATGCTAGAACCCTCACAAACCCTATCTACTCCTGTAATAGGCGCTACAATTCGGTTAGGGTTTACCGTTACCACAATAGGCACACTCAAGCCGCTCACGCAACCCGATATGTTACTACTCTCTACAGTATAAGTACCTGTAGTGGTCGCGTTATAATCACTGCCGGTTACTCCAGGAATTACTAGTCCGTCTTTAAACCATATATTGTCAGTTACTGAAGAGGTGTGTAAACGCACACTGCCTCCTTCACAAATAATCGTGTTGCCTGTAGCATTGAGCGTTGGAACACTAGGCGTAGCATTGGCCGTTACTGTTACTTGGTCACTCTCAATACTAACACAACCGTTTTGCGTCACTATTACCGTGTAAATACCTGAAACGGTAACGGTATAACTGCTCGTTGTTACTCCTACTATCGCGGTTCCATCTTTGTACCATTGGTTGCCTGTTGTAGCACTGCTTCTAAGTACCACTGAGCCTGGAGCGCAGAAGCTTGTAGCTCCTGATGGGGTAATGCTTGGCTTGTTGGGTAAGCCTCTTACCGTGATGTCTTTACTCACACTAGTCACGCATCCAAATTTAGTGGTAACGGTAAAAATAATGGTAGCCGTTCCTGCACTTACTCCTGTTAAAAGTCCTGAACCATCAATTGTGGCGATGCCTGTATTGCTAGTACTCCAAACCCCTTTAAGGATGGTATTGCTCAACTGTATTGTATTTCCTGCACACACCACTGCTGCTCCTACTATAGGATCTACCACTGGTGGCACGCTAACGGTAACTACCACTGGAATGCTCTCTATACTAGAACAGCCGTTTACCGCACTGACTGTATAAGACCCTGAATCCGATGCAGTATAGACTCTAGCGGTAGCACCCGTTATCGCAGCGCCGTCTTTGTACCACTGGTTGCCTGTTGTAGCACTACTAGTTAAAGTAACTGTTGCTGGAGAACAGAAACTTGTGACTCCTGAAGCGGTAATGGTAGGCTGTATCGGTTGGGCTATAACTGTAATGGTTTTGCTTACACTAGTTGTACAACCACTTGTATTGCTTGCGCTATAGGTAATGGTGACTGTACCCGCACTCACCCCTGTCACTACTCCAGAACCATCAATACTTGCGATGCCGGTATTGCTGCTACTCCAAACTCCTGCTGTAGTAGTACTAGCAAGAGTGATGCTAGAACCCTCACAAACCCTGTCTGCTCCAGTAATAGGTGCTACAATTCGGTTCGGATCAACCGTTACCAGTATCGGAGCGCTTAAGCCACTCACACAACCCGTCGTATTGATGGTCTCTACGGTATAAGTACCTGTGGTGGTCGCGATATAATCACTGCCGGTTTCTCCTGGAATCTCTACACCGTCTTTAAACCATATATTCCCTGACGGTGATGATGTGTGTAAACGCACACTGGCTCCTTCACAAATAATCGTGTTACCTGTAGCATTGAGCGTTGGATCACTTGGGGTGGCATTGGCCGTTACTGTTACTTGGTCACTCTCTAGGCTAACACATCCATTTTGAGTAACTACTAGTGTGTAAATACCCGAATCAGTAGCGGTATAATTATTGGCTGTCGCTCCTTGAATGGCTACACCCTCTTTAAACCATTGGTTGCCAGTATTGGCACTGCTTCTCAGTACCACTGAGCCTGGGGCACAGAAGCTTGTACTACTAGCTGCCGTAACCGAAGGCTTTCTAGGTAAAGTACTAACCGTAATCTCTTTGCTAACAGTACTTGAACAACCCGATAATCGGGCGGTAAAGGTATACGTAATTGTTACCCTACCTGCACTGATTCCTGTTAAAAGTCCTGAACCATCAATAGTAGCGATACCTGTATTACTACTACTCCATACTCCTCTAGGAAACGTATTGCTTAGCAAAGTGGTAGTGCTTGTACATACTAGATCCGCTCCAGTTATTGGGTCTAACACTGGTACCACATTCGCCTGAACCACAACAGCGCCACTCTCAATACTCGAACAGCCATTTTGGGTGCTAATTACCGAATAAGATCCTGAATCCGTAGCAGTATAAACACTCGCTGTTGCCCCTACTATAGGTAAACCATCTTTATACCACTGATTTCCTGTGGTTGCACTACTACTCAATACTACCGAACCCGGTATACAAAATGTAGTAGGACCTGAAGTTCCTATAACAGGTGTTACTGGCTCTGGTGTTACTGTAATGGTTTTGCTTACACTAGTCACGCAACCACTTGTATTGCTTGCACTATAAGTAATGGTGACCGTACCGCCAATTATTCCTGTAACCTCTCCCGATCCATCAACAGTGGCAATACCGGAGTTGCTACTACTCCAAACCCCACCTGCAGTAGCATTGCTTAAGGTGATGCTCGCATTGGCACAAACCCTGTCCGCTCCTGTGATAGACGCTACAATTTTATTTGGGTTTACCGTTACCAGTATCGGAGCGCTTGTGCCACTCACGCAACCTGTCGCATTGATTGTCTCTACGGTATAAGTACCTGTGGTGGTCGCGATATAATCACTGCCGGTTACTCCAGGAATCTCTATTCCATTTTTAAACCATTTATTGCCTGTTACTGAAGAGGTGTGTAAACGAACACTTGCCCCTTCACAAATAACCGTATTGCCTGTAGCGTTCAATGTTGGAACACTCGGGATAGCGTTGGCCGTTACTGTTACTTGGTCACTCTCTAGGCTAACACAGCTATTTTGCGTCACAATTACGCTATAAATACCTGAATCGGTAGCGGTATAGGTACTGGCGGTGGCTCCTACTATTATAGTGCCGTCTTTGTACCACTGATTGCCTGAACTAGCACTACTTCTTAAGACCACTGAGCCTGGGGCACAGAAGCTTGTAGCCCCTGATTTGGAAATGCTTGGCTTACTAGGTAAAGTACTAACCGTAATCTCTTTGCTAACAGTACTTGAACAACCCGATAATCGGGAGGTAAAGGTATACGTAATTGTTACTCTACCCGCACTGATTCCTGCTAAAAGCCCTGAACCATCAATAGTAGCAATACCTGTATTACTACTACTCCATACTCCTCTAGGAATCGTATTGCTCAGCAAAGTCGTAGTGCTTGTACATACAACATCCGCTCCAGTTATGGGGTCTAAGAAAGGTAAACCATTCGCCCGAACCACAACAGCGCCACTATCAATACTCGAACAGCCATTTTGGGTGCTAATTACCGAATAAGATCCTGAGTCAGTAGCAGTATAAACACTCGCTGTTGCCCCTACTATAGGTAAACCATCTTTATACCACTGATTTCCTGTGGTTGCACTACTACTCAATACTACCGAACCCGGTAAACAAAAGGAAGTAGGACCTGAAGTTGCTATAACAGGTGTTACTGGCTCTGGGGTTACTGTAATGGTTTTGCTTACACTAGTCACGCAACCACTTGAATTGGTCACGCTATAACTAATGCTTACCGTACCGCCAATTATTCCCGTAACCTCTCCCGATCCATCAATAGTGGCAATACCGGTGTTGCTACTGCTCCAAACCCCACCTGCAGTAGTATTGCTTAAGGTGATGCTCGCATTGGCACAAACCCTGTCTGCTCCAGTAATAGGTGCCACAATTCGGTTCGGATCAACCGTTACTAGTATCGGAGCGCTTGTGCCACTCACGCAACCTGTCGTATTGATTGTCTCTACAGTATATGATCCACTAGTGGTTACAATATAATCACTGCCAGTTTCCCCTGGAATTTCTATTCCATTTTTAAACCATTTATTGCCTGTTAAAGAGGACGTGTGTAAACGAAGACTTGCCCCTTCACAAATAACCGTATTACCTGTCGCATTCAATGTAGGGATACTTGGGGTAGCATTGGCTGATACCGTTACTTGGTCACTCTCTAGGCTAACACAGCTGTTTTGCGTCACAATTACGCTATAACTACCCGAATCGGTGGCGGTATAACTGTTTGTTGTTGCTCCTGCTATGGCAGTACCGTCTTTATACCATTGGTTGCCTGAACTGGCACTACTTCTTAAGACCACTGAGCCTGGGGTACAGAAGCTTGTAGCTCCTGATGTGGAAATGCTTGGCTTACTAGGCAAAGTACCAACTGTAATCTCTTTGCTAACACTGCTTGAACAACCCGATAATCGGGCGGTAAAGGTATACGTAATCGTTACCCTACCTGCACTGATTCCTGTTAAAAGCCCTGAACCATCAATAGTGGCAATACCTGTATTACTACTACTCCATACTCCTCTAGGAATCGTATTGCTTAGCAAAGACGTTGTGCTTGTACATACAACATCCGCTCCAGTTATGGGGTCTAACACTGGTACTACATTTGCCTGAACCACAACAGCGCCACTCACAATACTTGAACAACCGTTTTGGGTGCTAATTACCCTATAGGATCCTGAGTCAGTAGCAGTATAAACATTCGCTGTCGCCCCTGCTATAGGTAAACCATCTTTATACCACTGATTTCCTGTGGTGGCACTACTACTCAATACTACCGAACCCGGTATACAAAATGTAGTAGGACCTGAAGTTCCTATAACAGGGGTTACTGGCTCTTGGGTTACCATAATGGTTTTGGTTACACTCGTCACACAACCACTTGAACTGGTCACGCTATAACTAATGCTTACCGTACCACCAATTATTCCTGTAACCTCTCCCGATCCATCAATAGTGGCAATACCAGTGTTGCTACTACTCCAAACCCCACCTGCAGTAGCATTGCTTAAGGTGATGCTCGCATTGGCACAAACCCTGTCTGCTCCTGTGATAGGCACTACTATTGGGTTAGGGTTTACCGTTACCACAATAGGCACACTCAAACCACTTACGCAACCCGTCGTATTGATACTCTCTACTGTATAAGTACCCGTAGTGGTCGCGATATAATCACTGCCAGTTTCCCCTAAAATCTCTACACCGTCTTTAAACCATTTATTGCCTGTTATTTTTTGAACACTTGCCCCTTCACAAATAACCGTGTTGCCTGTAGCATTGAGCGTTGGAACACTCGGGGTAGCGTTGGCTGTTACCGTTACTTGGTTACTCTCTAGACTAACACAGCTGTTTTGCGTCACTATTACCGTGTAAATACCCGAATCGGTGGCAGTATAACTGTTTGTTGTTGCTCCTGTTATTGCAGTACCGTCTTTGTACCACTGATTGCCTGAACTAGCACTACTTCTTAAGACCACCGAGCCTGGGGCACAGAAGCTTGTAGCCCCAGATGTGGTAATACTTGGCTTACTAGGTAAAGTACTAACCGTAATCTCTTTACTAACAGTACTTGAACAACCCGATAATCGGCTGGTTATGGTATACGTAATTGTTACCCTACCTGCACTGATTCCTGTTAAAAGTCCTGAACCATCAATAGTGGCAATACCTGTATTACTACTACTCCACACTCCTCTAGGAAACGTATTGCTCAGCAAGGTCGTTGTGCTTGTACATACTACATCTGCTCCAGTTATGGGGTCTAACACTGGTACCACATTCGCCTGAACCACAACAGCGCCACTCTCATTACTCGAACAACCACTTTGGGTGCTAATTACCGTATAAGATCCTGAATCTGTAGCAGTATAAACACTCGCTGTAGCCCCTGCTATAGGTCCACCATTTTTATACCACTGATTCCCTGTGGTGGCACTACTACTCAATACTACCGAACCCGGTAAACAAAAGGAAGTAGGACCTGAAGTTGCTATAACAGGTGTTACTGGCTCTGGGGTTACCGTGATGGTTTTGCTTACACTAGTCACACAACCACTTGTATTGCTCGCACTATAAGTAATGGTGACCGTACC
>NZ_JATV01000016.1 GCF_000611675.1 Flavobacterium succinicans LMG 10402 | reverse complement strand
TAGATTATATCTGCAATCAGGTTGGAGATGGAGCCAAAAAAATAAGATCAGAACCAGAATTAAAATTCAGTTCTGACTTATTTTCAGCATAATAAAAAAGTAAACGCCTATTTATAATGGGTAACAAGGTATTTTATGCTCATTCATTAAAACTTTCGGATAGCAATGATTAAACATCTTTAATTGCTGTTGTTGTTTTCTCAATAAAACAATCTTTTGCTTGCGATACTGTTTTTTTTAGTACTTTTAAAGCTTAATAATTTGTAAATTTTTCAATATGAATTCTTTTTCAAAAATAGCTAGCGCAGGCTGTCTTTTGTTGTTCAGTACGCTGCTAGTAGAGAACGTTAATGCCCAAAATACTACTGCTCCTATGAATAATCCTCTTTTACAACGCAGTACTTTACAGTACCAAACGCCACCTTTTGATAAAATTAAAGATGAACATTTTAAGCCAGCTTTTGACTATGGTTTAAAAGTACACGACGAAGAAATCGATAAAATCACGAATAATACGGCAAAACCGACATTCGAGAATACCGTTTTAGCGCTAGAGACTTGTGGAGTAGATTTAGGTAGGGCAGCCGGAGTTTTTTATAATCTTTCGGGTTCTAATACCAATCCAACCTTACAAGCGATTGAAGCAGAATATGCACCAATTTTTTCAGCGCATAACGACAAAATTTACTTGAATAGTAAATTGTATAACCGCATCAAAAGCATTCCATTGTCGAGTTTGAAGGGTGAAGATAAAAAACTAACTGAATACTACTTGCAACAATTCGAATTAGCAGGAGCTAATCTTTCGGAGGCCGATAAAGATAAAATGAAAAAAATCAACGAAGAGTTGGCTACGTTAAGCACCTTGTTTAATAATAAATTGTTAATTGCTCGTAAAAACGCTGCTGTGTTTTTTGACTTAGCTTCAGATTTGGCGGGTTTAACGCCTGATGAAATTGCAGCTGCCAAAGCCAATGCTACTGCGGCTGGACAAGATGGGAAATACATGATTGCGATTATCAATACCACACAGCAACCTGTTTTGATGAGTTTGACCAATCGTGCGTCTAGAGAGAAGGTTTTCAAGGCTTCTTGGTATCGCGCCGAAAAAGGAGATGAAGGCGATACTCGCGAAACCCTTGAAAAAATGGCCAAATTGCGTTTGCAAAAAGCAAAATTGATGGGTAAAAAGAGTTTTGCCGAGTGGAAATTGCAAGACCAAATGGCCCAAACTCCAGCGCCTGCAATGGATTTGTTAGCCAAAATCGCAAAACCAGCAGTAGCCAAAGCCAACGAAGAAGCCAAAGACATTCAAGCCTTAATCGATGCGCAAAATGGTGGTTTTAAATTAGAGCCTTGGGATTGGGATTTCTATTCTGAGCAAGTACGTAAAGCCAAATACGATTTGGACGAAAGTCAAATTAAACCGTATTTTGAAATCGGTTCAGTGCTAGAAAAAGGAGTCTTTTTTGCAGCAAAACAAATGTACGGGCTGACTTTTAAAGAAAGAAACGATTTGCCAGTGTACAATCCTGACGTAAAAGTGTATGAGGTGTTCAACGACAAAGGCACTTCAATCGCGATTTATTACTTGGATTTTTATGCTAGAGACAATAAAAACGGAGGCGCTTGGATGAGTAATTTCGTCAATCAATCGCATTATTTGAATCAAAAACCTGTAATTGCTAATGTGTACAATTTTGCAAAACCAGTTAGTGGTAATCCATCTTTAATCAGTTTTGATGATGTAACGACATTATTTCACGAGTTTGGACACACCTTACACGGATTGTTTGCTAACCAAAAATATGTAACACTTTCTGGAACAGCTGTACCAAGAGATTATGTAGAGTTTCCTTCGCAAATCAACGAACACGCTGCTTTAGACCCAACGGTTTTGAAAAATTACGCAGTACATTACCAAACCAAACAAGCTATTCCGCAAGAGTTGATAGACAAAATCAAAAAAGCAGACACCTTCAACAAAGGGTATGTGGTAACTGAATTGTTGGCTGCTGCAACGCTAGATATGGCTTGGCATAGTGTAGAAAAAGAATCGGATTTTAAACCTACTTTAGATTTTGAAAAAGAGGCTTTACAAAAATATGGTTTGTTAGTGAATGAAGTACCTACTCGTTATCATTCTCCTTACTTTGCTCACATTTGGGGAGGCGGTTACTCTGCAGGATATTACGCTTACACTTGGTCTAAAACTTTAGATTATAATGCTTACGATTGGTTTGAAGCCAATGGTGGAATGACTAGAAAGAATTGTGATCGTTTTGTGAAATACATTTTGTCTGTTGGGAACAGTGTAGATTTGAACAAAGCTTTCAAAGAATTCATCGGTCACGATATGAAGATTGAACCGTATTTGAAAAATGCAGGATTGACTAAATAGAAAATATAACTGTTGATAGAATTAGAATGAAAAATGGCATCTTTATAAGGTGTCATTTTTTTTATTACTTGCAGCATTCTTTTGTTTACGCTTTTTGAAATAGCTATATTGTCAAACAATATTTTTAATGCATTACTACGAATTGTCATATGAACGAAAGTAACAAAAGAAAAAGTCAGGCAAAAACATTGAGAGTATTTAGAAAAGTGCACCGAACCACGGGCGCTTTTTTATTTATTTTCTTTTTCATTATATCCGTCACGGGATTACTTTTAGGATGGAAAAAAAATAGCGGTGGCTTACTATTGGCCGATTCGCGCAAAGGAACCACTACCGATTTGAGGCAATGGCTCCCTGTGGATAGTTTACAACAAAAAGCCTGTTATTATTTGCAAAAAGAAGTTTCACCTAATGTTTCTTTAGTTTTGAATAGAATTGACATTCGTCCCGATAAAGGAATGGTGAAGTTTGTTTTTGAGGAAGATTATTGGGGCGTTCAATTGGATGGAGCTACGGGAGAACTTTTGCATCTAGAACGGCGAAATGCTGATTTTGTCGAAAACATTCACGATGGTTCCTACCTAGATGCGTATTTTGAAACCGGTAACGGCATCTTTAAATTGGTTTATACCACAGTAATGGGACTAGCTCTCTTGGTTTTTACCATAACTGGTTTTTGGCTTTGGTATGGGCCTAAGCGAATGCGTGTTGCCTAGTTTTAATTTGAAACTACTTTAGTTATTCAAATCAATTTTGTTTTGTAGATTTGTTAAGTTGTTGTTTTTTAAATGGTTATGTTTTGTTTGTGAAAGCGAATAACACATTCTAAGACCTTATTGATTAACTATAATTTTAACAAATAAAAATATGAAAAAAGGATTTGTAATTGTCGTTTTGTTCTTTTTGTCTCAAATTACTTTTGCGCAAAAAGAATGGTTTTTCACTTTTGCTGATTCGACCGCTTTGGTCAAACAAGCCAATCAGATTTCATCAACGTTCATCAAAGACATAGCCAAAATCAAACCAACATTGGTGCTAACCTTAAAAACCAGATTGAATACCACGCCTTATCTTATTTATTATGATGATGATGGCAAACAAAAAACAGCTAATTTGCCTTTATGGGAGCAAGTAATTCCCGAACAAAAAGCTTTTTTCTATGAAGTGGCTGGGGGAGAAGTAGAGGCAAAGGAGGTTTTTGGATTGTTTTTTAACGGATTTTATTTGCCACATGAGCTAGGACATGCCTTAGAACAAATGATTGAAGGGAATGTCTTCGGCTCTTATGAAAGTGAGTATTTCGCAAATGTTATTGCTATGCTTTGGTGGAAAAAACAAGGCAAACAGAAAGAACTGGAACAATGTTACAACTATGCCAAAAAAATG
This sequence comes from Flavobacterium succinicans LMG 10402, assembly GCF_000611675.1. Classification (GTDB taxonomy): domain Bacteria; phylum Bacteroidota; class Bacteroidia; order Flavobacteriales; family Flavobacteriaceae; genus Flavobacterium; species Flavobacterium succinicans. The sequence continues at coordinate 70,127 of NZ_JATV01000016.1, read as the reverse complement.
TGGGCAAAACTACCTAATCCAGTACCGGAAGGAATGACTATAGAAGCTTATTTTAAGGCTAATTATCAGCAAGCTTCTCAAAATCCGTATACTTATGGTTATATGCAATTCAAGCAATTTATTTTGGTTTATGAAGATAAAAACTTGCCCAATTTTGAAGTGTTTGTCAAGAATTACCTAGCCTCAAAAGGAAAATTATAATAGAGTTTCAAAGGAATTTTTAATCTAAAATTATAATGCTATGAGAACAGTAAATGCAGTAACTTGGTTCGAAATCTATGTTGACGATATGGATAGAGCTAGAAAATTTTATGAAACTGTTTTAGGAGAAGTGATGATACCAATGCCAATGCCTGAAGGGTTTTCCGGTCAAATGGTTGCTTTTCCTTGGGTAGAAGGTGCTACTAATTCGTCAGGAGCGCTTGTGCAAGATGAAACAAGGAATCCAAGTGCAGCAGGAACTTTAGTCTATTTTGCTTGCAGAGATTGTGCAGAAGAATTAAGCAGAGTGGAAGCAGCTGGAGGCAAAGTCGTTGCGCTAAAGTTTGCTATAGGCGAACATGGTTTTTGTGGATTAGCTTCTGATACCGAAGGTAATACAATCGGTTTTCACTCGATACATTAATATATTGCTCCAATAGAATACTTTTAAATGACTCCATTATTCAAAAAATTAAATTTTAAAAACCAAGAGGCTATTTTGGTTCTCAATGCCCCTGTATCTTTTGTCTCAGAAAAAGAGGCAATGGCAAACGAAACTGTTTTTTACGATAATGAAAATGAAATGACAACTATTGATTTTGTTATGGTTTTTGTCACGCAATTGCAAGAAATAGAAAAAGCAATTACATCACTTTTTCCAAAAATTAACGGTGATGCTATCGTTTGGTTTTGTTATCCAAAAGGAACTTCCAAAAAATATAAATGCGAATTCAATAGAGACAATGGCTGGGCGGTTTTAGGAAATTTTGGTTTTGAACCCGTTCGTATGGTTGCCGTTGATGAAGATTGGAGTGCTTTGCGATTTAGAAAACAACAATTTATTAAAGTGCTTAACCGAAAAACTGCAATGGCTATTTCTGATGCAGGCAGGGAAAGGACAGAAAAGAAGCAGGAATAAATAAAAAAAAACAGGTATATTCGTGATTCAATTTAGATTTTGTTTTTTTATAGGATGAAGAAAATTCCCGTTTATTTTATGCCGGGTCTAGCGGCGAGTTCTACTATTTTTGAGCGTATCGATCTGCCTAAAGATGTTTTTGAGATGATTTTGTTGGAATGGGAAATTCCATTGCCGGAAGAGACGTTGGTGCAATATGCAAAACGGATGGCCTCCAAAATTACACATCCCAATCCCGTACTTATAGGTGTCTCCTTTGGTGGGATTTTGGTACAAGAGATGGCTCTTTTTTTAAAGCCGCTAAGAGTAATTATTATCTCGAGTGTGAAAACGAATTTGGAATTTCCAAGACGTATGAAAGTGGCCAAAACTACAAAAGCCTATAAATTGATTCCTACGAGTTTGATTGTAAATGTAGAGAACTTAGCCAAATTTTCTTTTGGTGAAAAAATAAAAAGCCGACTCAAATTGTATGAAAAATTCCTGTCGGTTCGAGATATACACTATTTAGATTGGGCCATTGAGCAAGTGATTCTTTGGGATAGAACAGTGGTAGATCCAAGTGTGATTCATATTCATGGAGATCAAGACGATGTGTTTCCTATAAAATACATCACCAATTGTTTGATAGTCCCAGGCGGAAGTCATGCCATGATTTTGTTTCGATTCCGTTGGCTAAACCAACATTTACCCGAAATTATTCTGAAGGGCATAAAAAAAGGCGATTCACAAGTGTAACGTGAATCGCCTTTTTTAGGTATGATTTAAATGGGATTAGATTTTTTTCATCTGATCTTTCATCATCTTAATTTGGTCTTTTAACATGTTTTGCTTGTCTAATTTTTTAGCTTCATTTAATAAATTAGTAGCTTCTAGTTTTCTTCTTCTAGATAATGCGATTCCAGCCAAGTTAAGTTTGGCTACTGCCAAATCCATATCCATAGAAAGTCCCAATTCGATGGCTTTTTTGAAGAATTTCTCGGCTTGATTGATGTTGGTTTGTGAAACCATAATACCGTGAAGGTAATTAAAATACCCTTGTTGTTTTTGAATCAATGCAGTTTCAGGATTTTTAATGAAGGACAACCATTTTTGAGCGCCAACAAAATCTTGTTTTCTTAATTTTAAGAAGGCCAAAAGGATAAATTCGTTTTTGAAATAAAGAAAAACAGGAATGGCACTAATAAATAACAAGAAAATTCCGTTTCCAATATTTGACTCCGTAAATTGCCAAATGCCTGTCATGATGATTAATGCCGCTAAGATAAGTTTGATATTTCTGTGAAACATAATAGGTGTTTAATTTAGATTGCAAAGATAGCAAAAGGAATTAAAAATATTTTTATAAAACTACTTGCCAGAAAAAAAAGTCTTTGTATATTTGCACTCGGTTTTAGAATAAGGGATAAGCCAAAAGAGTTAGATATATAAATTACCATTTAAAGATACAAAGCAATGAGCAAAAGAACATTTCAACCATCGAAAAGAAAAAGAAGAAATAAACACGGATTTATGGACAGAATGGCGTCTGCGAATGGAAGAAAAGTTCTAGCGCGTAGAAGAGCTAAAGGAAGACACAAATTGACTGTTTCTAGCGAACCTAGACACAAAAAATAATGTTTGTTTAAACATCATATAAGGCGTTACTTTTATTTAGTATCGCCTTTTTTTATACCCTAACGCGACTTGCGTTGCTTAAATTCCTAGGAATAAATACAATAACTACACAATTTATACAAAATGCCAAAAGATACATCCATAAAATCCGTTTTAATTATAGGTTCAGGTCCCATTGTAATTGGACAAGCTTGTGAGTTTGATTATGCAGGGTCACAGTCTGCACGCTCTATTCGTGAAGAGGGAATTGAAGTGATTCTGATCAATTCCAATCCAGCTACAATTATGACGGATCCTTCTATGGCGGATCACGTTTATCTAAAACCTTTAACTACAAAATCTATAATCGAAATTCTTAAAGCGCATCCTCAAATTGATGCTGTTTTGCCAACAATGGGAGGACAAACGGCTTTGAATTTGTGTTTGGAAGCAGATGAAAAAGGAATCTGGAAGGATTTTGATGTAAAAATGATTGGTGTTGACGTAAATGCTATCAACATTACCGAAGATAGAGAGCAGTTCAAACAATTGCTTCAAAGAATTAATGTACCAACTGCACCTGCCAAAACCGCGACTTCTTTCCTTGAAGGTAAAGAAATTGCTCAAGAATTTGGTTTTCCATTAGTAATTCGTCCATCGTTTACTTTAGGAGGAACTGGAGCTGCTTTTGTTCATACTAAAGAAGAATTTGATGAAAAACTAACCTATGGTTTAGAAATGTCACCAATTCATGAAGTATTGATTGATAAAGCTTTACTAGGTTGGAAAGAATATGAATTAGAGCTTTTGAGAGATAAAAATGACAATGTCGTTATTATTTGTTCCATCGAAAACATGGATCCAATGGGAATTCACACGGGAGACTCGATTACAGTAGCTCCAGCGATGACTTTATCGGATACCACTTTCCAAAAAATGCGTGATATGGCCATCTTAATGATGCGTTCAATCGGAAATTTTGCTGGAGGTTGTAACGTACAGTTTGCGGTTTCTCCTGATGAAAAAGAAGATATCGTTGCTATCGAGATTAACCCTCGTGTATCGCGTTCTTCTGCTTTAGCATCAAAAGCTACAGGATATCCAATTGCTAAAATTGCATCAAAATTGGCTTTGGGTTACAACTTAGATGAATTACAAAATCAAATTACAAAATCTACATCGGCTTTATTTGAGCCAACTTTGGATTATGTAATTGTAAAAATACCACGTTGGAATTTTGATAAATTCGAAGGATCTGACAGAACGTTAGGACTTCAAATGAAATCTGTAGGTGAGGTGATGGGAATTGGACGTTCGTTTCAAGAAGCATTACACAAAGCCACACAGTCATTAGAAATCAAACGTAATGGATTAGGTGCTGACGGAAAAGGGTATACCAATTACGAGCAAATTATTGAAAAGCTAACGTTTGCTAGTTGGGATCGTGTTTTTGTAATTTATGATGCTATTGCAATGGGAATTCCATTGAGTCGTATTCACGAAATTACCAAAATCGATATGTGGTTCTTAAAACAATATGAAGAACTTTATAGCTTAGAAAAAGAGATTTCTAACTATAAAGTAGATACTTTATCGAGAGAATTGCTACTTGAAGCCAAGCAAAAAGGATTTGCCGACAGACAAATTGCGCACATGATGGGTTGTTTGGAGAGTCAAGTACATGAGTTGAGAGAAAAGATGAATATCAATCGTGTGTTCAAATTAGTTGATACTTGTGCGGCTGAGTTTAAAGCACAAACACCATATTATTATTCTACTTTTGAGGCCGAAATTCAAAAAGCCAATGGAGAGCGTTATGTTGACAACGAAAGTATAGTAACAGATAAAAAGAAAATTGTCGTTCTTGGATCTGGACCAAACCGAATTGGTCAAGGAATTGAATTTGATTACTCATGTGTACACGGTGTTTTAGCCGCAAAAGAGTGTGGTTACGAAACCATTATGATCAATTGTAATCCAGAAACGGTTTCTACAGATTTTGATACGGCTGATAAATTGTATTTCGAGCCTGTTTTCTGGGAACATATTTATGATATCATCAAACACGAAAAACCAGAAGGTGTTATCGTTCAGTTAGGTGGACAAACGGCCTTGAAATTAGCTGAAAAACTATCTAAATATGGTATAAAAATCATCGGAACAAGTTTTGAAGCCTTAGATTTAGCAGAAGATAGAGGACGTTTCTCTGATCTTTTGACGGAATTAGAAATTCCTTTCCCTCAATTTGGAATTGCAGAAACTGCTGATGAGGCTTCGGCTTTAGCGGACACTTTAGATTTTCCTTTGTTGATTCGTCCATCTTATGTATTGGGTGGTCAGGGAATGAAAATCGTAATCAACAAACAAGAATTAGAAGAACACGTAATCAACTTGTTGAAGTCCATTCCAGGAAATAAATTACTGTTAGACCATTACTTAGCAGGAGCTATTGAAGCGGAAGCTGATGCGATTTGCGATGGTGAAAACGTGTACATCATAGGAATTATGGAACACATTGAGCCTTGTGGGGTACACTCTGGAGACAGTAATGCTACTTTGCCTCCTTTTAATCTAGGAGAATTTGTAATGCAACAAATTAAAGATCATACTAAGAAAATTGCCTTGGCATTGAAAACGGTAGGATTAATCAATATTCAGTTTGCGATAAAAGATGATATGGTTTACATCATCGAAGCGAATCCTAGAGCTTCTAGAACGGTACCATTCATTGCAAAAGCTTACGGTGAACCTTACGTAAATTATGCTACCAAAGTAATGTTAGGTCATAGTAAAGTTACGGATTTTGATTTCAATCCACAGTTAAAAGGATATGCTATCAAACAACCCGTTTTCTCATTTAGTAAGTTCAAAAATGTAAACAAAGCTTTAGGGCCTGAAATGAAATCTACAGGAGAGAGCATTTTGTTTATTGATGACTTGAAAGATGACCAATTCTATGAATTGTATTCTAGAAGAAAAATGTACTTGAGTAAATAAACTTTGAAGTTACGATATAGAAAGCCCCAATTAGGGGCTTTTTTTATGCCGCATTTTAATGGTTTTTGTCAAAAAAAAAACACCCCAAAACAAAGGATTGCTTTGGGGTGTTGCTTTTTTTTAGCTGTTATTATTGTTGACTGCCTTCGTCTTTTTTGATTTTGTTGACAAATGTGGTCAATTTTTTTCCATACATGGATTGGGCTACTTTTGGTGTCATCGATTTTTGAATGGTGTCCAAAAATTTGATGTTGATGTCGTAGATTTCAGATAAAGCGATGTAGGGAGCTACTTCATGATCTTTGTGATTTACGGCAAAATTCGTTGCATAAAGGTATCTTCTTTTGATGTTAGATTCTTCTTTAGCAATAAGACTGTCTAATTTTTTTTGATTATTGAACTTGGTCGCTTTGAATTTTTGTTCAATAATCGTTAGATTTTCGTCTTTAAATTGAGAATTGATTTTTTTAAATTCTTCGTATAAATCATGATTTACAGATCCTGTTACTTTGGCTCCATACGAAAACTCGTCTAAATTGGTTTCAATAGTAATGTTTCCTGGTTCTGCAAAGAAGATTAGATTGTTGTCTAGCGAGTTTGAAACGCCTCTATTAAGCGATAAATAAAACATTTCGGGTGAAGTTAACGGAATGTCGGTTTCGAATTTTGAATCCCCGTTGATCGTAATCGAATCAACCGTAACTAATGTGGTATCCTTTAGGCGTTGTATGTATAGTTTTCCTTCTTTAAGACCTACAATATTACCCGTTAAATGTAAGTTATCTTTGCTTTCGTTTTTAGTACAAGCCATTAAGGTTGTTAGGGCTACAATGGCTACAATAGTTTTTTTCATTTTGATTTTTAATTTGTCGCAAAATAAAGAAAAATGTTGAAATGCCATACTATCTCGTCTTGTAAATAAAAAAAAATCCCAATCTATTACTAAATTGGGATGGTTTTGAAACTTGAATAAATTATCCTTTTAACCAAGCGTCTTTCAGATTGTTTTTTCCAGTTTCGCTGGCTTTAAAACTCTCTTGATCAACATAGGGAAGGGCAATTTTTCCTGAAATAATTTTTTCTTTGCCCTCTCTTTTTATAGTAAGCGTTATCGGATCATTTTCTTTCCATTCTTGACTTTTGGTGACTACCTCAAAAATATTATCCTTATTGAAGGGTTGGTTGTTAATGCTTAAAATAACATCATTTCCTTTTAATTCTAGTGTATTAAAAAAAGCATTCAGTTCTATGCCAGGTAAAACAAAAATGGCACCTGTTGAAGGATTAATGTTGATATAAGGACTTTGACCTTTCACAAACACATTTCCAGGCGTTTTGATTACGCTAGGAATAACACCTACTTTGGCTAAAAAGCTAGCGTAGGGAATTGGCGTTGGACCCGCTACATAGGTGGTAAGAAATGCTCCTACTTCTGGATAAGTTAAGCTAACAATTTTGCCAAACAATTCTTTGTCGTCAAAGGGTTTGGTAACGCCATATTCAGCAGAAAGTTTTTGCATAAGGTCTAAAATACCTCTTTCTCCATTTGATTTCTCGCGGATAATTATATCCAAACACATGCCTATCAATGCGCCTTTTTGGTATACATTTAAGTATTGTGATTTATAAGGTTCTTCCAATACGTTAGCACTCATAGTTGTAAAGGGCATGGTATCGTTCATTCCATTAGCTTGTGTGATTTTTTCCGCAATTCTTTTGTAGAATTCATCTTCGGTAATTAGTCCTTGATTGATTTGAAAGAGATTCGCAAAATATTCTGTAACGCCTTCATAAAGCCACAAATGCTCCGACATTTTAGGTGCGTTAAAATCGAAATATTGAATTTCTTTCGAGTGGATGGTCAGCGGTGTAACGATATGAAAAAATTCATGAGAGACAACATCTTTCATTTGTTCTTGTAGCATGGACAACGGCGCAGTTTCTGGCATTACTACAGTAGTAGAAGTAGGGTGTTCTAGTGCTCCAAAACCTTTAGCATCGTTCGGTTGCATGCTTGAAAGATATAAAATCACGGTATACTTTTTATTGGAGTTGATTTTACCTAAAAAGTTTTTTTGAGCAACCATCATTTTTTTCATTTCGGGTGTGATGCTCTCGGCTGTGATTTTTCCAGTTGGAGAGTAAACCGCAATGGTAATGTCCATACCGTCTACCGTAAAGCTGGTAAAGTCTGGCTTGGCATACATTACTGGATTTTCTACTAGTTCTGCATAACGAGAAGTGAAGTATTCATCCGAGTTGTTTTTTGGGTCTAAATCAATCATGGAGGTAGCACCCCAAAGTGTTTCGGGATGGGTGATGGTTACTCGATAAGGGGTTTCTTTTAGATCTTGAAAATACCCAACAAATCCATGCATATTTACCATGAAATTAGAACCGGCTTCAATGTTGGTGCCTGCTGGAGAAAAAATATCTCCTTGGCCGAATTCACTTCCCTTTTCAGTATCGAAAGAGTCATTAACTAAATAGGTGATTTTAGTTAATTTTTTGGCTTGGTCAATTGTCCAATTGTTTTCGTCAGTTTTTTTTGCAGTCAAAAGATTTCCTTTGGAATCAAAGGCTTGTAGGTTGTCAATAAAACGCCCGTAATTGTCATTGGAGTAGGTTCCTGGTATGATTTTAGGAATACTGAAGGTTACTTGATCGGTTGTTATTTTTGGCGCAAAAATACTTACCTGTACTTTGTCATCTTTAACATTAACAAGGTCGATGGCTACTTTTACTTCTGTGTTTTTTTTGTTAAGTGTGGCACTGCCTGTTTTACAACCTAATAAAAGCGAAGCGATCGCAAGAGTTGCTATAATTTTTTTCATAGTATTATTTTGGGTGATAAGTCGATTTAGAATCCTTTTTGTTACACTAAAAAGGTTGTTTTGTTGGAGGTAAAAAAAATACTCCTGAGCCATCAGGAGTATATATGTCATTTTAGTCTAATTTGTTTTTGAAGTAATATTTTCCATCCAAATCTTCGTCAAAATCGTCTATTTTTTGAGGTTTTGGTTTTGGTTTACTTGCCATTGCTTTCTTTTTCCACATCTCAAATTTTTCAGCCGGCATCTTTTTCTTCATAATTTCTAAGGCTTCTTTTTCTGACAGGCCAAATTCTTTTTTAATGATTTCGAAAGGATTTCTTTCTTCTAAGGCTAATGTAACAAGCTTTTCTGTTTGTTCCCAGTTCAGTTCTTTGCGGTTACTCTTTTTCATTACATGAAAATTAATTCAAATTGGTGTTAAGTGATTTATAAATAGCGCTCTCAATGCTTTACCAATATTAATAAAAAATTTTAGTACTTCAATTGAAATGCTTGTTTTTTTTTGTGGGCTAATTTGCGTCAGGTGATCGGTGCTCTTGAAATGGTATGTATAATAATTTTTTTAATACATTATGCTCTTTTGGATCTTGATGGGTGTCAACGCCATACACTATTTCTTCTCTTGGAAGTGTTTTAAAAGTGCCAAACAATCGGTCCCAAACAGAAAAAATATTACCATAATTACTATCGGTGTAGGGTAATTTGTAATGATGGTGTACTTTGTGCATGTCGGGCGAAACGATGAAGTAGCTCAATACCAAATCTACTTTTTTGGGCAATGCAATATTAGCATGATTGAACTGCGTGGCGATAACGGATAAGGTTTGGTACAAAAACACCATCCACATTGGACTACCAACTATGAAAACGCCTAACAATGTAAAAGCAAATCGAATGACACTTTCTCCTGGGTGATGTCGGTTGGCTGTTGTGGTGTCAATCCAAGTGTCCGTATGATGAATAAGGTGAAAACGCCAAAGTATTTTAACCCGATGTTCGATGAGGTGAACTAAATAAGCTCCAATTAAATCCAAAAGCAACAATCCGATCATTGCGTACAGCCATAGTGGCATTTCGGGAAGCATTTGAAGGATTCCAAAATCATTTGCAACGGTCCAATCTGCGGTTACTAGTAATAAGTATGCCAAACAAAAATTGATAACGATGGTGGTGAGAGTAAAAAAGATATTAATTCCTGCATGTTGCCATTTTTTATAATCAAAACGGAACAATGGAAACGCATTTTCGATGATCCAGAAAAAGGTAATTCCTCCAACTAAAATTAGGCTTCTATGCGAAGAAGGAATATGGGTAAAATAAGAAACAATTTCATTCATGATCAATTGGGTAAAGTTTTTTGGTTTTATGGAATAATTCTGAAAGTTAGGTTAATTCTGGGGCCAACTGGTTTGGTGGTTTTCGGAATTTGATGTTTCCAAAAGTGCTGAGTAGTTCCTTTCATTACTAAAAGACTACCGTGTGCTAAAGGTATATGTATTTTTTGATTGGCAATGCTATTGTGTTTCAATTGAAACATTCGCTCTGCTCCAAAACTCACTGAGGCTATGATGGGATTGATTCCTAATTCTTTTTCATTATCCGCATGCCAACCATTGCTGTCTTTTCCATCGCGATACTGATTGAGCAGCACGGTCGAGAAATTGGCCTCAACTATCGTTTCAATTTTGTGTTTAATTTGGAGCAACGTTGTAGTCCACGGATGTGGATGCATAGTAATATTCGAGTAGGAATAGGACTTTCCTTCGTGACCAAAAAGCGCTGTTAATCGGGGTTGTGGATACACTTTACCGTAGACTTTGATGTTGTCCTGTTGCCAAGGAATTTCCTTTTGTAAAATATCAAAAAGAACAGTTGCTTCTTCCGTCGAGAAGAAATTACGATAATAAATTATGGAGGCGTCTGGAACTTCAAAAACAAGAGGTTCGGGATCAAAAAGAGATTTCATACAACAAAAATAAAGAGAAAAAGAACTGCATTTGTTTCTTTTTCTCTCTTTGAATTTATTCTAATTAAGCCGCAGCATGATCTTGTAAAAGATTTTTATAGATAAATCCAGCTACAATTGCTCCTAAAATTGGGGCCACCCAAAACAGCCAAACTTGGCTTAAAGGTTCGCCACCCACAAAAATTGCTTGCGACAATGAACGAGCAGGATTTACAGAAGTATTGGTGATCGGAATACTGATCAAGTGTATCAAAGTAAGGGCAAGACCAATAGCGATTCCTGCAAATTTCCCGTTGGCAAATTTGTCTGTGGCGCCAAGGATTACCAGTAAAAAGAATAAGGTCAATACAAATTCTGCAATAAAAGCGGCTTGCATCGAGTAGCCATCTGGTGAAAAGGCATCAAAGCCGTTGGAGGCAAAAGCACCAGCTTTGGTGGCATCAATAACAAAACCAACTTTACCAGCGGCAATAGTATACAATGTTCCAGCTGCAGCTATGGCACCTACACATTGTGCGATGATGTATGGAACTAAATCTTTAGCATCAAAGCGTCCTCCAGCCCAAAGACCAAAAGAAACGGCAGGATTAAAGTGTCCACCAGAAATATGACCCACAGCGTAGGCCATTGTTAATACGGTTAAACCAAAGGCTAGCGCAACGCCAGCAAAACCAATACCAAGATTTGGAATTCCTGCTGCAAATAACGCGCTGCCACAGCCTCCAAATACTAACCAAAATGTTCCAAAGAATTCTGCAAAAAGTTTTTTCATAAGTGCTTGATTTAAAATAGTTAATAGATGTAATAGTTTACAATGTATATTGAAAGGACCAAAATACTAATAGCAATTGCAGTGGTAATCTTAAATATAAGACCCACAGCGGTAATCCCATCCGAACTTTAGGCTGGGTGATCATGTAAATATGTGTTGGAAAAAATGCAAATAACAATATAATGATACTCCAGGCAGCAATGGATCTGGTGGGTGTCAATAGTAATCCTAGACCAAAAAGGATTTCAAGTACCCCGCTGAGTAGGTTCAGTAATTGAGGATTTGGAAAATAAGGAGGAATGATTTTTTCATACATTCTTGGCGATCTAAAATGATTGACTCCTGCCAAAACATACAGTAAAGCCATTACATACAAATGCCAAGGTGCGTTCATAACAAGTTGTTTGTTACGAATTTATGAAAAAATTAACGATACATAGTGATTTTGTAAAAAAAACTTTGATCTAATTGTGAGAATTTAAGTTGTCGCCCGATTCTGCTGTTTTTACTATAATCATTAAATCATGAGCTTGAGCAGCAATTATTGTTTTTTAGCCGAAGAAGTATTCATGATAATGATGGCAATAATGATCAATGCAATTCCAGTCCATTGCAAAAGAGTTACGTTTTCATTCAAAAGCATATAGGCCAAGGTTACTGAAACGGGTAGCTCGATTGCCGAAACAATACTTCCTAAACCAATACCAGTTAATGGAAATCCGGCATTCATTAACAACGGTGGAATGATCGTTCCAAACAACGCTATAATAATACCCCATTTTGTAAAAATACTCCATTGGTATGGTCCAGTTTGTGTGAAATATCCAAAAGTAAAAACAATGATGGCACCACCCAAAAGCATGTAGAGGCTTCGTTGCGCCGAAGATATGTGATTGGCAATATGATTGGCAGTAAACATTGTAGCTGTAAAAGATGACGCCGCCAGCAGTCCCAATACTATGCCTCTCCAATCCAGTGTGGTTGTGGTTTCAATAACGTTTGTAGCCAATACGGTACCTATTAATACTACTATTACGGCTCCTATTTTTTTGGCTGAAGGTAACTTTTTATCAAGGCCCATTTCTACTACAACACCCATCCAAACGGTCTGCATTAATAGCACAATAGCGATAGAAACGGGGATGTATTTTACGGCCAAATAGTAAAACAAACTCGTCATACCCAGTGAAGTTCCTGCTAAAACTAAGTGTAAAATGTTTTTGGCAGAAGCTTTTACCGTAGTGTTTTTGTTTTTATTTTTTTGAATAAAGTTAATGATAAGCATTCCAAGTATTCCCAAAACAAACTGAGCAGAGGTAACTTCGGGTGTAGAGTATCCTTCATCATAGGCTAGTTTTACAAAAGTGGCTAACATACCATAGCTCGAAGCGCCCAAACCTACTAAGAAAACTCCCTTTAATACTTGATTTTTTATCATTGTTTTAATTTTTAAAAAGCGGGCAAAGGTAAGCTATTTCTTTTTACTTAAGTGTTATAGTTGTGTTAGAATTTTATTTGCTATTGGTTTGAAAAACAGTGCTTTTTTGGGGGTTTAAGATACTGAACCATTTATTAATGCAAGTAAAACGACTACTTGATTTCATCATAGTTTAGGTGTTCTAACCGCTGTAATCGTTGGGTGTTTTCATCTCAAGAAATTGTAATCAATAGTTGTGAACCCAATTGAATTTATTTTTAATGATTTCGGTTTTGAATTGTTCCAAATAGGTCAAATATGCTTGAGCCACAGGCGAAAAATTTTTGTTTTTTTGCCAAATCAAATTCCAAGTCGATTCGATAGGCAGTCCTTCAATGGGTATGATGTGAAGACTACCATTGGAGATTTCATTTTTAATGCCAATACTAGGCATGATAGCACAGCCTAATCCAGCAATAACGGCTTGTTTAACCGCTTCGTTACTGGTGAGTTCCATTTTTTTTCTCATTTTTAGACGGTTCGAAAGCATAAATTGTTCCAAAGCCTGACGGGTTCCTGAACCGTTTTCTCTTTGAATAAGAGGAATGTTTTCAAGTATTTTTTTGTCGTAACTTTTCTCAGGAAATGCCGTGATGGAATTAGAAACTAAAAATAATCGGTTGGGCATTAACTCAATTCGATTGATTTGTAATGTTTCGGGTAGTATAGAAACCAATGAAAAATCAACTTCATTTTTTTCTAGACTTTTAATAACTTTTGATTTATTGGTCACATCCAAGACCAGTTCAACATCGGGATGGAGGTGCAAGAAGTCAGCCAGGAAATTTGGCATAATATACTTTCCAGTAGAAACAATAGAGATTTTGAGCCTCCCACTTAATTTGCCCTGAAAAGCTTGCGATTTGTAATTGATGGCATGTATTTCATTGGCAATTTTTTCTGCAGCCATGGCAATTTCTTTTCCAAACTCAGTCACATACAATTTTCTTCCAATGATTTCTGTTAGCGGAATATCGAATTGTGCTTGAAAATTTTTCAATTGTATAGAAACAGCTGGTTGTGTTAAATGAAGTTCTTCGGCAGCTTTCGTGATGCTAAGGCATTGTGCAATTTTGAGAAAAACTTGCAGTTGATGTAAAGTATAGTTCATAAATTATTTTAATGATAAGTATAACAAATATAAATAAAAATTAATGAGTTGTTTTATTCAATTTTGCATCACAAAAAAATAGTAGCCATGCTTAAAGAAGACAATAATCAATTTAAACTTATTGATGGAGAATTTACACCTGCTGAAGCAGCCAAAATTCTTTTTTCATTGATTAATTATAAAATAAAGCATCATTCATTAGAGAGTTTTAGTAATGAGATTCGCTTTGAAAAAGATACCTCCAATGCTAAGAAGCGTATAGTTGAGTTACAGGAAGCTCATGCCTCTATTCAGCAAGTATTGGAGCAAGCTGAAGAAAAAGGATTAAAATTGAATGTCACTAGCCAAATCACAATAAAATTTGTTGATACCAAATAATTTTGAAGGACGAAAAATTGTCCTTGCGACAATGCATCACAAAGAAAAGGTCATTGGGCCAATTTTAGCACAAGAGTTAGGTCTCACTTGTTTTGTACCTGACCATTTTGATACTGATGTCTTTGGTACTTTTTCTGGAGAAATTTCCCGAGAAAATAATGCTTTGACTACCGTAAGAGCCAAGTGTCTTGCAGCCATGGTCGCTACCCATTCCGACATAGGTATTGCGTCGGAGGGATCGTTTGGCCCGCATCCTAATGCCGGATTTGTAGTCGCTAATGATGAAATAGTATTGTTGATAGATCAAAAAAATGATCTAGAAATTACAGGACGCAGTTTGAGTCTAAATACCAATTTTTTTTCTAAAGAAATTAGTCAGGAAAAGGAGTTGTGGGATTTTGCCGCTAAGGCCAATTTTCCTTCGCATGGTTTGCTGCTGCGGTCTAAAGAAATCAAAAATTTTGAAGTACGAAAAGGGATTGTTTGTGATAAAGAATTAATAGAGCAATTTCGATATTTTCAATCAAAATATGAGTCGTTTTTTGTTGAGACGGATATGAGAGCCATGTATAATCCAACTCGAATGGAGGTCATTGCACAAGCTACTCGCCAGCTAGTCAAAAATATAAAGTCCTGTTGTCCACAATGTCAAATTCCTGGTTTCACAGTAGTTGAGGTTCGTTTGGGATTACCTTGCTCTTGGTGTAAAAGTCCTACGGAATCAGTTAAAAGCCATATTTATTCCTGTTCCAAATGCCAGTATGCTACTGAGGTATGGTATCCTCATCAAAAGAAAACCGAAGATCCAACTTATTGTAATTATTGTAATCCATAACATTCATGACTATAACTTCTGATATTCAAAAAGCGGCAAACTTGTTAACCAAAGGTGCTGTTGTTGCTATCCCTACCGAAACAGTGTATGGTTTAGCTGGAAATATTTTCAATGAAAAAGCCATTCGAACCATTTTCGATCTAAAAAAGCGTCCGTTATACAACCCCTTGATTGTGCATTTGAAATCGTATTCTGATTTGGAACAAGTAGCCGTCGCTATTCCTGACAAGGCTAGGGCGCTGGCCGAAGCTTTTTGGCCGGGTCCACTTACTTTGGTACTCAAAAAGCAACCAAACATTTCAGATTTGATTACGGCGGGCAAAGATACCGTTGCCGTTAGGGTACCCAATCATCCAGTAGCTTTAGCACTCTTGAACAGTTTAGATTTTCCGTTGGCGGCACCAAGTGCTAATCCCTTTGGTTCTATCAGCCCAACAACGGCGTCTCATGTGTCGAATTATTTTGATCCTGCTGATCTTTTTGTTTTGGATGGAGGTGATTGTGCAAGAGGAATTGAGTCGACCATTGTGGGATTTGAAGGCGATGAACCTATTTTGTATCGTGCTGGAGCTACAAATATCTCAGCCATTGAAGCTGTTGTTGGTCCTTTGAAAGTATTTACAAAAGACGATATTGCGCCAGTGGCTCCAGGGATGCTGTCCAAGCATTATGCGCCATCAACCCCAACTTTTTTTACTACAAACATTTCAGAGTCACTTGAAAACTATAGCAACAAGCGAATCGGGTTATTGTCTTTTTGTCAAACGTATAATCATCCGGCGATTGTGTTTCAAAATCAATTGTCTAGGGATCAGAATTTAGAAGAGGCAGCCTCGCGTTTGTATGCCTTGTTACATGAGCTAGATGCTCAAGATATCGAAGTGCTATTAGTAGAAAAAGTACCTCATGAAGGCATTGGGATAGCCATAAATGATAAATTACAAAGAGCTTCAGTTCAATAATACTAATATTTAAATAAAAATAAACACTAATGAATTTTGATCTTTTAATTGAAAATGTTACCAATCCAGCTTTACTGTTTTTCTTACTCGGTATTATAGCAGTTTATTTGAAAAGTGATTTAGAAATTCCCAACAATACCTCGAAGTTTATCTCGCTTTATCTTTTGTTTTCCATTGGTTTTAAGGGAGGACAAGAGTTGGCGCATAGTGATTTTTCAATTCACGTTGTTTGGGAAATCTTATTTGGTATCAGTATTTCAATTGTAATTCCGCTGTATGCTTTTTTTATTTTAAAGCGAAAATTCAACATCGAAAATTCGGGAGCTATTGCTGCCGCCTATGGTTCGGTTAGTGCGGTGACCTTTGTAACTGCGATTTCATTTCTTGAGATGCAGAATTTAGATTTTAAGGGTCACATGGTAGCAGTTATGGCTTTGATGGAGGCTCCAGCGATAATTGTTGGAGTGGTTTTAATCCGAATGTATTCTAAAAGCAATAGTACTTCTTCTAAGCTTTCTGAGGTAATCAAACATTCTTTTACAAACGGAAGTGTACTGTTAATTATTGGAAGTTTGATGATTGGTTTGTTGGCAAGTGACAAAGCAGCATTGGATATCAAACCCTTTACTACTGATATTTTTAAAGGATTTTTGGCCATTTTCCTTTTAGACATGGGTATTGTTAGCGGAAAAAAATTAGGTGATTTCTTTAAGAGCGGTTGGTTTAGTTTGATTTTTGCTATCATAATCCCTTTAATCAATGGAAGTATCGTGGCTTATGTAAGTCAATTTGTAACTGATGATGTTGGGAATCGTTTCATTTTTGCAATTTTAGCCTCAAGTGCCTCATACATCGCTGTGCCTGCGGCTATGAAAATTGCAGTGCCGAAAGCAAATCCCGGGTTATTTTTACCGATGGCCTTAGCGGTTACCTTCCCGTTTAACATTACATTCGGAATGCCTATTTATTTGTCGATAGTATTAGCGGGTTGATCTTTGCTTTTTTCTTTATGAGTCAAATCGCTCAAGTGTAAACGAAGCGCACCTACTGAAATATTGATTTCCCAAAATGATAGCCCTAGTGAGATTAATAAAGACAATAAACTAAATCCAAAAAAATAAATACCTGATAATTGTTGGTCAACGTATAATAATAGCATGGCAAAAACAGATAAAAACAAACTCATTACGCCAGCCATTTGCATGTATCTGATGAGCGATAAACGCAGGTTTAAATTTTTAAGTTCCAATAAAATCATGCTGTTTTCTTTTTCTTTGTACGCTTTTTTCAAACCACGAATGATGGTAGCCAGTGTTAAAAAACGATTGGTGTAAGCAAGTAAAATAAGAGAGGTAGCCGAAAATAAAAGAGCTGGAGTTTCTATTTGAAGTGTCATGGTATTTTTTTTTGCAAAGTTCGGATAACTTTGGCGGTAACGCAAAAAAAATCTTCGTTTCAATTATTGCAACGAAGATTTTTTTAGTTTACAAGTTTATGTTACATGGTTAAGTTAAAAACTATTCCATTTTCGTGAGTATACGTTAATTTATTATCACAATCACCATTCCCGTAATCAAGGGTTCCGTTTAATAATGGTCCTTTTACATTTAATTTCCCTTTGGAAACATAATTGCAATCGTATTTTTTTACCAAAGGAGCTGCAACCGAAAGAGTTAATTTAGCACCATTTTCTTTGCTCACCATATGGTCTCCACTAATCATTTCGTATGTATTGTCGGCTAGTATTAATGGAGTACTTGCGCCTTCTGTTTGTCTGATGGTATGGCTGCCAGAATTAAAATATACGGATCCATCTACGCTAGTTAGTTTACCATTCGTAATGGTTCGGCTCCATTGTGGGACAGCAGTTGTGGTGGTTTCGTTGGTATATAAAATGACACCTTCTACCTTCATCCCGTTTACATAATAATTCTCTCGTTCAATTTTCATGGTCGACTTTGGTGTGCTTACTAATCCAGATAAAGTGATTTTTAATTTTCCTTTTCGGGTAATTCCGTTGGTAGTACAGCCAGTTCCAAAATCAATTGTAATTATTTTTGGAAAAGAATTGGGGGTTACATTATCGATAGTAACGACAGCGCAGGCACCTAGTAAGGATTTTACATTGGTAGCGCTTGTAGTTTTGGATAAAGCATTTTCAAAAGTAACTTGAGTTCCTGTTTGGAAATCTAATTCGTTAATCCCATCAATAGTGGCTGAGGCTACAATTGAATTAGTATCGGTAAAGTTGACAACTTCGTCTTTGGTACAAGAATTAAAAGTGAACGAAAAAACGAGTAACGAGCAAAAAGCTAATGAGAAATTTTTCATAAAAGTTGTGTTTTGATTTGGTGTGCTAAAAGTAATAAAACAAATGATTTGCCAAAAAAAAAGCCTGTAAAATTTAATTTACAGGCTTTTTTAAAGTGTTAATGAAATTATTTTATCATCTCAAAACTTCTTTTTACAAAAGCAGTTAGTGCTTCTCCTTTTAAAAGGTTTTGAGAAAGTTTAGCTAAATCTAAGGCTTGTTTGACCAAGTTTTCTTGTACAGCTTTGTCCTGATTGTTCAAAATACTGGTTGCTAATGCTGAGTTAGTGTTCACTACCAAGTTGTACATTTCTGGGAAATTACCCATTCCGAACATTCCACCGCCGCCAGTTTGACTCATTTCTTTCATACGACGCATGAATTCTGGTTGCGTGATGATAAATGGCGCTGCACTGCTATCCAAAGCTTCTAACTGAACGGTATAGGTTTGTTTAGGAACAATAGTTTCAACTACGGTTTTTAAACTTTCTTGTTCTTCAGTAGATAATTTAGAAATGGCTGTTTCTTCTTTTTTGATTAAATTATCAATGTGGTCAGAGTCAACACGAACAAAAGTTAGTCCGCTGTTGTCTGATTCTAATTTTTGAATCAAGTGAGGTATGATTGGAGAATCTAGCAACAATACTTGGTAGCCTTTGTCTTTAGCAATTTCGATATAAGAGTGTTGTGCTTCTTTGTTTCCAGCATACAATACCACCAATTTACCATCTTTATCCGTTTGGTTTTCTTTGATGGCTTCTTTTAGTTCGTCAAGCGTGAAATATTTATCATCTACTGTTGGATACAATACGAAGGCACCCGCTTTTTCGTAGAATTTGTCTTCAGAAAGCATTCCGTATTCCAAAACAATTTTGATATCGTTCCATTTGGCTTCAAAATCGGCTCTGTTTTCGTTGAATAATGATTTCAACTTATCTGCAACTTTACGAGTGATGTAGTTTGAAATTTTCTTCACAGCACCATCGGCTTGTAATCCAGAACGAGAAACGTTCAACGGAATATCTGGTGAATCCACCACTCCGCGAAGCATCATTAAGAATTCTGGAACAATACCTTCTACGTTATCGGTTACGTAAACTTGGTTTTGGAACAACTGAATTTTATCTTTTTGAATTTGTAAATCGCCTCCTAATTTTGGGAAGTATAAAATTCCAGTTAAGTTGAAAGGGTAATCAACATTTAAGTGAATGTGAAACAATGGCTCTTCAAATTGCATTGGATACAATTCACGATAAAAGCTTTTGTAGTCTTCATCTTTTAAATCCACAGGTTGTTTGGTCCAAGCTGGATTTGGGTTGTTGATGATGTTGTCTACTTCAATAGTTTCTGCTGTATAATCTTCTGGAGCATCTTCTGGTTTAGGAAGCGTTTCAGTTTTGGTTCCAAATTTAATTGGAATCGGCATGAACTTGTTGTATTTGTTCAGCAACTCTCTGATTTTACTTTCTTCCAAAAATTCTAAAGAATCTTCGGCAACGTGCAACACGATTTCGGTACCGCGATCGGTTTTGTCACAAGGTTCCAATGAAAATTCTGGGCTACCGTCACAAGTCCAGTGAGCGGCTGGCTCGTCTTTGTATGATTTGGTAAAAATTTCAACTTTTTCAGCCACCATAAAAGCGGAGTAAAATCCTAATCCGAAGTGTCCAATAATTCCAGAATCTTTAGCAGAATCTTTGTATTTGTCCAAGAATTCTTCGGCACCCGAAAAAGCAACTTGATTGATGTATTTTTCTACTTCATCAGCCGTCATTCCTAAGCCTTGGTCGATAATGTAAATTTTTTTCGCATCTTTGTCGACTTTAATTTCGATAATTGGATTTCCGTATTCTACTTTTGCTTCACCAATACTTGTTAAGTGTTTTAATTTTAAAGTAGCATCAGTTCCATTTGAAATCAGCTCACGTAAGAAAATTTCGTGATCGCTGTATAAAAACTTTTTGATTAGAGGAAAGATGTTTTCAACCGAAACATTAATTTTGCCTGTTGTCATAATTATAATAATATTTTAAGATTAATTCACGTCCAAGAGCTCTTCAAATAAAGTACCATTTGCCATATAAATGACAAAATGGCGGAAAAGTATGAGGGCTTTTTTTTAGTAATCGTGTTATTCTTAATTTTTTGTGTCGTATATTTAGTAATCTATTAATTTTAAACTAGTTGAGTATGAAGAAAGTTGTTTTATTGGGGGTATTGTTAATTTTGCTTGTGGCTTGTAAGTCAAGTGCGCCCGCGGCAGCACCTGCAGCTCCAGTGGCATCCACTAAGTTGGATAAAAAAGCACAAGTAGTGATCAAAGGCAATTGGCAAATTACGAACGTGGCATATCCGGGTTCTGAATTTTTCAAAGTAAATTCTTTTAATATCGCAGATTCTAAATGTTTTATCGGTAGCACTTGGAGCTTTATTTCAAACAACAACAAAGGAAATATGGCACTTAACGCACCGGGTTGTCCAGCATTTGCTTCCCCTATTGTTTGGAGCATTAACAAAGAAGGTCTGTTTGTTTTGAAAATTGTCGAAGCAGGGGTGAAGTCCAAAACCGTTCAAACGGGCTATCTGTTGCGCGTAGCGAATCAAACAGAAACGTCCTTTGAATTGATTGATAGAATTGATGTTGCAGGGCAACAAAAAGACATTGTTTATTATTTTACAAAAACCAATTAATATTTTACTATGAAAAAAATTAGCACATTTACCTTAGTTATCGTTTTTCTTTTGAGCAACGTATTTACTTCGTGTACAGCAGTAAAAAACGCCAATAACACCCAAAAAGGAACAGGAATAGGAGTGGCTGCCGGCGCTTTAATTGGAGGTATTTTGGGAAATAACCTCGGAAAAGGAGGAAATGCTGCGCTAGGTGCAGCCATTGGAGCCGCCGTTGGTGGTGGGGCAGGAGCCTTAATTGGAAACAAAATGGACAAACAAGCTCGCGAAATTACCGAAGCCATTCCAGGTGCTGATGTACAGCGTGTTGGTGAAGGAATTCATTTGACCTTGAACGAAAATGCCGTACGTTTTGATACCAATAAATCAAGTTTAACGCCTCAAGCACAAGCCAATTTAGATAAGTTGATTCCTGTGTTTAAAGAATATGGCGATACTAACATCGAAATTTTTGGCTACACCGACAGTTCCGGGAAACCAGAATACAATTTGACCCTTTCTCAAAAAAGAGCCGAAGCAGTAAAAACGTATTTAATAGCCAAAGGATTGGGGGCCAATCGTTTCAAAACCTCAGGATTTGGAATTGCAGATCCTATTGCTACCAACGACACACCCGAAGGTAAAGCGCAAAACCGTAGAGTAGAATTTGCTATAACGGCCAACAACAAAATGATACAAGACGCCAAAAGCGGAAAATAACCTTTAGTGGAAAGACGCTAGTGAATGGCAACAAAAAAAACTTTTCTCCCAAAAATTTGGGCGTTACCACAAGGGCCGGGCTTTTCGTTACAATCTTTTTTAAGGCCGAAAAAGCCTTAAAAAAGGATTTTCACTGCAAACGAAGTTCACTGAACTCCTATGAAAATAGTATGAGTGAAGTAATCCCTAACGCAAAAAAAAGTCAACAAAAGACATTAGCGTATAAAAACCTAAAAGCTGTTACCAACGTAACAGCTTTTTTTGATATAAAATACAGTTTTCAACGACTTATTTTTTACAAAGCCACTATCTTTGTTTTTTTAAATTCATACCCAATATAATGCTTGAAGTTCAAAATATTTCTTTCGCTTATACCGACAAAGCGATCATTCAAAATGTAGATTTTACCGTAGAAAAAGGACAAAACATCGCACTAATAGGCGAAAGCGGCTGTGGTAAAAGTACGTTGCTGAAACTTATTTATGGGATTTATGATTTACATGAAGGAAAAATTTTCTTTAATCAAACCCGTGTTTTAGGTCCCAAATACAACTTGGTGCCCGGAATGCCGTTTATGAAATATTTGGCCCAAGATTTTGATTTGATGCCCTTTGAAACCGTAGCCGAAAATGTTGGTAAATTTTTGTCT
Source organism: Flavobacterium succinicans LMG 10402 (assembly GCF_000611675.1). Taxonomy (GTDB): domain Bacteria; phylum Bacteroidota; class Bacteroidia; order Flavobacteriales; family Flavobacteriaceae; genus Flavobacterium; species Flavobacterium succinicans. The sequence goes on along the minus strand of NZ_JATV01000016.1, from coordinate 47,729 downwards.
AATGGTTTTATGCCTTTAAAAAAATTACGCATTCAAGAATTACTCGAAATGGTCGAAATGACCGACTATGCCAAAGTACGCGCCAAAGATTTAAGTGGTGGACAGCAACAAAGAGTAGCCTTGGCCAAAGTATTAGCGGTTGAACCACAGGTTTTGTTACTAGATGAACCCTTTAGTCATATTGATAACTTTAGGAAAAATGCCCTACGCAGAAATTTGTTTGCCTACTTAAAGAAAAAAGGCATTACGTGTATTATTGCCACGCATGATAGTACCGACGCTCTTTCTTTTTCTGACGAAACCATAGTCTTGCAACAAGGACGCATTGTAGAAAAAGCACCTTCTGTTGAAGTGTACCAATTTCCAATTAATAAATATGTAGCTTCTTTATTTGGAGAAGTTAACGAATTACGATTATCACAACTGATGCCCATTGACGAGAATGATGAAATGGTGTTGTTGTATCCACATCAATTAAAAGTATCTCCAGTGGGAACCATGCGAGCAGTAGTGAAACAATCTTATTTTAAAGGCAGTCGGTTTTTAATCAAAGCCGCTTTCGATCGAAAGGCTATTTTCTTTGAGCACGAAACGGCCTTAGAGGTCAATCAAGAAGTGTTTTTGAAAATATTATAATCGTTTCAAGTGAACATAAAAAAAGAGACAACTTTTCTGAGTGGTCTCTTTTTTGTTAGTAGTCATTTGACTTAGTTTTTCAAATGTTTTTCTAAGAATTGATCTTGTTCCCAGAGTAAGTGCAAGATGTTTTCTTTGGCAGCATAGCCATGACTTTCTTTTGGTAAAATCACCATACGAGCTGGGCCACCTAAACCTTTTATGGCTTGGAAATAGCGTTCGGTTTGTAATGTAAAAGTACCAGGGTTGTTATCCGCTTCGCCGTGCACTAATAGTAAAGGAGTTTTCATTTTATCCGCATTCATAAAAGGGGACATGGCCGTGTACACCTCTGGCGTTTCCCAATAATTACGTTGCTCGCTTTGGAAACCAAAAGGCGTTAAAGTTCTATTGTAAGCACCACTTCGAGCAATCCCACAAGCAAAAAGGTTGGAATGGGTCAACAAATTTGCGGTCATAAAAGCACCGTAAGAATGGCCGCCCACCGCTACTTTTTTTCTGTTGATGTAGCCCAAAGCATCTACCGCATTGATTGCAGCCTCAGCATTGTCCACCAATTGAGTAATAAAGTTGTCGTTAGGTTCAGTTTTGTCTTCTCCAATAATTGGGAACGAAGCGTCGTCTAAAACCACATAGCCTTTGGTCACCCAATACACAAACGAACCATAGTTAGGAAAGGTAAATTCGTTAGGATTTTGAGTGCTTTGTCCCGCACTATTTTTGTCTTTGTATTCGGCAGGATAGGCCCAAATCAATAACGGCAATTTTTCTTTTTTGACTTTGTCATAGCCTACAGGCAAGTATAAGGTTCCTGAAAGTTCAACACCATCTTTACGTTTGTATTTGATCACTTCTTTGCTCACGTTTTTGATGCTTTCAAACGGATTTTTGAAATCGGTGATAGGTGTGATTTTCTCTTTTTGGTTGATGTTTCTAAAGTAGTAATTTGGGTAATCATTTTTGGATTGAATTTGTACCAAAACCGTTCCTTTTTTAAAATCTTCTACCTCAATAATATCTTCTTTTTTGTCCTTATAAGTAGAAGTATACAAACGTTTGCTTTGTAACGTTTTTAAGTTCAATTCGTCAATGAATGGGAACTGACCTTCTTTCGTAAAACCATCGCCAATACGGAAGGCTTTATCATTTTCGATAGCCAAAACATAGCGGTTGTATTGATTTTTTCTAGTCTCGAAATTACCCGGATCAGCGTAAACGTCTTGTGAGTTTCTGTCGGTGATCACTTTAGGTTGTTGCGAAGGATTGGATGGATTGATCAGGTAGGTTTTGGTATTTCTAGTGTCATACCATTCATCCGAAACGATGGCAAAAGTGTCATTCCCCCAAATGATGTTGTCAAAACGCTGTGGTGTTTTTACTAGCGAAGTTGGATTGGCTGTAAAAGGCGCTTCCCATAAAAACACTTCGTCTCTAAACGCAACTTTATTTGCTGGATCCCCTTCGTCTAAAGCTTGTACAAAAGCCAAAGTTGCGGGTTTGTCGTTTCTCCATTGCAAAGCTCTTTTTCCTTTTTGCACGGCCATGAATCCTTTGGGCATAATTTCGGTTAAAGGCGTTTCGTTTACGATTTTTATTTCTTTTCCGTTTTTGTCATACACCACACTTTTCATTGGGAAACGATTCAAAGGAACGATATAAGAAAACGGTTTTTGAATCGTAGTAAGCATAATGTAATTTCCATCAGGAGATAAACTTTGACCAGCAAACATATCCGCCGATTTGAATAGCGTTTTATTGCCATTCAAAGTGATTTTATACAATTCAGATGTGATGATGTTCTCAAAATTGATCTCGTCATTTTTGTTTTTCAACATGTCTGGATAAGTTCTGTTTTGTGATTTTGCGCCACTAGCATTCGAGATAATTGGTCCCGCTGGTAAATCTTTTTTGGCATCCAATAAAGGTTTTCTGTCGCTAGGCAATAGTTTTACCAATATTGTTTCGTTGTCACCAAACCAGCTAAACGGAGCGCCTAAATTGGCATTCAAATTCGCTTCGGTCAGTTTCTTGGCTTGAGCAGAAGCCACGTCAATTACCCAAAGTTCTACACCATTGGCAGCGGTATGTGTGAACAAAATTTTAGTGTCGTTCGGCGACCAAGATAGATTGCTGATTTTGGCATTAGCTGGTAATCCCGCTACTTGAACTTCGTTTTTGTCTTTAATTTTTCGAAGTTTTAAGTTGTTGATATAGGTTACGGTACTCGAAATGTTCGTCACAGGATTGATGCGTAAACCACCCAAACGCAATTCTTCTTGATTAAGATCGTCAAGAGTTTTGTAGGTGTTTCTGTAAGAAAGTAAAAGGTTTTCTTTTTTAGTATCCATCGAAACCGAAGGAGCACGTTCGTAATCCGCTAAATCTAATATGGATTTAGAGGGTTTTTGGTAGCTTAGATTCTCTTGTGCGATGACCGAAAAACTAAAAGCAAGGCATAAAAAGGCAAGTTTTATTTTCATGAAAGGAAAGTTGGTTAATGAAAGGTTTACAATAAAATTAGTTGTACAAAAGCATCAAATGTTACAAAGATTAGCGTTTTATTTTATTGTAAAAATGGTAAAAAATAGTGTAAGTTGTAAATTTATTGAGCTTTAAATGATTATATGAAAAAAAAGACTAAATTGTGAGGAAGCTTTTTAAAAGATTTTTAATTTAGCCAATCAAAATTTAAATATAAAATTAATACGTATGTATCACTCTAAAATAGCAGGATTAGGATTTTATGTTCCTTCAAATGTGGTGACTAATGATGATTTGTCAAAGATAATGGAGACGAATGACGAATGGATTCAGGAACGTACCGGAATTAAAGAGCGTCGTCATATCATAAAAGGAGAAGACACTACTACCACAATGGGAGTAAAAGCAGCAGAAATTGCCATTGAGCGCGCTGGTATTGCCAAAGAAGATATTGACTTTGTGGTTTTTGCTACTTTAAGTCCTGATTATTATTTCCCAGGGCCTGGGGTTTTGGTGCAGCGCGATTTGGGTTTAAAAACCGTTGGAGCAATTGATATTCGTAATCAGTGTTCAGGTTTTGTGTACGGATTATCAGTAGCCGATCAATACATCAAAACGGGAATGTATAAAAACGTTTTGGTCATTGGATCTGAAGTGCATTCTTCAGGTTTAGACATGACCACTCGTGGGCGTGGGGTTTCGGTAATTTTTGGTGATGGAGCAGGAGCAGCTGTATTATCAAGAGAAGAAGATTTGACCAAAGGAATTTTGTCTACGCACTTGCATTCCGAAGGGCAACATGCTGAAGAATTAGCCTTGCTTGCTCCTGGAATGGGCGGTCGTTGGGTAAACGATATTTTGGCTGATAACGATCCGAACGACGAAAGTTATTTTCCTCACATGAACGGACAGTTTGTGTTTAAAAATGCTGTGGTTCGTTTTTCGGAGGTGATCAACGAAGGTTTGCAAGCCAATAATTTGGATGTTTCAGATATTGATATGTTGATTCCACATCAAGCGAATTTGAGAATTTCGCAATTCATTCAGAACAAATTTAAGTTGAATGATGATCAAGTATTCAACAACATTCAAAAATACGGAAACACCACCGCTGCATCTATTCCAATTGCCTTGACTGAAGCTTGGGAGCAAGGAAAAATCAAAGAAGGTGACACTGTGGTTTTAGCTGCTTTCGGAAGTGGTTTTACTTGGGCAAGTGCGATTATTAAGTGGTAGTTTTTTTTTGTAAGATAGTAAAGGTCTAGAATGCGAGTTCTAGGCTTTTTTTGTGGTTTTTACTGCCTATGTTGAAAAATAGACCGAATATTTTTTTTGTTTTTTGCTAAAAAGAAAGTTCATTTGGTGGGAATAATTAGTAACAATTATTGTCCAATCTAACTATTAACTTTATCTGGCCAACTTCAGTTGGCGTAGGAAAAGATGAAAGTTCCGTAGGAACGAACCATTTTGTAGCAACGGATTTTAATCCGTTGTATTTAAGTATGATGTAGTGTGAATCGTATCCATATAAATTTTAGCTACGATTGTTATTTTTTGCATTGAAGATTTGATTGTTTTTTTCTATTCAATATCCCAAGAAAACCAATTCCTAGTTTTTAGCCCTGATCGCAGCGGCATCCTTTGCTTTTTTGATAAAAAAAAAGTAAAGATATAGCGGAGAGCAGGAGGATGTAAGCAAAAAAGCCTATTCTTTCCGCTCCAAAATAAGCATAAAAAAATCCGTCTGGTTTTGCAACGAGACGGATTTTGTGTGTTAAGTATATTGTTTTTTAAATATGTAAGTCATTTAAGCTTTGTGAAGTAGCTTGTTTATTCAGATGGTTAAAGACAATATAATTTACAAGGTTTTTGTAAATTGTCTTAAACTACTTCAATGAACTGGCGATTTTACTTAACCTATTCAAAGTGAAACTTAGGTGACTTATATGTTTAAATCAAAATGTTGTTAAGTTGAATTAGCAAACAGCTTCTGCTAGAACGCTTTCTACTTCGTGCAAAGGTAAATCCCAAGCTTCGGCAACGCCACGGTATACTACTTTTCCGTTGGCTACGTTCAATCCTAATTTTAATTCTTTGTTTTCTTCGCAGGCTTTTCTCCATCCTTTGTTGGCCAATTGAATCGCGTAAGGCAAAGTCGCATTGGTCAACGCTAAAGTTGAAGTGTAAGGCACTGCACCTGGCATATTGGCCACACAATAGTGAACAATATCATCAATGATGAACGTTGGGTCTTCGTGAGTAGTTGGTTTACAAGTTTCGATACAACCTCCTTGGTCAACGGCTACGTCTACTACTACGGTTCCAGGGCTCATTAATTTTAGCATGTCGCGAGTAATTAAGTGAGGCGCTTTGGCTCCAGGAATCAACACACCACCAATAACTAAATCGGCTGTTTTGATCGCTTCGCAAATGTTGTAATGATTTGACATTTGAGTTACTACGTTAGCTGGCATTACATCAGACAAATATCTCAAACGTGGTAAACTTACGTCCATAATGGTAACTCTAGCTCCGAATCCAGCGGCCATTCTAGCGGCTTGAGTTCCTACGATTCCACCACCTAAAACTACTACGTTTGCTGGAGGAACACCTGGTACACCACCTAAAAGGATTCCTTTTCCTTTCATTGGTTTTTCTAAATATTTAGCTCCTTCTTGGATAGACATACGTCCCGCTACTTCAGACATTGGTACCAATAAAGGCAAGCTACGATCAGCTTTTTCTACCGTTTCGTAAGCTAAACAAACGGCTCCGCGCTCTAACATTGCGTGTGTTAACGGCTCAGAAGAAGCAAAGTGGAAATAGGTGAATAATAATTGGTCTTTTTTAATCAAAGGATATTCAGAAGCGATTGGCTCTTTTACTTTGATAATCATTTCGGCAATGTCATACACTGCTTCAATAGTAGGAAGAATTTCGGCTCCTGCATCTGTGTAGGCTTGGTCACCGAAACCACTGTTGCTACCAGCATTGGTTTGTACATATACAATATGACCGTGTTTTTTAAATTCGGCTACACCTGCTGGCGTTAAGGCCACACGGTTTTCGTTATTCTTGATTTCTTTTGGAACTCCGATTATCATAAGACTTTGTTTTGATTGGTTTTTGTGGGGTAAAAGTAATTTAAAAAGAAAATATTTTTTCCTGTGAATGATAGAAAGGTAAATATTAGTTTAATTTAGTATTTTAGCCTAAAATTTTTCTTTTCGAAATCGTTTTTTGCTTTTGTAAAAGAAAAATTATCTTAAAAGTGTTCCTTTTTTAAAAAGCTGCCCAAATGAATATTGATGAAACAGACAAAAAAATCTTACGCCTCTTGCAAGCCAACGCGCATTTGACGTTAAAAGACATTGCAAATCAAATCAATCTGTCTCTAACGCCTGTTCATGATCGAGTGAAACGTCTTGAAAAAGAAGGGGTTATTGATAAATATGTTACGGTGCTCAATAAGAAAAAGCTAGGTAAAAACTTGACTGTTTTTTGCCAAGTCACGCTTGTAAAACAAACCTTTGATATTTCTGAAGCTTTTAATGAAGCGATTCGGAATTTGCCCGAAGTGGTGGAATGTGATTTTGTTTCGGGTAGTTTTGATTATTTGTTAAAAGTGGTCTTGCCTGATATGGAAAGTTACCATCATTTTCATCAAAAGAAATTATCGGTTTTGCCAGAGGTTAGTTTGATCAATAGTTTTTTTATCATCTCTGAAGTAAAAAGCACAACGGTATTACCGATTTAAAAAATATTGTTTGTTGTTTATAGTTTGTTGTCTAAGTCTTTGAGATCTTTGTGTTAATCTTTGCGAGTCTAGCGGTTAAATACGTTGTGAGGGGTAAAAGTGATATTTCTCTAAATATGAGTTAAAAAAAACCATCAAAAGTTGCCTCTTGATGGTTTGTTGAATTATAATTAACGTTGGTTTTATCTACTAATAGTAAGTATAACGTCTTACTTTCGAAATGTATTTGGCTAAACGAATTACTTGATGGCTGTAGCCGTATTCGTTGTCGTACCAAATGTACAATACTATGTTTTTTCCGTCTTTAGAAACAATAGTAGCATTGCTATCATAGATGGAAGGGGCTGTAGTTCCTACAATATCCGAAGAAACCAATTCGTTGTTCAACGAGTATTTGATTTGCTCTACCAATTCGCCTTCTAAAGCGTATTTTTTCATAATGTTGTTAATGCCTTCGACAGAAGTTGCTTTGTTTACTTCAAGATTCAAAACCACTAATGAACCATTGGGAACAGGAACACGAATCGCGTTTGAAGTTAATTTTCCTTCTAAAGACGGTAAGGCTTTGGCAACCGCACTACCAGCACCTGTTTCGGTAATCACCATATTTAAAGCAGCGGCTCTGCCACGACGGTGTTTTTTATGCATATTGTCTACCAAATTCTGATCGTTAGTATAGGCGTGAATGGTTTCTAAATGTCCTTTTACAACTCCTAAAGTATCTTCAATCGCTTTCAGAATAGGAGTAATGGCATTGGTGGTACATGAAGCTGCCGAGAAAATTGATACCTCGTCCGGATTGTATTCGTTTTGATTTACTCCATGAACAATATTCGGCACACCTTTTCCAGGTGCCGTAAGTAATACTTTATCGGTTCCTTTTGAAGTCAAGTGACGACTCAAAGCTTCTTGAGTAGTGAAGGCTCCCGTGTTGTCGATTATTAAGGCATTGTCAATATTGTAAGCTGTATAATCAATTTCTTCTGGAGTGTTGGCAGTAATCATATGAACGGTAGTTCCGTTGATGATTAAAGCATTGTTGGCTGGATCGGCAATAACAGAACCATTAAAATCACCATGAATAGAGTCATAACGCAACAAAGAAGCTCTTTTTTCTAAGCTTGTAGCGTCGTTTTTGTCACGAGTAACAATGGCTCTCAATCGCATTTGATTGCCTTTTCCGGTTTTGGACATTAACTCACGGGCCAATAAGCGACCAATACGGCCAAAACCGTATAAAACCACATCTTTGGGTTGAATTTCCTCAGTGAATTTGGCGTCTTTTAGTTTGTCAATTACAAAATGTCTGGCATCTGGGTATTTTTCATCCAAAAGTCCGTATTCGTAAGTCAATTTTCCGATATCCAATTTGGAAGGCGGTAGGTCTAAAGATAGAATTATACTCGCAATTTCAACCGAATCAGAAACAGCAATTGGTTTTCCAACAAATTCCCCTGCGTATTCGTGCAAGTTTAGAATTTCGCTCACATTTCTGTCGATTAAATGATTTCGGAACAAGACCAACTCGATGGATTTGTCATACCATAAATCGCTAATAATTTTGATTAATTCTACTCCCGAGCGTCTTCTGTCGGTTTGAATAGTCACTTCCTTTTCGTATAAATGTGTTGTACTCATGAATGAATTTTGTAAAAAAATAAAGTTGTGTTTTTTAAAATTTTTGCAAAAGTACCCTATTTCAATCGATTTCGTAAACTGTTTTTGAATTTTTTTTATAAAAAAAAGCCATCACACGCTAAGGTATGATGGCTGTTGGTATAAAGTTATTTTTTTTTAAATGATTATTCTGAAAATTTCACCATTTCGGTTGATCATTTCTATACGAACACTTTGTTGTTCGGATTTGTTTTTCATAATTGAAGAAACTGTTTCTACATTTGTAGCTTTCACATTATCGATGCTCAAAATGATATTGCCTTGTAATTCTTCGGCATATTGAATGTAACGCTCGTTGGTAATGGCTTTGATTTTTACCCCATAATCAATTTTGAATTTCTTTTTGTCGGCTGCATCAATGTTTTCTACTTCAATGCCTTTAAATTCAGAACTGAAATATTCGTTTTTGCTCAAGGTTACTGTGGTCGATTTGTTTTTACCCTCACGGATATAGTTGACCACCACTTTGTCATTCGGACGTTTGGTGTTAATGTATCCTGACAAATCGGCAAAAGTTGCAATGGTTTGATTGTCCATTTTCACTATAATATCTCCTTTTTGTAATCCCGCTTTTTCGGCTCCTGAATTTTTAGTTACTTTATTAATGTAAAAACCTTCTGTTTCTTTCACTCCCAAATCTTTAGAAGCCGTACTGTTCAATTCACCACCTTCAACGCCCAAAATTCCGCGTTGTACGTTTCCGAATTCCATTAAATCTTCAATAATTTTCCTAGCGTTATTTGAAGGTACAGCAAAAGAATACCCCGCATAACTTCCTGTTGGAGAAGAAATCATCGTGTTGATTCCGATTAATTCTCCTCTTGCATTTACCAACGCACCACCAGAATTTCCTGGATTTACAGCGGCATCGGTTTGGATAAAGGATTGAATGCCTCTCGCGTCTAAGTTTCTCGCTTTGGCCGAAACGATACCTGCAGTTACCGTTGAATTTAAGTTGTATGGATTACCCACAGCCAAAACCCATTCGCCTACTTTTACATTATCTGAATTGGCAAATACGGTGTAAGGTAATTTTTCATCGGCCGAAATTTTCAACAAAGCGATATCCATTTTGGAATCGGTACCGATCAATTTTGCTTTGTAGGTTTTTTTGTTATTGAGGGTGATTTCAATTTCTGAAGCGTCTTTAATCACGTGATTGTTGGTAACGATGTAACCGTCTTCAGAGATGATCACTCCCGAGCCCGTTCCTACTTGTTCTTGTTGTTGTCCGCCGCCATAGCCATAAAAATATTCCAAAATAGGATTGCTAATGGTTCTTCGAGAAACGTTTTTTACGTGTACAACGGAGTGTACTGTTTTTTCAGCAGCCTCGGTAAAATCTATTGCTTCAGCTGCGAGTCCCACATTTTTCCCGTAATTTTCTTGAGCAAGAGTTACTACACCTTTTTTGTTATTTGAAAAATACCCGTTGTCATCAAACAAAAGTTTGTAACCACCTAAGGTAGTGGCGCCACTAAGGACTGATACTAGTAATAAGGATGAGATTTTTTTCATAATAGATTTTAGTTTTATTAGTTATTTAGAGACAAATTTAGCACATAAAATATTTTCTAAAAACGAGTTTAACGTACTTTAACAGTGTTTAACTATAATTATTAATTGTACTTTTGTGTTTCAAAATGATATACATGACTTTAGAATTTTATAAATACCAAGGCACTGGAAATGACTTTGTAATGGTTGATAATCGATCTTTATTTTTTCCGAAACAAAATACTGAACTTATTGAAAAATTATGCGATCGCCGATTTGGTATAGGTGCTGACGGATTGATTTTGTTGGAAAATGATACCGAAACTGATTTCAAAATGGTCTACTACAATTCCGATGGAAACGAGAGTTCCATGTGTGGTAACGGCGGACGTTGTTTGGTAGCTTTTGCCAAACAATTGAACGTTATTGAGAATGCGACCACTTTTATCGCTACCGATGGTTTGCATCATGCAACTGTTGCTCCTGATGGATTGGTTTCTTTACAAATGATTGATGTAAATGAGATCAAAATCACCCCAGAATATGTGTTTCTAAATACAGGTTCGCCACATCATGTTCAAATAGTAGAGGATTTAAAAAACTATAATATAAAAGAGCAAGGCGCAGCTATTCGTTACGGAGCATTATATGGCAAAGCAGGAAGTAATGTCAATTTTGTGAGCCAAATCAATGACGATACTTTTGCCGTTCGTACCTATGAACGTGGAGTAGAAGACGAGACTTTGGCTTGCGGCACCGGAGTTACTGCTGTGGCCATTGCCATGCATGCTACTGGTGTTACAGCAGCTACTCGAATAAATACCAATGTAGAAGGTGGAAAGCTAGAAGTGTCTTTTGAAAAAAACGGGAGCCAATACACGCAAGTTTTCTTAAAAGGTCCCGCAGCGTTTGTGTTCAAGGGACAAATTGAAATTTAAATTTTGCACCTTATAATTCATGAATACATTAAAAGGTAAAAACGTATATCTGCGAGCTTTAGAACCGAATGATTTAGAGTTTGTGTATGCCATGGAAAATGACCAAAGCATTTGGGAAGTGAGCAATACACAAACGCCATACAGTAGGTTTTTGATCAAACGGTATCTCGAAAACGCACATCAGGATATTTACGAAGCCAAACAATTGCGACTGGCAATTTGTCAAGATCAAGATTTTCCAGCAATCGGATTAATCGATTTATTTGAATTTGATCCCAAAAACAGAAGAGCAGGTATGGGTATTGTCATACAGTCGGACCAAAAAAGGAATCAACAAATTGGTTCTGAGGCACTTGAATTGTTGATTCAATTCTCGTTTTACGATTTGAATTTGCATCAAGTCTATGCAAATATTGGTACAGAAAATAGTGCAAGTGTGGCGCTTTTTACTAAATTTGGCTTCCAAAAAATAGGAATAAAAAAAGATTGGGTACTAGTCAATGGAGTGTATCAAGACGAAGCCATTTATCAATTAATTAATCACAAATTTTAATCATTTTATTTTGAACGTAAAAAAAATCCTTTCGATTGTAGCTGTTGTGGTAGCTTCGGTACTTTTAGTTTACGGTTTTGTTTTGATTCGTCAAATCTTTAGTGCCAATACTAAATTCAATGAAGATAAAGTATATGTTTATGTGCTAACAGGTTCAGATTATACAGCTGTCAAAAAACTCATAGCACCCTATGTTGAAGATATGCAACGCTTTGAAATGGTTGCAGGCAAAATGAGTTATGCTGAGAATGTAAAGCCAGGTCGTTTCTTATTGAAAAAAGGAATGAACAGTTATGAATTAGTCAAATCCATGCGCAGCAATGATCCCGTAGATTTAGCCTTCAATAATCAAGAACGCTTAGAAAATTTAGCTGGTCGTGTGGGTTCGCAAATCGAACCAGATAGTTTGTCGCTGTTGACTACCTTCAAAGATTCTGTTTTCCTGAAAGAAAATGGTTTTACGGAAGAGAATGTTTTTGTGATGTTTATTGCCAATACGTACGAAGTGTATTGGAACATTACAGCCGAGAAATTCCGTGACAAAATGATCAAGGAATATCGTAATTTTTGGAATGAAAAACGCACCCAACAAGCAGCCAAACAAGGTCTAACGCCAGTTACGGCTACTATTTTAGCATCGATCGTTCATAAAGAATCGGTTAAAAGAGACGAGAGACCTCGTATAGCTGGAGTATATTTGAACCGTTTGAAACAAGAAATGCCTTTGCAAGCCGATCCTACGGTGATTTTTGCCTTAAAGAAGAAAAGTAATGATTTTGATCAAGTCATAAAACGTGTCTTTTACAACGATTTGTTTTTAAATTCGCCATACAATACTTATAAAAACATTGGCCTACCTCCAGGACCCATTGCAATGCCTGATATCACGGCACTCGAAGCGGTTTTGACTCCTGAAAAGCACGATTACATTTATTTCTGTGCAAGTGTTGATCGTTTTGGTTACCACGAGTTTGCAGCTACTTTACCGGAACATAATATTAATGCTAAAAAATATTCAGATTGGATCAACAGCCAAGGTGTGCAACGATAATTGTTTTACCTCGAAATATAGTCTTTCGATTGATTTTATTATTTTGGAGCACTTGCCCTTTGTTGGCGCAAGTAGCTCCAAACTCTTTTTTTACCCCATCTGATTCTTTAAATATGCAAAGACGAAATACCGTTATCATCACCGAAACGGTATTGGGAGGAGGAGCCTTGTTAGGATTGAATCAACTTTGGTACGCGGACTATCCTAAATCCAACTTTCATTTTATCAATGACAATGCCGAGTGGTTACAAATGGACAAAATCGGACATATGTACTCATCCTATCATTTGGGTCGTTTTGGTTCCGAGGCCTTGCATTGGAGTGGAGTGAGTAAAAAAAATCAGTTGCTTTATGGCGCTACACTGGGATTTGTTTTTTTATCCGCAGTGGAAATCATGGATGGTTTTTCTGCCGAGTGGGGCGCCTCTACGGGCGATATCTTGGCCAATGCCGTAGGAACAGGACTTTATGTTTCGCAAGAATTACTTTGGAACGAGCAACGCATTATCCCTAAATTTTCCTTCCACACCACGTCATTCGCTGCGCAAAATCCGAACAAATTAGGCAATAGTTTTTCGGAACAACTCTTAAAAGATTATAACGGGCAAACGTATTGGTTATCGGGAAATATTTCATCTTTTTTTCCTAACGCACCGTTACCCAAGTGGCTTAATCTTGCAGTTGGCTATGGTGCCGAGGGCATGACGCAGGGTTTGAATCCAAATGATCAACGCGAACGACAATTCTACCTCAGTTTTGATATTAATTTTCAGAAAATACGGACTAATAATTCTATATTAAAAACTATTTTTTCACTAATTAACACCTTAAAAGTACCTGCGCCTACTTTGTCATTTGGCTCAAACAGTGGGGTTAAAGCCCATGTCTTTTACTTTTAACATTTTTTAACAGCTTGATTTTCAATTACTTTTTTGTTTAGTGGTATCTTTGCAGCAGTAATTTCACAAGGTGACAGCGCGTGAAGAAAATCAATTTATGATAAAGAAATGGTATTTTTTCTTGAGTTTAATTGCCCTAGTGGCCTATGTAAGCTTGAGTTTTAAAAAAGAGAAAAAGAGCCTCGCTCCCAAGGTTCAATTGGTGCAAAAGGAAGTCAAACAAGCCGAATTTCCTTTGAAAGATTCTTTAACTTTTGACATTCCCTTTACCAAAAATCAGTTTGTTGGTTTCAAAGAAGCAGTAGCTCACAAAGAATCACGAGGAAAATATAAAAAAGTGAATTCTTTGGGATACTTAGGGAAATATCAATTTGGAGTACAAACCCTCAAAGCGGTTGGCGTTAAAAGTCCTAAAAAGTTTTTGAACAGCCCAGAATTGCAAGAAAAAGCATTCGTAGCGTTGTTGTCCAAAAACAAACATCTTTTAGAAAAAGTCATTGAGAAACACGAAGGAAGTGTTATTGATGGGATTTTAATTACAGAATCTGGAATTTTAGCCGCAGCGCATTTAGCAGGCGCAGGTTCAGTAAAAAAGTTTTTTCGTTATAAAGGGAAGAAATTTTTCCGAGACGCTTACGGAACTTCATTAAGAAGCTATTTGAAAAAGTTTGGAGGTTATGACACTTCCAACATTGTAGCCGATAACAACGCTACAGTTCATTCAATTTAAATTTTTTCAAAAAAAAAATAAGGACCAGCTTTAGAGCTGGTTTTTTTTGTGCTGTCAAATTTATAATTTCTAGTTTCATAACTAATAAACAGTGTTTTAGAACATCTTGAATTCTGTTTTTTTATTAAATGGCTATATTTGATAAAGTACTAAAATGAGTTACCAATGAACACCAATCACTTACTTGTTGCTTTCAGAAATCGAGCCTTAGGAGTCAAAGAAAGGACCTCAAACTAGACACATGAAATAGAATATTTATACAAAAGAGGAGTCGGTATTGATGAAGCTTTGCATTATTTGTACTTTGAAAAACCATCTATTGAAGAATTTGAAAGTTGGGTGCAAGAAAAAGAAGGAAAACTTATTCAATCGGTTACTCAAGAAACTTCAGTTTTAAGTGATGACGAATTGCAGTTTTTTGAAACCAACGGGTATCTTATTTTACCAAATGCGATTTCAAAGGCGGATTGTGCTGCAACCCAACAGCTGATTTGGGAGTTTTTGGGAATGCATCCAGAACAACCCGAGACTTGGTACCAAAGCCATCCCCAACAACGCGGAATGATGGTTAATTTTTTTGACCATCCGTTGTTAGAAAAAAACGGAGCTTCGGCGAGAATCAAGAAAGCTTTCGAACAGCTGTATCAGTCTGAAGCTATTTATAAAACCATCGATAAAATAAGTTTTAACCCACCCGTTACGCCAAATTATGTTTTCAAAGGAGATGGTTTACATTGGGATGTGAGTTTGCAATTGCCCATTCCGTTCCGATTGCAAGGTTTGATTTATTTGTCAGATTGTGGACCACAAGATGGTGCTTTTCATTGTGTGCCTGGTTTTCATCATCAGATTGCTTCTTGGATGGAGCAGGTTCCAGAGGGTGTTCATCCGAGAGCACACGCTTTAGCAACACTCAAACCCCAAGCCATTAGCGCCTCTGCTGGCGATATGGTGATTTGGCTTCAAGCCTTGCCACATTGCGCGACGCCAAATTACGGTACTTCGCCACGTATGGTGCAATACCTAAGTTATATTAGTGAAGCGTATGTAGAGGATAAAGAGTGGGTTTGAGTTATCATAAATAACAAAGCCATTATATTGCTGTTTTTTATACTACAACTTCATTTTGAACATTCACTTGATTAGCAATTGCAGTATAAATATCTGCTGTATTTTCAGGAGTTTCTATTGAAACAACTAATGAATAACGTAATTCTGAATCATATTTTTTTTGCTTTTTTAATTGTTTCCACCAACCTGATGCTAGTGGAAATATTGCTAACTTATTACAAACTGCAATATCAGCAGCAGAACCTTCCCAAAAATTACTATGAATAGAACCTCTAAAAGCTGTATCTGCTCCCAAAAACCATCTTTTTTCTTGTTTTTTATCATAATCTCCATCGGATAATTTATCAACACCTAACTCGTCTTTAAGGTTTTCAATGTTAATTCTATTTGTTCTAATTTTGAAGTTATCAAAATCTTCCGTCGGATCTATCAGCAAAAATTTTAACGCACAAGATTGATATGAATATTTAGTTGAATATCCTTTATCGCCAGGGTTTGGCTCGATATAATATGATAAAGTAATTCTTAAGGTAACATTAGCAGACCCAAGATTTGCTAATATTTCAGAAGGCCAAGGGAATTCATAATAGTGTATTTCATTTGTTTTTATAGTGCCATCTAATTTATATGGCTGAATAACCTCTTCTGAAATAAATGTTAAGTAATTTGATTTACACTCTATTGCTTTTTCTAAATTTGGAATTCCATAACCGACTATTCTTAATAATCTCTTTTTATCTCCAACAGTATTTAAATTGATTTTAAATTGCTTAATCAATTCAGAATTCCAAGATGCAGAATGAATCATTAATCCTCTTAGGGTTTCTGGCCAAGCATTGGGATACACATCTCTTAATTTAGCTAAAAAGTTAGAGGCAAATGCTGTTGCTGCACTTGTTGCATTAAATCTAGCGAATGCATTTATACTTGTATTTGTTGATGTAGTGAGTATATCTAAGTCTTCGTGATGATCGATACTACCGTTGTTTAGTTTTTTTAAATTTCCACCTTCAAAAACTACTTCTGGTTTTATAGGCCAAAAACTTTCCCAAGAACTTGATGTTCTACTATAAGGAGATAATTCAAATTCCTTTGCAACAGTATTATCATTTGGTAAAACTTTCTGTGTAAATGCACCTATGGTAATTGCATTCCAAGCTTGTGCTGGGCTTTCAATGGATAGATTTAAATTGCTTTCTGGATAATTTTTATGATCATCCTCGTCTCTGACATTTCCAGCACTTATTACAAAAATCTTTTTATCATTTTTATCCTCTCCAAAAATTATATTATCCAAAAAAGCAGACCAAGTAGAAGGTTTTCCAAAATCATTTTGATTTTTACCTGTTACAGCCATACAGAATATTCTTTTATATTCAGTGTTATTTTTAATCGCAATATTGACTGCATTTTGAGTAATAAAATGGCATTTGTTAAGTTCGTTTCCCTTGCCATCTGGAGGAAGAATTTTAATTGATTCTAATCTATGTCTGATTTCTAAAGGTGTATTATTTTCTAAAATATTATTTAAATTACCGTATAAAGCTATCCCTGCCATACTTGTACCATGACCATAATATCCGGAGTCATTTTTACCCCAATTTATATCTACAGTCAGAAGATCATTATCTGACAAAGCATCTTTCAATAATTGATGGCCATTGTTAATGCCTGAATCTAATATAGTAACGTAATTATTTTCAGAATTATAAGTAATATTATTTATTGCTGATTCAATCCAATTCTCTCTATTAATAACTGTTTGGTCTAACCAAAAACTATTTAATTCTTCTGCTCGTCGAATTTCTGCAATTGAACCAAATGAATATAGAAGTTCAATCAATTGGTCGTAATTTAATTTCACATTAACTATTACCCTTTCAGGGAAAATAGTTAGCTGTTCAGAAAATTGAACATTTAAATAATTACAAACATTGTTAAGTATTTTTAAATTATTGTTCCTTTCTGATTCTTCAATTGCTAACCATAATTCGCACCAAACCGCATCTTCATTTGGTAAATATTCGTTTGAACCACTCCAAATATATTGTAAAGTTGTTCTTTGGATTTTATCTATTTTTTCAACTAATTTTTGGCTAACAGGAAGACCTGTTTTAGTATCTTCATTAAGATACTTTTTAATTTTTCCTATTAACTTTTCTTTTTTAGTATCAGGAATATATACCGTAGCAATTTGTGATTTATTTTCTGGATTAGTCTTAACATTAAGTAATTTAGCACCATCAGAATTCAAAGAGTCTAATTCTAACAATTGCTTATCAGCACTAATAAATGTAATATATTCTCCTTCTTTTACAGGTTTACCAACTTCTGTTCTTTGTATTACTTCTTGATTGTATATTTCCCATATCTGATTTAAAGAGGAAAGCAAAAAATCTCCATGACCCTGTCTGTCTCTTTGTGGCAATACATTTTTAATAGGTGGAGGTGGCGGAGTAGTATACTCTTGTGAAGAGTGAACGTTTTTTACAAAAAGATGCGGCTTAAAATTTTGACTCATAAAATAATTACAGATTATAACTGTTTTTTCTATCTTTCATCATTTGGACTAACAGCTTTTGCGTAACTGTACTTTTATCAGTCAAAATAATTTCTTTGAGTGCATCATTACAAGCATTTGTTATTTCTGCATGGCTTAAATTATTTGCAGCTTCAACAGTTGTTTTAAGAGAAAAATCTCCAAGAAATTTATGCAATTTCAATTTTATTAATTCTTCAATCTCTTCTTTGTTTGGAAGAGTATATGTAATAATATCATCAAAACGTCTGAATAAAGCTGAATCTAATATTTTAATATTATTAGTAGCTCCAAAAATTATACTCTCTGATGAATCTTGTTCAATGAATTGCAGAAATGAATTCAACACTCTACGCATCTCACCAACTTCATTATCCCTTCCTCTTTCAGCACCAATAGCATCAAATTCATCAAATAAATAAACTCCTCTATTTGAAACCATCATATCAAAAATTTGTCTCAACTTAGAAGCGGTCTCTCCCATATATTTGGTCATTAATTTATCCATCATAATAACATATAATGGTAATTTTAATTCACCTGATATTGCAGAAGTTGTAGCTGTTTTTCCGGTTCCAGGAAGACCTGACAACAAAACTTTTCTACGATTTTGTAATCCATATTTTAGGATCTTATCGCGCTGTTTATACTCTCTTATTATTCTGTTTAATTTATTTGAAACTTCATCAGAAAGAATTAGTTCATTTAGTCTATTTTCTGGATAATAGACAAGAACTAAATCACTCAAATCGGGATTTATTTTGATTACTTTAAAACCATCCGTCTTTGACCTATCAACTAAATCTTTTATCTCTTTTGCAATAGACATATGTCCTTGTCTCGCTTCATGTGCAGCTACTTGTAGGGCAATGGAAGTGAATCTCTCATTATCGTTTTTGTAATGAGATTGCAATAATGATTTTATTTGTTCTGCTGTTGCCATTTGACAAATGTATAAAAATATATGTAGCTATTTATTTTTATTCCTCCATCAATATCTCCAAAATACTAATCGCAGCCTCACTAATTTTGGTTCCTGGGCCAAAAACGGCAACGGCTCCTGCGTCAAAAAGGAATTGGTAGTCTTGCACTGGGATGACGCCACCCACTACGACCATAATATCTTCACGGCCGTATTTTTTAAGTTCTTCAATCACTTGTGGGACTAAGGTTTTGTGACCTGCTGCCAAGGATGAAACGCCAAGAACATGTACATCGTTTTCAACGGCTTGTTTGGCTGCCTCTTCTGGAGTTTGAAACAAAGGGCCAATGTCTACGTCAAAACCTACATCGGCATAACCTGTGGCTACAACTTTGGCTCCACGGTCGTGTCCATCTTGCCCCATTTTAGCAATCATGATTCGGGGTCTTCTTCCGTCTTGTTTGGCAAAAGCATCGGCAAGTTGCTTGGCTTTTTCAAAACTTTTGTCGTCTTTAATTTCTTTGCTATACACGCCACTAAAAGATTTAATTTGTGCTTTATAACGCCCAAAAACCGTTTCTAAGGCATCGCTTATTTCGCCAAGTGTTGCTCGGTTTCTTGCGGCTTCTATTGCTATTTTTAACAAATTGCCTTCATTGGTTTTGGCACAATGAATCAATTTTTCGAGACTACTTTTTACTTTTTCAGAGTCTCTGTTGGCTTTGATTTTTTCCAATTGCGCCAATTGTTGTTTGCGAACCATTTGGTTGTCGACATCCAAAATTTGCAAAGGATCTTCTTTTTCCAATCGGTATTGATTGACACCTACAATAATATCTTGTCCGCTGTCGATTCGCGCTTGTTTTCTAGCGGCAGCTTCTTCAATTCTCAACTTTGGAATACCGGCTTCAATGGCTTTGGTCATTCCGCCCAAGGCTTCTACTTCTTGAATCAATTGCCAAGCTTTTTCGGCAATTTCATTCGTAAGACTTTCTACATAGTAACTGCCTCCCCAAGGGTCAACCGTCTTAGTAATTTGGGTTTCTTCTTGTAAATAGATTTGGGTATTTCTTGCAATTCTTGCGGAGAAATCAGTTGGTAAAGCAATGGCTTCGTCTAGTGCGTTGGTATGTAATGATTGAGTGCCTCCAAAAGCAGCTGCAGCCGCTTCTACTACGGTTCGTGCTACGTTGTTAAAAGGGTCTTGTTCGGTTAAACTCCAGCCAGAAGTTTGGCAATGGGTTCGCAAGGCCAATGATTTTTCATCCGCAGGGTTGAATTCTTTGAGTAATTTAGCCCACAACATTCTGCCCGCACGCATTTTGGCAATTTCCATAAAATGATTCATTCCAATGGCCCAGAAAAAAGATAATCTTGGCGCAAATTCATCAATTTTCATTCCAGTGGCTAAACCTGTTCGAATGTACTCTAAACCATCGGCTAGGGTGTAAGCCAACTCAATATCTGCGGTAGCTCCCGCTTCTTGCATATGGTAGCCAGAAATAGAAATCGAGTTAAATTTGGGCATTTTTTTGCTGGTAAATTCAAAAATATCAGCAATGATTTTCATAGAAGGAGTAGGAGGATAGATGTAGGTATTTCGTACCATGAACTCCTTTAAAATGTCATTTTGTATCGTTCCCGAGAGTTGTTCTGGAGATACGCCTTGTTCTTCTGCTGCTACAATATAAAAAGCCATGATAGGCAAAACAGCACCATTCATAGTCATCGATACCGACATTTCTTGTAGTGGAATTTGATCAAATAACACTTTCATATCCTCCACGGTGTCAATGGCTACACCAGCTTTTCCAACGTCTCCAACTACGCGTTCGTGATCGGAATCATAGCCTCTGTGCGTAGGGAGATCAAAAGCAATGGAAAGTCCTTTTTGACCCGCGGCTAAATTGCGTCGGTAGAAAGCATTGCTCTCTTCGGCAGTAGAAAATCCCGCATATTGGCGTATCGTCCACGGTCTACGAACATACATAGTCGCATATGGTCCACGTAAGTTGGGCGCAAAACCAGCCCCAAAGTCCAAATGCTCTAAGGTTTCAATGTCTTTTTCGGAATAGGTAGGGGGAATCGTAATACCTTCCGCTGTAAGGAAAGGCTCGTGACTAGGTAAACTAGCACTTTTTGTGGAATGGTCTAAGGTAATATGTTGAAGGTCTTTTCTTTTCATGGCTCGAATAGTAATGGTGAATCGTTTTGGTTGGAATAAGCTTACTCTAAGGCGAGTCGTTCTTGTTCGATTTTTTCGGCCAAACGTTTTTCGATTATTGGGGTAATCAGTGTTTTTCGTGGATTGATTTTTACAAAAGGAAACAATTCCAAATCGTGCTTCATTCGGTCAGCTTGGTTGGGATGTTTGTTGGTTCCCAATAATATTTTTTTACCAGTATCAAATAAAGCTTGTTCCTTGTCGGCACTTTCTTGGATTTTTCTTTTGACGGTACCTTCTTTCAATTGCTTTAAGAAACCTCCGTTTTTTTCGATGTCTTTAAACAATTGAAGTGCTTTTTCTGCTAACTGTTGGGTGATGCTTTCTAAATAATAACTTCCGTCAGCTGGATTGTTGACTTTGTCGAAATACGATTCGTTTTTCAGAATCAACAATTGATTTCTAGCAATACGATCTCCAAATTCGTTGTCTTTGTGGTACAAGGCGTCATATGGCAAATTAGCAACTGCATCTGCTCCTCCCAAAATGGCACTCATACATTCTGTAGTAGTTCGTAACATATTGACATTGTAGTCGTAAATCGTTTTGTTTCTTTTAGTTGGAGTGGCTAGAATATGACAATCGATATCCAATTCATAGGCATTGGATACAATTTCAAAAAGTTGACGTAAAGCTCTTAATTTTGCAATTTCGAAGAAGTAGTTACTACCTATGGCGACTTGAAATACTACACTTTTTTTACAATTCGGAACACGGTTGAAGTACTCATTGGCTTGCGCTAAACCATAAGCGATTTCCTGAACCATAGTGGCTCCTGAATTTTGATGCAGTCCCATATTGACACTCAATAAAGTGCAATTTTGGGTGCTATTAAAAAGCAATTCGAGGGTTTCGAAATTGTCTTTTTCAGGGGTTGAAAACCAATTGCCGTCTTGGGCTAATTGTCCGATAGGATCCAATAAGCAGAAAATCGTAGCTTCTTTTTCTTTAGCAATTTGGTCAATTTTTGCAACGAAATCGATTGAAAGAAATTGGAAATCGAAATAAATATCGATTTTTTCCAGAGGAAGTGCTGCAAGTAATTTTTCTACAGCGATGCTCTGATTAGGAATAGTAAAACGGAGGCTAGTTGCGCCGCGTTGAATTGTGTCTAAAGCCCTTTCTGTGGATTTATCTACGTCGTGTACAAAGATATTTTGGCAAATGGTAAACGCTGTTGCTTGCGTGCTAACGTTAGCATTACCTTTTAGATCTTCCTTATCATAAAATGGTTTTACTTTTATTTCCTCTGGGGAATTCCAAATTACCGTTTCGTTATAATCGGCACCTTTGAGTTCAAATTGAATTTTTTGTTTCCACTGTTTAGCCGAAACAGCATTGAAATCTTCAAATAGATTTTGCGCCATTGTATTGGTATGGGTTTGTTGTTATTGTATTGTATCGCCTTCAAATTCTATGATATAGATGTCTTCGTTTTCTTTTTTCATATAATATTTTTCTCGTGCGAATTTCTCTATCTGTTCTGAATTTTGTAATTCTTTAATGCTTTTGCTGTCCTTTTTAATTTCTTCTTGGTAATATTTTTTATTCTCTTTTAGCTCATCCATTTCCTTATTGAGCATTTGATGGTCAAAATAAGAATAATTGTCTAAAAAAGTCATCCAAACAATGAAAAATAAGCCTACCCAAATATACTTATTGCTAAGTAGTTTGAACCATTTTTTGTCTTTATATGAATTTATCATTGCTGCTAGATTGGAAAAGAATTACAAAATACGTTGGTTAATCACGGCGCGAACTACATCAATAGCTACCGTATTGAATTTGTCATTTGGAATGATGATATCGGCATAGGCTTTGGTAGGCTCGATAAATTGTTCGTGCATAGGTTTGAGCGTGTGTTGGTAACGACTCAATACTTCTTCCATATCACGGCCACGTTCTGATATATCACGACGTAATCTACGAATTAATCGTTCGTCAGAATCGGCATGAACATAAATTTTAATGTCAAATAATTCTCGAATTTCAGGATTGGTAAAAATAAGGATGCCTTCTACAATCATTACTTTTCTTGGATGGGTAATAATAACGTCATCAGTTCTATTGTGTTTGATGAAAGAATAGACCGGCTGATTGATGATGTTGCCTTGTTTTAGTTCTTTTAAATGGGCTACTAATAGTTCAAAATCGATGGCCCTAGGGTGGTCAAAGTTAATGTTGGAACGCTCCTCATAACTCATGTTTTTGTTCTCTTTGTAATAAGAATCTTGTGAGATGATGCCCACTTCGGCATCAGGTAGTTCATTCATGATTTGATGTACTACTGTTGTTTTTCCACTTCCGGTTCCTCCCGCAATTCCTATGATGAGCATACTAACTTTACTTTTAAATTTTGTTACAAAAATAAGAATTAAAAGAGATACGAATTTGTTTTTGCGGACTATTTTTGAAAGACTTGCTAATTAAATGATTAGTAAATAAATGCTAAAAGAGTGTTTTTTTACTGCCTATAAGAATGCCTTTTTTTCTCTTTTAGCCCCGGGAGGAGTGGCATCCTTTGCTGCCGGGGTTCGGCAGTAAAGATAGAACGGATCACGGGACGATGTGGCCTGAAAAGCCTAATCTTCCTGCTTCTAATAGAAATAATAGTACTAGATGTATGGGCTAGTTTACATTTTGTGCACAATAAAAATAGTAGGGCGTTTGTGTAAGTCTACTTTTTCTTTTTTCCAAGCCGCTATTTTTTTTGTTTTGATATATTCGGTAGGTAGGGTGATATCTGTGGCTACGCAAAGATGGGTCTCGGGATGTAGGATTTGAATCAAATCTTCGAGTAGTTTGTTGTTGCGATATGGGGTTTCGATAAAAATTTGCGATTGGTTTTTGTCGAAAGATAATTTTTCTAAAAATTTCAATGCCGATTTTTTCTCTTCTTTTTCGATAGGTAAATAGCCGTTGAAGGTAAAGCTTTGACCGTTCATCCCAGAAGCCATAAGGGCTAGTAGGATAGAGGAAGGACCTACCAATGGGATGACTTGTATGCCTTTGTCGTGTGCGATTTTTACAATGACTGCTCCGGGATCGGCTACGCCTGGACAACCGGCCTCGCTCATTAATCCCATGTTTTTTCCCTCGAGCAAGGGTTGAATCATGGCCAAATGCTCTTTGGTTTCGGTGTGTTTGTTTAGGGTGAAAAGTACGAGTTCTGATTGTTTTTTTTCGGGTTGCACTATTTTGATTGATTTTCTGGCCGTTTTTTCGTTTTCTACGATGTAATGGTCAATAAAATCGATGCTTCTTTTGATGGTTTGTGGTAAAACATCCATGGGGTCACAATCGCCCATAGTGGTTGGAATTAAGTATAATTTTCCTAGCGAAAGAGTTGGTTTCATTTAGTGTTTTTCTTTGTTTATTCTTTTGAATACCTCGTCAACTGTAATTTGCATTTCTGAAAACAGTGGACTTTTAATTATTTGCCCTTCAGAAAAGGGTTTTAATCCGATGTATTCTTCGTTTTGTAACGTGTATACTAAAACAAAACGTTCTTCGGGTTCTACTATCCAATATTCTTTTACGCCACTTTCTTGGTATAAATTGAATTTGGTATCTACATCATGCTTGCTGTTGTTGGGTGATAATATTTCTACAATTAAATCTGGAGCGCCGTTGCAGCCTTTATCATCTAATTTGTTTTCATCACAAATAATGCATAAATCGGGTTGTACTACAGTAGTGTCTTTTTTTGAAGAGGCAATCGGAAGTCTTACGTCAAAAGGGGCAACAAAAACACTGCAAGGACGATTTTCGAAAAAGCTATAAATTTTCCAATTCAAATTCTGTGAAATCGTTTGATGCTTTCGGCTTGGGGCAGGGCTCATTTTACGGATAAATCCTTTGATTAGCTCCACTCGCTCTGAAAATTGCCATAGCAAATAATCGGAATAGGTGTAGGTTTTTGTCAAATCTAAGTCTGAAAAATTTTTTACTACTGACATGTGCTGTGTTTTTTACAAAGTTATAAAACTATCTGAACTTGTTTATGCTTTTTTACAATTGAGTAATAATAACAATTGTGTTTTTAACCACTTAATGTTCAATAAATATGTGAAGTTTTATACTTTATAGAGGAGCAGGAATTCTTGTTGTATTTAAGAATGCTTCTCAATGACTTTTTTGGCAATTACATCACAAGCTTCGTCTAGCATTTGATATACATTTTCAAATCCATTGGTTAAGCCGTAATAAGGATCGGGTACATCTACATTTTCACCTGGAAACAATTCGTTTAAAATCATTTGAACTTTGTTTTTCTGGGTGTCATTTTTTGCCATCTCAATCACGGTGTCATAATTGGAGATGTCCATCACGTAAATATAATCGAAGGTATCGAAATCTTTGGTGCTAAATTGTCTTCCTTTTTGGTGCGCAATCGAGAGGTTGTGGTGCTCAGCTACTGCAATGGAGCGTTTGTCAGGAGCGTGGCCTATGTGCCAAGAGCCTGTTCCGGCAGAATCAACAACGAATTGATCCGCTGGTAGTTTTGAGGCTAATATTCCTTCTGCCAAGGGAGAACGGCAAATGTTTCCTAAGCAAACCATTAATATTTTTACAGGCATAATCCGCTTTTATAGCGTTAATTTAGAGTTGATATCGTCAACAAATTTTTTGAATTGTTTGTCAGTGGCTACAAGGTTGTCAACCGTCTTGCAAGCATGTAAAACGGTAGCATGATCACGATCGCCAATTTGTGAGCCAATATTGGCTAGAGATGCCTTAGTGAATTTTTTAGCAAAAAACATGGCCAGTTGACGGGCTTGAACCACGTGTCTTTTTCTGGTTTTGGATTGCAAAGTTTCGATGTCCAATTGAAAATAGTCAGAAACAATTTTTTGAATAAAATCAATCGAGATTTCTCTTTTGACGTTTTTGACAAATTTCTCCACCACGCTTTTGGCTAACTCAATAGTTACTTCTTTTTTGTTGAAAGAAGATTGTGCGATTAAGGAGATAATGGCGCCTTCGAGTTCACGAACATTGGATTTGATATTCCGGGCAACATACTCAATGATGTCTTCTGGAATTTCAACACCATCGCGGTACAAGATGTTTTTCAAAATTGAAATACGAGTTTCGTAGTCCGGTTGATGTAACTCGGCCGATAATCCCCATTTGAAACGAGACAGCAAACGTTGTTCGATATCTTGCATGTCAACAGGAGCTTTGTCTGAAGTCAAAATTACTTGTTTGCCGTTTTGGTGCAAATAGTTGAAGATGTGGAAAAATACATCTTGAGTTCCTGATTTTCCAGATAAAAACTGAACATCATCAATAATCAATACATCGATCAATTGATAGAAGTGAATGAAATCATTACGGTTGTTTTTCTTAACCGAATCGATATATTGCTGGGTGAAAATTTCGGCAGAAATGTATAAAACCGTTTTTTCTGGATATTTGTCTTTAATCTCTACACCAATAGCGTGAGCTAAGTGAGTTTTTCCCAATCCAACGCCACCAAAGATTAATAGAGGGTTGAACGAGGTGCCTCCGGGTTTGTTGGCTACAGCCATACCTGCCGAACGCGCCAATCTGTTGGAGTCCCCTTCTAGGAAATTATCAAAACTATAATTAGGGTTTAATTGCGATTCAATTTTTAAATTGCGAATCCCAGGAATCACAAAAGGATTTTTTAGTTCGGGATTCAAATTTTTGATTGGAGCATCCACTTCCTGTGGTTTCATCACCACACGATTGGTACTTGGTAATTGTTCCGTAAACGGTTGTTTATTACCATAAGTGTTCTCCATTCTAATTTTATAAAGCAGCTTAGCATTCTTACCAAGTTCTTTGGTAAGGGCTACTTTTAATAATTTTACATAGTGCTCCTCTAGCCATTCGTAAAAGAATTTACTAGGTACTTGAATATATAAAGCATTGTCGGTTAACTCAACTGATTTTATAGGTTCAAACCAAGTTTTGTACGCTTGCTCTTGAATGTTGTCCTTTATAAAAGATAAACAGTTTTCCCATACCGATTGTGCAGTTTTATTCATAGATTTGGCGAAATTATTTTTACTTTAGATGATTTTTGAAGCAAAAAACGGTGACTGTTTTTTGTGATTTTCAGGTTAACAAAAGTGTGAATAATTTTTTGTATAAAAAAATATATTGACCAATAATTTTAGAAAAAAATGTTGTAAGGGCATTAAAAATTTTAATTTTTTTTTAAGAAAACACAATGAAAAATCATCAAGTAGAAGTACGTGTTCGTTATTCCGAAACGGATCAAATGGGAGTAGTTTATCACGGGAATTATGTGCCTTATTTTGAGATAGGGCGCGTGGAATGGCTTAGAAATAAGGGGGTTTCGTATAAAGTGATGGAAGAAAACGGCATTGCGCTCCCCATCGTTTCTATGACAATCAATTACAAAAAATCGGCTCGTTATGATGATTTATTGACCATTCATACCACTTTTAAAAGGCAGACGTCCGTGAAGATCGAATTCGAGTGCGCCATTTACAGCGAAACTCAAGAGTTATTAACAACGGCCGATTTTGTACTGGTTTTTGTCTCTCTAAAAACGGGTCGTCCAATCGCTCCACCAGATTATATTTTGGAGCTTTTAAAAAACATCGACTAACGACAAAAATCATCGACAAAAAACATGTTTCATTCTTTTTTTTCGATCACAATCTCAAACATATTTTCAAAAATGCCGAAAATCATTTCGGCGTTTTTTTTTCGAATACAACACTCTATTTTGCCAATCGGTAAATTAGTTTGGACATCAATTTCCATTTCTTGATTCACAATTTGAAGTTGTTTTTCTTTAATAACACGCATCACTTTGTTCATGTTCTTATAATCGAAAGTGATTACGAAAAAAACATCAATAGTTTTCTCCACAATTTCACTCGCTGCTATCGCTAATTGCGCTGTGGTTTTATAGGCCGCAATCAAGCCGCCAACCCCCAATTTGGTACCTCCAAAAATCCGAACTACCACAATCAAAATATTCGTCAAACCAAAGGACTGAATTTGACCGTAAATGGGAGTTCCCGCCGTATTGCTAGGCTCCCCATCATCGTTGGCCCTATACACGAACGTTTCAGTTCCAATTTGGTAGGCATAACAATAATGCACCGCATGCGGATGTTCTTTTTTAAGCACTTCAAGAATAGGTTTCACTTCGTCTTCGTGCGTGATCGGAAACGTGTACCCAAAAAACTTACTGTTTTTTTCCTTAAACAATATTGGTTCGTTGGGCGCAGCAATAGTTTGATAAGTATCTTTCATGTTCAACTTTTCTGAAAGGGGGATTTTTGTTGCAAATTTAAGTTTATTTCTTGGAGCAGCACCCAAGGCATAGTTATGAGGCATGGGTTCCCGCTATTCGCTATATCTTTTTCATACGCTTGGCAGGTTTTAGGGACCTGCCAAGCGTATGAAAAAGGATGCCGCTACTATCGGGGCTAAGGAGAAGCAGGGTTGTTTACTTAGAAAGATTTTTCATCAACGATGCGCTAAGTTGCAGGCAATAAGGATTGTCAAATTTAATTCCGATTTTGACTTGCCATTTTTTGCTTGCAATTTACCAAACCATATTCTCGCTAAAACGCTAAGGAGTAGTATTCACAAGGTTTTTTTGCGACTTTGCGAGCAATCAATATAAATAGGACACTATTTTATTTTGATTGCTTAGCATTAGTCTAAGCTATTTTTTTTAAACAAATCGACCACATCTTCTTTTCCAACTTGTAGGTGCCAAACTTGCATGCCTAGTGCTTGAGCAGCGTCGGTGTTTTCTTTCTTATCGTCTACAAACAAAGTTCTTTTCGGCGACAATTCATTTTGTTGTAGCACGTGTAAGTAAATTTCAGCATCTGGTTTTCGCATCCCTACTTCAAAAGAAAAATACACTTTCTCAAAACATTGATAAAAGGCACTGTAGAAGGAACTCCCCGTTTTTTGCTCAAAAGTGTCAATATGAATCGCATCGGTATTGCTCAACAAAAACAGGCGGTATTTTTGTGATAATAATTGTAAAAACTCCAAACGATACAGCGGAAAATCGAGTAAAATAGCATTCCAAGCTGCAAGAATTTCTTCTAGACTGGCGTGGGGTAAATGTTTTTGAAAACCATTCAAAAATGCGTCTCGTGTACAATTTCCTTTTTCAAATGCCATATTGAGCTCGTTCAAATCGTCATGCCAAGCCGTAAGCCCTAATTGTCGCAGTTGGTCTTGCGTGGCTTGCTTGTCTAAATTGATAAATACATCTCCAAAATCAAAAATAATCGCATTAATCATGATTGCTAAGTATTAAAAGTTCGTCGGTGCCGTAGGTTGTTTTTTCAAGGCAATGACCCGTAATTTGTGGGGCTGGTATCCCACTAGTAAAGGTAACGGCTCCTTTAAAAATTCGGGCTTCATCCCACATATTCAAATCAATAAAATGCTGAATGGTAGTGGTGCCTCCTTCAATAATAACGGATTGCAGGCGGTGTTCATACAGTTTTGCTAGGAGTTGGGGTACAATGTTTTGATTGAAATCAATCGCTTCAAAAAGGCAGTTTTCCTTTGAGACACGGTCAGTTGCTGATGTAAAAATCAAAGTAGGGACACTTTGATCCAATACAAAACTATCCGCTGGAATGCGACCTTCTCGGTCAATAATTACTCGAGTAGGATGTTGACCAAACCAATCTCTGGTGTCTAACTTCGGATTGTCGGCAACAACGGTTTGAGTGCCTACCAAAATCGCTTGCTCTTCGCTGCGCCATTTGTGCACCAATTGTCGCGAGTAGGGATTGGTAATCCAAATCGGAGCTCGTTGGTGATAAGGGTTTGGACTTGGAGCGATAAATCCGTCTTGACTTTCGGCCCATTTCAAGATAATGTAAGGGCGTTTTTGGTTGTGAAAGGTAAAAAAACGTTTGTTCAAGGCTTGGCATTCTTTTTCGAGTACGCCCACTAGTACTTCAATCCCCGCGTTTTTCAAACGTTCTATGCCTTTACCCGCCACTTGATAGTTTGGGTCAACCGTGCCTATGACCACTTTTGGGATGCCACTTCTCACGATCAAATCAGCACAAGGCGGTGTTTTTCCAAAATGGCTACAGGGTTCGAGGCTGACATAAATAGTAGCTTCTTTTAATAAAGAGGTATCTTTTACGCTATTGATGGCGTGGACTTCGGCGTGGGGCTCTCCGGCTTTTCGGTGCCAACCTTCGCCGATAATTTGCCCGTTGGCTACAACTACGCTGCCCACCATCGGGTTAGGGTAGGTAGTGCCTAAGCCGTTCTTGGCCAGTTCAATGCAACGTTTTATATATTTTTCAGGACTATTCATCATACAAAAGTACTATTTTTTAGGTGTCAGATTTCGTTTTCCTTGTGCAAGACGTTCGCTTTTATCTGTTTTAACCACAAAGGTCGCAAAGGATTACGCAAGGAGCGCAAAACTTTAAACGTTTATTATGACGTTATTTGTGCAACTTTCTTAGTTTTCATTATACTCAAGCTATAATTTGTGAATTCGTGGCTGCTTTTATATTTTTTGTCCTGAATTTCACTAAGCATGCACAAATTCTTAAACCCTCGTTATTTGTGTAACTTCGTCAATTTTCATTATATTCAAACTACAATTAGTGAATTCGTGGTTGCTTTTATTTTTGATTACATTCAGGCTGCAATTTGTGAATTCGTGGCCGTTATAAAGATTTTGTTACAATTATACATAAACTATTTTTAGCCTAGTTATTTGTGTAATTTTTCTCAATTATATTATATTCAAGCTACAATTAGTGAATTCGTGGCTGCTTTTTTAAAAGCGAATGCCAATTAGTTTTGCTAATTTGTCAATTAACAATGCTATTTTTGTCGCACTAACTTCAGTACTAAACACTATGTCAAATTGGACCATTAGAAAAATTGAAAAAAAAGATAATCCTGCCGTAGCTCAGTTAATACGAGCCGTTTTTGACGAGTTGGAAATTCCAAAAGTAGGCACCGCTTACGAGGATCCTTATTTAGATTTGATGTTCGAAGAATACAGCAAGCCACGGTCGCTGTATTTTGTAGTGGAGCAGGATGGCGAAGTTGTTGGTTGTGCTGGAGTGGCGCCTTTGGCTAACGAAAAAGAAACCATTTGTGAATTGCAAAAAATGTACTTTTTGCCAGCCACGCGCGGGAAAGGAATTGGAAGCGAAATGATGGCTATTTGTTTGCAAACCGCCAAAGACTTTGGTTTTGAGCAATGCTATCTCGAAACGATGCCGTTTATGCATGAAGCCCAAAAGTTGTATAAGAAAACAGGTTTTGAATACCTCTGCAGTGCCATGGGCAATACTGGACACAGCAGTTGTCCGGTTTGGATGCTGAAAGATTTGTAAACACCTAATGTCGATACGAATCGATATTCAGTACTATTGATTATGATAATAAAAGAATATAGAACTCATTTTATTCAGGAACTTTCCTCTATTTATGACGAAGGCGAGGCCGAAAGCTTTTTCTATTTGATTTTGGAAGCCAAACAGCAACTCAAACGAATCGATTTGGCGTTGCGACCTGAATTGACTTTTTCGGAGGTCGAACTCGTGGTTTGGAACACGATTTTAGAAGATTTGAAAAAAGAAATCCCGATTCAGTACCTTTTAGGAAAGACTAGTTTTTATGGTTTGGATTTTGAAGTAAATGAAAACGTGTTGATTCCAAGACCCGAAACCGAAGAGTTGGTGGAATGGATGCTACATGATTGTAGCAAAATGGAAACAACAGCAGAATTTTCCATTCTCGATATCGGGACGGGAAGTGGTTGTATTCCGATTAGTTTGAAACAACATTTGCCTCAGGCCAAAGTTTCGGCTATTGATGTTTCGGAAAAGGCTTTGGAAGTCGCTAAAGGCAATGCAAAGTTGAATGGAGTAGAAGTACATTTTATACTGCAAAACATTTTGGAAACAACCGATTTGTTGGAAAGTTATGATGTGATTGTCTCGAATCCGCCCTATGTTCGGAATTTGGAAAAGCAAGAAATTAAGAACAATGTGTTGGAATATGAACCGCATTTGGCTTTGTTTGTAGCCGATGATGATGCTTTGATTTTTTATCGAAAAATTGGGGAGTTGGCATTAAAAAGTTTGCGTCCGAACGGCAAGTTGTTTTTTGAAATCAATCAGTATTTGGGTAAAGAAACGGTTGATTTGTTAAAAGATTTAGGTTTTCAAAACGTGGAATTACGAAAAGATATTTACGGAAATGACAGGATGATTTTGGCATTGAAATAAGTTTTCAGACGGCAGAAAGCAGACGGCAGACTTTAGAAAGCAGACTTCAGACGGCAGACTTCAGAAAGCGGACAGTTGATTTCAGAAATAAGATTTCAAATTCTATTTTTAACCATAGATCTATCTAATCTCTACCATCCTCTATCTTCTGTCAAAAGTCTGTTTTCTGCTTTTTTAAGTAAACTTATCAGGATTGTTGATCATATAGTTTATTAGTCTTCCTACTTCTAAACTTTTTTGAGTTAAGTCTGTAAATGAAACCTCTGAAATATATTCACAAGCTAAAGCGTATTGTAACCATGATTGTGTTTCAGCATTCTCTGCGTCACTATCGGTTAGTTTTAATATAAAATGCTTTTCGTATCTTATTTTTCTAGAGGCTTCAGCAATATTAGCAGATACACTTCTCGAAGAACGTCTAATTTGATCTGTTAAAGAATATTTTTCTTCGATTGGAAATGTTTTTGTCATTTTAAAAATCATCATAGATAACTCAAATGACTTTTTGTAGGCTAACAATTCTTGAAACTTCATTTTAAATGTTTTAAAGAGATTACTTTTTAAATTTTGATTATTCTAAACTGTTTTTGTTCTGATTTTACTAAAACTGCCTTCTGTTATCTCCATCCTTACATCTCTCCTTTCTGAAGTCTGCTTTCTGAAGTCTGCTTTCTGAAGTCTGCTTTCTGCCTTCTAAAAATCTCTTTTCAATTTTCTACTCATATCGCAACGCCTCAATTGGGTCGAGTTTAGAAGCTTTTACGGCAGGGTAGAGTCCAGAAACAATCGCGACCATAAAACTGGTGGCAAAGGCAGCGAAGATGGCGCCCCACGGAATAACGAAGGCGAAATCCATGGCGCTGGCGATGCCGTAACCGATTAGGATTCCGAATATAATACCGACTAATCCACCAATTTGACCAATGAGCAAGGTTTCGATAAAAAACTGAATCGCCACGGTTGATTTTTTGGCACCCAAGGCTTTTCGAACGCCAATTTCTCTGGTTCTTTCGGTTACCGATACAATCATGATGTTCATTAAAGCAATTGAGGAACCAAAAATCGTGATTACCCCGATGAGCCATGCTGCTAAACCTAAATATTGGGTGATGCCCAAAATACGATTGATCAAATCATCGCTGCGCACTACGCCAAAGTTATTGTCTTTGACAGGGCTTAATTTTCGCACGCGACGCATGACGCTGGTGGCGTTGTCTACGGCTTGGTCTAACAATTCTTTTCGGCCCACCATTACGCTCACGCTGTAGTTGATGTTGGGCGCACTGAAAATGGAACGCGCTACTTGAATAGGTATCAACACGCGTAAATCCTGACTGTTACCAAAAGTAGATCCTTTTTCTTTGAGCACGCCAATGACTCTGAATTTGGCTCCGCGAATAGAAATGATTTTGTCGATCGGGTTGATGTCTTTTAGTAGACCTTTTTCGAAATCCGAGCCAACTACACAAACGAATGCGTTGTTTTTGATGTCGAAACTTGTGAAATTACGACCCGCACTAAATTCTAATCCGGAGTTTACCGCATACATTTCGTCGACCCCTACAATTTTGTTTTCGGGATCGGTTTTGGTGTTCAGGTACTTGACTTCGGCAGCTTGGCTGGCGTTGAACGAAATGGAGGTTTCGGTAAATGGATATTTGTATTTATTTCTAAACGCTACAGCATCGGGGTACGAGATGATCGGATTGATGATTTCGCGCTCGCCACCACCACGGTTTCTGGTCGTGTTTTCGTATTGATTGATGTTGAAGGTATTGGCACCCATCGAGGCAAAATCCGATGAAATTTGATTTTCTAAAGCCGCCACCACGGTCAAAATTCCTACCAAAGCTGTGATTCCAATAGCGATAATCAGTACCGTAAGTATGGTACGCAGCAATTGCGTTTTGATCGAACCCAACGCAATTTTTATGTTTTCTTTGAATAATTTTAGCATCATGTAAGTTTGTCACGAAAATACAATTTTTGTTACAAAGTTTGTTTTTCAAAAACGCTATATTGTAAAATAAAAAACATGGAATGGCAAAGTTGAAAGTCTTCTTCGCTAATTTAATTTGCCTGTTGATGCAGTTAGTTACAAGTCTATGTGATTTTGGTTTTTTATTTCTAAATAGTTGAATTTTATGTATTTGTGTTTTGTAAGGTTTTTGGAATCTCGTAGTTTGTTTCTTGATTTTATGTAGTGACAAAATCAAAAAAAAACTTTTAGAGCTTGCTTTTGTTTAAAGACAATTTATAAATATTCGTTTCTAGCACTTCCGAGTCTTTGTCTTCACAGAGCAAAAAGTCCAAGGTTTTGACCGAATTTTGATAGAGGGTAAGTCCTTCAAATTTTTGGGTATCGCTAATTTTTTGAGTAAATTCTATTTTCATGGTTTCCAGATTTATAGCGCCAATTAAACTCCCCAAAACCTCTCCGTCTTTATAAGTTGATTGTGTATCTTCGGCGGTAGCCAAGAAGTAAATTTTATCGTCAACCAAAACAGCATCAGTAAAACTGCTGCGTACACCATTAATTTTAGGCAACTTATAGTCGTTGCTTATCATATTAAACTCATTGATCAAGTTTTTGCCATAAATTGTAAAAATGACATTCTTGCTCGATTTGCCGTTCCCGCGATTAAAAAGCATCCATTCTTTTCCAGTATAAATCGCTCCTTCTAAATTAAAATCAGCCGGTTTGATTTGGCCAAAACTCTGCATTACGCCATACAAGTCGGTCAAATCGTTGGTTTTGATTTCTTTTTCGGTCGTATTGATTTCTATCATTTTGTTGCGTTTGGCCGTAGAACCTGAACCAAAAACATATAATTTGTCGTCGAAACTCGTCATGGCTTCAAAATCGGGTTTGTCTTTTTTGGCAATATTGACGCTGGCATTTTCAATAATTGCGTGTTGCTGTAAGTCTTTGGCTTCCATATTGTATTCGTACAGATACCCGCTGTTGTCACTAATAACATATAAGGAAGGCGATTTGTAAATAAGACCAGAAGCAGAACCAATACCGATGATTTGAAATAAAAGTTCGAGAGTGAATTTTTCCATTGCATTATAAAATTTGTATCTAAATTCCATTAAAGTGCGGAATCGAGATGAATTAAAAAGCAACTAAAGTAGTGATTTGTCAGCAGAATCTTTTCGTTTAAGGGGACTTTAGAAATTTCTTTTATGTTTTTTTTTGAAACAGTTGTTTGTGTTTGGCTTCTCATTGTTAACTCAATTTAAATTCAATATTTGCTTATTGTTACTTTGTAAATTTTAGATTAAATTATAATTTAAAATCCTACGTATTGATAGCTGTTTCTTAATCCTACAGTGACAATGTGTTTATATTCATAGTCTTATTTTGTGGGTATAAAAAAACTTAAATCAATGAAAAAATTAATCTTACCCTTATTGTGTTTGGTCTCACTTATTTCTTGTGAGAATGATTCTAATGATACCAAAGAGACAACTGCTGTGGTTTTAAAAAATCAATCAGTAACTCCTGTTTTGGTAAAAAAAATGACAGGATTTGAAAATCTAGAGTTGTTCTCTTTGATTTCATCTGATGATGTTATAGCGAATAGTCCAAAATTTGTTTTCGGAGGTTCAGCAGATGGAACAGGTTTATTGAAAAATGCCGATGGAACTTTTACTTTTTTAGTAAATCACGAAGACAATTTTGCGGTTTCAAGAGTTACTCTTGATAAAACATTTAAACCTGTTAAAGGTGAGTATTTGTTAAACTCGGATGGAGGATTTTGGAGATTGTGTAGTGCAACAATGGCTACCCCAGCAGAACATGGTTTTGGCCCTATATTTTTAACTTCTGGTGAGTCTGGAGAAGAATCGCTTACGCATGGTTTGGATCCTTTTGCTAGTGTAGCTGAAGCATCTAAAAACAGAGGTTTAGAGGCGTTAGGGAGATTAAATGCCGAAAATGCAGTGCCATTAAATGCAAAGGCATATCCTGGTAAAACTGTAATTCTTTTGGGTGATGACGATTCAGACACTTACGGCGGTCAAGTTTTTATGTATGTTGCTGATAAAGTGGGCGATTTGCAAAATGGTTCGTTGTACATGATGAAGCGTAATGACGACAATCAAAGAGAAAAAGATATTGCGGTGAACCAAAAATATCCTGTTTCATTTGTGAAAATAGAAAATCATAAAACGTTGACAGGAGCTGCTATCAATGCTTCGGTAAATACACTTAAAGCGCTAAAGTTTGGTCGTGTTGAAGATTTGGATTACAAAAAAGGAAGCGTTGAAGGCACAAGAGAAATTTATTTTAACGTAACAGGGCAAAACAATACGGGAACAAATGCTGATGCCTCTAGAGCCAAATATGGACGTGTGTACAAATTGAATTTAGACGAAAAAGATCCATTAAAAGGGAGCTTAGAAGTTATCTTAGACGGAGACGATCGTAATGGTGTTGCTGGTAAATTTCAAAATCCAGACAATATATGTGTTACTAAAAATTATGTTTACATTCAAGAAGATTCTAATGGTTACGGTGACGAAACACATGATGCCTATATTTATCAATACAATATCGCTACCAAACAATTAAAAGTAGTTTTAGAATTAGACCATCGTCGTACGGCTACCGATGCAACGACTTATAATGTTGGAGGAGCTTCAAAATTTGGAAGCTGGGAATACGGCGCAATGATTGATGTATCTGAGCAATTAGGCATTGATGATACCTTTTTATTATCTGTGCAACCTCATACATGGAGAGGTGATAAATACAAAGGTGTAGACGGAGGAACAAAACGCCCTACTGAAAATCAAGCTAGTCAAATAGTTCTAATTAAAGGATTAGCAAGATAATATCATTTTTAAATTTTTACTTAGCCACGATTGTATGTAAGCAATCGTGGTTTTAGTTTTTTTATGCATCCGTTTTTATGATTGCAGTTTAAAAGCAAAAACAACTCATTTTTTTATGAAAAAATATTTTTTCTTAGTGCTATTATGTTCTTTTTTTTCTTGTGAAAAAAAGGAAAATACTCATGAGCTTATTTCATCTAATTTTACCAATGGCGTTTCCGAATTAATTCACGAAGTAGATCAATTAAAACTTTTGGTAGCTTCAGATGCCAAGCTTTCAACGATTCAGAATCAATTTTTAAAAGCTAGAAATAGCTACAAGAAATTGGAATGGATGAGCGAGTACTATTACCCAACAGTTTCTAAATCAATCAACGGACCAGCAATTCCTGAGTTTGAAGAAAATGATGGCATAACAGTACCTCCAGAGGGTTTGCAAGTGGTAGAAGAATTTTTGTTTCCAAAATATGATGTAGCTACTAAATCAGATTTAGAAATGGAAATAGGTGTATTGAGGTCTAATTTAAATCGATTACAAAAGGTTTCGGAAAAAACCACCTTAGCGGATACTTACATTTTTGATGCGTTGCGACTATCTGTTTTTAGAATGATTACCCTCGGAATTACGGGCTTTGATTCTCCAGTTGCACTGCATTCCATCCCAGAAGCAAAAGTGGTTTTAGAGAGTATTGCTCAAACGGTAGCTCTCTACAAAAATAAAATAGATAAGGAGTCATTTCAAGCGCTTACAACAACGCTTTCTCAAGGGAAAAAATACTTGGGAACGCATACCAATTTCAATGCTTTTGATAGAGCGTATTTTATAAAAAATATAGCTAATCCATTGAGTAAACAGTTATATCAATGTCAAAAAAATGCTTTGATTTCCTTTGCAAAAGAGACCAGAGGCTTAAAAACTACAGCGCAAACCCTTTTTGATAAAGAGGCTTTTGATATAGAAGCTTTTAATGGTTTTCCTGATTATAAAACCACTCCAGAAAAAATTGCCTTAGGAAAAAAGTTATTCAATGACCCTATTTTGTCGGGCAATAATACGCGTTCTTGCGCTTCTTGTCACCATTCTGATATTGCTTTTACAGATGGTTTAGAACAAACGATATCTTTAGATGGCAAAACCAAAGTAAAGCGAAACACGCCCACTTTGATGAACATCGCTTTCCAACGTGCTTTCTTCTATGATTCAAAAGTAAGTTATCTCGAAGATCAAGCGGTGGCTGTCATCACAAACGAAATCGAAATGCACGGTTCTCTTGAAAAATCAGTGAAAGCCTTGCAAAAAGATAAAAAGTATGTAGCCGAATTCAAAAAAGCATTTCCTAAAAATGAGATTAACGAATTCGGAATCAAAAACGCCTTGGCTTCCTACGTTCGTTCTTTGAGTAAGTACAATTCAAAGTTTGACGAATACATGCGAGACGAAGTTCAATTTTCATCAGACGAGAAAGCAGGTTTTAATCTATTTGCAGGTAAAGCTAAATGTGCTACTTGCCATTTTATTCCTTTAACCAACGGGACAGTCCCACCTAATTTTATGAAAACAGAAAGCGAAATTTTAGGAGTACCGAACAGGCATAACTATTTAGATGCCGATTTAGGAAAATATGAATTGACCCAAGCCGAAATTCATAGAAATTCTTTTAAAACACCCACGATCAGAAACATTGAGTTAACGGCGCCTTACATGCATAATGGTGTTTTCAAAACCTTAGAAGAAGTCATTGATTTTTATAACAAAGGTGGTGGTATTGGCCTTGGATTTAAAGTACCCAATCAAACCCTTCCTGAAGATCCGTTACTTCTATCAGAAAAAGAGAAAAAACAATTGATTGCTTTTATGAAGACACTAACAGATACAAAAAGTTAGCGACTAAATTGGAAAAAGGGTGTTAAGAGCTTTAGCTTTTTTATAACCCTTTTTTTTAACAAAAATCATCAGGTTCTGATTACCTTTGCCGACTTAAAAATTAGATGCATGAACCTGTCACAATACACCAAAGAATTTTCAGCCAATATTCGATTAGCATACCCAGTCATTTTGGGAATGTTAGGACATACAATGATTGGAGTAGTGGATAATTATATGGTAGGATCTTTAGGATCAACTGAATTGGCGGCGGTTTCATTAGGAAATAGTTTTGTTTTTCTGGCACTTTCATTGGGTATCGGGTTTTCTACAGCCATTACACCTTTGGTAGCCGAGGCACATGCAGAGAGAAATACAGAAAAAATTAGAGCTACGTTTCATCATGGATTATTTTTGTGTACCATTCTAGGATTGGTATTGTTTGTATTGACCATTTTATCGAAACATTTGATGTACTTGATGGATCAACCCGCAGCAGTAGTAGCTTTAGCAGGACCTTATATTGATTGGATTGCTTTTTCTTTGCTGCCATTAGTGGTTTATCAGGGATATAAACAATTTTCCGACGGATTATCTCAAACGAAATATGCGATGTATGCTATTTTTTTAGCAGTGGTTTTAAATATTTTCTTCAATTATT
Organism: Flavobacterium succinicans LMG 10402; assembly: GCF_000611675.1. GTDB lineage: Bacteria > Bacteroidota > Bacteroidia > Flavobacteriales > Flavobacteriaceae > Flavobacterium > Flavobacterium succinicans. The sequence goes on along the minus strand of NZ_JATV01000016.1, from coordinate 8,129 downwards.
TATTGATCCATGGTATTTGGATTTTTCCAAAATTAGGGATTATTGGGGCTGCCTTAGGAACGGTCATTTCCAGAGTGATTATGGTTATATTTATGCATTATATCATGAAACACAATGCAATTATGCAAGAGTTTTTTACAGGATTTAGTTTTAGTTCCATAAAAAAAATGATTTTGCAAAAAATAATCAACCTTGGTGTGCCTTCTTCCATGCAAATGATGTTTGAAGTCACTTTATTTACAGCCGCGATTTGGCTTTCGGGAACTCTTGGAAAAAACAATCAGGCGGCGAATCAAATTGCATTGACCTTGGCTTCGTCCACGTTTATGGTAGCCATGGGACTTAATGTTACGGCTATGATCCGAGTAGGAAATGCCAAAGGTATGGCAGATTTTAAGGGATTAATTGTTGTGGCACGTTCCATTTTTATACTGACCATCCTTTTAGAAACCGTTTTTGCATTTCTTTTTATCGTGTTTCATCAATATTTACCTTATTTGTTCTTGAATACCGACGATGTAACTCAGGTAATCGATAATCAAGAAATTGTAATGATTACCGCCAAATTGCTTATTGTAGCTGCTTTTTTTCAAATTTCAGATGGTGTTCAGGTGGTTGTTTTGGGAGCTTTAAGAGGGCTTCAAGATGTTAAAATCCCCATGTATATAACTTTTGTAGCCTATTGGGTGGTAGGGTTTCCAATTTCTATTTATTTAGGAAAATATACAGAGCTTGGAGCTGTTGGTATCTGGATTGGTTTATTAGCAGGACTAACTGCCGCTGCGGTTTTTTTATACATCCGATTTGCACGATTAACCAAGAAATTAGTAGTGTTGGAAATGTTGAAATAAAATTTTTCTTACAAATGTAACTTCTTTTTTATTCCGTCGTATAATAAGCATATCAACTAAAACCAAAAAAAATGATAGTATTTATTATTCTCGGAATAATTTTGTTAGTCGTTAGTTTCTATTTAACCAACAGTGCTAATCCTTTATCTAAATTTTCTAATCTTTTAAAGATTCTAGGTGTTTTATTATTGATAATCGGAGTTTCTTCTTCGATGTTCAAGCAAATCGACGCGGGTAAAGTAGGCGTAAAATCGCTTTATGGTAGCGTACAACCCGATGTTTTAGAAAGTGGCCTTCACGTAGTAAATCCGCTTTTGGATATTACTGTTTTTGATGTGCAAACACAAAACTATACCATGTCAGCCGTTCATAATGAAGGGGCTCAAGAAGGTGATGACGCCATCAGAGTATTGTCTAATGACGGATTGGAAGTAGTCATAGACTTAACCGTGTTGTATCGTGTAATCCCAAATGAAGCTCCAAAAATTCTAAAAGGAATTGGAGAAAGCTATACCGATAAAATTGTACGTCCAGTAACGAGAACCCGTATTCGCGACAATGCTGTTTATTATGATGCGGTGGCTTTGTATTCAACCAAAAGGAATGAATTTCAGCAACGCATTTTCCAAAGTATTGAGGCCGATTTCAAAGCTAGAGGATTGGTGTTAGAGCAATTGCTGATTCGAAATATCAATTTGCCAGAATCCGTAAAGAAAACCATCGAAAGTAAAATTAATGCCGAACAAGATGCTCAAAAGATGACCTTTGTTTTGCAAAAAGAAAAGCAAGAAGCGGAACGTAAAAGGGTAGAAGCACAGGGTATCGCAGATTATCAACGTATCATTTCTTTAGGGCTAACCGACAAACAATTGCAATACGAACAAATTAAAGCTCAGAAAGAAATCGCAACTTCTCCCAATACTAAAATTATTTTTATGGGAAAAGGTAGTGCACCCGTGATTCTTTCAGATAAATAGTTTTTTGAGGTTAATCGGTTATTTGATAAGGTATTTGCTTTAAAAAAAGGTTAGCCACGAATAGCACAAAATGGACTAATTTTATAGATCTTAAGAATTCGTGACTTGAAAAGGCAGAGTAAATAAAAAGCTGTAATGCATTAGTGTTTATTGGTGTAATTTGTGGAGGAAATTTTAAAAACGAATGTCTTCCCTTCCTAATTTGATTAATCGGTCAACTTTTAAGGACTGAATGCTTAAATTTGTAAAAAATTATACGCTTTGCATAGTTTCGAAGTAAAATAGAGTCAATAGACAACAAATAATAAACAACAAACAAAAATGGAATTACCAAAATTTTTACTAGGCGACAATACTGATTTTCCAGACGATATCTTTATCATTCATATGGATTATCCTCGATTTATCATTAATCTTAAAGATGATGAGGTAGAGTTTTTAGAAGAACCCGAAGATCTAGACGAAGCCGAATTGAACGCCGAAATGGAAGGCTTAATCGAACAAGCGAATGCGTTTTATGACCGCGAAATAGCTCGATTCGAAGAAGAATAAGTTGGATTTAATCACATAATAAAAAGGGTAGTGTAAGATTTTCATACACTACCCTCTTTTTATGTTACCCATTCTATTTCTGGATAGAATATTTACTCTTTTTGTATAAATACGAAGCCGTAATCACGTGACTCAAAGCATCCTTTGCTATTTCTTTGTTCAGAGGTACTGGCGTAAAAATAGTATCTTTTGAAACTTTAAATTGCAATGGCTCTTTGTTGGGTTGCATAATAACCACTTGGTCTTCCACTCGGAAGGCATTCACATCGTGAAACTGCATAATCGCTCTTCCTTGGGTTGTAGCTGGTAAACGGAACAGATTTCGACCCGGCATTGGCGTGATAACATTCATTCCAATTTTACTCAATGTGGTAGGTTGGATGTCAATTTGGCTACACAATTTTTCATATTTGGTATTTTTTGGAATGTTGGGACCAATCAACAATGCTGGTATATGAAATTTATGAATAGGTACTAAATGTTTTCCGTAAGTTCTAGTGTTGTGGTCAGCAATGACCAAGAAAATGGTGTTTTTGTAATAGGCCTCTTTTTTGGCTAATGCAAAAAACTTCCCAATAGCATAATCGGCATATTTCATTGCATTATGCACGGTGTTTTTGGGCTTTTCGTACAACTGAATTCTGCCATCAGGGAACTCAAATGGTTCGTGATTCGAAGAGGAGAAAACCAGCGACACAAAAGGTTTGTCTTTTAGTGTTTTGAAATACGCATTGGCTTTCACCATTACATCTTCGTCGGACCAACCCCAAGTACCGTGAAAAGCACTTGTTTTAGGGTCATATTGTGGTTCGTCAATGATGGTGCTAAAGCCGTTTCCGTTAAAAAAAGCGCCCATATTATCAAAGTTGGCCATTCCTCCATAAATAAAACTGGTGTCATATCCTTTTGCTTTCAATAAACTAGCAATGGTATAAAAGTCTTTTTGAGAGTTATTCAGTTTGACCACACTTTCTGATGGCGAAGGCAGAAAACCAGTGACAACGGCTTCAATCCCGCGAACACTTCTAGTACCTGTCGAGTACATATTGGTAAACAGTGTTCCTTCTTTCGTCAATTTATCAAATTCTGGTGTTAGTGGTAATCCGCCCAAACTTCCCACATATTCGGCGCCTAAGCTTTCTTCCAAAATGATGACAATATTGTAAGGCTTTTTTAGAATGGTATCCGATTCGCTTTTATGAAGTAATGGAAAATTGGCATCAACAAAATCTTCTGGTTTTGCATCCATATATTTTTTTACGCGAGGAATGGCTTCTTCGGGTTTCATTTTTCCGTACATCTTATCGGAGTTTCCTTCATTCTTTAAAGAATAAACAGCAAAACCAAGCGTGTAAAAGGAGTTCAATCCCAAACAATTCGTTAACTGGTCAGTAGAAAAAATAGCGTTACTAGCATTAATCGGTCTTTTGGAAGTCAAACTTGAACGCGCACCAAAAAACAACAAAAAAGCGACTAAAGGAAATAGGAGTAATTTGGTTTTGTAAGACGCTTTTCCAACTCCAAAAAGCTGTTTTCTAAACCGAATTAATGCATAAATAAAGGCCGACAAGAAAACGATAGTAGCCAAAATCGAAGGCAAATAGCCTTTGTACAACATCCCAATCACTTCTTTTGGGTAAATCAAATACTCAATGAAAAGTTGGTTAGGTCGTGTGTCGTATTGCGCAATAAAATTGGGAGTAGCCAATTCAAAGAACAGTAATAAACTCAGAAAAAAGATAAAGTAAACCGTAAAAAAAGATTGAATTTTGAGCACCCATTTTTCTGGAAAGACACTAATCAATACGGCTGGAAGCAACGAAACATAGCACAATAATATCAAATCCATTCGGAGACCGATGGGGAAAAGATATCCGTAGTTTTCGGTGGCAACCACACGTTCTTTGAATAGAAAAAATAAAACGATTCGGCTTAGGGTAGTGATGCATAAACCAAGTAACAAAAAGTTTACAATTGGTCGTAAGTGGGCTGTTTTTTTCAAGAGAAATTAAAATTTAGTAGCGCAAAAATACTATTTAGTGAAAGATTTTTAATGATTTTGTTCGGATAAACAGAAAGGAAAAAGTTATTTTTTAAAGTAAGCATCCAAAATTTGTTGTGCAGCAGCAAATGGAGAAAGGGCATTATTGGCCACAGCTTCTTTATTTTTTTCTAATAGCGGAACAATTTCTGGATGATTATAAAAATGGTTTTTCAAATACTCATTGATGGTTTCGAGCATCCAATATTGGTTTTGTGCAGCTCTTTTTTCAAAAAAATACTGATTGCTTTGAGTGGTTTCTATGTAGGTTAAAATAGTTTCCCAGATGGCTGAAATGCCTTCTTTTGTTAGGGCACTACACGTTGAACTAGTAGGTGTCCAACCCGATTTTTTGGCTGGAAAAAGATGCAAAGCACGGTTGAATTCCACCTTTGCTAAATTTGATTTTCGGATATTGTCGCCATCCGCTTTGTTGATGACTATCGCATCGGCCATTTCCATAATGCCGCGTTTGATGCCTTGTAATTCATCGCCGGCTCCGGCAATTTTTAGCAATAAAAAAAAGTCGACCATACTGTGCACCGCGGTTTCGCTTTGGCCAACACCTACCGTTTCAATGATAATGGTGTCAAAGCCAAAAGCTTCGCACAAGGTGATGGTTTCTCTGGTTTTTCGAGCCACACCACCCAAAGTTTCCCCAGATGCTGAAGGTCGAATAAATGCATTTTTATCTTTCACCAATTCCTCCATTCGGGTTTTGTCGCCCAAGATACTTCCGTGCGAAATGGTGCTACTAGGGTCGACAGCGAGAACAGCTACTTTTCGACCTAAACTCGTTAAGTGTTTTCCAAAAGCTTCTATAAAAGTACTTTTGCCAACACCGGGAACTCCTGTAATACCTATTCTAACGGATTCTTTTACGTGCAACAAACACGAATTGATGACTTCGTTGGCTTGACTCAAATGCTTAGGATTGGTGCTTTCCACAAGTGTAATCGCGCGGCTCAAAGCGGTAATATTACCAGCCAAAATCCCTTCAACTAATTCCGTAGGAGTTGGTGTTTTTTTTCGAAACGATTGAATGGTGTTAGCCGCTACAGCACTAACACTTTCGGGTGAAGCAATACCCGGAATTTCGTGAAGCGCTGATCTTTTTGGATTTGTATGGGTCAAGATAAAATTGTTTTGAGAGTAAAATTAAATAAAACTTGCGGGTTTGCGTGACTATTAAAATAATTTTAATCGTATTTTTGAAATCATCTCTTACATTTTTATTGAATAATAAGCCCTATGATTAATTTTATCGTTATAGTTGTTTTTTTAGTGCTCGGACTGATGCTTCAACGCGTTTCAGCCATTCCAAAAAATACCCCTAAAATCCTCAATTGGATTGTAATTCAAATTTGTCTTCCCGCTTTGGCCTTGTATCACATTCCAAAAATTCAGTGGAATGCACAATTGTTGTATCCTATTCTAGTGGCTTGGATTATTTTTCTATTGTCGTGGCTCTTTTTTGGCATCCTTGGAAAACAACTGGGATGGTCAAGAAAGTTAATCGGTTGTATGATTATTTGTAGCGGCATGAGCAATACCTCTTTTCTAGGTTTCCCCATCATTACCGCACTCTATGGCGAGAGCGGAATGAAAACCGCCATCTTAGTCGATCAACCCGGATCTTTTGTGGTGTTGTCTACCCTTGCAGTTTTGGTCGCTACTTTGTATTCAAAAGGCAATACTAGCGGATTTCAAATTCTAAAAAAAATAGCTTTTTTTCCGCCCTTCATCACCTTTGTCTTGGCCTGTTTTCTTAATGTGTATCAGTTTCAAATGCCGTCTTTTATAGAACAAGGACTCAAAATTTTGGGCGCAGGCGTTACACCCTTGGCGTTGCTTTCAGTAGGATTGCAACTGCAGTTTGATCGCAAAAGCAAACACTGGAATTTTTTAGGATTGGGACTATTTTTCAAACTACTATTGGCACCCGCTTTTGTTTTTTTGCTGTACATCATAATTTTACAACAGCATTCAGAGGTTATCGAAGTGGCGTTGCTTGAAAGTGCCATGGCGCCCATGATTACGGCAAGTATTTTGGCCACAAGTTATGGTTTGAAACCCAAACTATGCAGCATGATGATAGGTTTTGGAATACCAATTTCCTTTATCACCCTAGGTTTTTGGTATTTTATGCTACAATGGATATAAGAATTCAGGAGCTATTCCCGCTTTACATTACAAGTCCTCACCCCCAAAGCCATGGTACTACGCCCCAAAAGGAGCTTCCGTTGGTCGCTCTTTTGAGGCAAGTACCATTGGCTTTGGGCGCTCCGGGCTTTCCATTTCAATCGGGGCTAGGGCAGTAGGAAACCCAAAACGTTTGGTTGGAAGTATAACCCGAAAAGAAATAGTTTTTATCGGTTTTTGTAAGTAAATTTTGTTATATTTGAAAAAATCATAGGAACATTTTTTTACTGAGTTACCCCTATTATTGGGGAGTAGCTAAAAAAAATGTTTGCGCTTATATACAAGTTATAGGGCAGTTGAGCCGAAATTACGCAGGCAAATCCAATTTGAAAATAAACAGTTGTTTCCGCCGCACGTTTACAAAGCAGAAGCGTGAAAATTGGAAACGTGAAAATTGAAAACGCCATCAAACGTTGAAAATAGGATTCTAACGACAAGCAGACGAAAAACGGAAGTGTGAAAACAGAAGTGTGAAAATTGGACTTTGCTAACAGAAGCGTGAAAAGCTGAAGTGTGAAAAATGAAACTTACCAAGAGAAACTTTAAAAGCAAACTCTAAAGAAAGTGAACAGGCAAAGAAAACCTAAAACTGGGACTCTCCTACTCTAACGTGAAAAATGAAAAAGTGTGAAAGCTGGAATTGGCTAACAGAAGCGTGAACAATTTGCGGTTTAATAGCAATTTCGACTAAACAACCGCCCTATAACACACGCTACAAGCAAGCTGGGATTAAAGATGCGTAATCTTTCGGTTAAAAACAAATGTATCAAACACAAACTATCTTCAAATTAAGCCAATTGCCCAGCTTGCTTGTAGCGTGTGTTATAGGGCGTTTTTCTTTTTGTCGTCATTGATTTTCTTTGTCATAAGTGTAAGAGCTCCCATTACTGCTCCAACAGAAACAATTGAATTTATTCCCGTCCAATATGCAATTAATCCAGCTGGTAGTCCGCCAATTAGTCCACCAAGTGCAGCCCAACCTATATATTCAAAATTTTTTCTTTTAGTTGTTTTTAAATTCTTTGAGTTCTCGGCAAGAAAGTCAAACTTTGAGTCAAGTAAATATTTCTTATAATTGCCAATGAATGTTTCCCAAAGCAATTCGTCTTTGTTTGTTGGAATTTGACCTGTCGCATTTATATTAAAGTTTGCCTTAACGTGTTGTCCGCTAATTTCAATGTCGATTGTGGATTTCCAATTCAGCGGATTAAATGTCCACATATTTGAAGCGATTGAGCCACGTTCAAATATTATTTTTCTGTCAGTTGTGTTGTTGTCTACGTGCTTAAAGCCTGATTTTTTGAAATATTCAATTGTCATTTTTTTCAGGTCAGTCGGTTCTGAAACTTTAAATTCTATTGTCTTTTTTATTCCTGTCATTTTGTTTGTACGGTCGTCTTTTAAAATGCCCTATAACGTTCCCGCGCTACACGCAGGCTGGGATTAAAGATGCGTAATCTTTCGGTTAAAAACAAATGTATCAAACACAAACTATTTTCAAATTAA
>NZ_JATV01000015.1 GCF_000611675.1 Flavobacterium succinicans LMG 10402 | reverse complement strand
TTTTTTTGGAATTTGGAATTTAAAAATTTGGAATTTTACAAGAAATGGGGGATTAGCTCAGCTGGCTAGAGCGCCTGCCTTGCACGCAGGAGGTCAACGGTTCGACTCCGTTATTCTCCACAAGATAGTATCAAGATGATAGTATCAAGAATTAAGACAATAAGGTCTTAGTACTTAATACAGAATACTTAATACTTATTTAAAGTTCATTGACATATTGAGATAAGAAATAATAAAAAGTAGAAAGCAGTTTTCTCTGATTTATTAGAGAAAGCGAAAAAAAACGGTCATAATTAATTTTATGATTGGTACAATAAGCAAAATAAGGGCGTATGGGGGATGCCTAGGCTCTCAGAGGCGAAGAAAGGCGTGATAAGCTGCGAAAAGCTACGGGGATTGGCACACACGAATTGATCCGTAGATACCTGAATGGGGCAACCCACTATGTTGAAGACATAGTACACCGATAGGTGGGCAAACCCGCTGAACTGAAACATCTAAGTAGGCGGAGGAGAAGAAAACAAAAGTGATTCCGTAAGTAGTGGCGAGCGAACGCGGATTAGCCCAAACCAATGTTGTTACGGCAATGTTGGGGTTGTAGGACCACGAGATTTCTTGCATAAAGAATTAGAATCTACTGGAAAGTAGAGCCAAAGAAGGTGATAGCCCTGTATAAGTAATGAATGTAAAGGATAGTGGTATCCTGAGTAGGGCGGGGCACGTGAAACCCTGTCTGAATTTGGCGGGACCATCCGCTAAGGCTAAATACTCCTGAGAGACCGATAGTGAACCAGTACCGTGAGGGAAAGGTGAAAAGAACCGTGAATAACGGAGTGAAATAGATCCTGAAACCATACGCTTACAAGCGGTCGGAGCCCTTTCGTGGGGTGACGGCGTGCCTTTTGCATAATGAGCCTACGAGTTAACGTTGCTGGCAAGGATAAGTGGTTAAGCCACGGATCCGTAGCGAAAGCGAGTCTGAATAGGGCGCTTTAGTCAGTAGTGTTAGACGCGAAACCGTGTGATCTACCCATGGGCAGGATGAAGCGCTGGTAACACAGTGTGGAGGTCCGAACCGGTTGACGTTGAAAAGTCTTCGGATGACCTGTGGGTAGGGGTGAAAGGCCAATCAAACTCGGAAATAGCTCGTACTCCCCGAAATGCATTTAGGTGCAGCGTTATTTTAGTTATATAGAGGTAGAGCTACTGATTGGATGCGGGGGCTTCACCGCCTACCAATTCCTGACAAACTCCGAATGCTATATAATGATTGATAACAGTGAGGGCTTGGGTGCTAAGGTCCAAGTCCGAGAGGGAAAGAACCCAGACCATCAGCTAAGGTCCCCAAATATATGTTAAGTTGAAAGAACGAGGTTTGTCTGCCCAGACAGCTAGGATGTTGGCTTGGAAGCAGCCATTCATTTAAAGAGTGCGTAACAGCTCACTAGTCGAGCGGACGAGCATGGATAATAATCGGGCATAAACATATTACCGAAGCTATGGATTTACAAGCAATTGTAAGTGGTAGGGGAGCATTCTAACAGGGTTGAAGGTGTGTCGTAAGGCATGCTGGACTGGTTAGAAAAGAAAATGTAGGCATAAGTAACGATAATGCGGGCGAGAAACCCGCACACCGAAAGACTAAGGTTTCCACAGCTATGCTAATCAGCTGTGGGTTAGTCGGGACCTAAGGCGAACCCGAAAGGGACAGTCGATGGCCAACGGGTTAATATTCCCGTACTACTGATTACTGTGATGGGGTGACGGAGTGATGAAAGCGCCGCGAACTGACGGAATAGTTCGTTGAAGTACCTACCTATAAGCTGCGCAGGCAAATCCACGCGGCTTGGGGAAATACGATAGTACTCGGAGACTTCGGTCAAAGAGATAGTGCGCCTAAGGGCTTCCAAGAAAAACCTCTAAACTTCAGGTAATTAGTACCCGTACCGTAAACCGACACAGGTAGTCGAGGAGAGAATCCTAAGGTGCTCGAGAGATTCATGGCTAAGGAATTAGGCAAAATAGACCCGTAACTTCGGGAGAAGGGTCGCCCCGAGTAATCGGGGCCGCAGTGAAGAGGTCCAGGCGACTGTTTATCAAAAACACAGGGCTCTGCAAAATCGTAAGATGAAGTATAGGGCCTGACACCTGCCCGGTGCTGGAAGGTTAAGAGGAGATGTTATCTTCGGAGAAGCATTGAATTGAAGCCCCAGTAAACGGCGGCCGTAACTATAACGGTCCTAAGGTAGCGAAATTCCTTGTCGGGTAAGTTCCGACCTGCACGAATGGTGTAACGATCTGGACACTGTCTCAGCCATGAGCTCGGTGAAATTGTAGTAACGGTGAAGATGCCGTTTACCCGCAGTGGGACGAAAAGACCCTGTGCACCTTTACTATAGCTTAGTATTGACCTTGGATAAATGATGTGTAGGATAGGTTGGAGACTGTGAAGTGGCGTCGCTAGGCGTTGTGGAGTCATTGTTGAAATACAACCCTTTGTTTATCTGAGGCCTAACTCTCGATAGAGAGGACATTGCTTGGTGGGTAGTTTGACTGGGGTGGTCGCCTCCAAAAGAGTAACGGAGGCTTCTAAAGGTTCCCTCAGTACGCTTGGTAACCGTGCGAAGAGTGCAATGGCATAAGGGAGCTTGACTGAGAGACATACAGGTCGATCAGGTACGAAAGTAGAGCATAGTGATCCGGTGGTTCCGCATGGAAGGGCCATCGCTCAAAGGATAAAAGGTACGCCGGGGATAACAGGCTGATCTCCCCCAAGAGCTCATATCGACGGGGGGGTTTGGCACCTCGATGTCGGCTCGTCACATCCTGGGGCTGGAGAAGGTCCCAAGGGTTGGGCTGTTCGCCCATTAAAGTGGCACGCGAGCTGGGTTCAGAACGTCGTGAGACAGTTCGGTCTCTATCTACTGTGGGCGTTAGAAATTTGAGTGGATCTGATTCTAGTACGAGAGGACCGAATTGGACAAACCTCTAGTGTATCTGTTGTCCCGCCAGGGGCACCGCAGAGTAGCTACGTTTGGAAGGGATAAGCGCTGAAAGCATATAAGCGCGAAACCCACCACAAGATGAGATTTCTTTTAAGGGTCGTGGGAGATGACCACGTTGATAGGCTATAGATGTAAAGGCAGTAATGTCATAGTCGAGTAGTACTAATAACCCGTAAGCTTATGTACACCTTTTTCCCGAGAGCGAAAGCTCTCGGGAGAGAACTTTCTAATACACTTTTTATATTCTTTATCTCAGTATGTTAAGATATTATGTAATGTTAATCAGTTCCAACTGGTTACCCATTGCAAAACGACCTTAAGGTGGTTATTGCGGCGGGGCTCACCTCTTCCCATTCCGAACAGAGAAGTTAAGCCCGCCTGCGCAGATGGTACTGCAATTTGTGGGAGAGTATGTCGCCGCCTTTCTTTAGAAAACCCTTCATCAAAAGTGAAGGGTTTTTTTATAACTACTCCTAAAAGTAGGGTACCTTAGCTCAGATGGTAGAGCAATGGACTGAAAATCCATGTGTCCCTGGTTCGATCCCTGGAGGTACCACTAATTGCTCGGATGGTGAAATTGGTAGACACGCTGGACTTAAAATCCAGTGAACAGCAATGTTCGTGCGGGTTCAAGTCCCGCTCTGAGTACAAAAACAAAAAAAAACTCCATTAGAGAACCTCTAATGGAGTTTTTTGGTTGTAACAATGCCTATAAATAGGCCCATTGTAACTCCTTAACCCCGATAGCAGCGGTATCCTTGCTTGGGCGAATAAAGCCCAAGCAAGATTTAGAGGATAGCGGGAACCATGTGGGATGATAATGACTCTTGTGGGGGTTACAGATGATCACAAGTTTTTGTTGTAATTACTACCTTTTGTGATTTATTTTGTAACTTTCTACAAATATAACATTATGTCAGATAGCTCTTTAGTTACTTTTGAATCAATTTTAGATAATGATTTCTATAAATTCACGATGCAGCAGGCCGTTTTTCAATTGTTTCCTGAGTCTTGTGTTAGGTATCAATTTATAAATAGAGGTAAACATGTATTTCCAGAAGGTTTTGCGACGGTTCTGAAAAGTGCTATTCTAGAGATGAGTAGGTTACAGTTAAGTGATGATGAGAAAGCCTTTTTGATCAATGCGTGTCCTTACTTAAAACGTACTTATTTGGATTTTTTGCAAGGTTATCGGTATGACCCTTCTGAAATAACTGTAGAGCAAAAAGGAGGTGACTTACAAGTTTATATAGAGGGTATGTGGTACCGCACTATTTTGTGGGAAGTTCCTTTGATGGCTCTGATATGTGAACTGTATTATAAGTTGACGGGTAAGTCGAGACAAACGAATGAAGAAGTAGTTCAGGTAGTACAAGATAAAATGAAGAAGTATTCTGAACTTGGAATCACTATTGCTGATTTTGGTTCTAGACGTCGTTATTCTTATGAAGTTCATCAAATAGTGGTACATACTTCGAATGTTTGTGGTTTGCCTAATTTCGTTGGGACTAGTAATGTTTATTTGTCATATTTGAATGGAACTAAACCTATCGGTACGCATGCTCATGAATGGTTTATGTTTCATGGTGCGGTTTTTGGGTATAAGTCTGCTAATATTTCTGCATTGCAAAACTGGACAACAGTGTATCAAGGTGATTTAGGAATTGCTCTAACGGATACATTTACTACAGATGTCTTTTTAAGGGATTTTGATAAGAAATACGCAAAGTTGTTTGATGGAGTTCGTCATGATAGTGGCGATCCGGTTGTTTTTGCGGCTAAGATTATTAATCATTATCGTGATCTAGGGATTAATCCACTGACTAAGACTATAATTTTTTCGGATGGACTTAATTATGAGAAAGTAGCAAAAATTACAGCCTATTGTAAAAATAAAATTGGGTTTTCATTCGGTGTTGGTACTAATTTATCGAACGATGTTGGTGTTAAACCGATGAATATTGTTATTAAACTTACTAAAGTTTTACAAGGTAATTGGGGGTGGATTGATGCTGTTAAATTGTCTGATGTTTCCATGAAGCATACGGGTACACTAGAAGCGGTCGATGTTGTCAAGCGTTCCTTAGTGATTGAGTAAGGTGCGATCAATTAATTAGTGTAGCAACTTAATTTATGCAGTTATTTTATTTTGATGACTTAGTGAAGTAGGGTACTTATAGGTAAGCAATCTGAAGACTTAATAAAAGAATAGAAACGCTACTGTGATTACAGTAGCGTTTCTATTCTTTTAATCCTCTTTGTCCTCAGTAGATTCAAGTTCCTGGGTTTCTTTGCCAATTTTTATTTTTGGATTGTCTTTATTACCAGTAACGGTTATTGGTATTCCAAATATTCCCAATGGAGGAAGTCCCAATCTCATTTTTAGATTTAGTCTACCATCCAAACTTGTGGTTCCTTCTATTCTTGGTCTAAAGCCTGCGAATTTGAATTTGAAACGTTCGATGGTCATAATGTTATTTTTAATCGAACTTTTAATGTCAACTTTAGAAAGCTCAGGATTCTTCATTTTATCGTGATTGGTTTGGCTTCCAACTACATTAAACATTTTCATTCCATAGAGTTTAATGTCTTTTACGGATAAAACTCCGTTCCCTACTAATGATGGGAATACTGGCTCCATATTTGAGTTTAAACGGCCTTTAAGTTTGTAGTCTAAAGAAACTATTCCTTGTGCTTTTTCTGCGGCACTTGCCATTTCTCGAAAAATTTTAACTTCTTTATAAGCTCTTTTAATATCAAAATCTGTGGCTTTAATTTGGTATTCAAATAGTGCTTTTTTAGCAGTTAAGCTTTCGTATAGTGCATTCATTCCTACTTGGCATCCAATAAGGTTGAAATTGGTGTTTTGAAGGTATAATTTACCATTTTTTATTTTCAAATTTCCATTGGCTTTAGTAAGATGTAATTCTTGAAAATCTACTTTTTGAGCAATGGCTTTGAATTGCAAATCAAGATTTTTAGGTATAATTATGACTCCAGTACTAGTTGTTGACTTAGTAGGGTTCTCTTTAGTTGAGTTTGCAGCAGCTGTATTAGTTGTTTCTGAACTCATAAATTCATCCGCATTAATGAACTTTGATTGCAAAGTAAAAGCACCTTTAAGTGTCCCTTTTCTTGGGCTTAGAAAGTTAAACACATTTTTTAAGTAACCATTTAACTTAAAATCGGATTGACTGTAACTAGCTATGAAGGTATTGAAGGACATTTTGTCTTGATTGAATTTGAATATCCCTTCTTTGATTAAAAGTTTTTTTGGAAGATAAGTAGAGGCTACTTCTATATTTCTTATTTCAAGCGTTCCTTTACTATTTAATTTGCTGTAATTTCCTTTTTCAGCATCACTTTGTTTGCCTTTAAGCGCTAAGTCCGTTTTAATATAGCCATCGACATCTAATCCTTTTTGTGAAAAGACTTTGTATATTTTGCTGATATTTAAAACTCCTTTAGCTTTTATATCGTAAGTTAAATCTTTGAAGTTTTCTAAGTTGGCTTCAACTGTAAAGGGTTCTTGTTCAAAAGTGAAACTAGCAGGTTGTAATTTTACTTTCAAATCATCTATTGACCCTTTTTGATTTTTTATAGTAGCATTACAATTGATGTTGGTTATTGGATTGGGATAATATTCTGTTTGAATAAAACCATTTTTAAGCTCCAAAGCAATATCAGCTATGGGAAAACGATTATTTTTCGCATTGAAAGTTCCATTCATTGTTCCTTTTCCAGTTAAAAGCCCTTTTACGGTTAGATTCGGAATTCCTAATGCATTATTTAGTTTTTCTAAATCAATGAAACTGAATAATTCTCCATTCAGTTCAATGTTTTCCACTCCTTTAGAGTGCCATTTTGCTTTTAAATATTCTTTCTCAATATTTAAAGAAATACCATTTACATCCAATACTAATTGGTTTGGGTCAAGAGATTGTAGTTTTGCGTTAAAATCTAAGTTTAAATTAGAAACAGGAAATTTACTTTTGTTGTAGTTTACAAAACCGTCTTTTATTTTTAAGTCTAAATGTAAGTCTGGTGCTATTTTTTGAGAAGCAATGTATTTTCCTTTTAGGGTTAAAAGCAGGTCGGTTTTTCCTTTAATTTCTGTTTTTTCTAGCCAAGTGATAAATTTAGGAGGAAAAGCATTAATCAAATCATAGAGTTCGCTATCGTTAGATTTAATGTTAAAATCAATATTGTATCCGTCTTTTAGAAAATCAAATTTTCCTTTAAAATCAACTAAAAGCTTATTGATGTTTAGGTTATTTTGTTCGAAAACAAATGACAATGAATTTACATTAACCCTAGTAATTAAATCTCCAGCCACTTTTTTATTCATCAAATACGGTTCGTTTTCGTAGATGAAATTCATTTTAGAAATATCGACTTTAGAGTATAAATCAAATAGATCCGAACTTAAATCCCCTTTTCCAGTATAATTAAAATCAAATAAATCAAGATGAATTGCCGTTGACTGGTCATCATAAACTACTTTGCTGTTGAGGATTTCAATTTTTTCAAGTTGTAAAGCGGTATTGCTTTCCTCTTCATCTTTTTTAGGTGTTTCTTCATTTCCTTTGTACACATTGTAATTGGCTTGACCATTTTTATCCACTTTTACATTGATGTTTCCTTCGGTTATAATAATTTGGTCAATGTCTACTGCTTTCCCAAAAAGTAAACTTGTTACATCGATGCCAAAAGCGATTTCTTTGGCAGATACAAATTTTTCTTTTTCAAAAGGGATGGAACCATTTAAATTGACATCGTTTAAAGTCAATGTCAATGATGGAAAATGTTTAAAAAACGATAGATTAGCGTCTCCGTAATTCAGTTCACCTTCAAGTTTGGTGTTGGCATATTTTTTTACTTCTTCTTTTATTGTATCAGAAAAAATAATGGGGGTAAGAAACATACACAACAATAAAGTGAAGATCCCAATCCCTGAAAATTTTAGTATTTTGATGATGAGTGTTTTTTTGTTCATTGTTGTTGTATTTATAGTTAAAATTAACCGTGCACTGTTTCTGATTTTCCGTAGTTTCCAATAATAGAACTTTCATAGTCGATCCATTCTTGCCAGCGTTGGTCGACATCTATTTTTTCGGTATATAGTTTGGCGAATTTTAAGAAAGTTGTATAATGCCCGGCTTCACTAATCATGAGTTCATGGTAGAATTTGGCTAATTCTTGATCTTTAATGTTTTTAGAAAGGACTCTAAAGCGCTCACAACTTCTGGCTTCGATCATGGCTGCAAATAATAAACGTTCAACCAAAGCATCGTTACGGCTACCGTCTTTTTTAGCAAACTTAACTAAGTCATTAACATAATTGTCTTTTCTTTCTCTGCCTAACGTTAATCCTTTTTCTTTGATAATGTTGTGTACCATTTGAAAATGTTCCATTTCTTCTAAAGCGATTTTGGTCATTTCGGTTACCAATTCTTCTTTTTCCGAATTGTTAATGATAATATATATGGCATTGGAAGCCGCTTTTTGTTCGCACCAAGCATGATCTGTAAGAATTTCTTTAATATTTGACTCAACTATGGTAACCCAGCGAGGGTCTGTCGCTAATTTTAATCCTAACATGATATTCTTCAATTTATTGACTGCAAATTTAGCTTTTTAGTTTTGATTTTTCTTTCAAAAAGCTAGAATCAGAATGAAATAGTATTATTTTGTACCCTCAATTAATTTGATATGAAAAAACTATTGGTAATTGGTTTTGTTTGGCCAGAGCCTAATTCTTCGGCTGCGGGAAGTAGAATGATGCAACTCATTGGTTTGTTTCAAAAGCAAGGTTATGAAGTAACTTTCGCTAGTGCTGCACAGGATAGTGATTTTATGATTGATTTATCAGAGTTTGGTATTGATAAAGTTGCTATAAAGCTAAATGATTCTAGTTTTGATGAGTTTGTAGGGTCTTTACAGCCCACTGTGGTTTTGTTTGATCGATTTATGATTGAAGAACAGTTTGGGTGGCGAGTTATTGAAAATTGTCCTAATGCGATTAGAATTTTAGATACTGAAGATTTGCATTGTTTGCGATTGGCCAGACAAAAAGCTTTTAAACAAAACAGACCGTTTTCTCTCGAAGATTTATTGGTTGAAGAAGTTGCAAAACGAGAAGTTGCAAGCATTTTAAGATGTGATTTGACTTTAATGGTGTCCGAATTTGAAATGGATGTTCTGCAGATTGTTTTTAAAATAGATGCTTCTTTGTTGTTTTATTTACCCATTCTTTCGGATGCATTCGAAGCTTCTTTTGTAAATGAATTGCCTTCGTTTGAAGAACGAGATGGTTTCGTTTTTATCGGTAATTTTCTTCATGAGCCTAATTGGAATGCCGTTCAATATTTGAAAGAGACGATTTGGCCTAAAATTCTTCAAAAATTACCGAACGCAACGTTAAAAATTTACGGAGCATATCCTTCTCAAAAAGTGCTACAATTACATCATCCTAAAATGAATTTTTTTATTATGGGACGTGCTGAAGACGCTCAGAAAGTAGTTCAACAATCAAAAGTAGTTTTGGCTCCTTTGCGTTTTGGAGCGGGTATAAAAGGAAAATTATTGGAAGCAATGCAAACAGGTACGCCTAGTGTAACAACTTCTATTGGTGCAGAATCTATGCAGGGAGATTTGCCGTGGAATGGTTTTGTTAATGATGCTGTAGAGGATTTTGTGGATGCAGCAGTGCAATTGTATACTGATAAATCCAGCTGGCTTACATCACAACAAAATGGGTTTGCTATCCTGAATCAAAGATATCAAAAAGGGCTTTTTGAAAGTATTTTTGTAGAGCGATTGCAGTATTTGTTTTCTACCATTGAGGAGCATCGGTTGAATAATTTTTACGGTGCTCTTTTGCAACATCATACGCTCGCCAGCACAAAATATATGTCCAAGTGGATTGAAGCCAAGAATAAGTAAAAAAAATCCCGCTTTGAACTTTTCAAAACGGGATTTCTATAGTAAAGAAAACTTTTGTTATGCTAACATAGTTACTGGGTTTTCAATGTATTGTTTTAATGTTTGTAAAAACTGAGCGCCTGTTGCTCCATCAATAGTTCTATGGTCACATGCTAATGATAACATCATAGTGTTACCAACTACAATTTGTCCATTTTTCACTACAGGTTTTTCAACGATTGCTCCAACGGAAAGGATAGCTGAATTCGGTTGATTGATGATAGAGTTGAATTCAGTAATTCCAAACATACCTAAATTAGAAATGGTAAAAGTGCTTCCTTCCATTTCAGTAGGTAATAATTTTTTGTTTTTTGCTCTTCCTGCTAAATCTCTAACACTTGCACCAATTTGTGATAAACTCATACCGTCAGTAAAAGGTAATACAGGAACAACTAAACCATCTTCAACAGCTACTGCTACACCAATATTTACGTGATAGTTTATAGTGATAGCATCCTCTTTCCATTGTGAATTGATTTTTGGATGTTTTTTTAATGCCAAAGCACTTGCTTTAATAACCATATCGTTAAAAGAAACTTTGGTATCTGGCACAGTATTGATTACGGCTCTTGATTTCATAGCTTCGTCCATGCTTACTTCAATTACCAAATTGTAATGAGGTGCTGTGAACAAAGATTCTGATAAACGTTTTGCAATAATCTTTCGCATTTGCGAATTCTTAATTTCTTCTGTTGCTACTTGGCCAGCAGGAACATAAGGTTTTGGAGCTGCTACAGTTTCCGTCTTAGTGGCAGGAGCTTGTTGCGGAGCTGCTTGAGTAGTAGCACTTGCTTGAGGTGTAAAGTTTTCGATATCACTTTTTGTGATACGACCATTTTCACCACTACCTTTTACTTGTGATAATTGGATTCCTTTTTCTGAAGCTAATTTTTTAGCTAAAGGGGAAGCCAATATTCTTTGTCCGTCAGCACTTGGTTCTTGAATAGTTTCAATGCTTTTTTCAGTTGCTACAGGTGCAGCCGCTGTTTCAGTCGCTACAGGAGAAGTAGTAGTTCCACCAGCAGTAAAGCCAGCTGCTACCCCAGAAATATCTGTTCCTGCAGGTCCAATAATAGCCAAAAGACTATCAATTGGTGCTGTGTTTCCTTCTTCAATTCCAATGTAAAGTAAAGTTCCTTCATTGAAAGATTCAAATTCCATTGTAGCTTTGTCGGTTTCGATTTCAGCTAAAATATCTCCTTCTGCTACTGTATCACCAACTTTTTTCAACCATGTTGCTACTGTACCTTCGGTCATAGTGTCGCTTAAACGTGGCATAGTTACTACGATTACTCCTTTTGGAAGAGCTGTAGCAGTAGTTGTTGCTGCTGGAGTAACAGTTGCTTCTTTTGGAGCTTCTGTTGCTGCTGGAGCGGCAGCGGCAGCTCCACCGGCAATTAATGCTGTTACATCTTCTCCTTCTGCACCGATGATGGCAAGTAGAGAATCAATTGGTGCTGTTTCTCCTTCAGGTATACCAATATATAGAAGTGTTCCTTCATTAAAAGACTCGAATTCCATGGTTGCTTTATCTGTTTCGATTTCAGCTAGAATGTCGCCTTCATTTATTTTGTCGCCTACTTTTTTTAACCAAGTTGCTACCGTTCCTTCTGTCATAGTATCGCTCAAACGGGGCATTGTGATAATTGTTGCCATAATTTATTATAATTTGTGAGGGGTAAACGGATAATTTTCTTCTTCATATACCATGTCATACATTTGTTGTAGTTCAGGGTATGGAGATTCTTCAGAGAATTTCACGCATTCTTCAACCAAGTCTTTTACTCGTTGGTCAATTACTTCAATTTCTTCCTCAGTTGCATATTTTTGATCCAAGATTACATCTAAAACTTGAGTAATAGGGTCGATTTTTTTGTATTCTTCAATTTCATCTTTTGAACGATACAATTGAGCGTCAGACATAGAATGTCCTCTGTAACGGTACGTTTTCATTTCTAAGAATGTTGGTCCGTCACCGCGTCTTGCTCTTTCGATAGCTTCTGTCATTGCTTCTGCTACTTTCACAGGGTTCATTCCGTCTACAGGTCCGCAAGGCATTTCGTAACCTAAACCTAATTTCCAGATGTCAGAGTGATTAGCTGTTCTTTCTACAGAAGTTCCCATGGCGTATCCGTTGTTTTCAACGATAAACACTACGGGTAATTTCCAAAGCATAGCCATGTTGAAAGCCTCGTGAAGTGAACCTTGACGAGCAGCACCATCTCCGAAATAAGTTAAAGTAACACCTCCAGTATTGTTGTATTTGTCTCCAAAGGCTAAACCAGCTCCAAGAGGAATTTGTCCTCCTACAATACCGTGTCCGCCATAAAAACGGAATTCTTTTGAGAAAATGTGCATAGAACCACCCATGCCTTTTGAAGTACCAGTAGCTTTTCCTAATAGTTCGGCCATTACTCTTCTTGGGTCAACGCCCATTCCGATAGGTTGTACGTGGTTTCTGTAAGCAGTGATCATTTTGTCTTTTGTCAAATCCATAGCGTGAAGTGCTCCCGCTAAAACGGCTTCTTGACCATTGTACAAATGAAGAAAACCTCTTATTTTTTGTTGTATGTAAAGAGCCGCTAGTTTGTCTTCAAACTTTCTCCAAAGAAGCATGTCTTCATACCACTTTAAATATACTTCTTTTGTAACTTCTTTCATCTGAATTAATTCTTTTGTAAGTGTTAATACTATTTGAGATGGTGTAAAATTAAGTTTGTAAAAGGACGTTTTTTGATAAACGCACTTCTAATTCAATCTAAATTTTCGAAATGCAAAAATAGAACATTCCTAGTAAGCAATAAAATTAAACAACTAGTTTTTATGCTCATTATAGGAATTTTTTGTTAAACATAAACGGGAGTAGGTTTTTTAATGAATCGGATTGGTAAATCACGCCAGTTTCTCCCATGAAAAATATTTCAATAGCTTGATCTTGTTTGATTTCGTATTCAGCAATTGATTGTCTACAAGCGCCACAAGGCGGAATGGGTTCGGTAGTTGGGTTCGTATCAGAAGCGGCTGTAATAGCCATTTTGGTAATTTTAGCTCCAGGATACTTGGCTCCTGCATAAAAAATAGCGACACGTTCAGCACAAAGTCCTGATGGATACGCTGCGTTTTCTTGATTGGATCCACAAATTATCTCTTGGTTGTCTAAAAGTAAAGCTGCACCAACTCTAAATTGTGAATAGGGAGCGTAAGCGTTTTTTCTGATTTTTACAGCTTCTTGCATTAAGTGTTGAATTTCAGAAGGCAATTCTAACAAGCTGTCGAATTGTTGGAATGAAGTAGTGATGCTTATTTCTTTCATTTGTGTAAAAGTATTTATTTCCAAGGAATGTCAAGTGAGGTTTTGACTATTCTATTTTGTGGTTAAGGAAAAAAAATCCAAATTTCAAGAGGGTTTTCTATTGAAATTTGGATCGAATGTTACTTTATATAGTTTTAATAATTTTCGTATTTATCCCCAAAATTAAAGGTCAGGGAGAAACGTAAGGTGTTCTCTAAAGGGTTTTTTACTTTTGATGCAGAAAATAAATACGACACGTCCACTTTGACTACATTGTATTTGAATCCAGCGCCTAAAGCGAAAAACTTTCTGGCTCCTTTTAGATCGCTTTCGTTGAAATATCCTGTGCGTAAAGAAAAGGAATCTTGGTATTCATATTCAACTCCTAAGGAGTAGGTGACTTCTTTTAGTTCTTCGCTAAATCCTCCAGGTGCATCACCAAACGATTTGAAAATTCCAGAAACCCATCCTATTTTGCGATAGTCTTCTCTTTTTTGAGTGGCTTCTGCTGCTGTATCGGTACTTTCAAACTGTGGTGTTGGAACTAATAATTTGTTGAATTCTAAATTGACTGAAACTTTATTGTAATCATCTAGTATGAAATCAAAACCACCGCCAATTTTTAAATTTGCTGGAAGAAAATTATTGCTGAATTCGTCATTGTCATAACTAATTTTCGGCCCTAAGTTTTGGATGTTAAAACCACCTCTCCAGCGGCCATTATAATCTGAATATGCTATTTCTTCGGACTGGTAATAACCTGCAATATCTACTGCAAAAGTACTTGCAGCAGAAGCGTCACCATTGTCTGATGCTACTTTTAAATTGGAATTGATAAATCTACCAGCGACTGCCATGGAAAATTTGTCGCTTAATTGTAGGGAATATGATCCGTCAATAGCAAACTCATTAGGAGAAACTAATCGAGCTGGGTCATTCGCATCAGCTCTAAGTTCTATTTCACCAAGACCAAAATATCTGATGCTTCCTGCAAACGCGCTTCTTTCATTAAAACGATTGTAATACGTTACTTGTCCTAACGAAATGTCATTTACGATATCGGTTAGGTAGGGTGTGTAACTTACAGAGAATCCTTGCTTATCTGTAGCAAAGGCATATTTGGCTGGATTCCATTGTTGTGAGTAGGTGTCTGGTGAGGTGGCCACTCCGATGTCTCCCATTCCGGCTGCTCTAGCATCGGCAGCTATTTGTAAAAAAGTGACTCCGGTGGTGATGGCGCGTTCTTGAGCCATGGTTCTGTTTGTTGCTAGAACAATAAAGAAGATCAGTAATAGTTTTCTCATTAGTTTATAAAAAATCATTGAACAAATATAGTATAATTTATAGGATGACCAATTTTTCAATTTTTTGAGCCTTTTTGTTAGTCAAAGTCGATTTGACCGTAAGTCGATATACATACACTCCTTTGCCAATGCGACTACCGAAATCATCTTTTCCGTCCCAAGTAATCTCTCTGGATAGAAAGCCCTCAGTGGTTATGATTTGATTTTTAGACCAAACTATTTTGCCTGTAACGGTCATAACTTGTACCTGTACTTCTAACGGTTCAAAAGGCTTGTTATGAGTAAACCAAAATTCGGTATAATTTACAAAAGGATTGGGGTAATTCAATACGTTTGTAAGTGTAATCGACTCGTTTCCAACAACCAAGAATTGTATTTCGGTAGTTACGGGGTTGTTGTAAACGTCCCATGCTTTGATGGTTATAGTGTGAAGACCAATCGCGAGATCTCGGAACTGGAATCTTATGATGCCTGAGGTGAAATCATCTAGTTTGGTTTCGTAATAATCATTTAAGACATAAGGATTACTCTCGTCTCCGTCTAAAATAGCAACAATGTCATGACCAATTCCGCTAGCTGTATTTATTCCATTTTCGTCTTCCAATTGTGCTATTAAAATGGGAGATTGATTGGTTGTTCCGCCTGAAACGAAATTTTCATCGTTCATATATAACTTCACTTTTGGACTTATATTGTCTACTGCTGCATTTTCATTAATTCCGCCAATAATAATGTTGGTGTTGTGTCCGGTTTGATTCTCTAGTGTGTTTTCTTTTTTAGAATAAAAACTAATTTTTCCGTTACCCACTGGAATTCGAATATCTCTTGGTACTACAAAACTAAATTCAAATTGTCCGTTTTTTACAGTAGCGTTTCCTCTAAAAATAGCTTCTCCCAAAACCCCGAACGCAATGCTGGGACTATTGCCGTCATTATTGAGGGTGTTTCTTGTGATTTTTTTATCCGAAATTATGGTGGCAATTTCGCCGTTGTAGTTGGTTAAAAGAGTGTTGTTTTCATCTGTAATTTCGCCCGTAATTTTCATTTTTGATAGCGATTTAAAATCATCTACAGGTTGAGAAACTGAGATGTCGTTTACTTTGGTTAAATTGATTTTTGGTTTCGGAATGGCCAATTGTAAAGCGGGGTCACCAATAAAAACCACAACATTAGTAGATGAATTTGGATTGGCGTTTTTGGAAATCCGAAGCGCTTCTGCCATGGAAACATAAGAGTTGGAGCCAAAAGACAATAAGTTTTTTGTTAATAACGGATTAAAGTTTTCTGCACTGAATTGTCCAATGGAGCGGATGGTGGTAATCATGGCTATGGCGCCGCCTTTGGGATTCCAATAAGTGTATTCGCCAGCGGTTAAGCGTAAAGGATTGTCAAATCTTGAGAATTCGCAGGTAATAGTTACGAAAAGTGGATATTTGAATCGGTTGTTCAAGTTTTGTCCATCTGATTTTTCCCAAATTCGTTCTGCTGCTAATCCGTCTTCACCACCATGTCCCAAATAGTTAAAAACTAGTGCCCCTTTTTCGAAAGCATTAAATAGATCTGTCCTTGCTTTTGGGTATCTGAAACCACCGGATGAAGCTTCTTGAATGTAAGAATCAAGTAAGATTTTAGAAACATTTATAAAAGGTTTCTCTGCTGTAATTAGGTCGCCTAAATTATTTTGTTTTTCTTGTAAAGAAGCATCGGAGGCTACATCTGAATCATCTGCTATAAGAACGAAGTTGTTACGCCAATTACCAAATGATTTTGCATCGTGGTACTCTATTATTTTTTGCACCATTTCATCGGCTTGTTGGGTATTGTTTACAATCATCCGGCCTACGGCAATATCGATGCCTCCAAAGGTGTTGGTGATGTTACCTTCGTTAGTATCCATCAGTCCATAAAAATCATCTGAAGCAAAGGATGATTCACCTGTAGCATTGCTTCGCAAGGCGTGATAAATAGGAACAATGTTAGTATTGTTGCTAATTCTATTTTTGTAGTCAAAGGAAGCGTCGCCAAAGAGATTGATGTATTTTACTCTTTTTTCTGGTGCTGACGCGTTGTCGTACACGTATTTTATACAGTTTCTAATCGCGCCTATATCTTGTTTTCCAGATGAGAACTCATGATAAATGGACTCGAGTGAGATTACTTTTACGTTTAATGTTGAATAATTTCGGTGAAAGTTAGCCAGTTTTTCGGCCTGATTGATCAGGAATGCTGGGCTGATGATGATATAATCAATATCTTGAAATTGACCTTGATTGTTTTTGAATAGAGTCCCTTTTATGTTTTGGTTCGCGGTTTTGGTTTTTTTAGATGTGCTTGGCGTTAAAAAATCATTGGCATCAAGGGCTATGTACTTTTTGATTTCTCCAAGGTTTGCTTTGAAGTTCATATTGCCTTGACCGTTATTTGTGATTTTTTGAATTGAATTGAGCGCTGTAACATCCCAAACTTGTGTGATGCCAGTTGCATTGGAAATGGTGTATTCGACGATTCCACTAGAAGAAAATGCTGCGTCATATTGAAAATGAAACTGTTTTCCGTAACCCATTAGTTTTCTTTTAGCAACTATTTTTATATAGTTTAAATATCCTGTAGCATTGGGTAATCCGCCATTGTTATAAGTGAGCTTTATTTTATTGTTTTCCAGTCCAATGAAAGTACTGGTCGAAGGTAAGTTTCCAGTTTGAAACGCTAGGGTAGAATTGCTGGTTATGGGTGGAAAGTTAATAGTGCCAATTGAAGTGGCGTTGGCGGCAATAGTAAAGGAGGTAGTTGTGAAACCTGCAGAAGCCGCTTCTACACTGATTTTGACAGGAATTGAATTGTCAATATTGGGTAGCTGAAATTCAAATTCTTGCTCGTAGTTGGTATCAAATTTTTCACCATACCATTGACGGCCAAGTTGATTGATGTTGATTTTGTCTACTTCGTGAAATTGTGTGTCATCAAACGTAGAAAGCAGTAATGTAGCGTTTCCAGTAGGTTGGGTAAGTGTGGTAATCCTTTTGCCATTGCTGCCGTCTACATTTATATAATAATAGGAGTTGTCATCATACAAGTTGTTGAAAGTGTTGCTTTCTGCATTCCAAGTATCAGTACCTTCGCCATAAAAAAGAATATAATCATCATTGTTAAATACGCCATCACTCTCGCCAATAACTTCTATGGGTGTTTCCTCGAGGTCAATCGGGTATTGATTGTTGTTGGTTAATGGAATCATTTGCCCTCCGTTTCCGTAGATTTTTATTTTTCTAGGGTCAATTGCGTTTGTATTAAGCCCAAGTTGTTGTAAAAACGTTTTGTTGATTTTATAGATACCTGACTTTTGAATTTGAAATTGGTACCAATTTCCATTTGCTAAAACCGAATTGGTGAGCGCATAAGTGGCTGTTGATTTGTTCTGATTGGTTTCTTTATTGAAATTGTATGTTGTTTTGTAGGTAAAAGATGTGATTTTTTTTAGGCCAAAGTTGTCTTTAATTATCGGGGAAAAAGATAACAAAGAGGAATTTAAGGTTCTTGATTGGATTTTTTGGACGCTCTCTTCTGGTGTGAAAGGGATGTTTTCGAGTGCTAAATCTCCTAAATCATCACTATTGATGTTTTGATAAGTAAAATTTGTCAAAATTATTCCTCCATTAAGAGGACTGTCTTTAATTAAAATGTTAAATTTTAATTTTCTTTTAACAGGGTCGAATTCAAAGTTTTCGCCATTGAATGTGGGTATTTTGAGTGCATAATCACCAAAATTGATAAGTTTAGTTTCGCTCCAATTTATCATCACAGTGCCTGTTTGCTGTGCACTCGACGAAAAAGAGAGAATAAGAAGTATCCAAAGGTATATGGTGTTTTTCATTTTTGGCTAGACTAATTTTATAATGCGAATGTAAAGGGTAAAAATAATTTAAATCGGTTAGGTTTTAATAATAAAAAATATATTTTTGCGTTGGTATTCAAGCACGGAACAAAACTAAAAGGCCCGTTAAAATTATTATGAATTGATGTTGTTAATAAAAGCTTAATTGTTATATTGCGGCACCAAATTATGACCTATTAATAGTATGAAAGTAAAGAGAATTTTAAACTTAAAATTGATTACATCAATTTTGTTAATTGCAGGATTGGCTAGTTGTAGTAAAAAATCTAGCTCAAGTAATGCCTCCAGAGCCACAGGCTGGAACTTAGATCGACAAAAAAATGTTGTTGCTAAAAACAAAAATCAAGCTGGCCCCGGTTTAGTTTTTGTAGAAGGCGGTACTTTTACAATGGGTAGAGTTCAAGATGATGTGATGCATGATTGGAATAATTTGCCTACACAACAGCACGTTCAGTCTTTTTACATGGATGAGACCGAAGTTACTAACTCTATGTATTTAGAGTATTTAGAATGGTTAAAGAAGGTTTTTCCTCCAACAGAAGAAAATTATAAAAATATTTATGCAGGTGCTTCTCCTGACACCTTGGTTTGGAGAAATCGTTTAGGATATAACGAAACGATGACTAATAATTATTTAAGGCATCCTTCTTATGCTGAATATCCTGTTGTTGGAGTAAATTGGATTCAAGCCAATGAGTTTGCGAAATGGAGAACGGATCGTGTGAACGAAGGAATGCTTGAAAAAGCAGGTTACTTAAAGAAAAATGCCAAAGTTACTGATGTTTCTGCAGAAAGCCCTTTCAGTTCTGAAACGTATTTAGCTTCGCCAACCTCTGTGTATGGTGGTAATGAAGAAATTGTATTAAAAGAGAAATCCAAAAGAAAAGAGCCTAGAGCTTCGAAAGATGGAAAAGTAACAGAACATAAAAACGTTTATGCTCAGCGTTCTTCTGGGATTTTGTTACCAGAATATCGCTTGCCGACTGAGGCAGAGTGGGAGTATGCTGCCGCTGCTGATGTAGGACAAAGAGAATACAATACTTACAAAGGTCAAAAGAAATATCCTTGGTCTGGAAGCTATACTCGTTCAGGAAAACGTGCTAGTAGAGGGGATCAATTGGCGAACTTTAAACAAGGTAATGGAGATTACGGTGGAATTGCAGGTTGGTCAGATGATGGAGCTGATATTACTAATGAAGTAAAAAAATACCCAGCAAATGATTTCGGTTTGTATGATATGGCTGGTAACGTTGCCGAATGGGTTGCCGATGTATATCGTCCTATTGTTGACAATGAAGCGAATGATTTTAACTATTTTAGAGGTAATTTATATACTAAAAATAAAATAGGTAAAGATGGTAAGGTTGAAATTGTAACTTCTTCAACTATAAAATATGATACTTTAAGTAATGGTAAAATTATAGCTAGAGCATATCCAGGACAAATTGCTCAAGTTCCGGTTGACGAAAATGAGACGTACTTGAGACAAAACTTTGATAAAAGTAATAACATCAACTACAGAGATGGTGATAAGCAATCGACTCGTTTTTATGATTTTGGAAATTCAGGTGAAGAATCTAAAAGCGAAAAAGAAGCACGTAAAATGTACAATGCTCCAAAGCATAATGTAACAGTGGATTCTTTGGGTAAAATGTCAAGAAAGTATGATTCATCTAGTAAAAGAACTACTTTAATTAATGACGATGTACGCGTTTACAAAGGGGGATCTTGGAGAGACAGAGCCTATTGGTTAGATCCAGCACAGCGTAGATATTTACCACAAGATATGGCTACTGATTATATCGGCTTTAGATGTGCGATGTCTAGTGTTGGGCCAAAAGCTCAAAAAAGAAGATCGCCAAGAAATTAAAATACTGTTTTATTAATAATATAAAAGCCCTTTCAATAGGGCTTTTATTGTTTTAACTCTTTTTCTTATGGATATAGCTAGCATTCATAACTTATTTTTGCAATGTGACACAGTCTCAATTGACACGCGAAAGATTTTACCCAACTCTTTATTTGTAGCCATTAAAGGCGATAATTTTGATGCTAATACGTTTGCAGAGGAAGCATTGACAAAAGGAGCTAAATTTGTAATCATTGATAATGATTCATTTTATATTGATGAAAGAACAATTTTGGTAGAAAATAGTCTAGTGACATTACAGCATTTGGCTCAATATCATAGAAATTATCTTCAAATTCCAATAGTGGCTCTTACGGGAAGTAATGGTAAAACTACAACCAAAGAATTGATTCATGCAGTGTTGTCCAAGAAATATAATACTAAAGCTACCGTTGGAAACTTGAATAATCATATAGGTGTTCCATTAACCTTACTTTCTTTTACCAAAGAAACGGAAATTGGTGTGGTCGAAATGGGAGCCAATCATAAAAAGGAAATTGAATTTTTATGCTCTTTAGCCACGCCAGATTATGGGTACATAACCAATTTCGGAAAAGCGCATTTAGAGGGTTTTGGTGGGGTTCAAGGTGTTATTGAAGGAAAAAGTGAAATGTTTACTTATTTGTCTACAGCAAATAAAATGACCTTTATCAATCTTGAAGATGAAATTCAAGTCGAGAAGTCAAAATCACTTTCAAGTTTTTCTTTTGGTATTGATAAGTCCAATGCTGATGTTGATATTAGCGCTGTAAGTGCTAACCCTTTTGTCGAGGTTGCTTTAGGAAAAATTGTTATTACTACGCATTTAATTGGTTTGTATAATGCGAATAATGTGAATGCGGCTATAGCGATTGGGACCTATTTTAAAGTGCCATTAGAAGATATTAAATGTGCTTTAGAAAATTATGTGCCTGAAAATAACAGATCCCAAATGGTTGTAAAAGGTTCAAACGAAATTATTTTAGATGCTTATAATGCAAATCCTAGCAGTATGGCTGTGGCGATTGATAATTTTCTGCAGTTAGAAAAACCTAATAAGATTATGATTTTAGGCGATATGTTCGAATTGGGAGAAGACAGCAGTAAGGAGCATTCGGCTATAGTTGAAAGATTACAAGAAGAGGCTAATGTTGTATGTTTTTTTGTTGGTAAGGCTTTTTATGAGAATAATTTGAAAACTAAAAGTGGTTTTTACTTTTTTGATACTTTTGATACTTTTGCGGAGTACCTAAATTTGCATCCTGTTGTGGGAAGTACTTTGCTGATTAAAGGTTCTAGAGGGATGGCTTTGGAAAAAACATTACAATTATTATAGTATAAAAAAAACGCAACTCTTATTAAAGTTGCGTTTTTTGTAATCTTTATTTTTTAGTGATCGCTAAAATTGTGAGTTGTTTTTGAAAACTTCTTGATTCACTTCGTCAATATATTGTAATAACTCATCTTTTCCGGTTCCTTCCGTAGAAGAGGTTACAAAATGATGAGGCATTTCGGCCCAGTTGTTGGCCATCATTTTCTTTTTATATGCTGCAATGTGCGCATTAACTTTTACTTTGCTAATCTTATCGGCTTTGGTGAAAATGATGCAAAACGGAATTTCGCTTTCTCCCATATACGACATGAATTCAATATCTATAGTTTGTGCTTCATGGCGAATGTCGATTAATACAAAGGCACAAACCAGTTGTTCTCTTTTTTCGAAATAGTCAGTAATAAACTCCTGAAAAATAGATTTGGTTTTTTTTGAGACTTTCGCATAACCATAACCAGGTAAATCAACCAAGAACCAGTTGTTGTTGATTAAAAAGTGATTGATTAATTGTGTTTTTCCTGGTCTTGCAGATGTTTTTGCCAGTTTTTTATGATTGGTGATCATGTTGATCAAGGATGATTTTCCAACGTTGGATCTTCCAATAAAAGCGTATTCTGGTAAGAAGTCTTGAGGACATTTGCTTACATCAGAATTACTAATTACAAACTCGGCAGTATTGATTTTCATAGTGTACTCAATAATATTAATGTGCGGCTAAATGCGTATGGGATAACCAATCTTCTAAAATGCGGTTGAATTCTTCTGGGTGCTCCATCATGGCAGCATGCCCGCATTTATCAATCCAATGTAAACTTGAGTTGGGCAATAATTTATGAAATTCTTCAGCTACCTCAGGTGGTGTAACTTTGTCGTTTTTTCCCCAAATAATACAGGTTTGAACATGCATTTTTGGTAAGTCTTTGGCCATATTGTGTCGGATGGCACTTTTGGCGATGGTCAATGTTTTTATTAATTTGATGCGGTCGTTAACAGTAGCAAAAACTTCATCGATCAATTCAGGAGTAGCAATTTTAGGATCATAAAATACATCTTCAGCTTTCTTTTTGATGTATTCATAGTCGCCTCTTTTTGGATAACTATCTCCCATGGCGCTTTCGTACAAGCCAGAGCTTCCTGTAATTACAAGGCCAGCTACTTTTTCAGGAAACATTTTTGTATGATACAATGCTATGTGTCCTCCTAACGAATTTCCTAGTAAAATAACGCGATCTAAGCCTTTGAAGGTTATGAAGTTTTTTACGTAAACCGCAAAACTTTTTACATTAGTTTTTAAGATGTTTTGGGTATAGAGGGGTAAATCTGGAATGATAATTTTGTATCCTTTGTTCGAAAAATATTGCGCTACAGCATCAAAGTTGCTTAACCCACCCATAAGCCCATGCAGGATTACGATCGGCGTTCCTTCCCCTGCTTCATAATAGCTATACTTACCTTCTATTTTGTAATATTTTTCCATGTATTTTGTAGCTCAATTTCAATTTCGACAAATATAGGATTAATTAAATTAAAATAAATTGTTGTAACTCCTTTTTGAGTAAATAAATGAAGTGTGTTGTTTTTAATTTTCTTTTATAATTTATTTCTGCATCGATTATTGAGTTTTTTTGTTCTATTTTTTTTCAAATCCTAACTTTCTTACAAATACAGAAATCTAATTTAAGGTGTTGATATCGTGTAAACTAAAGTTTTTGCGGGGTGTGTGGGTAAACTTATCAACAAAGTGGTATAAAGTGGTAATTTGTGGTAAAAATTTATATATTTTTGCTAAATACTATTCAATACAAATGTTGTGGATCCAATAATTGGTACATATGAATGTAAAGTTGATGCTAAAGGACGGGTAATGTTGCCTTCACCCTTAAAAAAGCAATTGGCTTCCTCACTTCAAGACGGTTTCGTTTTGAAGCGTTCTGTGTTTCAATCTTGCTTAGAATTGTATCCAATGGCCGAATGGAATGTGATGATGCAGAAAGTAAATGGATTGAATCGTTTTGTGAAAAAAAATAATGATTTTATTCGTCGTTTTACCGCAGGGGTCAAAGTGGTTGAAATCGATGCTTTAGGTAGGATGTTGATTCCTAAAGATTTGGTTGGATTTGCAAGTATTGCTAAAGATGTTGTTTTTTCATCGGCAGTAACGATAGTTGAAATTTGGGACAAAGAGTTATATGAAAAATCAATAAGTGGGGAGGATCTTGATTTTGCAGAGTTAGCAGAAGAAGTAATGGGAAATCTAAATTATAACGACAATGGAATATCATAATCCAGTATTGCTAAAAGAAACAGTTGATGGTTTGAATATCAAGCCTGATGGAGTGTATGTAGATGTTACTTTTGGCGGAGGCGGGCATTCTGCAGAAATATTAAGACGATTAGGGTCAGAAGGTAGACTTTTTGCTTTTGATCAAGATGAAGATGCTCTAGCAAATGCTTTACAGGATGAACGTTTTACCTTAATTCATGAAAATTTTAGATTCATAAAACGCTTTTTGAGGTTTCATAATGTAAAGGCAGTAGATGGTATTTTGGCTGATTTGGGTGTTTCTTCTCATCAGTTTGATGTGCCTGAAAGAGGATTTTCTACTCGTTTTGATGCAGAATTAGACATGAGAATGAGTCAGAGAAACGATCTGAGTGCATACAAAGTAGTAAATGAATATGATGATGCGAATTTAAGAAGAGTCTTTTATGACTATGGTGAATTGAAAAATGCACCTGCTTTATCTAGAACAATTATAGAGGCCAGAGCACTAAGTCCAATACAAACAACGGAAGAGTTGAAAGATGTTTTGGCTAGATTTTTACCAGAACGTGTAAAGAATAAAATATTGGCTCAAATTTATCAAGCCATCCGAATTGAAGTGAATCAGGAAATGGATGTCTTGAAAGAGTTTCTAGAACAATCTCTTGAAATTTTGAATCCTGAAGGACGATTAAGTGTAATTTCCTATCATTCTCTCGAAGATCGATTGGTGAAGCGATTCATTAAAAATGGAATGTTCGAAGGAGAGCCAGAACGTGATTTTTTTGGCAATTTTTCTGTCCCTTTCAAAACCATAGGAAAATTAATTATTCCTACCGCCGAAGAAATAAAAATTAATAATAGAGCACGAAGTGCCAAGTTACGAATAGCTGAAAAAAAATAACTACCATTATGAAACAAGGAATTTACGCCATATTAAAAGCGAAATATTTGATTCATGATGATGCTATTAAAAATTGGCGTTTTATCGTTTTTTTAGTGCTACTTGTTATTTTGATGATAGCCAATACGCAGCGTTTTGAACAAAAGGTGTTTGAAATAAGTGAGTTGAATAATGAAGTGAAAGAACTTCGTTCTGAGTTTGTAGACAGAAGATCCACGTTGATGAAGTTAAAAATGGAATCAACGGTGGCCAGAAAAATGGAAATTAAACAAATTTTTCCATCAACGGTACCTCCGGTAAAAATTAGAGTAAACAAAGAAGAAGAACCGAATTTATTCGAAAGATTATGGCAGTAGAAGACAAAAACATATCATATCGTGTTTATCTAGTGGCATTTTTCATTTTCATTATGGCAGCAGCTATTGCCGTGAAGTTGACGAACATTCAATGGGTAGAAGGCGATTATTACCGCAAGTTAGCCAAAGAAAGAACCGTTCGAAATTTTGTTATTCCTGCCAATAAAGGAAATATTTATTCTGCAGATGGAAGTCTTTTGGCGACCTCAATACCAAATTATGAAATTCGGTTTGATGCCATAGCGCCAAAAGCAGAAGATTTTGAAAAAAATGTAAAACAATTAGCGGATTCGCTCGGTAAACTTTTGAATAAATCTTCCGATGCTTTGGAAAAAGAATTGCGTTTGGCAAGAGCCCACCGTAATCGCTATTTTTTATTGTGCAAAGGATTAAGTTACACCGATTATATTTCACTAAAAAAGTTTCCTTTATTTAATCTTGGGGCTTATAAAGGAGGAATTATTGTAGAACAAGAAACTGTTCGTGAGCATCCTATCGGTAAAATAGCCGAGCGAACTATTGGGTATATTGGGAGAGATATCTATGGTCATATTAATCCAGTAGGAGTAGAGGGAGCCTATAGCCATTATTTAAATGGTAAAGATGGCCGAATTTTGAAACAAAAAATAGCCAAAGGGCAATGGAAGCCAATTAGCGATGTAAATCAAGTTGAACCTCAAGATGGATATGATGTAATTTCAACAATTGATGTTTATATTCAGGATATTGCGCATCATGCACTGTTGAAGCAATTAGAAGAATACCAAGCGGATCATGGTTGTGTGGTAGTGATGGAGACCAAAACAGGTTATGTGAAAGCCATTTCAAATTTAGGAAGAAACGAAAGCACAGGAATGTATTCTGAGCGATTGAATTATGCCATTCGTGAGTCGCACGAGCCAGGATCAACCTTTAAATTGGTTGATTTAATGGCATTGTTAGAAGATAAAAAAGCCGATACTAGTACTGTTTTTGATAGCAAAGGCGGCGAAATAAGATATTTTGGACGAGCTGTAAGAGATTCCAAAAAAGGGGGCTATGGTAAAATTTCTTTAGCAAGAGGATTTGAGTTATCTTCAAATACTGTAATGGTTCAAGCGGTGTACGAAAATTATAAATCCAATCCAACTCAGTTTGTGAATCATATCAATTCCTATGGTTTAAACAAAAAATTGGGATTAGGGTTCAATGGAGAAGGCAGACCATATATTCCTCAGCCTTCTGATAAAAGTTGGTCGCGTGTAACATTGCCGTGGATGGCTTTTGGGTACAACGTATCGGTGACGCCATTGCAAACCTTAACGTATTATAATGCGGTGGCGAATAATGGTGAAATGGTAAAACCACTATTTGTTTCAGAAATTAAGGAATGGAATACCTCGATTAAAAAATTCGATAAAGTAATCCTGAATCCAAAAATTTGCTCGCAAGAAACTATTGATAAATTGAAAGCTGTTTTAGCCAATGTGGTTAAAAAAGGAACTGGGAATAAATTGTATTCAAAAGATTTTTCAATGGCTGGAAAAACAGGTACGGCACAAGTAAATTATGCCAAAGCTGGAGGTGCAGAAAAATATTATTCTTCATCCTTTGTGGGGTATTTTCCAGCAGATGAACCTAAATATTCTTGTATTGTAGTTGTGCATAAACCGAATACTGCTAACAATAACTATTATGGTGCCGATGTAGCAGGACCTGTTTTTAAGCGTATCGCTCAAAAAATATTTACAGATTCTCCGACCACAAACGAGATAAAAAATTTAAATAGAAAAGTTAAGAATCAAGAGCAAAATTACGATGCTTATTTTGCCAAAGCACAAAAGAATTTTAAATCAATTCCAAATGTAAAAGGAATGCCAGGCATGGATGCTGTTGCTCTGCTTGAAAACTTGGGTCTTAAAGTAAAAGTAAATGGCATTGGGAAAGTGAAAAAACAGTCACTAATGGCAGGTGAAAGTTTAGCTAAAAACGCAACAATAGTATTAGAATTATCATGAAAACATTAAAAGATATACTCTACAAAGTAGCCATTGAAGCCCTAAATGGAACCACTGATATTACAGTGAATCATTTGCATTTTGATTCTAGAAAAATAGAAGCTAACGATGTATTTGTAGCCATTAGGGGAGCTATCGCAGATGGGCATCAATTTATAGATAAAGCGATAGCATTAGGAGCTACGGCTATTGTATGTGATGAGTTTCCAAACCAATTGCATCCAAATGTAACCTATGTTAAAGTCAATGATACCAATACGGCTTTGGCTTACATGGCTACCAATTTTTATGAGAATCCCTCACAAAAATTGAAATTAGTTGGAATTACTGGGACAAATGGTAAAACAACCGTCGCTTCTTTGTTGTATCAATTGTTTAAGAAAGCAGGATTTAAAGTTGGTTTGATCTCGACAGTCAAAATTCTAGTGGACGATCAAGAGTTTAAGGCTACACACACTACTCCAGATTCTTTAACGATTAACTATTATTTAAATACAATGGTTAGTCAAGGGGTTGAATTTTGTTTTATGGAAGTGAGTTCTCATGGCATTCATCAAAAACGAACAGAGGGCTTGCATTTTGTTGGAGGTATCTTCACCAACCTGTCGCACGATCATTTAGATTATCACCCTACGTTTGCAGAGTACCGCGATGTGAAGAAAGCTTTTTTTGATTTCTTGCCTAAAAGTGCTTTTGCAATTACGAATAATGATGATAAAAATGGAGCAATAATGCTTCAAAATACGCAAGCACAAAAGCGAACATATGCATTGAAATCATATGCGGATTATAAAGCAGTGATTCTCGAAAGTCAATTGTCTGGGTTGTTGTTGAAAATCAACGATAATGAAGTTTGGGTAAAATTAATAGGCACTTTTAATGCTTATAATCTATTGGCTATTTATGGTGCTGCTATGGAGTTAGGATTAGAGTCCTTGGAAGTACTTCGATTATTGTCAGAATTAGAGAGTGTTTCGGGTCGTTTTCAATACATTGTTTCAGCTCAAAACATTACTGCTGTAGTAGATTATGCGCATACGCCAGATGCTTTAGAGAATGTTTTGAATACGCTAAACGATGTTCGAACTCAGAACGAACAATTGATTACTGTGGTAGGTTGTGGTGGTAATAGGGATAAAACGAAACGTCCCATTATGGCGGCAACAGCTGCCGATCTAAGTGATAAAGCAGTGCTTACTTCTGACAATCCAAGAGATGAAGAACCCGAAACAATTATAGCCGAAATGGAAGCGGGTGTAGCACCTCATAATTCTAAGAAGGTCTTGGTAATTACCGATAGAAAACAAGCGATCAAAACTGCCTGTCAGCTAGCTAATCCAAATGACATTATTTTGATTGCGGGCAAAGGTCACGAAACGTATCAAGAGATTAAAGGCGTACGATACGATTTTGACGATATGAAAATTGTTAAGGAAACATTGGAGCAATTAGGAAAATAAAAATTAACAAAATCAAAATTCCAAAAAGACTGGTTTTATTTGGAATGTAAATTTTAAAAAATAAAAAATATGCTGTACTACTTATTTGAATACTTAAACAAGACAATGGATATTCCTGGAACTGGAGTATTTCAGTACATCACCTTTAGATCGGCTTTGGCTTTCATGTTGTCATTACTATTGTCTACTATTTACGGTAAACGAATTATTGGTTTTTTACGCAATCAACAAGTAGGAGAAACGGTAAGAGAACTTGGTTTAGCAGGTCAAAATGAAAAAGCAGGAACACCTACTATGGGTGGACTAATTATCATTTTTGCAACGTTGGTTCCAGTAGTATTGTTTGCAAGGTTGCAAAATATATACATTATTTTGCTTATTGTAACCACGCTTTGGATGGGTACCATTGGTTTTGTAGATGATTATATCAAGATTTTCAAGAAAGATAAGCAGGGATTAAAAGGTATTTTTAAAGTGTTTGGACAAGTTGGTTTGGGATTAATAGTAGGTTCGGTGCTTTATTTTAGTCCAGCGGTAACCGTACGAACAGATACAGGTAAAATTGATGTTTTCAAAACCGCCACGACTACTACTGAAGCCGTGATTTTGCCTGCACCCATAGAAGAAAAATCTACAGCAACTACGATTCCTTTCTTCAAAAACAACGAATTTGATTATGCTGAACTCTTGGCTTGGACTGGAGAAGGCTATGAAAAATGGGCTTGGTTGATTTTTATTCCTGTAGTTATTTTTATTATTACGGCGGTATCCAATGGTGCGAATCTTACAGATGGAATAGATGGATTAGCGGCTGGTACTTCGGCGGTGTCCGTTTTTGCGCTGGGTATTTTTACGTTTGTTTCGGGTAATATCATTTTTTCTAATTATCTCAATATTATGTATATCCCGCATTCCGGGGAAATGACCGTGTTTATTTTCTCTTTTGTGGGGGCCTTAATTGGATTTCTTTGGTATAACTCATATCCAGCCTCCGTATTCATGGGCGATACCGGTAGTTTGACTATTGGTGGTATTATAGCTGTTTTGGCTATTGCCGTTCGTAAAGAAATGTTGATTCCGTTATTATGTGGAATTTTTCTAGTTGAAAATTTTTCTGTGGTATTGCAAGTGGCTTATTTTAAGTATACCAAGAAACGTTTTGGCGAGGGTAGACGTGTTTTTTTAATGTCTCCATTGCATCATCATTATCAAAAGAAAGGATATCACGAGAGTAAAATTGTAACTCGTTTTTGGATTGTAGCGATCATGTTAGCGATTTTGTCAATCGTAACTTTAAAATTAAGATAGTATGAGACTAGTAGTTTTAGGAGGTGGTGAAAGTGGTGTTGGAACCGCAATTTTAGGGTTGAAAAAAGGATACGATGTTTTTGTATCTGATTTTGGAAAGATAAAACAAAAATATAAAGACGTTCTTAATCAATATAACATTCCTTGGGAAGAAGAGCAACATACCGAAGCCTTGATTCTAAATGCAACGGTTGTGATGAAAAGCCCCGGAATTCCTGATAAAGCTCCGATAGTAAAGAAGTTGATCGAAAGTGGAATTGTAGTTATTTCTGAAATTGAGTTTGCAGCGCCTTTTACAAATGCGGTAACTATTGGGATTACCGGTAGTAATGGAAAAACTACCACTACAATGTTGACCTATCATTTACTAAAACAAGCGGGTCTCAATGTGGCTCTAGGAGGAAATATTGGGAAAAGTTTCGCATGGCAAGTAGCAGAAAGTGAATATGATGTGTATGTTTTGGAATTAAGTAGTTTTCAGTTAGATGGAATCATTAATTACAAACCACATATTGCCATTTTAACCAATATAAGTCCAGATCATTTGGATCGATACGAATATAAATATGAAAACTATATTGCTTCAAAGTTTAGAATTACAATGAATCAAACATCCTCGGATTATTTGATTTATGATGCTGATGATGAAGCCACAAAAAATTGGTTAAACAACAATACAACAAACGCACAATTAATCCCCTTTTCGATCACTCAAA
This sequence comes from Flavobacterium succinicans LMG 10402, assembly GCF_000611675.1. Lineage (GTDB taxonomy): Bacteria > Bacteroidota > Bacteroidia > Flavobacteriales > Flavobacteriaceae > Flavobacterium > Flavobacterium succinicans. Next base: position 52,368 of record NZ_JATV01000015.1, on the reverse strand, counting down.
CCTTTGAACTGGGCGCATTTTTAAAAAATAATATTATGGAAGTTAGAATGAATCAAGAAGAATTTTCAATGGAAACAGAGTACATCGCATTAGAAGGTAAGCACAATATGAAAAATGCCATGGCAGCCACTTCTGTAGCTAAATTGATGCAAATTCGAAACGCGACCATTCGTGAAAGTTTGTCTGATTTTCAAGGAGTAGAACACCGTTTAGAAAAGGTGTTGAAAATTCAAAATGTACAATATATTAATGATTCAAAAGCGACCAATGTTAATGCTACTTATTTTGCATTAGACAGTATGAATGTACCTACGGTTTGGATTGTAGGTGGAGTGGACAAAGGGAATGATTATAATGAATTAATGTCTTTGGTTCGCGAGAAAGTGAAAGCCATTATTTGTTTAGGAATTGATAATTCTAAAATTATTGCCACTTTTGGAAATGTGGTAGATGATGTAGTAGAAGTAAATTCGATGCAAGAAGCGGTGAGATTAGCACAAAGTTTTACCGAAAAAGGAGATGCCGTTTTGTTATCCCCAGCTTGTGCGAGTTTCGACTTGTTTGAAAGTTATGAAGATCGTGGACGTCAATTCAAACAAGCGGTATTTAACTTGTAATAGAAATAAATAATTCTCTAGAATATTGTAATTATGAAGGAACTAGTAAACAAATTAAAAGGAGATAGGGTAATATGGTCATTCGTGGCTTTATTGGCTCTGTTTTCGTTTATGCCTGTTTTTAGTGCGAGTAGTAATTTAGCCTATATCGGTTTGGGTAAAGGGAATACTTTAGGGTATTTGTTAAAACATTTAGGGCATATTGGTATTGGATTTATGATTATTTATTGGGTGCACAATGTTCCTTATTTGTATTTTCGAGCCATATCCAAGGGTTTGTTACCAGTAATTTGGGTGCTTTTGGCCTATGCACTAATTAAGGGGACAGTAATAGCGGGAGCCAATGCGAGTCGTTGGATTCAAATTCCATTCATCAAAATTACGTTTCAGCCTTCGACTTTAGCGTCTATTGTACTTTTTGTTTTTGTAGCTCGTTATTTGTCTAAAAAAAGAGAAAATCCTATTGATTTTAAATCTTCATTGATTGAGTTGTGGTTGCCTGTTTTTTTTACCTTAATGTTTATTTTGCCTTCTAACTTTTCAACTGCGGCTTTAATTTTTGCCATGGTGTTAATGTTGGTGTTTGTTGGAAAATATCCTTTAAAATACATTGCTGTAATTATTGGTTCTGGAATTGTAATGCTGACGTTTTTTGTATTAATCGCCAAGGCCTTTCCCGATTCTAAATTCTTTAGTAGAGTGGGTACTTGGGAAAGTCGTATGGAACGATTTTTATCTGATAAGGCGGATGAAGATAATTATCAAATTGAAAAAGCAAAAACAGCAATCGCATCCGGAGGCTTATACGGCTTAGGGCCTGGTAAAAGTGTCCAGAAAAATTTTCTACCTCAATCCTCCTCTGATTTCATCTTTGCCATTATCGTTGAAGAGTGGGGATTGATTGGTGGTTTATCTGTTCTTGGGTTGTATTTGCTTTTGATGTTTCGCTTTGTTATTGCGTCTCATAAAGCCAATACGCTATTTGGGAAATTAATTGTAATTGCTTTGGGGTTTCCTATGATTTTTCAAGCCATGATTAACATGTCGGTAGCCGTTGAATTGTTGCCGGTAACGGGGCAAACGTTGCCTTTAATTAGTAGTGGAGGTAGCTCGATTTGGATGACTTGTTTTGCCTTAGGTGTTATTTTAAGTGTGACCAAAAAGGAGGAAGAAATTGCAAAGGAACTTAAGGATAAACAAATACGTGAGGATGCGCTTCAAAAGTTAATTGATGCACAAATCGAATCCGATACAAACGAATCAAAAGAAGAGGTATATACTATTGAAGATCATTCTAATCCTATGAATGCTGTGCTTAACAAATAAGAATTAGCTGAATAAGATTATTTATTTTAAAATTTTTAGAGATGTCAAAATTTAGATTCATATTAAGTGGTGGCGGTACTGGAGGACATATTTATCCTGCAATTGCAATTGCGAACGAGTTAAAAAGACGTTTTCCTGAGGCGGAATTTCTTTTTGTTGGTGCCAATGATAAGATGGAAATGCAAAAAGTACCTCAAGCCGGATATGATATTAAAGGGCTTTGGATTGCAGGATTGCAAAGACGATTGACGCTCCAAAATGCTATGTTTCCTTTCAAGTTGATCAGTAGTTTGTGGGATTCTCGAAAAATTTTAAAAGAATTCAAACCAGATGTTGTTATTGGAACTGGAGGTTTTGCGAGTGGGCCTTTATTAAAAATGGCGAATACTTTAAATATTCCGACTTTAATTCAAGAACAAAATTCATATCCAGGAATTACAAATAAATTGCTCAGCAAAAAGGCCTCTAAAATATGTGTTGCCTACAATGATTTGGAGCGATTTTTTCCTGCCGAAAAAATGATTTTGACAGGAAATCCAGTACGACAAGATTTAATTGATGTTTCATCTAAAAAGGAGGAGGCCGTTGCCTTTTTTAAATTAGATCCTAATAAAAAAACAATTCTTGTTTTAGGAGGTAGTTTAGGGGCTCGACGCATCAACCAATTAATCGAAAAAGAATTGAAATCTCTTTTGGCTCAGCAAGTACAAATCATTTGGCAATGTGGGAAATTGTATATTGATCAATACGCTAAACATACATCAAATCAAGTACATGTTGTGGCGTTTATTGAACGAATGGATTTAGTGTATGCTGCCGCTGATCTTGTGATTTCAAGAGCTGGTGCTTCTTCGGTTTCGGAGTTATGCATCGTGGGTAAGCCTGTGATTTTTATTCCTTCGCCTAATGTAGCCGAAGACCATCAAACAAAAAATGCACAAGCCATAGTCGATAAAAAAGGGGCAATCATGATAAAAGAAGCCGCTTTAGAATCTGAATTTAGCATTGTGATAGAAGCGTTATTGAAAGATAAAGGTAAACAACAGCTTTTAGGCGATAATATAAAAAAACTAGCCATGCCAATGGCAACGATCAAAATTGTAGATGAAATTGAAGAATTGTTGAATAAATAGAAAGACAATTTGTTAAATGCAAAAAAAATAAGAAACATGAACTTATCACAAATACATAACGTTTATTTTATTGGAATAGGAGGTATTGGCATGAGTGCCTTGGCTCGTTATTTCAAGAATATAGGAAAACAAGTTTCGGGTTATGATAAAACACCTTCGATTTTGACCAATGAACTTATAGCAAGTGGGATTGAGATTCATTTTGAAGATGAAATTGCATTAATTCCAGAACATTTTAAGTCAGAAAACACTTTGGTTATCATTACTCCAGCTGTACCAAAGTCACATTCGGAGTGGAATTATTTTTTAGATCAAAAATTTATTGTAAAAAAACGTGCTGAAGTTTTGGGTATAATTACCAAAAACACCTTCAGTTTTGCCGTTGCTGGAACGCATGGTAAAACAACGACCTCCAGTATTTTAGGTCATATTTTATATGAAAGTGGAGCCGATGTGACTGCCTTCATTGGTGGAGTTGTGGAGAACTACAATTCAAATTTAATTGGTTTAGGTAAGACAATTAGTGTGGTAGAAGCAGACGAATTTGATAGATCTTTTCTACATTTGCACCCCGATATTGCCTGCATTACCTCAATGGATGCCGATCATTTAGATATTTATGGAACAAGTGATGCTATTGAGGATTCTTTTAGGGAATTTGCGAATAAAGTAACCGATAAAACTAAGTTGTTTATTGCTAAAGATTTACCTCTTGAAGGGATGATCTGTGCTATTAACGAAGATGCTGCTTTTAAGGCTTTTAATGTAAGGGTTGAAGTTTCTAGTTATGTTTTTGATGTGCAAACACCAACTGAAGTGATCGCTAATCTTCGTTTTGGGTTGCCTGGAAGACATAATTTAATGAATGCTTTGATGGCATTAGCTATGGCTAAAACCTACGGTACACCAACCGCAGCGATTGCCAAGGCATTGTCAACTTTTAGAGGGATTAGAAGACGATTTTCATATCAGATCAAAAAATCTGATTTTGTTTATATAGATGATTATGCACATCATCCAACAGAAATTAATGCCGTACATCAAGCGGTAAGAGAATTGTATCCAGGACAAAAAGTTTTGGCTGTTTTTCAACCGCATTTGTTTAGTCGAACTAAAGATTTTGCGGATGATTTTGCGACCAGTTTGTCGCAGTTTGATGAGTTATTGTTGTTAGATATTTATCCAGCGAGAGAACTTCCAATGGAAGGAATTACCTCGCAATGGTTATTGGATAAAATGACATCAACTAATAAAAAATTAATTATTAAAGACCAATTGATTCCTGCTTTAAAAGGGTCTGATGCCACAGTGGTAGTGACCATTGGCGCAGGAGATCTTGGCGAAATGGTTCCATCAATTAAAGCAGCACTTGATGAAACGCGTTAATTGGTCTTTGATACGCTTGGTGATCCTTGTGATTGGAATCATTTTTTTGTATTCTTTTACAGGAAAACGCAACAGAGAACGAAAAATAGCAGGAGCAGTAGTTGTTTTTGTTGGTAAAAACCCGCTTTTTGTACAACAAAAAACGGTTAATAAAATGTTGATAGAAAATAGAACTGATCCAAAAACTATTGAAAGAGATGCCTTAGATTTGAATAAACTCGAAAAAATCATTGACTCACATCCAATGATTGAGAAATCACAAGTGTTTGTGAGTGTTGATGGTACGTTGAAAGCAGAAGTCAAACAAAAGACTCCTATTGCAAGAATCAATGAACGAGGCCGGGAATATTATATCGATTATAATGGTGTCAAAATGCCTTTATCGTCTAATTACACGGCAAGAGTACTTCTAGTTTCAGGTGAGATAGATGATCAAAACAAAGAAGGATTAGTGGAGCTATTCCGAATGATTTATGACGATCCTTTTTTGAAAAAAAATATCATTGGAATTCAAATTATGCCGAATGATGGTGTGGTGATGTTAAATAGAAATTTTAATTATCAAATAGATTTTGGCCAAGTAATAAACGTTGAACAAAAATTTAAAAATTATAAAGCTTTTTTTCAAAAAGTTGCGTTGGATAGTTCAATTACAAAATACAAAAAAATTGATCTTCGGTTTACGAAACAAGTAGTGTGTACTAAATAATAGAAAATGGAAAAAGAGAATATTGCGGTAGGTCTAGATATTGGAACAACCAAAATAGTTGCCATGATTGGCAAGCGAAATGAATATGGAAAATTGGAAATTTTGGGAGTTGGTAAGTCCAAAAGCCTCGGTGTGGCTCGTGGTGTAGTAAATAATATTACCCAAACGATACAATCCATTCAACAAGCTATTCTTGAAGCCGAAAATAATTCAGGTTATAAAATTAAAGATGTGGTGGTAGGTATTGCCGGTCAACACATTCGTAGTATTCAACATAGTGACTATATCAGCAGAAATAATCCAGAGGAAGTTATTGGAGACTGTGATATTGATTTACTCATTAGTCAAGTGCATAAATTAGCCATGCTTCCGGGTGAAGAGATTATTCATGTTTTGCCTCAAGAATTTAAAATTGACGGACAATCCGATATCAAAGAGCCCGTTGGAATGTATGGAGGTAGATTGGAAAGTAGTTTTCATATCGTAGTGGGACAAGCTTCGTCTATACGTAACGTAGGGAGATGTATACAAAGTTCAGGTATCGAATTATCAGGGTTAACATTGGAACCTTTGGCTTCTTCCGATGCTGTTTTGAGTCAAGAAGAAAAAGAAGCAGGTGTTGCATTGATTGATATCGGTGGGGGAACCACAGATTTAGCCATTTTTAAAGATGGTATTATCAGACACACTGCTGTTATTCCATTTGGTGGGAATGTAATCACAGAAGACATTAAAGAGGGCTGTTCTATCGTAGAGAAACAAGCCGAATTGTTGAAAGTGAAGTTTGGATCCGCTTGGCCAGGTGAAAATAAAGACAACGAAATTGTTTCTATTCCTGGAATACGAGGTAGAGAGCCTAAAGAAATTTCGTTGAAAAACTTGTCAAAAATCATTCATGCTCGTGTAGTAGAAATCATTGAACAAGTTTTCGCTGAGATTAAATTATATGGACACGAAGATCCTCGTAAAAAATTAATTGCTGGTATTGTATTAACCGGAGGTGGTGCACAATTAAAGCATATCAAGCAGTTAGTAGAATATATTACAGGTATTGATACTAGAATTGGGTATCCAAATGAACATTTAGCGGGTAACTCAGATGAGGAAATTTCTAGCCCTTTGTACGCAACCGCCGTGGGATTGGTCATGAACAGCATTGAGAAAAAATCGCAAAGCGCCGTTAAAATTGAAAAAGCACCAAGTATTGATAGAATTCCTGTTTACAGAGAACCGGCGCCAGAAGTGCTTTCAGTTCCAATTGTTGATGAGATTGCTCAAATTGAGACCAAACCACAACAAGAAAAACATATTCCAAATGGTGAATCCACTGAAAACAAAATCAGAAGATCATTTTTAGACAAATATGTCGATAAAATAAAGGAGTTCTTAGAAAACGCAGAATAATTAAAGAGTCAGATTTCCTCCTTTTTTGCCCCAAGCAAAAGAGCTAAAAATAAAAATAGAATATCAAAAACCCAATAAGATGACAAGCAACTCAGAATTTGGAAGCATTTCATTTGATTTGCCAAAAAACCAATCAAATGTAATTAAAGTTATTGGCGTAGGTGGTGGTGGTAGTAATGCCATAAATCACATGTTTAAACAAGGAATTAACGGTGTGGATTTTATCGTTTGTAACACCGATTCTCAAGCCCTACAAAACAGCCCAGTTCCCAATAAAATTCAATTGGGAGTACATTTAACAGAAGGTTTAGGCGCTGGTGCAAACCCTGATGTAGGACATCAATCTGCCATTGAGAGTATTGGTGATATCGAAAAAATGTTAGACAGTAATACCAAAATGGTGTTTATCACTGCGGGTATGGGTGGAGGTACCGGAACTGGAGCCGCTCCCGTAATTGCGCAGCTGGCTAAAGAAAGAGATATCCTGACGGTTGGAATTGTAACTTTACCGTTCTTATTCGAAGGTAAAATACGTCAAGAGCAAGCGATTATTGGTATCGAAAAATTGCGTAGACAAGTGGATTCTTTAATCGTAATTAACAACAATAAACTAAGAGAAGTTTATGGTAATTTAGGTTTCAAAGCTGGTTTTTCTAAAGCTGATGAGGTTTTAGCAACTGCTTCTAGAGGTATAGCCGAGGTAATTACGCATCATTATACACAAAATATCGATTTACGCGATGCCAAAACGGTACTTTATAATAGTGGAACGGCTATTATGGGGTCAGCGAATGCGTCGGGTGAAAACCGAGCGAAAGAAGCTATTGTTTCTGCTTTGGATTCGCCGCTATTAAATGATAATAAAATTACGGGTGCCAAAAATGTATTGTTGCTTATCGTTTCTGGTGCTAACGAAATAACTATTGATGAGATTGGTGAAATTAATGATCATATTCAAAATGAAGCAGGTCATAATGCCAATATTATCATGGGTGTGGGTGAAGATGATTTGTTAGGGGATGCCATTTCGGTGACTATTATTGCCACTGGATTTGACGTAGAACAGCAAAATGAAATTGTAAATACTGAGCCAAAAAAAATCATCCATACACTTGAAGAAGAGCAACGAAGTGTTCATAATTTAATTAGTACGCCAGTTACCAGTTTTAATAGTAATGAAACGAGTAAAGAGGAGTCAAATGAGCGTGTAGTTTTTGAATTAGAAGAGGAAATCGAGGAAGAAGAACCGGTTGTTTTTGAGGTTGCAAAACCAGCTATTAATAATGATGAGTTGATGGTTATGTCTGAATTTATCAAAAATTTAGATGTTACTTTTGAAATTGTTTCACCAATAGAAGATTTGGATTTTACTATTGCCCTACCTTCTAAAGAAGAAGTGCAATTACCTGCAGCAAAAACAGCAGCGGAGGATTCTCAAACAGCCTTTTCTTTTGATTTGCCTGTAGCTTCTAAGCCTGCTTTTGTAGCGCCTGTTGCACCGAAAGTGGAGGAGAAATTAATTTTTGAATTGACAAACGAAGCCAATGATATTCATGTTGTACAACCAGTTCAATTTGTTCCAGTTACTGAATTATCAGATAATGGCGTTGTAAGATATTCTTTGGAGGAGTATATGGAAGTAGAAAATGATTTTCTACAGTCAAAACCAGTAGCCAAAAAAGAAGAAGAAGTCCCAGCTGAATTGAATATTACAATGAAGCAAGTGCCTTCTGTTGAGCCACATGCTATGCCTGCTGAAGCTATATCTCCAATGGATATGACCATTGAAGAAACTTTACGTTTTAGAGCAGAAGAGCGAAGAAAGAAATTAAAAGAATTCAATTATAAGTTTCACAATAATGTAACTCGGATTGATGAATTAGAGCGTGAACCTGCTTATAAACGTCTAGGAGTTGAATTGACTAATACACAAGCGGTAAATACAACTTCAAGAGTGTCTGTGAGTACGGATAGTAATAATGATTTGCAATTTCGTTCTAATAATTCTTATTTGCATGACAATGTAGATTAAGTATAATTCTAGAATATATCATAAAAAAAGCCTGATATTTTCAGGCTTTTTTATGGACAAACTATTATTTTCGCGTTAGGGTTAAGAGTTGTTATTGCCATTAAATTGTTCTAAATTTGCAACGCTTTAATGATTGCTTTTCAAGAAAAGCGTAATAGCAGGTTAGGAATTACAAATACTTAAAATAACGATACAATGAGTTTATCAGTACGTATCATGGACGATATTAAAACCGCCATGAGAGCAAAAGACACTATGGCTTTGGAAGCTTTAAGAGCAGTGAAATCTGCAATACTTTTAGCGCAAACTGAAAGTGGTGCTAAAGAAGAAATTTCCGAAGAAGAAGAAATTAAATTGTTGCAACGTTTGGTAAAACAAAGAAAAGATAGTGCGGCTATTTACACGCAACAAGGAAGACCTGATTTGGCTGAACCAGAGTTGTTACAAGCGGCTGTAATCGAGAAGTTTTTACCAGCACAATTGAGTGAAGCTGAAGTAGAAGCTGTGGTGGCTAAAATCATTGCTGATAATGATGCTTCTGGAATGGCAGCTATGGGCAAAGTAATGGGATTGGCTTCTGGAGCATTAGCGGGGAAAGCTGATGGAAAAACAATATCAACAATTGTAAAAAAATTATTGTCTTAATTTTTTAATGAACGCTAAGTTTTTTCAACTTGGAATTTTAAAAAATTAATTTGGTAAGGTAAGACTGCGTAGTTCAACTGGATAGAATATCAGATTTCGACTCTGAGGGTTGCAGGTTCGAACCCTGCCGTGGTCACAACAAAGGATGAGGAATGTATGTTTCTTGTCCTTTTTTTATGAAATATTTTTTTTTGTAAACATAGATACAATTAAGAAATGGGAATTTTTTTAGTGCAAATTTTACTTGGATTTATCGGATTGGTATTTGTTTTCTTTAGCATCCTTGAGCCAATTTATGTGTTTTTTTATAATAAACCATTGCTAGTCCATTGGCATTTGTTTCCAACGCCTATTGCTGAGGAGCAAAGAAGTTTTTTAAGTCTAAATTTCCCTTTCTATGTTAGGTTATCCCCTAGCAAGAAACGGGTTTTTGAACACAGAATAAATAAGTTTATTGAAAAGTATGAATTTATTGGACACGAAATAAACATCACCGAAGAAATGCGGTTACTTGTTGCTGGAACTTATGTGATGTTGACGTTTGGGATGAGGCATTATTTAAGTGATTTGTTTCATAAAATTCTTGTTTACCCAACGGTGTATTATTCTACTTTAAACGATTTGTATCACAAGGGAGAGTTTAATCCTAGAATGAAGACTGTTGTTTTTTCTTGGACAGATTTTTTGTCGGGACATGGAGTAGCTTCGGATAATATAAATTTGGGATTACATGAATTTACTCATGTATTGCATTTTCATTGTTTAAAGAAAAACGATGTCAACTCGGTTATTTTTCAAGATGAATTTGAAGCGATACTCACTATTTTTAAAACACCACATTTGATTCAAGCAATTAATGATAAGGCTTATTTTCGAAAGTATGCTTATGAGAATCAATTCGAGTTCATTTCTGTTCTACTTGAACATTTTTTTGAAACCCCTAAAGATTTTGAAAAAAATCATCCCACCTTATACGGACACGTTAAACGAATGATAAATTATAATGAAAAGTATTTTATAGCCTAGAAAAATTTTTAGCAAAAATCTTAATCACGATAATTTAAGTAAAACAATTGACTTCTCGTCTGATAATCATCAGGATTTTTGATTTTTTTTTACTATAAATTTGAGAATAGTAAAAGTTAGGATTATGAAAAATACTGTCCCCGTTTCAAAAATTATGTCCAAAAATTTGGTTAAGCTTCACTTGTCGGATGATTTAACTAAAGCTGAAAGTTTGTTCAAACATCATAAAATTCGTCATATACCCGTTGTTAGAGGTAATAAAATTTTAGGTATATTAAGTTATACGGATTTGCTTCGAATTTCTTTTGCAGATGCTATTGACGATGATGAGGAAGTGGTGGATACCACCGTTTATAATATGTTTTCAGTTGAGCAAGTTATGGTTAAAAAAGTCACAACAATATCACCTGAAACCTCCATTAAGGAAGCCGCCGAAATATTAACCCACAATGATTTTCACGCGTTACCTGTATGTGAAGGAGAATTGTTGGTTGGAATAGTCACAACAACTGATTTAATCCAGTATTTAATTGATCTGCATTAATAAACAAAAGGCTGTATCCTAAAACATAGGTTACAGCCTTTTGATTACAACTGTTTTTTGATTTAAAAAGCCGTGATGGTCTTTAAATCAGCGATAGTTTCTGTTGGGTTGTTGGCTTTAAAAACAAAACTTCCTGCAACCAATACATCGGCTCCGGCTTCTGCTAATTGTTTTGCGTTTTTGTTCGTTACTCCACCGTCAATTTCGATGATGGTGTTGGCGCCTTTTTTTATAATCAAATCTTTTAGTTTACTTACTTTAGTATAGGTATTTTCAATAAAGGATTGTCCTCCAAATCCTGGATTTACACTCATAATACAAACCAAATCGATATCATTTATCACGTCTTCTAATAAATCGATAGAGGTATGTGGATTAATCGCTACACCAGCTAGCATCCCTTCAGCTTTAATAGCTTGTAAGGTACGGTGAAGATGATTACAAGCTTCGTAGTGAACCGTTAATACATTGGCCCCAAGTTCAGCAAAAGTTTTGATGTAACGATCTGGGTCTACAATCATCAAATGGACATCAATTGTTTTAGTGGCGTGTTTTGCGATAGCCTCAAGAACTGGCATACCAAACGAAATGTTGGGTACAAAAACGCCATCCATGATGTCAATATGAAACCAATCAGCTTGGCTTGCATTAATCATTTCGATATCACGCTGTAAGTTAGCAAAATCGGCTGCAAGAACCGAAGGCGCTATAAGGGTGTTTTTACTCATTGTTGTGTTGTGTTATTTTTTTGCAAATATAATTTTTTTAATCGCATAGTTCGCAAAGATTTTTTTCTGAAATCAAAGCCATTTCGCAATCATTGAATGATAGTCGTTTTCAAGATTTTTCTCTTGGTTTCAAAAAAAAAAATATGTGGAGTGTTTATAAAAAAAACAAAACTCCGGATACCCGAGCGAAGCGAATTGACTGGAGTTTTGTTTGCCCTGCAAAAAACAAAACTCCGGTAATCAGCCGGAGTTTTCAATCATCAATCAAAAAACGAACAGTTAATCAGACCGTCGTTACTTTTAAAATTCCATTTTTTTGAAATTCTAAACGCCAAAAATAATAAAATTTGGATTTGGAATTTACTTTTTGGAATTTATCCTAAATAGGTTTTTAAGATTTTACTTCTAGAAGTGTGTTTTAATCTACGGATAGCTTTTTCTTTAATTTGACGCACACGCTCACGAGTTAAGTCAAATGTTTCACCAATTTCTTCTAAAGTCATTGGGTGTTGATCACCTAAACCAAAATACAAACGAACTACATCTGCTTCTCTTGGAGTAAGCGTTTCTAAAGAACGCTCAATTTCCGTACGTAATGATTCGTGAATTAATTCTCTATCTGGGTTTGGAGATTCTCCTGAACGTAAAACATCATAAAGGTTAGAATCTTCTCCTTCAACTAAAGGGGCATCCATCGATAAGTGACGACCAGAGTTTTTCATAGACTCTTTTACATCATTTACAGTCATGTCTAACTCTTTTGCAATTTCTTCTGCAGAAGGTGGGCGCTCATTAGATTGCTCTAATAAGGCGTACATTTTGTTGATTTTATTGATAGAACCAATTTTGTTCAAAGGTAAACGAACGATACGAGATTGTTCTGCTAAAGCTTGAAGGATTGATTGACGAATCCACCATACTGCATACGAAATGAATTTGAAACCACGAGTTTCATCAAAACGTTGTGCTGCTTTAATCAATCCTAAGTTTCCTTCATTGATCAAATCGGGCAACGTTAGTCCTTGATTTTGATATTGTTTGGCAACAGAGACTACGAAACGTAAATTAGCTTTAGTTAGTTTTTCTAAGGCTCTTTGATCACCGGCTTTTATACGTTGTGCTAATTCTACTTCTTCATCGGCAGTAATTAAGTCTACCTTTCCTATTTCTTGTAAGTACTTGTCTAATGATGCAGTTTCACGATTGGTTACCTGCTTGGTGATTTTAAGTTGTCTCATGGTATTTGTCTCCTTATTGTTTAAGTGTACAAATCTTATACGGTAAGAGTGGTTTAAAAGTTACAATTTATGATGTTTTTTTTAAATAAATTAAAAAGCCCTCTGCTAAAGTACTAACAGAGGGCTTGTGTATAGGAGTTTATGTTGGTGATTACAAAAAATCATTTGGTGTTTGTAGCATATCATCAAATAATTTTTTTAGAGATTTAATATATAAAGGGAATCCTATCGCTAAAAAAAGATATTCTTTGCGTAAAACTGTCACATCGTCTAAAATTTGATACAAACTAGGTACTATGATCAGTAACGAAACTAGAATTCCAATCCATGGATTTAGTTTGATAGTTAGAAGTTGTTTCAAAAGTCTCATTTCAAATTGGTTTTTTGCTGCTATACTCATTTTAGTTGCTTTGTTAATGATGGTGTAAAAATACTTTTGTTATAAAGATTTTTGGAAGCGATTGTCGTGAGGCTCCTTTTTTTTGCCATGAAAGCACTTCTTAGCGTTTACATCAATCCTGTCCTAAATAAAATTACATCATATAAAATCCGACCATTTCATTGAGTTTACTCCTTAGAAATGGTCGTTTTTTAAAACAGAACCCCTTGTATGTTTTTTGGAGGAGGCTCTATGTGTTCTTCAAATGGCTTATCTAACCATTTTTGCAAGTCAATTTTAACGAAAAGATTCAATCGTATGAAAGCTACTAAATTGGATAAATACCAATCAAATTTTGATTGTGCTTTTAATGCTTTTAGAATGAGAATGGTAATTAAAGCCGTCCAAATTTGAATCATAACAGCATTTTCGGATGTTCCTATAAACGATTTTATATGAAGTAGCTGCTTTATATCTCTGAAAAAGATTTCTACCTGCCATCTGCTTTTATATAATTCCCCAATAGTGTTGGGAGACCAATAAAACTGGTTTGTAATAAGTTCAACAACTTGTCCATTTTCTTCATCCCACACCGCTACCCGTCTTAATTTCTTTGGATATTTATTTTTTGAAGGCTCATTTTTTAATTCAATCAATTCGTCTTTCATGATGTGTTCGTGACGATTTTCAGGTAATTCATTTTCTTTCACTGTAGTAAATTGTAAATTCTCTTTATGTCTAATTACAAAAAACACCTCGTTGCTGTCCCAAATATTCAAAAGGGAAAAGTCATTATAAAATCGGTCTGCAACAATCACACTGCCCTTTAAAAGAGGAATGTCGTAAGCTCCCTTATTATCAGCTGTTTTGCCGTTGGTAATATTGATGTAAGCAGGTAAATTGCCATCAAAATCAAGCAGTGTATGCATTTTAACAGCTCCTTGGCTCTCTTGTATTTTGCCCAATCAAATAAACTTAAGCATAAACTGATGGTAGTTGAGTCTAATAAAAAAATCTTTGATTTTATTCTGAATTTCACTTGTTTAAATCTAGGATGCTGTCCTAAACTTTGTAGCAATTCAAAATAATATTCTTTAAAGAGGTCATGTGAACGATTTTTATTTTGATAACTAATTGAAGATTTTGAGGGAGCTTTGTTAATTCCAAGATGATTTAAGTTCCCAGTAGCCGAACGAAGCCCGTTGCTTATATCTCGAACAGATTGACTCTTGGCGAACTGGCAGAAAAGCATTGAAATTAAATGATTCCAACTATTGAATCCTTTATTGTGCTTGTCGGTTTCTTTCCTTGCAACTATTTTGCTGAATTTTGAACGATCTAATTTTGAAATTATTTGAGAAAACAAAGTTATATTTGCCATAGAAGAGGGCTTTTTTGTTGTGCAACTCAAAGTTAATTTGAGATACAAAAATTACCCTCTTTTTCTTTTCTTTTTTTTAAACGTTTAGGACGCTATTGCGTTTACATCAAAAAAAAAAATCTCCTTTTGAGAGATTTATTTGTTTTAAGACAAAATATTCATTTTCTTAATGAAGTCTTTGTAGGTGTCGCTTAGGTTGACTTTGTGTCCGCCTTGTACGATGATTAAATTGTCGGCGAGGATGATTTCTTCGATTTTGTTTACATTGACCAAGTAATTACGATGGGTCTTGATGAATTCATTTGGGTTGAGTAAACCGCTAATTTTGGTGAGCGAAATTAAAATCACAAATTTTTCTTTCTCAGTAATGATGTTGCAATACCTTTCTTCCACCTCGATGTAGAGGATGTCTTTTAGGGCTACTTTTTTTAAGGCATTTTTTTTCTTGATGAACAAATACTCATGGCTCACCACGGTATCTTGTTCTTCGCTTTGAAAGACTTGGCTTTGGGCATAAAATTTTTCTACTGCCATTTCAATAGCATACAAAATTTCTAATGCATTGAAAGGTTTCATCAAGAAACTAAACGGTTTGGTGAGTTTGGCTCTTTCGAAGATTTGACGGTCTTGTGAACTGGTCAAAAACACAAAAGGCTTTACGGCATTAGGCATTATGCTAATCGCTTCAGCAAAAGCAATACCATCGGGTTTTCCATCCAAAAAAACATCTATGATGGCAATGTCTACTTTTTGGCTATAAAACAGCGTTAAGGCATCTTTAAAGGTTCTTGCTACCCCAACGATGTTGTAGTTGTTTTCCAAAAGTACTTTGCTCAAGGCGTTGCTTTCTTCTAGCGTATCTTCTATGATTAGAATGTTGATGGTATCCATGCTATACGGTTTTAGGGAATGATAAAATCATCTTAGTGCCTTTGTTGAGTTCGCTTTCTATGGCGAGTGTGCCGCCATTTTTCTTGATCATTTGTTTGCATAATTGCATGCCAAGTCCCGTTCCTATGATTTCTGAATTGCTTTTCTTAGCCAATAGTTCGTTGTCTTCTAATAACTCGGCTATGGTTTCTGGACGCATCCCGATGCCTTGATCTTCAATAATCAATTGATGGAACTCGGATGGGGTGTCTAGGCTGTAAAAACGAATGCTGCTGTACTCTGGAGAGAATTTAATAGCATTATCCAACAAGTTGCGCAAAATGATTTTTAACGAATCGAGATCTACGAAGATGAAACCGTTTTTGGACACTTCGTTTTCAAAGGCAATTGTTTTTTCTAACAGTAGGGGTTTGTAGCTGTATTCTATTTGTTGTACAATAGAAAACAAATGCACTGAATCTTTATGAAAATACAATTGTTGGGTTTGTAATAACGCCCAATGCAACAAATTATCTAGTAAACTATAAGCGCTGTTGGCAATCGCACTGTTTTGATGCAGGAGTTTGTCGAGTTCCTCGTAGTTTTTGGATTCTAGGGAATTGGTGAGTTTGGTGTTGCTGGTTTTGAGCGCATTGACGGACGAACGTAAATCGTGACTTACAATAGAAAACAATTGGTCTTTGGTCGTATTGAGCTCGTCTAGTTTTTCTTTTTGGCTTAAAATAATTTTGGTGTTTTTCTCCTTTTGCCCATAGATATACACACCACCTGTTAAAAGGAGTAGTAAACCTATAGTAGAAAAAAACATAGTATTACGTTGCGTTTTTTTTAATTCATTTTCTACTTTGAGTACTGAGATTTGTTTTTGTTTTTGAGCTACCGCATACTTTTTCTCGTAGTCTGCGAGTGCCCAAATTTTGTTTTGGTTGTTGAGGGAATCTTTCCATTGCTCTGATTCTTTACGGTAGGCTAGGGCTTTTTTGAAGTTGCCTCTGTTTTCTTCGACTACAGCCATGTTTTTACAAGCTTGCCTTTTTTTATCAAAATCTTTTATTGTTTTGGATAACGTATAGGTTTTTTCAAAATAGGTTATGGCTTGGGCGTCTTTGTATTGGACATAATATAAATTAGCTATGTCATTGTATATGCCAAATATAGATACTGTGTCTTTTTCTTGAAGTTGGAGACTTTTCAATAGGTATGCTTCGGCCTCAGTAAATTGATTGAGGTGTAAATAACAAATGCCTAAATTTTGATAAATAATACTTATTTGATATCCTTGTTGGTTTGGAATTGGTGTTTTTTCTATTTTTTTGAAATGATTAATGGCTTTTTTATACTGTTTTAATTCTAAAAAATTTTCACCTAAATCTTTATTTATTAATGAGTAAAATTTAAAATTTTTAGAAACTAAATTTAATTCTGAAATGGCTTCTTTGAATAGTTTTTTTTCTCTAAAACTACTTCCTCTAAAATAATGGCAATAATCTGCTAATTCTTTGTTGTTACTTGAATGCAATTGTTTCATTGAGTTGACCAATGTTGAATCCCAATTCTTTTTAATAAAAAAAGATTGAGCCTTGTTAAAGTTGTATTCAGTACTAAATTCTTTCGTTTTTTTCTCAAGCGTTTTTACAAAAACATCATTTTCTAAAATTTTTTGAGAAAATAAAAGAGATGGAATAATTAGATATAATATAACTAGAATAAGTTTAAATTTTGCCATTTCAAATTATATGTGCTAAAACATACATCGTTTGTTTTTTAAACGACGTATGTTTGGTTTTCAATAAGCTTATTGTTAGTGTCCTACAGTTGTTTCGGTTCCTCTAGAAGTCTCAGGATCTAAGTCTACCATATAAGACATGATGGTAGTTATATCACCCACAGTGTCTGAAGTATAATCTACTTCTACATAATATACATCGCAACTTTCTGGGGTTTCTTCCGAGAAATTGTAATCGTAGTTCATGGTTAGTACATTGCCAGATTCTATTGGCGTTTGCACTGTTGGTGGGATAGTGTCCTCAGAGTTCATGTACAAAGTAGCTCTAATTTTTAGGGTTAAAGCACCGCCTTCAGGGGTGTAGAATTTTGCCGAAACCAAAGGAGAAACAGGATATTGTACTGTTCCTGGGCTTGAAAAAGTAAAAGGAGTTGTGTTAATTTTTGTGTTTTGAATAACTGTAAATGCCATGTCTAATACTTGTTTATAAGGTTAATAAGGTTAAAGATATTTTTTTTATATGAATTAAATGTAAAGTCGTTTATTTATTTTTAATTTTTATTGTGAAATTCACAGATAGCCCTAGGATGTTGCTAATTTTTATGCAAAAAAAAGCCCCTTAGTCATAATGAATAAGGGGCTTTTGAATAGTGACCTTTACTTAAATCGTTATTCTTTTTTCTCTTCGCGTGGAGGTCTAGGCAACAATGCTTTTCTTGATACTTTTTCTTTTCTTGTTTTTGGATCAAGACCAAGATACTTTATTTGAAATACGTCACCCATATTCACTACATCGGCAACATTTTCAGTACGTTCCCAAGCTAACTCAGATACGTGCAATAAAACTTCGTTTCCTGGAGCAGCAGTATATTCTACCACAGCACCAAAGTCAAGCATTTTGATTACTTTCACTTCATACGCTTCTCCCATTTGTGGTTTGAAAGTGATTGATTGAATTTTGGCCAATACCGCTTCAATTCCAGCAGGATCTGTTCCAAGAATCTCGATAACACCTTGCTCGTCTACTTCGTTGATTACGATGGTTGTTCCTGTAGCTTTTTGTAATTCTTGAATTACTTTTCCACCAGGTCCAATCAAAGCACCAATAAAGTTTCCAGGAATGGTTCTAGTGATGATTTTAGGAGCATGTGCTTTAACGTCAGCTCTAGGTGCAGCGATAGTTTCAGTCAATTTGCCTAAAATATGCATACGTCCGTCACGAGCTTGGTTAAGCGCTTGTTCCATGATGTCATAACGCAATCCATCAATTTTGATATCCATTTGGCAAGCTGTGATACCGTCAGCAGTTCCAGTTACTTTAAAGTCCATATCTCCTAAGTGATCTTCGTCACCTAAAATATCAGACAATACCGCAAATTTCTCTCCGTCAGTAATCAATCCCATAGCAATTCCAGAAACTGGTTTTACCATTTGAACTCCAGCATCCATCAAAGCCATTGTACCTGCACAAACGGTTGCCATTGAAGAAGAGCCGTTAGATTCTAATACTTCAGAAACAATACGAATAGTATAAGGACAATCAGCAGGAATCATATTTTTTAACGCACGTTGTGCTAAGTTTCCGTGACCTACTTCTCTTCTTGAAGTTCCTCTTAATGGTTTTGCTTCACCTGTAGAGAAAGGAGGGAAGTTATAGTGTAAATAGAATTTCTCTTCACCTTGTTCAGATGGAGAATCTATTTGATTGGCTTCTCTAGAAGTTCCTAAAGTTACCGTAGCCAAAGCTTGAGTTTCTCCACGAGTAAATAAAGAAGATCCATGTACTCTTGGTAAATAATCTGTTTCACACCAAATTGGTCTAATATCAGTTGTTTTTCTACCATCTAAACGTACGCCTAATTCTAACACTACATTACGAACCGCTTCTTTGTTGGTTTTGTAAAAATATTTAGAAACTAAATCGCCATCAGCAGCTAATTCTTCTTCTGTAAATAAAGCTTTTACTTCTTCTTTTACTTCAGCAAATGCAGCACTTCTTTCGTGTTTAGCAGAACCTACTTTTGCGATAGCATAAATTTTATCGTAAGCAGCAGCTTTTACTTTTTTGTAAATTGCTTCGTTTTCTTTTTCTCCTTCGTAAGTACGAATTTCTTTTTTACCAAAAGCAGCTTGCAAACGCAATTGTGCTTGAATTTGAACTTTAATCGCTTCGTGGGCAAATTTGATAGCTTCTACCATTTCACCTTCTGAAATTTCTTTCATTTCACCTTCCACCATAGCTACAGAGTCCATAGAAGCTCCAATCATCATGTCGATGTCTGATTTTGCTAAGTCTTCTCTACTTGGGTTGATTACAAATTTACCATCAATACGTGCAACACGTACTTCTGAAATCAAATTGTAAAATGGAATGTCAGATACTGCTAATGCTGCAGATGCTGCCAAACCAGCCAATGCATCTGGCATTACTTCTTCGTCATGAGACATTAATTGAATCATAACTTGTGTTTCAGCATGGTAATCGTCTGGGAAAAGTGGACGTAATACACGGTCTACTAAACGCATCGTCAATACTTCGCTATCGCTAGGACGCGCTTCTCTTTTGAAGAAACCTCCAGGAAAACGACCAGCTGCTGCAAATTTTTCGCGGTAATCTACTGTTAAAGGTAAAAAATCTACTGCTGGGTTGGCGCTACGTGCTGAAACTGCTGTTGCAAGGATCATCGTGTCGCCCATTCTTACTACAACAGATCCATCGGCTTGTTTGGCTAAACGACCTGTCTCGATTGTGATGCTTCTGCCATCACCTAAATCGATACTTTCTACAAATAATTGTGGAATCATACTTTTTTTCTTATTGGATTATACAATGGGTTTTAGTTGTGTTGTAGTTGTTGTGTGTAGTTATCGTCTAAAACCCAATGAAAAACCAAACTTTTTTATCAGTTGCAAATATAGCAAAAGACAGCTATACATTTATATAAATTTGACTTCTTATCCTGATGATTGTCAGTTGTTTTTGAAAAATTTAAAAACTGCATGTTTTAAATAAAAAAAGAGGCACTTTCGCACCTCTTTTTTGTATATTGATTATTTTCTAATACCCAATACTTTGATAATCTCACGGTATCTGTTGATTTCTTTCTTTTTCAAGTAATCCAACAAAGCTCTTCTTTTACCTACTAATAGTACCAAAGAACGCTCAGTATTATAATCGTGACGATTTTTTTTCAAGTGCTCAGTAAGGTGGCTAATTCTGTGAGTGAATAAAGCGATTTGTCCTTCTGCAGATCCAGTGTTTTCTGCTTTTCCTCCGTGTTTAGCGAAAATTTCCGCTTTAACTTCTTTAGTTAAATACATGCTAATATTATTTAAATGATTTTTATGTATGTCGAACATACTCTTGTAAGACGGGTGCAAAAGTAGAAAATAATTTTGACTAGAACAAAAGAAACGTTTCTTTATTTTTAGAGTTGACAAGTGGTTAGGTGTTAGTTGTTTAAAAACACTGCGATAATTTATTCAAAGGCAATAGGTAATGTGAAATGTGTTTTAACAGTAATGCCTCTGTGTTTTCCTGGTATCCAGTTTTCATATTGAGCAATTAATTTTACAGCATTCTCTGTAATGCCATATTGGTCTCCTGTATAGCAAGAAACATTTTCTAATTTACCGTTTTTGTCAATATCAATGTTAATGATTATTTTGCCTGTAACTTTACCATTGATGTTTCTTGGAATGATGTCGTTTTTTTTTAAATAATTATAAAAATCATTCATGCCTTTTTTGGGATGTGCTCTTTCGTTGACTACATTGTAAGTGAATTTGTTATTCAAAGAGTCAATGCTATGGCCTACAACTAGTTTTCCTTTGTTGAATTGTTCGGTAAAACTGACTTTTTCCTTTATTAAATGTCCTCTCCAAATACCTTCTTTTAAAAAGTTCTTTATTGTGCCAGTAGAGGTTTGATCGTTCCAGCCTTCTTCTACATATTCTCCCTCGCCATTTGTTACTTTTTGTACATTATTTTCATCAAAATAGTTAAGAATTTTCAGTGTAGACTCTTTTTTGTTTTTGCTTACTTCGAATTCTGATTCTAATTTGAGAACTCCATTTTCGTGATAATAATATTGCTTGTCTACGAGTATATTATTTTCATAGTTTGCTACTCGTTTTTTTTTGCCATTTTCATAGTAATACAAGCATTTACCGTCTAGGACAACTTTGTCTTTGTTTAAAGTAGTTCCTATTAGATATATTTTGCCTGATTTGTAGTATATCTTTATGGGATATGCTTTTTTATTCGTGTCATATTCTTCAACTTCTTTGATGTATTCAAAGTTTTTTTCGTTGGATGTAACTAGATATTTATCGATGTGAAATAATTTCTTGGTGCCGTTTTGGGAATAAATCGTTGAGGAAATTAATAGAAGCAATACGGCAAAACGTTTTTTTACACTCATAAAAAATGATTTAAAATAGTTTCGCAATTTCTTCATTCACAAACTCCAAGAATCGTTCGTCAGCTTCTGTGAAAGGATCAATCACATGGCTATCAATATCGATTTGACCAATGTTGACACCATTTACGAATAGTGGTACCACAATTTCTGATTTCACTGTAAAGCTACAGGCAATATAGTTGTCCTGTGCGGCTACATCAGGAACCACAAAGTTCGCATTCGATTCAGCTACTTGTCCGCAAATTCCTTTGCCGAAAGGAATCACCGTATGGTCGGTTTCAGCGCCCACATAAGGGCCTAAGTGCAAGGTTTTGGATTCGTGATTGGCAAAGTAAAAACCTACCCAATTGTAGTATTCAATATTTTCGTTCAATAGTTGGCAAATGGCCAGTAATTTTTCGTCTCTTGAAGTAGTATCGTTATGGGTAATAGCGATTACTTTTGGTTGTAATTCTTGGAAGGTCATTTTTTTATTTTTTTAAACAAAAGTATTTAATGCCAGTATTATAATTTGCATAAATTTGAAAAAAAAATCAATTTGAGGAACTATTGGACATTGTATAAGCCTTTTTTGCAATTCATAGGGGCTTTTTTGTTAACATTTATCGGGCTTACTCTTTGTTATCAGTGGTATTTGTCCAGATTTGATGGAGATCAGTTAGATGGTATCACACGTCTTGTGGCTAGTCATACCAAGAAAATGCTACAAATCTTGGCCCCCAATAGCGATGTTGTTTATCGAGAAAATACAAAAATCAGTATTTTGTTATATATGAAGGAAGTCGCTCGAATCATTGAAGGGTGCAATGCGGTAAGTGTAATGATTCTTTTTGTTTCTTTTGTGATTGCTTTTGCGGGACGGTTTAAGACTACTTTCTTTTTTTTACTCGGAGGCTGTGTGTTGATTTATGTGCTCAATGTGATGCGAATTGTGCTTTTGAGCCTTCTTTTGTATCGTTTTCCTGCATATGAGCACCTTTTGCATGGTGTGATTTTTCCGCTATTTATTTATGGTGTTGTTTTTGTTCTTTGGTTTGTTTGGGTTAACTACTTTTCTACTTATGCTAAAAAAAATACTTCAAAATAAAGGCAAAATCATGCTCGGATTGCTGCTGGTTTTTCTTTTAGCGCTAATTCGTGAATTTGAAAACCAACTGTTTTATGATCCTTTTTTGGCCTTTTTTAAAAGTGATTTTGCAGGTTTATCCTTGCCGCAATATGATTCGTTTCAGTTGTTTTTGGGATTATTTTTTAGGTTCGGATTGAATACATTGGTTTCCTTGGGGTTATTGTATGTTATTTTTGAAGACAAGGATATGCTTCAGTTTTCGTGTTTACTTTTTGCTGTTTTTTTTGTCTTATTAGTGGGTGCCTTTTTTTTCCTTCTTTCTTTTCAAAATCAAAACTATTTACTTCTTTTTTATGTGCGTAGGTTTTTGATTCAACCTATTTTTATCCTGCTTTTTATCCCTGGATTTTATTATCAAAAAAAGGTTAAGTAACTAATTTATAGCTATCTTTAGTTGGATTTAGAGTTAAGTAAACTAAAGTGCGATGAAAGTTGTTAAATATTCAGGAGATACCGTTGATTTTAATGCTGATAAATTATTGAAATCATTACGCAAAGCCGGTGCAAATAGGGAACAAGCTGATCAAATTATTGCTGCCATCAGTGCACAACTTTATGATGGAATGGCGACCAAACAAATTTATAAATTAGCTTTTGGGTTGCTGAAGAAAAATTCAAATGCACATGCAGCGCGGTACAACTTGCGTGAAGCCATACGAATGTTAGGTCCTGCGGGTTTTTATTTTGAAAAATATATTGCCCGTCTTTTTGAATCGGAAGGCTATCGAGTGCAAACCAATTTAGTTTTACAAGGAAAATGTGTTACACATGAAATAGATGTTTTGATTCAAAAACACTCAGAATTCGGAATGATTGAATGTAAGTTTCATGCGGGTAGAGAAGTGGCTTCGGATGTAAAAGTCCCGATGTACATTTTGTCAAGATTCAATGATTTAAAAACTAAATCGTATCCTTTTTTTAATACTCAAAGCCCTTTGAATTCTTGTTGGATAGTAACCAATAACCGATTTACAACCGATGCCATCACTTTTGCAAACTGTTCTGGATTACAACTTTTGAGTTGGAATTATCCTGAAAATAATGGCTTGAAATCCAAAACAGACCAAAATAAATTATATCCAATTACCTGTTTGACGACTTTGTCTCTGGCTGAAAAGGGCCATTTATTGCAAGAAGATTTACTCTTGGTAAAAGATATTTTGACCCATTCTTCGGTTTTGAATACGATTGGTTTGAGTCCAAATAGGATTCAAAATATTTTGAAAGAAGTAAGAGATTTGTGTGATAACTAGCATTTAATTTAAAAAAACATTCCTCATGAAAATTACATGTATTGGAGGAGCAGGAACCGTAACAGGTTCTAAAACGCTCATCGAAAGTAACGGAATTCGCATTTTGATTGATTGTGGGCAGTTTCAAGGTATTAAACCTTTGAGAGAATTGAATTGGGAGCCTTTGCCAGTTTTGCCTTCGTCGATTGATTTTGTTTTGTTGACTCATGGACATTTGGATCACTGCGGTTGGTTGCCAAGATTGGTCGATCAAGGTTTTAAGGGAAAAATTTATTGCACGAGCCCTACTGCAGCGATCGCCAAATTAATTTTGTTGGATAGTGCTAAAATTCAAGAGGAAGAAGCCAACAAAGCCAATGAAGGTCATTATTCAAAACATCAAATTGCTGAGCCGCTTTATACTGTAGCTCAAGCCGAACGCGTGTTTTCCCATTTTAGAGTGATTCAACCTAAAACGGCTATTGCTTTGGATGCTGAAATTGAAGCGGTTTTTAGTAATGCAGGGCACATTTTAGGTGCTTGTAGTATCGAATTGCATTTAGAAAATCAATATTTGGTTTTCTCTGGAGATATTGGAAGGGATAACGATGTTTTGATGTTTCCACCGACGCCTCCGCTGCGAGGTGATTATTTGTTTTTAGAAAGTACGTATGGCAATAAATTGCATCCAGCAACCGATCCTAAACTGGAGCTAGAGTTGTATATTAACAATGCTGTAGCCAAAGGCGGAACGGTGATTTTGCCCAGTTTTGCTGTCGAACGAGCACAAAGTGTGATGTTCTTGTTGTGGCAATTGAAAGAAGAAGGTCGAATTCCATCGGTGCCTTATGTTATCGATACACCAATGGGAATTAGTGTTTTGGAGATTTTTGAGAATAATAGAAAATGGCATAAATTGTCTGAGGAAGAGTTTGTGGGGATGTGCAACATGTTTACTATGGTAGCAGATTATCAAGAAACTATGGATATCATTTTCAACAAACAGCCTAAAGTGGTCATTGCAGCAAGCGGAATGATTACTGGAGGTAGGGTTTTGACTTATTTAGAACGCTACATTGGACTCCCTGAAACTACAGTGATTATTATTGGCTATCAAGCCGAAGGAACTAGGGGTAGAAAATTGTTAGAAGGTGCAGAGGAGATTAAAATCCGTGGTAAATATTATGAGGTGAAAGCCACTATTCTTGAGATTGAAGGATTATCGGCACATGGTGATCAAAACGATTTATTGCATTGGCTCTCAGTTTTGCAAAATAAACCTAAAAAAGTGTTTTTGGTTCATGGTGAGAATCAACCGGCGGATGAACTTCGAATTAAGGTTCAAGAGCGGTATGGTTTTGAATGTGTGGTGCCTTTGATGGGACAAGTGTTTGAGTTGTAATTTTAACAAATATTTTGACTGCTTTAGTGTACTAATCTGTAATTTTGCGGCATGAATGTAAAAAAAATCACTAGTTTATTTTTAGTGCTGTTGTTGTTGATTCCTAATATAGGGATGACAATTAACGTGCATTACTGTGGTGATTCGATTGCATCGATAAGTTTAGATTCGGATTTTTTATCTGTTACTGAGCCCGAAGATTGTTGCGCTATTGCCGAGTCGGCGGGAGAGGACACTTGTTGTAAGGACAAATGGGTTCATTTGGATAAAAAAGCCGATGAAGCTACTGTAAAGATAGTTTTATCTAGTTTGTTTTCGCCATTTGTTGGTGTGCCACAACAGACTCAGTTGTTTGGTTTTACTACAAAGACCAATTTTAAGAAAGCGGAAAGCACTCCTTTTTATGTGGCCGTTCCTGCGCCTCCGCTTTATCAATTGTATCATCAATATATTTTTTACGCCTGATTTCGTTTATTTAATTTTTTTTTAAAATTTTATAAACCGTTGTCGTTGTGACGCAATTTTTTTGTTGTGTTATGGTTTTGCGTGAGGGATAGTAGCTAACTACCGAAGTAGTGCGTATAGCCCGACCGCATTGTCACAAGTGGGCGATTAGTACGTTGCTTTGTTGCCCGCTTGTGGCAATGGGGTCACGCCCTAATTGTGTTGGAACGACAGCATAATTCAGAATAAATAATGCAAAATAAAATATGGCTTTTGGCTGCTTTTTTACTGGCGTTGCCGGTTTTTTCTCAAGAAAATCTAGACGAAGTAAAGGTGACTAAGAAGCGCAAAGGATTACAGAAATCCTATACGGTTACCGGAAATACTACATTGGTAACGAGCAAAGAATTGCTAAAGGCGGCTTGTTGTAACTTGGCCGAAAGTTTTGAAACCAATCCGTCTATTGATGTTAATTTTTCGGATGCTTTGACGGGTACGAAACAAATCAAAATGTTGGGACTTACGAGTCCGTACCTAATGATTACGGAAGAAAATGTGCCTTCGGTTCGTGGTGCTTCGCAGGCATATGGCTTGTCGTTTACGCCCGGAACGTGGGTGGAAAGTATTCAAATTACTAAAGGTGCCGGAAGTGTGGTGAATGGTTTTGAGAGTATTTCGGGGCAAATTAATACCGAATTGATCAAGCCGATTAATGATATTCCGTTCTTTTTGAATGCGTATGGTTCTACTGATTCTCGATTTGAGTTGAATACGCATTTTAATACGCAATTGTCTAAAAAATGGAGTAGTAGTTTGTTTTTGCATGCCAATACGCGTGTGTCTGAAATGGATCAGAACAAAGATGGTTTTTTGGATAATCCGTTGGCAAAGCAAATTAATGTGATGAACCGTTACCAGTACTATGATGCTGAAAAGGGGTTGGTGAGTTTTATCAATTTCAGGTACATGAATGATGCCAAGCAATCGGGCGAAGTTGGTTTTGATACTGAGAAAGACAAAGGAACGACTAATAAATGGGGTTCTGAGATCAATACGCAACGATTGGATTTGTCGACAAAAGTAGGCTATGTATTTAAGGATAAGCCTTTTCAGAGTATTGGTTTCCAGAATGCTTTTACGTTGCACGATCAAAACTCATATTATGGGTTGAATGTGTATGATATTAAGCAAACTAGTTTTTATTCGAACTTGATTTTCAATTCGATTATCAATAATACCAAGCATAAATTTGCTACAGGAATCAACTTTGCTTATGATAATTATCAAGAGTTTGTGAGCTTGAAGGATTTTGGAAGAGTGGATAATTCTATAGGAGCCTTTTTTGAGTATACGTATGATAATGATGATAATTTTAGTTTGGTTTTGGGCGGAAGAGTGGACAATCACAACAGATTGGGGACTTTTGTAACCCCTCGTTTGCATCTTCGTTACAATCCTTGGGAAAAATCGGTGTTTCGTTTTTCAGCAGGAAGAGGGAAACGTGCGGCCAATGTTTTTGCCGAAAATCAGTCATTGTTTGCCAGTTCTAGAGCGCTTTCTATTTTGGATACGGAGGGAAAAATTTATGGGTTAAACCCTGAAATTGCTTGGAATTATGGTGTGAGTTTTAATCAAAAATTTCAATTGTTTGGTAGAAATGCTGATGCAGGGATAGATTTTTATAGAACTGATTTTCAAAATCAAGTAGTGGTTGATGTGATGCAATCGCCTCAAGAGGTTTTGTTTTATAATTTGAAAGGGAAATCGTATGCTAATAGTTTGCAGGTAGAGTTTAACTATGAGTTGTTTAATCACTTTAATTTGCGTTCGGCCTATAAATATTATGATATTCAAACACAATATTTATCTGGAGTGTATCAACGTCCTTTGCAAGCTAAACATCGTTTGTTTGCGAATCTTGAATATGAAACCCATCGTACAGAAAAAGGAGGACAATGGCGTTTTGATGCTACTTACAATTGGTTAGGTAAGCAACAATTGCCAGTTACTGCCTCGAATCCAGGAGCCGATCGTTTGCCGGAATTTTCGCCAGCTTATAGTTTGGTGAATGCACAAATTACTCGTGTTTTTTCTTCTTCTTTTGAAGTTTATGTGGGAGGAGAGAACATTGGGAATTACAAGCAGCCGACTGCCATTCTTGGAGCCGATGCGCCTTTTGGACCAAATTTTGATGCCTCTATAGTGTATGCGCCAATTTTTGGGCAAATGTATTACGCTGGTTTGCGTTTTAAACTAAAATAACCTTAACTATTAAATCCAAAATAACATGAAAAAACTAGTATTAATTATGGTAATGGCCTTTGTTGGCGTTGTTGCTCAAGCACAAGAAAAGTTGAATAAAAATGCCAAAATTATGATTGAGGTCAACGGAAATTGTGGGATGTGCCAAAAGCGCATTCAAAAAGCAGCTCTTTCAGTAGAAGGAGTAAAGTCTGCTGTTTGGGATATCGAATCGCATCAATTGAGTTTGATTTTGAATGAAGAAAAATGTACACCATTGGCCGTAAAGAAAGCCGTTGCCAAAGTAGGGCATGATACTGATGAGGTGAAGGCTACTAAAGAAGATTATGAAAAATTGCATACTTGTTGTATGTATGAACGTAAAGAATAAAAATTTTGAAGCGCCAAAGACTATCGTTTTGGGTGTTTTCTTTTGAAATCGTTAATAAAATTTTAAAATAAGGGTTTGTTTTGTCGCTTTGTTAAAAAATCCCTAATTTCACCAACTTATAAATCCAAATTTAAGACAGCATATGAATAATTTTGAATGGACCCAATTATTGAATCCTGAGTTTTATATCACTTTAAGTGTGGGTGGCATTCAAATAGGATTGTATGTTGTTCTGTTTATTGTTTTTGCAGAGACGGGTCTTTTTGCCGGTTTCTTCCTGCCTGGTGATAGTTTGTTGTTCTTATCGGGAATATACAGCCGCGATCTTGTAGAGAGTTTGTTTGTTGTTGAAAGTGATTTTGTTAATGTTACTTTTTTAGCTACCATGGTAGCTATTGCAGGTATTTTGGGAAATATGGTAGGCTATTGGTTTGGTGCCAAAAGTGGGTACTATTTGTTTAAAAAAGAAGACACCTTTTGGTTCAAGAAGAAATACTTATTACAATCCAAAGACTTTTTTGAAAAGTACGGTGGAAAAGCGATTATTTATGCGAGATTTTTGCCTATTTTTAGAACTTTTGCGCCCATTGTAGCAGGAATTGTATCAATGGATAAAAAGAAATTTATGTTCTTTAATATTTTGAGTTCTTTTATGTGGGCCTTTGTATTGATTTTTGCAGGGCACTATTTGTATGGTGTGTTTTTGAAATACGGTATCGATCTTAAGAAACACATTGAGTTTATTGTGATAGGAATTATTCTTATTTCCACGTTTCCAGTATTTATGAAAATGTTGAAAAAGCGACCAGAATAATTTAGTTCATAGTAATTAGTCCTTAGTTTTTTATACAAACAAAAAATCCGAAGCTTTTAAACTTCGGATTTTTTTTATGGTTTCCCCAAATTGGAGTTTGGAATTTTTGTATTGGGAATTAATGTTTATTACATCATTCCTGGCATACCGCCTCCCATTGGCATTCCACCTCCGGCATTTTCTTCTTTAATATCAATCAAAGCACATTCAGTAGTAAGGATCATTCCTGCAACTGATGCTGCATTTTCTAAAGCTACACGAGTTACTTTTTTAGGATCAATAATTCCAGCGGCAAGCATGTCAACATATTCGTCAGTTTTAGCATTGTAACCAAAATCTCCTGTACCTTCAGCTACTTTGGCTACTACAACAGAACCTTCTAATCCAGCGTTTTCTACGATAGTTCTCAATGGAGCCTCTACTGCGCGAGATACGATTTGGATACCAGTAGCTTCATCAGCGTTGTCTGTTTTTAATGTGCTTAATACATTTTTAGCTCTTAATAAAGCAACACCACCACCAGCTACAATACCTTCTTCTACAGCAGCGCGAGTAGCGTGTAAAGCATCGTCAACTCTGTCTTTTTTCTCTTTCATTTCTACTTCAGAAGCAGCACCTACATAAAGAACAGCAACACCGCCAGCTAGTTTAGCCAAACGCTCTTGTAATTTTTCTTTATCGTAGTCAGACGTAGTAGCTTCCATTTGACCTTTGATTTGGTTCACACGATTTTTAATCATATCGGCTTCACCAGCACCACTCACAATAGTTGTGTTGTCTTTATCGATTGCTACTCTTTTCGCAGTTCCTAACATTTCGATAGTGGTGTTTTCTAAAGTGTAGCCTCTTTCTTCAGAGATTACAGTTCCTCCTGTTAAGATTGCGATGTCTTCTAACATTGCTTTTCTTCTATCGCCAAAACCTGGTGCTTTTACAGCAGCAATTTTCAAGGCACCACGTAATTTATTTACCACCAAAGTAGATAAAGCTTCTCCGTCTACATCTTCTGCAATAATTAATAATGGTTTTCCTGATTGTGCTACAGGCTCTAAAACTGGCAATAATTCTTTTAATGAAGAAACTTTTTTGTCATACAAAAGAATGTATGGATTCTCTAATTCAGCTTCCATTTTCTCTGGATTCGTTACGAAGTAAGGAGATAAATAGCCTCTGTCGAATTGCATTCCTTCTACTACATCTACAAAGGTTTCGGTTCCTTTAGCTTCCTCAACAGTGATTACACCTTCTTTTCCAACTTTTGCGAAAGCAGTAGCGATTAATTCACCAATTACTTCGTCATTGTTGGCAGAAATAGAAGCAATTTGTTTGATTTTTTCAGAATCACTTCCTACT
This sequence comes from Flavobacterium succinicans LMG 10402, assembly GCF_000611675.1. GTDB lineage: Bacteria > Bacteroidota > Bacteroidia > Flavobacteriales > Flavobacteriaceae > Flavobacterium > Flavobacterium succinicans. Next base: position 21,773 of record NZ_JATV01000015.1, on the reverse strand, counting down.
ACTTTAGCTTGTTTGGCTAGGTCAGCAACAATAGCTTCAACAGCTTTGTCGATTCCTCTTTTTAAATCCATTGGATTGGCTCCAGCGGCTACGTTTTTTAAACCTTCTTTTACGATGGCTTGTGCTAAAACAGTTGCAGTTGTAGTACCATCTCCCGCTAAGTCGTTGGTTTTTGAAGCTACTTCTTTTACCATTTGAGCTCCCATGTTTTCTAATGGGTCTTTCAATTCGATTTCTTTAGCTACCGTTACACCGTCTTTCGTTACATTTGGTCCTCCAAAAGCTTTTCCAATAATAACATTTCGTCCTTTTGGTCCAAGTGTTACTTTTACCGCATTAGCTAATGCGTCTACCCCACGTTTTAAACCGTCACGTGCTTCAATATCAAATTTAATATCTTTTGCCATTTTTTTATTTTTTTAGAATAATTAATAAATTGAAGGGACAAGTCGCGACTTGTCCGTACTGTTTAATTTTTTAGATAATTGCAAGAATATCATCCTCGCGCATAATCAAATAATCGGTTCCTTCTAATTTTAATTCTGTACCCGCATATTTACCATAAAGTACGGTATCGCCTACTTTTACTGTCATTGCGTGGTCTTTGGTTCCGTTACCAACAGCAATTACAGTTCCTTTTTGAGGTTTTTCTTTTGCGGTATCAGGAATAAAAATCCCTGAAGCTGTTTTTGTTTCAGCGGCAACAGGTTCGATAAGAACTCTATCCGATAGGGGTTTAATGTTTAATGCCATGGTTTTAATTTTATTATGAATTAATTATTAATTGTGTTCTTGAATTTCAGAAACTGTGCCAAGCCCAATAAACTGACACTTTTACTTAAAAAAAATGCCAGCTTTGACAGGCTGGCATTTTTATATGATAAGAGTTACTGTTATTTAGTAGCTGGTGCAGCAGGCGTTGCTGGTGCATTTTGAACTGGTGCTGTTTGTGGTGCAGCAGTTTCTGTTTTTTGGATGATTTTAGAATCAGAATCACCCATTGAGCTTGTGAAACTTAAGCTAGAAAGTAAGATTAATGCAATCAAAATCGTTGCTAATGTCCAAGTACTTTTGTCTAAGAAATCAGTTGTTTTTTGAACACCACCCAACATTTGTGATCCTCCAATAGCTGATGATAAACCGCCACCTTTAGGATTTTGAACCATGATTACTACGATTAGTAAAAAACAAACTATAGTTATTAAAACTAAAAAAATTGAAAATGTGCTCATTGTTTAATTATTGTTATTTTGTAAAAACTTTATTTCTGTGATATGGTCTGCAAAGAAACTACTTTTTTCTGGATATTTCAAAATTAATATTTCATAGGCTTGAATTGCTTTCTGATATTTTTTTTGTGCTAAGTAGACTTTGGCTAGGGTCTCCGTCATTAAGTGCGTATTGTCTGAAGCGTTGAGTTCAAATTGAGGCGCCGGTGTCGATCCTTGCTTTAAAGGAGCGATTTTAGGGTTGGTTTCTATGAACTTATCAATGATGGCCGCTTTTTTCTTTCGTTCTTCTTCTTCCAAGTTTTCTGCGATGGCTTTGGCTTGGGTGTCTTGGTTTCGATCAATAGGCTTAACTCTTGATAACTGAAGCCATTCTTGAAAAGAATGTTTTTCTCTTGCCGAAAAATCAAAGGGTTTTTCAAGTTCAAAAACACTGTCGGAAGATGTAGGTACTTCTTTTGCTAGAGTATTTACAGTTGAAGCTTCTTTGATAGAAGTAAGAATCGATAATTCTAAGGCATTTTTTTGTTGCTCTTGAATGGTTTTTGGGTGGACTATTTCACAATCGATCACCTCAATATTCATCACGGCACCATTTTTATTCTCCTGGTGTTCGTTTTTGATGGTGACAAATTGATCAGCTGTAATAAAATCAAACAATACGGAGCGATCTGTTGTATGTGCAGCGGTTACCTTTAAAGCATAATTATATTTGAAACTGTTTTGGATGAATAAGCCTTTTAATCGTAATGCTCGTGCACTTTGAAAATAAGGAAAGTCATTCAAAACATTGCCCAAAGCGTCTGTATAAACAGTATTTATCGTTTCGGGTTGGTTGAGCAGAAAAGTATAATCGGTAACATTCATAGGGTTGCAATATAGGAATTTATTTCAATTACCATTTGGCCAATGACTCATTAAATATGTCTTGTGAAATTCGGTCAAAAATTTCTTTGAGTGCGGTATTTAAGGTAGCGCCTGTAAGTTGTTGGTCGGCGGGGTAGTCATAGAAAAACTCAAACGTTTTGTCAAAATTATCGGTTTCCTTGTTTTTGTTGGTAAAATTTACTTTGATTCTTATTTTTAATCGGTTTTGAGCCGCTTTTTGATCGGCGGTTGCGGTCATTGGACTGATTCGGTAATCGGTAATTTCACCATCATATACTAGATCACCACCGTATTTTACTAGGTTTAGATTGGTTTGGTTTTGAATCAAATCTTGCAATTGCAAGGTAAAAGTTCGGTCGATTCCAGGTTCAATCAACTCGGCATTGTTTTGAAAGAAATTGACCTGAAAGGTTTTAGCGTCTATTTTTCCTGATCCTGTGAAGTTGTATACACCACAGCTGTTAAGTAATAGAAGACTTACTACGGCAGATAAATAAAGTATTTTTTTCATATAATATAAAGTGAAAGGTTCACTGTTTTGTATTAGGTACTGTTGTTTTGCTTTGAATTACAATTACTTCTTACAAATCAAATTGTTTGATTTTTCGATACAAAGTGCGTTCTGAAATGCCTAATTCATCGGCGGCGGCTTTTCGCTTTCCTTTGTTTTTTTCTAATGATTTTTTAATCAGCTCGATTTCTTTTTGTTCTAGTTTCAGAATTTCTTCTTCTTCAATGGTTTCGGCAAAAAGATAGTTTTCCTCAGGTTCTTGATAATTGTTGTCGATGTTTTGAGTAGTAATTACGGCTGTTCTCGGCTCTTCTTCATACTCAATTTCACTATCTGATTTTGAACCATAAATTTTCTGAATCAAATTCTGATTGGTTTCTTGCACTGTTGAGCTACCATTCTGCATTAATTCTAAGGTGAGTTTTTTTAAATCGTGCAAGTCGCTTTTCATATCAAAAAGGACTTTGTATAAAATTTCTCTTTCGGTATTAAAGTCACTATCACCTTTTTTGTCTTTTATTACCGAGGGTAAGTTGCTACTCTCGACAGGTAAATAAGATTGCAAAGTGGCAGCATTGATATCGCGATTGGTTTCTAAGACAGAGATTTGTTCTGCTACGTTTCGAAGTTGCCTAATGTTACCGCCCCAGCGGAATTTTTGCAAAACCAAAACGGCATTATCGTCTAGTTTTAACGGAGGCATTTTGTATTTATGCGCAAAGTCGGCTGCAAATTTTCTGAACAATAAATGAATATCGTCTTTGCGATCTCGCAATGGTGGTAGTGTAATGTCTACTGTACTTAAACGGTAGTATAGATCTTCTCTGAATTTTCCTTTTTCTATCGCATCAAATAAATTAACATTGGTGGCGGCCACAATTCTTACATTGGTTTTTTGAACTTGAGAGGAACCTACTTTTAGAAATTCACCATTTTCAAGAATACGCAGTAAACGAACTTGAGTAGTCAGAGGCAATTCGCCTACTTCATCCAGAAATATGGTTCCGCCATCGGCTACTTCAAAATAGCCTTCACGAGTATTGGTGGCACCTGTAAATGCTCCTTTTTCGTGACCAAAAAGTTCACTATCAATAGTTCCTTCAGGGATAGCACCGCAGTTTACGGCAATGTATTTTCCGTGTTTTCGATGTGAAAGAGAATGAATGATTTTAGGTATGTTTTCTTTACCTACACCACTTTCTCCAGAAACCAAAACGGAAATATCTGTTGGAGCCACTTGAATGGCCTTCTCGATGGCACGATTGAGCTTGGAATCATTTCCAATAATTTCAAATCGTTGTTTTATTGCTTGAACTGTTTCCATATTGTTTTGTTTAAAGGTTTAAGTGTTTAATGGTTTCGAGTTGTTTTTTGGGACGACTTTAAACCATTTTAAACTATTAAACTTTTTCTTAATTCATCTCGCTAAGCCCAATTGCTTTACCGATAAGTGTAGCGCTAGTGGTGCGTTCAACTAGCACGTTTACAAAATCACCAATTTTATAATTTTCTTTCGGAAAAACAACTGTAATGCTTTGTGAATTTCTTCCGGAGAATTCGTTAGGTGATTTTTTGGACACTTTCTCTACTAATACTTCTACGGTTTGTCCTATATATTGTTCAGTTCTAAAGCGAGCATGTACTTGTTGTAAGTCTACAATTTCTTGTAATCTTCTGGCTTTGGTGTCTTCGGGAACATCATCTTCCATTTTTCTTCCTGCTAAAGTTCCAGGTCGTTCGGAATAGCTGTACATGTAGCCAAAGCTATATTTCACATATTCCATCAAGCTTAACGTATCTTGATGGTCTTGCTCAGTTTCTGTAGGGAAGCCCGCAATCATGTCTTGAGAAATGGCGCAATTTGGAATGATAGCATTAATCTTGTCAATCAATGTCATGTATTCTTCACGGGTATGCAAGCGATTCATTTCTTTTAGAATTCGGTTGCTGCCGGATTGAACAGGCAAATGAATATGTTCACAAATATTTGGATATTTGGCCACTACATGCAAAATACTTTCGTGCATGTCTTGAGGATTAGATGTCGAGAAGCGAATTCTCATTTTCGGAAATCCTACGGCTACCATTTCTAATAAATGATCAAAATCCACGGCAGTGGCTTTTTGCATTTCGGAGGCGTTTACAAAATCTTTTTTCAAGCCGCCACCGTACCATAAATAACTATCGACATTCTGGCCTAAAAGGGTTACTTCTTTATAGCCGTGATTCCATAAATCTTGAATCTCTTTCAGAATGCTTTGAGGATCACGACTGCGTTCGCGTCCGCGAGTAAATGGCACAACACAAAACGTACACATATTGTCGCAACCTCTTGTAATGGACACCAAAGCACTCACACCGTTGGTCATTAAACGAACTGGTGATATATCGCCATAGGTTTCTTCTTTGGAAAGAATCACATTAATAGCATCTCGGCCTTCTTCGACTTCGTTCAATAAATTTGGTAAGTCTTTGTAGGCGTCTGGACCAACTACTAAGTCTACTATTTTTTCTTCTTCTAAAAATTGACTTTTTAAACGTTCGGCCATACAGCCCAAAACGCCTACTTTCATTTTAGGGTTGATGCGTTTTACAGCATTGTATTTCTCCAAGCGTTTGCGGATGGTTTGCTCGGCCTTGTCTCTAATTGAGCAAGTATTCACTAGCACCAAGTCGGCTTCTTCTAATTTTTGAGTCGTATTGTAACCATTACTTGATAAAATAGAAGCTACTACCTCGCTGTCTGAAAAATTCATTGCGCAACCGTAACTTTCTATAAAGAGTTTTTTGGTGTTCTCGGGTTTGTTTTCTAAAACGAGACTTTCGCCTTGTTTGCTTTCTTCAATAATCTTTTCCATGGGTGTTTTAAAAGCGCAAAGATAATAGATTTTTATCGAATATGACAAGATGGCAGATGTGGAATTATCAATAACATTCGTTTTTTTAAGTAGCTCAATATTTTTTTTAAAGTTGGATGAAAAATTATCACATTCTTTATCTAACTCCTTTTTGATAAAATAATTGGTAGAAAAATACTAATCTTATTTCTATTGATTGAATAAATACATGGATTGCGCATGAATGTCTGTCTTTGTTTAACGGCTAATTTTGACTTTTAAAATGATAAAAAGGTGAAATTTAAAAAAATCCTATACTTTTGCCGACATAAACAAATGGAATATGGCAAAGAATTTAGTAATAGTGGAGTCACCTGCAAAGGCCAAAACAATCGAAAAATTTCTAGGAAGTGAGTTTCAAGTAGAATCAAGTTATGGTCATATAGCCGACTTACCTTCTAAAGAAATTGGGGTAGATGTGGAGAATGGATTTAAACCTAAGTATGAAGTTTCAGCCGATAAAAAGGCTTTGGTGAGTAAACTAAGAACACTTTCTAAAAATGCCGAAATGGTTTGGTTAGCAAGTGATGAGGACCGCGAGGGAGAAGCTATTTCTTGGCATTTAGCAGAGGAATTGAAATTAGATGCAAAAAAAACCAGACGTATCGTTTTTCACGAAATTACCAAAAATGCGATTCTTAAAGCTATAGATAATCCTCGAGAAATTGATTATAATTTAGTCAATGCACAACAAGCCCGTCGTGTATTAGACCGATTAGTAGGATATGAATTGTCGCCAGTACTTTGGAGAAAAATCAAAGGAGGGCTTTCTGCTGGACGTGTACAGTCAGTGTCGGTTCGTTTGATTGTGGAGCGTGAGCGAGAAATACAAAATTTTGCTGCCGTAGCAAGTTACTCAGTTGCTGCTGAGTTTACCAACGAAGCAGGGAAAACGGTGAAAGCCAAACTACCTAAAAATTTTGTTACCAAACAAGAAGCTGAAGATTTTTTAAATCAAAATGCTAGTTCATTATATAAGGTAGCTGATTTAGAAACGAAACCAACTAAAAAATCACCTACTGCGCCTTTTACCACTTCAACGTTGCAACAAGAAGCAGCTCGTAAATTGTATTTGCCAGTTGGTATTACCATGCAGTTAGCGCAACGTTTGTACGAAGCGGGATTGATTACTTATATGAGAACCGATAGCGTGAATTTGTCAAAAGAAGCTATGGCGGCTGCGGAGGCCGAAATTATAAAATCATACGGGAAAGAATTTTCCAAACCTAGAACTTTTGCCAATAAGAGTAAAGGAGCTCAAGAAGCTCACGAGGCGATTCGTCCAACAGATATGTCTTTGCATACTGTAAATGTAGATCGAGATCAAGCACGTTTGTACGATTTGATTTGGAAAAGAACTTTGGCTTCTCAAATGAGTGATGCCGAACTAGAGCGTACCAATGTGAAAATTGAGGCAAATAATCATGCTGAGGTTTTTGTGGCTTCGGGAGAAGTGTTGCTTTTTGAAGGTTTTCTTAAAGTTTATTTAGAAGGGCATGATGATGATGAGGAAGAGCAAGAAGGGATGTTGCCTGCTTTGAAGGTAAATGAGCCACTAGCGAATTCATTTATTACAGCAACAGAGCGTTATTCTAGACCAGCAGCTCGTTATACCGAGGCTTCTTTGGTTAAAAAATTAGAGGAACTAGGTATCGGTCGTCCTTCTACCTATGCGCCAACTATTTCTACTATTATTAACAGAAATTATGTGGAGAAAGGAACACTTGAAGGTCAAGAGCGCAAGTATACACAGCTGACTTTGCAATCAGGCAAAATTGCTGAAAAACTTTTAAAGGAAAATACGGGTTCAGATAAAGGGAAATTGGTGCCAACCGACATCGGAACAATCGTTACTGATTTCTTGGTAAAGAATTTTGGTTCCATATTAGATTATCATTTTACGGCAAAAGTTGAACAGGATTTTGATGAAATTGCTGAAGGAAATATCGAATGGGCTCAAATGATGAAGGAGTTCTACGATAAATTTCATCCCAATGTGAAAGATGTTGAAGCCAACGCTGATCGTGAAAGTGGAGAGCGGATTTTAGGAACAGATCCTGCTACCGGAAAACCTGTTTCGGTTCGTTTAGGTAAGTTTGGTCCGATGGCGCAAATAGGCGATGCAGAAGATGAAGAAAAGAAGTTTGCGAGTTTGCGCAATGAACAGAATATTGGTAATATCACTTTAGAAGAAGCACTAAATTTATTTTTATTGCCAAAGAATTTAGGTGTATATAAAGGAGAAGAAGTAGAGGTGAGTAATGGTCGTTTTGGTCCTTATGTTCGCCACGGAGCAGCTTTTATTTCTTTGCCAAGAGGTGAAGATCCCTTGGATGTTTCGTTAGAGCGAGCTCAAGAATTAATTGATGAGAAAGCATTAGCCGATGCACCAATTGCTGTGTATAAAGGGGAAAGTGTTCAAAAGGGAACCGGACGATTTGGTCCTTTTATCAAATGGAATGGTATTTTTATCAATGTTTCGAAAAAATTTGATTTTGATAATTTGTCACAAGCGGATATTGAATTTTTGATTGAGGATAAAATTCAAAAGAATATAGATAAAGTTATTCATAATTGGGAAGAAGAGGGGATTTTGGTTGAAAAAGCTCGTTGGGGACGTTCGGTGATTACTAAAGGAAAGATTAAAATTGAATTGAGTAAAGATGTAGATGCTTCGAAACTGACCTTAGCTGAAGTGCAAGAAATGATTGCAAAGAAGACGCCAGCAAAAAAAGCAGCTGCTAAAAAACCTGCGGCCAAAAAAACGACCACTGCTAAGAAAACTGTAGCTAAAAAAAAGTAAGCCATGGAGTTTGATTTCCTTACCCCCATAAATAGTGAAACGCTTGATTTTAAGCATACGTTGTCTTCGCATCAAATCGGAGGGACTCTTTTAGTGCATACTGATGATTCCTTTCCGGATTTAAACGAAGTTAAGATTGCTTTGATCGGCGTACTTGAAAACCGAGGCGATACAATACATTTCTCTAGAGTGGATCTGCAAGCCTTTCGTCAATCCGTATATCAATTGTATAATGGAAATTGGAATATGGGTATAGCGGATTTAGGTGATATATTGCCTGGAAATGCTGCTTCAGATACTTATTTTGCTTTAAAAAAAGTGACTTCAAGTTTGATAAAAAAAGGAATTGTGCCTATAGTTATTGGTGGTTCTCAGGATTTAACGTACGCCTTGTATCGGGCTTATGACGATTTAGAGCAAATGGTGAATTTAGTAGCCATTGATAATAAATTTGATTTTGGTAAAGAAACAGATGGATTATCTAATGATTCTTATTTGACCAAAATGGTGATTGATGCGCCAAATAATTTATTTAACTATTGTAATATTGGCTATCAAACCTATTATAATTCACAAGAAGAAATCGATATTATAGAAAAACTTTTTTTTGACGCTTATCGATTGGGAGAAATCTCCAATAATATTGCCTTAGCAGAACCCGTGTTTAGAGATGCTGATGTAGTAAGTTTGGATTTAACATCTGTTAAGTCATCAGATTCAGGAAATTTTAATACTTTTTCTCCTAATGGTTTTACTGGGAAAGAGATTTGTGCTTTGTCCCGATATGCTGGAATAAGTGATAAGGTTTCCATGTTTGGTATTTTTAATCATACCAATACCGTAAATGAATCAGTCCTGATGGCTCAAATTGTTTGGTATTTTATAGAAGGCTTTCAATATCGCTCAGGAGAATATCCTTTTGGTACAAAAGATAATTATCTCAAGTATATAGTGCCATTAGAAGACGAAGAGTTGGTTTTTTATAAGAGTAATAAAACGGATCGTTGGTGGATTGAAATTCCTTTTTTATCGCATGGTAACAATAAACTAAAAAGAAATACGTTGTTACCCTGTTCTTATGAAGAATACTTGCAGGCTTGCAATCAAGAATTGCCTGAAAGATGGTGGAAAGCACAAAGAAAAAACAGTGTTTAAAACTTAATTAAAATTTTAAGTATTTGTTAGTAGTAAAAATTGTTTATTTAAAAAATATTAAATAGGTTTACGGCCTTAATTAATTGAATAGTTAACCCCCAAATTTATATGAAGAAAATCATTGTTTTTACGGCTTTATTAACTCTGTTGATCGGCTGTGGTAAATCAAGCGATAAAGGAGAATTAGTAGGCGTTAAAGGCGGCAAGTGGCACCCAGAGAAACCGTATGGAATGACATTAGTTCCTGGGGGGTCTTTTATTATGGGTAAATCAGATAATGATATAGCTGCTGTTGATGATGCGCCAACAAAAACCGTTACCGTGCGTTCCTTTTACATGGATGAAACCGAAATTACGAATAGCGAATACCGTTCTTTTGTAGAATGGGTGAAAGATTCTACTATTAGAGTTCGATTAGCAATTCTAGCTGATATGAATGGCCAGAAACCTACAGATGGCCAAGGTAAGAAAGCTGGTAGTATTGCTGATTTTGCATTCAATGACGCAGATCCAGCAAAAATGACCGCTTATGATAAATACATGTACGATAATTATTACAGTGTTGGTACAGACAAAGATCCTTATGCAGCCAGAAAATTAAATCGTAGAGTAAAATTAATCAAGGAAACTAAAAAATATCCTGATGAGTTTTATGCAGAGGTAATGGATTCCATGTATTTGCCAATAGACCAATCCTACAACGGTCTTAGAACAATTGATGTAAATAAATTGAAGTATAAATATACTTGGATGGACATACAAGCAGCTGCAAAAGCTAAAAATGGTTCTAGAAAAGATTTTATTAGAACAGAAGAAATTAATGTATATCCAGATACTACAGTTTGGATCAAAGATTACGCATATTCTTATAATGAGCCTATGCACAATGATTATTTTTGGCACAAAGCGTATGGCGAATATCCAGTAGTGGGAGTGAAGTGGACGCAAGCTAAAGCATTTTGTGCTTGGAGAACACAAAACAAAAACACCTACATTAAATCCAAACAAAAAGGACGTGATTTAGTAAACTCTTTCCGTTTACCTACTGAAGCGGAATGGGAATATTCTGCTAGAGGTGGTTTAGAATCTGCTACTTACCCTTGGGGAGGTCCATACACCAAAAATGATAGAGGATGTTTCTTGGCTAATTTTAAACCAAGCCGTGGTGATTATGCAGCAGACAATGCCTTATATACTGTTGAAGCAAAATCATATGAACCAAACGGATATAACCTATATAATATGTCTGGTAACGTAGCAGAATGGACTAATGATGCTTATGATCCAAACGGATTTGAATATGTTTCTACAATGAATCCAAACGTTTCTGACGCTTCTAATAAGCGAAAAGTAGTTCGTGGAGGATCTTGGAAAGATGTTGCGTACTTCTTGCAAGTGAGTACTAGAGATTTTGAATATGCTGATTCAGCTAGAAGTTTTATCGGATTTAGAACTGTTCAAGATTACATGGGAACTCAAGCAACAGGATCTAAAGGAAAAAGAAAATAAAAACCCAATCTAAATATTTTAAATTAACCTAAAAAAGTAAATTATTATGGCATTATTAAGCAAAAAAACAATGAATTTCGCTTACGGTATGGGAGCGGCAGTAGTAATTATCGGAGCATTATTCAAAATTACGCACTTTGAATTAGGACCATTAACTGGAACTTTGATGTTGTCAATCGGTCTTTTAGTTGAAGCGGCTATTTTTGCTTTATCTGCGTTTGAACCAGTAGAAGACGAATTGGATTGGACTTTAGTTTATCCAGAATTGGCTAACGGTCAAGCAAAGGCTCAAGTTAAAAAAGAAGAAAAAGTTGATGCTCAAGGAATTTTATCTCAAAAATTAGATGCCATGTTGAAAGAGGCTAAAATCGACTCTGAATTGATGGCTAGTTTAGGTACAAGTATCAAAAACTTTGAAGGAGCTGCAAAAGCAATTTCTCCAACAGTTGATTCTATTGCATCTACTAAAAAATACAGCGATGAGTTGACAATGGCAGCTTCTCAAATGGAGTCTTTAAATAGTTTATATAAAGTTCAATTAGAAAGCGCTTCAAGAAATGCTGAGGCGAACAAAGAAATCGCAGAAAACGCTAGTAAATTGAAAGAGCAAATGGCTTCAATGACTGCGAATATCGCTTCATTAAACAATGTTTATGGAGGTATGCTTTCTGCAATGAACAACAAAGGATAATTAGTTTTACACTAAAATTATTATTTATTAAACTAATTATTTAAGAAAAAATGGCAGGAGGAAAATTAACCCCTAGACAGAAGATGATTAACCTGATGTATCTGGTTTTCATCGCGATGTTAGCAATGAATATGTCCAAAGAAGTATTGTCTGCTTTTGGATTGATGAATGAAAAATTTGAAAGTGCAAATGCTGCTTCTACTCAAAATAACCAAGCCCTTTTGATGTCCTTGGATACAAAAGCAGCCGAAGCAAAAGGTAATTTTATTGCTGCTGCAGCTACTGCACACAAAGTAGAAGTTATTACTAAAGAATTTGATGCTTACATAGCTACTTTGAAATCTGATGTTTTAAAAGGTTTTACAGTTGATGCAGAAACTGGTAAATTGCCTTATGAAAATATGGATAAAGGTGATAATATCGACAACTGGTTTGTTGGAGAAGGATATACCAAAAAAGGAGAGGAAATTATTGCTAAAATTGAAAATTATAAAGCTGATATGAAAGCAGCTTTAGGTTCTGATAAAAAATTCGCTTCTATTATTGGTGAAGTACAAGATAAATTTAATATTGGTGAAGTAACGGATAAAGATGGTAACAAGATTAAATATCTTAATTATCACTTTAAAGGTTTTCCAGCGGTAGCTTCTGTAGCTAAGCTTTCTGCTTGGCAAAATGATGTTAAAAAAGCAGAGGCTGATGTGTATAACTCTGCCTTAGGAAAAGCAGCTGTTGAAGCAGCTTCTTATAGTAATTACCAAGCAATTGTTGTATTAGAGAAAAATGCTTATTTTCAAGGAGAAAATGTTAAAGGTAAGGTGGTTTTAGGTCGTTATGATGAAAACACCAAGCCAACTTCTTTTCAAGGTCCAGGTCGTTTAGAAAATGGTCAAGCTGTTATTTCATTGACTGCTGGTGGTGTAGGAGAGCAAAACATTAACGGTCAGTTTTCTTTCTTAGAAGATGGCAAAACAATTCCTTTAAAATTCGCAGGTAAATATGTTGTGGTTCCTAGACCAAATTCTGCGACAATATCTGCTGATAAAATGAATGTTGTATACCGTGGTGTTGTGAATCCTATGTCTATTTCATTCGCTGGTATTTCTGATAAAGACGTTGTGGCTACTGCTCCTGGTTTGACAAAAGTAGGAAATGGTAAATACAACATGAGTCCAGGATCAGGTTCTGAAGTTGTAATTAATGTTTCTGGGAAAATGTCAGATGGTAAAGTAGCTTCTGATAAAAGAGTATATAGAATTAAAGGTATTCCTGGGCCATCTGGAACAATTAGAGGCGAAATGGGTGTTGTTAAAGGGCCTAAGTCTAACTTGCAAGTAGCTACAATCGGTGCGAAATTGGTTGATTTTGATTTCGAGGTTGGTTTAGATGTTGTAGGTTTTAACTTTAAAATTGCAGGTCAACCTACTGTACAGGTTTCTGGAAACCGTTTAAATGCTCAATGTGTTTCTGCATTGTCCAAAGCAGGAAGAGGAGATCAGGTAACTATTTCTGAAATTAAAACTAAATTAGTAGGAGCAGGTAGTTATTTGTTACCTAGAACTGCTCCAGTAATTTTTGAAATACAATAATTGTATTCTATAAATTGCTTAATATTTTATAAGACACCATGATGAATGTAAGATTTTTTATTGTAGCTATTGTTTCAGTATTCGGTAGTGTAGCTGGGTTTTCACAATCCAACCTTTTGAATGCTAAAACTCCAAGTGAAATTGGACTTAAAACAGCCGCACAGCGTATTTCGGATAACGATAAGCCATTGGCATATGGGTATGTTCATGACAGAGATATCTTAATGGGTAAAACCACATGGGAGATCATTGACTTAAGTGAAAAAATCAATTTCCCTTTATATTTCCCTATCGACACAGCTAACATTGGTCAAGATAGACGTTCAATGTATGATGTGTTAACCAAGGCTATGAAAATGGGTAAAATAACTGAAGTGTATACGGATAGTTATTTTAATACCAAAAAGTCGCTTAAGGATATTCAAGCTTCTCTTTCCCGTGTTGATACCACTGATGCTGGTCGTGAGTTAATAAATCAAGATCCAGATGCTTACAGATCACGTGTTGTGAAGAAAAAAGTGGTTACAGGTACTGGGAAAAACAAGAAAGTTTCTTATGTTGATGAAACTGTTGGACCTACAAAGACGATCCCTTTAGAGTACATCATTAAAAATGATTTAACAGCTCAGGATGTTGCGCAATACAAAATTAAAGGATTTTGGTATTTCGATAAGCGTCAAAGTGAGTTGAAGTATCGTTTGCTTGGGATTTGTCCAGTTACCCCAGACGTATTCACCATGAACAGTGAGGAAAAAGATTACATTGAATTGTTCTGGATATTTTTTCCAGCCGCTAGAGAAGTTTTGCATGAGGCTAAAGCTTTTAATGAGAAAAATTCTACTATGCCGATTTCTTTTGATCAAATTTTGAATTCTAGACGTTTCAATGGTGTAGTGTACAAAGAAGAGAATGTATACGGAGATAGAGCTATCGAAGAATATATGAAAGATAATTCTCAAAATCAACTTTTAGAATCTGAAAGAATTAAAGAGAAAATCCGCAATTTCGAACAGGATATGTGGAATTATTAATTTTAAGATTAGTACAATTAAAACTCTTACTGTTATGGTAAGAGTTTTTTTGTTTTTGTTCATTTTTTAACTTTTAAATATGGTTGACTATATAATTGTAGGTGCTGGTTTGGCAGGTATTTCTTTTGCTGATTTAGCATTGAATAATCATAAACAAGTAGTTGTTTATGATAACAATTCACAAAATTCGTCTAATGTTGCTGGTGGTTTGTACAACCCCGTCATCTTAAAACGCTTTAGTGAAGTTTGGGATGCTGCCCAACAGTTGAAAGAAATGAATGATTTTTATTCTTGCTTAGCCAACAAGATTAATGTCAATGTGGACCATAAGATGCCTATTTATAGAAAATTTTTTTCTGTAGAAGAGCAAAATAACTGGTTCACTGCTTCGGACAAACATAATTTAGCTCCTTTTCTATCCACTACGCTACATTATGATGCTTTTAAAGGAATTGATGCTCCTTTTGGTTATGGTGAAGTCTTACACACTGGCTATGTTGACACCGCACTTTTGTTGAATCTTTATCGAGCTTATCTTAAAGAGTTGAATTTGTTTTTTGAAGAAAATTTTCACTATTCTAATTTAGTTTTTACAGAGTATGGAGTTGAATACAATGGAATACAAGCAAAACATATCATTTTTGCAGAAGGTTTCGGATTGCATCATAATCCTTTTTTTAATTTTCTTCCATTAGACGGGACCAAAGGCGAATTGTTTATCATTAAAGCGCCTATGTTGTCTGTTGATGTTATTGTTAATACCAGTATTTTTATTTTACCACTTGGGAATGATTTGTATAAAGTAGGCGCTACTTATAATTGGAGTGATAAAACTAATTTGCCAACGGATCAAGGAAGAGATGAGTTAGTGGATCGCATTAAAGAAATCATAAACTGTGAGTTTCAAATTGTAAAGCATTTTGCTGGAGTTCGCCCTACTGTGCGAGATCGAAGACCACTAGTAGGTACACATGATCAATATAATTGTATTCATGTGTTAAATGGACTGGGTACACGTGGCGTTATGCTCGCGCCTTCTATGGCCAAATCTCTTTTTTTAAGTATTGAAGAGAATCAGCCTTTATCTACCGAAATAAATTGGACACGTTTTCTGAAAAAAATAAAGCGATAAATTACTTTTCTTGTTGAGGATCATAGTCAACAAATATATTAATGTAAATGTTGCGTGATGTTCTCAGAACCAAAGGAAATAATAAGACTAAAACACCAATTATTGCAAAAAAAGAATTTTTAATACTAATATGTAATAACAAATACGAAACAATAAATGTAGCGATACCAAGGGCAACATTTAAACCATAACTAACATACATCGCTCCATAAAAAAAAGAAGGTTCAATTTGATACTTTAACCCACAATGGCTGCAGGTCTCGTTCATTGTAAGTACTTTATTGATAGTAAAGGGATTCTTGTCTTGATACATGCTTTCTTTTTGGCATTTCGGACAAGTTCCTGTTAAAATACTATTTAGTTTGGATCCTTTTTTTAACATTTGCATAAATTTTAATCAAAGGTACAATTTTAGATTGCTTCCTTGGTAACTTTAGTCACATTCTATGCTCAATATACATAATTTATCGGTTTCTTTTGGGGGTTCTTATTTGTTTGAAGAAGTAACGTTTCGGCTTGGTGCTGGTGATAGAGTAGGACTTGTGGGTAAGAATGGTGCTGGTAAATCAACTATGCTGAAAATTTTAGCTCGAGATTTTGCTCCCGATTCTGGAAGTATTGCTCAAGAGAAAGAAATTAGGATGGGTTTTTTGCGTCAGGATATCGATTTTGAGGCAGGAAGAACTGTTTTGGAAGAAGCCTATGAGGCCTTTACAGAGATTAAAATTGTCGAAAAAAAGCTTGAAGCGATCAATCATCAGTTGGTAACTCGTGCCGATTATGAGAGTGAAGAATACGGTAAAATAATTGAAGATCTTTCTGATTATACCCATCGTTTTGAATTGCTTGGAGGCTATAATTATGTTGGTGATACTGAAAAGATTTTATTAGGATTAGGTTTCAAGCGTGAGGTATTCGATAATCAAACCGATACTTTTTCTGGAGGTTGGAGAATGCGAATTGAGTTGGCCAAATTATTATTACAGTCGAATGATATTCTACTATTAGATGAGCCTACTAACCACTTGGATATTGAAAGTATCATTTGGTTAGAAGGTTTTTTGCGTAACTTTCCTGGCGTTGTTGTCATTGTTTCGCACGATAAAATGTTCTTGGATAATGTAACCAATAGGACTATTGAAATTTCTTTGGGTAAAGCCTATGATTTTAATAAGCCTTATTCTCAATACCTTGAATTGCGACATGAGATCCGCGAAAAGCAATTGGCGACCCAAAAAAATCAAGCCAAGAAAATCGAAGAGACCGAAAAATTGATTGAAAAATTCCGTGCCAAAGCTTCCAAAGCATCGATGGCGCAATCACTTATTAAAAAATTGGATAAAGTGGAGCGTATTGAGGTAGATGAAGATGATAACTCGGTAATGAGTATCACCTTTCCTGTTTCCAAAGAACCTGGGAAAGTGGTTTTAGAGTTAGATAATGTGACCAAAAAATATGGTGATAAAACCATTTTGTCTGCAATAGATTTGCTAGTAGAACGAGGAAGTAAGATAGCTTTTGTGGGACAAAATGGGCAAGGAAAGTCCACATTAATAAAAGCCATTGTTAACGAGTTTGAGTATTCTGGTGAAATCAAGCTGGGACACAACGTTCAAGTAGGGTATTTTGCTCAAAATCAAGCGGAATATTTGGATGGAGAGATTACCTTATTGCAAACTATGGAAGATGCGGCAACCGATACAAACAGAATGAAAGTTAGGGACATGTTGGGTGCTTTTTTGTTTCGAGGTGATGATGTAGAGAAGAAAGTAAAAGTGCTTTCTGGAGGTGAAAGAAATCGTTTGGCGTTATGCAAGCTCTTGTTGCAGCCCATTAATGTTTTATTGATGGATGAGCCTACCAATCACCTTGACATAAAGTCTAAGAACGTTTTGAAAGCCGCATTGCAAAAATTTGGAGGAACTTTATTGTTAGTGTCTCATGACCGTGATTTTTTGCAAGGAATGTCAAATATTGTCTATGAGTTTAAAGATCAAAAAATTAAACAATATTTAGGTGATATAAATTTTTTCTTGGAGCAACGCAATCTTGAAAACATGCGTGAAGTTGAGAAAAAAGATATTGAAAAGCAGACGTTACCAAAGGACAATGCCAAGTCGAAATCGTCTTACGAGGATCAAAAAAAGAATAAGGCATTGCACAATAGATTGAGCAAAATTGAAAGTCAAATTAAGCAATTGGAAATTGATATTCAACATGATGATAAAATGTTAGCTTCTAATTACGACAAGCATATTGAGGATGCCAAGTTTTTTATTGCCTATAATAAAAAGAAAGAAGAATTAGATCAATTACTTACAGATTGGGAAATTGTTCAAGAAGAAATCGATAATTTATAATTAATCTAGGTACAACTTCATTTTCATTCTACTATCACCAAAGGTCTTCTGTTATATACAAAGGCCTTTGGTGTTTTTTTTATTTAAAAATTCATCAATATTATATTTTTGAATTTTTCGGGCAATTCTTTCCATTTTTTGGACTCTCTTCCATTAATTGAACAAAAAAGTAGTTCTCGTTCTTTTGAACAAAATTTTTTTATTTTTTTTAAAGTTTTATCAGAAATATTTTTTTTCAAAACTTACTATTGTTATCTCCCATTTTAAAAGGATTTCAGCGTCATTGATGTTTTTTTTGAAATTTTTTGCATTGGTAGCTCATAGAAGTTATTACTCCCTCCCTCTACTTTTCTTGTTATAGGTTCATTTTTTGCAAATACTTAGGAACGATTAAGTTACACATATTGTAAAACAAGTATATATACCTAAAATCTATTGTTTTTAGGAAAAATCATTACTCGTATTAACAGGAAAATAAATGTTATTATAAGATAAGATGTTCTTTTTATCGATTTTTTTTGCTCTTTATCATTACTAATTATTGAAGAGTTATAAGATAAAAATGCATTTCATCGATATAATTGTGCTTTTAATCGATTTTTTGTTTAATTAACTAGTAATTATTATGTTATGATTGAAATACTATTAATTTTGCCAATTATTAAAGTTATTATTTGTAGTATTAATTCTACGTATAAATTCATAATTGGAATAAAGTCCTTACACTTTTTCGTATCCAATTTTTTTCTAACTGCGTCAGCGAGTATTAATCGTAAAAATGGCTTATTAACAAATTTGAATTATTATTTATTTATGATTAAAAACTTTACTCCGAATTTGCTTTCAACATCATATTATTATAATTTGTTTTCCAAGAAAATTGTTTTTTTATTTTTTGCAATTTTTGTTAGTCCATTTTTGTTTTCCCAAGTTTGCGGAACACCTGGTGCAGATGGTCCTATACTAATTTCAAGTTCTATTAATACTTATTTCCCAATTGCGACCAACATCTCCTTGGCGGCTGGTCAAAATAGTGTTAACCTTGGTGCAGTTCCACCAACTGATTCTTATGGGAATAGTTTTGGAACTTTGCAAATTAATTCAGGTGATTTGTTGTTGATTATTCAAATGCAAGATGCTTCGATAAATGCAACAGATAATAATAGATATGGTTCTGGAGAACTTAACTCAGGACCCGACTTGTTGGGAGGTACTGGTTTTACAAGCATCGGTAATACAGGACTTTATGAGTACGTAGTGGCTTCCAATAATGTTCCATTAACAGGGGGGAACTTAACTTTTGTTGGGACTGGAGCAGGAAATGGACTGTTGAATTCTTATGTAAATGCTGCAGCAACTACAACTTCTGGTAAAAAGACATTTCAAATTGTTAGGGTTCCTCAATATTCTAATTTAACATTGACTGCTAATGTGACAACTCCTCCATTTAATGGGGTATGTGGTGGTGTTATTGCCTTTAATGTTTCAGGTACTTTTAATTTTAATGGTTTTACAATTGATGGAAATGCTAGAGGATTTAGAGGAGGGTATAGCCCTCAAGCTGGATCTGGTTCAAATAATGGAAGTGCTTATGTAGGACTTTCTTCAAATACAGTAATTTCTGGAAAAGGAGAAGGTATCGCGGGAACGCCCAGATTTATGTGGGATGGTTTTAATCAAGTAGATAATATAATAGAAGGAATGCCAAATGGCTCAGCTGGGCGTGGTGCTCCAGCTAATGCTGGAGGAGGAGGAAATGATCACAACGCAGGTGGTGGTGGTGGTGGTAATGGTGGAAATGGCGGTTTAGGTGGAAGAGGCTGGCAAGGTAATGGAGGTGATATCAATCCGCTTACAGGAGGTGGTCGCCCTGGTTTTAAATCGTTTCTAACAGCAACACCAGATATGAATAGATTGATCATGGGTGGTGGTGGAGGTGCTGGCGATGCAAACAATGCTACTTCTGGAGTAAAGGGAGGTGTTGGGGGTGCTATTGTAATCATCAATGCGGGTACAATACAAGGCAATGGTTCTATATTTGCAAATGGAGGTAATGGTGCACCAGGGACTTATGCTAATGCTCCTGATGGAGCAGGTGGCGGTGGAGCTGGGGGATCCGTATTTTTAAATATTTCTAACAGTAGTACAGCTACTATAATTATTCAAGCAAGGGGAGGAAATGGTGGTAACACAGAAAATGATAACAATAATTCTCATGGTCCAGGTGGTGGTGGTGGTGGTGGAATTGTTAGGCACAACTTAGTTGGAGCAGTAACAATTAGCGCTAATGTCTCTAAAGGAGTATCAGGTAGAACAAATGCAGGTGCAGGAATCACTCATGGAGCAATTGATGGGGAAGATGGTTATTTGTCTTACTATGTAGCAGCAACAGATCTTCCACCAAATTTGAATTTAAATAATTTATGTCTACCAAACTTAGAAACAAAAGTTACATCTTTATTTTCAACAGTTTGTAATCAGGTAAATGGAACATTTTCCTACGCAGTTGAAATAAAAAATACAGGTAGTGGTAATGCTGGAAATGTTCAATTGGATTTTAAATTTCCAGTTGGTATTGAATATGATACAGCTACTTCCATTTATAGTTTGGGAGCAGCTGGTCCTGCCGGAGCATTAATCAATACAGGTACAGCAAACAATCCTATTGTGGGAGGGTATAACATACCAAAAGATGGTTATGTTACCATCACCATAACAGGAAGAATAGTTGGAGCAATTAGTAATGGTACCTATAGTGTCGATGCTCAAGCATTGTATTTAGATCCCACCAGAACAGCTAGCGGGCCTACTAGAAGGATTACTCCTTTAGTTAATGCTTTTAATTCAGCGAATACCTCGTATCAAACTGGAGGATCTGGAAACGTATTAGGATTTAACTTTAGTGGTGCGGCAACTAATGTAGATGATGTTAGTTTTATTTTAGCGCCAACTCTTGTTTTATCAAATGGTAACCAAAGTCAAACAGTATGTACAGGAACAGCAATTAGCAGTACTGTTTACACATGGGGTGGAAGTGCTACAGATGTTACTGTGGCTAGTTTGCCAACGGGATTGACTG
The DNA here is from genome assembly GCF_000611675.1 of Flavobacterium succinicans LMG 10402. Taxonomy (GTDB): domain Bacteria; phylum Bacteroidota; class Bacteroidia; order Flavobacteriales; family Flavobacteriaceae; genus Flavobacterium; species Flavobacterium succinicans. The sequence continues at coordinate 899 of NZ_JATV01000015.1, read as the reverse complement.
CGACAAAAAATGCAGCAGCAAAAACAGTTACTATAACTGGTATACCATCAGCAACCGGGACCTATAGTGTTAATACAATTGGTCAAACAGCACCATGTACAGCAATAAGTTTAGGAGGGACAATAACTGTAAATCCATTACCATCTATATACTCTGTAACAGGTGGCGGTGCTTATTGTTCAGGAGGCGGAGGTGTTGCAGTAGGACTTGCGAATTCTCAATCAGGTATCAATTACCAATTACAAATAGGAGGAGTAAATGACGGAGCAGCAGTTGCAGGAACAGGCAGTGCGATTAGTTTTGGCAACAAAACTGCAGTAGGTATTTACACTGTTGTAGCGACAAATGCCACTACAGGATGTAATACTTCAATGACAGGAAGTGGTGTTGTTTCAATTAATTCTTTACCTGCTGCGCCAACCGCACCAATGAATGTAACAGTATGCGAGACGGGTTCATCACAGACTTTGACGGCTACTGCCACCGTTCCTTCGGGATCTAGTATCGTTTGGTACGATGCAGCTATAGGTGGAAATGTGGTAAATCCACCGACTTTAGTAAGTACAACTGCTGCGACACGCACTTTATATGGTCAAACGTCTAACGGAACTTGTTCAAGTTCAAATCGAACTGCAGTAACTTTGACAATTCTTGCTGCGCCAGGGACACAATTTGCTACTACATCAGATATTACTGTAGCTTGTGGAGCACTAACAACAAGCACTCTTAGTTATAGTAATAATTCAACAACATGCCCCATTAGTGGCTCTGTAACTTCAACTCTAAGTGCGATCCCATCAACTTGTGGTGGACCTGTTACTGAAAGTTGGACTTTCACTGACCAACTAGGAAGGACAATCTCAAAAACAAGAACAATTACAGTAAGCCCAGCAGCTTTG
>NZ_JATV01000014.1 GCF_000611675.1 Flavobacterium succinicans LMG 10402 | reverse complement strand
ACTTCAAAAACATCAAAAATTAGTGATGTTGATTGTGAATTGTGGGGCTATTTCTTAACCAATGATGATACTGGTGAAAGAACGCTTATCTATACTTGGTATGTATGTTCCCGTTCTGGTCAACCAGAACAGGTACCTCCTGGTGATGGAGGTGGAGGTGGAGAGGCTGTAAGTTGTGGGACTGGATATATTCAAGATGAATACGGAAATTGTGTTGTAGATGATCAGATTATTGTTGAACTTACTGGAAAAGAAAAGTGTCTCAATGATTTGTTAGACAAAAATGGGGTTTCTTTTGTAAAAAATTTATTAGCTAATTTTAAAGGGAATTCAGAATTTAATATCAAAATTGTTTCTAAAGACAAAGTAACAGTTTTAGATGAAAATAAAATTACTAAAGAAGTTAATGGAAAAACGGAGCACACACCAGGAAGCACTTTAATGACAATTGAAATCAGCACATCTAGAACAAATGAACATTCCGCTTTGGATGCCGCAAGAACCATCTTGCACGAATACATTCATGCCGATATGTATAGAAAAACATACTCAAAAGACATAACAAACAAAGAAGTTTTGGATTTTAATAAAACTTATGAAGCATACGGAAATCAACACGGAACTATGGGAGCATTATACATCGATAGTATGAAAGAAGCTCTAAAAGCGTTTCATAGAGATGTTCTTACCGATGATTATAATAAATACACAAATTATTTTGGAGAAACACCTAGTGATGCCTTTTATGAGGCTCTGGCTTGGAACGGGCTAAAAGAAAGCAATGTTAAGTCTTGGACAGATTTACCTGCAGAAAAAAAAGCAGCAATAGAAGCACTTGCAAACAGAGTTCCTCTTTTAAGTAAAACAGTTCCTTGTCCTAATTAATTAAAAAGTTACAATCCTAAATTATGTGTTGAAATTTCAATATATAATTTAGATTGGAGCCTAAACAACTTTAAATATGAAAACAGCTATTTTCCTTCTATTCCTTTTATTTTTAACCCCTATTTTAAATGCTCAAGAAAAACCAAAAGACACCCTCTATTTTAACTATGATAATAAATATATAAATAAATATGTTGAAATTCCAAATCATTTGTATCTGGATGATAGTAGTGGAGGCAGTAAAGGATCTTTTTTCTTTAAAGAAGTTGAAGTAAAAAACAATCTAAAGCCAAAAAAAATTCTATCCCTCAAAAAATTCATACATTCATCGGAATTTTACGATAAAAAGAAAAAACTGGAGGATGAAAAACTTGCCGTATTTTTTAGTAATTACGTGGTGTTTTTAGTAAAAAAGATTAATAAAAGCGTAAAATATATTCATGTAGAATCAGGTATTGAAATTGAATAACCCTATTAAATTTTACCCCCATTCCCGCACGAAAAATGTCATTAGGTTAAGGGATTTTTTGTCATTTCAACCAGCGGGAGAAATCTAATAATGTGAGAAACTAATGAGATTCCTCGTCCCTGGGAAAGACAAAATCGAGAAGTTTTTTTTCTTAACTAAATGACATTTTTCGTGCGGGAATGGGGGACATGTTCTCAATCGATGGTGAAACAGGAGAAGAAACGCTGTTATATACGTGGTGTGAATGTTCTGGCTCTAGCCAACCAGAACAGGTGCCCCCTGGTGACGGAGGTGGTGGCGAACCTGTAAGTTGTGGCCCTGGATATATTCAGGATGAATATGGAAATTGTGTTGTAGATGATCAGATTATTGTTGAACTTACTGGAAAAGTAAAATGTATTTATGATAAATTAATGAATTCAAATTCTGGATTTAAAAATGCTATACAAAAATTTGACGGAGAATTCCCTGTAAGTCACTTGAAATTCATTAATACTACTTCCCTTCCAAATAATATTAACGCTACAACTCATCCTCCTTTGAATTATTTAATAACTATTGAAGTTAATGATAACAACTTATCTAGGCCAAATTTATCAATTGCGAGAACATTGATTCATGAAACTATTCATGCTGAAATGTTTAGAAAAATATTATCTATTTTAGAAAATGGAGGAGACTTAAATGGTTTAACTATAGATGAATGGAATCAAAAATTGTCAAACGGAGACTATCTTGGTATTTATGATTATTATAGTCGTTTCGGTATTAATGGAATGCAACACAAACAAATGGCAGCGCACTATAGAACTACAATAAGTGATTACCTTAAAGAGTTTCAACCTGGTCTTTCAGAAAGTATATATGCCTCTTTAGCATGGGAAGGATTAAAAGGAACAACTTCTTGGAATTTGTTACCCCTTTCAGAAAAAAATGCAATAAACGTAATTATAGCTAATTTTGAACAAGCTGGTAGTGAAGATTGTAATTAAATATGAAATTAACAAAAACATGTTTGTGCAATTAGACACAAAAGAATATAATTTTCTGATTATCAATTTATTAAAAAACAACATACATATGAAAAATTTGTTTATCTACCTAATAATTTTAAGCTCAAGTATCAAAATGAATTGTCAACAACTAAATAACAAATCTATCTTTGTTATGATTGATAGTATTCAAAATGAACAATTATTTATTTTAGAAAAAAATAAAAATAATGTTTATGCAAACATAAAAATACTAAAATATGATAAAAGAAAAGAGGGGTTTAATAATAAAGAAACAAAAATAAAATCTAAAAATGATATAATTCAAGTAAACCCTGAACCAAACATTATAAATTACTATGAATTTAGAGCAAACAATCCCCCGCAAAAATTAAATAGTTTAAAGGGCTTGAAGCTGAATAGCATACAAGATGTTAGCAAAAACAAGAAAAATGTATGGAGTAAATACCCATATACTATTTTCTTTGTAGAAAAATTAGAAAAAAGAGAATATAATTTATGGGAAATGAATTTGATTATATACGAATAGTGGATTTCCTCAGATAAGCCAACTTGGAATCATGAAATGATGGCAAACCATTACAGAAGTACAATTGCTGATGTGATACAACAATTTGATAATAATCGTCTTCCCCTATCTACCTATGAAGCTGTAGCGTGGGTAGGTTTGGGTAAACTTGACAAAAATGTAACTACAATTGCTTGGGATAATTTACCTCCAGATGTAAAAGCCTCAACTAACGCACAACTTAACTTTCACAACAAACATCAACGAAACCGTCTCCAGAATCTATTGGAGACGGTTTTTTTGTGCTTAAAAATCACTAAATGTGGGTATTGTGAATTGATAAGGAATACCTATTTTTATAAACCATTAACTAACAACCATTTTATGAAAACAAACAAACAAACAAACTAAAAATCAGTGTTCTAAGACTTCTTGTAATGCTATTTATAGGATGTATTCAAAGTTGCTCTACTGAAGAATCTGTACTAGAAAATAATGCTGTCATTAAAACCGTTACCAAAAAAGAAGCCATCCAATTCCTAAAAAAGTATGATACGACTTTGGGAATTAATAGCAAAAACACTGCTTTAATCTTTGACTTCAACAAAATAACTCAAGAAAAGCTAATCAATACATCAGAATTGCTAACAGTGGTACCGGTATTCACTAAAGCTAAAAAACAAAGAACGCGTGCGTTATTACTAAAAGTAGAAAACTCCATTGAAACCATTCTCTATAACGAATACCCAGATGCATCTTCTACAAAAAGTAGTTTTACAGGTATTATTCTTATGACGAAATTGAATGGCGATTTCATTAGAGCCTACCGATTAAAAAATAATGAATATGATGTAGAATTAGCTCCAACCACTGGAACTAAAACTAACAAACTATTTCCTTCAAAAGATGTCATCGCAATAGAAGAATTAAATGAAGTAATCATAAAGAATAATTACAAAAAACCATCAGGCTATATCATTATACTTGAATTTACTCCTCCATCACCAACAGCACCTAATAATGAGTTGATTTGGGAAATCACTGGTGGCGGTGGTGGTAGTGAAGAAATAATTTGTGGCTCTGGATATATTCAAGATGAATATGGAAATTGTGTTTTAGATGACCAGATTATTGTTGAACTTACTGGAAAAGAAAAGTGTCTCAATGATTTGTTAGACAAAAATGGCACTTCTTTTGTGAAAAATTTATTAGCTAATTTTAAAGGAAATTCAGAATTTAACATTAAAATTGTTTCTAAGGACAAGATAATCGTTGATAAAAATGGAATTACTGAAGAAGTTAACGGAAATACGAAGTATATCGAGGGAAGTAATTTAATCACAATTGAAATCAGCACAACAAGAACAAATGAGCATGCAACTTTAGATGTCGCAAGAACCATATTACATGAATACATTCATGCCGATATTTTCAGAAAGCTAAACACAACAACAGGCACATTAGCAGAAAGTTTGGATTTTAAAATTACATATGAAGCATATGGAAATCAACACGGAGCTATGGGAGCTTTATACATTGATAGCATGAAAGAAGCACTAAAAGCGTTTCATAGAGATGTACTCACCGATGATTATAATAAATACACCAACTATTTTGGAGAAACACCTAGTGATGTCTTTTATGAGGCTCTGGCTTGGAGCGGACTAAAAGAAAGCAATGTTAAATCTTGGACAGATTTATCTGCAGAAAAAAAAGCAGCAATAGAAGCACTTGCTAAAAGAGTTCCTCTTTTAAGCAAAACAGTTACGTGTCCAGACTAATTTTATAAAAACTTACTAGTTATGAAAACAATTTTTCTAGTCCTATTATCTTTCTTTTTCGTGAGTTTAAAAGCACAGGAAAAAGAAAAAGATACACTTTATTTTAAATATGACAATAAGTATGTTTATGAATCAAAATACGCCCCTAAAGAGTATTTACTTAAAGACAGTAACAGTGACGAAATCTTTTTCTTTAATGAGGTTGAAAAAGTTACTGATTTAAACCCGAAAGAAATACTTTGTCTTAAAAAAATTATACGCACCCCTAAGTTTTATGATGAAAACAAAAAACAAAAATTAAATAATTATAAACTTATTCTTTTTTTTAGAGATTATGTTGTGTTTTTAGTTAAAAAAACCAATAATAAAACTGAATATATTCGTGTAAATCCAGCTGAAGTAATTTACGATTAAGTGTATAAACCCAACTACCGCACGAATCCTTCCGTTTGATAGTTTATTACAAAGTGTATTCTGTAATTACAAAACAGTGCGTTTAGTCTGTACTTTTAGTTTTTTGGAATTTTTATTTTATCCACGAATAATTCCCTTGGGAACTGGGGTTTTGAATAGAGTAAGAGAAAAACAGGGCTCATCGTCTTCAAAAGTTGTAATTATGAAAAAAGAAAAGGGCAAGTGGATAATAGTTAGAGTTATGGGAGATTATATCTATTCATAATTTTAAAAAATATAAATCAACTCAACGAAACCGTCTCCAGAATCTATTGGAGACGGTTTTTTTATGCTATTTTTGTCAATCTAATACAAAAATCGCTTGGGTTCAAAATACACTTTTATGAAGCAATTGAGTTGGTTGTTGCTACTTTTTACGTTCTCTGGGCAAGCGCAATTCCAATGGAATGGTTTGGTGAAAGACGCGAAGACCAATCAACCCTTGCCTTTTGCGAGCATTACCAGTAACACGGGAGTACAAACCGTCTCGGATGTTGACGGGAAGTTTCTGCTCACAAGTGCCAATCCCATCACGGATTTTATCGTCTCGTATATTGGCTACGCTCCTATTCAACAAAACATCATCCCCAACAAAACGTTTTACGGGATTGTACTAGAAGAAAAATCCAATGACTTGAATGAAGTCATCATTCCAAATGACAATGACGCATTGCGCATTATTCAGCAGGCGATTGCAAATAAAAACAACAACAACCCAAGAAAAAAAAACAAAAGCTATTCCTTCAAATCCTATAACAAACTCTTAGTTACCGCCAATCCTGACTCCATCAACGGAAAAATTGATTCGATTTTTGTTGAAAAAACCTACGGTAAAGAGCTAATAAAAATAGATTCTTCAAATTATAAGTTCAAAGAAATCATCAGTAAGCAACATTTATTTCAAACGGAGAAAGTGTCCTTTTTTCAGCACCAAAATACTCATTTGAAAGAAGTTATATTGGGCACCAAAATGTCAGGTTTCAAACAACCTATTTACGAGATTATTGCTTTTAATTTACATTCCTTTTCGATGTATGATGCCAAATACGAATTGTTTGAAACCAAATACAATAGCCCCATAGCCGATGATGCAACAGAGCATTACCACTACAAACTACTCGATTCGGTAACCATAGATGGCAGGAGTACCTACATGATTTATTTCAAAAACAAAAAAAAGAAAAACGCTTCAGGCTTAGAAGGCGTACTATATATTGATACCAATTCCTATGGTATTGCCAAAGCCATTATGCGCATCAAAGGAGTTTTAGACATTAGCAGTACTCATGAGTTTGCGTATTTTCCGAAAGAGAAAATTTGGTTTCCTATCACCAAAACCTTTCAAATTGTAAAAGGAAAAAATGAAAATGATATTAAGATTCTAGGTGGCACCATACAATTTGATGGTGCCGAAGAAGTCTCGTTTATGCCCAGAAAAAAAGAGGCTACAGACATCAGTTATTTACGATCCAAAAGCTACTATTTTGACATTCAATTTGACAAAGTGGTCGTTATAAAACAGCCATCCATTGCGATTGAAGTCGAGACCAACGCCATTAACCCGCCAGAATCGTTTTGGCAAACCTACCGCAAGGAGCCCCTTGACCTACGCAGCCAAAAAACCTATAGCGCGGTGGATAGTATCTCTATCAAAAACGGAATTGAAAACAAACTACTGTTTGGCAGAAAAATCATTAATGGGTATGTACCCATCAGTATCATTGATTTTGATTTAAGAAAGTTTGTGAGTTACAACAACTATGAAGGTTTTCGCTTAGGTGTTGGTGGTATTACCAATGATCGCTTTTCAAAAAAATGGAAAATTGAAGGGTATAGCGCATACGGAACTAAAGACGGAACTTTTAAATACAGTTTAGGTATTGGCAGCAGAATCAATAAGTTTTCGAATACTTGGTGGGGCATTTCGTTTACTGATGATGTGCGAGAAATCGCCAGTACTGCATGGGCTGTTGATAAACGTGGTTTTAAAATATACGACCCAAGACCCATAAACATTAGTACTTTTTACCATTATCAAACTTGGAAAACAAGTGTAGAAACCAAATTTATCCCCAAAACGGAGAGTATCTGGGAAATTTCCAACACTTTTGTGGAACCGCGTTTTGATTATGTTTATAATTTAAATGAAAAATTATTCACAAAATACAATTTGACTACAGCCATGGTTTCGTTGCGATGGAATCCGTTTAGCGACTATATGCAAACGCCGACCGGAAGAATTGAAACCGAAAAACGATATCCAAAATTTACGTTTCAATTTACCAAATCGTTACCCAATGTAGGCAATAATGATTTTGAATTTAGCAAAATCGACTTTAGAACCGAGTATCAAAAAAACTATTTGAATGGCCAAAAAACAAGTTTGCTTTTTGAAACCGGTTACGTAGTGGGCGATTTACCTTTGACACATTTGTATAACACCTCGCCCAATAACTTGAATAAAGAAACCATTTTTCAACGGATTACTTTTGGCGGAAAAAACAGTTTTGAAACCATGTTTTTTAACGAATTTTTCTCCAGTAAGTTTGCTTATTTTCAATTCAAACATCAATTCAATCGGATTCCTATCTTGAAAAAAGTGAAGCCAGTGTTGGTATTGGTGAGCCGAATGGGATGGGGCGACATGGAAAAACCAGAGCAACATGTGGGTATTGATTATAAAACCTTACGCGACGGTTTTTTTGAATCGGGTATTGAATTGAATCAGATTTTTAATGGTTTAGGCTTGAGTGGTTTTTACCGATATGGCCCGAATCAATTGCCAAAATTTCAAGACAATATTGCGGTAAAAATTAGCTTTATTTTGAATTTAGGATTTTGATTGTTTGCAGGGTTAAGCGAGGGATGTAAGCCAATGCCATTAAGTAAAGAGATTTTTGATTGAAGAGCAACGATTCTTGATTTTTGATTTTGTGCTAATAAATAAGAAAAACTAGTTTTTTCAATGGTTTACACATCAGCAATCAAAAATCGTTATTCAAAAATCAGCAATCAAATTATTGATTATTTCTTAACTTAATGACATCGGGATGGAAGCGGGATCCTCGTAACGCAGCGGAGAGATATAGCGTAAAGCCCGACAGCATAAAAAAAAGAGCCATTCACCGGCAGGATGAATGGCTCTTTTTTTTATGGTGGCACGCCCAATTTACCTAAGGTTTTAGTATAAGTACTGAGGGTACGCCGCTCAACCAAATACTTCGGGAATCAACTAGGGCTTTCCAACTTTCGAGACTGATCATCATTAAATCTTGATCGGCCAGGAACTCTTTTTTGATGATTTTTTCGCCATACAACGTGATGTTATTAGGGAACTTATGTTCTAACGAACTGATGGCGCTTCCGATGACGAAATTGGACTTGATGTGTCCGTTTACATCTAACACTACCACTTTGGATTTATTATTGTGAATCATTTTTTGAGCATAATCGATCAAAAAGGCATCTTCGGAATTGAAGATCGGGATAAAAACAGTGTTGACTTTTTGTAAATCTTTATCGATCAAAATCCCTACTGGCATTTTGGCTTTGAGTAATATTTGTCGGGTTCTCTCGTCAAAAGGAGAATTGGCAAACAAGCCTTCTTTCCCAGTGAATTTGTCCATTAATCGTTCTGGATTAATGATTCGGGTGGTAAATCCAATGACTTTGCCGAGTAAAGTGCCTTCGAAAATAGATTTTCCGAGTCCAATTAACAACAAATCGTATTCGCCATGATTGGCCGTATCGGTGATTTCGGATTCGATGTCCAAAGTGGCTTTGAACAAAGTCGTAACTTCCTGTTTTAGCAGTTTGGATTCTTCTTCTATGGGAAGAAAAGCAGCGGTTTCTTTATCTTCGATGGCAAACGAATGCATTTCGTTGCTCAAAGAAAGGTGCATAGCGGTAACCGAGGCGTCTTTTTGTTTTCGAACAAAAGCATTCGCCAAACGAAGCAATGATCTTCCTTTTTCGTTGTTCCCAAAAGATAGCAAGATACGATAGACTTTGACTTGCTCGCTTTCTTCAGAATCGACATCGTCTTTGGTTTTGAAAATAAAATTAATAAGGTTCAACGCTGGCCCAGTCATAAACGTAGTAAACAAGGCCATAATTACCATCATGGTAAAGACAGCCGGAGTTAAAACCCCTAACTCTAGCCCAATGTTGAGAACAATTAATTCCATCAAGCCACGTGTATTCATTAATGCGCCGATGGTAAGACTATCTCTCCAATTTTGTCCCACAAATTTAGCAGCAATGGCACTCCCGAAAAACTTTCCAACTACTGCGACTAAAATGATGCAACCGGTGACTTTCCATAAATAAGGATCATTTATCAATCCGATTTCGGTTCGTAATCCGGTAAAAACAAAAAACAAAGGCAAGAGCAAAATGACGGATACGTCCTCTACTTTTTCAATGAATAAAATTCGGAACTTGGTAACATCAGGCATGATTACACCCGTCATAAAAGCACCAAAAAGAGCATGAATTCCAATAACCTCAGTGGCATATGAAGCAATAATTAAGGTCACAAAAAAGATGGCTACTACCGGTTTACTAATATTTTCTTTAGTGGCGTATAAATCACCAATTCGTTTTAGAAACGGTTTTACAATAAGTAACATAATCAGTACAAAACCTACCGATAATGAAATCACATACAACGAACTCACAAAAGAGCCTGCTTTTACAATGGCAATAACGGCTGCCAACAAACACCAAGCCGTGATATCATCGGCAGCAGCGCACGTGATGACAATGGCACCTAATTTGGTTTTATGAATGCCGCGTTCTTGAACAATACGTGCCAAAACGGGAAACGCCGTAATACTCATTGCGATTCCCATGAACAAACTGAACGAAAGGAATTTTACCCCGTCGGGAGCAAATTGATCATACACAAAATACGCCAAACCAATTCCGAGGGTAAACGGAAAAATAATACTAGCATGACTAATAACAACCGCTTCGTTGGCTTTGTTTTTCAGTACTTTCAAGTCTAGCTCCATTCCGATTACATACATGAAAAGTATCAAACCGATTTGACTCAGAAATTTCAAATTACCTAGTGAAGCATCGGGAAACAGTACTTGAGAAAACTCCGGAAAATACATACCTAACAAGGACGGCCCCAAAGCAATTCCGGCAATAATTTCGCCAATTACAGACGGTTGTCCAATTTTTTTAAATACCCAACCAAAAATTCTTGCTACAACAATAATGGTAATAATTTGGGCCAACAATATCGCTAAGGGCTCCTGAAAACTGTGTTGCATGGTCTCTATAAAATCCAACCAAGCATCCTTTGAACTTATTTTGGTTTTCACCACATCATTGCCTTCTAGAAGTTTTCCATTTTGAATAATCCAATACATTAACACGGAAAAACCACCCGTAACCGTGATATAAAAAATAGAGTTCCTGTACTTTTTCATTGATTTAATTTAATACGTAATGAGTGACTTGTTATAGCAAAGATGAGAAAATCAAACAAAAGTATTGCACTACAGTGAAAAATAGTAACCAAAAAATAATAGTAATTCAATATTTATTAAAAAAAACCGACACGGCACCAAAGAATTTTAATTTTTCAGTATGCATTTGTTACCTTTGCTGCCTTTTAAATACAGAAAATGATTAAATGGTTTAGTTTAGGATTTTGGGAACTCATAGCCCGTATTGTCCTTAGAAATAGATTGCTAATGATCGCTATCATTGCAGCCCTCACGGTCTTCTTGGCGATGCAATGGAAAAACATTCACTTTACGTTTACCGAAGCCAATATGTTGCCCGAAGACAACATTGCCAACATAGAATACAATGCCTTTTTGGATAAATTTGGAGAAGAAGGAAATCTGATTATTATTGGCGTTAAAGATGCTACTTTTTTCACCCCAAAGGCCTATAAAGCTTGGAGCACCTTAATGAATAGCATTAAGAATGATCCTACCATTGATTTGGTGGTTTCAATAAATGATTTGAAAAAACTTCAAAAAAATGAAGCATTAGAAAAATTTGAATTGATTCCGTTTGTCGACGAAGCCAAGGTACTAGATCCGGATTACTTAAAAACGATCAAAAAGGAGCTTTTTCATGATCTGCCGTTTTATGAAGGTTTGTTATTTAATAAACGTTCAGGAAGTATTCGCTCGGCAATTTACATGGACAAAAAAATTGTCAATACCAAAGCTCGTAAAGAATACATCTTACAGCGCTTAATTCCTGCTATTGAAACTTTTGAAAAACAAACCAATATAGACCTTCGCGTTTCAGGAATGCCCTACATAAGGACTATGAATACTAAAACGATAACAGGCGAAATTAGTATTTTTATTGGTGCTTCCTTGTTGATTACCTCGTTGTTATTTTTCTTCTTTTTTAGAAGCTTCAAGGCGACTTTAATTTCTATCATTATCGTAGTGATTGGCGTAATGTGGTCGTTTGGATTCTTGGGATTATTCAATTACGAAATCACTATTTTAACTGCTTTAGTTCCTTCCTTGATTATTGTGATTGGGATTCCGAATTGTATTTTCTTGACCAATAAATACCATCAAGAATTTAAAGTGCACCGCAACAAAGCCAAAGCCCTGCAAAGAGTCACCACCAAAATTGGCATGGCTACTTTGATGACCAATTTGACCACAGCTATCGGTTTTGCAACCTTCGTTGCTTCGAACAATGACTTACTCATAGAATTTGGCGTGGTGACTTCGATCAATATCATGGCGCTCTTTTTCCTGAGTTTGGTTTTGATTCCTATTTTTCATAGTTACTCGAATCCTCCTAAAGAAAGACATCTTAAACATTTGGATCGAGGCACGGTTCAAAAATTCATGAACTGGATTTTGAATACGATCAAAACCAATCGTTTTTCTATTTATGTGGCTTCAATCGCGTTACTGATATTCAGTATTATTGGAATTTACGAGATGCGTATTTCAGGCAGTTTGATTGAAGACATGCCCAAAAAAGAAGCCTTCTTTCAGGATATTGTTTTCTTTGAAAAAGAATTCGATGGTGTGATGCCGCTCGAAATCATGATTGATACCCAACGTAAAAAAGGCGTCATGAAATTGTCGACCCTAAAACGTATGGAAGAATTCGAGGAAGCAATCGCTGAAATTCCGGGATTATCCAAACCCATTTCGATTGTGAATTTGGTGAAATATTCCAAACAAGCGTATTACAATGGCAATCCTGAATATTACGACTTACCCACTGCTCAAGAACAAGCTTTTATCCTTTCGTATGCGAAAAACGCCGCTGGAAACGGAAAAGAAAACATCATGAAAAGCTATGTGGATAGCACGGGGCAATATGCCCGAATCACCACCTTTATGCGCGATGAAAATGGCGCACAAATTGCCGAAATTGAAAAACAAGTTAAAGAAAAAGCCGCAAAACTATTCCCAAAAGAACGCTTCAAAGTGACCATTACTGGAAAAGCGCTAGTTTTTCAAAAAGGAACGGGTTATCTCCTAGACAACCTACTCAGTTCCTTATTGTTTGCTCTTTTCTTAACAGCAGTGCTAATCGCATTTATGTTCCGTTCTGTAAAGATGGTAATCGTTGCTATTATTCCCAATTTATTACCACTATTTTTAACCGCAGGATTGATGGGCTTTTTGGATATCCCATTAAAACCCTCGACTATTTTAGTGTTTGGGATTGCCTTTGGACTATCGGTAGATGATACCCTTCGATTCTTGTCGCAATACCGTGAGGAATTGAAGAAGAACAATTGGAAAATCAAAAAATCAGTATATGCTACGTTTAAAGAATCGGGATTGAGTATGTTTTATACTTCAATTGTATTGTTTTTTGGATTCTCGGTATTTATGCTGTCCAGTTTTGGTGGAACGATTGCTTTAGGCGGATTGATTTCGTTGACTTTATTATTTGGTATGTTATCGAATTTGATGTTGCTACCCGCTTTGGTGTTGACTTTGAATAAAACCTTAGCCAACGAGCAAGAATTCATTGAACCTAAAATCGACCTGATCGAACCGAGTGACGAGAAAATTGACACATTAACAGCCCAGAAAAAATAGAGAACTGTCATGAGAAAATTAATTATATCACTACTGTTTTTGGTTCTTTCAGCAGGTGCTTGGAGTCAAACGACTACTATTTATTTGATTCGTCATGCCGAAAAAGTAGACAATTCTAAAAATCCTGATTTATCAAAATTAGGATGGGAACGCGCCGAACATTGGAAAACGATTTTGAATCAGGTTCCACTAAAGGTAGTGTACAGCACTGATTATTTGAGAACGGTACAAACCGTTACTCCAACAGCTACAAGCAAAAACTTGGAGATTATAAAATATGACCCAAAAACAATTGATCTGGAAAAACTCAAAAATGAACACAAAGGTCAAGCTATTTTGATTGTAGGCCATAGCAATACGACGCCTGATTTAGCAAACAAAATCATTAATCAAAAGGTGTATGCGCCAATTGATGATACTGTTTTTGGAAATTTATACATCATTACCATTAGCGGAAATGAAGTAAGTCACCAATTGCTGCAAGGGTTGTAAATTAAGAAACGACTGGTTTTCCTACTGCCCTAGCCCCGATTGTAGTGGAAATCCTTGTGAAAATAAAGACTAATTTTTCTTGACGAAAAAGAGCGACCAGCGGAAGCTCCTTTTTTGGCTTAGAAAAATAGTATTTATTGAACAAGATTGTAACGAAAAGCGGGAAATAGCTCCTAAAAAATAAACACAAAACAATTATATTTGCATAACGCTTAAAGCACCGATTTTTGTTTTGAGCGCGTATTTAAATCTATAATCTAAAATGAAGATGAAACACACAAAAGTTAAAGACTTATTAAACAGCACTACTACGCTGCAAGAGATCAATGCTAAAGGTTGGGTAAGAACGTTTAGAAATAATCAGTTTATTGCGTTGAATGACGGGTCGACTATCAATAATATTCAATGTGTGGTTGATTTTGAAAATACACCAGATGAGACACTAAAACGCATTACCACTGGCGCTGCCGTTTCGGTAACTGGAACATTGGTGGAGAGCCAAGGTGCGGGACAAAAATATGAAATTCAGGTAAAGCAATTGGAAATTTTGGGCGACTCGGATGCGGAGAAATTCCCAATGCAACCTAAGAAGCACTCTTTGGAATTCTTGCGTGAGAATGCGCATTTGAGAGTAAGAACGAATGCTTTTGGCGCGATTATGCGCGTGCGTTCGGTTTTGGCTCACGCGGTGCACACCTATTTTCAAGAGAAAGGTTTTGTGTATGTGAACACGCCAATTATTACTGGTTCGGATGCTGAAGGTGCGGGTGAAATGTTTAAAGTAACCGCTTTGCCTTTTGACAATACACCAAGAACTGAGGAAGGTAAAGTAGATTACAAAAAAGATTTCTTTGGTAAAGAGACCAACTTGACGGTTTCTGGACAATTAGAAGGTGAAACGTTTGCCATGGCGTTGGGTCAGATTTATACTTTTGGTCCTACGTTTAGAGCTGAAAACTCAAATACTTCTCGTCACTTAGCAGAATTTTGGATGATTGAGCCAGAGGTGGCTTTCAATGATTTGGAAGACAATATGGATTTGGCTGAGGATTTCATTCAATTTGTGATTAAATATGTAATGGATAAATGTCCAGAGGATTTGAAATTCCTAGAAGGACGTTTGTTAGAAGAAGAAAAATCAAAACCACAAGCCGAAAGAAGTGAAATGGCTTTATTGGAGAAATTGAACTTTGTATTGGAAAACAATTTCAAACGCGTTTCGTATACGGAAGCCATTGATATTTTGAGAAACAGTACCCCAAACAAAAAGAAAAAATTCCAATATATTATCAACGAATGGGGTGCTGATTTACAATCAGAACACGAACGTTACTTGGTGGAAAAACACTTTAAATGTCCAGTGATTTTGTTTGATTATCCAGCCAACATCAAAGCATTTTATATGCGTTTGAATGATAATACAGAACCTGGAAAAGAGACAGTTCGCGCCATGGATATTCTTTTCCCAGGCATTGGAGAAATCGTAGGTGGTTCTCAAAGAGAAGAACGTTTTGATGTTTTAGTCGAAAAAATGAAAGCCTTAGGTATCGATGAAGAAGAATTGTGGTGGTACTTAGATACCAGACGTTTTGGATCAGCCGTACACTCTGGTTTTGGTCTTGGCTTCGAAAGATTGGTATTGTTTGTAACTGGAATGACGAATATTCGTGACGTAATTCCTTTCCCAAGAACACCAGGCAGTGCCGAGTTTTAAAAAGTTTACTGTTGTTTAAAATGGTTTAAAGTTGTTGCCTACAACACAACAACTTTAAACCTTTAAACCTTAAACCTTTAAACTATTAAAAAAAATGCTAAAGCAATTTTTAAATTTAAAATTATCACAGAAATTATCTCCACAACAAATTCAGTTGATGAAGTTAATTCAATTGCCTACGCAAGCCTTTGAACAACGTTTATTAGAAGAAATGAACGAAAATCCGGCTCTAGAAGCAGGCAAAGAAGACGACTACGAGAAAGACGAATTTGAATCTGAAGACTACGACGATTATGATGATCCCGAATCAGATCGTATAGAAGCCGACGATATCGACGTGGATGACTATTTGAATAGTGACGATATCCCCGATTACAAAACACAAGCTAATAACTACAGTGACGATGATGAAGAGCGCGAGACTCCCTTTGCTGCTCCTATTAGCTTTCATCAAGATTTAATCAATCAGCTCAATACTTTTATTTTAAACGATGAGGACCGAGAAATCGCGGAATTCTTAGTGGGAAGTATTGATGATATGGGATACATCCGAAGAAGCATCGCTGACATTGTAGATGATTTGGCCTTTACACAAGGCATTTATACTGATGAAAAAAACGTAGAACGCTTGCTTCACGTTGTTCACGAATTGGAACCCACAGGAGTTGGTGCAAGAGACCTACAAGAATGTTTGCTTTTGCAACTCAAACACAAAACGCCTACAGAATATATTGAATTAGCCATTGATATAATCGAAAATCAATTTGATGCTTTTACCAAAAAACACTACGAAAAATTGATTCAAAAATACAATGTTTCCAACGAGCAATTAAAAAAAGGCATTCACGAAATTGAAAAACTAAACCCAAAACCGGGAGGATCACTGGCTGGAAACAACAAAGTTACCGAAAATATTGTTCCTGATTTCGCCATCAGAATTATTGAGGGCGAACTCGAACTAACGTTAAATGGTCGAAATGCACCTTCGCTTCATGTATCTAAGGACTATCAGGAAATGATGCAGACCTATAAAGATTCTAAAGACAAATCCAACCAACAAAAAGAAGCCGTTCAATTCATCAAACAAAAATTAGATTCGGCCAAATGGTTTATTGATGCCATTCGTCAACGTCAAGAAACACTTTTTGTAACCATGAATGCCATCATGCATTACCAAGAAGAATTTTTCCTAGATGGCGATGAGACCAAGTTAAAACCAATGATTTTGAAAGACATTGCCGATTTGGTTGGTCTTGATATTTCGACCATTTCTAGGGTGGCCAATAGCAAATATGTAGAGACACCCTATGGTACCAAATTGATTAAAGAATTTTTCTCTGAAGCGATGATGAACGATCAAGGTGAAGAAGTTTCAACTTTAGAAATCAAGAAAATTCTAAAAAATACGATCGAAGAAGAAGACAAACACAAACCACTTCCCGATGACCAATTGGCTGAAATTTTAAAAGAAAAAGGCTATCCGATTGCCAGAAGAACAATTGCAAAATATCGAGAACAACTTGATATTCCAGTGGCGAGAATGAGAAAGAAAATGTAGTAAAAAAATCCCAACGAATTGTTGGGATTTTTTATGGTACTATATTATTTCTTTTCTTTAGCATCATGCATCGCATGATAATAAGCGGCTCGACTCAAAGGTTCATATTCCTCGGTTTCCCCTAGCATAACGAGCTTATCATTGTCGGTTTTTCTGAAACTGTAATTCGCTAAATTCCCTGTTCGGGTACATACGGCATGCACTTTCGTAACATACTCCGCAGTGGCCATCAATGCAGGCATCGGACCGAAAGGATTGCCTTTAAAATCCATATCCAAGCCCGCAACAATTACGCGAATACCTTGATTCGCTAAATCATTACAAACAGCGACAATTTCGTCATCAAAAAACTGAGCTTCATCAATACCTACCACATCACAACCTTGAGCCAACAACATAATATTGGCTGCAGCAGGAACTGGCGTAGAACGAATCTCGTTCTCGTCATGAGACACCACCATTTCCTCGTGATAACGTGTATCAATGGAAGGCTTAAAAATTTCGATTTTTTGTTTGGCAAACTGAGCGCGCTTTAAACGACGAATCAATTCTTCTGTTTTACCCGAAAACATGGAGCCACAAATGACTTCGATCCAACCAAATTGTTCTTTATGATTTACTGTATTTTCGAGAAACATTTTGTATTTTTCTACCTTTAAAAATGAATAGTTTTTATTACTTTGTACTGTCGACAAATTTATTAAAAAAGACACACCCTATTCATTATAAATTCCAAAAGTTATGAAAAAAAGATTGGAAGCTGATTTAGTTAGCATTGCGCATAGAATTCTAAAACTCAAAAACAAATCTGATGTGAATGTCCTACTTTTAGAAACCCAAAAACTACATGAAAAACTAGCGGTTTTAAAATTTATACAGGATAATTTCGGAGAAGTCAAACCAACCATTGGACAAGCGGCTTTAGAAATAGAAGTTGAAAAAGCTTTTGACAAACTCGAGAGCTCTCCTGAAATTGTGCTTCCTGCATCTGCTGCAACAATCGAAAAAGTGCAAACAGAAAATGATCTTCCGAAACAAACATTCGTTACTGAAATTTTAGAAGAAGTTGCTCCAAAAAGTACTATTGAAGAAACAATTTTATCCGAAATTGAAGCGACTGAAAATGAAATTCCAAGTATTGAAGACGTTCTAAAAGAAGAAGAGAAACCAATACTTGAAGCTATAGTAGAAGAAGTTGTCGCAACAGAAGAAGTGAAAATCCAAGAACCAGAAACTGTTTTACCTTTAGAAGAGATTAAACAAGAAGTAATCCAAATTTCTTTTGAAGAATTATTAGGAGGAAGCTTTACTGAACCTCAATTTGTAAAAGCAGATAGTATCGAAGCAGGTAAAACCAATGCAACCGTTTCGCCTTTTGATTTAGCTTTTGATAAAGTAGAAACACTAACCGAAGAAAAAGAGAACAAACCTAAATCATTAAACGAGAAGTTAAGCAAAGGTATCGCCATAGATTTGAACGATCGTATTGGATTTGTAAAACATCTTTTCAACAACAGTAACGAGGAATACAATCGAGTTTTGAGTCAACTGAATAGCTTTACTACTTTTCACGAAACCAAAGCCTT
This sequence comes from Flavobacterium succinicans LMG 10402, assembly GCF_000611675.1. Classification (GTDB taxonomy): domain Bacteria; phylum Bacteroidota; class Bacteroidia; order Flavobacteriales; family Flavobacteriaceae; genus Flavobacterium; species Flavobacterium succinicans. The sequence continues at coordinate 80,332 of NZ_JATV01000014.1, read as the reverse complement.
TATTGATGAAATGATAAAACCTGAATACAACAACTGGGAAGGTAAAGACGATTATGCCCACCGATTCATCGAAATCGTAGAGAAAAAATTCTTGTAATCCACTCTATTTTACCGCTCCCTTCAATACCTCATCATCAAACACGAACTTCGTTTTATTGCGGATTTCGTGTTTTAACTTTTTAAAATATGTCTAAACTTTATATCGTACCCACTCCAATTGGCAACCTCGAAGACATGACGTTTCGAGCGATACGCATTCTAAAAGAAGCTGATTTGATTTTGGCCGAGGACACCCGAACCAGTGGGAAATTGCTCAAGCATTTTGAGATTAGCACGCACATGCACAGCCATCACATGCATAATGAACACAAAACCATCGAAAACTTGATTGCTAGATTGCAAGCTGGCGAAACCATCGCTTTGATTTCGGATGCTGGAACACCCGCCATCTCGGACCCTGGTTTTTTGATTACTAGAGCTTGCATCGAAAACGGCATTGCGGTAGAATGCTTACCTGGCGCCACTGCATTTGTCCCTGCTTTAGTCAATAGTGGTTTGCCGAATGACAAATTTGTATTTGAAGGTTTTTTGCCTGACAAAAAAGGAAGACAAACTCGCTATTTGGCTTTGGCCGAAGAAACGAGAACGATGATTCTTTATGTTTCTCCACACAAATTAGTAAAGACTTTAAGTGAATTTATTACTTATTTTGGTGAAGACCGTCCCGTTTGTGTTTCGAGAGAATTATCTAAAATGCATGAAGAAAACGTACGCGGAACGGTAAAAGAAGTGCTGGCTCACTTTGAAAAAACCGCACCTAGAGGCGAAATTGTAGTGGTGGTTGGAGGAAAACCCATAACCAAAGAAACCAAAAAAAGTAAATTTTCAGAAGAACAATAAAATAAAAAATATGAGCCTAACTGCTTTTTTAGAAAAATTAAAAAACACCCCAAACGCGATTACCTTTCAAGAAACAATCGCGGTTATTGAAGCGCATTATGATTTTGAACCAACAGCTTTCGAAAACGGCTTACAACATAATGCTGCCAACGAAAACAACGGCTCTTGTAAATTGTTTGCTTTTGCTGAACTACAGCAGTTGTCACCAGAAGCAACATTAGCTTGTTTTGGAGCCTATTATACTGAAGACGTCTTGAAAAATCCAGAAGGTACAGACCATCAAAACATTCGTAATTTTATGAAAACAGGTTGGGATGGCATCGCTTTTTATGGAGAGCCTTTGACATTGAAACAACAATAATTGTTATTTATAGATATCGATTTTTGAAAAAAATGTTATTTATTGATAACAAAAATAGTTCTAAAATATAGTCTAAAGACCATTTTAAAATGCCAATAAAAAGGCAATTTGTGGCTCTTTAACCCCGATAGCAGCGGCATCCTTTGTTTTTTTTCTTTAAAAAAACAAAGATAAAGCGGATAGCGGGACCCGTGTTTCCTGAAAAAGCCTTTTGCTTTGGTTCCTAAAAAAATAAATTATACGCCTAATTAACAAGTTATAAAACCTAAAATACCATGCGTTGGACACTCAAACCCAAACCCAAAGAAGAAAAAATAAATGAATTAGCGAAAGCCTTACAAGTTTCTAGAACGATTGCCGCATTATTACTGCAAAGAGGCATCACTTCATTTGAGGAAGCCCGACAATTTTTTCGTCCCTCGTTAAACGATTTGCACGACCCGTATTTAATGAAAGATATGGATAAAGCGGTGGCAAGACTTGAAAAAGCGATAGAAAATGAGGAAAATATTTTGGTTTTTGGAGATTATGATGTGGATGGAACTACGGCTGTTTCTTTGGTTTCGGGCTATTTGAGAAGTTTTTACCCCAATGTTGCGACTTATATTCCGGACCGTTATGATGAGGGTTACGGAGTGTCGTTTAAAGGAATTGATTTTGCCGATGACAACGGTTTTTCACTAATTATAGCGCTAGATTGTGGGATAAAATCTATTGATCACGTGGCGTATGCCAAAGAAAAGAATATCGATTTTATTATTGGCGACCACCACCGCCCTGGTGACAACTTACCTGATGCCGTAGCAATTTTGGACCCGAAACGAACTGATTGTGGGTATCCGTACGACGAATTGTGTGGTTGTGGAATTGGTTTTAAACTCATTCAAGCATTGGCAGCTAACCGTAATCAAACCATAGAAGATTTGATTCCGTATCTGGATTTGGTGGCTACCGCAATTGCTGCCGATATTGTTCCGATGACGGGTGAGAATAGAGTTTTGGCACATTTTGGATTGCAAGTAATTAACAGCGAACCGCGTCCTGGAATTAAGGCGATGACGCATCAACTCAAGAAAAAAACGCTCGACATTACGGATGTAGTTTTTATTATTGCGCCGAGAATCAACGCGGCGGGTCGCATCAAACATGGAAATCATGCCGTAGAATTGTTGACCGAATTTGATTTTGAACAAGCGCAGCAATTTGCCTCTGAAATTGAAGCCTATAATGCCGAACGCAAAGATTTGGACCAACAAATCACCAAAGAAGCGCTGACGCAAATTGAAGAAAACGGCGAACAAAACCGATTTACCACAGTAGTTTTTCAGGAAACTTGGCACAAAGGCGTGATTGGCATTGTCGCTTCTCGATTGATAGAAACCTACTATCGCCCTACCTTGGTGTTTACCAAAAGTGGCGATAAATATGCCGCATCAGCCCGTTCGGTAAAAGGATTTGATGTTTACAATGCGCTAGAAGCTTGCTCAGCACATTTGGAACAATTTGGAGGACACATGTATGCTGCAGGCATGACGTTGAAACCTGAAAATTATGCCGCATTTAAGGAAGCCTTTGAAAAAGTAGTACAAGAAACCATTGCCCCCGAATTACTTCAACCCGAACTTTCTATCGATGCTGTTGTCCATTTTGAAGAAATTACCCCTAAATTTACACGCATTTTAAAACAATTTGAGCCTTGTGGTCCTCAAAATATGACCCCTATTTTTGCGACCAAAAATGTATTTGATACGGGCTACGGAAAACCGATGGGAAAAGAAGAAGAACATCTGAAACTTTTTGTGCGCCAAAATAATTCGGAAGGCATTCCTGCTATTGGTTTTGGATTAGGAAGCAAACATGCAATAGTAAAAAACAAACAAGTTTTCGAGGCTGCTTATTGCATAGACGAAAATGAATGGAACGACAAAATAGAACTGCAATTGAGACTAAAAGACATAAAGAACTAAAATGAAACCAAAAAACGACCCTTATCAAGCACTTCGCTATAAAGAATTTAATATCTTTTTACTCATCCGATTCGCTATGGTTTTTGCATGGTCGATGCAGTTTATCATTATTGAATGGGAAGTATATCGCGTAACCAAAAGTGCTTTATCCTTGGGGATTATTGGGTTGATGGAAATCATACCTGCGGTTGCCATGGCGCTGTTTGCTGGTCATATCGTGGATCAAAAGGAAAAAAAAGGCATGCTAATCAAATGTATTTTGGGATTTCTTTTTATTAGTTCAGGATTATTTTGCTTGACTATTCCAAGTTTTTCTTCCCAGTTTGAAGGCAGCACCATTCTGTACCTCATTTACTTATTTGTCTTTTTAGGTGGTCTTGTCCGTTCGTTTTTGGGGCCTACTATTTTTTCTCTTTTAGCCTTAATCGTACCCAAAAAAGCCTATTCCAATGCCGCTACTTGGAGCAGTTCGGTTTGGCAAGTAGGATCGGTAATTGGACCTGCGGTTGCTGGATTTTCAATTACTTTTATAGGCGTTCATTGGTCTTTAGCCCTTGTCGTTGCCTTTGCTTTTGCTGCTTTATTAGGCTTAACTTTCATAGAAAAGAAACCCATTTTAAATCCAAAAATTGGCGAACCTGTTTTAGATAGTTTGAAAGAAGGCGTAAAATTTGTGTACAACAACAAGATGATTCTTGGAGCCTTAACCTTAGATATGACTGCGGTATTATTTGGTGGCGCAGTAGCGCTGTTACCTATTTTCGCTTTAGATATTTTACAAGTAGGTTCGCAAGGTTTTGGCGTTCTAAGAGCCGCTCCTGCAGTTGGAGCGATACTAACCATGCTTTTCACCGCTTATGTTCCAGTAAATAAAAATGCCGGAATGAAATTGCTAACCGCTATTTTCTTGTTTGGTGTTTGTATCATCATTTTTGGCCTTTCTACCATCTTCTGGGTTTCCTTGTTAGCCTTATTCTTTAGTGGCGTTGTGGATGGCATTTCAATGGTGATTCGTTCGACTATTTTACAATTAAAAACTCCAGATCACATGCGTGGCCGTGTGGCTTCGGTAAATTCAATTTTTGTTGGCTCGTCGAATGAATTGGGTGCTTTTGAAAGTGGTCTTACGGCAAAATTAATGGGAACCGTTCCTGCAGTGGTATTTGGAGGATGTATGACTTTGATGATTGTACTCGGAATGGGAACCTTTATGCCTTCTTTCCGAAAATTGGATTTACAAAAAGATCTCGATGCACATGAAAATTCCTAAAAAAGCGGCAAATTAAGGGCTATGCTGCTTTTTAACCAAATGCCAAATATTAATTTCTTTACGCGTGCTAAATCCTAATGATTCATACACATGAATCGCTCTACTATTGCGCCTTGCGACATGCAAAAAAGGAAATTTATTTTGATCAAAAATAGCGTTTGCAGTATGTGTTACTAACTGTTTAGCATACCCTTTTCCTGTGTGATCCGGATGCGTAATTACAGCACTGACCTCTATAAAATCGTTCATTTGCATGCGCTCACCTGTAACAGCAACTAATTTACTGTCTTTATAAATACCGTAATAATTTCCCATAGCTGTGGTTTGAGGCTTGAAGTACTCTGGATAAACCAAACGTACCAAACCCAACAAATCGTCTAACTTTTCAGGGCCTAATTTGATGATAGTTTCAGTAATAGGATGCTTAATTCGACAAGTAAGAATCATTTGACAACAACGTAACGCTCCTTTATTTTCTATACACGAAGGGACTTCAGGTAAGTTACCAAAAATATAAAAAGAAGATGTTAATTTTAAATACTGCTCTAAAATAGAAGCTGCATTTTCAAAAGAAGAAAAGTCCCCAAAAGGACAATAGTCAGGAAGATAAAAATGCCCATTTTGAAAATCTAATCCATACTGACTATGGCATTCTTTAATGGAATTCCCAATAGGATAATCTAGTTTATCAAAATCTATTGGCACCATATCACTTTAATTTAGTTGAATGTTTTGACCTCAAAAGTTTCACCATCAAAAACGCCATAAGTAAAATAAGTAATCCAATCGCCTAGATTTACGTATTCAGCGTTTTCACCAACGGTGTATTTCATGGGCAAATGACGGTGTCCAAAAACCAAATAGTTATAATGCTTGGTTTCTAGTTTTCGTTTAGCATATTGAATTAACCATTCGTTGTCTTCACCTAAAAAAGTAACATCTTCGGCTCCAGAAATTAACTTGTTTTTTACCGAAAGATATTGTGCTAGTCCAACACCAAGATCAGGATGCAACCAACGAAACAGCCATTTAGAGAACGGATTGGTAAACACTTTTTTCATGCGTTTGTAGCCCAAATCTCCAGGTCCTTTTCCGTCTCCGTGTCCTACTAAAAAAGTTTTTCCATGAAAAGTATATTCTTGATTGTCATGAAAAACCGGAATATTCAGTTCTTTTTCAAAATAATCGTTCATCCATAAATCATGATTCCCGACGAAAAAATAAATCGGAATTCCACTATCGCGAATCTCGGCCAATTTACCTAAAACGCGAACAAATCCTTTGGGCACGACGGTTTTGTATTCGAACCAAAAATCGAATAAATCACCCAATAAAAAAATAGCTTCTGCATCTTTCTTTACTTCGTCTAGCCATGCTACAAATTTTTGTTCTCTAGGAAAACTCAACTCAGGCGTAGGCGCACCAAAATGTTGATCAGAAGCAAAATATATTTTTTTGGAGATTGAAGTCATGCAATTTAATTTGGATTTTGATCCCGAAACTTTGGGTTAAATTATCTTTTTACCACATAGAATCATAGAATTTGTAGTTTTTTAAGAAAAAGAAAATAGACGTTTTACTATTCACATAGTTATCTATTGTGGAAAATAGAACTTTTTCTCTTTTTTCTATATTGATTATCTTTTAATCTATGGCTCTATGTGGTTAAATTTTTATTTTATTTGAATTTGACCAAGGGTTATCTATTTCTATACATTATCGCTGGCAAACCATTCTGCGAAAGAAGATTCGGTTTCTTGTAATTTTAAAGAGAATAAGTTAATTCCCTCTGGCAATCGGCTTTTGATTCTTGCCGCAAAATCAACAATCATGTTCTCGCTGGTAGGCTGATAATCGACCAAAATTACGTGATGTCCACGGTCTTTTAATTCTTTTGCCAATTCAATATGAGGAGTCGTTTGGTTGAAAACAGTAGCGTGGTCAAATTGATCTACTACTTCTTCTTTGACAATTTTTTTCAAATCGGTAAAATCAATCACCATGCCTAGTTTCACGTTCGATCGATCGGTTATAGGAGAGCCGATAACAGTTACTGATAATTTATAACTGTGCCCGTGTACATTTTTGCATTTCCCATCATAACCATACAAAGCATGACCGGTTTCGAAACTAAATTTTTTGGTGATTCTGATATTACTCATCTGTATTGAATTTGAGGGGCAAATTTAAGGAATTTTAGCGGTTTTCGTCTCTTTTTTTTGCTCGGTAATACATCCAATACGCAAATCCAACCAAAACCACGAAAGGCAAATACGAGCCAATAACCACTCCTATTTCATAATTTTTGTCTGGCGCTTGGGCTATTTTTTGGGCTACATCTACTTTTTGAAGTAAAGAAAAAAAAGTCATTGTTGTTATTTTTTAAATTGAAGTAAAGCGTTTTTGGTAAAATCAGAAAGCACCAATTGTCCGGAAATCGCGGCACGTTCTAGCAATAAAGTTGCCCAATGATCGGTGCCTTCCCAAAATACTTTCTTGATTTCGAGTAAAGCTTGGGGATTGTAGCTGGCTAGTTGTGCGGCCATTTGTTGCACGGCTTCGTCCAATTCTGGAAGGGTTTCAAAAATAGCGGCATACAAACCTTGTTGTTGTGCCCACTCGGCCGATTTCCATTCTTGAGCCGTCAAGGTCATTTGAGACATCGCCATTTTTCCGATTTTACGACTCACCGCAGGCTCAATCACAAAAGGACCAATTCCGATGGCGAGTTCTGATAATTTGATACTAGCCTGACGTGTAGCCAAGGTATAATCACAAGCTGCCGCAATGCCAACTCCACCGCCTATGGCTTTTCCTTGAATGCGACCAATAATCACTTTCGGACAAGCTCGCATTGCATTAATGACATTAGCAAAGCCAGAAAAGAAGGCTGCTCCTTCGGCTTCATTGCTGACCGCCAAAAGTTCGTCGAATGAGGCACCTGCGCAGAAAACTCCGATTCCTTCACTTTTCAGAACCACTACTTGCACAGCTTCATTGGCTCCTACCTCTTGAATAGCTTCAGTAAGTTGTTGTAATAGTTCTTTAGGAAAAGAATTACTAGCTGGATGCCCAAAGGTAAGCGTAGCAATTCCATTAGAAATATTGATCGATAAGATCCCGGGAGAAGTACTCATTGACATGCTGGTTGTTTTTGGGTAAAGTTAAAACTATTTCTAGACCTAGCTTCTTTTTTATTTTGTGATGAATATATTTGTATAATCAATAATTAAAATACTATATTTGCGACATAGTCATGGGGATGTAGCTCAGTTGGCTAGAGTGCTTGACTGGCAGTCAAGAGGTCGTGGGTTCGAGCCCCATCTTCTCCACAAAAAAGCCTTAAAAACTTCTGTTTTTAAGGCTTTTTTTATGGTCTTCAAAGATTACTTTTGAATTTTTGCATACGTTTCAAAAGTATACTCATAGAGATGTTTCTCGTCTCTAGGTTGTTTTTCCGCACTGGTTAACTTCCATTTATTCACATCAATTTCAGGAAAAAAGGCATCTGCTTCAAACTCATGATGCACACGTGTTAGATCTAATTGATCTGCAAAAGGCAATGCCAACGCATAAATTTCGCCTCCTCCAATCACATAAATTGGCGCTTCAGAAGGGCAAACTGCCAAGGCTTTTTCCATCGAATCCACCACAATACAACCTTCAACTTCATAATCCTTCTGTCTAGTTATAATCACATGCGTTCGATTGGGTAATGGTTTAGGAAAGCTTTCAAAGGTTTTTCGCCCCATTACTATATAATGCCCTGAAGTGATGGCTTTAAATCTTTTGAAATCATTAGGCAAATGCCAAAGCAGCTCGTTGTTTTTACCTAAAGCCCAATTCTCTGCTACGGCAGCAATAAGTGTAATCATTTGTGTCTTTATTTTGATTCGTTTTCAATTTGCCTTTCTAGTTGGCTGATTTTTTTTTGCTGTAAAGCTACCAATCGATCAATTTGGTCGCGTTCCCAATTTTTATTCATAAAACGATCTGTAATAAACACTTTTACAAAATGAAGCACAAACAGAAAAGCCCACATGGTAACTGCCCATAACGTCCAATTGTTTTCAATTCCTACGTCAAAAAAACGATAAGCCACAAATAGAAAAAGACTACTTAATGAAAAAAACACAAAATGATAGTACAATCTTTTCTTTTGCTTAATTCTTTTTCTAGCATATTCATATTGTTCGTGTTGCTCTAAATCCATAGTTGATTATTTTTTTTAAAGATAAAATATTTTTTAAACTATTAAAATACTTCAAGACCAAAACCCTGTTATAGCTCACAGATAATTTTTAGAATACCTTTTTTATTCCATAAAAAAAAACAGAATATAAAATTAACTAAGGGCTATTTTCAAAAATTCGTAAAAATAAAACAATGCTATTTATAGTTTACAAGATTCTAATTAACTTGTACTAAAATATTAAAAAACAATATATTATGGCAATCAAAAAACAATTTACAAAAACAAAATCATTGTGTAAAGTTACCTTTTCAATTGCAGCAAAAGAAGCACAATCGGCAGCAGTAATTGGTGACTTCAATAATTGGAACACACAAGAAGGCACGTTAACCAAATTAAAGAACGGGACCTTCAAAGGCATCTTTGATTTACCAAAGGACGCTACTTTTGAATTCAAATATTTAATAGATGGTGTATACCTTAACGAGCCTGAGGCAGACGGATTCAAATGGAATTCGTATGCTGGAGCAGAAAACTCAGTATTGGAGCTTTACAATTAAAATTACTATTTTTTCAACTTACTAAACAGCTACACTTCCTTTTATAGTAGGATGTGGATTATAGCCTTCTAAAGTAAAATCTTCATAGGTAAACGTAAAAATGTCTTTTACCTCGGGGTTTAGCTTCATTATCGGCAAAGGTCGTGGTTCTCTTGAGAGTTGCAATTCAATTTGTTCAAAATGATTGTTATAGATGTGTGCGTCCCCAAAGGTATGAATGAATTCGCCTGGAGCTAAGTCACACACTTGAGCAATCATCATCGTCAACAAGGCATAAGAAGCAATATTAAAAGGAACACCCAAGAAAATATCGGCACTGCGTTGATACAACTGACAGGATAACCTTCCTTCCGCTACATAAAATTGAAAAAAAGCGTGGCATGGTGGCAATGCTGCCTTATTATTGGCTACATTTTCTTCGAAGGACTTTGTAGTATCTGGCAAAACCGAAGGATTCCAAGCTGAGACCAAAAGTCTTCGGCTATTGGGGTTGGTTTTTAGTTCCGTAATTAAATCGGAGATCTGATCTATTTCCTCACTGTTCCAATTACGCCATTGATGACCATACACAGGTCCTAAATCCCCTTTACTATCGCCCCATGCATCCCAAATTTTTACACCATTTTCTTGTAGGTAAGCAATATTGGTTTCTCCTTTTAAGAACCATAACAACTCATGAATGATGGATTTTAAATGAAGCTTCTTGGTGGTCACCATCGGAAATCCTTCTGCCAAATCAAAGCGCATTTGATAACCAAAAACACTTTTTGTTCCTGTTCCAGTTCGATCTCCTTTTTGTGTGCCGCTTTCCAAAACGTGCTTTACTAAGTCATGGTATTGTTTCATTGTGGGAATATTTCATTAGTAAACCTATTGCATGCGCAAGTAAACAAATGTTGTTATCGCAATAAGTTTTATCGTTTTGATATTTCGTCTCTTATTTTGGCTGCCGCTTCATAATCTTCATGTTCCACCGCCTGCTCTAAAAGTTCGTTTAATTCTTGTAGGGTATGATTGGCATAAGCTGTACCAGATTGATTACTCTCTTCTTCATTACCAAACGTTTGAGGATTGGACAATATCGCATCAATTTCCTCAGCTCCTGCATCGGCATTAGAAAGGTTTGATTTCAGATAAATACCTGCCTTATCTAAGATGTTTTTATAGGTAAAAATTGGTGCATGAAAACGCAGCGCCAAAGCAATTGCATCGGAGGTTCTGGCATCAATAATTTCTTCAATTTTGTCTCTTTCACAAATAATACTTGAATAAAAAACACCATCGACCAACTTGTGAATGATCACTTGTTTTACCACAATATCAAAGCGTTCTGCAAAATTTTTGAACAAATCGTGTGTCAAAGGGCGTGGCGGTTTAATTTCTTTTTCCAAAGCAATGGCAATAGATTGCGCTTCAAAAGCACCAATAACAATGGGTAACTTTCTCTCGCCGTCTACTTCGTTCAAAATCAAAGCATAAGCTCCGTTCTGTGTTTGACTGTAGGATATTCCTTTTATGGTTAATTTTACTAAGCTCATGGATTTTTTTATAGAAAAAACAACTATTGATTCTGCAAGTTATTTGATGTTTTTAAAGGTGCAATTTTAATCAAAAAAAGGGATAAAAAAAAGAGCTACCTAAAGCAAAGATACGATTATCTTGTTTTTAGGTAGCCTTATTGTGATTTAAATTAGCACTTAGTTGCTAGTCCTTAGTACTTAGTTCTTTTTCTTATTGTCAAGAAACGTTACTTTATTAGATTTAGGACTAAAAGCTGGGCACTAAGAACTATGAATGTTGTGCTTTGAAAGCTTTGAATTTTTCAATCAATTGCGGTACAATTTCGAAAGCATCTCCAACAATACCATAATCAGCTACCTTAAAGAAAGGCGCTTCTGGGTCACTATTGATAACAACTTTTACTTTTGAAGAGTTGATACCCGCAATATGCTGAATCGCTCCAGAAATACCTACTGCAATGTACAAATTAGTCGCAACTGGCTTTCCTGTTTGTCCAACGTGTTCTCCGTGAGGTCTCCAACCTAAGTCGGATACTGGTTTTGAACAAGCAGTTGCAGCGCCTAAAACTCCTGCTAATTCCTCTATCATTCCCCAGTTTTCTGGACCTTTCATTCCGCGGCCTGCAGACACTACAATATCAGCATCGGCAATAGAAATTTTACCAGAGCTTTTTTCAACTGAAGTCACTTTTACACCAAAGTCGTTCGCGTCAATGCTTGGTGTAAAATCTTCTTCTGTTAACGAGCTTGCATTTTCAAAAATACCATACGAATTTTTAGCAATTCCTAATACTTTTACCTCTGTGCTAATTTCAGTGGTATTGAACGCTTTGTTAGAAAAAGCAGTTCTTTTTACTTGAAATGGAGCGGTACTTACTGGTAATCCAACAACGTTTGAAGCAAAACCTGCTTCTAAACCTACAGCTACTAATGAAGACAAATAGATACTATCAGTAGTTGATGAAAGAATTACCACTTTTGAACCTTCTTTTTGTGCAGCTTGTTTGATTACGTCGGCGTAAGCTTTTGCTGAAAAAACAGCCAATTGATCATTGGTTACTTTTAAAACTTTGTTCACACCATATTTTGACAATTCCGAAACATCTCCCGCATTAACGGTTACAGCCGTTACGGTAGTATTTAATGTTTCAGCAACTTTAGCAGCATAAGAAGCCAACTCTAATGCTACTTTTTTAAATTTTCCTTCTGCAGATTCTGCATATATTAATATTGACATAATTTTTTTGTTTAAGAGTTTATAGCTTAAGATTAAAAGTTTTGCAACTTAAAAACCGATACTAAAAACTGATTACTGAATACTAAATTACTTTCGCTTCGTTGTGTAACAAACTGATTAGTTCATCCAAGTTATCCGCTGCCACTAACTTAACTGCCGATTTTGGAGCTGGCTTGTCAAACTTTACCGCTTTAGTAGCTACATTAGCTTCTACAGGCTCTAAAATAGTTAAGGCTTTGGTTCTTGCTGTCATAATTCCTCTCATGTTTGGAATACGCAAATCTTTCTCTTCAACTAAACCTTTTTGACCACCTATAATTAATGGTAATGTTGTAGCAACAGTTTCTTTTCCACCATCGATTTCTCTGGAAGCAGTAACAGCATTTCCGTCAACAGTTAAGCTTACGCAAGAGTTCAAAAAGTTGTACCCTAAGATTCCAGCAATCATTCCAGGAACCATTCCACCGTTGTAATCTAAAGATTCTTTTCCGGCGATTACTAAATCATATCCGCCATTTTTAATCACTTCTGCCAGTTGTTTGGCTACAAAGAAACCATCCGTTGGATTGGCATTTACACGAATTGCTTCGTTGGCTCCAATAGCTAAAGCTTTTCTTAAAGTAGGTTCTGTGTCTGGTCCTCCCACATTTACAACAGTTACTGTTGCGCCTTGTTGTTCTTGAAACCAGATGGCTCTAGTTAATCCAAACTCATCATTTGGATTGATTACGTATTGAACGCCATTGGTGTCGAATTCTGAATCACCATTAACGAAATTGATTTTTGAAGTAGTATCAGGAACGTGACTGATGCAAACTAATATTTTCATAAGACATTTTTTTTGATAAGCTTGACAAATTTAGAATAATAATTCATATATATACTATGCATGCATAATATTTTTGAAAAAACTATTACGATTTCGCTGATTGCTAGGAATGCACTTATCAAATAAAAACCAAAGGGTTACCTGTGACCTGACTTGTGTAGTGCCTAACAATAAAAACCTTGTAGTTTTGACTGTTTATACGCATTACAAAATCACATCTTAACCTCTATTTGTTTTAAATATAATACACTAGAGCCTTTACTCTACTTATGAAAACACTCTTTTTGCATACTGAATCCTAGCCCAGATAGGAGCGGCATCCTCGAGTGGCGGGGTTCGCCACTAGAGATATAGCGGATAGCTGGAAATAGCTCCTGATAATTTTAAACTTAATATTGCTTTAAAGTGGTTTAAAATATTTATTTTTGCTGTTCGAAAAAACACACATAGAAAATATAATATGAGAACGATACAATTTAGAGAGGCAATTTGCGAAGCGATGAGTGAAGAAATGCGTCGCGATGAGTCCATATACTTAATGGGTGAAGAGGTTGCTGAATACAACGGTGCCTATAAAGCATCGAAAGGGATGTTGGCCGAGTTTGGCGAAAAACGAGTAATCGACACTCCTATTGCAGAGCTTGGTTTTACTGGTATTGCGGTAGGTTCAGCCATGAATGGATGTCGCCCGATTGTAGAATACATGACCTTCAACTTTTGTATGGTGGGTATTGATCAAATTATTAATAATGCTGCCAAGATGCGTCAAATGTCTGGTGGGCAATTTAACATTCCTATCGTTTTTAGAGGACCAACAGCTTCTGCTGGACAATTAGGAGCGACGCACTCTCAAGCTATCGAGAATTGGTTTGCGAATACTCCAGGTCTTAAAGTTGTAGTACCTTCGAATGTTTATGATGCTAAAGGATTGTTGAAATCAGCCATTCGTGATAACGACCCTGTTATCTTTATGGAATCAGAGCAAATGTACGGAGACAAAGGCGAAGTACCAGACGGAGAGTACACTATTCCGTTGGGAGTAGCTGATGTGGTGAGAGAAGGAACCGATGTAACCATTGTTTCTTTTGGAAAAATTATCAAAGAAGCGTTCAAAGCAGCTGATGATTTGGCGAAAGAAGGAATTTCTTGTGAGGTAATCGATTTGAGAACGGTTCGTCCAATGGATACTGAAGCTATTTTGAAATCGGTGAAGAAAACGAATCGTTTAGTTATCTTAGAAGAAGCTTGGCCGTTTGCTAGTATTTCTTCTGAAATTACGTATTTAGTACAAGAACAAGCGTTTGATTTCTTGGATGCGCCAATTCAACGTATTACCACTGCCGATACTCCTGCACCTTACTCCCCTGTTTTGTTAAAAGACTGGTTGCCTAATGCAGATGATGTTGTGAAAGCAGTTAAAAAAGTAATGTACAAAAAATAATCTGAAGTAAACCTTGCATTTTTAACAGTCAAAACGACTTGTTTTATCTGCTACTTACTCTCTTAATTATTATATTTGAGGCTTCATCGAAACTACTTCGATGAAGCCTTTTTTTATTATGAAAAAATTCTTTCTATATCTTTTTTTTAGCGCCCTTTTTAGCGCCTCGCTGCTACAAGCGCAAACCAAAGTAAGCGGAATTGTAGTCGATAAAACCAACCAACCCATTCCGTATGCCAATGTTGTTTTTAAAAATTCAAATACAGGTATTGTTACGAATGAAGACGGACGGTTTTACATTGAATCCGACAAAGATTATACTACGTTAGTGGTTACCTCTGCTGGTTTTTCAGATAAAGAAGTTACCTTAGAAAAGGCCGTAAATTACAACTTCAAAATTGTATTGAAAGAAATGCAAGAATTGAATGAAGTGGTTATTTTTACTGGTAAAACTTCTAAAAAAAACAATCCTGCCTTGGATATTTTGCGCAAAATATGGGAACGTAAACGCAAAAACGGCCTGTATCAGTTCAGTCAATATCAAATGGAAAAATACGAGAAAGTAGAATTTGACATGAACACCATTGACAGTGCGCTGATGAAAAACAAAATTTTCAAAGGCATGGAGTTTATTTTTAACCAAGTGGATACGTCTAAAATTACTGGAAAAACCTATCTACCTATTTTTATCAACGAAGCCTTGTATGATGTGTATGGTGACAACACCATCAAAAAAATCAAAGAAATCAATAAGGCCAACAAAACTTCAGGTTTTAATGGTAACCAACAAATTCTGGCATTCATCAAGGATTTGTATGCAAACTATGACATCTACGATAATCACTTGACTTTTTTTGACAAAAGTTTTACGAGTCCGTTATCCAAAACAGGAATCGATGTGTATAACTATATATTGAAAGACAGTGCTTTTATCGATAACAAATGGTGTTTCAATATTGTATTTTATCCTAGACGCAAAAACGAATTGACGTTCAAAGGGGATTTTTGGGTGAACGACACCACTTTTGCTATCAAAAAAATCAATATGGCGGTAACCAAAAGCGCCAATATTAACTGGGTAAAAGACATTTACATCGAACAAGAATTTGACGTTATGAACGACTCCATTTTCCTGCTCACAAAAGACTACTTGATGTCGGATTTTGCCTTGAACAAAAAAGAAAAATCCAAAGGCGTCTATGGCAAGCGAACGTCGTATTACCGCAATCACGAATTCAATAAACCCAAAGAGGCTAAATTTTACAAAGAAGAAGTTAATTTTATTGACAACGAAGTCTATAACCGACCCGAAACGTATTGGGATGAAAACCGTTTTGAAAAATTGTCCAAAGACGAAAAAGGCATTTACAAAATGCTCGACACCCTGCAAACCGTCAAAAAATTCAAGCAACTCTATAGTCTGGTTTCTATTTTAGGAAGTGGCTATGTCGAATTTGATAATTTCGATTTTGGAAGTGTCTACTCCACCTTCGGATTCAACGATGTAGAGGGAATTCGTTTGCGTTTAGGAGGCCGAACGTATTTTGGCCCCAATGACACTTGGCGTTTGCAAGGCTTTACCGCCTATGGTTTTGACGATAACAAATTCAAATATGGCGCTTCGGGCAAATGGATGCTCGACAAGAAAAACCGCATCATTATCTCCGGAGGCAATCGTCGTGATGTAGAGCAAATAGGCGCTAGCTTAACCACAACCAACGATGTTTTGGGTAGAAGTTTTGCCTCTTCAGCCTTATTTACCACAGGCAACAACGGCAAACTAACCAATATTAATCTAACCAACATTTCCTTTGAAATTGAACCCATCAAAAACTGGACGTTTCAAGCAGGACTTTCACATCGAACGCTGGTATCGGCATCGCCTACCTTTAGCTTAGATTACTACACCACGCTACCCTCGGCTGCTAATCCTTTGGGAGTAATAAAAAGTGAGGTCAAACAATCAGAAGCGAACCTTCAAATTGAATACACCCCCAACCGACAAACCATTGGTTTTGGCGTAGAGCGCGATATTGTGGACAATCCGTACAGTCGTATTTTTATCAACTTTAGTCATGGATTCAAAGGCGTTTTAAACAGTGATTTTAAGTACGACAAAATTCAGTTGTATTACAAACAACCCTTCATTATTGGCCCCCTAGGAAGAACCAATTTGATTCTGGAAGCCGGCAAAACATTTGGCACTATACCCTTGGGCTTAATGAGTGTTATTCCCGGAAATCAAACGTATTTCAGCATCGAAAACACGTTTAACAATCTGAATTTCTATGAATTTATAAGCGATCAATACTTGACCTTGCAGTGGAATCACAACTTCCAAGGCCGCTTGTTTGCCCGAATTCCATTCATGCGAAAACTCAATTGGCGAGAAGTTGTGGGTATAAAAGGGGTTTACGGCACCATTTCAGATGCCAATCGAGCCATCAACGCTTCAGGAATTCCCTACCTCGCTCCCGAAAACATCTATTGGGAATACAGCGCAGGCATTGGCAACATTTTCAAAGTATTCCGCATCGATTTTGGCTGGAGAGGCAATTACCGAGACCTGCCCGACGCGCAAAATTTTACGGTTAAAGGCACTTTTGGTTTTAATTTTTAGGAGCTATTCCAGCTGTACGCTATATCTCTAGTGGCGAACCCCGCCACTAGAGGATGCCGCTTCCATCTGGGCTAAAACACATCCGTTATGCAAGAACCATTTGCTTTTTTAATTGCACAAGAACCTGTTTTCAAAGACATCTACGATCAATACGGTTTGCCTACCATTCCGCAACGCCCTGAGGGTTTTGAGACCTTGGTCCTTTTAATTTTGGAGCAACAAGTCTCGATTGACTCCGCCAAAGCCACATTTTTAAAACTCAAAACAATTGGCACGGGCATCCATCCTGAAATTCTGCTTGATCTTTGCGAAACACAATTCAGAGCCGCAGGAGTGAGTCGCCAAAAAACCAGTTACATCAAAGCACTAGCTTCTGCCATCCTTTCCAAGGAACTCCTTTTAGAAGCCTTAGCCACAGCACCACCTTACGAAGTACGCGAAACATTACTCAAAATAAAAGGCATAGGCCATTGGACCATCGATATCTATTTGATGTTTGCTCTTAAAGCTCCTGATGTGTTTCCACTTGGCGATATTGCTGTAGTCAACACCCTAAAAGAATTATTTAACGTACACGAAAAATCCGAGATGGAAATGTTGTCACAATCTTGGTCCCCGTATCGTTCGTATGCTACGTATTTATTATGGCATCATTATTTAGGCAAACGCAAACGCACCATCAATTATAACCCTTAACAACTGGAAAAGATATCCGTAGATATCTTTACTTTTTATTGGTGAAACTGATTGGTTTAACTACTTTTGCAAAAAATTATAAAACGTTAAGACTTACTAAAAATGACTGCAGACAAATTAAAAACTTTCGATGTATTGATCGAGATACCAAGAGGAAGTAGAAACAAATACGAATATGATTTTGACATCAAAAGAATGCGTTTCGACAGAATGTTATTTTCTTCTATGATGTACCCAGCAGACTACGGTTTTATTCCTGAAACTTTAGCTTTAGACGGCGATCCATTGGATGTATTGGTATTAGTAAACGAACCTACTTTTCCTGGATGCGTAATGGAAGTAAAACCAATTGGCGTTTTTCACATGGCAGATGATAAAGGTCCAGACGAAAAAGTAATTTGTGTACCCGTTTCTGATCCTATTTGGAATTCATTAGAAAATCTTTCAGATGTAAATCCACACTTATTAAAAGAAATTGAACACTTCTTTCAAGTTTACAAAGATTTAGAAAACAAAAAAGTAGATGTTGAAGGTTGGGGAGATGTGAATGAAGCCTATGCTATCATTCAAGAATGCACCAAGCGTTTTGATGATATCGAAAATAAACCAGAGGGATTATTTAGTATAAAATAATTTTACCCTTCCTATTTTATAAAAAAAGCAATACTCAGCAATGAGTGTTGCTTTTTTTTGCTTAAATTCGTTTCCAACAAGATTTTATAATTAATTAAAAATAACATTTTTTTTATGAATACATTTATGATTTATGTGCCAATTGTCATGGCACTTATTGGACTTCTGTTCATGTTCGCAAAAAGAGCCTGGGTGCTCAAACAAGATGCTGGAGACGGCAAAATGAAAGAGATTTCAGATTACATATACGAAGGAGCTTTAGCTTTTTTAAAAGCAGAATATAGATTATTAGCTGTATTTGTTCTTATCGCAAGTGCAGTATTGGCAGGGATCACTTTCTTGCCTGGCGTAAAAACCCATCTATTAATAGTTATAGCCTTTATTTTTGGAGCATTCTTCTCTGCATTGGCGGGGAATATGGGAATGAAAATCGCCACCAAAACCAATGTAAGAACCACACAAGCCGCACGTACTAGTTTGCCTCAGGCTTTGAAAGTATCTTTTGGTGGAGGAACTGTAATGGGATTAGGTGTAGCCGGTTTAGCTGTTTTAGGGTTGACCGGTTTTTTTATTATCTTTTTCAGAATCTTTATGAACGGAGAATGGACGTCTACTGAAGACATGACCATTGTTCTGGAAACCTTAGCTGGTTTTTCTTTAGGAGCTGAATCTATTGCTTTGTTTGCCCGTGTTGGTGGTGGTATTTATACCAAAGCAGCCGATGTGGGTGCCGATTTAGTTGGTAAAGTAGAAGCTGGAATCCCTGAAGACGATCCAAGAAACCCCGCTACAATTGCAGACAACGTAGGTGATAACGTAGGTGACGTTGCTGGTATGGGCGCCGATTTATTTGGTTCGTATGTAGCGACTGTATTGGCTGCAATGGTTCTTGGAAACTACGTGATTAAAGATATGGGTGGTAAAATCGAAGATGCCTTTGGCGGAATTGGTCCAATTTTATTGCCGATGGCGATTGCTGGTTTTGGAATTTTGTTTTCTATTATCGGAACGATGTTGGTAAAAATCAGTAGTGATGATGCCAAAGAAGCTCAAGTACAAAAAGCCTTAAATATCGGAAACTGGGTTTCTATAGTTTTAACCGCTATTGCTTGTTTCTTCTTAATCGATATGATGTTACCAGAAACAATGCAAATGTCATTCTTTGGCGAAGGAGTTCAAGACATTTCTTCTATGAGAGTTTTCTATGCCTCTTTAATTGGATTATTTGTTGGTGGAGCCATTTCATCAGTAACAGAATATTACACTGGTTTAGGAACAAAACCAGTAATGGCTATCGTCCAAAAATCATCAACTGGTGCTGGAACTAATGTAATAGCTGGTTTAGCAACAGGTATGATTTCTACTTTCCCAACGGTATTGTTATTCGCAGCTGCTATCTGGTCTACTTATGCATTAGCTGGATTTTATGGTGTGGCTTTAGCTGCTTCAGCAATGATGGCGACTACTGCTATGCAATTAGCTATTGATGCATTTGGACCTATCTCAGACAACGCAGGTGGAATAGCTGAAATGAGTGAGTTACCCAAAGAAGTACGTACCAGAACCGATATTTTGGATTCTGTTGGAAATACAACCGCAGCCACTGGAAAAGGTTTTGCTATTGCTTCTGCGGCTTTAACTTCATTGGCTTTGTTTGCGGCTTATGTAACTTTCACAGGAATTGATGGAATTAATATTTTTAAAGCTCCTGTTTTAGCAATGCTATTTGTGGGTGGAATGATTCCGGTAGTGTTCTCTGCTTTAGCAATGAATTCTGTTGGAAAAGCTGCGATGGATATGGTGTATGAAGTACGTCGTCAGTTCAAAGAAATTCCTGGAATTATGGAAGGAACAGGAAAACCTGAATATGGTAAATGTGTGGAGATTTCAACGAAAGCCGCTTTACGCGAAATGATGTTACCTGGTATTTTAACTATTGGTTTCCCAATTGCAATTGTTTTACTTGGAAAATTAGTGTATGCAGACAACAACCAATTGATTGCTGAAATGTTAGGAGGCTATATGGCTGGAGTAACGGTATCTGGAGTATTGTGGGCCGTTTTCCAAAATAATGCTGGAGGTGCTTGGGACAATGCTAAGAAATCTTTCGAAGCTGGGGTTATGATTAATGGAGAAATGACATATAAAGGTTCTGATGCACACAAAGCGGCGGTAACTGGAGATACAGTTGGAGATCCATTCAAAGATACTTCTGGACCTTCTATGAATATTTTAATTAAATTGACTTGTTTAATTGGGTTAGTGATTGCTCCTATCTTAGGAAGTGGACATTCTGATACGGCTGCTACAGCGTCTTGTTGTAAAAATGGTGCTAAAACTGAAATGATGTGCGAAGCCAAAAAATGCGATCCAGCAAAAATGGCCACTATGACCAAAGACGAGTGCGCAGCGATGTGCAAAGAAAATGGTTGTTCAGAAGAATGTACTGCCAAATGTTTGTCTATGTATGACGCTGACGGAAAATTTATAGGCGAAAAAACAGAAACAATTTCATTGACCACCTCTAAAGATGTTCGTGTGGAAATGACCAACGAAAACGGAAATTCCAAAGCGACAGTAACCACTACAGCCAATGGAACGACCACCACGCAAACTTTTGAAGGAACCGAAGAAGAAGTGAAAGCGAAAGTGCAAGCTTTGAAATAACACTATTACTATGTTAAGTTAATTGCTTTGGCACTAGTTCAAACTACAAACACCTCACAACATTATTTTGTTGTGAGGTGTTTTTTTTATCCAATCAACAAAAAAGCCTTGCGTCTGCAAAGCTTTTAGTTTTTTATAAATGTGGTAATCTGTATCTCTAAAACAATCCGTTCAATTCTGCGTCAATTCTGTTAATGATATTACCTAAGTCTTCGGGATTATCTACAAAATTGATATTATCTACATCAATCACCAAAAGTTTCCCTTTGGTATAACTTTGAATCCACGCTTCGTAACGTTCGTTCAAGCGGCTCAAATAATCAATAGAAATAGAATTTTCATAGTCGCGTCCGCGTTTGTGAATTTGACCTACCAAATTAGGAATGGAACTTCTTAAATAAATCAATAAATCTGGTGGTTGCACCATCGTTTCCATCAATTCAAATAAGGAAGTATAATTCTGAAAATCACGATTGGTCATTAAACTCATTGCATGTAGATTCGGAGCAAAAATATGAGCGTCCTCATAAATGGTACGATCTTGAATGATTTTTTTACCACTTTCTCTAATTTGCAAGATTTGTCGGAAACGACTATTTAAGAAATAAATCTGTAAATTAAAGGACCAACGTTCCATTTGGTGATAAAAATCGTCCAAATAAGGATTATCGACAACATCCTCATAATGAGGTTCCCACTTGAAATGTTTCGACAATAATTGTGTTAAAGTAGTTTTTCCTGAGCCTATGTTTCCTGCTACTGCTATATGCATTACGGTAGTATGATTTTAAAATTAGAAATTCCTTCGGCGGTAAAAATAGCTAAATTTTGCGCTTGGTAATAGAAATTTTGAAACCTTTTTTCCGTTAACGATATCTTAGTACGCAACCAAGAACTGTCTTTTTGACGAGATAAATAAAACAGCGCATCGCCTTGTGAAAAAAGCACACTATTAGAAGAAATTATTTGAAGCTGATCCGCTGCTGGAAATTCGCCCAAAGGTGTAATGTTGCCAAAAATAGAACAAGCGTAGCCCTGATTATTTTCATCGATCCATACAAACGAATTAAAGTCGGTTGCATAATAATTAATTTTAGTGGTGAGCGGAGTTCCGACCGTTTTATATGTTTTTTTAAGGTAATCATACAATCCTATATGCTGATTGAGACTATTATAAACCCAAAGTTGATTGAGCGACGCAATCCCCAAAGCAGTAACATTCATTGGAACGCTTTCTTGTGAGAAGTCAACTTTTTGAGTTTCATTTAATTGGTTATCAAGCAAAACTACCGTATTAAAATCTTCATAATACAGCATCAATTTGAGTGGATTTTGAATGTCAACTTTCGTGATTTTGCCTAAGGAAATATTCTTGTATTCCAACTGTTCTTTGTGGAGGGTTTTGCTAAATACGTTGCCTTGCACAGCATAAACATACTGAAAGGAATCAGTAGCATAATAGGAATAGTTACCAGCAACCATACTGGATTTTTCAATTGCTATTGCCTTATCTTGTGCTTGCGCCAGTGGACCAACCAACAAAAACGTGATCCAAATCAAAAATTGCTTCATAATGCTAATGTACGATTAAACCTTCTCAATCTTCCATTGTCTTATTAGATTTTCTAACTACTTGTGTAACAAAACGAGATCGTTTTAGTCTTATTACCAAAATCTATAAATCATGTATAAAATTATTTTGTTGTTGACGGCGCTGGTTTTGACCAGTATTGGGCTTAGAGCTCAGGAATTTCAAGGTATGGCGGTATACGAATCCAAAACAAGTACAGCCGATTTTAAAACCCGAATGGAGGGAAATAAAAACATGACTCCCGAGATGATGAAAAACATCGAGGAAAGAATGAAAAAGATGTTTGAGAAAACATTTATACTCAATTTTGACAAATCAGCCTCTATTTACAAAGAAGAAGAAAAACTAGAAGCACCCGGACAAAGCGGTGGTGGCGGAATGCGAATGATGGCCTCTTTTACTGGCGGCGGCGGAACGTATTATAAAAATGTAAAAGACAAAACGTATACTGTAGACAAAGAATTTATGGGTAAGGAGTTTTTGGTAAAAGATACGCTCACGCAAATGAAATGGAAAATGGAAGGCGAAACCCGAGAAATTGGAGGCTACAATTGTTATAAAGCTACTGCTGTGGTACCCATAAACAAATCGGATTTTAGAAATTTTAGACCAAAAGAGGATAAAAAAACAAAAGAAGCTGCCGATAAAGACAAAAAAGAAGCGGCGACTGAAAAGAAATCGAGCATCATGGATATGATCGAAATGCCTAAGGAACAAACCATCACGGCTTGGTACACTCCCGAAATTCCGGTTAACCAAGGTCCAGAAGGCTATTGGGGATTGCCTGGACTGATCTTGGAGGTAAACGATGGCAGAACGGTAATTTTATGTTCTAAAGTAGTGCTAAACCCAAAAGAAAAAGCAGCCATAAAACCAGCTACCAATGGTAAAGTGGTAACCCAGAAAGTGTTTGACGAAACGATGATGCAGAAAATGGAGGAAATGCGAGAAATGAATCGCGGTAGAGGTGGTAATGGTGGACAATTTATTATTAGATCTGGCGGATGATCCCAAAGAACTTTTGTTACCCTATTTTATTTTTTTACAATTTTTCCAAATACAAAACCATGTTGGTCCATAGCCCCGGTGGTAGCGGCATCCTTTGCCTTTTTGTTTTCAAAAAAGGCAAAGATATAGCGGACGACGGGACTTTGTATCTTAATGAAGCCCTTTGCTCCTGCTCCAAAAAAGCCTAACAATTCTATTAACGCATTCAAAAAACCACTTTATGAAAGCATTGCTTCGCCTCGTCTTATTCTTTTTTTCTACGCTATCTTTTGCCCAAACTGTTAAGCTGGACGGTTTGATTACCGATGCTAAAAATGCGGGGCTTGAAATGGCCAATGTTATGGCGGTCAACAAAACCTCCAAAGCGATGGACGCCTATGCCATAACGAATGACAAAGGTAAGTTCAGTTTGAATTTGAAACCGAATACGACTTACATAATCAAAGTGAGTTTTTTGGGGATGCAAAATAAAGAGGTCGAAGTAACTACAGCTACTACTAATTTAGTCAAAAATATTGCTTTGGATGCGGGTGGCATCGAATTGGACGGAGTTGAGATTGTACGCGAAATGCCTGTCTCGATCAAAGGAGACACTATTGTGTACAATGCGGATTCGTTTAAATCGGGCACCGAACGAAAACTGGAAGATGTACTGAAAAAATTACCTGGAGTAGAGGTAAATGCCGACGGCGAAATTGAAGTGGAAGGTAAAAAAGTAACCAAGTTGATGGTAGAGGGCAAAGATTTTTTTGATGGCGACACCAAGTTGGGAGTGAAAAATATTCCTGCCGATGCCATTGATAAAATTCAAGTATTGCGTAATTACAACGAGAATTCGATACTCAAAGGGGTTGAAAACAACCAAGATAATATTGGGATGAACATTAAACTAAAGTCGGGTAAAAAGAACTTTTGGTTTGGAGATGTTAATGCGGGTTCGGGTATTGGCCACAAAGAAAGTCGTTATGTAATTAATCCGAAATTGTTCTATTACAATCCAAAATATAGCGTGAATTTTATTTCGAATTTTAATAACATTGGAGAATTGCCATTGACCGTACAAGATTATTTCAAATTTACGGGAGGTTTTAGAGGGTTGTCGGCCAAAGGTGGATCAAGTTTTAATGTGGCTTCGAATGATTTGGGCTTATTTGGAGCCCGAAACAATAGAGCCAAAGAAATTGACACCAAGTTTGGCGCAACCAATTTCGCTTACAACGTAAATAAAGCATGGAGTTTTAGTGGATTTGGCATTCTTTCGTCCTCGATCACGGATTTGGAAACCACTTCGCAAAACAACATTTTGAAACCGAATTCCTCAGAAGTATTCTCTACTGAAAACCGTAAAGAGGTGGTGCGTCAAAATAGTAATTTAGGTTTGTTCAAATTGAGTACGTCGTACAAACCCAGCACCAACTTTCAGTTGGATTATGATGTGTTGACCAAACTATCCAAACAAAACGAAGACAATTCCTTGTTGCGTCAATCTGTTGTCAATGGCAGTAGCGACCTTGAAACGATTACCACCAATAAAAATCAAGAGCCCATATCGGTCAATCAAAATTTGAGTGCTTATTTTACCTTGAGTGAAAAGAATGTTTTTGCGCTTGAAATGCAAAGTTTATACCAAGAAGAAGATCCCTTTTATCAGGCCAATTTAAAAACACGTCCTTTTGATTTAGTGGGGTATACTAATGGTCAAAACCGCAACAACTTGAATCAAAATAGGTTTGTAAAAACCAATAAAATAGATGCCAAAATAGATTACTACTACATGCTTACCAACAAAAGCAACATCAACATTACGTTAGGAAACACCTATTCGTACCAAAATTTCAACTCGTCTATGTTTCAAATTTTAGACGATCAAACGATCAATAATCTTAACGACAAAACCAATACCAACGATGTGGATTATCGCTTCAACGACCTGTATTTGGGCTTGCACTACAAATTGTTAACTGGCAAATTTACCTTTACCCCAGGCGTAAGTCTTCATAGTTATGACATGACCAATGCGCAATTGGGCTCTGCTTTTAATTTGAAATTTTATAGGGTTTTACCTGACTTCTTAGCCATTTATCAAATCAAAAAAGCGGAGAGTTTGACCTATAATTATTCCTTGACCAATAATTTCACAGATATCAACCAATTGGTCGAAGGTTATGTCTTTTCGAATTACAATAGTTTAGTACAAGGAAATAGAACCTTAGAGAATGCTACTGCACAACAACATTCCTTGCGCTATTTTAAATACAATATGTTCAATTTAGAAAACATTAGCGCCTCAATAAACTATACCAAACGATTGGATGCCGTTAAAACCGATGCACAATTTGATGGAGTCAATCAAACCTCTACGCCCATTAACTCCCCTTTTGCCGACGAAACCATTTCAGGCTTTGGGTCGTATGGCCGTTCGTTTTTAAAACGATATAAAGCGTCATTCAACGCAAACGTAAACTGGTCAAAATTCAATAACATTCAAAATGATCAAGCCGTCGTTGTGGAGAGTTTGACTCAAAGTTATACGCTACGAGCTTCGACCAACTACAAAGATTTACCTAATCTTGAAGTGGGCTACAATATTGTAATCAATGATTTGAACAACAATACATTTTACACCGACAGACCTTTTGCTAAATTGGATTATTTTTTCTTTAAAAGCTTTTCGTTTGTGGCCGAGTATGAATTTTATCATTACTACAACACCAACAGAACGGTCGACAACGAATATGATTTTTTGAATGCCAGTATCATTTATCAAAAAAAAGATAGCAAATGGGAATACAAAGTTAGTGGTACCAATTTATTGAACACGACTTCGCTTAATGATGATAGTTTTACACAATTTGCCACCCGTACTTCACAATATACCGTGCAACCACGCTATTTAATTTTATCGTTGAAGTATAATTTATAAGAAGCTATTCCAGCAATCCATTACAATCTTTACTGCAAAAACCTCTTTTTCTAAGCTCCAAAAGGAGCTTCCGTTGGTCGCTCTTTTGGAACAAGAAAAAAGTAGGCTTTTGCAGCAAAGGATTTTCATTCCTTTCTGGGCTAATGTCTATTTTATTTTCAAAAGGACTTTAATATTATAACTTTCTGTTGTCTTTTTTCCATTTTTGATAGTACCCGCTGCTTCAAGATAAGTAATAAGCAGTGTATATTTTGGGTACTCTACGCGTTGTGTGATTTTTTTGGAATTAGCATTATGAAAACCAGCATGGCCATTAATAAAATCAAACAAACGCAACGGCATAGTATCCTGATTCACCTGAAGATCTAGACCATAGGGCTTCTTACTAGATTGTACATTGTACGGAATACCATTCAATGTAATGCAATTGGTACAGTTCACTTCATTATAATTGGAAACGGAAAACAACAAATCATAGCCACGAATGTTTTCAATGCGATGAGCAGCATTATCATAAAAAGTATAATTAAAAACCGTTCGATTGCTAGTCTCCAAATCATAACGCGACCTATAAGTAAGCCCTAACGCCTCCATAATCTTAGACACACTTGGCTTCTCCTCTTGAGCAAGTAATGCAGTCAATTTACCTTTACTATACGGCTGTAATACTTTGGCAGTATAATTATCTTGTAAAAAATAAACAATAGAACTCAGATCCTTTTCTGCTTCAAAGCTTAATTTCTTGGTGTCTAATTGCTGCATGTAGTATTCAAAACGAAGCAACTGACTCCTTTTCGAAATGCTATCGGCACTTTGCGGACCTGCAATTGAGAAAAGTGCCGCAAGACACATACTTATGGGTATAAATTTAATTTTAGGCGTTTTGCTCGCTAAAAAGTATCCCACAACTACGGCCAACCAAATGGACAACAGTAAAACATAATAACGTTCATGGGTAAAACCATAGCTATAAATTCGATAACCTATGGCCCAAAACAACAAGCCCAATAAAGGAATTAACAAGTAATAAAACCAACGATTGAAGGTTTGCATCCACAAATTACCTGCCGACGAAGCAATGGGATGAACCAATAAAAAAGACAAAATACCGATAATAGCAAAAACCAATACCAAATACGAAACCCAGCCAATAGGCAAAGAAAGAGTAATAAGGATCTTCGCTTCATAACAAAGCAATATCACCAAATAAAGACTAATTAAAGGCAGTAGTACATATTGAGTGAATTTCTTAAGACCAATAGGATAACTAAGTGTGAGCGTCGTATTGACGCTTTGAATAACAGGTACACCACTCAAAAAAAAGAGTGTATTAAATGGCCCAGCTATTACTACAAAGAGATAACCAAAAATCTTTTCATCCAACTCAAAACCGAACAATTCCTTTATAGCAACGATGGCCAAAGCCAAGCCTGCAAAAAGAAAACCACTATACAAACCAGCCGTTATAATTCGTAAAAAGAGTTGTTTATTGAATTCCCAAAATTCCTCTTCGCAATACTGTTTTGCTAAAAAAGCAGCAAAAGAAACCAGCAAATGCAGGGCAATCGACAAAACAAAAAATTGTAAAAAATCAATACTAGCCGTGGGAATCTCAAGACTAAATACAAACAGAAATAGCAAAAATCCCCCTAAACAACTACTCAAAACCCTAAAAACAATAGATTTATTACTTGTGTTAAAAAACAGCGTGCAAGACAAAAACCATACTAAACACAACGAACAGCTCATAATGGTTTTGATCATTTGTGCTTCCTCTGCTGTTGCATAGTTATTTTTAACCATTAACAACGCAAATAGGGTTCCCAATAAAGTCACAACAAACTCAAGTGGAAAACGAAGAACGGTTGTAGAG
The DNA here is from genome assembly GCF_000611675.1 of Flavobacterium succinicans LMG 10402. Lineage (GTDB taxonomy): Bacteria > Bacteroidota > Bacteroidia > Flavobacteriales > Flavobacteriaceae > Flavobacterium > Flavobacterium succinicans. The sequence continues at coordinate 52,044 of NZ_JATV01000014.1, read as the reverse complement.
GTGGCAAGCCATACTTTTTGAAGCGAAGGAAATGAAGCCATAATAATTGGGTTAGTAATCTAAATTAGTAAAAAATAGCGTGCAAAAAAAACCAGTTACAAATTAATGTAACTGGCTTCTAAATATAATAACTAAACTTTATTATCGATTACAAACCGAATTGTTTTCTGTTGTCTTCGATTGTAGCCGCTGCTTTCAAAGCAGGAATGGCTCTATTCATATCACCACTACTTTGTGTTTTCAATTTAGTGATGTAAGGCGCATGACTTTTCAAAGTTGGAGCTTTGATAGTACTTACATTTTTCACAACATAAACACCTGTATTTCCTTCTATCGGAGCCGAAATTTTATTGGCAGCCAATGCTAAAGCATTACCTACAACTTTAGCTTCTTGTCCTACTCCACCTGGCAATACTGCATTTTCTAAAGTTAATCCTGTTGCTTGTTGTACCGGTGCGCCTACTGCTTTGGCAATAGCCTCAAGTGAAGCACCTGTCATTTTAGCTTTAATTAACTCTGCTTTTTTCTTGTTCTTAAGGATTGGTTCAACGTAAGGTCTAGCGGTAGCGATTGCAATTAAACCTGAATTGTCAATGCTTTTTACTTTAGCAATTACGTGACCAATGTTAGCTATTTCAAAACGTTTTACCGTACCGACTTTAGAATCTCCTTCAAATGCCCATCTCACAATATTTCTTTGAGCGCCTAATGAACCAAAATTTTCATCCATTGCAGTAACGTTAACCACAGGAGCAACTGTCAATTTCATGTCTTTAGCCAATTTATCAAAATCTTTGTCTGCTGCTTCCATTTCAAATTGCGTTGCTTGTGCAAACAATTTGTCTGAAGTAACTTCAGAAGGCTCGATACGTTGTGCTACAGTTGCTAAACGAATACCGTCTTGCTTATCAGTAATTTTAATAATATGAAAACCAAAAGGAGTTTCAACCAAACCAATTTTTCCAATTCCATTATTGAAAACAAAGTCATTAAATGGTTTTACCATGGCATTAGGTCCAAAATATCCTAAATCTCCACCTTGTTGTGCAGAAGAATCATCAGAAGCTGTAAAAGCCAACATCAAGAAACTATCAGGATTTGCTTGCACTTGCGCTAAAATAGATTCAGCTTTTGCTTTTGCTTCTTCTTTAGTTCTTAACTCACGTTTGTTAGGCACTTGTGTTCCTTCATAACTGATCAAAATGTGACTTGCTTTTGCATTCACTCCCGATTTAAAACCTAAAGATTTTGACAAGCAATAGTAAGTTCCAAATTTGTAAGGCCCGTAAACTGCACCTGCAGGCAAAGCAAACAAACGATCTGCATCAACTGCTGGTAAATCTTTCTTAGCGATATAAGTTGAATCGTAAGGAACATCAGAATTTGCATTTACAAAATCAATCGCGTTTTTAGCATTTTTAAAACCAGGAACGGTATCGTTTTTGGCAGTAGCTTGGTTATACACCACGCTTCCTGATAACAAACTTGTAATTTTATTTTTAATTTCAGCTTCATCTTGTGCTGAAGCTTTATCTTCAATCAAAACATAAGAAATTTCACGAGACTCATCAGCTTTGAATTTCTTTTTGTTTTTAGTCATATACTCAGTGATTTCAGCATCAGTGATTTTTACCTCACTATCTTTAATGGTAGAATATAAACCAGCTACATAAGCAAAATTAACCTTGTTTGCTTCTGCTTCATATTTCATTTTTCCTTCTGCTTCTGTAGTATACAATGCTGATTTGATCAAAGAATTATACATTTGATATTTTGCATTGATTTCAGCATCTTTTTCTCTCTCTTTTAAGAACTGTGCTTGCTCAGGATTACTGCTGAAAAATTGTTTGAATTTTGCAATATCAAACATACCTGCTGCATTCAAGAACATTGGGTTTCTACCAATATTTTGATCTGCTTTCAACACTTCAATAATGTGTTTTTCACCTACTCTTAATCCTAATTTTTCAAATTCTTCAGACAACAAAGCAATAGTCACTTCTTGTTCCCAAACTCTATTTGCTGCTTCTGTTGCAGAAATCCCTTGACCACTTTTTTCTAAATTAGTAACTTTTAGTCTAAAATCTTCAAAAGCAATATCTTTATCATTTATACTTCCTACATCTTTTGTATTTTGACCAAGACCACCTTTTCCAATAAGGTCTTGAATGATAAATGCAAACAATGCTAATGCAATTGCTCCAATCAATAGTGCGGAACGTTGTCTAATTTTTGCTAAAACTGCCATTTCTATTATAGTTAATTTTTATATTCGATTTGCGAAAATACAATTATCTAGTTAATAATAACACTTGGAGTGTTTTATTTTAAAAGTTTTTTTTATGTTTTACGACATTTTGTAGTTACTGAAAAAACAACAAAAGTAAATTAAGCACAAAACATTCACTTTTCAACTAGCTTCAAGATTTTCTAGAGTCTATTTTTGGGCATCGCGATCTTCAAATCGTTTGGCATATTTAGTTCTAAAAAAGAACATAAAAACAGCCACCACTGCAATTCCTAAACTCAACCAAGGCCCAGATGTTGGGTCATTCCACTTTTTAACACCATCATAAACACAAATCAAAGCAATAACAAGATAAGCGTAAGAAGTAAATTTTAAATATTTCATAATTATTTTTATTTATTGGTATCCACCTCACCAGATATTTTTTGCGAATTAATCACTTTGAAATCTTTACTAAAATCAATCCCTTGACCTTCAGAATTTCCTTTCGGACTGGTAAAGACAAAATGTCGCTCGGTGTAAAACCATTCATTTTTTTGATCAAAATACAATTGTTCAGTTGCTAAAACCTGACCTTCTTCTGTGGTAATTCGAACCTTTCCTTGCAAATCAATAATACCTGTTTTTTTGTAAGATATTGCGTAATTGGATTTCACAAATGTCTTTTTGCCTTTAGCATCAAACAAAGTAACATCAATACCTTTTGGGAATTCCGTAAAAGGAAAATCTACGGCTGAATAATCTAACATTTTAGAACTAATCAAAATCGCCGAAATACGCCCAGAGTCAGTATATTTTACATTGATAGAATCTGCTTCTCCTGAAGGATTAAATTCGGAATAATTGATTTTTTGAACTTCTTTGAAATTGCTTTCACAAGCAATCACACTCCACAATAGAGTTACACAAAGTAGTTTTGAAAATATTTTTTTTAAGGAAATTGTCATTAGAAAGCCTTACGTACTACTAGTAGAATTTTCGTTTTACGAACCATTTGTCATTAAGAGAAAAACTCACACTTGCATTGAAGTAGTTTTCTTTGATCAATCCCGCAGCAGTAGTCCCTTTGATGCCGTATTCTAAACCAATATTAAAATTAGAAAAGGTTCCTATCGCGGGCAAACCAAAACCTAAAGTAAAAGACTTATCCTCTATGTGTTGATTCTTAACTACCAAACCTGTTTTTTCATATCGAATTCCAGCTCTATATACTACTCTTTCCAAATAACTCGTGAAAGAATTAAAATTTGGAATATAATATCCACCCACACTAACTCGCTTGTAAGGATCAAAAGTAACCCCTGCAACATTATTAAAATTATTGGCCAAATCGCCCGCTTCACGAAGCGCAATTTCAGTACCTAACATCCATTTTCTGGCTTGTCCAACACCTACCCCAAAGGTAACTTTACTGGGTAAAGAAAGACTTTTAGATGATTGCAACTCATCAAAACCCTCTGGATCAATATTAACAGTTCCATCATAGTCAATCGTTGAAATATTTCGAGTGTTTTCAGAAGTTAAATTTCCTTGAAAAGTATAATTCAAACTAGAATAAAGGCTTAGTTTTGGAGAAATTTTAGCTTGATACATTGCACCTACATTAAAATTGGCACCATTGATATAGGTCAGATTCGTTTCTCTTGTTCCCACAGGAACACCTGTAATATACTCTAAACTTTCGGTTTGAATTTTACCAAAATTATATTGAAAGTCAGCACCAAAACTAAAGTTTTTTGTCAGTTTGTACCCCGCGCCAATAAACGCTTTGTTGACACCTCCGGTTCCTTCTAGACGTGAATTATTTTTATCCAAATCAGCCGAAACAGACTGAATTTTGTATCCTACCGAAGAATACGGAATTAATCCAAAACCAATTCCTAATTTCCCCACAGGTATAGCTACTACCATATAATCAACAGTGGTTCTAGCTGTTGATGCTTTCCCAACATTATCTTCCAAGGCTCTTCTACCATAAGTCCCGCCCATGGTCAAAGTAGTTTGTCGTAAACTAGCGTAACTAGCAGGATTTTCAACATTAACATGGATACTATCTTGCTCTACAGCAACACCTCCCATAGAACGATTTTCTAACATTCCTCTATATCTTATTTCACCAATTCCATAATAAGAATAAGGAGAAGATGTACCTTGTTGTGCAAAAGATACAAATGAAAAAAGCAAACCAGTTGCTACAATTATTTTTTTAATCATTGTGGATTGAATATTGAAATGTTTGATTCAAACTCTCTAAAAGGAAATTTGAATTGGCAAATATGGTATTTTTTAATCGCATCGCCAAAAAAAGTGCATCACCCCCCGTTAAAATTATGATAAAATTTGAATACTTTGCTTTGAATTCCTCTATGAAGCCATCAATTTCATATACAAGCCCATTGACCACGCCCGAGTGTATGGCCGAAGCTGTAGAATTACCAACAAAATCCAGCGGAGGCTCCAAGGATAGCAAGGGTAACTTTGCCGTATAATTGTGTAATGCTTCGTATCGCAACCGAATTCCTGGCGATATAGCTCCACCCAAATAACGATCATCAGCATCCACACAATCATACGTTACACAAGTACCCGCATCAATCACCAAGCGGTTCTGACCCGGAAAACTCAAAGTGGCTCCAGCAGCCAAAACCATCCTATCGATTCCTAAGGTCATGGGTGTGGCATAAGTATTCACAAAAGGAAAAGCGCTTTTGTGCGACACAAAATGAACAACGATTTCATTTTCCAATGCTAAAAATACGTCTTGAGTCACATTTCCAACTGAAGAAACAACCAAATGCGTTACTTCTGGATATTTTTTTAAAATTTTTTGAAGTTGATTTTGTATCTCTTTTGTATCAAAAACAAAAAACTCCACCGAAGTATTCTCCTCAAAAACAGCCGCTTTGACTCTAGTGTTCCCGACATCAACTGCTACAATCATTTTTACAAATTTAAGAAAGCAAGGTACGAATTGATTTTTTTTTACAAAATGTTTTGGATAAATTAAAAATGGTTCTATATTTGCACCCGCAACAAGCAAGGTACCTTAGCTCAGATGGTAGAGCAATGGACTGAAAATCCATGTGTCCCTGGTTCGATCCCTGGAGGTACCACAAAACCCGAATAGCAATATTCGGGTTTTTTGTTTTATAATCTCATGGAACTTCCATTTCGCTATTTTCGGCTGTTCTCGCACTAGCGATTCTCCTTTTTTATACAAAATTTAAAAAAACGCAACGCTGTGAGCTAATCAAAAGCAACGAAGCATAATCGAACATTCTTCATTTTTTTGCTATAAACTGATTTTTTGACTAGAAAAACATGGAATTCTAAAAAAATAAGCTTCATTTTTTTAAAAATATATTTACAATGTTGCAAAATTACTATATTTATGCAAATTAAATATATATGGAACTTTTTAGCTGTCCGAAATGCTTGAGCGACCATCTGATCAAAAGCGGAATCATAGCCAACAAACAAAGATATACTTGTAAAAAATGCAAGTATAGCTTCACAGTAAACAAGCTTGGAAAAAAAATTGACGAGTATTATGTTTGTAAAGCATTGCAATTATATCTAGAAGGCCTAAGCTATCGAGAAATTGAACGCATACTTGGCGTATCCCATGTTACAATTAGCAACTGGGTAAAATCATACAATATCAAAAAACCTTCACACGCAAACTACCATCCTACCTACAAAATCCTAAATCACACTGAATTAATAGAATACATTAAAAACAAAAACCAACTCACAGGTGCTGGTATGATCATTACTGAGTTGGGCGATAAATTTATGCTCATTAAATGGGAGCGTTTTAAGGATTAACTATACTATTTTACACTTATCTATAGCATTATTTGCTAATCAAAAATTAAATTGGAATTTGGCTTCACGAAAATCAAACAAAAATTTAATTTTCTATGTCATTGAATTTAAACTCCTTTTGTTCAAATTAAAACAATCACATAGACATTAGTAACCCATAATTTGTAGCTATATGAAAAAAATTAGTGCACTGTTACTCCTACTCCTACTAACATCTCTATTTAGCTTTGCCCAAGGCTCAAGTGAATACACGAGTGGTATGAAATTCAACCTCAACGATGCTGGATCGAAATACATGCGATTTATTGTGTGGAATCAAATTTGGTTTCGCTCTTCGCAAATGAATCCTGGAACCATGGTGGGCAATGAAGCAGCCTCAAGCGCCACTGATATTGGGAACCGTAGATTGCGTTTCTTGGCCTACTCCCAAATCTCACCGCGTTACATGATTGTGACACACTTTGGAATCAACAACCAGTCCTTCACCAGTGGTGGTGCATCAGGTACAACAGGCACTGGGGGTTACGGAGCAGGTAAAAAACCGGGGTTGTTTTTTCATGACGCTTGGAATGAATACGCCTTGGTTTTACCACAAAAAGACAAAAAATTCAGTTTGTCACTAGGTGGAGGCTTACACTACTACATGGGACTTTCAAGAGAAACCATGGCTTCTACACTAAACTTCTTGACCATTGACGCCCCAATATTCAATTGGCCATTAATTGAAAACTCTGATCAATTTGCCCGACAAATGGGATTATTCGCGAAAGGAAAATACGGCAAGTTGGAATACCGACTAAGCCACAACAAACCCTTTGCGACCAATGTAGTGCCAACCAATGTTACAAATGCCTCCAATGCTGTTGCAGTAGACAACAACGGTAACGCAAAATGGGCTACGGCAGGTTATTTTGAATACCAATTCTTAGACCAAGAATCTAATCTATTACCTTTTAAAGTGGGGTCATACGTAGGAACCAAAAAAGTATTCAACATTGGCGCAGGTTTTTATAGAGCACCCAACGCCACGAAATCCTCTGTCAACGCTCAACTTCAAAAGCACGACATGAATCTTTTCTCTACCGATGTCTTCTTGGACTTGCCAGTAGGCAAAAAAGAACATAAAATGGCCGTTACCGCATATAGTGTTTATTATAATTATGATTTTGGCCCTAACTATCTACGCAATATCGGCATCATGAATGTAGGCGTTGCCGACCCTTCATTTACAGGAAACAGAGCCATGGCAGGACCAGGTAATGCACAACCTACCATTGGAAGCGGCTCTATTTGGTATACGCAAGCCGGTTTTTTATTGCCTAGCAAAGTGGAAAAACCAAATGTGCGAATTCAACCCTTTGGCGCCATCACCTATAAAGATTTTGATGCCTTACAAAAATCAAGTACACAATTTGATATCGGCACCAACTTTTTACTCGATGGGCAACATTCAAAAATTACAGCTCAATATTCTACTCGACCAGTGTATAGCGCAGATGGCGTAAAAGAAAACAGTAAAGGCGAATTTATAGTGCAATTACAAATCTATTTATAAATCCAAAAAACAACCAAAAAAAAAATCAACCAATGAGCAACAAATCAACAAAAGGAATCTGGAAAGTAATTTCCGCTTCCTCCATGGGTACCATGATCGAGTGGTACGACTTTTACATCTTCGGCAGTTTGGCTGTGGTGATTTCTACCAAATTTTTCCCAGCCGACAACCCAACTGCGGCCTTCTTAGCCACCCTAGCCACCTTTGCTGTTGGCTTTGTAGTACGCCCGTTCGGAGCTCTTTTCTTCGGGAGATTAGGCGATATTATCGGACGCAAATACACCTTCATGGTCACCTTACTTTTAATGGGAGGCGCTACCTTTTTGATCGGTTGCATTCCGAGCTACGAAACCATTGGCTTTATGGCGCCTTTATTGGTTCTTATTCTAAGAATGTTACAAGGATTAGCCTTAGGTGGCGAATATGGTGGAGCTGCCACTTATGTAGCCGAGCATGCCCCAGTGGGACAACGAGGTTATTGGACGTCATGGATTCAAACCACAGCTACCGTTGGTCTGTTCATTTCATTAATGGTTATTTTGGCCACAAGAAACGTATTAACCCCAGAAGAATTTGATAATTGGGGCTGGAGAGTACCGTTTTGGGTATCCATCGTAATGGTAGGAATTTCATATCTCATTCGAAAAAACATGGACGAATCTCCGGTATTCGCCAAAGCCAAATCCGAAGGAAAAACGAGTACCAATCCTTTAAAAGAAAGTTTTGGAAATCGCTACAATTTGAAGTTTGTATTATTAGCACTATTTGGCGCCACAATGGGACAAGGTGTCGTTTGGTATACTGGGCAATTTTATGCCATGAGTTTCTTAAAAACCGTAATGACCATCGACTCCTCGCAAGTTGATCAATTACTTGGAATTGCCTTGATATTAGGTACACCTTTCTTCATATTTTTTGGATGGCTCAGTGACAAATTGGGTAGAAAATACATCATGATGGGCGGCATGTTAATCGCGATTCTTTTATATCGCCCGATTTACCAAGCCATGTTTGAAACCACCAACATCAAAAACAAAACGGAACTGGTAGACCAAACTACGATAGTAGCCGAAACCAAAACCAACAAACAAGCCCTAGATTCCATATATACCACCACAAAAGTTTTTGAAGATGGCACAAAATGGGTCGAAATCAAAACCATTCCTCTAGAAAATGGTCAGGCTAAAATTGTAGATGGAAAACCGAAAGCAGACATCAAAACAACCCTTACCATAAACAACACCGATATGTGGATGTTGGTTTTTTACATCTTTGTCCAAGTGCTATTTGTAACTATGGTGTACGGTCCAATTGCCGCTTTTTTAGTCGAAATGTTTCCTGTAAAAATTCGTTATACTTCCATGTCATTGCCTTATCACGTGGGGAATGGAATATTTGGAGGACTACTACCTGCCATCTCAACTTATTTGGTGACCAATGCCAAAGAAGCAGGCGATGTGAATTACTATCTTGAAGGATTGTGGTATCCCATCATTATTGCTTCGGTCTGTTTTGTGATCGGAATGATTTATCTTGACAATTCAAAAACCAATAAACACGTTTAAAATTAACATTATGGATCAGATAAAAAGAGTTCTAGGTATGGTATGGATTGCCTTGGCTGTAGCAGCCGCCTATTTTTGTATTTTTGAGTTTGGCTTACCCAAAATTGCTTCAGGAAAACAAGATGATTTGGTGTTTGGCATCATCATACTGTTTGTCCTCACACCCTTAGTAGTCTTGGGCATGGGAATATTTGGCTATTATTCGCTCATGGGTGAATATGACCATTCCAAACGATAAAAATAAAAAAATCGCAATCTCTTTAGAAAAAGAGGTTGCGATTTAACTTTAAACTTCTTACTTTGTTAAAAGGAAAAAGCAATTATGAAAAAAAGACACGAGCAGAAATTTCTAATTTTTAGCCTAGTACTGTTTTTGGCGCTAAATTTTCCGTTACTATTATTATTTGACAGCACCGATGCAATTGCTGGTTTACCAATTATTTATGTCTATATTTTCATGGTTTGGTTTTTTTCGATTGTCATGAGCTTTATATTAATTAAAAAATACGATGAATAGCCTTGGCATTTTACTGGTTCTAACGGTGTATGTTTCCATTTTGTTTTTTATTGCCCACTGGGCCGAAAAAAAACAACACTACAAATGGACCAACAATCCGTATGTATATTCCTTGTCGCTTGCGGTATATTGCACGGCATGGACCTACTATGGAAGCATTGGGGTAGCCGCCAAATCTGGGTTGAGCTATCTTCCTATTTACATTGGCCCAATCATCATCATTCCGGCTTGGATGTTGATTTTGAAAAAAATTATTCAAATAACAAAAGTCAACAAAATTTCAAGTATTGCTGATTTCATTTCACTCCGATATGGTAACAGTAGGTTTTTGGGGGCTTTGGTTACTATAGTGTGTGTGGTCGGCATCATTCCCTACATTGCTTTGCAACTCAAATCGATATCAGACACCTTTCATGTTATTACCCGAACCCAATCCACTGAAAATATTTTTTTTGACACGACTACCTATGTTTGTTTGGCTTTAGGATTATTTACTTCTTACTACGGCACCCGTTATGTAGATGCCTCTGAGAAAAGACGTGGTATCGTTCTGGCAGTGGCCATAGAATCGATTTTAAAGTTGGTTTTCTTTCTACTATTAGGTATTTATGTGACTTATTTTGTCTTTAATGGTTTTGATGACATTTACAACAAAGCTCTTTCTCTTCCAGATTTTAACCAAAAAAACACCATCGGATCTATTGAAAATGCCCTCAATTGGTTTTTTCTTTGTCTTGTTTCTATGTTTGCCATGTTTTTGCTGCCCAGACAATTTCACACAAGTGTTGTAGAGAACAATCATAGCAAACATATCAAAACCGCTACGTGGCTGTTCCCGTTATACCTCTTGCTGTTTAATATCTTTGTGTTTCCAATTGCGTGGGGTGGCAGTATTTTATTTCGAGGACAAAATTTAAATTCCGATACCTATTCCTTATTAATTCCGCAATTGTTCCAAAACGACACATTGACGTTATTAGTGTTTTTGGGTGGATTTTCGGCAGCGATTTCCATGATTATTGTTTCGTCTATCGCCTTGGCTACTATGGTCAGTAACAATTTATTGATTCCCTACGGCTTTATTGGTTCGTTAGAAAATCAACAAAAAGAGAACAGCCGTCGCATCGTCAACAGCCGAAAAATAGGTATTTTCACCTTGATTGTTTTGGCTTATATCATTTACAAAGTTTTTATTTTAGATTACTCACTCTATTCCATTGGCTTAGTATCGTTTGTGGTCATTGTTCAATTGGCTCCTGCCTTTTTTGGTGCTCTGTTTTGGAGAAGAGGTTCAAGTAAAGGCGCGATTACAGGAATACTTATTGGATTTCTCACTTGTGCCTATACCTTAATCATACCTTTTGCATTGGGCTTACAAGAAACAAATAGTTCATTCGTACAAAACGGCCCTTGGAATCTAACGCTATTAAAACCTTTTCAACTATTTGGCTTGGATTATTTGGATCCGATTCCGCAAGCAGTATTTTGGAGTTTATTATTCAATACCCTTTCATATTTAGCGGTATCCGTTAGTTTTAAAGGAAATTACAGAGAAAGAAACTATGCCGAAATGTTTGTAGACATCAATAAATACAGTGGTCATCTTGAAAATGCCTTTGTTTGGAAAGGGATTGCTTATGTAGCGGATATTCAAAAAATATTAGAACGCTTTTTGGGGATTGAAAGAACAAAAAGAGCCTTATCGCTTTTTCACATCAAGTACAACATTGATCAAAACATCACTACGGCCGATGCGAGATTCATCAAATTTGCCGAAAATCTTTTAACGGGACATATCGGAACGGCTTCATCCAAGATTTTAATTGCTAGTGTGGTCAAAGAAGAAAAAATAGCTTTACCCGAAGTGTTGCGTATCCTTGAGGAATCACAAGAAAACATTATTGTCAACAAAAAACTGACTGAAACAACCCATGCTCTCCAAAAAATATCACAGCAATTACATGAGGCCAACTTGGAACTTTTGAAAAAAGATGCACAAAAAAATGAATTTTTGGACACCGTTACTCATGAATTACGAACTCCAATTACCGCCATACGAGCCGCAAGTGAAATACTCATTGATGACGAAGAAATTCCTAAAGAATTACGTCAACGCTTTCTACAAAACATTATTTCAGAATCCGATCGTTTGAACCGTCTCATTGACAAAATCTTGGATTTAGAAAAATTTGAAACCGGCAAACAAAAAATTTATTTGTCTAAAAATGATCTCATACAAACCATAATTAAAACATTACATCCATTACAACATGTAGTACAAAGCAATAATATTCAAGTAGTATTTGATCCACAAAAAAAGGAAATCCGTGCTTTTTATGATGAAGAGCGCATGGTACAAGTGGTTCACAATCTACTGTCGAATGCGATGAAATTCTGTCCTAATCCCAACGGAAAAATAACCATCACTATAACCGAAAACCCAACCTTAGTATTGGTGTGTATCCACAACAACGGAAACAAAATCAATGAGGAAGAGTACGAATCTATCTTTGATAAATTTTACCAATCCAAAAATCAAAACGTTCGAAAACCAATAGGAAGCGGGCTGGGATTGGCCATTTGTAAACAAATCATTGAACATCATAAAGGAAAAATATGGGTAGAAAATTCGAGTGAACAAGGCGTAAACTTCTATTTTTCATTACCCAAGTATAACACAACTGAAGCTGCAACATCATGAAAAAGATACTCTTAGTGGATGACGAACCCAACATTCTAATGTCGTTAGAATACACCTTTAAGAAACATAATTTTGAGGTTTTTGTTGCCAGAGACGGCCAAGAAGCCCTAGATATAGTACAAAACCAATTACCCGATGTGATCATCTTAGATGTGATGATGCCTTTGGTAGACGGTTATGAAACTTTACGACAAATCAAAAAAAACGATAAACTCCAACATTGCAAAGTGATCTTTTTATCGGCCAAAAACAAAGAAAAAGACATTGAAAAAGGACTTGCATTGGGCGCTGATTTATACCTCTTAAAACCTTTTTCGATAAAAAAATTAGTGGAACAAGTACAAGCATTATTATAACTAACTAAAAAAAAACAAAAGATGAGCTACTACAAAATCAACACCTTAGAAGAATACTTTAAACATTATAAAAAATCGATCCGTGAACCTAAAAAATTCTGGGACAAAATAGCCTCAGAAAATTTTGTTTGGTACCAAGAGTGGGACAAAGTGATTGATTTTAATATGGCAGAAGCCGATATCAAATGGTTTGTCAATGCCAAAGTGAATATCACCAAAAACTGTATTGATCGCCATTTGGCCAGAAACGGAAAACAAACCGCCATCATTTTTGAACCCAATGATCCCAATGAAGATGCCCTTCACATTAGCTACAACGAACTTTCGGAACGCGTCAATAAAATGGCCAACGTATTGCTTGATCAAGGCATACAAAAAGGAGACCGAGTGTGTATCTATCTACCTATGATCCCAGAATTGGCCGTTTCGGTTTTGGCTTGCGCTCGAATTGGTGCTATACATTCTGTAGTTTTCGCAGGATTCTCAGACACGGCGGTAGCGGCTCGAATTAACGATAGCGAATGTAAAATGGTCATTACTTCTGATGGTGGTTATCGTGGTAACAAAACCATTGATCTAAAAGGAATTATTGATGAAGCCTTAAAAAAATGTCCATCGGTGGCCAAAGTACTCGTGGCCAAACGCATTCATAGTGAGGTGAACATGCAAACTGGTAGAGATTTATGGTTACAACCTTTATTGGACAAAGCCTCGGATTCGAACGTGGCCGAAATCATGGATGCGGAAGACCCACTATTTATATTGTACACCTCTGGCTCCACAGGAAAACCCAAAGGAATGGTACACACTACAGCTGGCTACATGGTGTATACCGCTTACACATTCAAAAACGTATTCAATTACCAAGACAATGATGTTTTTTGGTGTACTGCCGATATTGGTTGGATCACAGGACATTCCTACATCTTGTATGGTCCATTATTGAACGGTGCAACTACCGTAATCTTTGAAGGCGTACCCTCGTATCCTAATTTTAGTCGCTTTTGGGAAATCATCGAAAAACACAAGGTCACTCATTTTTATACCGCCCCTACTGCAATTAGAGCGCTAGCCAAAGAAAATCTTGAGTATGTACAAAAATACCCTTTAGCGTCGTTAAAAGTGATTGGTTCTGTAGGAGAACCTATTAACGAAGAAGCTTGGCACTGGTACAACGACCACGTAGGAGGCAAAAGATGCCCGGTGGTAGACACATGGTGGCAAACCGAAACCGGTGGGATTTTGATTTCGCCCATAGCTTTTGTAACACCAACTAAACCCACCTATGCGACACTACCTCTTCCTGGGATTCAAGCCGTTTTGATGGATGAAAAAAGAAATGAGATTGAGGACAATCAAGTTACTGGAAGTTTATGTATCAAATACCCATGGCCGAGTATTGCTAGAACCATTTGGGGCGATCATAAGCGATATAAAGAAACCTATTTCAGTGCTTTCCCAGGGAAATATTTTACGGGCGATGGCGCACTTAGAGATGAAGTAGGCTACTATAGAATCACAGGTCGTGTAGATGATGTCATTATTGTTTCGGGGCACAATTTGGGTACCGCACCAATTGAAGACGCGATCAATGAGCATCCAGCGGTGGCCGAATCAGCTATTGTAGGATTCCCACACGACATAAAAGGAAATGCATTATACGGTTTTGTGATATTAAAAGAAGTTGGCGAATACCGTGATCGCGACAACTTGAGTAAAGAAATCAATCAATACATTTCGGATCACATTGGTCCGATTGCGAAACTTGACAAAATTCAATTTGTAAACGGTTTGCCGAAAACACGTTCTGGAAAAATCATGCGAAGAATATTACGCAAAATTGCCGAAGGGGATTTTTCTAATTTCGGGGATACTTCCACCTTACTGAATCCAGAAATTGTGGAAGAAATAAAGAATGAAAAAGTGTAACCATCACCAAAAATAGTGTATACCTAAAAGCAAAAATCGGCTGCCTCACATGAGACAGCCGATTTTATTTATTTTGATTTTGTAGGGATTACAACTAGTTTTTAATCAATTTTAAAACCTGCGTTTGTTTTTCAGCATTTTGTGCTTTAACCAAATACATCCCTTTGTTCAAATCACTAATTGAGAATTGTTGATCCACAGCTTCGGCACCTTCAAACTGCTTCACTTTTTGGCCCGAAATCGTGAAAATTTCAACTTTAGTAGTTACTGTACTTAAGGTAAAATAGTTGGAAGCTGGATTTGGATACAATCTAATTGAAGCTTCTTTTTCATAATCTTCAATTGCTAAAGTAGCGGTTTTGTTGCCTAGAATTTTAAACTCTCCTGGTTGCAATGTAATTGTTTGATTAACATTGGTCACATTGAGCTCTGAATTATTCATCAAATCATACCAAGTACCTGTATATTGAAAACCAGTTGCAACACTAGTTGCTACTACTCCAAAATTAGCCACAATCAAGACATCTTTAAGTGCTGTACTTGCTAATGTTGCATTGGTAATTTTGATATTTGGCGTTACACTATTAGTACTAGAAATAGTCACATCTCCTAAAAAAACAGGCTCATTAATTTTTAAACTAATCATTTTCGCCCAGTCATTATAGATCTTACTTCTCTCGGAATTCCCTAACCAATTCCCTGTCCATTGTGGTTGTGGTTTGGTATCTAATTTACAATCTCCAACAATAGTAGCCGATTGATCATTTACTGTTCCATTATTACAAGTAAAAATGGAAGATTCCCAACCTAATTCACCAAAATGCCAAATCATTTTTGGTCCAGGCACCAAAAGAGATACCGCGCCAATAGCAGACATTCTAGATAAAGCAACATTCAATGTTTTTACGTTATGAGCAGCATTCGTACTATTACCAAACTGTAAATTTTTGTACATCAAGCGTTCTTCATCATGACTTTCGGCATAGCCCATTAATCGTTGTTTGGTAAAACCACGACTTGCGCTGCTCATTCTTGAGATGTTTTTATTAGGCCATCCCATAGAAAGTTCGTTGTACTGTTCTGTCATTTTACCCCAAAGCATAATCCCATCCTTGTAGTTTGCCCATTCCTTTTCTTCAGTATCTGTCCCTAAGTGCTCGAAAATCACGTAATGAGAAGGATCAGTAGCCCAAGAAAAATCAGCATATTTTTTTAAAACATCTACACGGTCTTGTTGATACGCATCGGTTTGTGCATCTGATCCCTGCGCATTTTGAGTAAATCCTTTGGTTAAATCCCAACGGAAACCGTCGATTTTAAATTCTTTGATCCAATGTTCTACTACTCGTTTTACATAGTTCTGTGTACGTGGTAGCTGATGATTAAAATCTTCACCTACACTGTAACTGTGTTTTGCTACCGTATTAAAATATGGGTTTTCAACTGTTGGAGTTCCCCATCCATCGTTTTCAGGATCATTCATCCACATACGCACCATTGGGTTGCGACCAAAAGCGTGATTCAATGCAATATCTAAAATTACAGCGATACCATTTTGGTGACACAAATCGATAAATTCTTTCAATTTTTCTGGAGTACCATAATACTTATCCAACGCCATATGAAACGAAGTGTTGTACCCCCAACTTTCATTACCTTCAAATTCCATTACAGGCATCAATTGAATGGCATTTACTTTCAGATTTTTGAAATAATCTATTTTATCAATTAAATCCTGATAATTTCTTCTGGAATCAAAATCACGAACTAGTACTTCGTACACTACCAATTTTTCCTTGGTTGGTTTTTCAAAATTAGTAGTAGCTAGACTCCATGCAAACGGAGTTTGACCTGTTTTGAACCAAGTCACTTCACGCTCTTGACCTGTTGGATATGCCGGAATATTTGGAAAAGATGCAGATGGAATACCACCATCATCAAAAGGAGAAAGCACCAAAGTAGAATATGGATCGGCCGTTTTGACCAATTTTGGTGAATTGGCTAAAGGAGCTTCTTTTCCTACCCAATATTGATAAGTATAATTGGTCCCTGCAGTAAGACCCGTCAATTCCAACCAAAATTTGGTAGAACCAGCAGTAGCATCCTTCTTCATAGCATACGCATTTGTAGGTTGCCAGTTGTTGAAACTACCAGCTACGTATACAAAATCTTTTAAAGGTGCATCTAACACCAAAGTAGCTTTAGTAGCATCATTTGCATTATAGTTGATACCATCCACTAAACCAGCAGGTATCGTTTCTGAAACCACGGATGGATTCACGACAACAGAAAACTTCTTTACTATAGTCGTTGTGCCTTGCAATACTTCTAATTCATAGTTTTGATTTCCAGTAATATTGGCATGATTAAAGGAATAGCTTGCTGTAGCAGCAGCTGTATTAAGAACAGTGCCATTGGATTTTAAAGTATAGGAAGCATTGCCATTGGTATTGGTTGCCGTAATATTTAAGCTACCTCCTGAAGATAAAATCGTGGTGCTGTTTTGAGCCGGAGTATTCAAAGTAACTTGAAACGTTCCTACTTCAGCAAGTATGTTTTGCGATTTTTTGTCACCTGTTCCGTCTTTAGCCTTGATTAAAAAGCCTATTCTTCCAAGCCCATTACGGTTAAAAAACACATTAGGAACAAAAGTTAGCGTATAAGTATTCGATACAGCATTGTAAGTAAAACGATTGGCTTCGTTAGAATTCGTCCATGTACCATTGGTTGGGCAATCCCTTTCATTAGCATCATTGCTATCATAGGACCAAGCCCACATATATAGCGCATTTCCTGTAACTCCCCAAGTCGCTTCGTTGATACTAGAACCATCGACAGTAATAGTAATCGACGTGGTTTCTTCAAAAGTGGCGGGACTAATGGTGTGAGTGGCTGTTTGCTGCTGTGAAAAAACACTCCAACATACCAAAAGCATCAGTATAAGTAATTTTTTTCTCATTATTATTTAAAGTTTGGATTAAAGAAAAAAAGGGCTGCCTTAGAGACAACCCTTTTTAATAAATGAACTAAAATTATTTTTGATTTGGAATCATAGAATAACTTCCGTCAATGTCACTGAAATACACAATGAATTTTGATTTCCCAGCTACTGGAATGTTATCGCCAGTTCCACCAATAGAAGAGAAAGCAGTGGTACCTCCCCAACTAGTATCCCAAGCGTTTTCAGCTCTGAATTTAGTTTCAGCTTTAGTTAAGTCAATTTTTACGGTCCAAACGTGAGGATCAAATGTAGACTTTGTCATGTCTTGATCAGCATCCCATCCACCTGCTGTTGCAGTACCAATCATACCAATGGTAGTATATGTTTTTAAGGAAGCTGTGTAAGGCACTAAGGTATACGTTAAAGCTTTGGTATCAAACATAAATTTGTAGTACCCTTCAGTTGGGATGACAAATGCTCCAGCATTATCTTTAATTTCAATTTCAGTAGCACTTGCTTTACCAACTTGAGATGCCCAGCTACCTTTAACAGAGATTAATTTGAATTCACCAGCCTTAAAAAATCCTATGAACGAATACTTATCAGCGTTTTTTCCATCTCTAAACATAGGTTGATGCGTAGTATCAACATCATTATCCCAACCCCCTACAACAGCTGTACCAACTAAAAACCAGTCGGTTTTACCATAAGCTAAAAGACCTGTGTAAGGCGTAACTTTTAAAGTGATCACATTAGAATATTGTTTGATAGCGTTAGTAGACGTACCTAACTGTCCCATAATTCTAACATCAATTGACGACTGAACAGCTGGAGCAAACCCAGCCTTAGTTAACACATCATTCAATTCTTTAACCGTCCAAGATAAAAAACGATCTGCTGTAGTACCAGCTGCGATAGGTTCTTTAAAGTCCGTTCCTGATTTTGCAATTTCAACAGTGTATGAAGCTGCAGTTTCAATACCAAAATCACTGTAATCCCATACTAACGTAGTGGCAATATTATCTTGATTAGCTTCTAATAACACTAATTCAGTTCCTGATGCTGGTGTTAAAAGCTTAGCTCCTGATTGCTTGGTTGCAACCGCTTCGATATCATTTTCACAAGAGCCTAATGCCGCAAGCATGAAGGCAAAAATGGTGGTTTTAAAAATGTTCTTCATTTTGTTTTTGGTTTTAAAAAATTAATAGCCTGGGTTTTGTGTTAAATTAGGGTTAGATTGAAGCGCAGTTAAAGGAATTGGAAACAGTTTGTATGTATCTGGAATAGAAATTCCATCTTTAGACCCACCTTTCCAAGGCCATAAGTACGTTCCTCCTGTAAATCTTCCAAAACGAATCAAATCTGTTCTTCTGTGCCCTTCTAAGTTTAATTCACGTGCTCTTTCATCAATAATGAAGTTCAATGTTAAACTAGAAGCTGAAATAGTTGAAGCATTGGAACGAGTTCTTACTTTGTTCACATAGTCTAAAGCTTGAGTAGCGCTTCCACCTGTTGCTCCACGTAATACACATTCTGCGTACATTAAATACACATCAGCCAATCTGAAAAGAGGAAAATCAGTGTTTGAAAATGTAGTTGGAACAGTAGACCCTTGGAAATTGGTATTTCTAAATTTCACACTTGGATAACCGTCTGCCCATTCTCTATAATCTGTCATTTCAAAATTATGCCCTGTAGTCCAAAATAATTTAGCTCTATCATCAGAAGCATTAGTAAGATCATTTGCTGAAGTACCAAATAAACCATACCAAGCTTTTGTAGCACGGTGTCCTTGCCATCCTGAGTCCGCTCCAAAATCCGCAAGTGGCATAGTCACATTACTTAAATTACCATTAACAATATAAGTTGTATTTCCATAACTTTGAGACACTATAGGATCTGCTATTAATGCGTAGATAATTTCATTTTTAGCAGCTGTCTTATCGTTGTCTCCTGAAAATAAACTCACGAATTTAGGCGCTAATGTATAACCTCCCTCATTAATGATTTTATTAGAGTAAGCTAATGCTTCATTATATCTAGAAGTTCCTGTATATACCTGAGCATTCAAATACAATTTAGCCAAAAGCATTCTTACTGCTGATTTATTCGCTCTACCATATTCGTTTTTAACAGGAATTATAGGCTCGATTTCTAACAACTCTTTTTCAACATAGTTAAACATCTCTATCCTTGTCGACTCTTTGATAGGCACTCCACTACCTAAATCATTTTCGGTAGCAATTACACCTTTACCAAAACAATCGATCATATAATAGTAAGCTAATGCACGTAAAAAACGCAATTCACTTCTGTACAATTCTTGATCTGGTACGGTAACATTATTTAGTACACTTAAAAGATTATTAGATTGAGGTACTACAAAATAAATACGGTTGTATAAATATCTAAAGAACTTATTATTCTCATCCCAGTTTGAAGTTGTAGTCAATTGATCTAAACCATTATCTCCCCATCGGTTTTTCATACCATCGGCAGTAAATTCCTGAAGGTTAACAATCCCTCTCAAAAATGGTGATTCACCTGCATTATCTCCTGCTCCTAAATCAGACTCTCCAGCTCCTTTAGAACTAGATAATGCAAAAGCGCCGTAAATTTTGGACACCAATCCTTTGATTGCATTAGGGTCCCTTTGCAACAATTGCTCTAGGTCTAGTTCTACTTTCGGCTTAGTATCAAGATCATCAGAACAACTATTAAGGGATAGTAGCATTAAACCTAATCCTACTAAACATAATTTTAAATTTTTCATATCTCTTAAAAGGAATTAAAAATCAAGACTTACACCAAACGTATACGTTCTTGGTCTTGGATAAAAGTTATTATCAATTGCATTAAAGTTCTCAGGATCTTGTCCAGAGTATTTAGTCAATACAAACACGTTGTTTACAGATCCATATACTCTTAATGATGAACTACGAACAAATTTATTGAACTTGTAACCTAAGGTTACGTTGTCTAAACGTAAAAACGTAGCATCTTCTAGCAAGTAATCAGAAAAAGTATCATTACCATTAAAGTTTTGGTATAAAGGGTCTGCTGATCCATCATAAAAATTAAGAACGTTATTCAAAGCACTAGTAGTTCCTTGCGTAGCTCTATCTGTAAAACCAGTGGTTACCAATCTAGAGTTGTACACTTGCCCACCGATTTGCCCTCTGAAGTTAGCTACTAAATCCCAGTTTTTATAGTTGAAATTAGTAGTAAAACCATACGTCCAATTTGGTCTTAACGCTTTGTAATATCTATCCTCATTATCAATTTTATTATCTCCATTTAAATCTCTGAAAGCACCAGGAATTGGTTTTCCACTTTCATCGTAGATTTGTTGGAACACCCAAGCAGAATAAGGTTGTTGTCCTACAGCATGATTCGCTAAAAACAATCCAGTCCCTGTTGGCAATCCACTTTCAGATGCTTGAACTTGAGTAATTCCTTTTAGACTAGTTACTTCACTGTAGTTATAGGCAATATTACCACCAATTGTGAATGAAAAATCTTCTGTTTGAACCGCTTTCACATCAACATTAGCTTCAAAACCTTTACTTTCTATAGATCCTACATTATCAATAAAAGTACTAGTTAATCCTTGTCCTGAAGGAACCGGAACTACTGCTAACAAGTCATTGGTGTTTCTTTTATAAAAATCAACAGCTCCTGAAAGTAAACCACTTTTAAACAATTCGAAATCCAATCCTATGTTGTAATTATCTGTTTTTTCCCATGTAACATCTGGGTTAAATGCTTTTGCAGAATAGGTTGGATATCCAGGTAAATACTGACTATTAGGATCCCCGATTTCAAAAAACGGACTAGATGGGAAATACCCAACAGAACCTGTAATATTTTGTTGTCCTGTTTTACCCCATCCCAAACGCAATTTAAGATTTTGGAAAAACTCAGAATCTTTGATAAAAGCTTCATCTTTAATTTTCCAAGCCGCACCTACTGCTGGGAAATAGCCCCATCTTTGATCTTTTTGGAACAATGAAGATCCATCCGCTCTAAAAGTAGCTGTAAACAAATATTTGTCTAAAATATCAAAGTTAGCTCTAGCAAAATATGCTTGTAAGTTTAAAGGATTGTAATATCTATTACTTGGATTGTTAACATCAAAACGAATTTCTCTTAATCCTGAATCAATATTGTATTGATAAATATCTTTATTACCATCTATTTTGAAATTTTGGTAAGTATACCCCCCTTGAATATCTAATTTAGTCACAAAACCAGTTAAGCTTTTGTTGTATGCTAAATAAGCATCCATAGTTTGGTTCGTTGAAGTCTGATTCTCCAAGTAATTTTCTCCAGGATTGAACACGTAATTGGTTAATGGATCTTTACCTTGGTTAAATCTGTAGGTTGCAATAGCGTTGTCACTATACACTTCTCTAATTCTAGCTTCTGAAGCGTCTAAACCTAAATTTACAATCGCTCTCAAATCTTTTAAGAAAGGCATCTTGTAGTCAAACTCAATATTTCCTAAGAAACGGATCGCCTTTTCAGGTCTAGTTCTTTGCTCCAACAAAGCTAAAGGATTCGTTGCGCCTTCTAGTTGATTTCTACCACTGTTCAAACGAGTGTTTTGGTAAAATCCTCCAAAGATACTATTGCTATCATAGATAGGTTTTGTTGGATCCATAGCCACAGCTCCACCAATAGCTCCACCATCATCTACAGAATTTTTGGTAGTAATGGTTCCCTTAGCATTGAAATCAACTTTCAAATTATCATCCAAAAATTTAGGAGTCATTTTTAAGGAATAACTGTATCTTTCAAAATCATTGTTTTTCACAAGACCTTGAGTTTTATTGTACCCTACAGAAGCTCTAAAAGGAATTCTGTTGTACAAGTTTGCTCTAGCACTGAAGTTATGATCAGTAGAAATAGCTGTTCTGTATACTTGATCTTGCCAATTAGTATCGGCAATGATACGTCCTTCAATTTCTGGAGTAGTTGGGTCATCCACTAAAGTATTACTTGGGTCATCAATCCCTAAGTCATTTGTTCTTGTTGGGTGGTATTCTTGAATAAAACGCACGAAATCACTTGAATTCATAACATTGATTTTCTTACCAACTTGTCCTACGGAAACGTTTGAGGAATAATTGAACTGAGGAGCTCCAGATGTACCTTTCTTAGTAGTGATGATAATTACCCCGTTCGAAGCACGTACACCATAGATAGCTGTAGCAGATGCATCTTTAAGAATAGAGAAACTTTCTACATCATTTGGATTAACCAACGACAATGGATTGCTAACACCTGCAGGGTTTTCATTACTAATAGGCACACCATCAATGATAATTAACGGATCATTAGAAGCACTTAACGAAGCACCCCCACGAATTCTGATGTTTGGTGCAGAATCTGGCTGTCCACCATTGTTTGTGATACGTACACCGGCGGCTTTACCAGATAACAATTGATCCACGGAAACGATTGCGCCTTTATTGAAATCCTTAGCTCCAAGTATAGCAACAGATCCTGTAGCGTCTTTCTTCTTTACAGAACCGTACCCCACTTGAACTACAACTTCTTTCAATTCGTTTGCATCTTCATCTAATGAAACATTCAAGGTAGCCTGTCCGTCATAAGTTACAGTAACGTTTCGTAAACCAATAAAAGAAAATACTATTTTATCTCCTTTTTTTACATTTGATAGTTTATATTTACCATCAAAATCTGTTGAAACACCATTTGTAGTTCCCTGTACATTTACATTGGCTCCTGGGATGGGCTGACCTGTTCCTTTTTCAAGAACGGTTCCCGTAACAGCATTCTGAGCCAGCATGCTGAAAGGCAGGAGTAACAATAAAAATAACAACTTTTTATAAATTGTTTTCATACTTTTTGTTTAAATTAATTTTTAATTTTGGTTTTTAGTTAAGCTTTAATCTTTACTTCGAGTTTCAAAATTAACATAATATTAATACCACCGACATGACATAAATCAAGTAGGTCAACGAAAACGTGATAGTGTTGAAAACTTTGACTTTTATTTATTATTTTTATCTGAAAATTACCAGAAATAAAAAAAAAACAGCTTTTATAACGAATACCATTTTTTTTAAAAAAACAAGGAATGAAAAAAAAAGTAACTTTAAAACAAATCGCTAAAGAATTAGACGTTTCCATCTCAACTGTTTCAAAATCACTTCGTAACAGTCTGGAGATTGGCGAAGAAACCAGATTAAAGGTTCAAGCATTTGCAAAGTTTTACAACTACAGACCCAATAATATCGCCTTAAGCTTAAAAAACAGACGTACCAAAACTATTGGCATCATTATCCCTGAAATTGTACATCATTTTTTCTCAACGGTTATTAATGGTATCGAACAAGTGGCCAACGAAAAAGGGTATAGCGTTATTATATGTCTATCCGACGATTCGTTCGACAAAGAAGTAATGAATATGGAACTTCTAGCCCATGGTAGTACCGATGGCTTTATTATGTCATTATCCAAAGAGACGCAATTCAAAAAAGACTTTCACCACATCACTGAAGTCATCAATCAGGGTATGCCTGTTGTAATGTTTGATAGAATTACAGACGATGTAATCTGTGACAAAGTGATCATTGACGACAAAAAAGCCGCTTATGAAGCCGTAGAATACCTCATTCAACAAGGGAGAAAAAAAATTGCCCTAGTCACTACAGTAGACTATGTTAGCGTAGGAAAGCTCAGAACAGACGGCTACACCAAAGCGCTCATGGACTACCAGATTCCATTTGACGAAGACTTAATTATTAAAATTGAAGATATTGATACGTGTGAAATAATTATTAGCCAATTATTAGAAGATAAGGCGATTGATGCTGTATTTGCTGTAAACGAACTTTTTGCAGTAACTATTTTAAAAACAGCACACAAAATTGGATTAACCGTCCCTAAGGACTTGGCTATTATTGCCTTTACCGACGGTATCATCTCAAAATATTCTACACCAACCATCACAACCGTAAGTCAAAGTGGTGTTAAAATGGGAAAAAAAGCAGCTGAAATGTTAATTCACCGTCTTGAGGCTGAAGAACAGGAAGAAGAAGAGGAAATTTATACTACCGAGATTATAGAAACTCATTTAGTACAAAGAGAATCTACCTAAACCAAAGAACTCTTCTCAGAGCTACAAGTTACTAAAACCATTCCATGATTTTTAAAATACAAGAAATCCGGGAATGGTTTTCGTTTTTTTTACCCCATAACCCTCTCACCTGCTGCGAATTTAAAACAAGAAAACTGTAGGTTTTAGCTCTATTTCAAACCACAAGCAAAATCAGACTCCAACAACAAAACCTGCAATTTTATCAACAAAAAACGTTAGAGTACATCTATTTCAAAAATTCGAAACCACATACAATGATTATTTTATATATTTACACTAGTCTAAACTTTGTCTTTTACTTCGAAAATTAAGTAAAGTTTTAATGGCGCATCTACCTACACCGCTATTTTTTAGTAATAGCATGGCTGTAAATAATTCCTCAAAACCTTGCTTAAAACAAGCAAAAACCAACTATTCTTTATTTTTGTAATTTTCTGTATATCTTTATATTATACAAAAAAAAAACAAAGTATCAAGAATGTTTTAGCAACCGTAAACTTAATGTTACTCTATTTTTTTAGTCTTTCAACACTATTACGATCTTAGTAATACCCGTTGATGAATTAAAACTATGGCTCTCCATTAAAAAACTAAAGCTAACCCACATTCTAATGCTTTTGTAATCAAAGTTAGAACAAGTATTTTTTTAACCAGCATTAGACATAAACAAACAACATTGCGTTTGTAGTATTTAACTTTTAAAAATGGATTATATGGAAAAACCAAAATTAAGTTTTTGGCAAATTTGGAATCTAAGCTTTGGGTTTTTAGGTGTACAAATTGGATACTCGCTTCAAAACGGAAATACCAGTAGAATTTTAGAAGCTCTTGGCGCTGATGTTCACAGTATTGGCTATTTTTGGCTTGCTGCCCCATTAGCGGGACTAATAGTACAACCTATTATAGGACTTTCAAGCGATAAAACTTGGACCCGATTGGGCAGACGAATTCCATTTATTTTTTTCGGAGCAATCGTATCAGCGCTAGCTATGTTTTTTATGCCTAATGCTGAGTATTTTGCTTACCTCTTACCGCCGCTTTTCTTTGGTGGTTTAATGTTGCTTTTAATGGACACTTCCTTTAATGTGACCATGCAACCTTTTAGAGCCTTAGTAGGCGATATGGTCAATGACGACCAACGCAATTTAGGCTATTCACTGCAAAGTGCTTTAATCAACTTTGGAGCCGTATTTGGTTCATTACTCCCTTGGATTTTGACCCAATCCGGCATCTCTAATGTTCCAGCCGCAGGCGAAAAAGTGGCCGAATCCGTAATTTGGTCCTTTTACATCGGAGGAGGAATATTGTTAGTTAGCGTACTTTGGACGGTTTTCAGAACCAAAGAATATGCCCCTAAAGAACATGCTCTTTACAACAAAATCGATTTGGATGCCGAAGTAAAAAAAGAAAAAACTAGCATTCTAAAATTAATCACAACTGCTCCAAAAATCTTTTGGCAGTTAGGATTTGTACAATTCTTTTCTTGGTTTGCCCTCTTCTTAATGTGGGTGTATACCACAAGAGCCATTGCCAATCAAGTATGGGGACCAGATGCCCTTGATGCCAAATCCATCGGATTTAATGAAGCTGGAGATTGGACTGGTGTTTTATTTGCCTTTTACAGTGCCGTAGCCGCTATTTACTCTTTATTGATGCCTTCTATAGCAAAAACTATTGGCCGTAAAAAAACCTATTCCTTCTCATTACTTTTAGGAGGTTTAGGATTAATATCCATGTTCTTAATAGAAGACAAAAACCTATTATTAGTATCAATGGTTGGAGTTGGACTAGCATGGGCTGCTATCTTAGCCATGCCGTATGCCATGTTATCAGGATCACTTCCTGCCGACAAAATGGGGGTTTACATGGGCTTATTCAATGCCACAATCACACTACCACAAATTTCCGCAGGACTTTTAGGAAGTACACTAATCGCACTCTTTGGAGGATTTCCGATGGCGATCATTGTCATAGCAGGATGCTCCATGTTGATTGCCGGATTAGGTGTTGTTTTCATTAAAGAAAAAACAACAAATCAATAAGAAGCCACAAATTGAACGGCTTTGAATTTTGAAATAAAATAAAATCAGAACGCTGATGTTTCAGCGCTAAAACAATATAGCACAGAGATAGTCACCAATACAATTAAAATGAAAAAGAAAAAAGGATTTATATTCGATTTAGATGGGGTAATTGTAGATACCGCAAAATACCATTATTTAGCTTGGAAGCAAATTGCAGACAGTTTAAATATTGAATTCACACACGAACACAATGAATTATTAAAAGGAGTTAGCCGAGTGCGATCGCTAGATATTATCCTAGATTTAGGAAAAATAGAAGCTTCACAAGCACAAAAAGACCAATGGCTAGTGCAAAAAAACGATGAATATCTTTCCTATTTAGTAGATATGGATCAAACAGAAATTCTTCCTGGAGTACTAGACGTTTTAAATTTCTTGAAAGAAAACAATCAAGGTATTGCCTTAGGATCTGCTAGTAAAAACGCCAGACCTATTTTAGAAAAAACAGGAATCCTTTCCTATTTTGATGCTATTGTAGATGGTAATGATGTCTCTAACGCCAAACCTGATCCTGAAGTATTTTTAATTGCCGCACAACAACTGCAGGTAGAGCCAATTCACGCTTTTGTATTCGAAGATTCAGTGGCTGGCGTACAAGCTGCTAATATTGGTAACATGACCAGTATTGGTATTGGAGAACAAAGTGTGCTGCACGAAGCGCACCATAATTTCAAAGACTTCACCTTTATTAGTGAGGATTTCTTAAATGAATTAATCAACAAATAAACACTTTTTGCCCCCAAAAAAGATCCCAATAACATTTCAAAAGAACAATAAAAATTAAAAAAATGAACCAAGATTATATAAAACCCGACAATTGGTCCATCATTGAAGAAGATTTTGATGTAGAAAGAGTAAAATCATCAGAAAGTCTTTTCAGTATTGGAAATGGCGCCATGGGACAACGAGCTAATTTTGAAGAAAATTACTCTGGCCCGACTTTTCAAGGAAGCTATATTGCAGGAATTTACTATCCCGACAAAACCAAAGTGGGATGGTGGAAAAATGGGTATCCAAAATACTTTGCAAAGGTTTTGAATGCACCTAATTGGATCGGAATCAACATAGCCATCAACGGTGAAAATTTTGATTTATTTACTTGTACTGAAGTAAAAAACTTCAAAAGAGAATTAAACATGAAGGAAGGTTGGTATAACCGATCTTTCGAAGCTACATTAGTCAATGGTACAGCAATCGCGGTAAATGTGCGTCGTTTTTTAAGTTTAAATCTTGACGAAGCTGGTGTTATCAATTACGAAATAACACCATTAAACAAAGATGCAAAAATTGTTTACCAACCCTACATTGATGCAGGTGTTACCAACGAAGACACCAACTGGGAAGAAAAATTTTGGGAACCGTTAGAAGTAAAAAAAGCAACTAACGAAGCTTTTGTAACTGCTCAAACGTTCAAAACGCATTTTAAAGTAACCACTTTTATGCACAACACCATTTTAATTAACGGTGTACCTTCTCAAATCTCTGCTTCTTCTGTTGAATCTACTACAGATAAAGTACAATACACCTACGAAACTTTAGTAGCCAAAGGGGAAGTATCCGCTATTCAAAAAATTGGTGGTTATACCGTTTCATTAAATCACGACAATACACAAGCAGCAGCAGAAAAAGTAATTCAAGGCGCTGTAGCCAAAGGATATGATGCTTTGTTACAAGAACAAATTGAGGCTTGGGCCAAAATTTGGGAAATGTCAGACATTACCATTGCTGGCGATGTGAAAGCACAACAAGGCATTCGTTTCAATATTTTCCAATTGAATCAAACCTACTTAGGTAAAGATTCTAGATTAAACATTGGTCCAAAAGGATTTACCGGAGAAAAATACGGTGGATCTACCTATTGGGACACTGAAGCATACTGTATTCCATTTTACATGGCGACCAAAGACCAAGAAGTGGCGCGTAACTTGTTAACGTATCGTTACAATCAATTGGACAAAGCCATCGAAAATGCTAAAGATAATTTAGGATTCAAAAACGGTGCTGCCTTGTATCCAATGGTTACCATGAACGGAGAAGAATGCCACAACGAATGGGAAATTACCCATGAAGAAATTCACCGTAATGGAGCAATTGCATTCGCCATTTATAACTACTACCGTTACACCGGAGATTACTCATATATACCAGAAAAAGGATTAGAAGTATTAATTGGTATTGCTCGTTTCTGGCACCAAAGAGCTTCGTTCTCTACCCACAAAAATCAATACATGATTTTGGGAGTAACTGGACCTAACGAGTACGAGAACAACATCAACAATAATTTCTACACCAATTATATTGCCAAATGGTGTATTGATTATGCTTACGAACAAATCCAAAAAGTAGCTACTGAATATCCATCAGACCACAAACGTGTGATTGAAAAAGTAAATCTAGCCGATGCAGAATTACAAGATTGGAAAAAAGTTTCTGGCAATATGTATTTCCCAAAATCAGAAGAATTGGGGATTTACTTGCAACAAGATGGCTTCTTAGACAAAGATTTAGTTCCAGTAAAAGATTTAGACCGCTCACAACGTCCGATCAACCAAAAATGGTCTTGGGATAGAGTATTGCGTTCGCCTTACATCAAACAAGCCGATGTGTTACAAGGTTTCTATTTCTTCGAAGATGATTTTACAACCGAAGAATTAAGAAAGAACTTTGAATTCTATGAATCTTTCACGGTACACGAAAGTTCACTTTCTCCTTGTGTTCACTCGATCCAAGCAGCAAAACTAGACAAAATGGATATGGCTTATGCTTTCTACTTAAGAACGTCTCGTTTGGATTTAGATGATTACAACAAAGAAGTAGAAGAAGGATGCCACATTACCTCTATGGCGGGTACTTGGATGAGTATCGTAGAAGGTTTTGGTGGAATGCGTGTTAAAGATAACGCGTTACACTTCGCTCCAAAAATCCCTAAAGAATGGGAAGGATATTCCTTTAAAATTAACTTTAGACACCAAATACTTAAAATGGAAGTCACACATAATGAAACCAAATTTTCATTAGAAGGTGACAAAGCATTGACCGTATTTGTCAACGGAAAAGAAGTGGTGGTTCAACCCAACTAATTCAATTCAGCTAATAACAATAACCCTTTCAAAGTAATCTTTGAAAGGGTTTAAAATTTAAAAAAATGAGAAAAATAATCGTATTCCTATTATTCAGCTCACTAGCATTGGCCCAAAATGCCAATCGAAAGTTTGAAAGTTTCAAAAAAACAAATCAATCTCTGGAAGTTACTACATCAGATGGGGTGTATACTTTCCAACCGTATTCTGACAAAATCATTTCCACTTCGTTTGTACCAACTGGAGAAAAAGCCAATCCAAAATCGCATGCTGTAGTAGCAACACCTCAAAAGGTCAACCTAAAAATTACCACAACTCCAACTTCCCTTAAAATGGCAACTAATGGAATTGTGGTCGTTATTGAAAAAGCACCTTTTAAAATCTCGTATTCTTACCAAAACAAAGAATTGATTTCGGAAAAAACAGGCTATTTCAAAAAAGAAACGAACGAAATTCTTGATTTCAATTTAGATGCTACGGAAATATTGTATGGTACAGGTGAACGCGTGTTGGGCATGAACCGTCGTGGTCATCGTTTGCAATTATACAACAGAGCACATTATGGTTACGAAACGCATGCTGAATTGATGAATTTCACCATGCCATTGGTACTTTCTTCTAAAATTTACGCCATCCATTTTGACAATGCACCAATTGGTTATTTGGATTTAGACAGTAAAAAAGACAACACTTTAGCGTATGAAACCATTTCGGGTCGCAAAACCTATCAAGTGATAGCTGGAAATTCTTGGACTGATTTGATTGACAGTTATACGACATTGACAGGAAAACAACCCTTGCCAGCACTTTGGACTTTAGGGAATTTCTCTAGCCGATTTGGTTACCATTCTCAAGATGAAGTCAACAAAACTATTGATAAATACATCAAAGACGGAATTCCAGTAGATGCGATTATTTTGGACTTGTACTGGTTTGGAAAAGAAATTACTGGAACTATGGGTAATTTAGATTGGGACAAAAACAATTTTCCGAATCCTTCCAAAATGATCGAAGACTTAAATCAAAAAGGTGTAAAAACCGTTTTGATTACCGAGCCGTTTATCACTAAAACGTCTAGCAAATGGGACGAAACCGTTGCCAAAAAAGTTTTGGCCACTGACAAAGATGGTAAACCGTTTACTTTTGATTTCTTTTTTGGTCATACCGGAATTGTAGACATTTTCAATCCCGATGGAAAGCAATGGTTTTGGGACGTGTACAAACGATTAATCCAACAAGGCGTTGGCGGATTTTGGGGCGATCTAGGCGAACCAGAAGTATTCCCATCCGCGGCCATCACTAAAGGCGGAACCGCTGACGAAGTACACAATATCTACGGTCACCACTGGGCAGAATTAATTGCAGATGGCTACAAAAAAGACTTTTCAGCTACACGTCCGTTTATCTTAATGCGTTCGGGCTACTCTGGGTCACAACGTTTTGGTATGATGCCCTGGACAGGCGATGTGAATCGTACTTGGGGCGGATTAAAACCACAAACTGAAATCTCACTACAAATGGGATTACAAGGTATTGGATACATGCACTCGGATCTGGGTGGATTTGCGGGCGATTATTATGACAACGAATTGTACTTACGTTGGTTACAATATGGCGTTTTTCAACCTATTTTCCGTCCACATGCCCAACAAGATGTGCCGTCAGAACCTGTTTTCAAAGACATCGTAACCAAAGCCAATGCTAAAAAACAGGTGGAATTGAGATACCAATTGTTGCCTTACAATTATACTTTGGCTTTCGAAAATAATCAAAAAGGAACACCTTTAATGCGTCCGTTGTTTTTTGAAGAGCCTGAAAACAACAACTTGCAAACAGTTTCCCATACTTACCTATGGGGGAATGACTTTTTAGTACACCCGATCACCGAAGCAGGCAAAAAATCGGCAGAAATTTATTTTCCAAAAAACAATTCTTGGTTCGACTTTTATTCTGATGCAAAATATCAAGGCGGAAGCACTGCGAATGTAGCTACGGCTACTGATCATATTCCTGTTTTTGTGCGTGGAGGCGCTTTCATTCCGATGATCAAAACCATTCAAAGTACTACAAAATATAGTCTAGACAGCTTTGACGTTCATTATTTTATGGACGAAAAAACACCTAATAGTGAAGGAAAATTATACAATGATGATGGTGTAACTGCTAATGCTTTCGAAAAAGGTCTGTATGAAATGATCACGTTCAATGCCCAAACAAAAGGGAATAGTACTACAATTACAGTTGCGACTAAATCAGGAAAAGCATTCTCTTCTAAAGACAAAAAAATAAATATGATCCTACATAATAGCGCAGCTATAAGCCAAATCAAAGTAAACGGAATCGTTACTCCATTTACCAAAGAAGGCCAAACAATTACTGTGACTGTTCCTATAAGCAAAAACAAACCAACACAAATTCAAATGCAACACTAATGAAAAAACAAACGATAGCGCTTACTTTAGCTCTTTCCACCTTAGTTGGTGGAATGGCTAGCGCACAGCAAAAACAAGCTCCCAAAAAAGAAACCATCCCTTTTGTTTGGGAAGGTGCCAATTTGTATTTCTTAATGACTGATCGTTTTAATGACGATAACAACCAAAAAGAAATCTATTTTGACAGAACCAAAACCTCAGGAAAACTCCGTGGGTTTGAAGGTGGAAATCTAAAAGGTATCACCCAAAAAATTGAAGAAGGCTATTTTACTAAACTCGGAATCAATGCCATTTGGATGACACCCATCGTAGAAAATATTCACGAAGGTGTAGACGAAGGAACTGGTTTAAGCTATGGCTTCCACGGATACTGGGCGAAAGATTGGACAGCCTTAGATCCGAATTTCGGAACCAAAGAAGATTTGGCAGACTTGGTGAAAAAAGCCCACGCCAAAGGCATCCGAATTGTTTTGGACGGAGTAATCAATCATACAGGACCTGTAACTGAGAAAGATGCCGTATGGCCATCGGATTGGGTTCGAACAGGACCACAATGCGATTACAAAAATTTTGTAGGAACTACCGAATGTACCTTGGTGGCCAATCTTCCCGATGTATTGACTGAAAGTGAAAAAGAAGTTGCCCTCCCTCCTTTCTTGATTGAAAAATGGAAAAAAGAAGGGCGTTACGAAAAAGAAATCGCTTCGTTGGACGCGTTTTTCAAAAGAACCGGTTACCCAAGAGCACCAAAATATTACATCATCAAATGGTTGACGGATTATATCGTTGAATTTGGAATTGATGGTTATCGTGCCGACACCGTAAAACATACCGACGCGAAAGTTTGGGGCGAATTCCAAAAAGAATGTCAATATGCCTTTGAAACCTGGAAGAAAAACAATCCTGCCAAAGTACTAGACAACAACTCGTTTTACACCATAGCCGAGGTGTATAATTACGGGATTAGCGGCGGACAAGATTTTGATTTTGGAGACAAAAAAATCAATTACTTCCAAAATGGCTTCAACAATATGATCAATTTTGAGTTCAAATCCGATGCACAAAAAGACTACGAATTCATTTTCTCAAAATACAGTTCCAAATTGAATAATGAACTCAAAGGGTACAGCGTTTTGAATTATTTATCCTCTCATGACGACGGTGGCCCATTTGACCCGAAAAGAGAAAAAACCATCGAAACAGGAACGAAATTATTACTCTCTCCCGGGATTTCTCAAGTATATTATGGAGATGAATCGGGACGTTCCTTAGTGATCGAAGGTACTCAAGGCGATGCGACTTTACGTTCGTTTATGAATTGGGACGCCATCAAAACCAATCCTGAAACTCAAAAAACATTGGCACATTGGCAAAAACTTGGGCAATTCAGAAAAAACCACCCTTCGGTTGGTGCTGGAGTTCACCAAAAAATTTCTGATGCTCCTTATGTTTTTAGTCGTCAATATTCTAAAAACAAGTATACCGATCAAGTGGTAGTTGCCTTAGACGTTAAAGCAGGTAAAAAAGAAGTTCCCGTAGGTAGTATCTTCAAAAACGGAACTACCGTTCGCGATGCCTATTCCAACCAAACCGCCAAAGTGAAAAACGGAAAAGTGACTATTACTTCTAATTTTACTTTTGTGCTTTTAGAGGCTAAAAAATAGAAAATTCATAAAAGTTCTAAAGATCGCAAATTCGCAAATTTCAATCCTTATTTAGGAAAATGAATTTGCGAATTTGCGGTTATTTTTTTATAAAGAAAAAGAAAAAATTACGAAGAAACACGAAGATATACTTTTTTACTTTGCGTTCCCTTGCGTAAATCTTTGCGAACCTTGCGGTTAATTTCACAAAAAACATAAAACAATGATAACTTACTATTTAGCTAAGAAGTAATTGCTTTTTCCTATTTTAGACCAAAAGAAAAAAAATGAAACTTCAACCGTATCTTTGGCTTATTTTTATTGGATTAACCAGTTGTACTACTATGCACAAACCACTCAACATTGGCCACAGAGGCGCCATGGGACACGAAACCCAAAACACCGTTCCCGCGATTAAAAAAGCATTAGCAATGGGCGTCGACCGCATCGAGATTGATGTGTTTGTCATCAAAACAGGAGAAGTGATGGTATTTCACGACGATATTTTGGATAGCCTAACCAATGCAAAAGGTCCGATAGAAGACTACACTTTCGAAGCTTTGCGAAAAGTAATCGTAAAAGGCGGACATCACATTCCGACGCTAGAAGAAATCATCACCACCATCGACCGAAAAGTACCTTTGAATATCGAATTAAAAGGCAAAAATACCGCCGAAGCTACACATAAAATTGTTGCTGCTTTTGGCAAAAAAGGCTGGAAAACTTCTGATTTCATCATCTCCAGTTTCCTTTGGAACGAATTAGAAACCTATCGAAAACTCGATTCCAAAATAGCCATCGACGTCTTAACCGAAGAAAATCCGCTAGACGCACTCCCAATGGCGCATCAATTAAAGGCAAAATCCATCAATCCTTGGTTCAAAACCCTTACGCCAGAAAATGTAAAACGCATTCACCAAGAAGGATTTAAAATCAATACGTACACCGTAAACGAACCTGAAGACATTAAAAAAGTAATCGCATTGGGTGTCGATGGAATTTTTTGTAATTTTCCCGAAAGATTACGATGATGTACGACTGTTTAATTGTGGGAGGTGGCGCTGCAGGTTTTTTTACTGCCATCAACATTGTAGAAAGAAATCCAAAAGCCAAAGTTGCCATTTTAGAACGTGGCGCCGAAGTGCTAGGCAAAGTGCGCATTTCAGGTGGCGGTCGTTGCAATGTTACTCACGCTTGTTTTGAACCCAATGAACTCGTAAAATTTTACCCAAGAGGCGAAAAAGAATTGCGAGGTCCTTTCCATCAATTTTGTTCCAGGGACACCATCGAGTGGTTTGAACGCCACGGCGTAGCCCTCAAAATTGAAGACGATGGCCGAATGTTTCCTGTTTCGAATTCTTCTCAAACCATCATAGATTGTTTTCTAAAAGCCACCCAACAATTGGGCATCAAAGTCCTCACGGGTCAGAGCGTACAATCTATTTTCAAAAAAGACAACTACTGGAAAATTGATACCCAAAATCAAAATTATCAAGCCGATAAATTGATTTTAGCTACGGGAAGTAATCCAAAAATTTGGGAGATGCTACAGCAATTTGGCCACGCCATCATTCCGCCCGTGCCCTCTTTATTTACCTTTAACAGCAAAGACCCTCGAATCAAAGAATTACCAGGCGTTTCGGCAAAAGTGACCGTGCGAGTAAAAGACACCAAACTTGAAGCCACTGGACCACTTTTGATTACCCATTGGGGTATGAGCGGCCCCGCTATTTTGAAACTATCCGCTTGGGGTGCCCGCATTTTGCACGACAAAAACTATCAATTTACGCTTTTGGTGAATTGGCTTAATACTATCGATACCGAAGAAGCCATCGCGCAACTGAAAACCCTTAAACAAGAACAAGCCAAAAAAACAGTCTCCAAAAAATCACCGTTTGAACTCACCAATCGCTTATGGGAAAGCTTGGTGTTGGCTTCTGGCATTACTACTGAAACCAAATGGGCCGATTTGTCCAAAACCCAATTGCAAAACTTAGCACAACAACTCACTAATGGTGTTTTCCAAATCAATGGGAAAAGCACTTTCAAAGAAGAATTCGTTACAGCTGGCGGTATTGATTTAAAGGAAATCAACTTTAAAACGATGGAAAGTAAAATTCATCCCAACCTTTATTTTGCGGGTGAAATTGTCAACATCGACGCCATTACAGGTGGTTTCAATTTCCAAAATGCTTGGACTAGCGGGTTTATTGTGGCGAATGCGGTGGGGTAATCATAACTAAAAACACAAATCGTTATAAATCAAAACACAAGACATCTCTGGCCACAAAACTTTTTGTAAATTTGAAAAAAATAAGCGATGACAACAATAACCTTAAAAATAAATGAAAAGTCAAAAAAAGGAAAAGCTTTTTTAGAAATGGCTCGTGTGTTTTCTGAAAATTCAAAAGAAATTGTTTTAATTGAAGAAGAGGATAAAAGCCCTTACAATCCTGAATTTGTAAAAAGAATCAAAAAAGCAAGCACTGAGAAAGGCCGACTAATGGAAAGTGCAGAAGATTTATGGGAAAGTATCAAGTAATCATTAAAGCAACTGCTGAAAAAGATTTGTCTAACCATAAAAAATCAGGCGATCTTGCTTCCATAAAAAAAATTATAAAAATACTCAATGAGTTGAAAGATCATCCCTACACTGGTAGTGGAAACCCCGAACCGTTAAAATTTGAATTAAGTGGATATTGGTCAAGAAGAATCAACAAAAAAGACCGTTTAATATATGAAGTTCGAGACGAGATTGTTACAGTGTTTGTAATTTCTGCACTAGGACATTATTCTTAATACTAAAAAATACATTCTTTACTTCAAATTATTCTTCAGGTGAAATTGCCAATATCGACGCCATTACAGGTGGTTTCAATTTCCAAAATGCTTGGACTAGCGGGTTTATTGTGGCGAATGCGGTGGTATAATTGTTTACAATTTATTAGACCTCCAAAACCATAACTTAATTTTAGTAGATTCAAAGAAAACTTGTACACCAACTACTTCCCTGTTTCTATAAATTGAATAGCTCGTTCCAATACTTCATCCTTACCTTCACGAAGACCCAAGATGGTCGGTTTTGCCTCGATATCGGGAACTATCCCAATGCGTTGTGTTTCGCGTCCATCAGGATAAAACACACCCAAACCACTAAACTGTGTATTGAAACCCTCGAGTATCTCAAACCTAATTACCCCACCGTCTGCACCTGCTGTTTGACTTCCTATAACAGTTGCATTTGGAGCCGATTGCAAACACATCGCTGAGTATTCTCCATGACTCTGAGTATTCTCATTGACTAATACAATGACTTTTCCCTTATAATAATCAGGATTTGTTTTACCACACATTTCAGTTTCTCTCCAGATAAATCTCCCTGGATACGTAACATCAGGATCGATAAACTTTGCAAATTCTTTGGGTTCCGGGTTTAAAAATTCAGCTAAGATATAATTTGTATCATGAGCGCCAAGTCTAAGATCAAAAACTATTGCTTTAGTGCTTTTTAGCTTTGCTATGATGTTATTAATGTCTTCTGGATATACTTCTCCCAAATTCACATAACCAATATTACCGTCTAAAAGTTCCCATTGCCCAAGCAGTTTATTGGTCTTTCTGAATAATTTTGCGGAGTGTCGGTAAATGTACTTCTCAGACACTTTACCTTCTCGATTGTATTCTACTTTAACTGAATCTGTATGACCATTAAAAATATGATACCAAGAATTACTAGCCCTCAAAACATCATTACCTCCATCCAAATATCTTCTTGATTCTTTTAAAATTTCAGGTATTGTTTTTCCCCCCACTTTAATAATGATATCTCCAACTCTGATATCACTGATTTTAGCCAAAGAATCACTAAATACTTGAGTAATTAGGACCTGATCGTCAACAATTCTAACTCTGGCAGGTATTTGTAATCTGCCAAATTTTTCTAACATCACTTTTGTACCTAGGAAAGCATGTAAATCATTTAATTTAATCACTAACTCTCGCATTAACAAGTGATACTCAACTTCTGTACTAGCAGTATTGAACTTCGGGAGCATTTCATAAAGAACATCATCCCAATTTTGGTCCATTAGGTATTTGTAAGGAAAAAAATATTCTACATAATTCCAATAACGGAACAAAGCCAACAAACGAAACTTTCGGTCCTTCCAATCGTACTCAGGATATTTTATTTCATTACTAAACTCATAAGAAATAGCATCTGGTTTAGGCTCTCCTTTTCGATAATAAAAATGATTTGACTGTAATCGATTCTCTAGTATGAAGGTTAATTTTTCTGAAAGAGATTTTGAAAAAAAATGAGGATTGTTTAGCCAAGCAGCATTTAAGTTCTTATCAAAATACTTGATTTCACTTGACAAAATAATAGGTTCAACTTTCTTTACTTCGCCAAGTGAAGTAATCCAGTTTTCAACAACTTCCGAAAACTCTTTCTTACTTTTAGCTTTCTCTACTTGAGGTAGAATAGTAAATAATTCCTTATCCCAATCGTATTTCCCGCTAGCCACGTTAGGATGGTAGTATTTCAAGAAACCCCAAACTTTAGCAGTAGTGGCTAATTTTTCGGTTTCAGTTAAAGATTGTTGAGCTTGACTTATTTGAAAAAATAAAAAAAGAGTAAAGAAAAAGATTTTTTGCATTAGGGTAGTTGTCTATAATTCACTTATTGCTTGTTTAAAACAAATATATCGAATTATTTATTTAACCACCAAATACTTATATTTAATACCGTTGCAAAACTTACCCAAGCCAAATAAGGCAACAATAAATAGCCCGCAATTTTATTGATTTTAGCAAACTGAAGATAGGTTTCATAAATCATCAACCACAATAAGACAATCTCGATTCCTGCTAAAAAGGGATTATGCAAACCAAAAAACAAATACGACCACAAGGCATTCAATGCTAATTGTATCGCAAAAAGCGTCAAGGCTTTCTTTACAATAGGTCGATTCCATTCGATTTTATCCCAAACCAAACCAGCCGCAACACCCATCATCACATACAACAAACTCCAAACAGGCGCAAAAACCCAATTCGGTGGATTAAATGAAGGTTTTACTAATGTAGGATACCAATCTAAAATAGCGGCTTTGGTAACTGTACTTGAAAAATAACCTATTGCCAAACAAGTGACTACTACGGTAAGAATTCGGGTAATTTTATTCATTAGAATGATTTTTAAAGATTCCAAAAATAGGAAAAAGGATTCAAAAGAATAGCCAACAAAGAAATAAAGAAATAGTCAAAAAAAGTATCTTTGCGCAAATTTTATCTTCTATGACTGCTACCAATGATTTTATTCCAACAACGCCTTATACACACCACATAGAAAAAGGCATTTTTCAATGGAGTGCTCCAAGTAACATTGCTTTAGTTAAGTATTGGGGAAAAAGAGACGATTTGGGCCATCAAATACCAGCCAATCCATCTATAAGTTTTACGCTAAATAACTGTAAAACCATTACTAGTGTGGCTTTTGAAAAAAGAGACCTTTCGACTTCTATCAACGGTACCAATCCAAGCGATTACTCTTTTGACTTGCTTTTTGAAGGACAGCCCAAAGAAGATTTTAAACCAAAGATTCAGAAATTCTTAGAGCGCATCACTCCATTTATGCCCTTTTTGAAAGACTATCATTTTACCATCAATACCGAAAATACGTTCCCGCACAGTTCTGGAATTGCATCTTCGGCTTCGGGGATGGCGGCTTTGGCTATGAATTTTATGAGTATTGAAAAAGCATTAATCCCTGAAATGACTGAGGAGTATTTCTATCAAAAAGCGTCTTTTCTAGCTCGTTTAGGTTCAGGAAGTGCGTGTAGAAGTGTAAAAGGAAATTTGGTAGTTTGGGGCAATCAAGAGAATATTGAAGGTAGTTCGAACCTTTTTGGCGTACCTTTTTCAGGAAAAGTACATTCGGTTTTCGAAAACTATCAAGATACTATTTTATTAGTCGATAAAGGCGAAAAGCAAGTATCAAGTACAGTGGGTCATGATTTGATGCATAATCATCCTTTTGCCGAACGTCGTTTTGAACAAGCACATGAGAATATTGACCAATTGATTCCAATTTTCGAGAATGGTGATTTGGAAGCATTTATCAAAATTGTAGAAAGCGAGGCTTTGACCTTGCACGCGATGATGATGACTTCTATGCCGTATTTTATCTTGATGAAACCAAACACGCTACAGATTATCAACGCCATTTGGAAGTACAGAAATGAAAATAAAATACCCGTTTGTTTCACCTTAGATGCAGGAGCAAATGTGCATGTTTTGTACCCGGAAAACGTGAAAGAATCCGTTTTACAATTTATTCAAAGTGAATTAGTTGGCTATTGTCAAAATGGTCAGTACCTTTGTGATGAAATAGGATTTGGCAGTCAACTAATCAAACAATAATAAAAATCCCTATATTTACCGTTAGGAAAGCAAAAAAGATATGAAAGGACCTTTATTTTACTCAAAAATATTACTTTTCGGAGAGTACGGAATCATTCAAGACTCAAAAGGATTATCTATTCCTTACAACTTTTACAATGGCGCCCTCAAAAAAGAAGACAATCCTTCGCAAGAGGCTATTGCTTCTAACGGCCATTTGAAACGATTTGTAACCTATTTGGAAACCCTACAAACGGAACAACCGGATTTGGTACAATTTGATATTGCCACTTTGCAAAAAGACGTGAATGAGGGTATGTTCTTTGATTCCAGTATTCCGCAAGGGTATGGAGTAGGTAGTAGTGGTGCTTTGGTGGCTGCTATTTATGACAAATACGCACAACATAAAATCACTGTTTTAGAAAACTTAACTCGTGAGAAATTATTAGCCTTAAAAACTATTTTCTCTCAAATGGAAAGTTTTTTTCACGGAAAAAGCTCTGGTTTAGACCCGTTGAATAGCTACTTAAGCATTCCGATTTTAATCAACTCTAAAGATAATATTGAAGCCACAGGCATTCCAACTCAAAGTTTTGACGGCAAAGGCGCTGTGTTTTTGCTAGATTCTGGCATTGTAGGAGAAACCGCTCCTATGGTAAATATCTTTATGGAAAACCTAAAAGACCAAGGGTTTCGCACGATGTTGAAATCACAATTTGTAAAACATACTGATGCTTGTGTTGAAAATTTCCTTGTTGGAGATATCAAAGCGCTGTTTAGTAATACAAAAAAATTGTCTAAGGTCGTTTTAAATCATTTCAAGCCAATGATTCCTGAGCAATTTCACGGGGTTTGGCAACAAGGAATAGACACAAATGACTACTACTTAAAACTTTGCGGTTCTGGAGGCGGCGGTTACATTCTTGGTTTTACACAAGACTTAGAACGTGCCAAAGTAGCTTTAAAAGACTACAAACTTGAAGTGGTATACCAATTCTAAAAAAAACGAGAAGACTATTCATGATCAAACGAGAGCAAAAGCTATTGTTATTAAAAATCGTTAGTTTGTTCTCTGTTATTCGAGGGTACAACATTCCAATAATTATCATTGCGCAGTATTTGTCGGCTATTTTTATTATGGCGCCAGAGCAACGTGCCTTGAATATTTTATTGGATTTTAATATCTTTATTTTAGTATTTGCTTCGGCCATTGCGATAGCCTCAGGGTACATTATCAATAATTTTTACGACAGCCAAAAAGATTTAATCAACCGTCCGAACAAATCGATGTTGGACCGATTGGTGAGTCAAAAAACGAAACTTCAGGTATATTTTTCCTTGAATTTCATTGTTGCCTTGATGGCTTGGTTTGTTTCTTTGCGAGCCTTACTGTTTTTTTCATTCTACATTTTTCTGATTTGGTTCTATTCACATAAATTGAAAAAAATCGTTTTTATAGGAAATTTATCAGCGGCATTGCTAGCTGTTTGGCCTTTTTTCGCCATTCTTTTGTATTACTATCAACCCACTTCGATTGAAGAATTGGAACGCCACAAAGACCATTTTGCTGTAATCTTCGCCCATGCTTCTTTCTTGTTTTTATTGATTTTGATTCGGGAATTGATTAAAGATTTGGAAAATTTGAAAGGCGATTTGGCCAATAATTACCATACTATTCCTGTTTTTTATGGAGAAAATTGGTCCAAAAAAATCAGTACGGGATTAACGGTTTTAACGTTGGTTCCTGTGTACATTTTGATTGAGCTATATGATGTAGGCTATATGGACATCTACTTTTACAGTTCTTTGATTGTACTGTTGTTTTTTCTGCTTTTATTGTGGCAATCAAACGACAAAACGCACTACATTAGATTGCACAACATCTTGAAATTTTTGATTGTAGCAGGTGTTTTTTGCATTGTATTGACCAATCCAAGTGTGCTTTGGCATGGTAAAAATTGGTTATTAAAGCAGTAATTTCTCTGGAACAAAACGTTCTGTAGTGCAGGATTTCCTAGCCCTGAT
This sequence comes from Flavobacterium succinicans LMG 10402, assembly GCF_000611675.1. Lineage (GTDB taxonomy): Bacteria > Bacteroidota > Bacteroidia > Flavobacteriales > Flavobacteriaceae > Flavobacterium > Flavobacterium succinicans. The sequence continues at coordinate 9,609 of NZ_JATV01000014.1, read as the reverse complement.
GGGAACGGCATCCTTTACTGCCGGGGTTCGGCAGTAAAGATATAGTGGACAGCAGGAAACAGCTCCTAAAGCAAATCGACTCACTAAAAACCGTACTTAACTACTAATAAATTAGCCAGTTATCGTTTTCTAATTATCGAAAATCGTTTCACAAGGATATAAATAGTATCTTTGCACCAAATTAGAGATTATTATGAATAATAAGGAAGGCAACAACAAACGAAGCGGAGCAAGGCCAGCAGGTTCAAGACCCAATTCGAATAAGCCAAAACCTGCGATGCAAAAAAGGGCACAAGGGCCTAAAAAAGCAAAACCAACTGCTAAAATTGAAGAGGCGAATAAAGTAGTTAAAAAACCCAATCAAGTAGCCAAAAGACTTAAAGAAAAAGACGAAATTCGTTTGAATAAATACATTTCGAACTCGGGCGTTTGTTCGAGACGTGATGCGGATATTTACATTCAATCTGGTAATGTAAAGGTAAATGGTGTTCCCGTAACTGAAATGGGATACCTAGTAAAACCAACAGATGTAGTGAACTTTGACGGAAAAGTTTTGACTCCAGAGAAGAAAGTGTACATCCTATTGAACAAACCTAAGAACTTTACCACGGCACTTGATGAAGGTCAAGAATACCGCAATGTTTTGGAATTGGTAAAAGGTTCTACTACGGCTAAAATTGGCCCAATTGGTAGAATGGACAAAAATACTACCGGCTTGTTATTGTTTACCAATGACACCGATATGATTCGTAAATTCACTTTACCAAATCAGAAATCATCTAAAATCTATCAAGTTTCATTAGATAAAAACTTAAAGTTTGAAGATTTAGAAAAAATCAATAAGGGTGTCGTTATTGATGGACACCGCGTATTTGTAGAAGACGTGAGCTACATTGAAAATGAAGCCAAAAGCGAAGTGGGCTTAAAATTACGCTCGGCGAATGTAAAAGTAGTGCGTTCTATTTTTGAACAATTCAGTTATGATGTGTTACGCATCGATCGCGTTTCGTTTGCTGGTTTGACCAAGAAGAATTTACCAAGAGGCAATTGGCGATTATTGACGGATCAAGAAATTATCAATTTGAAAAACGTTTAACAAAAATAAATACCAAACAATCCCATTACAATCCAATTGCAATGGGATTTTTTAATTCAAAACTATTATGAGTCCAGAAAAATTAAACTCTATTGCTTTCAAATGGTTTGACTGTTTTAATAATAAAGAGTTAGAAAAATTGTTGTCGCTTTATGATGACGAAGCCATACACTTTAGTCCAAAACTCAAAGTACGTCAACCTGAAACCCAAGGTCTAATATCCGGAAAACATGCCTTAAGAGCATGGTGGCAGGAGGCTTTTGAAAGACTTCCGAGTTTGCACTACAAAGTAACCTCGCTTACTGCTAATGGCGATCGAGTATTTATGGAATATATTCGAATGGTCGACAATGAAGACAATATGCTTGTAGCCGAAGTTTTAGAAGTTAAAAACGAAAAAATTATAGCTTCGAGAGTCTATCACGGATAAAATTAACAAAAAAATAAAGTAGCTTTACGGTTGTTCTAAACTAATCAAAATGAGAAAAAACCTATTCCTATTAACTTTTGCGCTATCTGTACTTTTTATTAGCTGCAAAAAAGAAGCGAATTCTACTAATTTTAGTGCACTAACCAAGAGTTACTTTGATGACAAAAATGTTTTAAATCCACTTGGCGCCACACAAAATGGTCAAAACGAATACAATGACCAATTGCAATTTGAAATGACCGATTCGTTCCGAAAAAAACAAGAAGCTTTTTATGAAAAATACGAAACAGCATTGAGCGAAATAGACAGTACAAGCCTCTCTGAGGAAGAGCTTAACAGCTATGAAATCATAAAATGGGAAATTGCTATAGGCAAGGAAATGCTACAATATCCTACTAATTTAATACCTATGAGTCAGTTTGAAGGCACGCATTTAACGATTGGACAAATGGCCGGCGGCACTAGTGCACAACCTTTTAAAACCGAAAAAGATTACACCAACTTTCTCAAAAGAATGGAATTGTATAGCCAATGGATCGATTCGGCCATGGTATATATGAAAAAAGGTATTAAAGAAGGTGCCGTATTACCCAAGGCTTTGACTTTAAAAATGATTCCACAATTTGAACAAATGCCTACAGCAAAAGTTGAAGATAATCTATTTTATTCGGCAGTAAAGCTCATGCCCTCTAGTTTCTCAGCTAGCACAAAGCAAGACATAGCCAACAAATACAGCACGGTAATCACCACAAAACTGATCCCTCAATACCAAAAAATGACTGCTTTTTTGAAAACCGAATACCTCCCTGCTTCAAGAGCTACAAGTGGTATCGGCAGCCTTTCGTTTGGCAAAAATCTATACGCCAGCTATGCCAAACAGTGGACTACAACCACCACCACTCCAGAAGCCATTCACGAATTGGGACTTAAAGAAGTAGCACGCATTCGAAGTGAAATGGAGAAAGTAAAAGCCCAAGTAGGTTTCAAAGGAAGCTTAATAGCCTTTTTTGATGAAGTGCGAAACAAAAAAGAATTAATGCCTTTTACACAACCTGAAGAAGTAATTGCCAATTTTAATCGCATCCATAAAATTATTGAGCCTAAAGTCAATCAGTTGTTTTCATTACAACCTAAAACTAAATTTGAAGTAAGAAGAACTGAAGCATTTCGAGAAAAAACGGCCAGTGCCGAATACAATCAAGGCACGACAGATGGTAGTCGTCCTGGTATTTTTTACGTTCCCATTCCAGATGTTAAAAGCTACAATATGTATGGTGACGAAGATTTATTTTTACACGAAGCCATTCCAGGTCATCATTTTCAGGTATCCTTGCAACAAGAAAATGCCAATTTACCTGATTTCAGAAAATACAATTGGTTTGGTGCGTATGGCGAAGGCTGGGCGCTATACACTGAAAGCTTAGGCCCAGAATTGGGACTTTATAAAGATCCGTATCAGTATTTTGGCATGTTGAGCAACGAGATGCATCGCGCCATTCGTTTGGTGGTCGACACAGGATTACACAGCAAAGGCTGGACTAGAGAACAAGCCATCAAATATTCTCTGGAAAACGAAGCCGAAAGTGAAGCCAGTATCATTGCCGAAATAGAACGTTACATGGCCATTCCAGGTCAAGCGCTCTCTTATAAAATGGGACAACTTAAAATCATGGAACTTCGAGAAAAAGCAAAAACCAAGTTAGGCAATAATTTTGATATCAAAACATACCACGAAAAAGTATTAGAATCAGGATGCTTGCCTTTGGCTCTATTGGAAACAAAAATTGATCACTGGATAGGCAAAAAATAATTTCAAAGCAAAAGGGATATTGAGCACTTCAATATCCCTTTTTTTATATCAAACTAGAGCAACAATTCTAGTCTTTACTTTCCTTTTTTAAAACGGAAGAACGAAAAAGCAGCGATCTCTGGCCGGCTACTTTCAAAATAATCATACCCTTTTTCAGCATTGGCAATCCCTAAGATTAACCGCACACCTCGGGGCAAAATACCATACAAAGTTTGAGCCTCTTTATCTAACAATGAAAATAAATTTTCAGGAACCTCTTTCTTCAAGTTAGCCAACACCAAAAGCGTTACTACATTAAAAAGCACCCTTGCGGATTCGCTTTTAATACACATTTCATTAGAAATCATCTCTGACAAACGCTCTTTTTTGTTGGGAAACAAACGGTTAAGATACACAAAAGCCTCGGAAAACAAGTTTTCATGAGTATAAAAATCATCTAATTGTTTTTCAAAAGAAACCTCTATTTCATCCACTGCTTTTAACAAAACCTCCAAGTCTTTACAATTTTTAATCCCTACTAAAAGGGTACAAATGCATACTTCGAAAGCTTTTTTTAATTGATTTTCCCGCTCATTACATATGTACGCTAGTTTTACGAAAAGATCATTTGAAACTAAATCTTTGAAAGGATGCAGTAAAGTTGTCATTATGGTTTTTGAAAAAATTAAATTAGGAACAAAAAGTGATATTTAGAAACGAGGTTCTAAATGTACTATTTTATTTGTTATTTAAAAATTAAAAAAACGTTACTCATTCAAAAAAAAAAGCTTCTCGTAATGAGAAGCTTTTTTTGTGCGGATAATAGGACTCGAACCTACACGCCTTGCGGCACCAGATCCTAAGTCTGGCACGTCTACCAATTTCGCCATATCCGCGACTTTGTGGGTGCAAATATAAGCATAAGTTCTAATTTTCAAAGGATTTTTTAAAAAAAATAATAATCATTTTTTTGTACATTTGACTTTACAAAATTAAACCTCCAAAATGGAAAATAGAAGTAATTACGTTCAGCAACATAAAGAACGCTTTATCAATGAATTAGTCGAATTATTAAAAATTCCTTCCGTTAGTGCCGATACCGCTTTCTCTCAAGATGTACTTGATACCGCAGAAGCCGTAAAAATTAGTTTAGAAAAAGCTGGCTGTGATTTCGTTGAAATCTGTGAAACTGCAGGTTATCCGATCGTATATGGAGAAAAAATCATAGACCCTAATTTACCAACGGTTTTGGTTTACGGACACTACGATGTACAACCCGCCGATCCTATCGAATTATGGACCTCTCCTCCTTTTGAACCTGTGATCAAATCAACGGCTATTCATCCTGAAGGCGCTATTTTTGCTCGTGGTGCTTGCGATGACAAAGGCCAAATGTACATGCATGTAAAAGCTTTTGAATACATGATTCAAAGCAATACTTTGCCTTGTAATGTAAAATTCATGATTGAAGGTGAAGAAGAAGTAGGCAGTGTCAACTTAAAAACATTTGTTGAAAATAACACTGAGAAATTAAAAAACGATGTGATTTTAATTTCGGATACGGGAATGATTTCTAACCAACAACCATCCATTACCACAGGATTGCGTGGATTGAGTTATGTAGAAGTAGAAGTGACTGGTCCTAACCGCGATTTACATTCTGGTTTGTACGGTGGCGCAGTTGCCAACCCAATCAATATCTTATCCAAAATGATTGCTTCGCTTCACGACGAAAACAATCACATCACCATTCCAGGTTTCTATGATAATGTAGAAGAATTATCTCTGGAAGAAAGAGCCGAAATGGGCAAAGCACCATTTAGCTTAGAAAACTACAAAAAAGCATTAGATATCAATGATGTGTATGGCGAAACAGGCTACACAACAAATGAGCGTAATTCTATCCGCCCCACTCTAGATGTAAATGGAATCTGGGGAGGTTATACAGGAGAAGGAGCCAAAACGGTCATTGCTAGCAAAGCTTACGCAAAAATATCAATGCGTTTAGTACCTAATCAAGATTGGGAAGTGATTACCGATTTGTTCACCAAACACTTCATAAGTATTGCTCCAGCTGGCGTGAGTGTTGTAGTAAAACCGCATCACGGTGGACAAGGTTATGTGACTCCTATCGACAGCATTGGTTACCAAGCCGCCAACAAAGCTTATACAGAAACCTTTGGAGTGCCTGCTATTCCGGTTCGTTCCGGTGGAAGCATTCCTATCGTTGCATTATTCGAAAAAGAATTGAAAAGCAAAACCATCTTGATGGGATTCGGTTTAGACTCCGATGCGATTCACTCCCCTAACGAACATTTCGGAATTTTCAATTACCTAAAGGGAATCGAAACCATTCCGCTTTTCTATAAATATTTTGTAGAGTTGAGTAAATAAATACTCTTTTCATACCAACATCCGCTCCTTCATACTTGATTGAGCGGATTTTTTTTTGGGCGTAACCCGCAGAAAAAGCGGGTCGGGTCATCCGCTATATCTTTTTGGGCCCTCGCCGAAAAAGCGAGTCCCCAAAAAGGATGCCGCTCCTACCCCTTACGCAAAACCGTTCCTAAACCACTCATTGCAAAAAAGTTAACCATTTTGTTGCAGATATTATTTTTTATTCTACATTTGTAGAGTAATGTATTATTCTGTAGAGCCATGGCAAAACCAATCTTACTATTTGTACTATTTCTTTTATGTAGTTGCCAAGTACAACACATCAATCAAAAGAAAGACAAAAAAATGCACGGCAAATGGATTGAAGAATATACTTTGGACACCATTCGATACAAATCTATTGGAAGATACAAAGAAGGAGAGCCAGTCAAAAAATGGAAATATTATGCCAATGGCAAAATCATCAAAAAAGAAACCTATAAAAAAGAGTATTGCAAAGTGCGCTTTTACCACCCGAATGGAGCGCTTCAAGCCAAAGGAATTACACAGTTGATTGAAAAAGGGAAAGACATTCATTGGTTTTACTCCGGCGAATGGGAGTATTTCGACACCAATAAAAATTTAATCATCAACCGTTTGTACGACCATGGAGAACTTATCTCAGAAAAAGAAATAAAAAACACAAAACAATAAACCATGCAACAACTCACCAACGCCGAAGAACAAGTTATGCAGCATTTGTGGCAACTCGAAAAAGCCTTTATGAAAGACCTACTCGAAGCCTACCCTGACCCAAAACCTGCTACAACTACCATTGCTACCTTATTAAAACGAATGATTGACAAGCAGTTTGTAGCTTACAAAGAATATGGCAACTCGAGAGAGTATTACCCATTAATTGACAAAAACGATTATTTCTCAAAACATGTCAATGGACTAATTAGTAATTTCTTTAATAATTCAGCTTCTCAATTTGCTTCATTTTTTACCAAAGAAACAAACCTAACCGCCAAAGAACTAGAGGATCTTAAAAAAATCATAGATAACGAAATCCAAAAAAAGAAACCATGACACAGTACTTGCTCACTTCAACTATTGCTGCTACTATTCTATTGGTAGTATATCAGCTTTTTCTGGAAAAAGAAAAAATGCACCGTTTCAATCGGTTTTACTTGTTGATTAGCTTGCTTTTTTCACTTCTAATTCCTTTTATCTCGATTGAAATTATTAAAGAAATCACGACTCCTGCGACTGCTCCAATTGCAATGAACTTTTCTGGAGGAACTATGGTAATTGCAGAAGAAACGAATTATTTAGAACAAACATTATGGGGTATTTATGTCCTAGTAACTGCAATACTATCTGTTAGATTTATTCGAAATATTGTAACTTTTTATCAATTAAAAAAAAATAACACAACCCTTTTGTTTCAAAACGCGACTTTAGTTTTACTAAAAGAAGCTGTTTTGCCGCATACTTTTATGAATACCATTTTCATCAATGAAGCGGAATACCAAGAACGCAAAATTGAAAAAGAATTGTTTGCTCACGAAATGACACATGTCAATCAAAAGCACACGCTAGATGTTCTATTTGTAGAGTTGATTAAAACTGTTTTTTGGTTCAATCCTTTGTTTTTGTTGTACAAAAAAGCCATACAACTCAATCATGAATTCCTAGCCGATGAAAAAGTGGTGCAATCGTACAAAAATATTCCATTTTATCAATCGCTATTGTTATCCAAAGCGAGTTGCAACCCGCCTTTGTATCTAGCAAGTAATTTAAATTTTCAAGTCACTAAAAAACGCTTTCTCATGATGAGCCGAAATTCTTCTAAAAAGATAATACTTGGCAAACAGCTAGCACTATTACCCATTTTTACCGCACTATTTTGCTATTTCTGCATCGATAGTGTAGCGCAGGTACAAACGAAACCAACCATAAACACAAAATTTACAACTGCATCAGTCACCGACAGAGATGCCTACTATGCCAGTGTTACAGTTAATGTTACTGACGAAAAAAGAAACCTCATCTTTTCCAAAAAATACGAAGACTTGACTTTGGAAGAAAAAAATAGATACTTATCCTATACTCCCAAAAAATACTCAAAAAAGAGCCCTACAAAGGCAGAATTTGAAGATTTCAAAAACAGTAAAAAATATGCCATCTGGATTGACGATATTCCTGCTGACAACAGCCATTTAGCCGTCTATTCACCAGACAAAATTGCTTATTTTACAGGAAGCTCGGTTTTTAAAAATGCAAGAAGCAAAAAATTTCCACAACCATTTCAGTATAGTTTCTATACAGAGGCCTATTATGAAAAAAACTTAAAAAATGCGCATAAAAAGTTTTCTGGGAAAAGCATCGATATTGTTCTTACTGACTCGAAAAAAACACCGACAACTTCAAAATCGAATATAAAAGAAGAATCATTAGTCAGTCCTAATAAAAACCTAGCAAATTTAAATCCTGATCCAAAAAAAGAGGCTTTAGTCAATTTGCTACAAGAAACTACAAAAGAAAGCAATCCACCACCATCGAATGATGTTGTGTTTAATGTAGCAGGTATAACTGAAAAACCCGAATTCCCTGGAGGCATGGAGAAGTTCTACAAATTTGTTGGAAATAATTTTCAAGCTCCAACTGAACCTAATTTAAAAGGAAAAGTATACGTTATGTTCATTATCGAAAAAGATGGAAGCATTACTAATGTCAGCGTTTTGAGAGATATTGGACACGGGACCGGCGAAGAAGCCATGCGCGTAATCAAACTTTCTCCAAAATGGATTCCTGCTCAGAAAGACGGCGTACCAGTTCGTGTACAGTATAGTTTACCCATCACTATTATGAGTTCTAACTTATAAAACAATAAATATTTAACCAAAAAAAAGACCATGAAAACACCACAATTTCAATTAAAAAAGTAGGTATAGGCGCTTTAGTCGCACTCGTTAGTTATTGAATTTATTGAGTTTTCTTTGTAATTAACCATCTTTAGTATTAACACATCGAAGATTGTATCCATATTTGACCTTCTGTTGTATCTAAAATGATATTCATTCAAATAATCCTGCATATGTTCTTTGCTGCAATGATGATGTATTCCTCTTAGCCAACCTTTGATATTCATTATGTGGATATGTAACTCTTTAAAGTTTTTTCCATCATCTGAATCAACTTGTTTCAGGTTTAAAAAATCTTTTTTCAATGGACTATAACCTCTCCATTTATCAGTAATTATAGTAGCTTCTTTTGATACATATTTCTTTAAAAAAGTTCCCAATTCTGTTGCAGATGAATGTTCTATAACCTCAGCATAAGCACGGCCAACACCATCGTCTAAAATTTCTACGGCAAGAACAGCAAGTTTTTTTAACCCTTTACTTCTCCCTTTCTTATTTTCTTCTGGACCGCCAACCATAAACTCATCGACATGAATTATCCCTGTTAATGGGTGGTTCAAGCTGCTTTTCATTGCTTGTTGCACTTTTGATTTGAAAGACCAACAAGTCTTTTGACGAAGTTCAAACTCTGAACTTAACTCTAAAGATGACATCCCTTTCTTCTTAGTGCTAATTTTAAAGGCAATATGGAATGCAATTAAAAGAGAAAATTTAATCTTCTCAAACATTGTTCCTGTTGTAGGACTTTCATCGTATCTGCATTTTGTACATCGTCTGTTTTGAGGATTTTTTCCATTCCCGAACTTGTCATTATCACACCGTTTACATTTATATCCGTCCGCCCATTTTATTTGTGAAAGATAAGTCAAACAATAATTATCATCTTTAAATCTATTATGAAATTTTATCGAATTCACTCCTCTGAAAATATTTCTATCTGCCATAAGGCTAAGATAATTATTTGCGACCTAAGCGCCTATACCTATAA
>NZ_JATV01000013.1 GCF_000611675.1 Flavobacterium succinicans LMG 10402 | reverse complement strand
AACTACATCACCTACATTGGTAATGCCATCATTATTAGCATCAACATAAGTACCTTCTTTGGTGATGTTGATACTTGATTCTGAAATAGCGTAATTATAATTAGCTTTACAGCCATTTTTATCAGTAATTTCAATAGTGTAATTTCCGTTTTGTAAGCCAGAAATGTCTTCTAATGTAGAACCATTTGACCATAAGAAAGTATAAGGTGATGTTCCTCCTGTGACAGTAATGTTTATTGAGCCATTGTTACAATTTGCACAGTTGTTATTGTTTATAATAATAGCAGTTGCACTTAATGGAGCTGCAGGTTGTCCAACAGTTACTGAATTAGATTGAGAAGAACAAGAATCAGTTACCGTTACGGTATAAGTTCCCGCAGGCAAATTATTTACAGAAGCAGTAGAACCAACTACTGTATTAGAAGCATTTTTCCAAGAATAAGTTACTGTTCCTACAGCTCCAGTTACAGGCTGCTGCAGGTTGTCCAACAGTTACTGAATTAGATTGAGATGAACAAGAGTCACTAACTGTTACAGTATAAGTTCCTGCTGGTAAATTGCTTACAGAAGCAGTTGAACCCACCACAGTATTGGAAGCATTTTTCCAAGAATAGGTTATTGTTCCCACAGCTCCAGTTACAACGCCTGCAGTTACAGAACCCGTACTAGCTCCAAAACAAGAAGCATCAGTTTTAGAAGAAGCTGCTAAAGCCAAAGCCAAAGCCAAAGCTGCTGCAGGTTGTCCAACAGTTACTGAATTAGATTGAGATGAACAAGAGTCACTAACTGTTACAGTATAAGTTCCTGCTGGTAAATTGCTTACAGAAGCAGTTGAACCCACCACAGTATTGGCTGCAGGTTGTCCAACAGTTACAGAATTAGATTGAGAAGAACAAGAATCAGTTACGTTTACGGTATAAGTTCCCGCTGGCAAATTGTTTACCGAAGCAGTAGAACCAACTACTGTATTAGAAGCATTTTTCCAAGAATAGGTTACTGTTCCCACGGCGCCAGTTACGTTACCCGCAGTTACAGAGCCAGTGCTAGCTCCAAAACAAGAAGCATCTGTTTTAGAAGAAGCTGCTAAAGCTAAAGCCGCTGCTGGTTGCGTTATATTTACTGTTAAAGCCGCAGTACTACATCCATTTTTATCTGTAGCAGTAACAATATAGGTACCTGCAGCTAATCCTGTTCTGTTTTTTGGGTCGTTGGTTCCAGTTAAATCTGACCAATCATAAGTGTACGGAGAAGTACCTCCAGTAGCATCATTTAATGTTATTGCCCCAGTAGAGGTGCCAAAACAGCTTACGTTTGTTTGCGAAGCTAAAGTGATAATTGGACAAGGAATATTTGTTGAAGATGTTGGGATGTTTAGTGTTGAATTTTGACAACTAGTGTTTCGATAATTTAGAGATGAAGAACTCACAGTTTTACTTCCACATACATTTGCCTTTGGTGTAAGTTCATATTTTAGGGTTATTGTTTCTACATTCAAAAAGTCAATGTTCCATGAAATCGATTGACCTGAAACAGATGCTGTTCCCTTTGAAGGTGTAACCGCTCCTATTGTAAAGTCATTACTAACTGACTCTGTTGCAAATGGTGTTCCAGTAATTTGTTGAGCAATCCAAGAAAGTTGAGTAGATATTTGGTTATAAATTCCAGTTAGGTTCGCTGCGTTTTCTGTAAAAAAAGCACCAGCCGTTTGAACATTGTTTAAGGTATATTCAGCATTACTTTGATCTGTTCCTGATATTGCACCAAATAAACCCACTGCAAAAATTTGATTGTTATATGTAGTTCCAGAAACAACAGTTGTTTTAGCATCATTTGCTGCTGTAATAGCTGCTTGAATACATGTGCCTTGTTGGCCATTAGTACAGTTGTCACCATTTGCTACATTTCTAGTAGCAACACCATCTGTTAAAAGCACAATACTTCTTGATGTAATACAATCAAAAGTACCTTTTGCAGTTAACTCTTGATCAGCTTTTCTAATTCCGTCCTCTATGTTTGTTGATCCATTTGCAACTAAAGCATTAACATCATTAATTAAAGTTTGTTTACCAGAAGCTAGTGTTAGAGTTCTTACTAATGAACCATTGCTACTATATTTTACTATTGCGATTTTATTTTTTCCTGTTGGATTGTTTGCTGGAGTAAAGACATTGTTTATAAAACTTATAGCAGCATCTTTTGCATAATCTAAAGGTATATTTGGATCATTAGCAATATCGAAACCCATACTTCCTGAAACATCTATTACTAAAACAACTTCAGAAGGCCTTGCCACTGGATTAGAACCTTGCAATTTTAACTCAACATCAATTTTACCACATACTCCTGGTCTTACAGTAACCGTTTTTGTTGGTGTAATTGTTTGTGAGTTTACAAATCCAGTCATTAAAAGAAAAACAAACAAAATAAATGATTTGTTCAATTTTATCTTATGGATACTTAGGTGTAATTGTCTTTTCATCTTAAACTATTTAATAGTGATATTTGGGTATGAAATGATTTAATGATTTTACTCTTGATTTGGATCACTCACTAGAGTATGTAAAATTGTAGTGATAGAATAATTGCTACAATCATTTGATGTAGCGGCAATTTCGGTGCAATTCCATCTGTTGTATGGTGTTCCAGAAGGTATTGTAAGCTTTACTAAAAAAGATTTTGTTTCGCCTGAATTCAAAACTATATCTGAAATTGGATTTGAATCAACATCTGTAAAAAAGAAATTGAGATTAACATTGTTTGATGTAGAACTACCATCATTATTTGTGCAGTTTTTATTAATATCAATTGCTTTTAAATTGAATGACGCTTGGTTGGAGGTTTCATTTGAAATTAGAAGTCTGTATTGAGTACCTTCTGATGAAATACTTCTTGAGTTTCTGTTTTTTTCAACTTGAAGTTTAGACTTACAAGAATTTTGTGCATGGATCAAACTACTACCTATCATAAAAACCAATACTGCCAATATGCTTTTTGTGTAGTATCTTAAGGAAGATTTTTTTTGGTCTATAGGTAAGTTTATTTTTTTTTGAGTAGAGGTAGCTTTCATTGTAAATGATTTTAAGTAATAATTTATGTTTTGATTAACTACTTCAAAATTAGATACAATGAAAAATATATTGTTTTTTTTTCCGTAAACAACCTGAAAAATCGTTAAAAGGAGTTTTTTTAAATGTTTTTTTGTGAATATCTTTCCATTTTTTTGGATTTGTAATTAATTTCTGTTATATATCTAAAATAGGGAATGGTCAATCTAAATTTATTTTTTTTAAATTTTTCAATGTTTTATTTTATTTAGGATTTAGCTATATAAAAATGATAAACAATTGTTAATTAAGTTTCGTTTTCGTTGTTGCCTTGAAAAATTAATGTAATTTAAGTGCTCTTTATAACGTCTATTACTTTCTTTTTTGAGGGTAAATCACAACTACAACATAGATTTATAACTATATAATTTTTTATAAGTATGAAAAACTTAATTCTAATTCGACATGCAAAATCAAGTTGGGAAGCCCCTTTGAAAGATATAGACAGACCTTTGTCTAAGAATGGTTTACAAACAGCACATAAAGTATCAAGTTACGTATCGAAATATTTGCCAAAAACCTATTTGTTTTGGAGCAGTGTTGCAGAGAGAGCCTCTCAAACAGCTTTAATTTTCGCACAAAATTTGTCTTATCCTATTGAAAGTATTATTTTCAAGGAGGATTTGTACACCTTTGATGAGCACCAATTAACTAGTGTTATTAAATCATGTGAAAATCATTTTGATAATGTAATTCTTTTTGGTCATAATGGTGCAATTACAAATTTTGTTAATAGATTTGGGGATGTTTTTATTGAAAATGTTCCTACTTCCGGTTTTGTTTCTATGCAATTTGATGTAAATGATTGGAGCTCAATTGAAAAAGGGAAAACGTTGAAAATTATTGTTCCTAAAAATTTAAAATAGTAAAGTTTTGACACATAAATATATTGATAGAGAGAAGAGTTGGTTAGCTTTTAATGCCAGAGTATTACAAGAAGCAGCAGACCATTCAGTGCCTTTATTGGACAGGTTGCGCTTTTTAGGTATTTTTTCAAATAATTTGGATGAGTTTTTTAGAGTTCGATTTGCTGCCATTCGACGATTGAGTCTTTCTGGTATCTCAGGCGAAAAATATTTAGGTGGAGTTTCTGCTCAACAATTAGTAAAAGAAATTACCGAAATTGTAATAGAACACCAAGAGGAAAGTTTGAATATCTTGAGAGATATTGAGAGTCAATTACAGCAAGAGAATATTTATATTATTACCGAAAATGATTTAGACAAGGAACAAGAAAATTATCTTAAAGATTTCTTTATTCAAAGAGTTAGTCCTGAATTGGTTACCATTATATTGAACGATTTGGCTGAATTTCCTTTACTAAAAGATACTTTTGGTTACTTGGCTATTAAGTTGGTTTTAAATAAAGAAGAGGAAGTACGTTATGCGGTGGTCGAAATACCAAAAACCATTAATCGTTTTGTAGTATTGCCTTCAAAAAATGGTAAACAGTATGTAATTCTTTTGGATGATGTCATCCGTCAAAATTTAGGCAGTATTTTTAATATTTTCGATTATAAAAAACTATCGGCTCACATGATAAAAATCACTAGAGATGCCTCTTTGGATATTGATAGTGATTTGAGTAAAAGTATGATTGAAAAAATTGCGTTGAGCGTAAAAGATAGACGAATAGGAGAACCGGTTCGATTTATTTATGATCAAGAAATTGAGGAAGATACCCTTCGTTTCTTTCTAGATAAAATGCATATCGTTTCTACAGATAGTATCATTCCAGGAGGGCGTTACCATAATAGACGTGATTATATGAGTTTTCCAAATCTAGGAAGATACGATTTATTGTACCAATCAAATGTAGCACTTCCTATACCCGGCTTGAGTCTTGAAGGAAGTATGTTAGATAAAATTAGTAAAAAAGATTTTTTATTAAATGCACCTTATCAATCGTTTTCTTATTTGACCAAATTCTTAAGAGAAGCCGCATTAGATCCTAATGTGCTTTCTATTAAAATAACCTTATACCGTTTGGCCAAGAACTCTCAAATAATTAGTTCATTAATAAATGCTGCAAAGAATGGAAAAAAAGTTACGGTTCAAATAGAATTGCAAGCTCGATTTGATGAAGCTTCCAATATTTCATACGCAGAGCAAATGAAAACGGAAGGTATCGAATTAATTTTTGGTATAAAGGGACTGAAAGTACACAGTAAAATATGTGTTATTGAGCGTCAGGAAAATGATAAAATTAAGCGTTATGGATTTGTTTCTACAGGAAATTTCAACGAATCAACCGCAAAAATATATACAGATGTAACCCTTTTTACAAGTCATCAACAAATTTTAAAAGACATTAATAGAATTTTTGATTTCTTTGATGTCAACTATCGAGTTCATCGCTACAAACATTTAATTGTATCGCCTCATTATACTCGAAGTAAATTTACAAAGTTGATTGATAGAGAAATTTCTCATGCTTTGGCAGGTAGAAAAACTTACATTCGATTGAAAATGAATAGTCTTTCAGATTTTGAAATGATTGATAAATTGTATCAAGCGAGTAAGGCAGGAGTTAAAGTTCAATTACAAATCAGAGGGATTTGTTCCTTAATACCAGGTGTTAAAGGGTTGAGTGAAAATATTGAGGCTATCAGTATAGTAGATAACTATTTAGAACATTCAAGAGTATACATTTTTGGTAATGCCGGAATTCCAGATGTCTTTATTTCTTCTGCCGATTTTATGACCAGAAATTTAGATGCTAGAGTAGAAGTAACTTGTCCAATTTATGATCAAGATATTAAAGACGAATTGATGGATCATTTTGATTTAGGTTGGAAAGGGAATGTCAAAGCTAGATTTCATTCTGAAAATTTAGACAATCTGTATCGTAAACCAGGAGATAAACCTCTATTTAGAGCTCAAACAGAAACGTACAAGTATTATCAAAACAAATTAGAAGTAGTTACAGAAGAGTTATAGAATAAAGAAGTTAAAAAATAAATGATAGAAGGAAGTATGATTAAAATTAAAAAATATGCCGCAATCGATATTGGATCAAATGCCATGAGATTACTGATTGCAAATATTGTGGAGGAAGACGGAAAGGAGACTCAGTTCAGTAAGAGTTCCTTGGTGCGTGTTCCTATTCGTTTGGGGCAAGACGCTTTTACTGTTGGTGAAATTTCTCCAGAAAATATTGAAAGAATGTGCGATGCCATGAAAGCATTTAATCTTTTGATGAAGGTACACAAAGTGGAGAGTTATAAAGCATTTGCAACTTCAGCAATGCGAGAAGCCTATAATGCAAAAGAAGTTGTGGCCATAATTAAGAAAAAGGCCGATATTAAAATTGAAATCATTGATGGTAAAAAAGAAGCAGCAATCATTGCTTCAACAGATTTACATCATTTATTAAAAACTGACGAAACTTATTTGTTTGTAGATGTTGGTGGAGGAAGTACTGAATTTACTCTGTTTTCTAATGGAAAAATGATCACGTCACGTTCCTTTAAAGCAGGAACAGTTCGTTTACTCAATAACATGGTACATGATGTGGTATGGGACGAAATTGAAAAATGGATCAAAACCAACACGGCAGATTATGAAGAAGTTACCCTTATTGGATCCGGTGGAAATATTAATAAATTATTTAAGATGTCAGGTAAATCACAAGAGAAACCTTTGTCCTTTATTTATATTAATTCACAGTATAGCTATTTGAATTCATTAACTTATGAACAGCGAATTTCGCAGTTGGGCTTAAACTCTGACCGTGCTGACGTAATTGTGCCAGCAACACGAATTTATTTAAACGCCATGAAATGGAGCCGAGCTAGACAAATCTTTGTTCCTAAAATTGGATTATCAGACGGAATCGTAAAAGCAATGTATTACGGTAAAATATAAATAAAAAAAGCAAAGGATGTTACCCTTTGCTTTTTTTTATTATCTCTTCTTTTTTTAAAAAGCTTACTTTTTATTGTTTACAGTCAAGTCTTTAAAAGCTTTTCCTAATTCGGTCATATCCGAATCAACTTCTCGTTTAAAGGAATCCCAATCGGTTTGATTGTTCTCGTAATTTTTGACTTTCATTTTCAATGAAGCATTTCTATCTTCAAAGGATTGAATGCTTTTAGAATAATTGGCATCAAAAGTTTTGCCTGGTTTTTTCAAAGCAGCTTTCAATTCAGCAATGCGAACTTCATTAGCAGCAATACTAGTATTTACTTCTTCTTTGTACGTTTGCCACTCCATATCGTTGGCCTTTTTTGCTTCGTCAACATTGATGTCTTCGTTAACGGCATCAAGATTTTCGTTAGCATCAATCACTTTTTCGGTTGCATCTGCCTCTTTTTCTGTATTCGATTTACAAGCAGTGAATACCATTACTGCAAGGAACGCAGTTATTGCAAATGTATAAATGGATTTTTTCATAATGTATAGTTTTCAATTAATGGATTAAAGCGATTCGATAATCCTTTTCAATTCGGCTTTGGTTTTGCCTAATTTTTTTTCAATTCTACCCAACATTTCGTCTTTTTTTCCATCTAAGAATAATAAGTCGTTATCTGTTAGTTTGGCAAATTTTTGTTTGAGTTTCCCTTTTTGTACTTCCCAATCTTCTTTAAGTTCTGTAGTATTCATGATGATAATATTTAAATCAAGAATGTATTTTCCTGACTGTACAAAGGTGCGAAAGCTTGGGAATTTTGAATTGTACTATTTTGAGTAAGAGTTGTAATATTCACACATTGTCTCACTTAAAATCGATATCGGATTCCCAAAGCAATGTCTGGTCCAAAATTATTTTCACGATAATCATTTGAATTAAAATACAATTCAGGTCTAATATCAAGTGATACTTGAATTGGAACATCAAAGTCGTATTCAATACCTAAGTCGCCAGTCACAAAAGCAAAAACGCCATTGTCATCATTCAGATTGTCATTATGATTCCAATACCCTAATCCGCCACCAACTCCAGCATACCAATTAAAACCGCCTTCAATATTCCAAACCCATTGGTAAATTCCTGCCAATTTTAGTGCGTCAATATTGTTATTACTACGCCATCCCAAATCCAGTTCTAAGCGGTTGTTTTTGGCCATTTTTCTTTGATAGGAAAGCTCTCCACCAAAACCATCGTTATCACCAATTCTTAGTCCAAGTGCATTTTTTGAAATTGTTTGTCCTTGTGAACACCAGCTTAAAACTATAAGCAGGCTAGTCATTACAATTGTTTTTTTCATTTTATTGTTGTTTTATAAATTAAAGTTGAAGGCATTAGTATTTTGAATTGATTACATTCAAACTTGATTTTCTGTATTTACATCATTCAAAGCAATATTTACTTCTTTTTCGAATGTAGCATCAGATTCTATGTATTCTTCAGAAAGTTCTCTGATTTCTTTTTCTGTTTTATTACCCGTGTTCATTACAGCATTTTTAGCTCTTTCGTGTGAGGAAATGAGTTCATTCATTTTCAAATGAATTAAAGCCGAATAGCGATTGAAGGATTTTTGAATAATAAACAAACTCAAAAAAGTAAAGCCAAAAATGATATCACCAATATTTTGATGCCAATTATTCGAAGTGAATAAATTAGTACTCCACCAAAAAAGTACTAGCGTTAAAGCCAAAACAAAAGCAAAATAACTCCCGAGAACTTTGGTTACAACTAACGTAAGTCTTTCGAAAAGCAATTCAATTTGTAGTGATTTATTTTTCATTTTAAGGAATTTTAAATGTGGTATTTATCAATTCAATCTTTTGATTTTCTGTCATCTTATCAATGTCCTTGCTGTAAATTTTTATCGCATCAAATTTGGGTTTACCTTGAATGATGTTTATCAATTCGGTTTTTGCATTCGTTGGACCAAAGAAAAAGACTTCGCTACAAGGAGCAACCTCGGCTATTATTCTTTTATAAAAATCGCTTTGTAAATCTTGTTCTTTGTTGTGCCAATGACTTTCTCCTTTTTGTAAAATTTCTTCTTTCACAAAAGGATTCATTTCAGAAGCTATCGTTTTTTCTAGTACCGCTGTTTGATTGTTATAATCAAATACCATCGCTGTATAATGATCCAAATAGATGGCTTTTCTTAAAGTGTTTTTCATGATTTTTTAGATAGATTGAAATAAAACATTGTGGTTTGGGGCATACTTCATCAGTAAATTTCTCAAAGAATTATAATAATCATTTAAAGCTTTTTGATCTACTTCGGGCGAATGCAACATTGGAATTGTTATGGTCATTTCGTTCAAAAAAGGCATTAGTTCTGGAAACTCATTTTGAATCGTTTGAGTAATTCTGAATATGTTGTCATTGAGTTCAGTTACGGATTTCATAGCGATGCAATTAGAAAAAGCACCCAAGGATTAGGATGCTTTTATGGGGTTAAATCAAATTCTAGCCAAAGTCCTATGCAATCTGAGATTGTTTTTTTTGTTTTTTTTCTGAATCTTTTTTGCCAAATCAGATTCGTTTTTTGCTTTGCAGTTACATCCACAAGCCATAGTACTGTTGCCCTCTTTTTGAAATTTTGCTGCTTCATGATGCAGTTTTGCCGCTTTTTCGTGATGTAATGCGGCTTTCTCATGATTGTCAATTATTTTTTGACTTTCTGCTTTTGGGTCTTTTTCTTTTTTTGGAGACTTAATTATGTTTGCCATGATAAGGTGTTTTTAAGCTAATGAAAATGTTTTCATTGCTAATCAAAGTTCTTCTTTTGTTCCCAAGAAGTTGTTACATAACTATTGGTATAAGTTGCTTTATTCCTAGGTTTTGAATGCTGCTGCTTTAGTTCTCTTTTTTTTCTGCCTTGGCTTTTTTTCTAAAAAAACCTCTTAGCAAAAAATTGTGTTTAGCGGCTTCTTCGATTTCTAGTAAATTTTTAGAACCTTTTTCAATATTGGTCAAAGAAGAATCGAGTGAGGCAGCTAGTCGTTCATCATCTACCAATTTGGATAAAATCCCACGACTGCTATTTAACTTTTTAGAAAAAACATCTATTTCATAAGTACTTTTTTCTAAGTTGGTGACCGTTTTTTTTATCGAAGCCGCATATTCTGGATTGGTCATTAATTGTGATAAAGTTCCATTTTTGTCATTCATATTTTTGCTAAAAATGGCAAACTCATCTGAGCTTATTTTTAAATTCGTCATGGTTTGAGCAATTTGATTAGCAAATTCTTCATCGGTCAACACTTTATTTAAAGCTCCTTTTCCTTTATTAATTTTCAAACTAAATTCCGAAAGTTGAAGCGTGATTATTTGAGCGTTATCGACACTTTTTTGCAAACTTTTCATCAAATCTTCGAGTTCAATGGCTTTTACAGAAACAATGGTTGCGTTGTCTTTTACAATTTCATTTGATGAAGTTCCTGGTGAAATCGTGAGTACTTTATCACCCATCAGACCATCTGTTCCTATGCTAGCTTGCGCATCTTTTTTGATGTAGGGCTGAATCTCTTCTTTGATAATCAGTTCCACAATCACTGCCGAATCGGATAGAAACTCGATATTTTTTACACTTCCGACATTAATTCCAGAAAAGCGAACATTATTGCCCACTTTGAGTCCACTAACATTTTTGAATTCTGACCGCAAGCGAAACGTACTCCCAAAAAGATTTTTATTTTTTCCTATAAAATAGATTGTAATGACAAACAAAGTTGCTCCCAAAAGAACAAATGCTCCCAATTTCCAAGTATAGTTTGATGAATTTGCCATAGTATATGTTTTCTGTTCCCACTTAAGGTTTTATGAATTTGTGTATTCCTAAATAGTTGCTTTAAGCAATACCATTTTAGGAGGGGTTTTCTTTATTGAGTAATATTAGTTGCTCATATGAAAAAAGATTTTACCCATTCGTCATTACTATTCTCTAACTCAGAATAAGTTCCTTCGGCATGAATTACGCCTTCATTTAGAATCATGATTCGGTCACTTGTAGCTTTTGCGCAAGCCATATCATGTGTAATGATAATTGAAGTAGTGCGTTGTTTTTTTTGAATAGAAACAATCAATTTACTAATTTCTCTAGCCGTAATCGTGTCGAGTCCCGAAGTAGGTTCGTCGTACAAAATAATTTCGGGTTGAATGATTAATGTTCTTGCTAAACCAACTCGTTTTCGCATTCCTCCTGATAATTCCGAAGGCATTTTATCAATCGCTTCTGATAATCCCACAGCTTCTAGAGCTTCTATAGTTTTTTCCTCAATCTGTGATGTTTCTAAGTCTTTGGTATGGTGTTTTAAAGTAAAGGCTAAATTGTCCCTAACTGACATCGAATCATACAAGGCACCATTTTGAAACATGAACCCAATTCGGATTCTTATTTTGTTTAGGGCTTCCGTTTTTAGCTTGGTTACATCCGACCCAAAAACCAGAATTTGTCCTTTATCGGCTTTAATCAAACCTACAATGCATTTGATACAAACGGATTTTCCTGAACCAGAACGTCCTAAAATAACTAGACTTTCTCCTTTGTTTACAGACAAATTCAACCCTTTTAAAACTTGATTTTTTTTAAAAGATTTCCATACGTTTTCGATGTTGATGAGTGGTTCTTTTTTCATTATTAAAAGAATAAATCGGTTATTTGAACCGTTACCATATCTATAATAAAAATAGAAAGTGAAGCCATAACGACTGCTTCATTGGCAGCTATTCCTACACTTGCTGTTCCGCTAGAGGCATTGAAACCTTTATAGGAACCAATCAATCCAATAAAAAAACCAAAGAAAAAAGTTTTAATAACCGCTGGCATTAAATCTAAAAACTCTAAATGCTCAAATACATCCGAAAAATATCGGTACAATCCCATTGTTCCTCTCACATTGTATCCGATATAGCCACCATAAATCCCAACTAAATCTGCATAAATAACCAAAAGTGGCACCATTAAAGTAGTGGCCAAAATTCGTGTTACCACCAAATAATTGTAGGGATTGATTGCCGATACTTCCATAGCATCAATTTGTTCGGTTACTTTCATTGCGCCTAATTCAGCACCAATTCCAGAAGCAATTTTTCCAGCACAAATAAGTGCTGTGATTACTGGAGCAATTTCTCTGATTAGCGACAATGAAACCATACTAGGTAACCAACTTTCGGCCCCAAATTTTGTCATCGTAGGACGGGATTGAATCGTCAAGACCAATCCCATGATAAACCCAGTGATGGTCACTAATGGAAGTGACTTGTATCCGATGGCATAACATTGCCGAATGAATTCGTTGATTTGAAAAGGGGAGGTGCTGATTTCTTTAAAAAATCGACTTCCGAAAAGCGAAAACTCTCCAATTTCCTCAAGCATTTTATTTATAGCGGTTCCCATATACTTTTATTCGGCACTTATGATTGTGGTTTTGGGTAAGGTTCCATTTTTGGATGGAGGCGGAAGAGCATATTTTTTAGTTTTAGTTTTTTTCTTCGTTTTTTTATATTTCTCAACAGTTAATCGTGACATCATATAACTTACGGTTGATTCTGCTCCTTGATTCAAATTAATGTAGGTTTCTTCTAAACCATCATAACATCCGCCTGTACATGGGTTGTAAATAATTTGATGCAAATGATTTTTACCTAAAAACCATTCAAAAGCTACCTCCATTTTTTTCAAATAGTTTTCTTCACCAAAATGGTCATAAAATTTACTCAATGCCATTATTGTGTAGGCAACATCAATAGGTTGTTCGCCTCCATTTTTCGGTTCAGCAATTTGAACTTTGTTGTGCATCCATCCTTGATTAGAAATAACTTTTATAGTATCCTCATTGAATGTTTTTGAAAGTAAAAAATCAAATGATGTTTTGGCAACAGTTTGATAAATTGGATTATTTGTTACTAAATAGGCACACAGCAAAGCCTCGGGTAGAATACTATTTCCGTAGGTTAAATAACTTTCGAACCATTCCCATTCTTCATCTGATTCATGTTTGTACATTTGAACCAATCTATCGGCTAAGGTTTTTAGTAGTAAAGTGTTTTCGAAACTAAAATTGGCCGAATGACTATAATACAAACCTTTGATGATAAAACCCATCGCACGTGTTGAATGAATTTCAACTACAATAGACAAGGCCAATTGCATTGTTTTTCGGGATTCATTTACCAATGATAACGGAAGTAAATCACTAATAGCGATTAAATTACCAAGTGCCCAAATGGCTCTACCATTAGCATCTTCAAGGTTTTCTGAGTTTTGAAGGGTAAATTTTCGGTTTTTATCAACATAATTTAGAAAATGCCCATCAGGTTGTAAACAAAACTTGATGAAATTGAAATACAACTCAATAAGTACTAAATCACTAGTGTCTTTGGTGAGTTCATAATGTTGGCAAACAGCAACCAATGCTCTAGCATTATCGTCTAAAGTGTATCCAGTGCTCAAATCGGGTTGATTGATTTTTGCAAACTGAATCATTCCAAAATCAGTAGTCATATTTTTTATATGATTCCAATTGAGTGGTGGAATTTTATAACGCAATTGAATTTTTCTTAGGCTCACTTTTTGAAACAAAAGCGCATGAGCAATGGCCGAATTTTCCCAAGCGGTTGATGCAAGTTTATGAATTCCGTTTAAGGAAATGTCTTGTCGTAATTGTTCGTTATTCAATAAATGAATGACATTTTTGGCAAGTTGTTCAGGATTTTCAAAATCGATTATGATGCCTGTTCCGTTTTTTAAGACTTCAACTGCATGTGGAATAGGAGTGGAGATGATAGGGCAACCACAACTAATGGCATACGAAAAAGTACCAGAAACCGCTTGATTTCTGTCTTTAGAAGTAAATAAATAAATATCGGTGAGTTGTAAGTATTCTAACAACTCCTTCAAAGGCAAGTATTTATTAATGAATTTCACGTGGTCATTCAGCCCTAAATCATTGATTTTAGTTTCTAAACTTGTTCTGTAAGCTTCTCCTTCATTTTTTACAACGGTTGGATGTGTTTTGCCAATCACCAAAAAGAGCACTTCTGGGTGTTTTTTAATGATAGTTTTTAATGCATTTATAGAGGTTTCAATGCATTTTCCAGAACTTAAAAGTCCAAAAGTAGAAATGATTTTTTTACCAGCAACTTGGTATTTTTCTTTTAAAATATTTTTGTTAATGTGCTCAACCAAATGGGTTCCGTGTGGAATTACAACTATCTTTTCGGGGGCAATATGGTAATCCTCAGTGATTATTTTTGCTGATGTATTTGTCATTACAATAAATGCAGTAGCATACAAATCTATAGCCAGAACCATTTCCTTTAATAACAGATCCGGTTGGGGTAGCACCGTATGAAATGCAACCACTATGGGTTTCTTTAAGGTTTTCAAAAACAATATAAAATCAGCTTCATTAGCGCGAAACAATCCAAATTCGTGTTGAATGACCACCATAGCGAGATTAGCATTTTCGTTACATTTTTTAGCCAAATCAAGATAGGAGTTGGGATTATCGGTTTCTAAAACGGTATGAATAGCTTCTTGGTACAAATAGTTGTCATTTTGATTTTCTAAAGCACAAATATTGATTTTGAATGATTTCTTGAATTTATTATTCAAAGCAAAAATTAAATCCTGAGAATAGGTGGCGATTCCACACTCTCTAGGCGGATAGGAGGTGATGAAAAGAATTTCAGGCAGGACAGTTTTACTTTTGATTCTTTTTAAAGGAAACAAATTGAGGTTTTTATAGGCTTTTGTTTTCATATTATTTCAGATTGAGTAGTAGTTCTGTTAGCAAATCGGGTAGATGAAGCGAAACGCAAGCAATTCGTTCATCGGCTGCACCATAATAAATATATAGGGTATCGTTGTCCACAATGGCGCCAGTAGGAAAGCAAACGTTATTTACTTCCCCAGTGAGCTCCCATTTAAGGTCAGGTTTAAACAACGGATAAGGCAGTCGAGCCAATTCTTTTTGTGGGTTTTCTAGATCTAATAAGGCAGCGCAAGCACAATATACATAGCCATGTATAGTGTCATGTACACCATGATAGATGAGTAACCATCCTTCGTCAGTTTCTATAGGAGGACATCCGCCACCTATATAGCTAATTTCATGTTCATATTTTGGTTCAATGACAATACTATCTGCGAATTGCAGTAAGTAGCTTTGCCAAAATTCAGCAGTGAGTTCGTTTAAATTATTGATGCTAACGATTTGAATATCTGGTTTTATTCTATGCAGAAAAAGTAGTTTTCCATTTACTCTTCTTGGAAAAAAAAGAACATTTTTGTCCCAAACCCAAACTTTTTTTCCTTTGCGTTCTCTAATTCTATCGTGACTGTTGTAGCGCAAATATTTTTCGTTGATTCTTCCTCTAGTTTCTGCCAAACGTTTGAATTCGTCAAACATAATTTGAGGTACAATAATTCCTTGTTTTTCCCAATGCAATAAATCGGTAGAAGTGGCTAAAGCTCCTAAGGCGTTTACGCCATCATAAGCACAATAGGTCAAATAGAAAGTTTCGTTAATTTTTACAATTCTTCCATCTTCTACGCCGTGTTCTTCGTATTCAATTTGCGGAAAAATTAGTGGCATATCTTTGCGTTCTTCAACTTCAAAAGGCGATTTTAATTTGGCATAGCCAATACTGGAATAGTTGCCTTTGCCCACCGCTCTATAAAAAATATGTATGGCTCCTTCATGCATGATTACCGCTGGATTCAAAACGCCATCAATTTCAAAACCTAAAAGTGTTTTTTCTAAAATAATGCCTTCTTTTTTTATTGCTAACATGATAAATGGAGTTTTTGAGTTCTAGCTACTTTTCGTAAAGTTCGTTTACCTATGAACTTATTTTGTTGTAAAACTTTGCATAAAAGTTACAAGATTCCTAGGGTATAAAACAGAAAAGACGACCATTTAAAGTCGTCTTTTTTGCTAAAATCAAATGCTGAATTAATAATTGGTTTTCAATCTACCTTATTGTCGGCTCTGGTTTCGGCTAAATCTTGTTTTGCTTCAACTACATTTTTTTTGCAGTTGTTTCTTTTTGTTGAGCTGATTTGCACGAAGCCATAATGGTTACAATACCTAGTGTAAGGAGTAAGATTGATTTTTCATCTTTTTATACTTTTAAATGTTTTACAAAGATGGGTTGGTAAACCATTGAAAGTATTATAGAATTGTGTGTAAAAGTTACAAGATTCTTATTTGATAAAACTTTGATGGTGAAAATATAAAGTATTGTCTATGTTAAAGTATTTGTTAAAAAAAGTACAATTTAAACTATGATTTACAGTTTTATAACTAATAAATAATTACATTCGATCAATAAACCAATTAAGTTCTTTTTCCATTTTTTGGTATTTAAAAATGGTTTCTATTGCTTTTTGAAGTCTTAAAAAAGCGGTTTCACTTTTTACAATATAATCAAAAGCTTTGTGATGCATACAACTTATGGCCACATCAATTTTATCTTGACAAGAAAGCATAATTACGGGAATATCGGGGCTAATTTCTTTGATCTTATCTAATGTTTCTAAGCCATTCATAGCCGTTTTATCTATTCCATCTAAATGAAAATCAAGAATGATAACATCGGGTTTTTTTAACAAATTTTTGAGACACAATTCACCAGTTTTATATGTCTCAATATCAAAATCCCCATGTTGAAGGAATTCGATTTCTAGTACATTTAAGAAAATGAGATCATCATCCACTAGAAAGAGTTTTATTTTGTTGTCATTTTTCACAATATTATTTATTTATGATTTCTAATTCTTGCTCCAATTCTCTGCAAGCTTGTGAGCAATATTTCTCTAATTCTAGAACGAGTTCGTTGATTTCTTCAGTAATTTCGATAGTAAAAGCATATTCTTGAATTTTTTTGGCCATATTTAATGTTTCTGCATTACTTCCCATTATGGTAAATGAAGGAAGCATCTTGTGAATAGCAGCTTGCATGGTTTTCCAATTTCTATCAATTAAACTTTGTTTGATACTCAAAATTAGCGAAGGAGTTTGTTCTAAATAGGCATTAATAATTTTAGTCATTAATTGAGGATCGGATTTGGTGACCTTATATAAATAACTCATGTCAGTGTATTTATAGGTGTCATTTTTTGAATTTTCTCCTTTTGTATGCTCAATAATTAAAATAGGTTTTTTTGAAAATCCAATAAGTTTGCTATACAACAAGCGTTCATCTACGGGTTTGGCAATATAATCGTTCATCCCAACAGCCTTGCATTTCTCTACATCAACAGTTGTAACATCAGCGGTTAATGCAATAATTGGTATTTGCAATTTCATCACCTTTCGGATATAAATGGTAGCGTCAAATCCATTCATTTCTGGCATTTGTAAATCCATCAAGATGATATCATAATTTTTAGTTTTTAACTTCTCGATGGCTAATTTGCCATTGGCGGTGATATCACATTCAAAACCAAAATCATCCAAAATTGTTTTCATCAAGAGTTGGTTGAGTTCCATATCTTCAACCACAAGAATTTTGGTGTTTTTGATATCGGTATTCAATTCAAGAATTTCGGGTTCTAAAACCGCATCTGCCTTGGTTTTTTTAAATGTAAGTATAAAACTAAAAACAGAGCCTATATTGACTTTGCTTTGCACTTCGATATGTCCATTTTGTGCTTCCACTAATTGTTTTGATATGGCTAATCCCAGCCCTGTTCCTCCAAAGAGTCGAGACGTTTCGTTAGTGGCTTGTCTAAAATTATCGAATATTTCGTTTATTTTTTTTTCTTTAATACCAATTCCGGTATCGGCAATTGAGAACTTTAATGTGGCTTTGTCTTTATTTTCCTCAAGTAATGTTACACTTACGGTAATGGTTCCTTTATTGGTGAATTTTACCGCATTACTGACTAAATTCAGTATGATTTGATGCAATCGAATAGGATCACCTAATAGTACTTCAGGAATTCTTGAATCGTAGTTGGTAATCAATTGAAGGTTTTTCTCTTGGATTTTGGTTTCGAAAAGATGTAGCATCGCTTTGATGGATAAACTAAGCTTGAAAGGTGTTTTTTCGAAAGTCATTTGGCCCGCATCCACTTTGGCTAAATCCAATATATCATTGATTAAAACGATTAGTGCGTCACCACTCATTTTGATAGCCATTATATACTCTTTTTGTTTGGCCGTAAGTTCGGTTTTGAGTACTACTTTGGTAAAACCAATAATGGCATTCATAGGAGTTCTTATCTCATGACTCATATTCGACAAAAATTGTTGCTTCGTTTTTACGGCTTCTTCTGCTTTTTTGGTGGCGTTTTCGGCAATAACTTTTGCTTTTGTCAATTCATTTTGAATTCTTTTTTGCTCTGTAATGTCTCTAGCAATCATCATAGCTCCAATGGTTTCTCCGTTTTCATCTTTATAAATAGCGCCATTAAATAGAACATCGGTTAGTTTATGATCCTTTATGGTTAATGGAAAAGCATTCACAAACCCTTCTGAAAAAACCAAATCATAACCTATTTTAGCTTGTTTAGGATCTGTGAAATAATCAACAAATGCGGAACCTATCAAAAGCTGTTTAGATACTCCTGTGGCTAAAAACGATGCTTCATTTGTATCCATAATTTT
The DNA here is from genome assembly GCF_000611675.1 of Flavobacterium succinicans LMG 10402. Taxonomy (GTDB): domain Bacteria; phylum Bacteroidota; class Bacteroidia; order Flavobacteriales; family Flavobacteriaceae; genus Flavobacterium; species Flavobacterium succinicans. The sequence goes on along the minus strand of NZ_JATV01000013.1, from coordinate 87,311 downwards.
ACCTTCGGTACTAATAGCAAAAAGAGGATCTCTACTAGCTTCAATTAGACTCAAGAGGTATTGTGAGGCCCTTTTCAAGGAGTTGATATACTCATCAAGGTCTAGTTCTTGATCTTTGTATAACTGATTTTCTTGATTTTGATTTTCTAGATCCATTAATGTTGCTTTTGAAAGTAATTGATTGTTCGCTTGTCCTCAAAAGCAGTAGTTATATAACTGATGAGTAAGTTTTGTGTAGGTTAAATATCTTCAATTGGATTACGTCTTTTGTCTTTAAGTTGTTTGAAGTGTGATGGAGACAAACCAGTTACTTTTTTGAACTGACTGGATAAATGTGCCACGCTACTGTATCCCATTTTCCAGGCAATTTCACTAATGTTGTATTCTCCGTAAATGATCAGTTCTTTGATGCGTTCTATTTTATGCGAAATGATAAAATGTTCAATGGTGGTACCTTGTACTTCAGTAAACAAATTAGCTAGGTAAGTATAGTTGTGGTCCAGTTTTTCGCTCAGATAATCTGAGAAGTTTACTTTGATAGTTTCGCTAGGATGATGCACCATTTGAATGATGCTGTTTTTAATTTTTTCTATCAAAATGGCTTTTTTATCATCCATTAACTCTAATCCAGATTTAGAGAGCCTTTTTATTAAGTCTTCGCGTTGAAAAGCAGTAAGAGTTTCCATAATTTCAACTTCTCCCAAATCAACCATTAAGAAGTGTAAGCCCATTTGTTTGAGTTCCTCCTTAACCGCTAATTTACAGCGATTACTAACCATATATTTTATGTAAAGTTTCAAATTTATTTTGCAATTAGAGGAAAAACAAAGGTGATAGAATCTATTTTAAAACAATTACAGAACTCTTTTAAAAAGTTATATAATTCATAGATTTTAGTGGATGATAAGTACAAATAAACAGTAACATTCTTATTGTCTCCTAAGTTACGTTTTTAAATACCAATAACATAAGTACTTGTTTGCAAAAGCAAATGAATTTGAGGTTTGAATTAAAACTTGGTATAAAACACTGATAGTTCATTAGTTTTAGCAAAAAAAAATTCGGATTACTTTTTTAAAGTAATCCGAATTAAGATATAAAGTTTTATAAAATATTAACTAGAAACTAATAAGGTAACACGCTCTTATTTTTCACCTCTTCTAATAATTCAGCCATAGCCAAATAGAAAGCACTTCCACCACAAATTACACCAATTACACCTGCAATTTCGTTAATGGCTTCACTGTTTAAAAATTTAGAAAGCGCTAATACAAAGAATAAAATGGTTAACGACAAAAATACAAATTGCTGTACTTTGCTGCCTCCCCAAGTTCCCCACCACATGAATGCCGTAAATAATCCCCATAATACAAGGTAACAGCCAAAAAAAGGTGCTGGTGTTGTTCCGGCCAATTCAAAACCTGTATTGGGGAATAACCAAATGGCAACTAATGAAATCCAGAAAAATCCATAAGAAGTAAAAGCAGTACCTGCAAAAGTCTTTCCTTGGTGAAGTGAAAATATACCTGCTATGATTTGTGCCATTCCTCCATAAAAAAGCCCCATAGATATAATTACACTACTTACTGGGAAAAATCCCATATTATGAATGTTTAATAAAATAGTTGTCATTCCAAAACCTAAGAGTCCTAGAGGTGCTACATTTGCTTGTTTTTTTTCCATTTTATGCAATAATTTTTTTTTATTTTGAATGTGCAAAATTATGCTTTAAAAAGGGCTTTAAGGTTTATGAAATGGGAAATAAATGTTAAAATAAACCGCTACTTTAACATTTTTTTAAGCATCGACATGAAGTCCAAAAGTAGCTCGTAATAAATCAATAGCAGGATTGATTTCTTTTAATCGGTTGTAGCGATCTTGGTCATTTAAATTTCTTTTGACCTCGATGGATTCATTTACAATAACATCAATCGTAATTTCATGATTGTGAAGATGTCCTTTTAAATGGCCTAAAAGTCCATGTTTCTCGCTTTCAAAATCTAATTTTGAACCTTCATTGGGTAATTCAATAGTGATTTTTGTTCCGTCTAATTTAGGATCATTAATTAGCAATAATGATTCCATGATTTTGTAGCCTTTGTTTCCTAATTTTTGAGCATATTTCGTCCATTGCAACAGCATTTGCGTTTCTGTAAATACTTCTGTAGGCGAATGAACTACTTCTTTGACAATCGATTTACTGCTTTCTTCAAGGGCTTTTTTGGCACGAATACTTGATAATGATAAGGCAGAAAATTTCGTTTCGTCAGGTTTAAAATCTAGAGCAGGTTTTACTACATCTGGAACAACTTCTGCAATTGCAGGGGAAGAAATAGAAGGAATTGCAACACTAGGACTTGTTGGTTCGGGAGTAACAGTTGTACTACTTACTGCTTCTGACTTTGTATTATCAGTTATGGAATATTCTTGTTTTCGGAAATAAGTAGGGGGAATTATGAAAGCGTCAACTTTTTTTTTTCTCCATCAAAAGTGATAGAGGCCAATTGCATCAAACAAAGTTCTACTAACAAGCGTTGATTTTGACTCACTTTGTATTTCAGATCACAGTCATTGGCAATTTCGATACCTTTTAATAAAAAATCAGGACTGCATTTTTGAGCTTGTACTCCATACATTTGCTGTGCTTGTTCGCCCATCTCCATCAAAACTAAGGTAGAAGGTGTTTTGGCAACCAATAAATCTCTAAAGTGAGAAGCTAAACCAGACACAAAATGGTGCGCATCAAAACCTTTTGACAAGATGGTATTAAAAGCCAATAACAAATCAGGAATTTTGTTTTCCAAGATCAAATCGGTGATGTTGATATAGGTTTCGTAATCTAAAACATTTAGGTTTTCAGTTACAGCTTGTCGAGTCAAATTGCTACCGCAAAACGAAACTACACGGTCAAAAATAGACAAAGCATCTCGCATAGCACCATCTGCTTTTTGAGCAATAATATGCAAAGCGTCATCTTCAAATTGTATTCCTTGATTTTCAGCAACATCGGCCAAATGTTCTTTAGCGTCTTTTACCGTAATTCTTTTGAAATCAAAAATCTGACAACGAGATAAAATCGTTGGAATGATTTTGTGTTTTTCGGTAGTAGCTAAAATAAAAATAGCGTGTTTTGGTGGCTCTTCTAATGTTTTCAAAAAAGCATTGAAAGCGGCAGAAGACAACATATGCACCTCATCGATAATATAGACCTTATATTGCCCAGTTTGAGGAGGAATTCGAACCTGATCAATTAGGTTCCGAATGTCATCTACTGAGTTGTTAGAAGCCGCATCCAATTCAAATACATTAAAGGCAAAATCTTCTTCGGGATCGTCGTAGCCGGGCTGATTTATTTTACGAGCTAGAATTCGGGCGCAAGTGGTTTTACCCACGCCACGAGGACCTGTAAACAATAGGGCAGAGGCCAAATGGTTGTTTTCGATAGCATTCAGCAACGTATTGGTAATCGCTTTTTGACCAACAACATCCTTAAAGGTTTGTGGGCGATACTTACGGGCTGATACTATAAATTGTTCCATTTTTTACTAAAATTCAAAAGCAAATATAGCTTTTTATATTAATGTTTGTAGCGGTGTAGTATTGAATTCTATAAAACTTTTTGACTCGACTTGCTAAATTATTGAAAGACTGTGTTTTTAAAAGAGGCGCAAAAGAATCTTCTTTTTTGGACTTTGCGGTATTTTTTTAATGCTTTCAGTTCGTATCAAAATCGTATTTACAATGCTTTTTTAGTTACATAGTAGCGATACCCAATAATGGCCATTTGCCATTTTTTGGCTTTCGAGAGGTCTAAGCCTTGCTTTGTGAAACTGGGTAAAATGATTTTGTTGATTTTAGCGAGTACTTTATACATAGATTATTTTTTTCAAAGATAAAAAAAAAAGACGGTCGTTGTAGAATGACCGTCTTTTGAATTTATATTTTATTGTTTTCAGCTTTTGCCTTTTCTATTTCTTTTTTGGCTTTTAGAATTTCTTGTTTCGCTTTTTCTATTTCGGCTTTTGCTTTTTGCATTTCAATTTTTGATAGCTCTATTTCCTTTCTAGCACGTTCCATATCGGCTTGCATATTTTCTCTGTCGTTGAGAGAGCGTTCTACATCAGCTTGAGCTCTTTTGATTATTTTGTTCACATTTACTTCAGTTCTTCCATCTTTAGTTGTAATTGCGATTACGCCGTTTTTACCATCGTCTCCATATTTTTCAATAGAGATGTCTCCTTTATAAACATCCATTCTTTCGATTGATTTGGGGTCTAATTTGGAATTTAATTCTTCCATATTGACATCCACTTTTTTACCATTGATGTACACTATTGGTTTTTCACCATTATTACTTCTGGTTACGATTACCCTTTTTTGGATTTGAACTTTTGGTTGGTTTGGGGCATCTGGAGCATCTGGAGCATCTGTTGCATCAGGAACACTTGGAGCATCTGGTGGAGTTAAATCCTCTTCGTCATCACTAAAAGAAAAAGCAAAGTTAGATTCTTCATCATCTGAAGAATTTAGTACTATTTTTTTATTGATTTTCCCTTTTGGATTGGCTTTTCCAGTATAAAATCCGATACTTGATTTTCCTTTGCTATCGGTATTTTTTATAAAAGTGATAGGTGAAATCGGACGGTCGCTATCAACCTGATTGGTTCCTTTGTTGCCGTTTTTGTCATCAAATTGGACTTTGATTCCTGTAATTTCTTGATTAGCATTACGCTTAACTTTAGAAATTTTCAGGTTAATGCCGTGCAGGTCTTTTAGTAATTGTGCTTCTTGTTTTAATTTGACATCAGAAGTATTTTTGTCAATAACTAAAATGATGTCTTCTGTTGTTGTTTTGGATGTTGTAGTGTGTGTTACTGTTTTTTCCTGTGCCAAAACCTTAATTTGGAAGATAAATACAAAGGCGATTAAAGCTGGAAGTATCAGTGCGTACTTCCACGAATTCCATTTTTTTGATTGATTTTTGTTTAACATAACGATTCGTTTTTTGATTAATGATTGATAAAAATGATTGGTAAGGGCAACACAATTTTCGTGTGTTGTTATTTTTAAAAGTGCCATTTGATAGGCCTTTTTGTCGTCTAGTCGTTTGGTAGCTTCGTTATCCGCAATGAATTCAAGGTTTTGAAGTATGGCTCTTTGGTACAGCCAAATAAAAGGATTGAACCAAAATACGATACTAAAAAAGCGAATAATCAAAACATCTATGGTATGGTGTTGCTCGCTGTGTACTTTTTCGTGTTCTAAAATGCTTTGCAATTCTGATGGCGAATACAAAGAAGAATTGAAAACAATCGTGTTGAAATACGAAAATGGCGCTATTTTTTCTGGAACATCAATCAATTTGAAGTCGGCTTGTTGTTGCGCTTTGCTTTTATTCAATACTCGATTCAAACTCCAATAATCCATTCCAAATTTTATAAAAAACAAAGCAGAGCCTAGTATATAAATGGCAATGGCAGTCAAATACCAATTTATTTCAAAGGATTCCTCAGGCGTGGCTTGTTGTAGTGGAAGTTCTGAAATAGGAAAATTGAGTGGAGTAGGGTTTACCCAAACAATTTTGGTTATGTAGAATAACGGAAGCACTACAGCTGTTCCTAATCCAGCGAGTAAGAAAAAGCGATTGGCTGTAAAGAAAGTTTCTTTTCGTAACAAGAAATAGTAAGCCAAATAAAATAAGGCAATCAAACCGCTTGCTTTTAGTAAGTAGATATAGATGGTTTCCATAACGCTTATTTTTGTTCAATCATCGCTAATATTTCTCGTAACTCTTCAGCAGATATTTTTTCTTCTTTCGCGAATTGCGATACCATATTCTTGTAAGAACTGCCAAAAAATGTTTCTATGGCATTCGACATGAATTTCTTGCGATAGTCTTCAATTTTAACGACAGGGAAATATTGATGGGTGTTACCAAAAGCGTTGTGCGACACATATCCTTTCTCTTCTAGATTTCTGACAATGGTAGAAAGGGTGTTGTAGTGGGGTTGTTCTTCTGTGATTTCTGCTTGAATTTCTTTTACAAAAGCTTTTTTAAGCTTCCATAAAATATGCATAATTTCTTCTTCCTTGTTGGTTAATTTTTGCATCTTGATTACGTTTGATTTAATGACAAAACAAACCTACAACTATTTTTGTAGTTAGCAAACTAAAAATATAGTTATTTAACTAAATTTTAAGTTAGTTAAAAATTTATTGTCTCAAAATGCAGTAAAATAGGGAGTTATTGGTTTTCTTTACGAACCAATCGCATTACCCAAATACAACCCAAAATGGATACTACGCCCAAGAAAGCCATAAAAAGCCAATTGTTTTGGTAGCCAAATCGACTGATAATATCCATTCCAGTTTTGGAACTAACAATATGAGCCAAACTAAAACTCATCGTAAAAAGTGCCATATAACGCCCTTCGTGTCCCTTGGGAGCTCGACTCAAAGCAAAAGAATTCGAAAAAGGAAAAATGAACATTTCTCCAAAAGTGATAAACAATAAACTAATCACTAAAAAGCCCACCCAAAAATTGAACAACAACGCTAGGAAACTAAATGACATACAAACGCAGCCCCAAAGAATGATTTTGAGTTTGTTCACATTTTTGCGTTGTGACGCACTTACGATAGGCATTTCTAGGAAAAAGATAATCAATCCGTTCAACGACAATAGCAATCCACTTTGAAATTCAGTCAATCCAAATTGTTCTTTATGGTACAAAGGCAAAGTAGTAAATAGTTGAAAAAATAATACTGCCGTGATGAAACACACAAACAAGAAAATCCAAAAAACCGTGTCTTTAAACACAGATATTCTTGTAGCATTGATTTCTTTCAGTTTTTCTTTGTCGATAGTGCTTTTCTTTTCCTTTACCAAAAGGGCAAAAATCAAAATAGAAACAATACACGAAGCACCGTCTACCCAAAACAATCCTTGATAGCCCATTCCCATAATGATTAAACCACCCAAGGCTGGTCCAGCCGCAAAACCTAGATTTACGGCCAATCGCACTAATGTCAAGGCTCTCGTTCTGTTCTCTGGTTTGGCATAAGTTCCTAACGAAACAAACATCGCGGGTCGAAACATATCAGCAACTGACATAATAAAGAACATACTGAAGCACAATCCCCAAAAGGAAGTGACATATTGCACAAAAAAGAACAATACTCCAGTAGTAAATAAACTGAAAATCATTATTTTGTAAAACCCAATTTTGTCAGATAGTTTTCCACCTAGCCAAGAACCGAGCATAGAGCCTAAACCAAAACAGACCATAATCCAACCGACTTGGCTAAACGAAAAACCAAGGTCTTCTTTCAAGTATTTGGACAAAAAAGGCAACACCATCGTTCCAGCTCGATTGATGAAAGTCATTAAAGTAAGTATCCAAATTTCTCTCGAAAAGCCTCGGTAATTGTCAAAATAGCGTTGAATGGCAGTGGTCAGCATCTTTTTTTTCGTTTTGCCAAAGGTAGTAACTTTGTTTGGAAGCACTTTGCTGACTGCTAACTTTAAGTTATTTTTGCCAAAAACGACTCAAAGATGAAAAAAGCACTTGTTGTATTGATGATTATTGGCTCAAATTGGACTTTCGGACAAGCTCAAAAAGGTAGCGAAGCTGTAGAAAAATTCCAAAAAGAACTCAATGCAGAATATGCCTCCCCTGAAAAAAGTCCTTTGCTCAAAGAGGATTTAGCCGTTTTTACAAGCTTGGATTTTTTTCCTTACAATCCCAACTTACAAATTGAAGCCCGTTTTGTTCGCACGCCAAATGAGAAGGTGTTTGAAATGAAAACCTCTACCACAAGAAAACCTTTGTACATTAAATTCGGAGAAGCGCATTTCACAATCGACGGAAAAGCTTTGGTACTCAATATTTATCAAAACATCGAACTTTCCAAAAAGAAAGAATATATAGACTACTTGTTTTTGCCTTTTTCTGACCTGACTTGCGGCAAAGAAAGTTACATAGGCGGACGCTACATCGATTTGAAAATCCCAACAACTGATACCATTTTTATCGATTTCAATACGGCTTACAACCCTTATTGCGCTTACAATCACAAATATTCTTGTCCCATAGTACCGCTTGAAAATGATTTACCAGTAGCCATAAATGCGGGAGTAAAAAAGTTTCACGACTAAATGAAATATTTCAATTTACATACGCACAAAGCCACCCAAAATCCCAGCCGAATCGAGTTGGTTAATCAGTATCCAAACGAGTTCGAGAACTCTTTTTCCTATTATTCCATAGGCATTCATCCTTGGTATATTGTGGAGGAACGGATAGCAAACGATTTGGAAATCATCGAGCAACAACTCCAAGACCCTAATTGTTTGGCTTTAGGCGAGTGCGGTTTAGACAAGCGAATTGCCATTCCGTTAGAGGTGCAACAAGCCGTTTTTGAACAACAATTGCATTTGGCGCAAAAGTACAACAAACCTGTAGTGATTCATTGTGTGGCGGCGTATCAGGAGGTAATTGCTAGTAGCAAAAAGTTAAAAATCACTGTTCCGTTGCTCATTCACGGATTCTCAAAGAACGAAATCGTGGCGCAATCGTTACTCAACAACGGATTTTATCTATCCTTTGGGAAGTATTTGGTTCAAAATCCAGCCTTGGCAAGCGTTTTTCAAAAAGTGCCAAACCATCAGTTCTTTCTAGAAACCGATACCATCGAAAACGGAATCGAAGAAGTCTACGCTTTGGCCTCCCAATGCAAAAACACAACCGTTGAAGCCATACAGCAACAAATCAACGCAAACATAAAGCGAGTTTTTGGACTAACTCTCGATTGATTTTAGAATGTAATGAGTTTTTAGGAGCAGAAAAAATAGGCATTTTAGCCAGCAAAGTCCCGTTATCCGCTATATCTTTGCTTTTTTAAAGAAAAAAAGCAAAGGATGCCGCTCCTACCGGGGCTAGAAGAGAAGATTGGGGATTTTTAGGAAACATTTTAAAAAAGAAAATAGATTCAAATAAAAACAGAAACATATCAGTCATTGAAAGTTGTACTAATCAGTTTAAAAAAGTTGAAATTAATAACTACGCTTTCAAGAACAAACAAGTTTTACTCTTATGCACTTTCATTGTGCTTAAAATAATAAGTAGCAAAAACTAAAATGACTCAAATGTTTATAAAATAATCAAATAACAAAGAATAACTTTAAACAAAGAATATGGCAGAGTGGACCGAAAGAGCGGAGCTTTTATTTAAAGCCGAAGGATTACAAAAATTACAAAATGCAAATATACTAGTCGTAGGACTAGGAGGAGTAGGCTCATTTGCTGCCGAGTTTTTGGCAAGAGCAGGCGTAGGAAAGATGACCATAGTAGATGGAGATGTGGTCGATATTACCAATATTAATCGTCAATTACCAGCTTTACATTCCACTGTAGGGCAACCCAAAGTAACCGTCGTTGGCGACCGATTAATGGACATCAATCCCGCACTTAACCTTACCCGAGTACAAGAATTTCTTTCACCAGAACGCGCCTTCGAAATCGTAAATAATGACTATGATTACGTATTAGATTGTATTGATAGTGTAACTCCCAAAATCAATTTAATTCTAGGAGCCCAAAGATATAGAGTAAAAATTATTAGTAGCATGGGTGCTGGAGGAAAAATGGAAGCTTCAAAGGTTAAAGTTGCTGATATTTCTAAAACCATCAATTGCAGTTTTGCTCGAACGATCAAAAGACGTTTGAAAGCACATAATTTATACAAATTGAAAGTGGTTTTTTCTTCCGAAATTCAAGATCCAACCAGTTTAAAATTAACAGATGGTACTAATTTTAAAAAATCTTTTTACGGGACCAATAGCTATATGCCAGGTCTTTTTGGTTTGCATGCCGCCGAAACTGTAATTCGATATTTACTGAAGAATTAGTTCTTAGTGGCTAGTACCTAGTAACTAGTGATTAGTTCAATTCAAAACAAACAAAGCAACTTAGAAACTTAAAAAAAATATGATACAAACTGTAATTTTTGATATGGATGGGGTAATTGTAGATACAGAACCTGTTCATCGTTATGCCTATTACCAATTATTCGATGAATTAAATGTTAGCGTTCCCGAGGAAATGTATACTTCTTTTACTGGTTTTTCAACTCGAAATACTTTTCAGTTTTTGAAAAATCAGTTCAATTTACAACTGGAAGTAGAAGATTTAATTCAGCAAAAACGCAACCGTTTTAATGATGCTTTTGATACTAAAGAAGATTTGGAATTGTTGGCTGGAGTAGAAAATTTGATTAAAGATTTACATCAAAACGGAATGCAGTTAATCGTGGCTTCATCAGCTTCAAAAGTGACTATTGATAGAGTGTTCACAAGATTTAATTTACATCAATACTTCTCGCATATTGTAAGTGGCGAAGATTTTCCGCAATCCAAACCGCATCCAGCCATTTTTGAGCACGCGGCCAATTTGTCTACTGCTCCGAAAGAAAAATGCATCATAATTGAAGATAGTACCAATGGTGTAAAAGCAGCTAATGCCGCAGGAATTTTTTGCGTGGGGTACAAAAGTTTTCATTCCAAAGATCAAGACTTGTCTACCGCAGATACTATTATTCAAGATTTTACTGAATTAAATGCTAATACGATTTCGAAATTGGGTTTTTAATGTTAAAGAGTTAAAATATTGAATCTTATTTGTAAATTTGAAGCACTAACTTAAAAAAGTATCATGAAAAAAATCATTATTGCTTTAGCAATTTTTATTGCTAATTTCACTATCGAGGCGCAAGTAAAAACGCCTGCTCCTAGTCCAAAAGCGACCATTATGCAAACAGTGGGACTAACGGATGTAGAAGTGGTGTATTCAAGACCAGCGGCCAAAGGAAGACCAGTTTTTGGAAACTTAGTTCCTTTTGGAAAATTATGGAGAACGGGAGCTAACGCGAATACTACTATTTCATTTTCAGATGATGTAGTGATTGATGGTAAAACCTTGAAAAAAGGAAAATATGCTTTGTATACTGTTCCAAAAATTGGTAGTTGGGAAGTTATTTTTTATAGTACAACTGACAATTGGGGGTTGCCAGAAGAATTCAAAGAAGAAAATGTAGCCTTGCGTACTACTGTTAAAGAAGAAGCTTTACCAAAAGCAGTAGAATCATTTACTATTGGTATTAATCATTTGGATTTGAATTCAGGGCATTTGGATTTAGCTTGGGAAAATTCTTCAGTATCAATGAAATTTGAAGTGCCTACTCAAAAAATAGCTACCGCAAGTATTGAAAAAGTTTTAGCAGGTCCAACAGCAGGGGATTATTTTTCTTCGGCACAATACATTTTTCAAGCAGAAGGTGATATAACCAAAGCTAGAACCTATATTGACAAAGCTTTGGATATGACCAAAGAAAAGCCTTTTTGGTATTTACGTTTAAAATCTTTGATTCAAGCCAAACAAGGTGATAAAGCGGGAGCAATAGAAACTGCAAAATTGTCTCTTGCCGCTGCTGAAGCCGCTAAAAACCAAGATTATGTAAAAATGAATAAAGACAGTATAGCAGAGTGGAGCAAAAAATAATCTGCAATATTTATTAAAATAGAAATCCCGTTCGTGTCCAATCGAACGGGATTTTTTTATAATCTGAATCTGTTTTTAATCAAACAAATCGGAAGACAGATAACGATCACCACGATCACATATAATAGCGACAATGACTCCTGACTCTAAGGTTTCGGCAATTTTTACTGCAGCTGCTACTGAACCACCGCTACTCATTCCAGCAAAAATGCCTTCTTCTTTAGCTAAACGTTGAGTCATGGCTCTAGCTTCGGCTTCAGTTACTTCTATAACGGTATCCACTTTTGAAGCATCAAAAATTTTAGGTAAATATTCTTGTGGCCATTTGCGAATACCCGGAATTTGAGAGCCATCACTAGGTTGTGCCCCAATAATTTGAATCGATGGATTCTTTTCTTTCAAATAGGTTGAAGTACCAATAATAGTTCCTGTTGTCCCCATCGCCGATACAAAATGGGTTACGGTTCCTTCGGTGTCTTCCCAAATTTCTGGACCTGTAGTGTTGTAATGTGCCTTCCAATTGTCGTCATTGGCAAATTGGTTGAGCATGATATAACCGCCTTCTGCAACTTTTTTGTCGGCATAATCTCTTGAGCCAATGATGCCAGTACTTGCGGGTGTTAAGATTACGGTGGCACCATAAGCTCTCATGGTTTGTGTACGTTCTATGGTGGAATCTTCAGGTAAAACCAATTCAATTTCGATATTGAATAATTGTGCAATCATGGCCAAAGCGATGCCTGTGTTTCCACTGGTTGCTTCGATTAATTTATCGCCCTTTTTGATGTCGCCTCGTTCAATTGCAGATTTAATCATATTGTAGGCTGCACGGTCTTTTACACTTCCTCCAGGATTGTTTCCTTCAAGTTTTAGAAGCAATTTTACGTTGGGATTATGTACTAAATTTTGACTTATTACTAATGGTGTGTTTCCAATAAGATCGACTAACTTTTGTGGTTTCATTATCGTTTTTCTTTTATCTTAACCTCAGTTGTTGTTGTGTTTAATACAGTAGAATCGGCTGGTATTGATTTTGTTACCCATGAATTTCCACCTACTATACTATTTTGTCCTATTACAGTTTCGCCTCCAAGTATAGTGGCATTGGCATAAATGCAGACATTTTTTTCAACGGTTGGATGGCGTTTAGCATTTTTCATTTCTTTACTAACACTTAGCGCACCCAAAGTGACTCCTTGGTATATTTTGACGTTTTCTTCGATTACAGTGGTTTCTCCAATTACAATTCCAGTGGCGTGATCAATAAAAAATGGCGAAGCAATGGTAGCTCCTGCATGAATGTCTGTACCCGTAATGCGGTGTGCGTATTCACTCATTAACCTTGAAAAAAGCAATAAATCCAGTAAATACAATTCATGACTTAAACGATAAATGGCAATAGCGTAAAAACCTGGGTAAGCTAAATATACTTCTTCGATACTATTCGAAGCGGGGTCATTTATAAGAATGTAAGCCGCATCTTGATTGAGTTGTTCTAAAACCAAAGGCAATTTTTCAAGGAAACTATCCCAAGCACTTTCACAATGGGTGGTTGCTTTTTTACAAGCAATTTTTGCAATTTCTTTGAATTGAACCTCCAATTCATCAATACTTTGGTCTAAAGGAGCATTTGAATCAAAAAGGGTATAAAACAGTTTTTCAGTAAAAGCTTCTGTTTTGGTTTTTATACTATAATTAATAGACAAATGACTCTTTTGCGAATGAATATTTTGAATAATTTGATGTCTTGACACAATAGTAAGATTATAAGATGAATTCGAAAACGTAAAAATAAGATGTTTTTTAGATATGTAACTAATTTTTGTGGCAATAAATCATAATTTTTCCTATTTATTAGATAGATTTTGTAGGACTATAAATTTGTTTCTTTTTTAGTAAGTTACCTTGAATTAATCGCGAAAATTAGCTTAAAAAAGAGAGTTTAATCATTAAATAATGATCATTAAATCGAAATTATGAATGATATTTTTACTCGAATGAAAAAGTAATTTAAATCAAAAAATGTTTGTAGGTATAGCCACCAATGACAAAGAAGAGATTAATTGCTATTAAAACAGTTAAACCTTTTTTGGTAAAAGTTGTTTTTTTGGTGGTGTAAAACAAAAGAATTCCCACTAACATTGTAAGCATGGAATATACTGCTGGATACATAACAAACGCGGTACTCCATTCTCCTTTTAGCAACAAAAGCAGGGCGCGTTGAAATCCACAACCCAAGCATTCTATACCAAAAAGTGTTTTGCTCAAACAAGGAATCATATATTCTTCTAAATGCATCGTCATTAATTTGATACAATTTTACAAAAAAAAGCCGATTCCTTTTTCAATAATCGATCTCACCAGTTTTATTTCTTATTTTTGGAGCTTGAAATTTTTTGAAATGAAGAAATTGATGATTTTGATAGTGGCAGTAGCCATAGGAGTTGCTTTTTATGAACAAACTAAACCAGATAAAAATGTTTATTTGATAGTTATGGCTATGATTATTTTCATGTATGGAATGATGCGATTAAGTGGTAAAACGCCAAGTAAAAATCAAGATAAAGAAGAAAATGATGTGGAATAAAGGAGATAAAGTAGCGGTACTAGACGACGATATTAATGGTATTGTTCTAGCTATCAATGGAACCCAAATTACTATTGAAACCGAAGATGGTTTTGTAATGAATTTTGCAACTCATGAATTACTTAACATGAACCAATCGAGTAATTTAATGGATGCTATTAGAAGGATTAATGTAGATGAAATTATCAAAGAAAAAACGATTCCAACACCCAGAAGTTTTGTAAAAGAACGCAAAGAAAAAAAGGAAGTTGGCGTACCTGAATTTGATTTGCACATTGAGAAATTAGTACCCAATAAGCGTGGTATGACGAATTATGATATTCTAACTTTGCAAGCCGATACCGCCAAACGCCATATTGAATTTGCCATCCGAAATCGGATTCCTAAAATCGTTTTCATCCACGGCGTTGGAGAAGGAGTACTGAAAGCCGAGTTGGATTTTCTACTAGGACGTTATGACAATGTTTCGTTTCAAGATGCCAATTATCAAAAATATGGTTTAGGGGCAACTGAAGTATACTTTAAGCAAAACGCAAAGTAATTTTTATCAAAAAAAGGTCAATTCAGTAAAGAATTGACCTTTTTTTGATTGTTGATTTGAGTGTTAATTGGTGATTAATTCTCCGTAAATATAGGTGTCACCCAATAAAAAGCTGTCTTCTCCACGGGTCATTTTTGCTTTCTTAAGTATAATCGTATGTTTATATCCTGTGCCAAAAGTAGTGGTTGTTACTTCGATAATGCCTTCAGAATTAGCAATACCTGCTGCCGCCTTCCACTCTTGAAGAACAGTTGGTGTAAGTGGAGGTGTGGTAGTACAGAAAAAATCACCTGTCAACAAACCGTTATAGGATTTGTAGACTAGACTATTTTTAGTAGTACCCAATAATCCAACTCTAGGAGTATTCAAAGGAGTACTTTCGCTTTTAATTAGTTCAGGATCAATATTGCTTAAAGTTAATGCTTCACTCTTAATAAAGTTATAAATATTTTTTGAAACAGTACATCGGTTTAGCGCCTGAGTGAAAGCAAAAGGTAGCAAAGTGGCCGTGGTCACCTGATTTCCAAAAACAAACTCTGGATAAGTTTGATCTTTACCGTCTGACTTTTTAAAAGTAATATTTCTCAATACTATAAAATGATTATAGCCTGTAATTCGAGTACTATTGTTGGTCTCATCAATTTTTTTGATCGGTGTCGATGCAATTTCAACAATACCGGCTGTTGCATTCCATTGATCTGTTACAATTGGTGTTCCAGGAGGTATAGTTTCGCAAATGTTGGCTTGCGATACTTTTCCATCGTAGAAACGATACACCACCCGATTTTCACCACCGATGATAACAGATTGCGTTTTGGTTTCGTTTGGTAAAACTAATCGTGGAAGCTCCAGCAATAAGGCTTCTTTTTCGTTGAGTTTGTAAATAATACCATTAGTTTCGCATTTGGCCACCGTGGCATTGTCAAAATTAATATCTTCTAAAAACAGGTCGCCATCATCGCAACTGTTCAAAATTAGTGATAAGAATAAGATACCTAAAAATCGTTTCATTATAGAGTTTATTTTAAGCAAAAATAGAATTTTTAATTGGTATCCGCTTCATCTCTTTTTTAAAATGATGTTAATGTAGCCGATTTGTTTTGGATGAAAAAGACAAGCCAAATGAAATTAGTACCTTTGCCGTCCTATTTAATCTAAATGAAACAAACGAAACATTATCTAGCTGCATTTTCCGCTTTCTTTATTTGGGGATTTTTCAGCTTGGCACTAAAACCTATTGCCGATTTTCCTTCTTTGGACATTCTTTTTTACCGCGTTTTTTTGAGTGTTGTACTTTTAACGCTTTTGAATGTTGTTTTAAGAAAAAGCGTGATTCGAGAGAATTGGGCTCTTTTTCAAAATTTTGAACCAAAAGTTAAGAAAACCATTTTGTGGTTGACATTAGGAGGAAGTTTAATACTGGCTTCGAATTGGTTTATTTTTATTTATGTTGTCAATCACGTTAGTGTGAAGGCAGGTTCCTTGGCTTACTTGATTTGCCCGATACTGACGACCGTTTTTGCCTTTTTTCTTTTAAAAGAAACACTTTCAAAGACGCAATGGTTAGCGGTTTCATTGAGTGTTGTGAGTTGTTTGTTGTTGTCAATGAATGATTTGCATGATATTTTTTATAGCTTGGTGGTTGCGGCAACTTATGCGCTCTATTTAGTAAGTCAACGAAAAAACAATCAAATGGATAAGCTTTTGGTACTCAATGTACAATTGCTTTTTATTGCGCTGTTGATATTGCCATTTTATCCAATTTATAGCGGCCCACTGCCTACAACACCTTTGTTTTATGGTTGTTTGTTATGTATTGTGGTCTTTTTTACGATTATTCCTTTATTTTTAAATTTGTTTGCATTGAAAGGAATTTCCTCTGCGACAGTTGGAATTTTGATGTATATCAATCCAATGATTAATTTTGCAATTGCTTTGTTGTATTTCAAAGAGAAAATAAATGGAATTCAGCTCTTTTCTTATGTACTGATTTTGATTTCTGTTGTGATTTTTAATAAGAAAGTGATTTTGGAATTATTGAAAAAATCGAAAGAGAAACGATTGGTTACCTAAAGAACGTCTGGTTTTGCAGGGTTTGCGTGAGGGTAGAAGTGGAGCTCTTTTTTAGAGACTTTTTTGTCTCTAAAAAAAGCGGGAACGGATGCCCGACCCGACTTTTTCTGGCGGGGCACGCCCAAATAAAAATGAAAAGTATTTAATTATGAAAAAAGTATATCTCGACAATGCTTCTACAACTGCGATGCGTCCCGAAGTGATTCAGGTAATGGTAGAATGTATGGCGCAAGATTACGGAAATCCGTCGTCTACGCATAGTTTGGGTCGTCACGCCAAAAGTATTTTGGAACTGTCTAGAAAGAGCATTGCCAAGGCTTTGAATGCTACGGCGCAAGAGATTTTGTTTACATCGGGTGGGACAGAGGCCAATAATTGGATTTTGCGTTCGGCAGTGAAGGATTTGAAAGTGAGGCGAATTATTTCGAGCAAAATGGAACATCACGCGGTTTTGTATCCTATTTTGGAATTGCAAAAGGAGTTTGGTGTTCAAGTGGAATATGTAGAAAATTCGGTTGATGGCGTTCTTGATTTGACGCATTTAGTGAGTTTGCTTTCTGAATCTACGGAGAAAACGTTGGTGAGTTTAATGCATGTGAACAATGAAACGGGGGTGGTTTTGGATTTGGAACGTGTGTCACAAATTTGTCAAGAGCATCATGCTTTGTTTCTCTCGGACACGGTGCAATCTGTAGGCAAAGCGATTTTGGATTTACAAAAAGTTCCTGTAGATTTTATTGTGAGCAGTGCCCATAAATTTCACGGTCCAAAAGGCGTTGGTTTTGCTTTTATTCGAAAAAATTCGGGTTTGCAGCCTTTGTTTTTTGGTGGAGAACAAGAAAAAGGACTGCGTTCTGGTACTGAAGCAATTCATCAAATTGCTGGAATGGCAAAGGCTTTGGAAATTTCTTATGCCAATTTAGAAGCTGAGCAGCAGCAAATTAGTGCTCTAAAACAGTATTGTTTGGAACAATTAGCTTTGCATTTTCCTGGAGTTAAAGAAAATGGAGTTGCTACTTTTTATCCGATTTTGAATGTACAATTGCCTTTTTCAGCGGATAAAACAGCCATGATTTTGTTTTATTTGGATATGAAAGGGATTTTTGTTTCGAGAGGAAGTGCTTGCCAGTCGGGAAGTGTGAAACCCTCGCATGTGCTGGCTGAAATGCTTTCGGAAGCTGATTTGAAAAAACCAAGTTTGCGAATATCGTTCAGTCATTTATCTACTCAAGAAGATTTAGATTTATTGATTGAGGCGTTGAAAGGCGTCTAAGGCTTTTTTTTAAAAATACAAAACCTGACAATTGTAAAGTTGTCAGGTTTTTTGCTTTATACAATTTTATGTTATTCGAACAATCCTTCGATGCTCAAATAGCGTTCGCCGGTGTCGTAGCAAAAAGTAAGTACAGTTGCACCATCTGGGATTTCGTTTAGTTTTTTAGCTACAGCGGCTAAAGAGGCACCAGATGAAATGCCTAACAGGATTCCTTCTTCTTTAGCGGCTCTTTGTGCATAAGTAAATGCCTCGTCTTTGCTAACTTGTATGGTGCCATCTAGTATTTCAGTGTGTAAATTGGTGGGTATAAAACCTGCACCAATCCCTTGAATTGGGTGTGGACTTGGCGCACCTCCACTAATTACTGGAGAAGCTTCTGGTTCTACCGCAAATACTTTTAGATTTGGAAAGTGTTGTTTTAGGATTTCGGCACAGCCCGTAATATGTCCGCCAGTGCCTACTCCTGTGATGAGGTAGTCGATTCCGTTTGGAAAGGCGTTGATGATTTCTTGTGCTGTTTTTTGTTTGTGCACCTCAATATTTGCTGGGTTTTCAAATTGTAGCGGTGACCAAGAGTTAGGGATTTCGTTTACTAGTTCTTGCGCTTTTTCGATTGCGCCTTTCATTCCTTTTTCGCGCGGCGTCAATACAAATTCTGCACCATAGATACTCATTAAACGGCGTCTTTCTATAGACATCGATTCTGGCATAACCAAAATAAGTCGGTATCCTTTTACTGCAGCAACCATAGCTAAACCAATTCCAGTGTTGCCCGAAGTAGCTTCAATAATAGTGCTACCTTTTTGCAATACTCCTTTTTGTTCTGCATCTTCAATCATGGCTAAAGCAATACGGTCTTTGATGCTAGCACCCGGATTGGCACGTTCTAATTTTATCCAAACCGATTTTTTTTCTCCAAATAGTTTGTTGATTTTTACATGGGGTGTGTTACCGATTGTTTCAAGTATGTTGTTATAAGTCATGGTTTTATTTTTTTATTTTAAATCCTAGTAAATTTATAGAATAAATTGGTTTTTACAATACAGCAACAGTTAATTCTATGGTAAAATGAAATTACATAAAAAAATCCGTTTTGTTATACACAAAACGGATTCTATATTTATCTTATAATCTATTTAAGAGGTTCTAAAACTGAAGGTTACAAGTGAATTACTTCGCCATAAGCATCAGCAACGGCTTCCATAACTGCTTCACTCATAGTTGGGTGAGGGTGGATGGCTTTTAAGATTTCGTGACCTGTAGTTTCTAGTTTACGAGCTACAACTGCTTCAGCAATCATATCCGTAACACCAGCTCCAATCATATGACATCCTAACCATTCGCCGTATTTGGCATCGAAAATTACTTTCACAAAACCATCTGCAGCTCCAGAAGCTTTTGCTTTTCCAGAAGCAGAGAATGGGAATTTTCCAATTTTCAATTCATATCCTTTTTCTTTGGCTTGTTTTTCTGTCAAACCAACAGAAGCAATTTCTGGCGTTGCATAAGTACAACCTGGTACATTTCCGTAATCGATTGGTTCTACATGAAGACCTGCAATTTTTTCAACACAGTTGATTCCTTCTGCAGAAGCAACGTGTGCCAAAGCTTGACCAGGAGTTACATCTCCAATAGCGTAGTAACCAGGAATGTTAGTGGCATTATAAGCGTTCACTAAAATTTTATCTCTATCAGTAGCAATACCTACTTCTTCTAATCCAATGTTTTCGATGTTGGTTTTGATTCCAACAGCCGATAATAAAATATCTGCTTCTAAAACTTCTTCACCTTTAGCCGTTTTTACATAGGCTTTTACACTAGAACCAGTAGTATCGATTCTTTCTACAGAAGAGTTAGTCATGATTTTAACTCCTGCTTTTTTCATAGAACGTTCCATTTGTTTTGAAATGTCTTCGTCTTCAACAGGAACGATAGTTGGCATGAACTCAACGATAGTTACATTGGTTCCCATAGAGTTGTAGAAATGTGCAAATTCCACTCCAATCGCTCCAGAACCTACAATAATCATAGATTTTGGTTGTGTAGGTAATGTCATTGCTTGACGGTATCCAATTACTTTTACTCCATCTTGCGGCAAGTTTGGTAACTCACGAGAGCGAGCTCCAGTAGCAATGATAATGTGATCTGCACTGTATTCAGTAACTTTTCCTTCTTTATCAGTAACGTCTAGTTTTTTTCCAGCTTTTAGCTTTCCAAATCCGTCAATAACGTCAATTTTATTTTTTTTCATTAAGAACTGAACGCCTTTGCTCATTCCGTCAGCTACACTTCGGCTGCGGTTAACTACAGCACCAAAATCTTTGTCAAATTCTTTTACAGTCAATCCATAGTCAGAAGCATGTTTTAAATAATCAAAAACTTGTGCTGATTTTAGTAAGGCTTTAGTTGGGATACACCCCCAGTTCAAACAAACGCCACCAAGATTTTCTTTTTCAACTACAGCTACTTTAAAACCTAATTGTGACGCTCTAATGGCTGTTACATAACCTCCAGGCCCACTTCCTAAAACTATAATATCGTATTTCATTTGTATGTGTTTTCTAAATTAATTTCAAGTTGCGAAATTAAGGATTTATTTTAAAAAAAATTAGACCTTTCAAAAGTTTATTAGTTCGTAGCATCCGTAAAAACTATTATTTCATTTTTAAGAAAGCTTCCATATAATTGCTTGTTGAAAAATATTCGTTTTTTAATTTTTTCAAATGATTGAGGACTTCCTCATGTTGCGGATATTTTGGATTAAGACAATCTTTAATTTCCGTGTCCGTTACTGTTAGCACTAAATACCAAAAACCTGTTCTAGTTGCGTAAAAATCTTCTAATAATGACTCTTTTCCTTTACTATTTCTATCAGCATCTATAATAAATGGGATCAAATTTATTGTTTCTGTTGTTCTCTCACGTTCAAAAAAAGATAAATAATACCTAGTGTTATTGATAGTAATTGGCACATTTGAATCGACATTGAAATGCTTCAAATTGTATTTAGTGTTGATGAAATTATAAAACTCATTTGCATTCTTGGGGTCTTCAAAAATGTATCCGTAAAAATTCGGTAAGTCTTTTTTAAATTTTTTTGCCTTAATTATTTTTTCTCCTTCTATAGTTGGAGCAATTTTGTACGGTATGCAAGAATAAGCTAAGAAAATTAGAAGATAACAACCGAGTTTTTTCATACTACTAAGTAAGAATTAATTAGTTTAATAATTAATTCGCTATCGAAAACTGCGAATCGTAAAGGTTTTTATAAAAACCATTTTCTAAATTCAATAGCTCAAAATGGGTTCCTTGTTCTACAATTAAGCCTTTGTCCATAACTACGATTTTGTCAGCGTTTACAATTGTAGCCAAACGGTGTGCAATCACTATTGAAGTTCTACCTTGTGTAATGGTTTCGGTGGCGCGCTGAATCAATTCCTCTGAATACGTATCAATAGAAGAA
This sequence comes from Flavobacterium succinicans LMG 10402, assembly GCF_000611675.1. Lineage (GTDB taxonomy): Bacteria > Bacteroidota > Bacteroidia > Flavobacteriales > Flavobacteriaceae > Flavobacterium > Flavobacterium succinicans. The sequence goes on along the minus strand of NZ_JATV01000013.1, from coordinate 65,813 downwards.
GTGGCTTCATCTAAAATCAAAATGCTCGGATTAGAAACAAAAGCACGTAAAAAAGCAATCAATTGGCGTTGACCAGACGAAAGCATAACCCCGCGTTCTTTTACGTCAAAATTATAATCATCAGGCAAACTCATGATAAAGTCATGTACTCCAATTTTTTTGGCAGCAGCTACTACTTCCTCTCTTGTAATTTCTGGATTATTAAGGGTAATGTTGTTGTAAATAGTATCTGCAAATAAAAACACATCCTGAAGCACCACCGCTATTTGTTTTCGTAAAGAACTTAATGAATAGTTGTCGATATTTTCGTTATCAATACAAATCGTACCGCTGTTGATTTCGTAAAAACGATTCAATAAATTAATTATAGTCGATTTTCCTGCGCCTGTAGAACCCACAATAGCAATGGTTTGTCCGGCTTTTACTTCCAAATCGATACCTTTTACCACTTCTTCGTCAGGGATATAGCCGAATCGTACTTTTTTGAACGAAATATTTCCCTTGAAAATCGGCGCTTCTACTGTTCCTTTGTCTTGAATTTGGTCTTCGGTATCCAAAATGTCAAACACACGATTGGCTGCAATCATTCCCAATTGCATTTCGTTGAATTTATCCGCGATTTGGCGCAAGGGATTGAATAGCATTCCTATAAACATAGTGTACGAAAACAAATCTCCAAATGTGGTAAAGTTGTCACCGTTCAATATTTTGATTCCACCATACAAAACGATAAATCCTAACGTCAATGACGAGATAATATCAGCAATAGGGAAGAAAATGGAGTTGTACAAAATTGTTTTTATCCACGCTTTTCTATGTTTATCATTAATGTTTTTGAATTTATCAAACTCAATATCTTCACGATTGAACAACTGAACGATTTTCATTCCTGTTACGCGTTCTTGAACGAAAGTATTCATATTCGCAATTTGGGTTCGTACTTCCTCAAAAGCCACTTGCATTTTCTTTTGAAAAATACGCGTGAAAAAGACCAAAACCGGCATGGCTACAATGACAATCCAAGTGAGTTTCCAGTTCATATAGAACATAAAAATAAGCACCACAAGCATTTTCATCAAATCACTAATAATCATGAAAAGGCCTTGACTAAAAATACGAGCAATGGCTTCAATGTCCGATACACAACGGGTTACGACTTGTCCAACAGGAACCAAATCAAAGTATTTCATCCTAAAACTAAGCAAATGTGCAAACAATTTAATTCGGATGTCTTTTACAATATCTTGGCCCAACCAATTGGCCCAAAACACAAAATAGAATTGCGAAAAAACTTCTAGAAGCAATACAATTCCCATCAAAGACACATACAAAAGTAAACCTTGTTGGTCATGGGTTTTGATGTATCCATCGACTGTTTGCTTTAACAAATACGGACGTAAAGCTGCAAAAACCGATAAGGAAATGGCAAAGGCAATGACCCCATTGAATCGTAATTGATAGGGTTTTGTATATTTTAAAATTCTTTTGAATAATCGAGTATCGAATGCTTTTGCTTTCATGTTTAGGAGCTATTTCCCGCTATTCGCTTCAAATGTAATTCACTGAACTCCTATGTTAATAAAAGTTTAGTGAAGTAATCTTTTTTGTTTTTAAAGGAAAAACAAAAAAGGATTTCCACTACTATCGGGGCTATTTTAGGTATTCATAAGTGATTTCGGTTAAGTACAAACCATGCGCTGGAACCGAAAAACCTGCTTTTTCTCTGTTTTTGCTTTTTATGATGTTTTCAAAATCAATCAAAGTGATTTTATGTAATCCCACATTGACTAATGTTCCTACAATAGAACGCACCATATTTCTCAAAAAACGATTGGCGGAAATGGTAAAAATCAAACGATCTTTTTCCTTACTCCAAACTGCGTCAAATATAGTGCAATCAAATGTATTTACATCAGTATTCACTTTCGAAAAGCACTGAAAGTCGGTATGATTTAATAATAATTTAGCAGCTTCATTCATTAAGGCTACATCCAAATCTTGGTGGTAATACCAACTCAATCCTTCTAGAAAAGGATTTTTTAGGGTATTGATATGGTATTCGTAAGTGCGTTTGGTAGCATCAAATCGGGAATGCGCTTCATCGCTTACGGGGATAATGTCAAATATGGCGATATCTTTTGGTAAATACGAATTGAGTTTGTGTACCAAGGTTGCTGTTTCTAGTTTTTTTTCACTATCAAAATGAGCATACATTTGGCTGGCATGTACGCCAGTATCGGTTCTACCAGCCCCCATAATATTTATAGTGGTGTTCAAAAGCACCGAAAGAGCTTTGTTCAGCGTTTCTTGGACAGAGCTGGCATTGGGTTGGTATTGCCAACCGTGATAAGCAGTTCCGTTATAGGCTAATTGTATAAAGTACCTCAAGATGTTTTGTGATTTTGGGTTGTAATCGTTTTAATGCGTTACAAAGGTATGGTAACGATTGCTTGTTTTATTGGCTGCAAATTTACAATCTTTAGAGTGATTTTTTTGTTTTTATATCATTTTTGTAATTGCCTGAATAAATGCCGAATGTTTGATGCTAGCCCCGATGGGAGGGAATATCCTTTTTTTTATACCTGTCAGGTTTTAAAACCTGACAGGTATAAAAAAAAGATAGGAAGGACAGCGGGAATCCCTGTTTATTTTTAGCCTTTTGTTTGGCTCCAAAAAAAGAACTTCAAATTTTGGCTAGAATGAGAGAGAAGCGTTTATTTTTGCTGTCTTTTATTTTTAATCTTCCATAGTATGACCAGAATTCTTTTGCTATCAGATACGCACAGCCACATCGATGAGGCGATTTTGAAACATGTAGCTTGGGCTGATGAAGTTTGGCATGCAGGTGATATTGGAGATTTGAATGTGACCGATACGCTAAAAAAACACAAGCCTTTGCGAGCAGTGTACGGTAATATTGATGGGAATGAAGCTAGAATTGAATTTCCCTTACACAATCGTTTTGTGTGTGAGCAAGTTTCGGTTTGGATTACGCATATTGGCGGTTATCCTGGGAAATATAATCCTGCTGTTAGAGATGAAATGGCAACGAATCCGCCTATGTTATTTATTTGTGGACACTCTCATATTTTGAAAGTTCAGTTTGATAAGAAGCATAATTTGTTACACATGAATCCCGGTGCTGCTGGAAAAAGCGGTTTTCATCAGGTTCGTACACTGTTGCGATTTGTGATTGATGGCGATAAAATTAAAGACTTGGAAATTGTCGAAATGAAAAAATAATTACGCAACAGGAATAATAAGTTTGATGGTTGTTCCTTGATTTTTTTTGGAGGTGATTACAAATTCCCCTTTCATATTGTTGATTCGTGCTTTGATTCTGTTGATTCCGTAACCATCGGTGCTGTTTTTTTGAAGGTCATTAAATCCTTTTCCGTTGTCTTGAATGGTGATATGAAGTTGTTGATCTTCTATGATGGTTTCAATTTTGGAGTAGTTGGCTTTACTGTGTTTTAGTATATTGTTTATCAATTCTGAAACAATAAAGTAGAGTTTGATTTCGAATGTTTCATCGAATCGAGTCTCAATATCGATGGTGTTGCTGTAGTCAAACTTGATATTGGAGTTGGAGTTTTTTTCGCATAAATCTTCTAAGGCAAAAAACAAACCAAAACGAACGAGTAAGGAAGGCATGAGTTCATGTGAGAGGTCTCTTACTTTGTGATGAGCATCATCGAGAATGTGTTTTGTTTTTAGGATTTCTTCGCTCGGTGTTTGGGTAGTGGTACTAAAAACATTCAAATGCATGCCTGCAGATGATAATAACGCACTAATATTATCGTGTAATACCGTGGCAATTTTCATCCGTTCAGACTCTTGCCCATCAATAGTAGCATTGATTATGTTTTGTTGTACTTTGTTTTGAATCTCTTTAATTTTGTCTTTATGCTTGTATTTTTCATGTAACGAAACGGCATAAAAAAGAAAAAATATTAGTAATGAAAATACGATGATTAGTACTACCTTTTTTTTGTTTTGAGCTTGTTGTTCCATCCAAAAGGTTTCTTTGGTTTTGAAAGTTGAAGCAATAGTGGCTATTTCTCTTTTGTATTCTTCAACTTCAAGATTAATCCCTGTGTTTTTGGCTGTTTTTATCTTGCTGTCGTTTTGAATTTGATTGGTTAAATCTTCAAATTTTTTACCGTAAGTGTAGGCTTCTTTGAATTGTTTAGTTTTGGCTAGAAAAAGGGAATAATTATAGTATACAACTGATAAATCAAATTTCTCATTGCTATTTATACCAAATTTTATGGCCTTTTGATAAAATTGAGCAGCTTTTGGATAATCATTTAGGTATTCAGAATACATACCGTTTAGCATATTGAGTATAGTGAGTGTTGATTCATCAGCATATTTTTTTTGGTATTTATTTAAGTAATCCAAAGAACTCTTGCCGTTGGAGAATTGATTTTCTTGAAAAAAAGCCCAAGTAATGTTTAATTTTCTTAAGAATATTTTACTGGTATCGGCAATTTTTTCTGTATAAAATAATGATTTTTGGTAATGTTCTAGACCTTTTTTATATTCTTTTTTTTCAAAGAAATAAATGTTGGCTAGATTGTTGTAAATTTTTCCTTTTAAAGTGTCATCTTCGGTTTTTTGGGCAAATATTAAGCTTTTTTGGTAATAGAAAAATGCTTTTTCTAATAGGAACAAATCATCGAAATTCACTCCAATTACGTTATAAGATTTCGCAATTAATTTATTGTCTTTGAGTAGTAGTGCTTTAGAGAGCGCGAGATTGGATTGCTTTAAGGACGTTTCGTAACGGTCATTTTTCCAATTTTCAATGGCTTGATTGAGTAGTTTTTGGATTTTTTGTTCTGTGACAACTTCATTTTGTGAATAGCAGATAATAGGTAAAAGGTACCAACAAATTTTAAAAATTATTTTTCCAAAAGAATTTAGTAGTGGATTCATGTGTACTTCAAAATTGTTTTCTGGTTTACTATTCGTTGAATGTATCGGTATTATTAGCTGTTTTTTTGTTTTTATAATAAAGCGTTGAAAGTAGCTATCATCATGCTATAACTGGAACAATGAGTTCAATAGAACTTCCATTTTCGTTATCAGACACGATGTAAATTTCTCCATGCATACTGTGAATTCTGGCTTTGATTCTATTAATTCCAAATCCTTCGATGCTTGAACTGTTTTCATTAAATCCTTTTCCGTTATCTTTTACAAGGATATGTAGTTGATTGTTAATTAATGCTACATGTAGTTTTGCATGAGAAGCCTTGCTATGTTTTAGGATGTTGTTGAGCAACTCAGAAATAATAAAGTACAGTTTCATTTCAAAGGCTTCTTCAAATCTAGTGGACATCTCTAAGTCATGTATGAATTCAAATTGAATTTGGGAATTCGAATTTTTTTCACACAAATCATCTAAAGCATACATCAACCCAAAACGGACCAAAAGCGCTGGCATCAGTTCATGTGATAAGTCGCGAACTTTATGATGAGCTTCTTCAAGGATGTATTTTGTTTTTAGGATTTCATCGGATTGTTCTTCATTTTTACTTGAAAAAACGTTGATATGCATCCCTGCAGACGAAAGTAAAGCACTGATGTTATCATGAAGAAATGCAGCTATTTTTCTGCGCTCTGATTCTTGTCCATCGATAGTGGCATTAATTAAATTTTGTTGGTTTTGGTTTTGTAATTCTTTGAGTTTGTTTTTTTGCTTTAGTTTTTCATTTATGGCTAAAAAATAAAAAATGATGAGTATTAAAATCGAAAGTGTTACAATGACTAATACTATTTTTTTATTACGTGATTGCTCCTCCTTCCAAATAGTTTCTTTGTTTTTATAGGTCACGGCAATTTTGTCAATCTCTCTTTTGTACTCATCTAATTCTAAATTAATTCCGGCTAAATTGGCTTTTTTTATTTTATCTTCTGAATTAATTTCTTCAGTGAGTTGATTGTATTTTTCTAAGTTTCGATAAGCTTCTTGGTGTTTGCCAATTTGGTTTAAAAATCGAGAATATTCTAAATATGTATATGAAAGATCTGATTTTTCTTGGTTTTCAATCCCAGTTTTTATGGCTTTTGTGAAGTGGGTAGTCGCTTTTTCAGGTTGTTTTTTAAACTTGAAATACATTCCATTCAACATGTGTAGTACTGTACTTAAAGCAGGGTCACCATATTTTTTAAAATGAGTGTTCACAAACGCCAAATATCTATATCCTTCCTTGTATTTTTCAATATCAAAAAAAGCCCAAGTTATATTGATTTTGGTAAAAACCATTTTTACAGTATCTTTAGTTAGAGTACTATAACCAAGGGATTTGTTATAATGATACACCCCTTTTTTAAAGTTTTTTTTATCAAAAAAATAAATATTACCAAGATTATTGTGTAGGAAGTTTTTTAGCTCGGTTTCTTTGGTTCTATTTGCAAAAAAAAGCCCCTTATTGTAATAAAAAAGAGCTTTTTCATATTCTAATAAACCATCAAAGTTTCCTCCAATGATGTTGTAAATTTGAGCAATTACAGCATCATCTCTTAATAATATAGCGTGGCGTAAGGCAGTTCGAGCTTGGATTAATGATTTTTCATACAACTCATTATGCATGTTATTGACAGCTTCTCGGGATAAAGATTGAATTTCATGTCGAGAAAGTTTTTTTTCTTGAGCATGACTAAAAGATAGAGTTAACAACCACAAAAAGAGTAGCGCAAAAAGAGAGGAAAGAGGTTGTTTTAAAAATTTCATTGGCAGTTTTGATTCACAAAAAAATAAAAAAATTAAGCTTCAATGAGTTGATTTTTAAGTGCATATTTCACAATACTGATCGTGTTTTTCGCTTTTATTTTTTTCATAATATTCTTGCGGTGTGTCTCGACAGTATTGGTACTGATGTATAAGCGCTCGCTTATTTCTTTGCCACTGTATTCTAAAGAAATTAAAATCATAATCTCAAGTTCGCGTTCTGTTAATGTTACGTCGAGTCCAAGAGGTAAAGGTTTTATTTTAGGATTGTTTTTGGTAGCGGTATTGAAAATTTTGTTTTGAACACTTTTACAAAAATATTCTTGCCCTGAATGAATTATGTTAATGGCGTCAATAATGCTCTCGCAGGCGCATTCTTTGGTGAGATAGCCACTAGCTCCAAGTTTCATTACTTCTTTTACAATTTTTAAATCGTCATAGCTGGATAAAATAATGACCTTGCATGGAAAACCTTTTTTTGCAAATTCCTTTAAAACTTGTATCCCATCTTTTTCAGGCATGCTGATGTCAAGGACAAGAATATCGGTATTGTTTTGAGTCACTTCCTCAAAAATGTGAGTTCCGTTCAGGGATGTTCCTACAATAGAAAAGCCAGGTATGGTGTTTAAAAGCGCTCTAATTCCGTCAATTAGAATTTGATGATCATCGGCTAAATGAATATTTATATTTTGCATAGTATAGATCTTGAACCTTTCAAATATATTCTTTTTTTAAAGATAATCTAAGATTTTTTCTGCAAAAATAAAAAAACCCGATTTATAAAAATCGGGTTTTCCTCGCACAAATAAACTAAGTTTATAGGTTTATCTCAATCTGTCCACAGATTTTACAAGATCTTCATCCTTCTTGATGGCTTTGTTAGCTAAAACTAACAACACGATAGCCAAGACAGGTACAAACATCCCAATACCTTTCTCAGAAACCAATGGGGTTTCTCCAGATAAATTTAGTGAACGATATACAAATAATCCTAATAAAATTAAATTTAATATCATATTCAATCTGCCCATTACAAATTGATTTTGTCGCTTTTTAAATGAAAAAATGCTTACCAAAGATAGGGTAGTACTCAATCCTAAAAGAGCTACATAAACTGGGTTTTGCATGAAATAATAGTCTTTATTATCTGCAGTAATCCATAACGGAAAAAGGTAGGGCAAAACCAAGGTAGCCAAAAAGGCTAAAAATAAGTAGATCGATTGAATGCGTTGTATCATTGTTAGTAATATTCTAACGCAAAAATATATTTTCTTTTTTAGAAATACTATTGTATGATTGAATTTTATTCGTATTATTGCATCATAAATCCGTAAGCACTTCATTTTGCGGTTGATTCAAGAAAAAAATCCTTTCTTTTTCTTCACACAAAATTCCAAATTACAATAATTTAATAAAACTTTCATGTTTGATATTGCTGCATTAAAAGAATTGAAGCTTTCTGAGCTTCAAGAAATTGCTAAAAAAGCAAAAACAATAAAATTTAATGGTGTCAAAAAAGAAACTTTAATAGGTTTGATTTTAGAATATCAAAACGCAGCAGTCGCTACTGTACCTACTAAAGAAACGGTACAAGACAAAGCAGAGATAGAAAAACCTAAGAAAGAAAGAGTACGTATTCTTCCGTCAAAAAAAGAGAAATTAGTTGTCAATAGTAGCGAAGCAACTCTTCAGGAGACAGTAATTGAAGAAAACGTCCTGAATAGAGAGGTTCAAAATCCTTTGCCCGCAGCACCAGAAGCGAAAGTGGATCAACCCAAAGAAGGTAAAGTTCCTGTTGCCAAAACTAACAAAACAGTGAAGTTTAATAAAGCTGCATATGAACAAAAGATGGCGCTTCAGCGTGAAAAAGAGGCAGCTAAATTAGAAAAACCTGCTACAAACGGAGATGCAGATACAATTACTACTAATGCGAAAGAGGTAGTAGCAGTTGACTCAACAGATGCTCCTGAAAAACCGCAGCTGATTAAGAAGATTAATCCAAATCAACTTAAGAAACAAAATCAGAATTCAAATCCAAATGCTAATCAGAATCCCAACGCAAATACTAATCAGAATGGGAATGCAGCAGGAAATCAAAACCCTAATTTTAAAAATAAGAAGAACAATTTTAAAGATGCTGATTTTGAATTTGATGGCATTATAGAAAGTGAAGGTGTATTGGAGATGATGCCTGATGGATATGGCTTTTTGCGTTCCTCGGATTATAATTACTTGGCTTCACCAGATGATATTTATTTGTCTACTTCGCAAATACGCTTATTTGGTTTAAAAACAGGTGATACTGTAAAAGGAGTGGTGCGTCCTCCAAAAGAAGGCGAAAAATATTTTCCTTTAGTACGTGTACTCAAGATAAACGGTCACGATCCACAAGTAGTAAGAGATCGCGTTTCATTTGAACATTTGACTCCTGTTTTTCCTTCTGAAAAATTTAAATTAGCCGAAAAACAATCTACGATTTCTACTCGAATTATGGATTTGTTTTCGCCTATCGGAAAAGGTCAACGTGGTATGGTCGTGGCGCAGCCAAAAACGGGTAAAACCATGTTGTTGAAGGATATCGCCAATGCAATTGCTGCCAATCACCCAGAAGTTTATTTGATTGTTTTATTGATCGATGAGCGTCCGGAAGAAGTTACTGATATGCAACGAAGCGTTAGAGGCGAGGTTATTGCTTCTACTTTTGATAGAGAACCACAAGAGCATGTGAAAATTGCCAACATCGTTTTGGAAAAAGCAAAACGTTTGGTAGAATGTGGGCATGATGTGGTGATTCTTTTGGATTCCATTACACGTTTAGCTAGAGCGTACAATACAGTACAACCCGCGTCAGGAAAAGTGTTAAGTGGAGGGGTTGATGCCAATGCGTTGCAAAAGCCAAAACGTTTCTTTGGTGCTGCAAGAAATGTAGAAAACGGCGGTTCGTTGAGTATTATTGCTACAGCTTTGACCGAAACGGGTTCTAAAATGGATGAAGTTATCTTTGAAGAATTCAAAGGAACTGGAAATATGGAATTACAATTGGATCGAAAAATTGCTAACAAACGAATCTTCCCTGCAATTGATTTGACCTCTTCTAGTACACGTCGTGACGATTTGTTATTGGATCAAAATACCTTACACCGCATGTGGATCATGAGGAAATACCTTTCGGATATGAACCCAATTGAAGCGATGGATTTTATCAATGATCGTTTTAAGAAAACACGAAATAACGAAGAGTTTTTAATATCTATGAATGATTAAAATCTCTGATTCCGATTATACAACAAAAAATCCTCAACTGAGGATTTTTTTGTTTTATATTGATTTACTTTTTGAGATGAAAGCCCATTAAAATTAGAGCAAAAATCGCATAATTGATCATATCTTGGTAATTGGCATCAATGCCTTCAGAGACTAATGTTTTTCCTTTGTTGTCTTCTATTTGTTTTACTCTGAGTAGTTTTTGAAGAATTAAATCGGTAAGTGAACTCACACGCATTTCTCGCCAAGCCTCTCCATAATCATGATTTTTGGCTTCCATCAAGGCTTTGGTAGTGTTGATTTTTTCATCGTACCAATGTATTGCTGTGTTGACATCCAAATCAGGTTGTTCTACTACACCTAATTCTAATTGGATCAATGCCATGATTGAATAATTGATGATCCCGATAAATTCGCCAGTTTCATCTTCGTCTACTTTACGAACTTCATTTTCTTGTAAACTTCGGATGCGTTGTGCTTTGATGAAAATTTGATCGGTTAACGATGGTAATCGCAAAATACGCCATGCACTCCCGTAATCTTTCATTTTATTACTAAATAATTGACGACAAATGGCGATAACCGCATCATATTCCTGTGAAGTATTCTTCATTATTGGTGTATATTTGTATTCTATTGGCTCCAAAAATAAAACAATTTTTTAAACAAATACCAAGTTATTATTAGAATCACAAAAACTATGACAATTAACTGTAATGGACAATTAATCGATTTATCAAGCCCTAAAGTAATGGGGATTTTAAATGTTACTCCTGATTCATTTTTTGATGGTGGGCGTTTTATTAGCGAAAAGTTAGTACTACAGCGTGTTGAAAAAATGCTTGAAGAAGGAGCCACATTTATTGATGTTGGTGGTTATTCTAGTAAACCTGATGCTACATTTGTAACTTCACAGGAAGAAAAAGCTAGAGTACTTCCAATAATTACTGCAATTGTACAACATTTTCCTGAAGCTATAGTGTCAATCGATACCTTTAGAAGTGATGTGGCGCAATTGTGTTTGGATCAAGGGGCGGCTTTAGTGAATGATATTGCTGCAGGAATGTTAGATCCTTTAATGCTTAAAATTGTTGCAAATTACAAAGTACCTTATATCATGATGCATATGAAGGGAACGCCTCAAAATATGACTACTTTAACCACTTACGAGGATGTTACTAAAGAGGTGCTTCACTATTTTTCTGAACGAGTGGCTGTCGCTAGAAGTTTAGGGATTTCGGATATTATTGTGGATCCTGGTTTCGGATTTGCAAAAACTATAGATCATAATTATGAGCTTTTGCGCCATTTGGACTATTTTAGCATGTTGGATTTGCCAATTTTAGCAGGTGTTTCAAGAAAGTCAATGATTTATAAAACTCTTGGTGTTTCTCCTGATGAAGCATTAAATGGTACTACGGTACTCCATACAATCGCTTTGCAAAAAGGAGCGGCTATTCTGAGGGTTCACGATGTTAAAGAGGCGGTTGAAGTGATTAAATTGTGTCAAAAAATAACTATAAAGTAAAAAGGTATGAGGTGTTTTTTATTGTGTTGTATTTGTTGTTTTGTTTTGTCCTGTGAAGGAAAAAAAGAAGTCCAGTTAGTAAAATCTAATGTAACGATCGAAGCTGAAATTGGAGAACACTCTCCCGTTTATATTTTTTTTAAAAAAGATAAAAAGGATACAATTGCTGATTTGAATCGCGCCAATACGATTAGCTCAACCCATTGGGTTTTTACTATTGACAAGCGATTACCTTTGCGTTTAGTGCTACCACAAATAATAAAAATGCAAGCTAAGAAAGAAGGCAGTATGCATAAAAATGAAACATCACAAAACTATTTTTCTTATGCTGATAGCATTCATAAAAACTTAGCGTTTATGCCTTTTTCTACCATTAGTTATAAACTAGAACAACCCAAACAGCAAGGTGTTTTTTTTATAGACAAAAATAATCGAATTGTATTTGATGGTATGGAAGTTAAACGAGAGGAAGTCGAAGATGTTTTACAAGAATTTGTAGCAAACAATCGTCAAAGTATTGTGTTTTGCTTTTCGAAAGATTGCAGTTTTGAGCGCTATATTCAAAATAAAATTTACCTTCGAAATTTGAATGCCTACAAACAGTTTTTTTTAGATAAAGCCAATACAGAGTATATTTATTAATTGAATTATTTATTTTTCTAGCCGAATTAAAGATGTTTGCGTAAGCTAGAATTGATACCTAAAGACAAATAAGCATAAAAAAACTTCGCTCAGCAGAACGAAGTTTTTTTTATTTTCATAAGTTGGTGAGTTGTTTAAATAATTACTCTTCCATAGTGTGATAAACATTCATCACATCGTCATCTTCTTCTAGTTTTTCAATTAGTTTTTCAACATCGGCCATTTCAGCTTCAGATAATTTTTTGGTAATTTGTGGAATTCTTTCGAAACCTGAGGATAAGATTTCCATGTTTCTATTTTCCAATTCTTTCTGAATGGTTCCAAAACTACTAAATGGAGCATAAATCAAAATACCATCTTCGTCTTCAAAAACCTCTTCAGCACCAAAATCAATTAATTCTAATTCTAATTCTTCAGCGTCAATTCCTTCCTTTGGAATTCTGAAGTTACAAGTGTGATCGAACATAAATTCTACAGAACCTTGTGTTCCAAATGTGCCATTGCATTTGTTAAAATAACTTCTAACATTGGCTACCGTTCTATTGTTATTATCTGTAGCTGTTTCAATCAATAGTGCAATACCGTGTGGAGCATAACCTTCAAAAAGCACTTCTTTGTAGTTAGCTGTATCTTTATCGGTTGCTTTTTTAATAGCACGCTCTACATTGTCTTTGGGCATGTTAGCCGCTTTGGCATTTTGAATAACGGCTCTTAAACGAGAATTAGCCTCAGGATTTGGGCCTCCTTCTTTAACAGCCATTACAATATCTTTACCAATTCTGGTAAATGCTTTGGCCATTGCAGACCAACGTTTCATTTTTCTACCTTTTCGGAATTCAAAAGCTCTTCCCATTTCTATACAATTTTTGAAATGCAAAAATACAGTTATTCCTTATTTTACCAAATTGATTTTAGATTCTTTTAGTAGAAGTTTGGCATGGAGTGCCTTATTTTAGATTCAAATAATCGTTGATAATCGCAATGGCTTCATTTAGGTAATGATTGTGTTGTAACGCTTTGATTTGATTTTCGTTATTAGGTCTTTCTGAAAAATAAACATTTAACAGCGATTCATTGAATTTAGAATTTTTGACATTCAAATGGACACTTTCGTCTTTGTATTCGTTTAATTCTTTCCAAAGATTGGTAACGGCTAGCTGATCATTAACGATAGCAACAATTTCCATTGGAATCACTGTTTTTGGATTTTTAACTAAATCATTAATTTTATTGTTAAAGCTAATAATAGTTGAAAAGTAATCACTAGCGTTGGTTCTTTTGACACTGTTTTTTTCTAATTGCGTAATGAGCTTGTTTTTTACATAAGGTGTAAAATTAATCGAATTAGGAAGAATGTCATTTTTGAAGGCATTAGGTTGATCGCTTTCTTTAGAGAATACCGTTTCAAAAAGAACCGGTAGTTTTACATTAGGAATGACACCTATACCTTGATGACTTTTGCCTGTTATTCTATAAAATTTGTTTATGGTTACTTTTACAAAATCTTCTTGTTCATTTTCGAGTGGTAGAATGGTTTGCATGGTAGCTTTACCTTGCGTATTACTACCAATTACCATTGCTCTATTGTAATCTTGCAAAATAGTGGCAAAAAATTCACTTGCAGAGGCACTATTTCCATTGACTAAAATGATAACAGGCCCTTTATATAAATAACCACGATAAGGATCTTGGATAATTTGCTGTTTTTTTGTGTTGTCTACAACAATACTTATTGGCCCATGATGTATGAATAAGCCAGCCATTTTTATAGCTTCTTCCATAGATCCACCACCGTTATCGATAAGATCAATGACTAATCCTTCGATATCGTCGTTTTGTAATTTGACGATTTCAGTGGCAACATCTTCAGCGCAACCACTATTGTTTTTGTTGTCAAAATCAGAATAAAAACTAGGTATTTTGATATAACCAATTTTACGTTTATCTTCAATTACGAAACTATATACTGTGTTTTGTTCGTCCTTAATTACTTGTTTTTCTAGGGTAACCTGAAATGTTTTTTCGCCTTTTCGTTTGATCCAGAGCGTAACTATTTTATTGGAGTCAGAAGCAATTAATGTCCCAATTTCCTCTAAGGAGGCACATGTAACTTTTAATGTTTCTTTTTGATTAGAAATGGCTATAATTTGGTCTCCTTTTTTGAGTAGTCCATTTTTGAAAGCAGGTCCATTGGAATCAATTTCTTCAATAAGAATTTGATTTTTTTCGTTTAAGGTTACTAAAAAGCCAAGCGACAATCGCTCTTTTGATAATGATGCTACAAAGTTAGATTTGTTATTTACATTAAAATAATTGGTATGTGGATCAAAATAGGTGCAAAAAAGACCGTATATTTTTTGATCCATCGTGTTGATATTCTTGAGTTGAGTATTGATTTTGCAATTTTCATTTTCAAGGACCAATTTTTTTTGTGCAAAAATCATCGTTTGAAAATTACTTTGAATAGAATCTAAGTTATCACTATTGTAGGCGATGTCATTAAGTATTTCGTATCGAATTTTTTTTCGCCAAATTTTTTCCATCGTTGACGGGGTCATGTATACAGGAAAGGCTTTTTTATACAAACGAATGGTGTCTTTTATCGAAAAATCAAGAGTATCATTGTCCAATCGTTCTAAAAGAACTAAGTTTCTTTTTAGTGCTTTTTGATATGTTTTTGTAAAAGTTGAGATGAATTGGCACTCGTTCTTTAGCATTAAATTGTCTAACTCAAATCTGTAATTTTGTGCTAAGGAATCATATTCTGATTTAAAAAAAATGTTTCTTGCAGGGTCCAGTTGATTGATTAATTGATCAAAAATAAAAACCGATAGACTATCATCTATCGGTTTAGGTTGCACGTGTTCTTTTTGAACTAACGCATTAATTTTGGAAAGAATTTTACATGAAGTGTCATTACTTTGAGCAAAAATAGGGGCGCTCATTACTAGAAACCCCAGTAAAATTTTTTTCATAATTGATTATTTTTTATAAAAAGGAAGTTTGACCACTTTGGCAGGTACGTCATTCTTTCTAATTCGAATAAAGATATCGCTATCAACAGCGCTATTGTTGGTAGTAACATACCCAAGACCAATTCCTTTGTTCATAGACGGTGACATGGTGCCTGACGTTACAATACCGATCACGGCTCCTGTACCATCAACAATTTCGTAATCGTGTCTCGGTACCGCGCGCTCTTGCATTTCAAAAGCAATTAGTTTTTTGGTTACACCTGATTCTTTTTGTTTTTTTAAATTTTCAGCATTTGTAAAGTCTTTGGTGAATTTGGTAATCCATCCTAAACCAGCTTCTAAAGGTGAAGTAGTGTCGTTGATGTCATTACCGTACAAACAAAATCCTATTTCTAGACGTAAGGTGTCTCTTGCAGCTAATCCGATAGGTTTAATACCATAGGCGGCTCCAGCCTCAAAAACTTGGTTCCAAATCGCTTCAACTTGGTCGTTTTTACAATAAATTTCGAAACCACCTGAACCGGTGTATCCTGTTGCAGAAACAATGACATCAGAAAATCCTGCAAAGTCTGTTACTGCAAAATGATAGTAGTTTATAGAAGATAAATCCATTGAAGCAAGTGTTTGCATGGCTTCAACAGCTTTTGGTCCTTGAATGGCCAATAATGAATAATCATCTGAATGATTTTCCATAACAACGCCTAAATCGTTATGAGAGCTAATCCAATTCCAATCTTTTTCAATATTGGAAGCATTGACTACCAAAAGGTATTTTTCTTCTTCCATTTTGTAAATGATCAAATCATCTACAATTCCTCCCTCATTATTGGGCAGGCAAGAATATTGTGCTCTTCCAATAGTTAAAGTGGAAGCATCGTTTGAAGTCACTTTTTGAATCAAAGTTAAAGCATTAGGACCCGAAAGAAAAAATTCTCCCATGTGAGAAACATCAAAAACGCCTACTGCGTTACGTACGGTTTCATGTTCAATATTCACTCCTTCATAAAGAATGGGCATATTGTATCCTGCAAATGGAAGCATTTTGGCTCCTAAACTCTCGTGTATATGCGTAAGCGCTGTGTTTTTCATTTTTATTTTGGTATAAAATTTAGTGGCGCTAATTTATTCAATTTATTTTGTGTAACAAAGAATACTAACACGATATTCTTTTGCGGTTGTAACGTGTGTTTTTTAACAAAATGATGATTTTATGGAAACTCGTTGAGATTATGAAAAAATCTTATGTAAAACCGAATCATATTATGATAATTTTCTATTTCAATATTTTCATCAAAACCATGTACTTTTTCTAAATCGGCATTGGTAAATCGAAGAGGAATATATCTTAAAATGTTTTTACAAGTACGGTTAAAATGTCTTGAATCAGTAGATCCAATAACTAAAATTGGCGCTACAATTGCTTCTGGAAACAACTCTAAACTAGTTTTTGAAAGGGCTTTATATCCTATAGATTTTTTTTTGGCAATTGGCGAAGCATTATAAGTATTGCCTTTTAAAGCTACCTTAACTTTTGGATTTTTAATAACTCTGTTTAAATAAGGAACGATATCTTGCACAGAATCACCTGGGATTAATCTAAAATTAATTGTTGCTGAGGCTTTGTGTGGCAATACATTTTCGGATTGTCCTGAAGTGAAAATGGTCGTTGCAGCCGTTGTCCTTATAAAAGCATTAGTTGAATATTTTTTAGACAACTCTTTTTTTATTAATCCACTAAATAGCCAACTGTTTTTAAATACAATTCTTTGTGTAAAACTCATTTCTGAGGCTATTTCGTCAAATAATTTTTTTGCTAAACCATGGTAATGCGCCTTGAAAGGTTTGTTTTCAATATTGGCAACCGCTTGACTCAATATTCCGATAGCGGTATGTTTTGAAGGCATAGAGGAATGTCCACTTTCTTGATCTACTGTTATTTCTGCCGTTGCATATCCCTTTTCGGCTATGCCAATAAATGATATTGGCTTGCTGATCTCAGGAATAATATCCAAACCAACTCCAGGGCCTTCATCTAAAATTAATTCAAATTCAATTTTGTTTTTAATAAAATATTCAGCAATCTCTTTAGCGCCATTTCCGTCAGCTTCTTCATCATCACCAAAAGCAAAGTAGGTTGTTCGTAAGGGTTGGTATTTGTTTTTTAAGGCGTATTCGGTTGCCTCGAATATTGCAATTAATGAAGATTTGTCATCAAGTGTTCCGCGCCCATAAATGTAACCATCTTTAATTTTGCCCCCAAATGGTGGAAACTGCCATTTACTATTTTGCTGTTTGGCAGGTACCACATCTTGATGAGCCATAAATAAATTTGGCATTAGCTTCGTATTGCTTCCTTCCCATTTTAATAAAATAGAATTGGAATTAACTGGTATTTCTTTTAAACTGGCAAAAACTAAGGGATAACTAGTTTTTAAAAAAGCTTTAAACTTTTTAAATTCTTTGGCATAAAAAAAAAGAGAATCTGGTTTTGAAAGGGTTTCAAATTGAATAGCCTTCACTAAATGTTGTGTGGCTGAATCGCTTATCACTATGTTTTCGTAGGGTAGCGTTTTTTTTTTCTTCTTTCTTAGAAATTGAGCTTGTACAGAAAAAGTGAATAATAAGAGAAAGAAATAGTAAAAGAATTTCATTTTTTTCTAGATTTTAGGTAAAGAAAAGTTGCCAATGTAAAAAGCTAATATAGTTAATAAAATGTTAAACAGGTTATTGTGAGTAGCCTTTTTTTTGACAGCTAATAGTTTGTAGATTCTTAAAAACTAAAACTGTATGATAAAACATCAAAACATCTTGTTTGGATAAATTGTTGGTAATAATCGTCTTTTGTCTTGAGGATTTAATACGAAATATTTTGGCACTTGTAATAGTCTCAACAAGTAATGAGTTGGCAGGTCCAGTAAAAAAAATCAATTAATTGACTTTAATTTGGTTAAAAAAATAAAATAGAACTTGTTTTTGGCAACCCATTTTATGAGAATTAGTGGCTTCTTCTCAGACGAAGAATGCCTCCACTTGCTTCTTTGATGAATTGAATGTAGGTAAAAGCATGTGGATCGACCAGTTTTATTTCGTCTTTGATGCGGAGTAATTCTAATCGGGTGACTATTGTTACAATGATATCGCAGGGTGTTTTTACATGAAAACTTTCAGGAAGATAACCTCTTTCTCCTTTGATTACGGTTATGCCTTTTCCTAATTTTTGAACTACTAATTGTTTCATTTCTTCGCTTTTTGCTGAAATAATGTGCAAAGCTGTATATTGTTCCACTCCATGGGAAATATAATCTAATGCTTTTACGGCCGAAAAATAGGTCACTATTGAATAAAGTGCCGTTGAAATGCCAAAAGACCAAGCTGCGGCTAAAAAAAGTAGCGTATTCAAGGCAAAAATAACTTCCGAAACATTCAAACCAATTTTTCGTGTAGTTAATAAGGCTACGATTTCAATACCATCTGCAACTGATCCACTTCGAATGCACAAGCCCATACCAACCCCAATTAGACATCCCCCAAATAAAGCAATCAGTAATTTGTCAGAAGTTACAGCTTCAATATGAAAAAAAGTATAGCCAACAGCGATTAAAATAAAAGTAATTAAGCTTTGAATGGCAAAAGTCAATCCCAACAATTTATGCCCCAAAAAGATAAAAGGAATATTAAAAACTAAAACTAAAATACTAAAGGGCCAATGTGTAATTTCATGAATTAAGATAGAAATTCCAATAACACCGCCATCCAAAAAACGATTAGGAATCATAAACCCTTTTAAGGCTAATAGAATAAAGGCAACTCCTATGAGATTAAGCACAATGTTCTTGGGTTGAAAAATTTCTTTCCAGTCTATCGTATTGGGTTTTTGTTTCATTTTTGGTTGCTTTGATCTATAAAATTAGTTATAATCTTTTAAATAGCTCATATTCAATTATTTATTTTTTTTTATTTGGAGAAAAAATTTAAATTTTTACGCCAAATAACTTTTTTTAAATACATATAAAAACCTATTTATTAAAACTGTATCTTTGATTAACTCCTGTTTATATGCTTGTAAATCAATTATTTGTGTTGTGTAATGTGTCGTTCTGTGAAAAACTTATAATAAAATTTTAAAAATCAATGCATCATGGGTAAAAGAGTTAAAATTCAGCTGAATGTAGAAGCTAGCCGATTGTTTCAAATGTCCCATCCTACTCAGGATGATATACATGAACGTTGTTATTTATCAGATGATAACGATGGGCTCTCAGAGACTGGAAAAATTCAAGATTTTTTATCTAACATATACTTGAGTCAAGAAGTAGAGTGGGAAGGTGTAACCAATGATAAGTGGTATTCTATAGCTATAGATAAGATTGTCTATGATTTAGATGCTACGAATGATGATTTTGAAATGTGTTTTGGTAATGACGATTCCGATGATTTAATGTTAATTGGAAAAGGAGGTACATCGGGCAATGTAGTGGCAACGGTAAAAGATCGTGAAAGTTTAATAGGAAAGCAAAACGTCTACAAGATCCATTTTTCGATACATTACAAAGAAGCATCTAAATCGTATATCATTGATCCGAAAGTCGAAATTAATCCTAATGCTGCCAGCGTTATGCCGAAGTTGGACATTAATCCCAGTCTAAACGTTATGCCTAAATTGGATATCAATCCTAGTTCTGGAGTAACTCCGAAATTAGATATCAACCCCTAATTTTTAAACAAACTTTTGTATTGAATACTTTATCCAATATTTTTATTAAATGTTGCGTGATGTGCTTCGTTATGCTTCTTGCAGTAGGCACTAAGCTACAGGCGCAAGACCAAAAAGTAGCAGACAGTCTGGCTATTATTTACAAAAAAGGAGGTAATACGACAGCTGTTCAACTAGAATTACTTCGTAATTTAGCATTCAATGAACTTAACGATTTGTCATTAGCAATTAGATATACTAATGAATTAATTGTGTTATCAAGAAAGTCAAAGAATGACCTGTATTTGTTTAGAGGTTATTATCTTAGGGGTAACAAACTCAAGTTGAAAGGAAACCTTCAAGAAGCGTTGAGCGATTTTTTGTTGGCAATAAAAATTGCTCAAAATTCAAAAAATTTAGTTGGAGAAGGCGTAACTTATATGGCAATGGCTAATGTTTTTTCGGTAATGAAAGACACGAAAAAGGCCTATTCATATTATGAAAAAGCAATAGCAATTTTACGAAAATCAAATGAACCATTGAAGTTAGCGTCAGCGCTATCCAATCTTGGGGATGAATATTTAAAAAACAATCAATTAGCACAAGCTTTAGAGTATTTTTCTGAGTCAGGTACGTATTTTGAAAAATCGGGATATACCAGTGGTATTGCTTATACTTTGGGTAATATGGGTGTGATCTATTTCAAACAAGGAAAAAATAAAGAAGCTGAGAGCAATTTAAATCAAGCCATACAATCCTTAGAATCTATCGAAGATTTTTATGGGATTTCTGAATATTTGATCCATTTGTCTGATATTTATAGTAAGCAGAATAATTGGAGTAAAGCCCTTAGTGCAGCTAAACGAAGTTATCAATTGGCTGTTAAAAACGGTTATAAAGACCAAATTAGCACTTCGAGTTTACAATTGTCCAAAATCTATGAATCTACACACAAAAGCAACCTATCTTTATCGTATTTTAAAAAATATGTAGCCTATAAAGATAGTGTTAGCAATGTGAAAATGGTACAAGAGTTAGCCGATTTAAGAACCAATTTTGAGGTTTCAAAAAAACAAGCGGAAGTAAACATACTGGAGAAAGAATCAGAAATTCAGAAACTATTGGCTAAGAAGCAGCAAAATGTGATCTATGCTACAGTTGTTGTAATTATTTTAATTAGTCTTTTAGTAGTGGGTTTATTTAGGAGGTATCAATTCATCAAAAAAACCAATGCTATTATCGAATCAGAAAAAAATAGATCTAATGCATTATTATTGAATATTTTGCCTGAAGAAACAGCGGCAGAATTGAAACAATCTGGAAGTGTGAGGGCTAAAAAATTTGATTCAGTGTCAGTTCTATTTACAGATTTTGTTGGATTTACGGCATATGCTGAAAATTTATCTCCAGAAAAATTAGTAGAAAGTGTTGATTATTACTTCTCAAAATTTGATGCCATTATTGAAAAATACGATTTAGAAAAGATTAAAACGATTGGCGACGCCTATATGTGTGCAGGTGGCTTGCCTTTTGAAACTAACGATCATGCTTACAAAATGATACTAGCTGCTCAGGAGATTATTAACTGTGTAGCCTTGGCCAAAACCGAAAGAGACGTGTTCCATGTTCGTTTTGATATTCGGATTGGAATCAGCACCGGGCCAGTTGTAGCAGGTGTAGTTGGAACAAAGAAATTTGCCTATGATATTTGGGGAGATACCGTAAATACGGCTTCTAGAATGGAATCCAACTCCGAAACTGGTAAAATCAATATTTCAGAAGCGACTTTTGAGTTGGTCAAAGATCGTTTCTCATGTGAATATCGTGGCAATATCGAGGTAAAAAACAGAGGTAGAATGAATATGTATTTTATAAAACAGACCATATAAATTCTCTTAGTTTTAAATAATAAATTGGTTTAGTGCGCAATCTTCTTTTCTAAGATTATAAAATCTAAAGATTTTGCTGTTAGTGCTTTATCTTTATTGCTAAATGGAAAGGGCTCTGTTTTACCAGTGTCCTTATAACCATTTCGAATGTACCAAGCTAAAAGCTCTTTTCGAAGGCCGATAACAGTCATTTGAATAGTGTTCAAATGTAAATGTTTTGCTTTTTCCTCCGCGGCTTTCAATAATTGTTTTCCCAATCCACCGTTTTGAAGTTCGGGTGAAACGGTCAGCATCCCTAAATACAGTACCTCTTTTTTAGCAATAAGCAAAACGTTTCCAATTATTCTTTGATTGCGTGTAAATTTGAGCATGTAATGATCAGGCGACGTAATGATTGTGTGCAATTCCGCTTCGGAAGTTCTGCTGCCATCTAATAAATCTGCTTCTGTGGTCCAACCTTTCTTTGAACTTTCTCCACGGTAAGCGGAGTTAATTAGTGCAGATAATTCAATAGCGTCTGCCGTTGTAGCGGGAGTAATCATAACTGATAAAGTTTATTTTTTTAAATGAGATTCTGCAGGACTACTCTTTTGGTAATGGAGCACCAACAGCAATGTCGCATCGATGTTTGGCTTGACCGTGAGGTGGATTCATACCTTCTGGAGTAGGTGTTCCTTCGGTTGGTGCAGCTAGTAAAGAGGGTACTGCAGTAGTTGTATTGGTTGAGGTTGGAGTACTAACTACAGTAGTATTAGGTGTGGTGACATTTTTTGGTTTTGGAGAATTTAAAGGTGCTCCAACAGGAATATCACAACGGTGCTTCGGTTGACCATGCGGAGGATTCATCCCTGCTGGTGTAACAGTGGTAGTTGTAGTAGCATTTGGATTTTTAACAACGGTATATTTGTATTGATACATCACACTTTCTTTTTGGTCTGACTTTTCCACATATGCAGATGTATTAGCAGGATTGGTGGGTGTAGAAGGAGCAGTTGTTGTAGCCATTTGAGTAAAAGGAACAACATTGCTTCGTTGATCTGTTACAGTATTTTCTTCTTCTTTTTTACAAGAAAAAAGAACTAAGCTCGTCAATAATGTAAGGTAAAAATAAAAAGCAGTTTTCATGATTCGATCCGTTTAGAAAATTCAAATATATGATTTTTAGTTATGGATTATAGTGCTCCCTTTTAATATTATTGTTTAGAAAAAATGTTTTTTTTACCGTATAAAGTAGACTACTACAGAAACATTACATATTTTTGAACCAAAGCTATAACCTTATATTATGACCAAAAAACTGTTTTTAGTACTACTATTGGCTTCCATTAGTAGTACGTTGTTCGCTCAGAAGAATATCTCTTCTAAGCCAGCAGATTTAAATGCACAACTTAAAGTGTCCAAATGGCGATCTATAGGTCCTTTTAGGGGCGGACGATCGGTAACCGCTACAGGAGTAACATCCGATCCATTAACGTATTACATGGGGACGACTGGCGGTGGTTTGTGGAAAACACAAGACATGGGAGTGAGTTGGCATCCAATTTCGGACGGTTTTTTTAAAACGAGCTCTGTTGGTGCTATTACAGTTGCGGAAAGTGATCCTAATGTGATTTATGTTGGAATGGGAGAACATGCAGTTCGTGGGGTAATGACGCATCATGGCGATGGTATCTATAAAAGTACCGATGCCGGTAGAACTTGGAAACATCTTGGACTAGAGACTACTCAACATATTTCTCGCATTTGTATAGATCCTAAAAATTCAGATATTGTTTATGTTGCGGCTCAAGGAGCGCTTTACAGCAAGTCGCAAGATAGAGGGATATACAAAACTACCAATGGAGGTCTAACATGGGAAAAAATATTATACAAAAATGACCAAACTGGTGCTGTCGAATTATCGATGGATGCTACAAATTCTAGAATTTTATATGCGGCGATGTGGGAACATGGTCGCAAGCCTTGGCAAGTCACCAGTGGTGGAGCAGGTAGTGGTTTGTACAAGTCAGTGGACAGTGGTGTTACTTGGACTCCTATGCAAGAAGGTCTTCCTAAGGAAATGGGAAAAATGGCTATTGCCGTATCTCCCACTAATCCAGATAAAGTATATGCTTTGATCGAAAGTGATTGGGAAAAAGAAGCCGGTGGCTTGTATATGTCTAATGATGCTGGAAAATCTTGGTCACAAGTCACAACGGACCATCGACTTATTCAACGTTCTTGGTATTACATTGAATTGTTCATTGACCCTAATCATGAAGATACTATTTATGTAATGAGCGCCCCAGCTATGCGTTCGACTGATGGAGGTAAAACTTGGGAAAACATTTCGAAAACACATGGCGATTACCATAATTTATGGATCAATCCCAAGAATTCGAACAATATGATTATTGCCGATGATGGCGGAGCAGCCATAACTTTTAATAAAGGAAAATCATGGAGTAGCCAAGATATTTATGCTACAGGGCAGTTTTATCGTATTGCGGTCGACAACCAGTTTCCGTATAATATTTATGCAGGGCAACAAGATAATACTTCTGTAAAAATTGCGAGCCGAAATTTTAGCGGATACGGTATTTCTGAAAAAGATTGGAGCGTTTCGGCAGGAGGAGAAAGTGCCTTTTTAGCATTTGATCCTGCTAATCCTAGATTTGTTTTTGGTGGAAGTTATCAAGGAACCATCGAAGTATTAGATACTCAAACCAAAACTAGTACGAATGTTATGGCAGCCCCAATTTTATATCTTGGTCGCGATGCCAAAGATATGAAATACCGTTTCAATTGGAATGCGCCAATTATACGCAGTAAACACGAACCAGACACCTATTTTCATGGGTCACAATTGGTCTTACGTACTGATAACATGGGACAAAGTTGGATAGAAACCTCTCCTGATTTGACTCGAAATGATAAAAGCAAGCAAGGCAAACCGGGTGTGCCATTTACCAATGAGGCAGTAGGAGCCGAGAATTATGGGACATTGGCTTATATCGAAGAATCATCCCTCGAAAAAGGTGTGATGTATACTGGTAGTGACGATGGTTTGGTGCATTTGACTAAAGATGGTGGAAAAACATGGAAAAATGTTACTCCAGCCAATTTGGCGGAGTGCTTGATCAATGCCATTGAGGTATCTCCTTTTGATAAAGCTACAGCTTATATTGCTACTACGCGTTATAAATTTAATGACCATACACCGGGATTATATAAGACTACAGATTACGGAAAAACTTGGAAAAAAATCAACAATGGTATTCCTGCCAATGCCTTTACAAGAGTGATCCGAGAAGATGATACGGTGAAAAACTTGTTATATGCTGGGACAGAATTAGGGGTGTTTGTCTCTTTTGATGGCGGTAATAATTGGCAATCGTTTCAAGTGAACTTGCCTTTGACTCCTATAACTGATTTAAAAGTACATCAAAACAATTTGATCGCGGCAACCTCAGGTCGTGGTTTCTGGATCCTAGATGATTTGAATTTGATTCGTGAATTGGCTAAGGAGTCTAAAGATAGCAAGTCGATTACCGAAACAATTAAATTATTTGCTCCTAATCCAACATTCATTACTACAAGCGGGAGCGAATTGGATGTAACAGATGCTGAATTTAAGGGAATGGGAGTTTCAAAAGGCGTTAATCCTGCTTCGGGAGTTGTTGTGCATTATCAATTGCCGGAACTAAAAGAAAGTGAGGTGGTTACGCTACAAATAAAGGATAATGCTGGTACAATAGTAAGAACATACAGTTCTAAAGTCAATCCTGAACTTAAAAGCTATGATGGTGGTCCAAGTGCTGCCGTATTACTGAGTAAAAACAAGGGATTGAACCGTATCGTTTGGGATATGCGTCATACTTCTTTATTAGGTATTCCTAATGTTTATATTGAAGGAAGTTACGACGGACATAAAGTAGCGCCTGGAACCTACACTATTACCCTTAAAGTGGCTAATCAAGAAAAAAGTGCGCAAGCTACTGTTTTACCTAATCCCTTATTCGACACAAAAGAGAGCGATTACACGGCTTATCATACGTTAAAGATGGATCTAGAACAGCGTTTTAACGAAATGCAAAGCATGATTAATGGTATGTATATAAAACAACAACAAATCAGTACACTGATTGCACAATTGATGAACAGTCCACAGCAAATTACCGTTTTGGCGGAAGCACAAAAGTTAGTACAGAAAATGAAAACTTGGGACGAGTCAATGGTGCAACGCAAATCAAAAGCGTATGACGATGTAGAAAATTTTCCAAATAAATTCAATGCCGATTATTTGTATTTGATCAATCAATCCGAAAGTACCTTGCCTAAAATTACTCAGCCTGTAAGGGATTTAAAGTTGGAGTATGATAACAAATGGATAAAAATGCAAGCCGAAGGCTTTCAAATTTTGAATCAAGACATTCCAGCTTTGAATAAAAAATTATGGGAAGCAGGAGTAGGGGGTATTTGGATCAAATAAACCAGAATACTTTATCAAAAAAGGCAGTGAAATGGAGTATTCACTGCCTTCTTTTATTGTTTAATTTCTTTTTTAATTATGGCTATTTGACCAAGGTGATAATGACAATGTTCTATTAATCCATGGAAGTTGCGGTAGTAGTTGCCATACTTTGCTTCCACAAAATCGTCAAAAAGGTAGCTATCGGGCAATTTTTCAATTAAGGAGGCAATAAGCTCCGCTTCGTCCCATGATTTTTGTTTTAACTGCTCCCAATCGGCTTCACAAGTAAGCACTGGGCTTTCAAAACTAAATTTATCCTTAATATCCAACGTTCCACCTTGCAAAACTGGTATCAATCCATTAATATAGTAATTGCAATGAAACAAAAGTTTGGCAATGCTATTACCTTTTTTAATAGCTAAATTAGCCTCTTGCCATGTAACATTCGAAACCTGATCTTTAAAATTCGATGTGGTCCAGTTGCCTCCAAAGTAAGCTTGCTTTAAGTGCAGAGCGATTTGCGTGGTAATTTGATGACTCATTGATTTCTGTGTTTTTTAATAAATAGCAGTATTTGGTTTGATTTAGTAAGCTCTTTGTTGAAGTCTGGATGCTACGAATCTTGCTATTCGCTGTATCTTTTGCTTCGTCCCGATAGTTGCTGCCATAGCAAATAATTGCAGTTACAAATGAGCTAAGTGAACTAACAAAACTTGTCATTTCGCTAAATGGTAACAAATACCTTTCTCGTAAAAATACAAATAATTAGAAAGTAACTGCATCTTCGTACTTTTATATATTTTTTTAAATCTGTCTGGATTACTGTAATTTGTGTTTTACTTTTTTTATCGAGGTAGAATCTCAATTCATGAGTACTGGTGTAAATTATGTTCACTTTTTTTAGCATTATATTGCTTTAAATCCTGTTTAATAGTAATCTGCTGTGTCATTTTTGTACCTTTAAGTAAAATTTAAGCTATGCGGTTACCCATTTATATTGATCAATTTGAAGCTAGAAAGCGATATAAAGACATTTTGCATGACACCCACAAAGGACTGCAAGGACATGCTTTATTGATTGGTGGAAGTTATGGGAAAATTGGAGCCATTACCTTAGCTTCTCGTGCAGCTTTACGTACCGGTTGTGGTTTGGTAACGGCATTTGTTCCCAAATGTGGCTACGAAATAATCCAAATTTCAAACCCCGAAGTGATGGTACTAACGGATGTAAACAAAAAATATCTTTCTGATATGCATTATGATTTCCAACCCAATGCCATCGCCATCGGTCCTGGTTTGGGACAAGCACTAGAAACGCAAAAAGCATTTTATGACTTTCTTGTTAAGCAAAAAAGCCCTTTGGTCGTCGATGCAGATGCGATCAATATTTTGGCACAAAATCCCGAATGGTTAACGTTACTTCCTCGACAATCCATCCTAACTCCTCATCCTAAAGAATTAGAACGATTGATTGGAAGCTGGTGTAATCAGGAAGAAAAGGTAACTAAAGCGAGAGCATTTGCACAACGTTATCAGATTATTTTAGTACTAAAAGGTGGACCAACACAAGTTGTATTTGGGCAAGAATTTTATGAAAACACCACAGGCAATCAAGCTTTAGCAACAGCAGGAAGTGGTGATGTGCTTACGGGTATCATAGCCAGTTTGCTAGCACAATCCTACTCACCAATAGATGCAGCTATTTTGGGCGTTTTTATCCATGGTTTGACTGCGGATTTAGCCGTACCCAAAACGGGTTATGAGTCTTTCATCGCCTCTACCATTATCAAATATCTTGGAAAGGCTTTTTTGTTTATAGCAAATGAAACAGGCATTCCTAAAACGTGAACAATTAGCCTTTTATTCTGTGTTTTTGTTTGTACTTTCTTCCTCTCATCCAAACGTGAAAAATATGTTATAATTAGAACGAATTCTCCAACTACAACCTTGTAGCGAAGAGTTTAGTTTTGTAGCACCATTTTTTTACTTAATTTTAAAGTTATCTAAATTAAATACCATGAAAAAAATAGTATTCTTACTTTGTTTGGGTTGGATAAGTACAATTACTGCACAATCTGTAAAATCACCTACTGGAACTTTGACGCTTTCATTTCAACTTACGCCCGATGGCCAACCGACCTATGCGGTGAGCTACAAAAATAAACCCGTTGTAGTACAAAGTGCTTTAGGAATAAGTCTTAAAGAGAAACAAGGTTTGGTCAATCATTTTGAAATTATTGATACAAAAACTAATTCGGTCAACGAAACTTGGAAACCGGTATTAGGTGAACAAGCCCAAATCGTGAATCACTACAATGAATTGATCGTTTCTTTACTAAATAAAGATTCAAAGGTAAAACTCAATTTGGTCTTTAGAGCCTTTGACGAAGGGGTGGCGTTTCGCTATGATTTCCCAAAACAAGAAAACCTAAACTATTTTATCATTTCAGACGAGAAAACGGAATTCAATTTAACCGAAAATAATAAGGTTTTTTGGTTGCCAGGGGATTTTGATAGCAATGAATACGTGTACAACGAAACGAAATTCTCCGAAATTGACAACGAAAAATTGAACATGAACAACGGAATTGGCGTGAAATCGATTCCTGGAAAATACACGGTGCAAACGCCTTTGCAAATGAAATCGCCTTCAGGGCTGTATCTCAATATTTTTGAGGCAGCAGTGGTGAATTATCCCGTGATGCATTTGGATGCCAATGTGCAAAAGTTCACGCTAAAAGCCAATTTGGTACCCAACGCCATTGGCGACAAAGCTTATTTACAAGCGCCTTGCGTTTCGCCTTGGCGTACGATTATGGTCAGCGATGACGCTAGAAAAATTGTGAGTTCCAAATTGATTTTGAACCTAAACGAACCCTCTAAAATCGAAGATACTTCTTGGATAAAACCAATGAAATATGTGGGGATTTGGTGGGAAATGCACGTGGGGAAATCGACTTGGGATTACGCGGGTTCTCAAAATGCGCAAAATGCTGCGGGCAATCCAATTCCAACAGGCAAACACGGCGCAACTACCGAAAATACCAAACGCTATATTGATTTTGCTGCCAAGCACGGTTTTGATGGCGTATTGGTCGAAGGTTGGAACGTAGGTTGGGAAGACTGGGTAGGCAACTGGAAAGAAGATGTTTTTGATTTTACGACACCTTATCCTGACTTTAATTTGGCAGAAGTTTCAGCCTACGCCAAAGCAAAAAACGTAAAAATGATCATGCATCACGAGACTTCGGGTTCTGTGGGCAACTACGAACGCCACTTGGACCGCGCATTGGATTTGATGAAGAAATTCGACTATCCTGCGGCCAAAACAGGCTATGTGGGCAAAATCATTCCGCGTGGTGAATTCCACGACGGACAAGCAATGGTGAATCACTTTAATTTTGTGGCGCGTCGCTTTGCCGATAACAAGTTGATGGTCAACTCACACGAATGTTCGCACCCAACAGGCTACAGCCGTACTTATCCCAACTACATCGCGGCCGAATCGGCTCGTGGGAACGAATTCAACGCTTGGAGCAACGGAAATCCGCCAGCACACGAAACCATTTTGCCTTTCACGCGTCAGTTGGGCGGCCCTATGGATTACACCCCAGGGATTTTTGAAATCAAAATGAGCTACTACGATAAAAACAAAACCGAGCAAGTGCACACCACTTTGGCGAAGCAATTGGCCTTGTACGTAACGATGTATTCTCCCTTGCAAATGGCGGCCGACTTGATTGAAAACTACGAGAAATATCCCGATGCTTTTCAGTTCATCAAAGACGTGGCGATGGATTGGGACGAGAGTTTGTATCTAGAAGCAGAACCCGGCGATTATCTTACCGTGGCCAGAAAAACCAAAGGCAAAGACACTTGGTTCCTAGGCGCCATCACCGATGAAAATGCCCGAACCACCGAAATCAAATTGGATTTCCTAACCAAAGGCAAAAAATACAAAGTCATCATCTATGAAGACGCCAAAAATGCACATTGGGAGAAAAACCCAATCGCTTACACCATCAAAACACAAGTGGTAACATCGGCTAGCAAGCTCAAACTGCAATTAGCCGCTGGGGGAGGAACCGCCATTAGTTTCGAACCACTGCCTTAATTTTTAGGAGCAGACGCAGGCGGAGCACCACACACGTCGTCCCGCTCTCCGCTCTATCTTTTTCACAAAAAAACCTAGTAGTAACCCACTACTAGGTTTTTTTGTAAAAAAGGATGCCGCTGCGATCGGGGCTAGGGGACACGACTCTTTTTCATAAGAAGTTTTGAAAAAAACCGATAACCGATATCCCACAACAACTTTAAACATCTAAGCAACTTTAAACAACCTTAAACCTTAAACAATTTTATAAATTCATAAACCCTGAACCAAAAACAATTAACCAATTAAACTTTAAACAACCTACCTAATATTTCATAAACTTTCCCGAAATTGCCACCAACTATAATGTTCCAAGACCAACCTAAAACTATGAAGAAAACTTTTTTTACAGCCCTATTGCTAAGCCTTGGCGGAGTCGTTTTTTCGCAATCATCAGAGGAGTTTCAACTCAAAGCCATTTACCAATCCGCATTGACCAAAGGGCAAGGCTACCAATGGCTGGACTATCTTTCTAACCAAATCGGACACCGCTTATCAGGCTCTGACAATGCCGAGAAAGCAGTACAATACACCAAAGCACAATTAGAAGCCTTAGGGTTAGATAGAGTGTTTTTGCAGGAAGTAATGGTGCCAAAGTGGGTGCGTGGTGCAAAAGAAACCGCTTATATCAAAGATGGCAAAAACAAAATTGAAGTGCCTATTTGTGCTTTGGGCAGTTCGGTAGCCACGCCTAAAAAGGGCTTACTAGCTCCCGTAATCGAAGTGCATAGTATCAAAGAACTAGAATCCTTGGGAACGGCTTTAAAAGGAAAAATTGTTTTTTACAACCGCCCGATGGAGGCAGAATATATCGAAACCTTTAATGCTTATGGACATTGTGTAGATCAGCGTTCGTCTGGCGCTAGAGAAGCGGCAAAATATGGTGCTGTGGGAACGATTGTGCGTTCTATGAATTTACGTTTAGATGATTTTCCTCATACTGGTAACCAAAGTTATGGCGACTTACCGCAAGCGCAATGGATTCCTACAGCAGCCATCAGTACCAATGGTGCGGAGTTGTTAAGCAAGAAGTTAAAAGAAAACCCACAACTGCAATTTTATTTTAAGCAATCCTGTGAACAAATGGCCGATGTGTTGTCTTATAATGTGGTGGGCGAACTCAAAGGAAGCGAAACCCCCGAAAACATCATGGTAGTGGGCGGTCATTTGGATTCTTGGGATTTGGCCGATGGTTCGCACGATGATGGAGCAGGAGTGGTGCAAAGTATGGAAGCCTTACGCATTTTGAAGCAGCTGAATTATAAACCTAAAAATACGATTCGTGTAGTGTTGTTCATGAATGAAGAAAATGGCAATCGCGGAGGGAAAAAATATGCAGAATTGGCACAAACCAATAAAGAAAATCACGTTTTTGCACTCGAAAGTGATTCGGGAGGGTTTTCGCCAAGAGGTTTCTCATTCGAATGCAATGACGAGGAGTTTGCTAAATTTAGCAGTTGGAAAGGGTTATTTGAACCTTATTTGATTCATAGTTTTGTAAAAGGACATGGCGGAACTGATATTGGCCCATTGTCATCCAAACATATCGTCAAAGCAGGACTCAAACCCGATTCTCAACGCTATTTTGATTACCATCACGCGGCAAACGATACCTTTGATGCTGTCAACAAAAGAGAATTGGAATTGGGAGCAGCTACTATGGCTTCTTTGTTATTTTTGATGGATCAAAAAGGATTATAAGATGAAACCCGCCGAAGCCTATATTTTTAATCAGCCGCACTTGTACCAGAGTATTATGTTGCATTTACTTCAGGTGATTCAGCAACAACTGCCCGAAAGTGAAGTGTTGTTCAAATGGGGCATTCCTTATGTGTATTATAAAAAGAACCCCTTTTGCTATCTCGCTCCCAATCACAAGAAAGGATTTGTCGATTTGGGTTTTGCCAAAGGTTTTCAATTGCAACAAAATCAATCCCATTTGATTGGGGAGAAGCGAAATACGGTAAAATCGCTGCGTTATTTTAACCTAGAAAATATAGACCACGACATTTTACTAGCTGTAATTACCGAAGCAATGACATTGTACTAAAAAAAAATCTCCTTTTATGGAGGAATGGGCTTTAGCCCATTCATTAAAATGAGTTATATAAAGGGCTTTAGCCAAAATCAATTATAATTTTGAATAAATTGATTGTATTGTAATCATTTAATAAATATCATTCTATTGAAGTGATAGTATTCTAACTTAGGTCTGTGTAAAAAAAAAAATCTCCTTTTCGGGAGATTTTTTTTATGATTTTTTGGTAAAAATTTAGATTCTAAATTTTCCTCCTACAGCAAGGATTCTCTGAAAAAAGAAGAAATCTTGCGAGGCTCTATCCTCAGGATTAATGGTGGTACGAATATCGTTCATATTGATATAACCGCCTTTTAATTCTCCTTGGACATAGAAATATTTAAAAAAAGTAATATTTAAACCTGCTTTTATAGAAGTTCCAAATCCTGCTAAATGAAATTCATCATAACGTTCTTTGCCTAGTAATTGTGTGTTTGTTTTTGGATACAATACCCCAAAACCAATGCCTTCTGTCAAGTTAATTTGAATTTTATCGGTATTTCCAATTTTGAATAACTTAGAAATATCATCATGACGAGAAACTTCGGTATTGATATAATTCAGACCATCAGTATGTTCAAATGTTAAAAATGATTCATCTGAAAAATCAACAGGAGTGTTATTATATATGTCATTGTGAATAGGTCCGTTTATTTGCCCTGTTACATTAGCCGTCTGATTTTGAGTCATAACATATTTCATATGATCCACCCCAATAGCCACACTGTAATGATCTGAGAAAAAATAACCCAAACGCAAATTCGTTTGTGGAATCGTCATTTTGGTAGGGTTAATGTAATCGATATGCCAACCTTTGGGTTTGTCATGAGCTCGCATATCCGCTACCGTAAAACGATAATCTTTACCAGTAAAGGTAACATCCGATTTGCTGTAGGATTCTCTGTTTCCTCCCCACGAAATAAAGAACTTTCCTTTATTGTGAGCAGTGTATCTTTCTGTAGTGTTTTCTTGTGCAAAGGCAATAGTTGTCGTTAAAAAAAGAACGAAATAATAATACGATGTTTTCAAGGGGCTATTAAATAAAAAAAATTAAAATTGATTGATGGTTTGTCTGATAGCTACCAGTTTGGTCATTAAGGCTTCAAAATAATCTAAATGCAACATGTTAGCTCCATCACTTTTAGCGTTAGCTGGATCAAAATGAGTTTCAATAAAGATGCCATCTACACCTACAGCAATTCCAGCTTTGGCAACAGTTTCGATCATGTCTGGTCGACCTCCAGTTACACCAGCGGTTTGGTTAGGTTGTTGCAAAGAATGCGTAACATCCAAAACCGTTGTAGCATACTGCTGCATTGTTGGAATACCTCTATAATCTACAATCATGTCTTGATACCCAAACATAGTTCCGCGGTCTGTAACCATTACATTTTCGTTTTGGCAATCCAATACTTTCTGTACGGCATGCTTCATACTCTCTGGACTCATGAATTGCCCTTTTTTCAAGTTGACTACTTTTCCAGTTTTGGCAGCAGCCACAACCAAGTCCGTTTGTCTAACTAAAAAAGCAGGAATTTGCAACACGTCTACATAAGCAGCAGCCATAGCCGCATCCTCATTGGTGTGAATATCAGTTACAGTTGGAACACCAAAAGTTTCAGATACTTTTTGAAGAATTTTCAAAGCTTTTTCGTCTCCAATTCCAGAAAAACTATCAATTCTAGAACGGTTGGCTTTTTTGAAAGAACCTTTAAATACGTATGGGATTTGTAATTTGTCAGTGATACCAACTAAGCGTTCTGCTATACGCAAAGCCATTTCTTCTCCTTCAATGGCACAAGGACCAGCTAGTACAAAGAAGTTACCACTTTCAGTATGTTTAATTTGAGGAATATGATGTATGTTCATGTTATATTTTTTTTGCAAAGGTAAATAGGTTTTGCGATTTTAGATAATTTTTAAGAAAATAGTTTTTTGGACTTCATTATTCAAAATGAATCTGAAATCAAGTTTTTTTTGGACTAAACTATTAATTAGTTGTTTTTAGTCTGAATCCCATTGGAACCAATAAATGACCTTTCTCGTATATGTTCATATAAAGAAGGATAGGTTTTTTTTGGCCTTCCCATTTAATTTCATAAACATCTAAAAATCCGGCACCCATCTCTGAATTTTTCGAAGGAAACGGACAACAGCTTTCTAGTTTTTTATACATTATTGCCTCTCCTTTAGGCCCAGCTAAAGCGTCTAAATAGCGTTTTTGATTGATGGTGTCATTTTTAGTACCGTGATAATAAATGTTAATGGGGAAATTTTTGTCATATCCGTACTTTTTATCCTTACTAAATGCTGTTATGATAAATGTATTGTTTTTAGAAAGTTTCAGAGCCGGTGCATTATTATCTACATTCTCAAGAGTTGATTTGGTACTAAGGCATGATGTAAAGAGTAAAATACTGATCAGCAACCCGAAGATTTTTTTCATAGCGATGAATTTTATTTTGAAATAGTTTGACGTAAATTTCAAAAGAGTTTTTGAAGCAAATATAAAACTTTGATGAAGATATAATCAAAATTAGTATTGATGTTTTTTAATCCATTATAGTATATCGCAAGGTTTAGCGCAAAAAGCGTCTTATCTTTGCAGAAATTTAAAATAGAACTTATGGATTTTTTGTTTCAAACATGGCCTTGGTATTTTTCAGGTTTTGTTATTGGCATGGTTATGCTTACTTTGATTTTTCTGGGAAAAACGTTCGGGATGTCTTCTAATCTTCGTTCCTTGTGTACTTTGGCCGGAGCCGGGAAAAAAGTGCCCTTCTTTGATTTTGATTGGAAATCAACACGGTGGAATTTAGTTGTAGTTCTTGGAACTATGCTTGGGGGTTTTGTGGCTGTACATTATATGAGCGCTCCGACAAACGTAGCTATTAATCCTCAAACCATTGAGCAATTGGCAACATTAGGAATCGATGCTCCTGAGGGAAAATTAGTGCCTGATGCTCTTTTTGGTCCGTCTGTTTTTGAATCTCCTAAGGGATTAGCTATTTTGCTTTTAGGAGGGGTTTTAATCGGTTTTGGTTCTCGATTTGCTGGAGGTTGCACCTCAGGACACGCCATTACAGGATTGAGTACTTTGCAATTGCCTTCGCTCAAAGCAGTAATTGGTTTCTTTATTGGAGGACTTATTATGGCGCATTTACTATTGCCTTTACTTTTAAAATAATTACGTTATGATCAAAGCTTTAAAATATTTATTTGTTGGTTTTTTGTTTGGAATTGTATTAACCAAATCTGAGGCTGTTTCGTGGTACCGCATTTACGAAATGTTTCACTTTCAATCCTTTCATATGTATGGCATAATTGGCGTTGCTGTTACTACTGGATTGATAGGGATGCAATTGGTAAAACGCTTTAATGTGAAAAATATTGACGGCACTATTATGAGTGTTCCAGATAAAGAAAATGGGAATACCCGTTATTGGGTTGGTGGAATTTTGTTTGGATTAGGATGGGCATTAGTAGGCTGTTGTCCAGGACCTATTTTTATTTTGTTGGGTGCTGGTTTTTTACCTGTAAGTGTAGTGCTGATTGGAGCTTTGTTGGGAACTTATTTATACGGGGTATTTAAAGATAAATTACCTCATTAATTTATAAAATCGTTTTTATAATTTTTAAAAAGTAGTCTTTTCTGATTAGGAAAGACTACTTTTTTTATTCAATCGAAGTATGCCTGAAACAATAAGGTACTGTGCCAAGATGTAAGTGCTCATAATCCAAAAACCAGATTGAGCTATGGGGTGGTAGAATTTATTAATAGCCAAAATGCTGTCCGAAAGCACAAAGAAAATAGCACCTGCTAGGATTGAAAAAGCTGCTGGTTTTTCCCAAGTCAAACTTCCTTTACAAGCAACAAAGAGCATTGTAGTAATAACAGCTGCGTATACCATCACAGGAATTTGCAAAGGGCCTAATTTCGGAAACAATAGACCAACCATTCCAAAAAAGTAACCAAGAATCAGGATAGTTCCTAAGTACAAAGCAACGGAATTACCTTTCATTGCTGTTTTGGGTTGTCTACTAAAAAGGACAATGTATAGGATATGAGAAAGTAAAAACGAAACCAATCCTAAAATGAAATAAATTTCGGCTTTGTCAGCAAACATTAAAATGATATCTCCTATCCAAGAAAACAACAAAGCGCTAAGCAATAATTTTTTGCCTTGAAAATCAGCAGAAATCAGAACAGTTACTAGCAAAAAGGGCAATAAAAAGGGTTTCAAATACCAGTTAATTGTATCTGATCCAATAAAAGGTAATAATAAGTATAGTATGCTAAAAATAAGGTAACTGTTGAGGATGGTGTTCGCTTTCATAAGACACAAGAAGTAATTAGCAGTCTATACGACTACGGAATGGAAATTAAATTAGTTTAGAATAAGTTTGAGGCAACTAGGCGAGTGCTATTTTTTCTTTTTCAAAATCAATAGCCACAAAGTAAATGCTCATAGCAAGTGAAATCGAAAAATACCCAATTAAAATATAGGTGCTCACGGGTAGTAAATTGGTTAAACCAAACCAATCGCCATAAAAATAGAGAAGGCCCATAGCAAAAAGGAATCGGAAAGCCTCCCAAAAGACAGCCGTTTTTCGGGCATCCATCAATTCTGTGTAACTGTATACGGTTACAAAGATAAAGGCACCATATACAAATACGTGCGGTAAGCCAATCGTACCTATAGAATCATACATATAGGTAATTAAAAGCAAAGTAACCAAGGCTTGAAAAATAGACCAATACATTAGTTTTTTAGAATGCTGTGTGCCATACTTTTCAAAATGATACACATCGCTAATTTTAGTAACGGGATATTTTTCTTCAAAATTTTCGGGACGCCAACCTGTTGGTTTGAACCAAATGGTGAGTTTGTCTTTCCAGTTTTCAGCACGCCACGCATCCGAAATCAACAATCCTAAATGCTGAAAATTAATTCTAATGGGGTTCCAAGTTTGTGCTGGTCGGGTAATCCCAAAAACAGGAGGCACTGCATCCAATTCTTCTTGAAAGGTACCAAAGAGTTTGTCCCAAAAAATGAAGATTTGGGAATGATTCTTGTCGATATATTCTGGATTGATGGCGTGATGCACACGATGATGAGAAGGTGTAACCAAGATTTTTTCTAGAAAGCCCATTTTTTTGATGTGTTTGGTGTGGTACCAAAACTGCAAGAACAGATGAATGGGTAAGGTAATGGCAATTACGACTGAGGGAACTCCTAAAACTGCGGCAGGAATCAACAAAAACGTAAAGAGATTGACAAAACTTGAAATGGTTTGGCGCAGGGCACAAGCCAAATTGAATTCCTCACTACTGTGATGAATAGCGTGTTTGTTCCATAAAAAATTAATTTGATGCGCCCATCGGTGCGACCAAT
This sequence comes from Flavobacterium succinicans LMG 10402, assembly GCF_000611675.1. GTDB lineage: Bacteria > Bacteroidota > Bacteroidia > Flavobacteriales > Flavobacteriaceae > Flavobacterium > Flavobacterium succinicans. Next base: position 28,004 of record NZ_JATV01000013.1, on the reverse strand, counting down.
ACCCATAAAAATCAATGCAAATGAAAGCAATGATATACGCCCAAACACTAGCTTCTAAATGAAATAAGGCAATATGAGCTTCAAGCCATTCATAGGTAAGTATAGAGATACTAATCCCCAAAACATCTTTGACCGAATTCGTCATTCCAGAACTGACACTCGAAACCGTATCCATATAAGGAGCAGTGTCTTCGCCTTTAAAATGACCGTAAATTTTTTCAATCGCAATGAGTAGTAAAAACATGGGCATTACAAATACCAATATTTTGCCGTATTCTTCCATAAAGTACTTTTTTTTTACCAAATATATAAAAAAGAAAAAGCAGAACTACCAATTGTATTGATAATTCTGCTTTTTTATGAAAGTTTTTTTCTTAGACTATTTCTGCGTTCAAACCCGCTGCCAAAAGTTTAGTGCATTGCGGTTTCAATTTGTCATAAGGGCCTGTTTTTACAGTACATTTTCCGTTATAGTGAATGATTAACGAACATTGTTCTGCTTGTTCAGGGGTGTGGTCGCAAACTCGAATTAAAGTCTCAATTACGTGATCAAAGGTGTTTACATCGTCATTGTATACTATAATTTCATTGTTGAGTCCCATCAATTCCTTGATATTGACTTTTTCTCTTACTTTTTCTTTAGTACTCATAATGCTGTGTTTTGATACTATAAATGGTGTATGATGGTTACTTACTATACTTTAGAGAAACCCAGTTGTTTCGTTGAAGTTTTTTTACAAAAGTTAATCCTTTTTCAGTGCAAGAAGCGTCTATGAATGGAATATCTTCTTCATAAAAGCCACTGAACAAAATAATTCCATTTGCATTCAAACTGTCTACATAACTTTGCATGTCGTTTAACAAAATGTTTCTGTTGATGTTGGCAATAATCAAATCGTATTTTTTGCCAGCAAGTAAAGCAGCGTCTCCTTCGTAAACGCTAATGTGTTTACAATTATTACGCTCTGCATTTTCAATAGAATTCAAATAGCACCAATTGTCGATATCAATGGCGTCAATAGGTTGGGCTCCTTTCATCTCGGCTAAAATGGCCAAGATTGCTGTTCCGCATCCCATATCGAGTGTTTTTAAACCCGCAACATCCATATCGAGTAGGTGCTGAATCATCATATGTGTGGTTTCGTGATGCCCTGTGCCAAAGCTCATTTTGGGCTCGATGAGAATATCAAATTCGGCATTGGTTTTTGGGTGAAAAGGGGCGCGAACATGACATTTTCCATCAACATCAATGGGGTCAAAGTTTTTTTCCCACTCTTCATTCCAGTTGATTTGTTCGATTTCTTCGAAGGTATAGCTAATCTTGAATTCCTCGGATTGTAGAATAAAAATACCATCTAATATGTTCTCGTCCCAAAGGTCTTTTTGAACGAAGGCATCAATTCCTTTTTCGGTTTCTGTAAAGCTTTCGAATGCTTTTTCGCCTAACTCGGCAATTAGAATTTCTGAACCTAGTTCTTTGGGTTCAATACTAAAATGGTATCCTATGTAACTATTTGACATCTTTCAATTTTTTTGCAAAGGTACTATTTCTCTATTCATGCGGTGTTAAAAATTTAAAAAAGCAGGGTAGCTTCTTTTAAAATTTCTGCCACAAATAACACTAATGAACACTAATTTATAGTATAAGTTTTTAAAAGGACAAATAGACGTTTTACTATTCACATAGCTATTCTATGTGTGAAATAGTGCTGTTTCTATTGGTTTCTTTACTTATTTAGTGTTTGTCTATGATTCTTCTATGTGGTTAATTTTTTTAATTTATTTGTGTTTTTCAACTGATTTATTCTTTATATTCAAGTAAATCGCCTGGCTCGCAATCTAAGGCTTTGCAGAGGGCTTCGAGGGTGCTGAAACGAATGGCTTTTGCTTTGCCTGTTTTTAAAATCGAAAGATTGGAGAGCGTTAAATCTACTTTTTCGGAAAGCTCGTTGAGGGACATTTTTCTTTTGGCCATCATTACATCTAGGTTGACTACTATAGGCATAATTATATGGTTAATTCGTTATCGGACTGGATTTCGATACCTCTTTTGAAGATTTTTGCTATCAGAAATAAGATGATGCCCATAAAAAACCAAACATCGCCTCCGCCTACTGCGAATGTACTCAAGTCAGGAAGGCTTATGGGTTTTTCTTGCAACCACTTCAAGTAGTTGAGACCGTAATAAGAGAAAAAGGCGATTACCACACTTAAACCGCTTAAGGTTAAGAGAAAATGATACATTTTTGTACTAAAGGGCTGGTAAAGGTTCAGGTTTTTATCGTGCAATAGTTTTACGATAACAAAAAAGAGTACGGCTTTTAAGGTGGTAACGATACTTAAAAGCAGCATTACTACTCCATAATGTCCAGGGTCAAATTGATAGAGTGCTTTTAGACTCAAAAAATTGGCGTTGTATGAATTGATGGTGAAGGTGTAAATGCCATTAAAAATGTACATTCCCGACTCAATGCAAATGCCAACAAAAAGAAAAAGGGCTACATAAAATAGAATTTTGAGTAACTGTTCGGTGCTAATTCTGATTTCCATAACGGTTTGTTTTTTTGGTTTATTGATTCAAAAATAATAAAAATTTATTGATAAACAATAAAAATTTATTATTTTAATTTGATTGAATAAAAACCTTAATTCAGAAGATTGTGAAAATGAAGGATTTGAAAAAAGTTGGAGTCCTAATGAAAACCCTTGTTTTTGCTGGTTTTTTTTCGAGGAATTTTGATAGTTTATTTTGGTTTTTAGACTAGCTTTTGCCATCGTTTTTGATTAATTTAGCACCACAAAAAAATAAGAGAATGATTTCAGAAGCACAGTTTCAACAAGAGTTACAATTGTTTATTGCCAATGGTATTCGTGAAGATGTTGGCCCAGGGGATTACAGTTCCTTGGCTTGTATTCCAGCATCGGCCACAGGGAAAGCAAAATTACTAGTAAAAGAAGATGGGATAATCGCGGGTGTAGCATTGGCTGAAATGATTTTTCATTTTGTTGACCCTTCCTTGCAAATAGAAACCTTTATACAAGACGGAACACCTGTGCGCTATGGTGATGTGGTTTTTCACGTATCGGGTAGTTCACAATCGATATTAAAATCAGAACGTTTGGTGTTGAATACTATGCAACGTATGTCAGCCATTGCGACGAAAACCAACAGTTATGTTCGTTTATTAGCAGGTACAAAAACTCAAATATTAGATACTCGTAAAACAACACCAGGATTTCGTGCTGCCGAAAAATGGGCAGTAACCATTGGGGGAGGAGTGAACCATCGATTTGCTTTATATGATATGATTATGCTCAAAGACAATCATATCGATTTTGCCGGAGGTATCACAAAAGCCATTGATAAGACAAAAGTGTATTTAAAGGAAAATAACTTAGATTTAAAAATTATTGTAGAAGCCAGAGATTTAGCCGAAATTGAAGAAATTTTAAAGTCTGACGGTATTTATAGAATCTTGATTGATAACTTTAATTATGAAGATACTCGTAAAGCAGTGGCAATGATTAACGGCAAATGTCAGTCTGAATCTTCAGGAAATATCAACGAAACAACCATTAGCGAATATGCGGCCTGTGGAGTAGATTTTATTTCCTCTGGAGCGTTGACGCACTCCGTGTACAATATGGATTTGAGTTTAAAAGCCATTTGATAGTAATCCAAACCTAATGATTTCAACTAAGAAGATTCCTTTAGAAATTCTGATTAAGAATAAAGTAAAACAAAATGTCCTTGTAAAAAAGCTGATATTTTTCTTGAAAAATCAAAAATTACTTTGGTTGGAAGAGGTGTCACTGTATGATTTTTTGCATTCCTATATTGTTGGGCTTTTGAATGGAAAACTTAATATACGTGCGGGTGCTATTGCCTTTAGTTTTTTCATGGCGCTCTTTCCATTTGCTCTTTTTATTTTGAACTTGATTCCGTTTATTCCAATTGAAGGTTTTCAAGAGGATTTTTTGCGCTTTGTAGAGCAAAGTGTACCACCTAATACTTATGATGCTATTGCAGGAATTATTAATGATATCTTAAATAACAGTCATTCAGGCTTATTGTCAACAGGTTTTTTGTTGTCGATATTTTTAATGGCAAATGGTTTAAGTGCTATTTTGGGCGGGTTTGAGGAATCTAAACATGTTACTGAAAAAAGGGGAGTGTTTGACCAATATGTAGTAGCGCTGGGAATGTCGCTTTTTCTTTCTTTTTTGTTACTCTTTACTGTTGCAATTATAGTAGTTTTTGAGGTGTTTATTCAACAGACTAAAATTCAAGATGTTTTAAGTGATAATATACCGTTGATTCAAATGGGACGTTACATCTTTTTATCATTAATGATTTTATTTACTACATGTATATTATTGCGATTTGGAATAAAACAACGACATAAGCCTAAGTTTATTTCGATTGGCGCTGTTTTTACTACTATTCTTATCATAATTTCTTCATATGGTTTTGGAATTTGGGTGGTAAAATTCTCTAAATACAATGAATTGTACGGATCTATTGGGACATTGCTTATTATGATGTTTTATATTTGGATCAATTGCATGTTGCTTTTGCTTGGTTTTGAGCTCAATGCCATTATTCAGTCCCATAGAAAACAAATTAATTCATAAAAAACGTTATAGTTGCATAATAAATATCGCAAACTATGTTATTTTTGAGTGCTATTTAAAAGCTATATACTTTTTATTATTCAGTTTTTTGGTTTAAAAGAAAAACTGAAATGAAATAAAAATTTTCATAAAATAAGAAAGTTATAGAGCGATTATAAATCAAATATGAAAAAAATGAAAAAAAGTATTCTTTTAGCCATCAGTATTGGTTTTAGTTTTGTTAGTGCTGTACAAAGTCAATCTGTTGTAGGGAAATGGAAAACTATTGATGACGAAACGGGTAAGCCAAAATCTATTGTTGAGGTTTACGAAAAGTCAGGCAAGATTTATGGTAAAATTGTGGATATTCTTGACCCACAAAAAAAAGACAAGCTATGTACAGAGTGTACAGGTGATGAAAAAAACAAACCTGTTTTAGGAATGGTTATTGTCAAAGGGCTTCAAAAAGACGCTGATGAATTCAACGGAGGTAGTATTACTGACCCAGTAACAGGAAAGAAATACAAATGTTTTATTACTTTAGAAGGAAAAGATAAATTAAAAGTAAGAGGTTATATTGGTTTTTCTTTAATCGGAAGAACACAATACTGGCATAGAGTAAAATAGTTTTTACAATTACAATAATGCCCTTGTAGCTACAATTTCAGATTCTGCTTTGAAATTGTAGTTACAAGGGTAATTTTTTTATTATTTTTGATGCCTAGCCCAATACAGTAACCATTCAAAAATTGTCGCTTGACAAAACCAAGTATCCCATGTTTTTTGTTGAAGTAATTTTGCCATTAGCCTTAGCTAAAACCTTTACCTATCAAGTCTCGGAAACCGAATACCATTTCATAAAAAAAGGAATGCGATTGGCGGTGCCTTTTGGTAAAAGTAAAATCTACACGGCTATTGCTATCGAGTTACATCGCAATGAGCCTATCTTATATCAGGCCAAAGAAATTCATCAAATTTTAGATCATAAGCCAGTGGTGACTGCCATTCAAATTGAGCATTGGCTTTGGATAGCTAATTATTATATGTGCAGTATTGGAGAAGTATACAAAAACGCCATGCCGAGTGCTATGCTCTTAGAAAGTGAGACGGTTGTTACGGCTAAGTTAGATTCCAATATCGAAGAAGGGCAACTTTCGGATGAAGAGTATTTAGTATATCAAGCCTTGCGGCAACAAAGTACCTTAAAAATCAATGATATTGTTTCTATTTTGAATAAAAAGAACATTCTGCCTGTTATTCAAAAAATGATCGATAAAAATATGCTTGTACTTGAAGAAGAATTTTCAGAAAGTTACAAGCCCAAATTAGTTCGTTATGTTCGATTGCATTCGAAATACAATATTGAAGGAGGTTTGGAGCATTTATTGGGATTGCTTAAGAATGCTAGTAAGCAAAAAGAAATTGTGCTACATTATTTTCAATTGAATGCTAAAGAGAAAAAACCAATAGCCATAAAGCAATTGTGCGAATCGGCTAAGGTGACCACAGCTACTGTGAAAGCTTTGATCGACAAAGAAATATTTGAAGAATATTTGGTACAGCAGGATCGTTTGGTATATAAAGCAGGATTAAACCTTGAAAATTGGAATTTAAGCGATACACAACTGGCTGCTTTCGAAGCGATTCAAAATCAATTCCTGCAAAAAGAAGTTTGTTTGCTTCATGGTGTTACAGCGAGTGGTAAAACTGAAATTTACATCAAATGGATCGAAACTATTTTAGAACAAAATAAGCAAGTATTGTTTTTGTTACCAGAAATTGCTTTAACCACGCAATTGGTGACACGTTTGCGTTTGTATTTTGGTGATAAAATAGCAGTTTTCCATTCCAAATTCAATAATAACGAACGCATTGAAGTTTGGCAAAATGTATTGCAACAGTCTACAAATGCACAAATAATAATTGGAGCGCGTTCGGCACTTTTTTTGCCATTTCAAGACTTAGGGGCTATTATAATCGACGAAGAACACGAACAAACCTTTAAACAGGCTGATCCGGCTCCGCGTTTTCATGCACGTGATGCTGCAATTGTATTAGCTAATTACCATAAATGCAAAGTTCTTTTGGGATCGGCTACGCCTAGTATAGAAACGTATTATAATACTCAAATCGCTAAATATGGCCTTGTTACGCTAAAGGAGCGTTTTGGTAAAGTGCCAATGCCAATTATTGAATTGGTGGATTTGAAGGATAGTTACTTCCGTAAACGCATGAAGGGGCATTTTAGTGATACTTTAATCAAAGAAATTAGTTTGGCTTTGTCACTGGGAGAACAAGTGATTCTATTTCAGAATCGACGTGGTTTTGCGCCTGTAATTGAGTGTCTTACCTGTGGCCATATTCCACAATGCCCGCAATGCGATGTGAGTCTAACGTTTCATAAATTTAAAAATCAATTACGTTGTCATTACTGTGGATATGCGATGGGCAAGCCTACCAATTGTTATTCCTGTTCGAGTATCGATTTAACTTCCAAAGGATTTGGTACAGAGCAGATTGAATTGGAATTGATAGAACTGTTTCCAGAGGCTAAAATCGGTCGAATGGATCAGGATACTACGCGAGGAAAATATGGATTTGAAAAAATAATTGATAGTTTCAAAAATCATGAAATAGAAATATTAGTGGGTACTCAAATGTTGGCCAAAGGTCTTGATTTTGAAAAAGTGAGTTTGGTTGGTATTATGAACGCTGATACCATGTTGTATCATCCTGATTTTAGAGCCTTTGAGAGAAGTTTTCAAATGATGACACAAGTTGCAGGACGTTCAGGGCGTTCGGATAAGCAAGGAAAAGTAATCATACAAACTTATAATCCTTTGCATAACACGATTCAGCAAGTGACTCAAAATGATTTTGAAGCTATGTACAAAGAGCAATTGTATGATAGACAAATCTATAAATACCCTCCTTATTATAGATTGATAAAGATTACTTTAAAACATCGTGATTTTGATAAACTTAAAGAAGGTGCAATGTGGTTGTATCAAGTGACGAGTCAGACGTTGGATATTCCAGTTTTAGGACCAGAAGAGCCAGCTATTAACAGGATAAGAAATGAGTATATCCGAACAATAATGATTAAAATACCATTGAATAAGTCCATTGGTACTACAAAAAAGACACTCTCAAAAATTTTAAATAGCTTCGAAGCAGTAGCGCAATATAGAGCTATTCGTGTTGTGGTCAATGTTGATTTTTATTAAAGAGTACTTTTAGCTCATAGATAGAGCTTTAATTAAATCTTCTTTTTTATTTCTGCTCAATGGAATTTTAGTTACACCGATCTCAGCAAATTTGCTATTGAATCGATCAATTTTATCAATATTTACAATAAAAGACTTGTGTACGCGAACAAATTTATTTTTACTTAAATCATTTTCAAACGATTTCATAGTTGAAAGTACCAAGTTGCTTTCTTCCTCAGTTACAACTTTGACATAATCTCCGTAGGCTTCAATCCATTTAATTTTAGAAACAAAAATCTTTAATTTTTTAAGGTTGCTTTTTATGAAAATATGTTCACCTTCTTCTTCCTTATTTTCTGTTTTTAACAAGTGCATATCAATAGCTCTTTTTACCGAAGCATTAAAACGTTCTAGAGCTATAGGTTTCTGTAAATAGTCGGTAGCATCATAATCAAAAGCTTTCATGGCATATTCAGCCTTTGAAGTGATGAATATAATTTGAGGTTTTGTTTTTAATCCGTCTAAAAAATCAAAACCTGAAATCACAGGCATTTCAATATCCAAAAAAATTAAATCTACGGAATGAATGGACATGCAATTTTTGGCTTCAATCGCATTTGAGAAATCACCAATTAGATGTAGGTGTTGGTGGTTATTCACAAGTTTGGAAATGATCATTCTTTGTATGGAACTATCATCTACTACGACACAATTTAGTTTCATATTGTAAAAGTTTATGATTTGGTTAGGTAAATATATTTTTTTTAACTATCAAAAACAAATTTTAAAGCGTGTATTTTGCTTTTTATCGATTATTTCAATTTTAGGCTTGTAGGTTAAAATAAAAAGATTACTTTTGCGCCCAATTTAACATATAAATATATTATTTATGAATCATTATGAAACTGTTTTCATTTTAAATCCCGTTTTATCTGAGGTTCAGGTAAAGGAAACAGTAAGCAAATTTGAAGAATTTCTTACTAGTAGAGGAGCTGAAATGGTATCGAAAGAAGATTGGGGTCTTAAAAAAATGGCTTACGAAATTCAAAACAAAAAAAGTGGTTTTTACCATTTGTTCGAGTACAAAGTAGCTGGTGAAGTTCTTTTGCCATTTGAAACTGAGTTTAGACGTGACGAACGTGTAATGCGTTTTTTAACTGTAACTTTAGACAAACACGCTATCTCTTGGGCTGAAAGAAGAAGAGCAAAACTTAAATCTACTAAAGCTTAATCATCATGGCAACATTACAACAATCTGCTTCAGGAAAAAAAGACGGAGATATCAGATATCTTACACCTTTAAACATCGAAATCAACAAAACTAAAAAGTATTGTCGTTTCAAAAAATCAGGTATCAAATATATTGACTATAAAGATGCTGATTTCTTATTGAAATTTGTAAACGAGCAAGGTAAAATTTTACCTCGTCGTTTAACTGGTACTTCATTGAAATACCAAAGAAAAGTTTCTGTGGCTGTAAAAAGAGCACGTCACTTAGCTTTAATGCCATACGTGGCCGATTTACTAAAATAATATAAATAATTAGTTGTTGGTTTTCGTTCAAATGAAACCTAACTTCTGCAATTTAAGGACAACAACATGGAACTTATTTTAAGACAAGACGTTCAAAATTTAGGATTTAAAGACGATATCGTAAACGTTAAAAATGGATACGGTCGTAATTACCTAATTCCTCAAGGATTTGCTCATTTGGCAACTTCTTCTGCGAAAAAAGTATTAGCTGAAAACCTAAAACAAAGAGCGCACAAAGAAGCTAAAATTGTGGCTGATGCAAAAGCAACTGCTGAAGCATTAAAAGCATTAGAAATTAAAATTGCTGCAAAAGCTGGTGGTGAAAAATTATTCGGATCTATTACAAACATTGATATTGCTGCTGCTTTAGCTGCTGCAGGTCAAGAGATTGATCGTAAATTTATTACTAGTGGTATTGTAAAACGTACTGGTAAATATTTTGCTACTGTTCGTTTACACAGAGACGTAATTGTTGAAGTAGCATACGAAATTGTTGCTGAGAAAGCATAATTTTAATCTCCAAAATACTTTAAATCCCGATACGTTGAAGCAACGAAATCGGGATTTTTTTTATCCAAAAACTACAGACTTTTTTGTTTAAATTTTATAAAATGAAATATACAAGACTTACAAAGGAACAATTGGAAGAATTGCATCAAGAATTTACCACTTTTTTGGCAACTCAATCTATTGATAAAGCGGAATGGGATACCATTAAAAAAGAAAAACCAGAAGTTGCTGAACAAGAATTAGACGTTTTCTCTGATTTAATTTGGGAAGGTGTACTAACTAAAGCGGAATTTTTGGAACATTTTTCAAAAAATCATATTTTTCTATTTCAATGCTTTGATACGGAAGTAAAATCGATTGTTTTGAAAGCTCTAGTGCCTGAAGTTGACTTTTTGACCAAAGAAGGGGTACAATGGCTTTCTGATAACATGTTCACTGAAACCATCGAAATGAAAGTAGGCAAAAAAGTATTTACCGAGGAACGAAATTATTCCTTGTTTCAATTGATTCAACAAGGGGCTTTTCTTAGTGATGGTCAATTGTTTAATCAAATTAATACAATTATAGAATCGTAAAACTATTTTATAAAGTATAAATTGGCTATTTTAGTACCTTATTTGAACAACTAAAATAGCCATTTTTATTTCATGAATATTCAAGATACGATTCAGCAGTTACGCTCCGAATTAGACCAACACAATTATAACTATTACGTGTTGGATCAACCTCAAATTTCGGATTTCGAATTTGACCAAAAGTTAAAAGCACTTCATGAGTTAGAACTAGCACATCCAGAATTTTTTGATCCCAATTCTCCAACACAAAGAGTAGGAGGTGCTATTACTAAAAACTTCCAAACGGTGGTTCACGATTATCGTATGTATTCTTTAGATAATTCTTATTCTAAAGAAGATTTACTGGATTGGGAAACTCGAATTCAGAAAGTTTTAGGCAATGTGCCTATTGACTATAGCTGTGAATTAAAATATGATGGCGCTTCCATCAGTATCACTTATGAAAATGGGAAGTTATCTAAAGCTGTTACTCGTGGAGATGGTTTTCAGGGAGACGATGTTACCAATAATATTAAAACGATTAAGTCAATTCCATTGCAATTAAAAGGGAATTATCCAGAATATTTTGCTATTCGTGGAGAAATTATTTTGCCTTTTGCTGGTTTTGAAAAAATGAACCAAGAATTGATTGAAATAGGAGAAACTCCGTTCGCAAATCCCAGAAACACAGCTTCAGGTAGCTTGAAATTACAGGATAGTGCAGAGGTTGCCAAAAGACCATTAGATTGTTTGTTGTACTCGTTAGTTGGCAATAATTTTCCTTTTCAATCACAATTTGAAGGTCTCCAAACAGCTAGAGACTGGGGCTTCAAAGCACCAAAAGAGGCGAAATTAGCCAAAAATTTAGCAGAAGTTTTTGAGTTTATCTCGTATTGGGATGTGCATCGCCATCAACTTCCTTATGAAACGGATGGAGTGGTTATAAAAGTTAACAACTTGCAGTACCAAGAAGAATTGGGATACACTGCTAAATCACCTCGTTGGGCAATTGCCTATAAATTTAAATCCGAACAGGTATCAACTATATTAGAATCTATATCGTATCAGGTGGGTCGAACGGGAGCGATAACGCCAGTAGCCAATCTAATGGCGGTACAATTAGCGGGAACTGTTGTTAAAAGAGCTTCGCTACACAATGCCGATCAAATTGAAAAATTAGATATTCGTGTTGGTGATACGGTTTTTGTAGAAAAAGGAGGTGAAATTATCCCTAAAATCATTGCCGTAGATTTAGAGAAGCGTCCTGAAAAGTCTGAAGTTACCTGCTATATAACAGCTTGTCCAGAGTGTCAAACGTCCTTGGTGCGTTCAGAAGGTGAAGCCAATCATTATTGCCCTAATTTCTATGGCTGTCCACCTCAAATTATAGGAAGAATACAGCATTTTATTTCAAGAAAAGCTATGGATATCGAAGGACTTGGTGGTGAAACGGTAGCTTTGTTGTTTAAAAATGGATTAGTCCACAATTATGCAGACTTGTATGATTTAACGATTGAACAAATTTTGCCTTTAGAAAGAATGGCACAAAAGTCGGCTGAAAACTTAGTTAATGGCGTGGCTAAATCGAAAGAAATCCCTTTTGAAAGCGTTTTGTTTGCATTAGGTATTCGCTTTGTTGGTGAAACTGTAGCTAAAAAATTAGCCAAACATTACAAAACAATAACTGCTTTAGAGCAAGCGAGTCTTGAGGATTTAATTTTGGTGGATGAAATTGGAGAACGTATTGCCAAAAGTGTTATTGATTTTTTTGGTAATGATGAAAACATTGCGATTATTGAACGATTACGAACTAAAGGTGTCCAATTGGAGATTGTTGAAAAGGTGAATCCTAATGCTACCACAAAATTTTCAGGAAAAACCTTTGTTGTTTCTGGCGTTTTTGAACAATTTTCTAGAGATGATCTCAAAAAAGCAATCGAAGATAATGGCGGTAAAGTAGGAAGCTCCATTTCATCTAAAACAGATTATATTGTGGCAGGAGACAATATGGGACCTGCAAAACTAGAAAAAGCCACAAAATTAGGTATTACTATTCTTTCTGAAATGGCATTTATTACTTTGCTTCAGTCATAAAACCTATTATAAAGAAAGTGAGTAGATCACTTTCTTTATAATGCGGTATTGAACGTATTACCTTGTTTGATGTCACCTGATTGTAATCCTTTTTGAAACCAATACATACGCTGTTCGGAGGTGCCATGCGTAAAAGAATCAGGTATTACTTGTCCTTGCATTTTCCTCTGAATAGCGTCATCACCAACGGCTTGTGCGGCGCTGAGTGCTTCTTCTATGTCACCCGGTTCTAAGAATTTCCTTTGCTTTTCGTTATAGTGCGTCCATAGTCCTGCATAAAAATCAGCTTGAAGCTCCAATGCTACCGAAAGTTTGTTTGCCTCTTTTTCACTTTTTCCTTGTTGCAGTTGTCGCATTTTTGAAGAGGTTCCTAACAAAGTTTGAATGTGATGTCCGTATTCATGGGCAATCACATAGGCCACTGCAAAATCGCCTCCTTGTGCACCGAATTTAGTTCGCAATTCTTCAAAAAAGGACATATCCATATAGATTACTTTATCTCCTGGACAGTAAAAGGGACCAGAGGCTGAACTGGCTCCTCCACATGCTGTGGATACTTGGCCAGAGAAAAGTACTAATTTTGCAGGTTCGAATTGGAGATTGTTTTCTTGAAAAATTTTTTGCCATGTATCTTCATTGTCTACCAATATAGCATTTACAAATCTGCCTTCTTCAACTTCGCTTGGCGTTAAATCTCTTTGTTCTGTGGGTGCGGTTTGTGATTGGTTGTTGAATTGTTCTAAAACAGGCGTTATCATTTGTGCATTTTCGCCACCAAAAATATTCAAGAGTAGAATAATTATCCCTATAATTCCACCACCAACAATTGTTTTTCCTCCCGAAGACATCCCTCTTCGGTCTTCCATGTTATCACTTTGTCTTCGTCCTTGCCATTTCATAATTAGTAAAATTATTAGTTATTTAAATAAAACTAGTTGTTTTTATTGAGCCATTTTAAAACAACCTCTTCAATGACACCTTTAATTATTGGTTTTGGAATATAGTCATCCATACCCACTTTTAAACATTTTCTTCGTTCTTCTTTCTCGGTACCAGCAGTAATGGCGATTATTGGAAGGTATTTTTCGTTCAAAATTTTTCGTATAGCTTTTGTGGTGTCGTATCCATTCATTATAGGCATTTGAATATCCATGAATATAAGATTTGGCTGTTTGTTCTCCAATTGTTCTATAGCTTGTTTGCCATGTAAACATTCTATAATTTCTACTTCTACAAATAGATTTTTGAGTATAGTTTTTAGTAACAACATGTTGATTTTGTTGTCTTCAACTATCATTATTTTAAGATTTGGTATAGCATGTTTTTTACTGATTGCGCCAGAAAAGTTACTAATTTTTGAGTCTGTTTTAGGTTCTGCAATTTCGATTTCATTCGAGGTTTCAAGGTCGATATCAAAATAAAAGGTGCTACCCACATTTATTTTACTTTCTACATTAAGCTTACTATTCATAAGTCCTAGTAATTGGTTTGAAATCGTTAAGCCAAGTCCTGTACCTCCAAATTTTTTCGATGTAGAATTGTCTTCTTGTGAAAAAGCACTAAATATTTTCTTTTTATTTTTTTCCAATATCCCAATTCCTGTGTCTATTATTGAAAAACGGAGCGTATGATTTGTTGTATTTATCTCTTTTTGGACTGATACGCTAAGTGTAATACTTCCTTTTTCTGTGAATTTTACTGCATTACCCAATAGATTAATTAAAATTTGTTTTAAACGAACAGAATCGATCCAAACAAATTTTGGAACTTCAGGAGCAATTTTTAAATATAATTCCAGTTTTTTTTGGTTGGATTCAAAGAATATTAGGTCAATTGTTTGGTTTAGTATTTCGGTTAATTCTTGTTTTTCAATAAAGAGTTCCAATTTGCCAGCTTCAATCTTTGAAAAGTCCAAAATATCGTTGATAATATCCAACAGTGAAAGTGCTGATTGATTGATCGTAGTCATGTATTTTTCTTGCGTACGATTCAAATGGGTTTTAATCAACAAATCGGAAAACCCAATGATACCATTCAAAGGGGTTCGTATTTCGTGGCTCATGTTGGCTAAGAAATCTGATTTTGCTTTATTGGCTGCTTCGGCTAATTGTTTTTCCTTTATTATTACTTCATTTTCTATTTTTTCACTAATGTCAAATAATATTCCTCCGATATATTCGATTTTGTTATCTTTTCTTATAGCATCACTAAATTCTTCAATCCATACATAATTGCCTTTTTTTGTTTGGATTCTGTATCGGTCATGATAAGGCTTCCCATTGTTAAAGTTTTTGTTTTTATGTTCAAGTATTAGCTGCTTATCTTCAGGATGTAACAAGGTAATTAATGAAATTTTTTGTTCTAAAAAATCAGATTTAGAATAGCCAGTTATTTTTTCTATAGTATCATTCATGTAAACTTTTGTAGCTAATTCATCATACTTGGATAAGTAAACGGCACCAGGGATATTGTTAGCAATAAGTTTGAATTTTTCTTCACTTTTTAAAATCAATTTTTCGTTTCTGTCTCTTTCCAATGCGTATGAAATATTACTAGCCAAAGTTTTTAATATAAAAATTTCTTCTTTGGTCCAATTTCTTTCCATACTGCAGTCATCCATGCCGATGAAGCCAATAAAATTATCCTTGAATAAAAGCGGAACAATTAAAATAGATTTAATTTCATTTGCAATTAAAAGCTTTTTAAAAAAGGAATCTTTTAATTTACTAATAGTGCTTTTAAATGTTTTTTTCTTTTTGGCTTTAACTATTATTTCTATCAAATTTTCCTCAGTCAGTTGTTTAGTTTTCGTTATTTGTAATGGAATTCCTTTTCTAGCCCATTTAAATTTTTGAGAAAACAATTGTGTATCCATTTCTTTTTTATAATAAAATAAATGATCTACTTGGGTTGCATTACCCATAATTTCAAAAGTATCGGTAAACATTTCATCCAAACTTTTGCTTAACAAGAATTTTTCAGTACAAAGTGACATTTCTGCGAGTAAATCACTCTTCTTTTGCAGTTTTTTTTCGGCTTCGAATTGTTTATGAGTAGCTATTGCTATAGAAAGGATATCGGCTATTGTTCTTGAAAATGTCAAATCTTCTTGATCCCAATTACGTTTTTCTGCTGTAGTTTCGAAAGAGAGTACACCTAATAATTCACCATTTAAGAAAATAGGAGTATCTATTATTGATTTTATAGCATTGGTAAGATAATAAGAATCATAAAATTCTAAATTATCGGTTTTTTGGTTCGTGTCATTTTTATAAAGTTGCAGTCCTTGTTTAATTTTTTTAATATGAATAGGATAGTTCACTTTTTTTAAAATAATTTTTTTTCCAAAAGTTTTAGTATTCAAAAAGAATATAGACTCACAAACAATTGTTTTTTCACGATATTTCCAATAACTAACTCTATCACATTGAGATATAGTAGCGGCTGTGGCTAGAATATGTTGTATAGCATTTTCTATTTTATCGAAATCTCTAAAATTAACAGTAAATAAATTTTTAATGGTTTCATTGTAAAGTGTTATTTTTTGTTGTCGTTCGGTATTTTTTAGTTCATTTAACTTGATGTTTGTAATATCTCTTCCTATCCCGGAATAGCCGATAATTTTTTCATTATCATCTTTTTGGATGATGATTTTTAACGAAATCCAAATACTATCATTGAATTTTGTTTTAATTGGAAATTCAATCACAGAAATTTTTTTCTTCTTAACAAAGAGATTCATTATTTCCTCATGATAATCCTCTCTGATGATTGAAATATAATTTTTTCCTAAAAGTATATTTTCTTCATATTGAAGTGTTTTTATGGAAAAGTCATTAATAAAAGTAAATGTGCCATGGATATCGACTTCAAAAATTAAATCGTTAGCATTAAGGATAATATTTTTGTATTGGTCATGTAAGCGTTTTTGTTCAGTTATATCTTGACCTATACCAATGATTATGTTGTTATTAATTTTTTTATCGGTCCACTGAATGTATTTATAGCTACCATCTTTGCACTTTAGCTTTCTGGTATAAATTTGACCATCTAGAAATTCATTATGATATGTAAGTCCAACAAATTCTGGATCTTCGGTGAGTTTCCAAAACTCAAAACCCATAACCTCCTTAGGTGAATAGCCCAAAATTGAAGCGATGGTGTCACTACAATAAATGATTTCACCGTGGTAATTGCACGCCACAGTTAGTGAATTCCCATTATTGACTATTTCTTTGATGAAATTATTTTCTTTTGTTTGTGACTTATCTATTTTTTTTCGAAAATAATTTATGATTGTAATGATGAAAGTACAACTCAATAAGTAAGCTCCTAAATGACTAGGAATCCAATATAAAAGTGTAAGAAGACTTATCAGCAAAAGTACTGAACCAATGAAATACCAATATAATTTAGTGTTTTTTAAAACATCAAAGGATAAAAATAGAAGAATGGAAAAGGCAACCTTCGGAATAAAATCATTGTCATGAGAGAATACATTTATTAAAACAACTCCGAAATAGAAAATAAATGTGAATGAAAAGACTTTTTTCATATTGTTTTTAACGAAACTTAATTTTGTACAAAAAAAGTAGGTTAATAACATTACAAATGCAACTAAAGTATTTTGAACCAATAAACTTTTGGGTCTGATTTTGAAAATATCAAAAAGTAATTCTAATAAAATTATTAATGCACCAAAGAGTAAGATATAAAAGTGAAATTCTTTTTGGCTGGTAACTTCGCCTTGATGAATAGCGTCAGTTTTTAATTTTTTAAAAGTAGAGTAAATAGGAAAACTTAATGCGATTAAAATAAAAAATACAGTCAATTGAATCAACTGTTGATTTTCGGATGCAAGAATATTTTTGAATTCAATGGACCATAAAAAAAAGCTCCCTTGTGTAAGCATGAGATTTTGCATTAATGAATATAACGTTATTGTATTCAATGCGATCCTTTTGTTTTTGGTTTTACAAGACTTGTTTAATCTATAGAATAGTTTTAAAACACTAAATTATACTTACTAAAATACTTAAAAAAAACGCAATACAAATATTTTTGTGTTAAAAATCATGAAGTAATATCGTTGGTAACTTGCTTAAATATCGCATATACCATGGATATAAAAAAGGGATAGGTGAATATTATTCCAATGCAAAAAGCAAAAAAACCTAACAAAACACCAATAAGGGATAAAAACACCAATAAAAAAATAACCATTGGTTGTTTTAGTACAATGGCAATACTTGTTTTTACAGCATTAAAAACCGTAGAGTCCTCAAATATTAGAAGAGGTATGGTAAAAAGCGTAATGAAGTTGATCATCAAAACTATAAGTATGCCTACAAAAGAAAGACCCAATTCGTCTGCAATTAAGGTAGTTCCATTTGTTGCTAATCCAATGATAGTTGTGGCTGTAAAAATGGTAAAAAAATACTTTGGCTTGTAATATGAAAATAGGTCAGAAACACCAAACGTAAGATCTTTTTCAGCAGCATCGGCCATTTTATAAAAACTGGCCATAAATGGACTGAGTAAACTTCCTAAAACAATTGAAAATCCAATATAATACCATACATATGGTTCAATAGTCATTAATTTTTGAAACTGCATCATGGATTTTTCATTGATATTTTCTTGTCCAATTAGGTTAGCAGAAATTCCAGACACAACAATTACCAGTATGAAAAAAAACACAAACAAAGCTAAACCTGCATATAGTGCAATTTTTTTATAATTGGCAAAAGCTTGATTGAGTACAGTTTCAAAATGAATTTCAGTAGTGTATTGTTTGTTCTCTTTAGGTCTTGTTTCAAAATTCATAGCAATATTGTTGGTTCTTTTTTATACTTTATTTGATCTAATTTATTGAGGTATATTTTACTAGAAAATTTAAATTTTAAAATATACTTCAGTAAAAGGCACCCTAAAACGTTCACCGTATATTCCGTTTTCATCACGAATGCCGCATCCTATAATCATATTGATTTCACTGCTGTTGGGTAAACCAATAATTTGTTTTACTCTTAAGGAATCAAATCCTTCCATAGGACAAGTATCATAATTTATGGCAGCCATACTAATCATGAAATTTTCAGCGGCTAGCGCAGCACTTTTATGGGCTACAATTCGCATATCGCTTAATCTTGCTTGACGGTAAATGGGTTTGAAAATACCAATTACTTGGAAAATCACAAATTTTAAAGCACCCAAAATACCAAAAAAATCTGTGTAGATGGAGGGAATAATTTTTTTATAATAATTCAAAGCGAATTGCTCTCTACTACTATATTCTGACTCTTTTTTATCACCATACTGAGATTTTAAAAACAAAAGGTTCGCTCTTTGTCGTTCCTTCCATAAATCTTTTCGAGCTACTACAACCACCAATTGCTGTGCTGTTTTAGCAGCATTTTGATCAAAACTGGCAGTAGCAATTTGTGCTATTACCTTTGGATCTATTATGTGATAAAATTCCCAAAGTTGCATGTTGCTACTGGTTGGTGCTAAGTAAGCTAAGGCGATACATTGTTTGACTTTTTCTTCGCTGATAGGTTCTTTTTTAAAAACGCGAACGGATCTTCTGTAATGTATGGCTTCACTAACTGTTTTTTCTAAATCCATTGCAGTAATTTTTTTATCGTATTTAATTTTCCTTTGTACGGAGCATAGCGAAAGGGAAGGTCAAGCCAATTGGCTTTTTTTACAACTCCTTTTTTATGTGAAAAAGTATCAAAACTCAATTTGCCATGGTAAGCGCCAATGCCACTATGTCCTACACCACCAAACGGTAGTCTTTGGTTAGAAAAGTGAATCACAGTGTCGTTGATGCAGCCACCTCCAAAAGAATACTTTTTCATGATTTCTTTTCCAAATCTATGATCTTCTGTAAATACATAGAGCGCCAACGGTTTTTCATATCGTGCAATTATGGCTTCGATTTCATTGGGATCGTCATAGGTTAACATGGGAAGTAAAGGCCCAAAAATCTCGTCTTGCATCACTAAACTTTCTAATGAAGTTTCTTCAATAAGAGTAGGAGCAATGTAGCAATCTTCAATGTCTGTTTCGCCACCAAGGAGCACTTTCTTCGGATCGATCATGTTGACCAATCTAAGCCAATTTTTTTCATTAACAATACGTGCCAAATCGGGCGAAGTTTTGGGATGATCTCCGAAGGCTTTTTGGAGTTCAACTTTTAGATATTCAACAAAATGACTTTTCATGTCTTTTTGAATCAAAATATAATCAGGGGCAATACAAGTTTGTCCAGCATTGATGAATTTTCCCCAAACAATCCTTTTTGCGGCCAATTTTAAGTTAGCGGTTTCGTCAATAATACAAGGATTTTTTCCGCCTAATTCTAAAGTTACAGGAGTTAAATGTATTGAGGCAGCTTTGGCTACAATTTTTCCAACAGCCACACTTCCAGTAAAAAAAATATAATCCCAACGTTCAGCCAAAAGTTTTTGAGCCATATCAATACCGCCATTTTCTACTTTTACATGAGCCACATGAAAAACTCTTTCAATAATTTTTTCAATAATTTTGGCTGTGTTTGGGGTTAATTCAGAGGGTTTGATGACCACCTGATTACCAGCAGCCACTGCCGAAATCAAAGGGCAGAGCGCCAATTGAAAGGGATAGTTCCATGGAGCAATAATCAACACTTTGCCATAGGGTTCCCTTAAAATATAATCTGTAGAAGGGAAGTTAAGAAGAGAGGGCCATACATATTCTGGTTTGGCCCACTTAGATATGTTTTTTATTGTGTGTTTTAATTCGGAAATAACATAGCTTGTTTCAGTAATAACAGCTTCGAAGGCTGGTTTTTTGAAATCATCATATAATGCTTGTATAATTTCGTCCTCAAGTAATACAATAGTATTCAGTAATTTGACTAAAGTTTCCTTTCTAAATGATAAACTGGTTTTGTAATCCATTGTTAGAGCGATCGGGTTAGATAGTGCAAGTTAATTTTTAATACTGTAAAAAAGAATTATTTTTTAGGATACTACAGCTTTCCAAATGACCTCATTAGGCACTGGAGCCGTAATAATAATAGATTCTTTGGAAACGGGGTGAGTAAAACTCAGTTTTCTGGCATGCAAATGAATGCCACCGTCCGGATTGCTTCTATCAAAACCGTATTTTAAATCACCTTTAATCGGACAACCTATAGCCGCTAATTGGGCTCGAATTTGATGATGTCTTCCAGTGTGTAGATTGATTTCTAAGGCAAAATAATTTTGGAGTTCTTTGATTACGGTATAATCCAAACTGGCTAATTTACTATCTGGAACTTCTTTTTTATGAGCTTTCGAAGTGTTGTTTTTTTCGTTCCTTTTGATATAATGCACTAGTTGACCCTGAGTGTTTTCAGGTTGGTTTTTGACTACTGCCCAATAGGTTTTACGTGTTTCCCGATTACTAAACAATTCATTCATTCGGGTTAAGGCTTTGCTGGTTTTGGCAAAAACTACAATACCCGTAGTGGGTCGATCGAGCCGATGAACAATGCCCAGAAAGACTTCTCCGGGCTTGTTGTATTTATCTTTGAGGTATTCTTTGACTACTTCAGCAAGCGGTTTGTCGCCTGTTTTGTCGCCTTGAACTAAATCGCCCACTCGTTTATTGACTACAATCAAATGATTGTCTTCGTGAAGCACCTCGAGGTTGGATTTGTTTGAAACTGTTTTCATTATCAATGCGTTACCTTTGAATGTATTGTGCTTAATATTGCTCATTGGCATTCGGGAAATCCTGTGACTTCACATCGGCTACATAATTGCCAATTGCCGCAGTCATTTGCTCATACAAATTCAAATAACGACGTAAAAAACGCGGGCTGAATTCATTGTTCATTCCTAACATATCATGAATCACTAATACTTGTCCGTCAACGCCACCACCAGCACCAATTCCGATAACAGGAATAGAAATACTTTTGGCTACTTTTTCGGCTAAGTGCGCTGGTATTTTTTCGAGTACCAAAGCAAAACAACCTAAATTCTCCAGCATTTGAGCATCTTCTAATAATTTTTCGGCTTCAGCATCTTCCTTAGCTCTTACCGTATACGTTCCAAATTTATAGATGGATTGTGGCGTAAGTCCTAAATGCCCCATTACTGGAATACCTGCATTCAATATCTTTTTTATGGATTCTTTGATTTCCTTTCCCCCTTCTAATTTTACAGCGTGGCCACCACTTTCTTTCATGATCCTAATAGATGAACGTAAGGCCTCTTTGGGATCAGATTGATAGCTTCCAAATGGCAAATCAACCACAATTAATGCTCTGTCTACCGCTCTAACTACTGATGAAGCGTGGTAAATCATTTGATCTAAAGTAATTGGTAAAGTAGTTTCGTGACCTGCCATGACGTTCGAAGCAGAATCACCTACAAGAATAACATCAATTCCAGCTGTGTCTACAATTTTGGCCATTGTAAAATCATAAGCGGTTAGCATGGAAATTTTTTCTCCATTGGCTTTCATCTCAATTAGAGATTTTGTAGTAATTTTTTTGTAATCTTTTTTGGCTACTGACATACCGTTTTTGTTTAATTTAAGGTTGCAAAAGTACTAAATTGTAAAGGTTTAGCAGTACGATATTGTTTTTATATTTTTTCTTGTAACGTTCTGTATTTTTTGATTACTAACTAATTGATTAAAAAGCAATTGCATTTAAAATTTTACTGTTATGGGACAAGATAAAAAATGGATAAAAAATGAGGAACTAATAGTACTCTTTTGAAGTTGCCGGTAAAGTCATTGGAAATCTTACTATTAGCTATGCTAATTTTGATAGAAAAGCTTTTTTCGAAATCGAAGGTAAAAAATATACCTTGGAATATAACGGCTTTTGGAGCTCGTCGATTACTGTAAAAGATGAAAACGAGGCGGTAGTTTTGCGTTCGTACACGGAAAAGTGGTATGCCAATTCTTCAATTTTGGAATACAAAGGACAAAAATTTCGTTTGAAAATAAGAAACAATCCTTTAGCAGAACATGTTTTTTTTGATAAAAATCAGAACGAACTCTTGGCTTATGGTCTTAAGGTTGAAAATTACCAATGCAAAGTCGCCATTCATTCTAATGGGAGCATAGATTATCTATTCGATTTTTTACTTTGGTATTCATTTTTGCCTATTGCCCAAGAGAATATGGGAGATTCTTTTGTTTTTAAAACCTTATTAATGACTTAATTATGCAAAAAAATATTCTAGGAATGTTGGTGTTGTTCGGAATGACTACCCAAGCTCAAAATCAGGAAGTGCAACAAACGATTGAGACTTTTTTTAAGGGTTTTCATTCTAGAGATTCTATTGCAATTCAAAAAGTGTGTTCCGATACAATGGGCTTGCAATCTATTACAGAGAATGCGAAAGGCAGCCAATTTTCTACAGACACGGCATCAAAATTTTATAAATCCATTGCTTCAATCCCTGCGACAATGCAGTTTGAAGAGCGCTTGTTAGGTCATACGATTCATATTGATGGTACTATGGCTATCGATTGGACACCTTATGAGTTTTACGTCAATGGGAAAAAAAGCCATTCGGGTGTCAATGTTTTTACGTTATATAAAGACAATGGACAATGGAAAATTGTATCCATTATCGATACAAGACGAAAGTAAATACAGTAATTTTGCTTTTTTAATTCACTGCCTATTTTGAAAAAAATTCTAATTATAGACGACGAAGAAAAACTACGTGGTTTACTCGCTCGCATCATAAAAGCTGAAAATTTTGACGTTCTAGAAGCTGGAGATTTAAAATCTGGCTTGAAAAAAGTAGAGCAAAATGCAATCGATGTGGTGTTGTGCGATGTCAAATTACCCGATGGGAGCGGAGTCGATTTTGTGCCTCAATTAAAAAAAGCAGACCCGTTAGTTGAAGTTATTTTGCTAACCGCTTATGGCAATATTGCCGATGGCGTACAAGCGATGAAAAACGGTGCTTTTGATTATATTGTCAAAGGCGATGATAATGACAAAATTATTCCGCTATTGTACAAAGCGCTAGAAAAAGTGGAACTACAGAAAAAGGTGCAACAATTGGAACAGCGCATTGGTGCACAATTTTCTTTTGAATCGATTATTGGAAAATCCAAAGCTTTGGAACAAGTTATCGATTTGACCAAGAAAGTAGCTCAAACCGATTCTACCGTTTTGTTAACTGGTGAAACGGGAACAGGGAAAGAAGTTTTTGCGCAAGCCATTCACGAAAATAGCAAGCGTGTAGGTAAATCCTTTGTAGCTTTGAATTGCAGTACTTTTGGTAAAGAAATTTTAGAAAGTGAGTTGTTCGGCCACAAACAAGGTGCTTTTACTGGTGCACTAAAAGACAAAAAGGGATTTATTGAAGAAGCCAATGGTGGAACGCTATTTTTAGACGAAATTGGCGAAATGCCGCTAGAATTGCAAGCCAAATTATTACGGGTTTTAGAAACCAATGAATACATTCCTTTGGGAGACACTACTCCAAGAAAATCGAATTTCAGGCTGATTGCGGCGACTAATCGCGATTTGAAACAAGAAAGTGAAGCGCATCATTTTCGCTCCGATTTGTATTTTCGATTGAATATTTTTGAAATTCACCTTCCGCCTTTGCGAGAGAGAGTAAAAGATATTGCCGTTTTAACCTCCTTTTTTGTGGCACAGTTTGCTGAAAAAACCAACAAGAAAAAGTTACATATTGGTACCGATTTTATCCAAAAATTAGAGGAATACCAATGGCCTGGAAATATACGCGAATTGAAAAACGTGATTGAGCGTTCGGTGATTTTGGTCAATGACGATACCTTAACGCAAGACGTTTTACCTTATGAGATTCAGCACCAGCAAGAACATTCTAATAAAAGTACTTCGGCTTTGGCGATGCAAACCATCGAAAAAGGGCATATTCAAAAAGTATTAGCTTACACCAAAGGTAACAAAGCAGAGGCAGCAAGATTACTCGAAATTGGAATTGCTACGCTCTACCGTAAATTGGATGAATACAATATTCACTAGGTTTATTTTGAATTTAATTTTGTAAATTGGCTTTATGTTTGAAGCAGATAAGAAACCGCTTGATTTTGTTATCGATAAGTTGACAAACTCGATTGAGAATACAATAACAGCCGAAGTTTTCGACACCTTAATTGTTAAATTGTCCATTAAAGATTTGAAAGATATTAGAAAATCTATATGGAGATTTGATTGGACAAAAGAATTAAAGGATAAATCTAAGGAAGTTTATAAGTTAGTTACTGTAAATAATCCAACTATTATTCAAGGATTATTGAGTATAGAAGATAAACAAGATCATATTTTTATGCATTTAATTGAAAGTTCAAAATTCAATACTGGTAAAAATAAGATGTATTTTGGAGTACCTGGTAATTTAGTTGCCTTTGCTTGTAAAGTTTCTTTTGAAAAAGAATATGAAGGTTTTGTCGCTTTTGATGCTAAAACTACTTTGATTAAACATTATCAAGAAACTCTGTTTGCGACTCATTTTAGAGGTTTAAGAATGTATATTGAAACTAAAGCAGCCATGAAATTAGTTAATCATTATTTTAAAAATTACTAAAGATGAATATAATTAAAGAACCTAAAGAAATTGATTTTTCTATAAAATCAGAGCCTTGGAGTGAGGAAGAGCTTATTGAGTTCAGAAAAATAATGAATATCGAAAAGCAAAAAAATGTAAAATTAAAATCAGTAAAGAAGAAAACGAATAAGGAGTTATCAAAATAATTCCATGTAAAATATTAAATAAAAACTTATCGTTTTGAGAAAAGCTTATCATTTTGATAGGCTTTTTTTATGCCCTATTCCAAGGGATTTTTTGCAATCCTTTTGTTAACAATGTTTTAGAGTGTTTGGTGTTTTTTCGGAACAACTTTTGGCATAAGCACAGCACAACATAAAAATCATTGTTATGAAAAATCAGATTACCAATGTATACAAACAAGCCGAACGTTTCGCAGCGATTACCAAAACGGCTATCATTTTAGGAAATATTACTAGGGCTAAAAAATGCCTTTCTGTGGCAGAATCTCTTTTTGTTTCAGGAACGAAAGAAACCCAAAATGCCATTACAAATGTCTATGTATTTTCTATTTCTCAGTTTATGGAACTGCGTCATTGCAGTATATCAAACTTTTTCCCACCATTGTTAAAAGCGGAATACGTTAAACAAATCAATACTTCAGGAGTTTAAATCTAATCTAAATTTTAATAAAATGATAACCACTATTCTTTTACTCGCTTTAGGCGCTTTGCTCTTTGCGATTTGTTTTAAATCCGTCGAATTTTTTGAAAAAATCTAAAATTATGTCAGCACTATTTATTGTCGCACTTGCCGTATTCGGTTATTTGGTTTATGTACTAATTAAACCCGAAAAATTTTAATAGGTGAAATGTAATTAGTGAGAAGTGAAAAGTTGAAAGAATATCTTGGCACCAAAACCTAAATTTCAGTTCACATCTCACATCTCACATTTCACATTTCACATTTCACATTTCACGTCTCACAATTAACAAATCACATAATATGAACACAGAATTTTTTGGCGTCATCAGTATTTTTATCCTCTCTATCGTTTTGGCTATTCCTGTTGGAAGGTATATAGCCAAAGTGTATTTGGGAGATAAAACCCTACTTGATGCCATTTTTAATCCCATTGAAAACTTTATTTTCAAAATCAGTGGCATCAATGCTACAGAGGAAATGAACTGGAAGCAACATTTAAAAGCGCTTTTGAGCTTGAATATGGTTTGGTTTTTCCTTTGTTTTTTTGTGCTACTCTTCCAAGGTAGTTTGCCATTAAATCCAGATGGAAACCCATCTATGTCGCCCGATTTGGCCTTTAATACCGCCATTTCATTTGTAGTGAATTGTAATCTGCAACACTATTCTGGTGAGACAGGGCTTTCTTATTTGGGGCAATTATTTTTAATGTTCTTACAATTTGTTTCTGCAGGTACAGGAATGGCTGCTGCGGCTATGGTTTTTGTAGCTATGAGAGAGAAAAGCACAGATAAACTTGGGAACTTTTACAATTTTTTCATCAAAAGTTGTACTCGAGTTTTATTGCCTCTAGCTGCTATTGTAGCTATTGTTCTTGCCTTTAGCGGAACACCAATGACATTTGAAGGAAAAGATAAAATAATGACTTTGCAAGGAGATACTGTTGAAGTTTCTCGTGGTCCAGCCGCTGCATTTATTGGTATCAAACATATTGGTACAAATGGTGGTGGTTTTTTTGGAGCGAATTCGGCTCATCCATTAGAAAATCCTACGTATTTAACCAATGCGGTTGAATTGTGG
The DNA here is from genome assembly GCF_000611675.1 of Flavobacterium succinicans LMG 10402. Taxonomy (GTDB): domain Bacteria; phylum Bacteroidota; class Bacteroidia; order Flavobacteriales; family Flavobacteriaceae; genus Flavobacterium; species Flavobacterium succinicans. The sequence continues at coordinate 1,163 of NZ_JATV01000013.1, read as the reverse complement.
GCGCAGTTAATTATCCCATTTGCAATGATTTTTGCTCTAGGTTTTTTCCTAAATAAAAGAAAATTCTCTTATATCGTTTTTGGAGTGATGACAGTAGGTTTCTTACTACTCGTTATTCCAACAATGATAAGCGAGATTAATGGAAATCCAGCTATTGAAAAGATGGGAATTGCCCAAGCTACAGGCGCTATGGAAGGTAAGGAAGTACGTTTTGGGACTGTCATTACTAGTTTTTGGGAAATTGCTACGACCGTAATTTCTACAGGTTCTGTTAACGGAATGCACGACAGTACAATGCCTGCTTCTGGAGCTATGCAATTATTGGCTATGATGGTCAATGCTTTTTATGGCGGTTGTGGAGTAGGATGGTTGAATTTTTACATCTTTATAATTTTGGCGGTATTCATTTCTGGATTAATGGTAGGTCGAACTCCTGAATTCTTAGGAAAGAAAATCGAAGCAAGAGAGGTAAAAATCGCAGCTTTTATTGCGATACTTCATCCTTTATTAATCTTAGCAGGCACGGCTTTGGCTACTTATTTTGCAGCGAATGATACCGCAATGGGCTATTGGTTTAGTGGAAATGCTACAGGCTGGTTGAATAATCCTGGTCATCACGGATTTTCTGAAATGTTATACGAATACACTTCGAGTGCGGCCAATAATGGTTCTGGTTTTGAAGGGTTAGGAGATAACAATCCGTTTTGGAATATTTCTACAGGAATAGTGTTGTTGTTAAGTCGTTTCCTTCCTATAATTGGACCTTTGGCTATTGCAGGATTATTGGCTAATAAAAAATACATTCCAGAAAGCGCGGGAACTTTAAAAACTGATACTACCATTTTTGGTGTGATGATTTTTGCCGTAATCGCGATTATTGCAGCCTTATCTTTCTTCCCAGCATTGGCTTTAGGACCATTGGCAGAATATTTTTCTATGTAAAAAGTAAATAGTGAGAGGTGAAAAGTGAAAAGTGATTTGTATAAGTTAAAACATAGCTATCCGAAAGTCTAAAATAAAAAATGCCTGAGAATCCCGTATTTTTGATTTTGCGAAACAAATAATACTTTATGGGACTCTTCAGGCGAAACAAAAATATCAAAAAACCAGTTATTCGACAAATTATTGACCTTGTTCCTCGATGGATGCTTGAATCTTGTGCT
>NZ_JATV01000012.1 GCF_000611675.1 Flavobacterium succinicans LMG 10402 | reverse complement strand
TTCGTTTAAACAAGCCCTTTTTAAAACTTTTTTTGATTTATTTTTTAATAATTCAATAAAGCTCTGATAATCATTATTTAACCAAAACTTTACGAATTGAAAAAACTTCATTTTGAAAATTTCTTTTCTTTTGTATCAATCGCTTGCCAGTTTTTAAAAGAACGTTGCCGTTGTTGCGGGTGCAAAAGTAGACCCTTTTTTCGTTTAAACAAGCCCTTTTTAAAACTTTTTTTGATTTATTTTTTAATAATTCAATAAAGCTCTGATAATCATTATTTAACCCAAACTTTACGAATTGAAAAAACTTCATTATTCAACAACTAATCCTAAATCACTAGTAAAATACACTTTTCATACTCTATCTATACTTTATCCATACAGTATATATAGTGTATAAACAGCTTTTACAGTATAGAATATAGAGTTTGAGGCTAGAGGACAAAACCGCTCTCTTTATATTTATTTTATCTCCATACATATAAAGCATTAGTCTATATACAAGATTAGCGCTTAGATACGACTTTACGCGTTAGGGATAGTAGTGAAAAGCCCACAGACTAGTGTAGTGACAACGAAACTAGTCGAGGACTTGTAGCGAATAGCCCGGCTCCTTATATATAGTACCACCAAACTTCTGGCTTAAAACCAAACTTCTCTATATATAAGGAGAACGCCATAACAATTGTATACACCACGATTGCACTAAATGTATAGCCTGAGGATTTGTGCAGTAGAAAGGATGATGTATGAACTACATTGTAAGTCTAATGGAAATTAGTTACGCAACATCGCTTTCACCTCGGCCAAGTCTCCATCTATTGTTTCTGTTTTCAGTCCCAGAATTTCGGCAATTAAGGGATAAACACTAACATTACGAAATGATTTTACTTTTTTTCCTGTTTTAAAGTTGGGCCCTTTAGCGTAAAAAATTGCCTGCATATCTTGTATGTCGTTATCATAGCCATGTGTACCACCGCTAACTTTTTGATCGGGTTTATAAACCAAACTAAATCCTTCCTCGGCCTCTATCACAAAGTCGAGTGCTCTTGGATTGGCGCCAAAATGCAGTCGCTTAGGTACTTTTGCCGAAGGATACCATTTAATGTTAGGCACTTTTTTTAAAGCATTGGCAATAGCCTCAGTATATTCTGGTTTTGCTTCAAGACTCATAATGGGATTGATTACGGCAGCATATCCGTACCATTCTGGTTGAAGGTAATCGAGAATGGCTACTTTTTTGTCATTGCTAATTGATGCCATTCCGTGGTCTGAGAGCACAATGAGATTGATTTCTTTACCGATAGGAAGCGCATCAAGCCGCTGCATCAATTGTCCAATTACTGCATCCACTTCAGTAACTGTTTTTTTATTTTCGGCTGATAAAGGACCAAAATCATGCCCAGTTTTGTCGGGTTGATCAAAATACAAGGTGATTAAGTGTGGTCTTTCGGATTCTGATAGACTAAGCCAATCGATAACGGTATTAATACGACTTTCGTAACTTACTGTATCATCATATATTTTAAAGATACTCGGACTCTTTACTCCTGTATCCGAACCGGGCCAGTAGTAACAAGCGGTTTTTACTCCCTGCTGTTCCGCTAGGTTCCAAATCGGATTTCCTCCATAAAAATGCGCTTCTCTTTTGGCTGCCGTTTTTAAGGTAAATACTTTTTGTATCTCCTTATCATAAAAATTATTGTTTACTATTCCATGATGATCCGGGTATAATCCTGTGACAATGGAGTAATGATTAGGAAATGTTTTGGTAGGATAACTGGGCTGCATGGACTTGGCTTTTACACCATTTTGGGCCAAACGATCCAAATTTGGAGTATCAAATATATCGGGATAGTCCCATCTGAATCCGTCTAATGACACTAAAACGACATAGGGCTTGGCAACCTTCTGGCTAAACCCGTTGCAAAAAGAAAGCAAAAAAATGGATATTACTAGTATTCTCATGTTTAAAATTTGTCCACAAAGATACAACAAGACAGCAAAACAAAGCGATCCAAACCAAAATCAACCACAGTTAATAGCTGCGGTTGATGCTCGTACTTGAGATAGGCATGTGTTTTGATAGTATTACACTTATTAATAACTACTTAAACTTTTATTCCCATGTTAAAAAAGACCCTTTTAATAGAAAACAAATCTTCTATTTCAGCCAAAAATTTACAGCTCATTGTTAAATCAGAAACTAGAGAAGGAACGGTGCCCATTGAGGAAATCGGTTTTTTGGTTTTGGATCATCCTGAAATTTATATTAGTATTCCTGCTATGAATTTATTAATTGAGAACAATTCGGCAGTTATCATTTGCAATAAGAATCATCTACCCAATGGACAATTCTTAAACTTGAATAGCCATCATATCCAACAAGAAATCTTCAGAAATCAAATCGAAGCCTCCTTGCCCCTCAAAAAACAGTTGTGGCAACAGACCATTATTGAAAAAATTACTAACCAAGGTCTTTTACTCCACAAATTAACCAGCCAAAAAAACACCTTGGATTTTTTGGCTTCCAAAGTATTGAGTGGCGATAGTAGCAATATGGAAGGCGTTGCTGCGAGTCAATATTGGAAAAGCTTTTTTGAAACTACAGACATCGCCTTCAAAAGGGAACGATTTGGCGACTACCCTAATAATTTTCTCAATTATGGTTACGCCATTCTACGAGCAGCCACTGCAAGAGCCCTTTCGGGGAGTGGATTATTGAACACTTTGGGCATTCATCATAAAAGTAAATACAATGCTTTTGCTTTGGCAGATGATATAATGGAACCCTTTCGCCCGCTAGTAGATGAAAAGGTATTTGAAATCATAGAACAGTATGAAGAACAAGACCTCAACACCAAAATCAAAGCCGATTTATTGCAAATTCTAACACAAACCGTTTATTTTGAAGACGAAAAGAGTCCGTTGATGGTGGCGCTACAAAAAACCGCCAGTTCCTTGCAGCAATGCTATACTGGCGAACGCAAGAAAATAAAATATCCTAAATTATGGACTTAAACGGCTACCGAATTATGTGGTTATTTGTATTTTTTGACTTGCCCACCGAAACCAAAAAGGATAGAAGAAACGCTTCACAATTTAGAGGCCATTTGATCAAAGACGGTTTCAGTATGATGCAATTTTCGGTTTATATCCGGCATTGTGCCAGTAGTGAAAGTGCCGATGTGCACGAAAAAAGGATCCACCAACTCTTACCTCCTATGGGCAAAGTAAGTATACTGCGTATTACCGATAAACAATTTGGCAACATTATGAATTTCTGGGGCAAAGCCGAAGTACCAAAAGCTCCACAACCGACACAATTGGAACTGTTTTAATCTACAAAATAAAAAATGCCTCAATCTTGCTTTATCAGGGCAAAAAAGAGGCGTTTTTTTATACGATATTCCAAATTAATCTCTTGATTATTAGAAGGTAACAAACCAACTAATATCGTGTCTTCTAATCTTTAATCAAACCACAACTGAAAGCTATAGCATCCCTGCTGGGCGGATGCCCTACCTTTCAGTTGTGGTTTGGTGGTTTAAGAGTTTAAAAAACTTCATGTCAAAGAGCAATTCCAACTTTTTTTTACATTCCGATGGAGAAAAAAATACAACCAAAGCCACAAGTGTGAGTCCAACTTTGTAGATATAAAAAAACTATACCATATTTAATTTCCTTTTGAATTCTGCTAACATTTCTTCTTTAGTTTGTTTTTGTACTAAACCACTTTTGGAAGTTCTATCCAATTTAGCTTGAATTTTCTCTATTTGTTCTTTTGTTAGTTTTGATTCTTCCATAATTATATTTTTTCAAACTTACCCGAAGGCAATACTTTAAAATCAATTCCCTCAACAAATGCGTTAAATTGTCCTGGACTCATTTTTCTTGTCGGTTTATTTTCACCTAATTTAAAATCACCATCTGGTTTATACTTATCCTTTTTAATGTCATCTGCTTTTCTAGCTTCTTTAAAATATCTCAATTGAATTACACCAAACTCATAAATATTGTTTCCTGATTTAACTCTATTGATTGACAATCCTTCAATTATGTAAATTCTCCCTGTAAAATCATCGATATGACTGATGTCTAAAGGTTTTTCAAGAGCTTTATCATAAAAAATAACTTGCTGACCCTTTCTCAAAACAACATCTCTATTATTGCTTTTAGCAATTGGATATAATATTTTTTTTCCTTTAACTTCTTTTTCTTTGAATAAAGGATAAAACCCTTCTCCTGTTTTTTGCAATTTAGCTAAAGTAAAATTGTTAATCAACTCAAATTCTCGTTTCCCATCCAATTCATAAATTGCCATGGCATAATTCTCATCATTCTGACCATACACTTTTTGTTTGTGTTCGTGTCTCGATTTCGATAAATTACTGTGTTCTTTAATATGCAGCGGATTTTTTACGGAGTTGGCATACAATCTAACTTTGTTAATTGCAATACCTTTTTCTTCATTCATCCAAACTTTTTGATTGTCAGCCAATTTATTTTTTTGTTGTGGATTGGAAGAAATGAGCAATACTTTATTAGCAATGGCTTCTCTTACTTTTTCTTTTACCACTTCATCCACAATATTTTCAACATCTGTAGCCTTGATACTTTCTATATCTTTACGAATCACGTAACGGATTTCTTCTGGATTCAAAGGATTTTTAATGGCTCCGTAAATACTATCTTGATGCAAAGAACCTCGTACCGTATCGCCTTGCTGGACTCTAGGAATCCTCTTACCGTCAGTATTTAATTTATAAATTATTTTGCCATTTTCGTCTTTTTGAGGCACTTTTTTACCGTTTTCTTCTTGGGTCATTTCTGCCAAATACTGTTTTTGACCACGAATACGAATTATTTTCTTCGCCTGTTTTTTTACATTATCTGGGGTATGATGCGAAACCAAGATTTCTTCCTCTATTTTCTTAATATCTTCTGTGAAAGTAGACCAAGGTTTCGAGTCGGCTAATAATTTCCTAGCCAATGGTAGGTTTTCATTGTCTTCATCTGTCCAAGCTTTTGCCAAAACATCGTATTTGTCCTTAGTCATACAAGCAATAGTAATCGCATCTATCGTATGGTGCGTATGCTTACTACGGTCTTTTTCTACGTAATATTTTTTACCGTCTTTACTATAACTTTCCTGAATACCCCATATTTTTCTGAATTCGGCAACCATTCCCCCTTTTACACTTTCTACTCGAGAAAAATAAGAGTTTAGATACGCTCGAGAATACTTGGTAATAATTCCAGTGTCGGGGATTTGGCTATTTTTAAAACCTACTTTAGGCTCTTTCCAAACAAAGCGTGAATATTTCCCCTTGAGATAATCCCTTTTTAATGTTAAAAAATGTCTTCTTCTTATTTTTCTGTCTTTGGTATCTTTGGTTGCAGCGGCTTTTATACCTTTTGAAAGCTGTTCAATTTCCCACGAAAGTTTGTCGGCTTCAATGCGCCAATGGTCCACACGTTTAATAATTTCCTCGTGATTTGCCAATTCAATTGGCATTTTGTTTTTCTTAATTTCACGATTAAAACGCTGGCTACACAAGGTTTTATTCATTAAGGAATTATCTTGCGAGATACTTCTTGGCACGGTATGTTCGATATCATACTTCGGGTTTTCGCCAATAAAATCACAGATACTGATATTTTTACCCTCCTCATAGATTTCTTTCTTATCCTGTTCTATCCATAATTGATAGCGTAACAAATCATCTTCTGTAGGCTCAATCTCTTTATTAATTTCAGCCAAATACAAGGCCTTAATTTCTTTTCGAAATTCCTCTCTTTTGGTTTGGTTTTCTTTTTGAAAATCTTGAATTGCTTTTCGTTTATTCGCATCGTTTAACTCTCGAGCTAACTCAATGTGTACTCGCGTTTTTTCATCTACCAAACCTTCAATAATCAAAGTGTTTAAAACTTTACGTAACTGATGCAAAGCTCGCATTGCCATAGGATTTTTAATAGATGAAATTAATGGACTACCTAAAACAACTTTTTTATTACCAAACTCATCTTCAATTACTTTCTTTTTGAAAACATCAATATCTGATGGATGAAAAAGTTTATTCAACTTGCTAGGATTAGTGCAATAGATTTCACCATCTTCATTTTCACCTTTTAAAAATTCCAATACTTTCTCGTCTAAGCGCTTAACAGAAATGTATTCGTATTTCTTTAATTGTTCTATAAAAACTGGAAATAAATCGTTGACAATAGCTTCTTTGTTATCGATTTCTTTAAAAATAGAATTTACTTTTTTGACTAAATCTTCTTTATACGACTGTTCTGCTTCTAAAGAATAATAACAACTATTTAATTTACTATCTTTAATTAACCCGTTAACTATTTCTAATTTACTGTTTTCAAAAGTATTATTCTCGATAATTTCAGCGATTTTATTTTGAATGTACAGTCTTTCTTCTGGATTGTTCCAAATGTTTTCATCTACAATCTTTTCAATATTCGCCATAAATACCGCATGCGAATAGAGCAACCCTTGTTTGAGATAAGGAAGTATCTTATTAATCGCACTTAAACTCAAACTTGCAAAATCTTTTTTCAATCGGATTTTAGAAAATGATTTGGCTCTTTTTTCATCCAATCCTAATTTCTCTATTGCGTATTCTTCTAAATAAGCATCGGAGGTAGAAACAGTCAGCAAATGCCATAAATCTTTGTAATCTACCTCTCGGTTTACAAATTCGCCTTTACTATTTTTGGTTTCATATGTCCATGTTTTTGTATTCCATTCTTCGCCTAATACATTTTTTAAAGAGGCTGAAACCACACAACCAGCAACACTATCTATTGCTTTGTAATTAAAAATATACGAGGCAGTTTTTGCACTTGAAGACTTATAGAAATCAGGAGTATATCCTTTTGGAATAAGTTCTTTGGATAGGTCTTCGAAATTAAAGTTGTCTTTTTTTCTGAAAAACTTTGGAATTAATTGTTGCTTTTCTTCTATAGTTAAAAAACGTAATTGTTCTTCTTGTGGCGTTTTAATCTTAATCGTATTAAGATAAGACCACATACGATACGCTTCAAAATCAGGATGTGAAATAGCACAACGAGATTTGGTTTTATCCAAAGAACATTTCCCAATTAATCCTTTTTGTGATTTTAAAGGTCGTTGAAAAAATATGGCTCGATACAATTCTTTTGCCAATCCTGAATATCTTTTTTCAGGGATATTCTCACTAATGTCAATTGCACTTATTTTTTGTACTTCGCAAATTTTTTCAAATTCATTAAGATAATGAGCTTCTCGGGCTGTATAGTGATTTCTTATTTTCCCTTTGTTGTACAAACTATAGAAGTATTGACCCAAGGTCTCAAAGCAACCATCCTTCATTGCTTGAGAAATTTCTCCAATTTCTTGTTTTACCGCTCCTTGGTCTTCTTTCCAATTTAATCTAGCTATGATTTCTGTTTTAGCTTTTTCAAATTCATTTGCTTTAATTATTTTATCTAAAGCATTATATAGAGATTTAAGCTTCTTTTCACCCTCATCTAACTCTTTCGCATTTTTATCCAAAATGTCCAAGCCTTCAAAATATTCTTGGATTTCAATTTTTAAGTCGTTAATGGTTGTTGTTTCTTCAATTCTACTTTCAATGTTTGGAGCGTGAAGCTCAATTATACCTTCAGCAGATTGATCTAATCGATTACTTAAAAACCCTCTTCGTTGAGCCAAATGATAAAGCGCTCTTCCTACTTCATAAAGTGTAACTTTAGTTTTACTAGCCCTATCTCTAAAAACATAGGGGTTAATATTATGAACGTCATCTGTACGTAACCAATTTAAAAATTCAGGATTTAACGGATATTGCTTAAAACCTGATTTACGCCATGCTTCAACCTCGTCAAGAGATAATGGACACATACCATTTTTTGATAAAACCTTTAAAGTTTCATACTTACGAAGTTTCCTTCTGAATTTAATTTTACGTGCACTTCTATATCCAGTTCTTTCAGCCGCTCGAGAACTCTCTATACCTTTTTCAGATTTCACTCCTTCTGAAAATATTCTAACTCCTTTATCCACTAATGAAAACTCATTGCCTTCTTTATCCACAATCGCCCACCCTATCGAGTTCGTTCCCAAATCCAATCCCAATATTTTTGTCATAATACACTCTATTTTGTAAGAATTTTTAAAGCTATGAAAAAATAAATTAATCACATTACGGTTTTCCTCATAAGAACTCAAGTTTTTTTTCCTACATTTACCACAGATTAAAACTTCTAATCTTTAATCTTATCACAATAAGGCTATATGCCGTAGGTGAAAACCTTAAGTCCTGCTTCGGTGGGACTTTTTTTATTGACAAACTCCAACTTGTCACTCCATATTAAATTCTTACTTTTACTTTTCTAAAAAAAACACCTCTATGTCTGAATTATTTTCTTTTTTACTGGTTTTTATCGTTGCACTTGGCCTTGGATTTTTCATAGGAAAACTGTTGTTTTCAGCTCGTTTTGAGTCACAAAAAATAAGCTTGGAAGAGAAAATCAATGCTGTACAACATTTGCTGCAACAACAAAAAGAACAAGCTACAATCGATAAAACTACTTTCGAAAAACAATTGCAAAGTAGCCTTCAAGAAAAAGAAGCCATTCGAAATGAAAAAGATAGTTTGGCCATTCAGCTTTCTAAAAAAGAGGTAGATTTTGATAATTTACTAGAACGACATAAAGAACAAAAAAATGAAGTAGAACAACTTCAAGAAAAATTCACCAAAGAATTCGAAAATTTAGCCAACAAAATTCTAGACGAAAAATCGAATAAATTCACCGAACAGAATAAGGAAAACATGAAGAATATCTTGAGTCCGCTTCAAGATAAGATTCAGTTATTCGAGAAAAAAGTAGAAGATACCCATAAAGAAAGTATTGATTATCACGCGGCGTTACGTCAGCAAATTGTGGGTTTGCAACAAATGAATCTTCAAATGAGTAAAGAAACCTTAAACCTTACCAAAGCATTAAAAGGAGATAGTAAAATGCAAGGAAATTGGGGTGAACTCATATTGGAAAGGGTTTTGGAAAAATCGGGGTTGGAAAAAGACCGCGAATATTTTGTACAACAATCGCATACTACTTCTGAAGGAAGCAGAGTATTTCCCGATGTTGTTATCAATCTACCCGACGGCAAAAAAATGATTGTGGACTCTAAAGTGTCTTTGACCGCCTACGAAAAATACATTAATGAAGAAGACGATAATTTAAAGGCTGGATATCTAAAAGAACATATTCTCTCTATAAAGCGCCACGTAGAGCAATTAGGTGAGAAAAATTATCAGGATTTGTATCAGATGGAAAGTCCTGATTTTGTTTTGCTTTTCATTCCGATAGAGCCGGCATTTGCCATTGCACTAAATGAAGATACAGGCTTATACAATAAAGCCTTTGAGAAGAATATTGTGATCGTTACTCCATCGACTTTATTAGCCACATTACGCACCATTGACAGCATGTGGACCAACCAAAAACAACAAGAAAATGCGGTAGAAATTGCGCGCCAAGCGGGTGCTCTGTATGATAAATTTGAAGGATTTGTTGGCGATTTGATTAAAATTGGCAAAAAAATAGATGAAAGCAAAACAGAATACGGGGCCGCAATGAACAAGCTAGTAGAAGGCAAGGGTAATCTGATCACCAGTGTTGAAAAACTAAAAAAAATGGGAGCCAAAGCCAAAAAGGCATTACCAGAAAATGTATTAAAAAGAGCCGAAGCTGACTCAACAAACCTTTAAATGAATTCCGATGAAAAAAATTGCCGCTTTATTACTACTCACTGGAGTGCTAATCGTTTCTATTTATATGGCCTTTATTTATTACATTCCTGTTAGCGATGGCGTGCGTTCTGGAGAATTAATCCGTTTGAGTCATAAAGGTGTGGTCATCAAAACTTGGGAAGGCGAATTGAGCCAAGGCATTTCGGGAGCACAAATTTTTCGCTTTTCAGTTTTAGACAAAGACAAAGCAGTTATCGATAGTTTAAAAGTGTTACAAGGTCATTATGTTCGCTTAACCTATGAAGAAAAAAAGCGCACTTTTATGTGGTGGGGCGAAACTCGTTTTTTTATAACCTCAGTACAAAAAGAAGTCTCTCCATTTAATAATCGATAATTCATGACCCCTATATTCAAATCTGTTTCAGCTTCTCATATTACCATTTCTGAACTAATGCTCCCCTCGCACACCAATTTTAGCGGTAAAATCCATGGAGGATATATCTTATCGTTGCTAGACCAAATTGCTTTTGCAAGTGCTTCTAAATTTTCCGGACACTATTGTGTTACTGCTTCTGTTGATACAGTCAATTTTCTACAACCTATTGAAGTGGGCGAATTGGTCACTATGAAAGCCTCAGTGAACTATGTAGGTAGAAGTTCAATGATTGTAGGCATTAGAGTCGAATCCGAGAACATACAAACAGGCCTTGTCAAACATTGTAATTCGTCTTACTTTACGATGGTTGCCAAAAATGAATTAGGAAAAAGCGTCAGCGTACCCGGTTTAATTTTAAGAACCGAAAATGACGTACGCCGTTTTAGCAATTGTTTGAAGCAAATTGAACTCAAAAAAATCCACGAAGAACACGAAGAAGTGTTTGATTTTTATTCCCCAGAAAATCTAAAAAACATAACCAAATACAATATTAAGTTAGAATTATAACTTCATTAACAGACAAAGCGGTTAAAAAAAATTAATTTGCTCAACATACATATAAAGTGTAACTTTAAGTGAACCTATTGTTCATCACATGACAAAAAACACTTTGATTTTTCTCTGTATGTTCAGCCTGCTGGCGCAAGCTCAAAATGAATGGTCAACTACCAAAGGATCGATTCATTTTGAAGCCTCTGTACCTTTTTTTGAAGAAATCAAAGCAACAAATAACGAAGTATCTTGTTCGGTGATTTTAACCACAAATGAAATTAATTGTACCGTTTACATACAACAATTTCGGTTTAAACTCCCATTGATGCAACAACACTTCAATGAAAATTATTTAGAAAGTGACCGCTACCCCAAAGCCTCTTTTATTGGGAGAATAGAAAAATTAAATTATGAATCCCTTACAGAAAAACCCAACGAATATACCATTAAGGGCATCATTAAAATACATGGAAAATCGAAGCCTGTGTTTTGCAAAGCTTGGATCAACAAATCCAACAATGGCCTATCGCTTTCTACCACTTTTATTTTAAACACGGAAGATTTTAACATAAAAATACCCGTAATTATTACCTCAAAAATATCAAAACAAGTTAGCACCACCCTCAAGGTAACGCTAACAGAATAAAAAACAACACAATGAATCGAATACAAAGTTTTTTAGATCTACACACTGGCGAAGAAGACAAACAAAAAGTACTTGAAAACGTAAAAGCCAACATCTCTTTTAGGGGATCTACTGTTTGGATTTTGGCTTGTGCCATAGTCGTAGCGTCAGTAGGTTTAAATGTAAATTCAACTGCAGTGATTATTGGTGCGATGTTGATCTCGCCGTTAATGGGACCGATTGTTGGCGCAGGTTTTAGTTTAGGTATATTTGACTTTGAATTACTAAAGAAAGCCGCCAAAAATCTCTTGATTGCGACTCTTGTAAGTTTGTTAGTATCGACTATTTATTTCATGCTAACGCCTTTTAAAGAAGCCCAAAGTGAGCTTTTAGCACGTACAGCGCCCAATATTTACGATATTCTTATAGCCTTTTTTGGAGGATTAGTTGGCGTTATAGCCATTACGCGAGTTGAAAAAGGAAATCCGATTCCTGGTGTTGCAATTGCCACAGCTTTAATGCCGCCATTGTGCACTGCTGGTTACGGACTAGCTATCGGGAATTGGAAATATTTTCTTGGGGCACTTTTTTTGTACACCATCAACTGTGTTTTTATCTGTATTTCAACCTTTGTAATTGTAAAATATCTTAAATATCCTGAAGTCAAAATTGTTGATCAACGCTACCGTAAGAAAATAAAATACACCATTTCGACCATAATCTTATTACTGATTTTGCCAAGTGTGTATTTTGCTTACTTATTAGCTCAAGAAAAAAAATACCATCAAAGGATTGAATTGTATTTAAATCAAGAATTTATAGAGAACGGCTTCACTATTGTCTATCAAAAAATAAATTACAAAGCCAATCCCAAAAGCATCGAGTTGGCCTTTCTAAATAAAAAAGTAAGTAGTCAGGAGGAAAAAAAACTGAATGCTTCTCTAAAAAAATACAAAATAGAAAACACTAAACTTATCATCAAACAAGATACGACCGACATAAAGAAGTTAATTTCCGAGAATTATATCAACGAGAATTCGAAGGAAACCAAAAAAGATTTAATCATTGTGAATTTAAAGAATAAACTAAAAAGCAACTCATTTGACAATAAAGGATTAAGAGGAGAAATTAGCATTTTATTTCCAGATATAACCAACCTTTCTATTGCCAATCATACGTACAACGAAAACACGGATAGTACACTTATCAAAACCGTAGCGGTATATAACAGCAGAAAGCCTTTGACTACCAATGATGAAAAAAAACTAAAAGAATGGCTAAAGAAAAGAGTTCAAAAAAACAATGTAATTCTACTCCGAGAAAATTAATGGATTAGACTTACTTCTATACTAAACAGCAATTTTTTCATCTCGCTATTTGGGCGTTACTACAAGGGTCGGGCTTTTTCGTTACAATCTTTTTGAGACCGAAAAAGCCTAAAAAAGGATTTTCACTGCAAACGAAGTTCACTGAACTCCTATGAAAATAGCATGAGTGAAGTAATGCCTAACGCAAAAAATGCTAATAAAAAGACAATTGGTCTATTTCAGTACACGATTAACTTGTGCAAAGTTTCGTTGGTAATAATTTTCTTTTGTTGAAGAAATAATCACACCGTTAGATGTAGAAGAGTGAATAAATTTAATTTCGTTACCTTCGACTTCTACTACCATTCCCACATGGTTAATACGACCACTACCACGAGTTTTAAAGAAAATCAGATCCCCTTTTTGAGCTTCTTGGGGTGCTATTTTTAAACCAACATTGGCTTGTTCGAAAGAAGATCTAGGCAATTTAATATCAAAGGCATCAAAGGTTGTATACATCAATCCTGAACAATCAAAACCTGCTCTTGAAGTACCACCAGATCGGTAACGAATGCCTAAATTATCAGAAGCTTTTTCTATTAAATGATCCGCAACTGCAAAATCTCCAAAAAATTTAGTAGCACTTTCTTCATTAGAAGATACTACCTCGTTTTTAGTACTTCCGATCGCAATTGCATCTGTAGTTGAAGACGTACCCTCATTTATTTTTAAAACCAAACCAACTCTAAGCGTGTTTTTAATCGAAGGATTTAAACGTTCTAATTCGGCAACAGTGATATTGTACTTCTTTGCAATTCCAAATTTTGTTTCTTTTGGCAAAACTTGATGCACTGAGGCATCAACTGATTTAGTTACAGTTGTACCGTTTTCTGTAGTTGCGTTTTCAACTTTTGTAACAGCCTGATCTTGTACTTCCAAAGCAACAGCTCCTAGAGTAGTAGCAGAAGACGGCTCACCGACAGGTACTGCAGTCACTTGTTTATCCTGTAAAGGGACATTCAACATTTGTCCAATGGCCAAGTTTTTATTAATTAGATTGGGATTTAATTGCTCCAATTCTGCAACTGAAATATTATATTTTTTAGATACTCCATACTTGGTTTCCGTTGCCAATACTGTATGAGGTTGAACGGCTTTGTGTTCGGCAACAATAGCACTTACATTTTGAGTTTCCTTACTACTTGCAGCATTTTCATTTATGAGACTAACACTATCTCTATCCACAACCGCCACTTCAGGACTTAGCACAAAATTTGCAGGAACAATGAGTTTAATTTTCTTTCCTACTTTTAAACCCACTAGATCAATCGATGGATTACTTTTTTTAATATCATCAACTGAGAGACTATGTTTTTTGGCAATCCCATACAAAGTTTCTTTGGGTAAAACTTCATACTCAATTGTTTTGGAACGTTTCATTTTGGCCGCTAATTCTTTTTGAGCCAACTCTTTTTTATAGTTTTTATTTGGAATTTTCAAAACCGATTTCAATTTTAAAACTCCTGAAGCTTTTGGATTCAATTCAAAAATAACCTTTTGACTTACATGGTATTTTTCGGCTATTGTTGAAATGGTTTCACCTTGTGAAATTTGATGTTGAATGTATTTTTCTTGCGAAAAAAGAGTAGAGGTAGCAGTACTAAAAAACAATAAAATTAAGCCAAAATATTTCATGAATTTTTCTTTAAAAATTGGGGGCGATTTTTATCAAAAACGGAGTTAATCTAAATTTCACACAAAAAAAGCATGATTTTATACGCAAAAAACAAACTTTTCTCAACAATTACAAATATACTTATTTAACTAAATAATAGTGTTAAAAACACAATAAATTAGAGCTGCATTTAACAAAGAAAAATAAAAAAGCCTGAGTTTAAAACTCAGGCTTTACAGTTAAAATACAGCAATTAATTAAATCAACTGCTTATTTGAGGGTGTGAATTTAGTCAAATTGATTCCTTTAACAGCCGCTATGTATTCTTCAATAGTTGGTGTTCTACCCAACACGGTTGAAAGCACTACTACAGGCGTAGAAGACAATAAAGATTCTCCTTTTTTACCATCAGCATCCTCCACCACTCTTCCTTGAAACAGACGCGTTGAAGTAGCCATCACCGTATCACCTTTTTCAGCTTTTTCTTGGTTACCCATACAAAGATTACAACCTGGTCGCTCTAAATACAACATATTCTCGTATTTAGTTCGTGCTGCACCTTTAGGTGCGTTATCATCAAACTCAAACCCAGAATATCTTTTTAGCACTTCCCAATCACCTTCGGCTTTTAATTCATCTACTATGTTGTACGTTGGCGGAGCTACTACAAGTGGTGATTTGAATTCAACTTTGCCTTGTTGTGCTTCAACATTCTTAAGCATTTGAGCCAAAATTTTCATATCTCCTTTATGAACCATACAAGAACCTATGAATCCAAGATCTACTTTTTTAGTACCACCATAAAAAGATAATGGTCTGATCGTGTCATGGGTATAACGCTTAGAAACATCCACATTATTCACATCTGGATCCGCAATCATTGGTTCAACAATTTGATCCAAATCAATCTCTACTTCCGCATAATACTTAGCTGTTGCATCTGGTCTCAAGGCAGGTTTCTCTCCCGATGTAATCTCAGCAATTCTAACATTCGCTTTGTCAATTAAGCCTTGAAGCACTTTATTTGCATTATCCATCCCTTTATCAATCATGATTTGGATTCTGCTTTTAGCAATCTCCAACGATTCGATTAAAGTTGCGTCCTCAGAAATACAAATAGCCGCTTTTGCTTTCATTTCAGCAGACCAATCCGTAAAAGTAAAGGCTTGATCAGCTGTAAGCGTGCCCAAGTGAACCTCGATTACACGACCTTGAAATACATTTTCGCCACCAAATTTCTTAAGCATTTGTGCTTGTGTAGCATGTACCACATCACGAAAATCCATGTATTCTTTCATCGTTCCTTTAAAAGTCACTTTTACTGAATCCGGAATTGGCATAGACGCCTCGCCTGTAGCCAAAGCCAACGCAACAGTACCAGAGTCTGCTCCAAATGCAACGCCTTTAGACATTCTAGTATGCGAGTCACCACCGATAATGATAGCCCAATCATCTATAGTAATATCGTTCAATACTTTATGGATAACATCCGTCATAGCATGATATACACCTTTAGGATCACGACCCGTGATCAATCCAAAGTCATTCATAAATTTCATCAATTTTGGGATATTAGCCTGCGCTTTTTTATCCCAAACCGAAGCTGTATGACATCCCGATTGATACGCACCGTCTACTATTGGCGATATTACAGTTGCCGCCATAGACTCTAATTCCTGAGCAGTCATCAAACCTGTCGTATCTTGTGAACCTACAATATTCACCGTAACTCTCACATCAGAGCCTGCATGTAATACTTTTTTAGAAATAGTACCTACAGCATTTTTGTTAAATATTTTTTCTACAGCCGTAAGCCCCTGCCCTTCAATAGTTATTTCTTTGGACGGAGCATACACTAACGGAATATCAATCCCTAAAAGATTAGCGGCAAATGTTTGTAGTTTTTTTCCAAACACAATAGCATACGATCCTCCAGCTTTAATAAATTCCATTTTTTGAGGAGTAAAAGCTTTTGAAATATCAATAAGTTCTTGGTCTCCTTTATATAATTTCTTTTTCTTTGTATTAATCGTAAGCACTGTTCCTGTGGCTACAGAATATACTTCTTCTAAAATAGGGTCACCGCTTTCGTTCAACACGGGTTTTCCATCTGCATCTAATTTTTTAACCCAGTTTTTCAAATCAATCCCAATTCCTCCAGTAACATCTACTGTAGTTAGAAAAATAGGTGAAATTCCATTGGTTCCTCCAACAATAGGCGCAAAGTTTACAAAGGGTACATAAGGACTAGATTGCTTACCCGTCCAAAGTGCCACGTTGTTTACACCTGACATTCTTGAAGACCCTACACCCATGGTACCTTTTTCAGCAATTAGCATCACTGATGCATCAGGATGTTGTGCTTGTAAGGCTTTGATTTCTTCTTGGGCCTGAGGTGTTATCATGCATTTTCCATGCAACTCACGATCCGATCTAGAGTGTGCTTGATTTCCTGGAGAAAGTAAATCTGTAGAAATATCTCCTTCACCAGCAATAAATGTAACCACTTTAACCTCTTTAGTCACTTCTGGTAATTGAGTAAAAAACTCAGCCTTTGCGTAACTTTTAATAATATCAATTACAATCTCATTTCCATTCTCATAGCCTTCTTTAAGTCTCGCCATATCTGCATCGTAAAGATACACTTGTGTTTTTAAAACTTTAGCTGCTTCGATGGCTATAGCTTTATCTTCCCCTAAAACTAAGTCAAGTAAAACTTTAATAGAAGGACCACCTTTCATGTGCGATAACAATTCAAAAGCAAAAGAAGGTTGTATTTCTTCAACTACTACTTCTCCAAGAATAATTTCTTTTAAAAACTTCGCCTTAACATGAGCCGCACTAGTAGTTCCTGGTATGGTATTATAAATAAAAAACTGCAGCGAATCTTTACGATCTACATGATTTACATCTTTAATTTGTGCAATAATCTCAGACAACAATTCTGCACCATCAATAGGTTTAGGATGTAGCCCTTGTAGTTTTCGTTCTTCGATTTCTTTAATGTAATCGCTATAAGTGTTCATAATGAAAAGGTTTATAAAGTTAATGGCTAATTGTACTTATTTTTCGATTACCAAAAGCCATAAATAAGGTTTTAAATTGCATGAGCAAAGCTAGGAATTAAAGCGGAAACTTAAAAAAAATTTAATAGAAGTCTTATTTTTGAAAATTATTATTACCAAAACAACTCAAACATTATCTTTTATTAATAAAAATTTATTTTTTTATTAAAATATTATGTATTCAGTATTTAAAGAAGGTATTTTTAAGAATTTCAAAATACAGCACAGCTAAAAAAAAGGCTCTTAGCTATCATTTTAACTAAGAACCTTTCTAAATAACAAAACTACAACGTTATAAAAGCTTTGCTATGATCATTTCTTCAGAAATTCCTTCTGCATCGGCTTTATAATTTTTGATGATTCTATGGCGCAAAATTCCAACTGCAACAGCCTTCACATCTTCAATATCTGGAGAAAACTTTCCATGAAATGCTGCATTGGCTTTGGCCGCAATAATTAAGTTTTGTGACGCTCTAGGGCCTGCTCCCCAATCTAGGTAATTCTTTACAAACTCATTCGACAACGGATTATTTGGACGCGTTTTACTAACCAACGTTACCGCATACTCAATAACATTATCCGCAACAGGAATACGACGAATTAGATGTTGGTATTCAATAATTTCTTCAGCACTAAACAAAGGATTAATCGTTAATTTAACATCAGAAGTAGTGTTTTTTACCACTTGCACTTCTTCCAAAAAAGAAGGATAATCTAACTTGATCGCAAACATAAAACGATCCAACTGTGCTTCTGGCAAAGGATAAGTACCTTCTTGCTCAATTGGGTTTTGAGTAGCTAATACAAAATAAGGCAAATCTAATTTATAGTTATGCCCTGCAATAGTCACCGCACGTTCCTGCATGGCTTCCAACAAAGCTGCTTGCGTTTTTGGAGGCGTTCTATTAATTTCATCTGCCAAAATGATATTCGAAAAAACAGGTCCTTTAATAAATTTAAACTGTCGATTTTCATCTAAAATTTCACTCCCTAAAATATCAGAAGGCATTAAATCAGGTGTAAATTGAATTCGCTTGAAATCTAAACCTAGTGCTTGCGCCAGTGTATTTACCATTAATGTTTTGGCCAAACCTGGCACTCCAACAAGCAATGCATGGCCACCTGAGAATATAGAAAGTACAATTTGATCAATCACATCGTCTTGACCTACAATTATTTTAGCAATTTCAGTTTTGAGTTGGTTTCGCTTTTGAACTAAAGCATGAATCGCATCGACATCCGACATATAAATGGATTTAAATTAAAAAAGAGTTAGTACTATGAAATCATAAAACTAACTCTTTTTATTTATTTTATAAAAATTATTTTTTCAACCAGTTATTGGTAAAAGCACAATCTCTGTACTCTCCGTTGATCTTAATATAGGTTTCTTTAATTTTTTCATCAAACCATTTCCCTACTGCTTTGATCTGTTTTTCTTTCAAAGCTAAATCTTTAATTTTGATGTAGTCTTTGGAGTAGTCGGCGGTATGTTCGTCGATTCTATTGGTAACAGTTATAATTTTAAAAGTCTTTTTCCCTTGATCCTCTTCTAGAAAAGGCTGAGAAATTTCTTGATCTTTAAGATTAGAAACCCTGCTATACAAACTTGGATCCATTTTGGTCAATTCAAAACGAGTATCTTGTGTTTTTGGATTAATCAAAGCACCTCCATTAGCTCTTGTTTCTTTTTCATCTGATAGTGTTCTTGCCGCTTCTGCGAAAGTAATATCCTTATCTACGATTCTTTTTCTAATCAAATCGATTTTCTCTTTGGCTTCTTTAACGGATACCTCTGAAACGGTTGGAGTGAGTAGAATATGACGCAATTCTAATTCTTGTCCTTTTATCTTTTCTACCAAAATGATATGAAACCCAAAAGTAGTTTCAAATGGTTCTGAAATTTCGCCTTCCGCTAACTTAAAAGCAACTTCTTTAAATTCCTTAACAAAAGGGGTTTTCCTGTTGATTTTATAAAACCCACCAGTTCTTCTTCCGTCTGGATCCTGAGTATACAAAACTGCTTTCGTAGAAAAACTAGCACCTGCTTCAACCTCTTTTTTAAATCCTTTTAAACGGTCAATTACTTTTTGCTTGTCTTCTTGAGTCACTACTGGTGCGACTACAATTTGAGCTACTTCCATCTCCGCTCCGAAAAAAGGTAAATCTGCTTTAGGAATAGCTTTAAAGTAATTACGAACTTCTTCCGGTGTAATCTCCACACCATCAACAATTTTTTTACCCATTTCTGAGCTTAATTTTTGTTCCTTTAGTACATCAAAAAAAGTCGATCTTAAATCTTCTTCAGTTCCTTTTTTGTACATGGCAATCACTTTATCCATGGATCCTAGACTTTCTACCATATAATTCAAACGCTCTTCCATCATTCCTTTGATCTCAGCGTCAGAAACTACAATACTGTCTTGAATGGCTTGATGCGCGTACAATTTATCTTCCAATAATTTACCCAGCATCTGGCATCTAGTAATCCCGCTTACCGATCCTCCTCCGGCTGTTATCTCTAAAAATGATTTGTCTATATCAGAATCTAAAACAATATAATCACCAACCGTTGCAATAACTCCGTCCACTTTTTGACGCTTAGATCGGACTTCTTCAACCTTATCAATTGCTTTATCTTTTATTATTTCCTGTGCCACTGCAGCAGAAGAAAACAGAATAACTAAACAGAAAGGAAGTGCAAAATTGTATTTTAAAAACTTCATCGAAAAAAGGTTAAATTTATGGGTGTTATATTTTTTTTTTGAATTACTAAAGTCTGTAGCATAAAGCAAAACAGCACAACCTTAACTAAATAAGTAAACTCTTAAAAGGCTATACTCTTTTGTTAAATGACAAGTAAATTGCAAACAAAAATAACAATTCAAAGAGATAATACAACTATCCCACCTACTATTAACATAAAATTATTACGTTAATTGATATAGTAATCACTACACCTGCTAATTTGACAATAGAAATAGCCTTACATTTTTTTAAATCGCATATTTAAATAGTATTTTTGCAAACTATTTAGAGTATATATGAGTTTTTTAAAAGAAATACAACGCAGAAGAACATTTGGCATCATTTCACATCCTGATGCTGGAAAAACGACACTAACCGAAAAATTATTGCTTTTTGGAGGGGCCATTCAAGAGGCTGGGGCCGTTAAAAACAATAAAATCAAAAAAGGGGCTACAAGTGACTTTATGGAAATTGAGCGCCAAAGAGGAATCTCTGTTTCTACTTCGGTATTGGCCTTTAATTATAAAGAAAAAAAAATCAATATCTTGGACACGCCAGGTCACAAGGATTTTGCCGAAGACACCTTCCGCACCTTGACGGCTGTTGATAGTGTAATTGTAGTAATTGACGTTGCAAAAGGAGTCGAAGAACAAACCGAGAAATTGGTCGCTGTTTGTAGAATGAGAAACATTCCGATGATTGTTTTCATTAACAAATTAGACCGTGAAGGTAAAGATGCCTTTGATTTGATGGATGAAGTAGAACAAAAATTAGGTCTTACTGTAACGCCATTGAGTTTCCCAATTGGTATGGGGTATGATTTTCAAGGTATCTACAACTTATGGGAACAAAACATTAATCTTTTTAGTGGAGATAGCCGCAAAAATATTGAAGAAACCATCGCTTTCTCAGACGTACAAAGTCCTGAGTTAGAAAAAATAATTGGTCAAAAACCAGCAGACAAACTTCGCGAAGAATTAGAATTGATTGACGAGGTATATCCAAAATTTGACCGTCAGGATTATTTAGATGGAAAATTACAACCTGTCTTTTTTGGTTCAGCTTTGAATAATTTTGGGGTAAGAGAATTATTAGATTGCTTCGTAGCCATCGCTCCTTCGCCAAGAGCAAAAGAGTCTGAAACTAGATTAGTAGATCCGAAAGAAGAAAAGATGGCTGGCTTTGTGTTTAAAATTCATGCTAACATGGATCCTAAACACCGAGATCGCTTGGCGTTTATAAAAATTGTTTCTGGAACTTTTGAAAGAAACAAACCTTACTATCATGTTCGTCAAAAGAAAAATCTAAAATTTTCTAGCCCGAATGCCTTTTTTGCTGAGAAAAAAGAAATCGTTGACATCTCCTATCCTGGTGATATTGTCGGTCTTCATGACACAGGTAATTTCAAAATTGGTGACACCTTAACCGAAGGAGAAATCATGAGTTTTAAAGGTATTCCAAGTTTCTCACCAGAACACTTTAGATACATCAACAACGCAGATCCATTAAAAGCAAAACAACTAGACAAAGGAGTGGACCAATTAATGGACGAAGGTGTCGCGCAATTATTCACCCTTGAAATGAACAATCGTAAAATCATTGGTACGGTTGGAGCGCTACAGTATGAAGTTATTCAATACCGTTTAGAGCATGAATATGGTGCAAAATGTACCTATGAGAACTTTCCGGTTCACAAAGCATGTTGGGTAAAGCCTGATGATGCTAAAAATGAGGAGTTCAAAGAATTTAAACGTATCAAACAAAAATTTTTGGCCAAAGACAAATACAATCAATTAGTATTTCTGGCCGATTCGGATTTTACTATTCAAATGACACAAAGTAAATTTCCAAGTGTAAAATTATTTTTCACTTCAGAATTTGAATAATACAAGAAAGCCAACTATAAAAAGTTGGCTTTTGTTTTACTTATAATTCCAAACAAAAAAAGACTTCATAACGAAGTCTTTTTTGTATTTAAGCTTGTCCAGCTGGACCAAAATTTAAAGGAATTGGCGCTTGTTCAGTATCTTTGATTTCCCCATTAGCCAATTCAAAACGATGTACATTATCAGCCAATGCCTTTATTAATCTTTTGGCATGTTGAGGCGTTAGAACAATTCGTGATTTTACTTTAGCTTTAGGCAAACCTGGCATGATACTTACAAAATCCAAAACAAACTCAGAAGAAGAATGATTGATAATTGCTAAGTTAGAATACACTCCTTCAGCAATCGTTTCGTCTAACTCAATATTAATTTGCTCTTGTTGTTCTTTCATCTTATAGAAAATTTAATGATTAGTAAACAATGATTAGTAACGCAATAATAGCAAAAAGTGATTAGCCAAAAGACTAATCACTAATTACTATCTGCTAATTACTAAAAATTAGTATATGTACTCTTCTTTGTTAGCCATCATATCATTGTAGTCGTCTTTTGACCCCACAATGGTATTGTCATACTCTCTCATACCAGTACCTGCAGGAATTCTATGACCTACAATTACATTTTCTTTCAATCCTTCTAAGTAGTCAATTTTACCTGCAACAGCAGCTTCGTTTAATACTTTAGTTGTTTCTTGGAAAGAAGCAGCAGAGATAAATGATTTCGTTTGTAACGATGCTCTTGTAATACCTTGTAAAATTGGAGTAGCAGTTGCTGTAATAACATCACGAGCTACAACCAAGTTTTTATCGGTACGTTTCAATAAAGAGTTTTCATCACGCAACTCACGTGGAGTAACGATTTGACCTGGTTTCAATACTGCAGAATCACCTGCATCTTCCACCACTTTCATTCCGTAAAGATTATCATTTTGAACGATAAAATCTTTAGTATGAATCAATTGATCTTCTAAGAATAAAGTATCTCCTGGATCTTGAACTCTTACTTTACGCATCATTTGACGGATAACCACCTCAAAGTGTTTGTCATTGATTTTTACACCTTGTAAACGGTACACCTCTTGAATTTCATTCACTAAGTATTGTTGTACCGCAGCTGGACCTTGAATTCTCAAAATGTCATCTGGAGTAATAGCACCATCAGACAATGGCACACCTGCTCTAACGAAGTCATTTTCTTGAACCAAAATCTGGCTTGATAATTTCACCAAGTATTTTCTAACATCACCAAATTTAGATTCGATGATAATTTCGCGGTTACCTCTTTTGATTTTTCCAAAAGAAACTACCCCGTCAATTTCAGAAACTACAGCTGGATTAGATGGATTACGAGCTTCTAACAACTCTGTAATTCTAGGTAATCCTCCCGTGATATCGCCTGATTTAGAAGAACGACGTGGAATTTTTACCAATACTTTACCTGCTTTAATTTTCTCCCCGTTATCTACCATTAAGTGAGCACCTACTGGTAAGTTGTAAGAACGGATCAATTCACCATCTTTACCGTAAACCAATAAAGTTGGGATTAATTTTTTGTTTCTTGACTCAGAAATTACTTTTTCTTGGAAACCGGTTTGCTCATCGATTTCAACCATGAACGATTGTCCTTGCTCTAAATCTTCGTATGCAATTTTACCAGTGAATTCAGAAACGATAACACCATTATATGGATCCCACTTACAAATTACTTCACCTTTAGCAACAGATTGACCATCGGCTACATAAATACTAGAACCGTAAGGTATATTGTGTGTACTTAATAAAATTCCGGTCTTTTCGTCTACTAATTTCAATTCAGTAGAACGAGAAACCACGATATCAACTGCATTACCTTCGTTATCTTCTCCTTTAACTGTTTTTAAATCTTCAATTTCAAGTTTACCTCCAAAACGAGCAATAATACTAGAATCTTCAGAAATACCTCCAGCAACCCCTCCAACGTGGAATGTACGCAATGTCAACTGTGTACCTGGCTCACCAATAGACTGTGCAGCAATAACTCCAACAGCTTCACCTTTTTGGGTCATCTTTCCGGTAGCTAAGTTTCTACCGTAACATTTTGCACAAATTCCTTTTAAAGCTTCACAAGTTAATGGCGAACGTACTTCTACTCTTTCTACTGGAGAAGCTTCGATCGCTTTCATGATTGCTTCGGTAATTTGTTGACCTGCACTAACCAAAACTTCGTTAGTTAATGGATTCACAACTTCTTGTAAAGCCACACGACCTAGAATTCTTTCTCCTAAAGATTCAACGATTTCCTCATTTTTCTTCAAAGCAGAAACTTCAACACCTCTTAAGGTACCACAATCTTCGATGTTTACAATTACGTCTTGAGAAACGTCATGTAATCTACGTGTTAAGTATCCAGCATCAGCCGTTTTCAACGCCGTATCCGCAAGACCTTTACGAGCACCGTGCGTAGAGATAAAGTACTCTAAGATCGAAAGACCTTCCTTAAAGTTAGAAAGAATCGGGTTTTCAATAATCTCTCCACCACCAGCAGTAGATTTTTTAGGCTTAGCCATCAAACCACGCATACCAGTTAACTGACGAATCTGTTCCTTAGAACCCCTCGCCCCAGAGTCAAGCATCATATACACCGAGTTGAAACCTTGTTGGTCTTCTCTAATATTTTTCATTGCTAATTCTGTCAATTGAGCATTGGCAGAAGTCCATACGTCAATAACTTGGTTGTAACGTTCGTTATTGGTAATAAGACCCATGTTGTAGTTAGCAGAAATACCTTCTACTTGCTCTCTTGCATCAGCAATTAATTTTGTTTTTTGTTCTGGAATTCTAATATCACCTAAAGAGAAAGATAGACCCCCTTTGAAAGCGAACTTATAACCCATGTTCTTCATATTATCCAAGAAGGCAGCTGTAGTAGGTACATCAGTCGAGCTTAATACGTGACCGATAATATCTCTTAAGTTTTTCTTAGTTAATACATCATTGATATATCCTGCAGCTTCAGGCACTACTTCATTAAATAATACACGTCCTGCAGTAGTTTGAATGATTTGGTAAACTAATTCACCATTTTCATTAAAATCTTTTGCTCTAATTTTAACTCTTGCATTCAATTCTAATCTACCTTCATTCAAAGCGATATTCACCTCTTCAGCAGAATAGAAAGTTAAGCCTTCACCTAAAATGGTTAATTCAGGAGTAGTTAAACGCTCTTTGGTCATGTAATACAGACCCAAAACCATATCCTGAGATGGTACCGTAATTGGAGCACCATTAGCAGGGTTCAAAATATTATGTGACGCTAACATCAACAATTGCGCTTCCAAAATTGCTTCTGGTCCTAATGGCAAGTGAACTGCCATCTGATCCCCATCAAAATCCGCGTTAAACGCCGTACATACTAATGGGTGCAATTGGATCGCTTTTCCTTCAATTAATTTTGGCTGGAATGCTTGAATACCTAAACGGTGCAAAGTAGGAGCACGGTTAAGCAATACAGGATGTCCTTTGATTACATTCTCAAGAATATCCCAAACCACTGGCTCTTTTTTGTCAATAATTTTCTTAGCCGACTTAACTGTTTTTACAATACCTCTTTCGATTAATTTACGAATCACAAAAGGTTTAAACAATTCAGCTGCCATATCTTTTGGCAATCCGCATTCGAATAATTTTAACTCTGGTCCTACAACAATAACCGAACGAGCAGAATAATCCACACGTTTACCTAATAAGTTTTGACGGAAACGACCTTGTTTCCCTTTTAACGAGTCAGATAAAGATTTTAATGGACGATTCGATTCTGTTTTAACTGCAGAAGCTTTTCTAGTATTGTCAAATAATGAATCTACAGATTCTTGCAACATACGTTTTTCGTTTCTCAAGATTACTTCAGGAGCTTTAATCTCCATTAATCTTTTCAAACGATTGTTACGAATGATTACACGACGATACAAGTCATTTAAATCAGAAGTTGCAAAACGACCACCATCTAGCGGCACCAAAGGACGTAATTCAGGTGGAATAACTGGAACTACTTTCATAATCATCCATTCAGGACGGTTTTCACGGTTCAAGTTAGATTCTCTGAAAGACTCAACCACTTGTAATCTTTTTAACGCTTCCGTTTTACGTTGTTTAGATGTTTCGTTATTCGCACTATGACGCAAGCTGTATGACAACTCATCTAAATCAATACGCGCTAACAAATCCATAATACACTCTGCTCCCATTTTGGCAACAAATTTATTAGGATCAAAATCATCTAAATATTGGTTTTCCATTGGAAGGGTATCTAAAATATTCAAATACTCTTCTTCAGTTAAGAAATCAAGACGTTTCAACGATTCGCCTTCGGCATTTTTAGCAATACCTGCTTGAATTACTACGTATCTCTCGTAGTAAATAATCATGTCTAATTTTTTAGAAGGTAATCCTAAGATATAACCAATTTTATTTGGCAAAGAACGGAAATACCAGATATGCGCAATAGGCACTACCAAATTGATATGCCCTACTCTATCTCTTCTTACTTTCTTTTCCGTAACTTCTACACCACAACGGTCGCAGATAATTCCTTTGTAACGGATTCTTTTATATTTACCACAAGCACATTCAAAGTCCTTAACTGGACCAAAAATTCTTTCACAAAACAAACCGTCACGTTCTGGTTTGTGCGTTCTGTAGTTGATAGTTTCAGGCTTCAAAACTTCTCCTCTTGACTCTTTCAAAATAGACTCAGGAGAGGCCAATCCTATCGAAATTTTATTGAATCTTTTTACAGGATTCTTATCTTTATTGTTGTTTCTATTATTCATCATAGTTTTTACTATTGATTTATTTGCAATTAAAAATTGATTTTAGATTGATGAGAACAAGTATTTTTAATTAAAAAACTCGACTCATTAAGCTCTATTACCACGGCTTACTTCTCAAAACTTCTCTCTGAAGTGCTAGTTATATGAACATTCATATAAAAAATCGGAACGGTTTACGGGTATAAATCCTAAAAACTTCTATAAATGAGTAATCAGCTCCAATTTAATTGAAGCTGACTACATTCTTTTTGTTATTCTTCTAAACGCAAGTCAAGTCCAAGACCTTTCAACTCATGCATCAATACATTGAAAGATTCTGGCAATCCTGGTTCTGGCATAGTTTCGCCCTTAACGATAGCTTCGTAAGTTTTAGCTCTACCAATTACATCATCAGACTTCACTGTTAAGATTTCTCTAAGTGTACTAGAAGCTCCATACGCTTCTAATGCCCAAACCTCCATCTCTCCAAAACGCTGACCTCCAAATTGCGCTTTACCACCTAAAGGTTGTTGCGTAATTAATGAGTAGGGTCCGATAGAACGTGCGTGCATCTTATCATCAACCATGTGACCTAATTTCAACATGTAAATTACCCCCACAGTTGCTGCTTGATGGAAACGTTCTCCAGTACCACCATCATAAAGGTGTGTATGTCCAAAACGTGGCACACCAGCTTCATCTGTCAAAGCATTGATTTGATCTAACGAAGCACCATCAAAAATTGGAGTAGCAAATTTTCTACCCAAATTCATTCCAGCCCATCCTAAAACAGTTTCATAAATCTGACCGATGTTCATACGTGAAGGTACCCCAAGTGGATTCAATACGATATCAACAGGCGTTCCATCTTCCAAGAAAGGCATATCCTCATGACGAACGATACGAGCAACAATACCTTTGTTACCGTGACGACCCGCCATTTTATCCCCAACTTTCAATTTACGTTTTTTAGCGATATACACTTTTGCTAATTTCAAGATTCCAGATGGCAATTCATCACCAACAGTAATCGTGAATTTCTCTCTACGTAATGCTCCTTGTAAATCGTTCAATTTAATTTTATAGTTATGAATTAAATCATTAACCATTTTATTAGTCACATCATCTGCAACCCATTGACCTTTACTTAAGTGAGCAAAATCTTCAACAGCATAAAGCATTTTTTGAGTGTATTTTTTACCTTTTGGTAATACTTCTTCACCCAAATCATTCATTACACCTTGAGACGTTTTTCCATTAACGATCAAGAAAAGTTTTTCAATCAATCTGTCTTTTAATTCAACAAATTTAACTTCAAACTCCATTTCTAAAGCGCCTAAAGCATCTTTATCTTGTGTACGTTTACGTTTATCTTTTACCGCTCTTGCAAATAATTTTTTATCTAAAACAACACCGTGTAATGAAGGAGATGCTTTTAATGAAGCATCTTTTACATCACCAGCTTTGTCACCAAAGATAGCACGAAGTAATTTTTCTTCTGGAGTTGGATCTGATTCTCCTTTTGGAGTAATCTTACCAATCAAAATATCACCAGGTTTTACCTCGGCACCAATTCTGATCATACCATTTTCGTCCAAATCTTTAGTCGCTTCCTCAGAAACGTTAGGAATATCATTAGTCAATTCCTCGTTACCTAATTTAGTATCTCTAACTTCTAATGAATAATCATCAATATGAATAGAAGTAAAAATATCATCACGAACTACTTTTTCAGAAATTACAATCGCATCCTCAAAGTTATATCCTTTCCATGGCATAAACGCCACTTTAAGGTTACGACCTAAGGCTAATTCACCATTTTGAGTCGCATATCCTTCAGATAAAACTTGACCAAGAGTAACTCTGTCCCCTTTTCTTACGATAGGTTTCAGGTTGATACTTGTTCCTTGGTTGGTTTTTCTAAATTTAATTAGATTATATGTTTTTTCATCAGCCTCAAAACTCACCATTCTTTCTTCTTCAGAACGATCATATTTAATAGTTATGATGTTTGCATCTACATATTCTACAACTCCATCTCCTTCAGCATTAATCAAAACACGAGAATCTGAAGCTACTTGACGCTCTAAACCAGTTCCTACAATAGGAGCTTCTGGGCGAATCAAAGGTACTGCTTGACGCATCATGTTAGATCCCATCAACGCACGGTTCGCATCATCATGCTCCAAGAAAGGAATTAACGAAGCTGAAATCGATGCAATCTGATTAGGAGCAACGTCAGCATAATCAACTTGAGTAGGCTCAATAACTGGGAAATCACCTTCTTGTCTTGCAATAACGTTATCAGCAGTGATTTTTCCAGTAGCATCCATTTCAATGTTTGCTTGAGAAATCATCATACCTTCTTCTTCTTCTGCACTAAGATAAACAGGAGTAGCTTCTAAATCAACTACACCATTCGTTACTTTACGATAAGGGGTTTCAATGAATCCCATTCCGTTTACTTTTGCATAAACACCAAGAGAAGAAATCAAACCAATGTTTGGTCCCTCAGGAGTTTCAATAGGACATAAACGACCATAGTGCGTATAGTGAACGTCACGAACCTCAAAACCAGCTCTCTCTCTTGAAAGACCACCTGGTCCTAAAGCAGAAAGTCTACGCTTGTGCGTGATCTCGGCCAATGGATTCGTTTGATCCATAAACTGAGATAACTGATTCGTTCCAAAGAAAGAATTGATTACCGACGATAATGTTTTTGCATTGATCAAATCGATAGGTGTAAACACCTCGTTATCTCTAACGTTCATACGCTCTCTAATGGTTCTAGCCATACGAGCTAAACCAACACCGAATTGTTGTGACAATTGTTCACCAACTGTTCTAACACGACGGTTTGATAAGTGATCAATATCATCAATCTCAGCTTTTGAGTTGATCAATTCGATCAAATATTTAACGATAGTAATGATATCCTCTTTGGTAAGCACTTGCTTTTCCATTGGGGTATCAAGACCTAATTTTTTATTAATTCTATAACGACCTACTTCACCTAAATTGTAACGTTGGTCAGAGAAAAACAATTTATCAATAATACCACGAGCCGTTTCTTCATCAGGCGGTTCAGCGTTACGTAATTGTCTATAGATATGCTCAACAGCTTCTTTTTCAGAGTTGGTTGGATCCTTTTGTAAAGTATTATGAATAATAGAATAATCTACTAAATTGTTATCTTCTTTGTGTAACAAAATAGACTTCACATTAGAATCGATAATTTCCTCAACATTATCTTTATCGATAATAGTATCTCTATCTAAAATAATTTCGTTACGTTCAATAGATACTACTTCACCAGTATCCTCATCTACGAAATCTTCGTGCCATGTATTCAATACACGAGCCGCTAATTTTCTTCCGATGTATTTTTTAAGACCTGTTTTAGAAACTTTAATTTCCTCAGCAAGGTCAAAAATTTCAAGGATATCCTTATCTCTTTCGAAACCAATCGCACGGAATAAAGTAGTAACAGGTAATTTTTTCTTTCTATCGATATAAGCATACATTACGCTATTGATATCAGTAGAAAACTCTATCCATGAACCTTTAAAAGGAATTACTCTGGCAGAATATAATTTAGTTCCATTAGCATGGAAGGACTGTCCAAAGAAAACACCAGGAGAACGGTGCAATTGAGAAACTACAACACGTTCAGCACCATTAATTACAAATGTACCACTTGGCGTCATGTAAGGTATTGTACCAAGATAAACATCTTGAACGATAGTTTCAAAATCTTCGTGTTCAGGATCTGTACAATATAGTTTTAATCTTGCTTTTAAAGGCACACTATAAGTAAGTCCTCTTTCAATACACTCTTGAATGGTATAACGTGGTGGATCTACGAAATAATCTAGGAACTCCAATACAAAGTTATTTCTTGTATCTGTAATTGGAAAGTTTTCCATGAAGGTATTGTATAAACCTTCGTTGCCTCTTTCGTCAGATTTAGTTTCTAATTGAAAAAAATCTTTAAACGACTTTACCTGAACATCTAGAAAATCTGGATAGTCAGGAATATTTTTTGTGGAGGCAAAATTCAATCTTTCAGTCTGATTTGTTAACATCTATGGACAAAATTTTGATTAAAAAAAAGTAATTTTTTTGTGTAAAACACTGTTTAAACTATACTTTCTTTTTGAATCAATACCTCTTTAAAAATAAAATAAGAGTATACTCTTTTTAAATTTTCTTTCTTCGTATTGATTTAAAAAACACTCTTGTATTTTAAACTATTTGATAATAAAACGGATATTTTTATTATACGAAAAAGGGTTTAGGTCATTGGAACTTAATCCAAGACCTAAACCTAGTTCTCAAAACTGAGTTTAACTATTTAAGCTCAACTACAGCTCCAGCCTCTTCTAAAGATTTTTTAAGACCTTCAGCCTCTTCTTTAGAAACACCTTCTTTAACGTTGCTTGGAGCACTATCAACTACATCTTTAGCTTCTTTCAAACCTAAACCTGTAAGTTCTTTTACCAATTTAACTACAGCTAATTTAGAAGCTCCAGCTTCTTTCAATACAACTGTAAATTCTGTTTGAGCTTCTTCAGCAGCAGCTTCTCCACCACCTGAAACTACTACAGCTGCAGCAGCTGGTTCGATTCCGTACTCATCTTTTAATATTGTTGCTAATTCGTTAACTTCTTTTACAGTTAAGTTAACCAATTGTTCTGCGAATTGTTTCAAATCTGCCATTTTTTCTATCGTTTTAAAATGATTTGTAAAAATATAATTTATTTATTGTGCGCTAAATAAGCAACAAGGATAACCCTTGTTTTGAGTATTATGCCCCAGTCTCTTCGCTGTTAGCGAATTGATTTTGTAAAGCAGAAATAACTCTTTGAGCTGGTGATTGTAATAATCCAATGATTTCACCAATAAGCTCTTCTTTAGATTTAATTGTAGCTAAAGCATCTAATTGATCATCACCAATATAAATTTCAGAGTTGATATAAGCTCCTTTTAATACAGGTTTTGCTGATTTTTTTCTGAAATCTTTGATAATTTTACCAGGTGCATTTGCAACATCTGAAATAAAGATAGCACTGTTACCAGTCAAAACTGATGGTAAATCACCATAATCATTATCAGAAGCTTCCATTGCTTTTGCAAGCAAAGTATTTTTTACAACCTCTAATTTAATACCTGCTTTAAAACAAGCTCTTCTCAAGTTTGAAGTAGTTTCTGCATTTAATCCAGAAATATCAGATACATATACAATGTTTGTACCAGCTAACTGTGCAGTTAATTCTTCAATCGCGATTGATTTTTCTTCTCTAGTCATACTAAAAATTATTAACTACCAATTATACTGCTTTTGGATCCAATGCAATTGCAGGACTCATAGTGCTTGTAAGGTGAATACCTTTAATATAGGTACCTTTAGCAGCAGTTGGCTTAAGTTTGATTAATGTTTGAATAATTTCGTGCGCATTGTCATAAATTTGCTCAGCTCCAAAAGAAACTTTACCAATTCCTGCATGAACAATACCAGTTTTATCAACTTTAAAGTCGATCTTACCAGCTTTTACCTCAGCAACAGCTTTTGCAACATCCATAGTTACAGTACCTGTTTTAGGGTTTGGCATTAAACCTCTAGGTCCTAAAATACGCCCTAATGGACCTAATTTACCCATAACAGCAGGCATAGTGATGATAACATCAACATCTGTCCAACCATCTTTAATTTTTTGTAAATAGTCATCAAGACCTACATAATCAGCTCCAGCTGCAGTAGCTTCTGCTTCTTTATCTGGAGTAACTAATGCTAATACTTTTACATCTTTACCAGTTCCATGAGGTAATGTTACAACACCTCTCACCATTTGATTCGCTTTTCTTGGATCAACACCCAAACGAACTGCGATATCAACAGACTCATCAAATTTTGCAGAAGCAATTTCTTTAATCAATGCAGCAGCATCTTTCAAAGAGTACAATTTGTTCTTTTCAATTTTTGAAGCAGCCTCTTTTTGCTTTTTTGTCAATTTTGCCATGTTTTTCTCTTAATTAAAAAGGAGAATCTCCTGATACAGTTATACCCATAGATCTAGCTGTTCCAGCAACCATACTCATAGCAGACTCCATAGTGAATGCATTTAAGTCAGGCATTTTGTCCTCAGCAATAGCTCTAATTTGTTCCCAAGTAACACTAGCTACTTTTTTACGATTAGGCTCTCCTGAACCAGATTTTAGCTTTGCAGCTTCCAATAACTGAACAGCTGCTGGAGGAGTTTTTACAACAAAATCAAATGATTTGTCTTTATACACAGTAATTTGTACTGGGCATATTTTGCCAGGTTTATCTTGAGTTCTAGCATTAAATTGCTTACAGAACTCCATGATATTAACCCCAGCAGCTCCTAAAGCAGGTCCAACCGGTGGCGACGGATTCGCAGCACCTCCCTTAACTTGTAGTTTAACTACCTTACTAATTTCTTTAGCCATTTTTTAAAAAATTTAACACGGCAATCATTGGAAGCGATTGCAGTGGTTATTATAGTGTAACAAAAATTATACTTTTTCTACTTGCATAAAACTCAATTCCAAAGGTGTTTTTCTTCCGAAAATTTTCACCATAACTTCAAGTTTACGCTTTTCTTCATTGATTTTCTCAACGGTACCATTGAAACCATTGAAAGGACCATCAATAACCTTAATCGTTTCACCAACACTAAAAGGAATTGCACGAGTATCTGTATTTACAGTTAACTCATCAACTTTTCCTAGCATTCGATTCACCTCTGAAATCCTTAAAGGAACCGGCTCACCGCCTTTAATCTCCCCTAAAAACCCAATAACACTTGTGATAGACTTAATAATATGAGGTACTTCACCAACCAAGTTCGCTTCTATCATTACATACCCAGGAAAATAAACTTTATCTTTTGCAATTTTCTTTCCTTCCTTTACAGTCACTACTTTTTCAGTAGGAACCAATACTTGAGATACATAATCCTCCATCCCTAATCTAGCGATTTCAGTCTCGATATAGGCTTTTACTTTATTTTCTTGCCCGCTTACCGCACGAACGACATACCACTTTTTTAAATTATTTTCAGTCATCCCAAGAAATTTATGCTTTCAACCAGTTAAAAAATCCTTCTAATGCTTTTGCAAACATTTCATCTACTCCCCATGTCGCCAAAGCGAATAGCACTGAAAAAACAGCAACAACAATTGTTAGACGTTGAACCTCAGCCCAAGCTGGCCAAGTAACATTTGATTTTAATTCTTCAAATGCCTCTGAAATGTAATTAACAACTTTTGCCATATTTATACTGTGTGTTTATTTTGCACGGGCGGAGGGATTCGAACCCCCATCAACGGTTTTGGAGACCGCTATTCTACCCTTGAACTACGCCCGTAGTTAAGCCAGTACCAATAAAGTTACTGGCTTATTATATCAATTATAGTTTAAAACTATAGGATTTCAGTCACCTGACCTGCTCCAACAGTTCTACCACCTTCACGGATAGCAAAACGTAAACCTACGTTTAATGCAATTTCGCTTAATAATTTAACTTCAATAGTTAAGTTATCTCCAGGCATAACCATCTCTACACCAGCTGGTAAAGAAATAATACCAGTTACGTCAGTTGTACGTACGTAGAATTGTGGACGGTAGTTATTGTGGAATGGAGTGTGACGTCCACCTTCTTCTTTTTTCAAGATATACACCTCAGCTTTGAAGTGATCGTGAGGCTTAACAGAACCTGGTTTACAGATTACCATTCCTCTTTTGATATCTTCTTTTTGAATACCTCTTAACAAGATACCAACGTTATCTCCTGCTTCACCTCTAT
The DNA here is from genome assembly GCF_000611675.1 of Flavobacterium succinicans LMG 10402. Taxonomy (GTDB): domain Bacteria; phylum Bacteroidota; class Bacteroidia; order Flavobacteriales; family Flavobacteriaceae; genus Flavobacterium; species Flavobacterium succinicans. The sequence goes on along the minus strand of NZ_JATV01000012.1, from coordinate 81,127 downwards.
CAAGGATTTTACGGAACATCTCAACTCCAGTAATAGTAGAAGTTAATTTCTCAGCTCCCATACCAATGATTTCAACTGGATCTCCAGTATTAGCAACACCAGTTTCGATACGACCTGTAGCTACAGTTCCACGACCAGTAATTGAGAATACATCTTCAACAGGCATCAAGAAAGGTTTTGCAACATCTCTTTCTGGCTCTTCGATCCAAGCATCAACAGCTTCCATTAATTCAAGAATTTTAGGAACCCAAGCAGCATCATTATTCAATCCACCTAAAGCAGAACCTTGAATAACTGGACCGTTATCTCCATCATACTCGTAGAAAGATAATAAGTCTCTGATTTCCATCTCAACTAATTCTAACAACTCAGCATCATCAACCATATCCACTTTATTCATGAATACAACGATTCTTGGAATACCAACCTGACGCCCTAAAAGGATGTGCTCACGAGTTTGTGGCATTGGTCCATCAGTAGCAGCAACAACAAGAATAGCACCGTCCATTTGAGCAGCACCAGTAACCATGTTCTTAACGTAATCCGCGTGACCTGGACAGTCAACGTGAGCGTAGTGACGGTTAGCCGTTTCGTACTCTACGTGAGAAGTGTTAATTGTAATACCTCTTTCTTTCTCTTCTGGAGCATTATCAATTTGATCAAATGATTTTGCTTGACAGTAACCTGCGTCAGACAATACTTTCGTAATTGCAGCAGTTAATGTAGTTTTTCCGTGATCCACGTGCCCAATTGTACCAATGTTCAAATGGGGCTTGTTACGGTTAAAATTTTCCTTTGCCATTTTACTTAATTTTTAATCTTAGTTATATATTTATTTCAATTTCCTACTTACTTGAGCCAACTACGGGAATTGAACCCGTGACCTCTTCCTTACCAAGGAAGCACTCTACCTCTGAGCTAAGTCGGCAGAATTCTTAATTAAGAAGTTTAAAGCTTAAAAAACTTCACATCAATAATCATTATTCTATAATTTGTGGGGAGAGCAGGATTCGAACCTGCGAAGTTCACACAGCAGATTTACAGTCTGCCCTCGTTGGCCGCTTGAGTATCTCCCCATAACCCATTACTTTAAAGAACCTATCTTTTTCAAGAAAAACTTGAGCCGGCGGAGGGACTCGAACCCACGACCTGCTGATTACAAATCAGCTGCTCTAGCCGACTGAGCTACGCTGGCAAATATTAAAAAAAGCCCGCTATTTCTAACGGACTGCAAATGTATAGATTTTATCTCTTAATCAAAACATTTTTTAAAAAAAATTTGAATTAAATATGAGATCTTATTTTTTCTTTCCTTTTTACCAGCAAACGCTCGACTGATTCTGCTGCCAAATCAACCGCTTCTTCAAAACTTTTACATTGTTTTTTAACTACAAAATCGTCTCCTGGCACATTAATCTTAAGCTCTACAATTTTATTTTCCTTTTCACTAGTCTTTTCTACCTTCATAAACACATCAGAAAAAACCACTTTATCATAGTACTTTTCCAACTTATCCATTCTCACTTGAACAAAGTCTACTAGCTTTTTGTCTACAGTAAAGTTAACTGCATGAACATTTACCTTCATAATCATTACATTTTGGGTTAAACTTGAGTTTTTGAACTATTTCCTATTTCTTGGATGCGCCTCTTTATACACTCTTTTAAGCTCTGCCAAACTACTATTGGTATAAACCTGAGTAGACGCTAAACTAGAATGGCCCAATAATTCTTTAATTGAATTTAAATCAGCCCCATTATTCAACATGTGTGTAGCAAAGGAATGCCTTAACACATGAGGACTCTTTTTTACCTTTTCAGATACTTTACTAAAGTACAAATTAATTGTTCTATAGACAAAAGATTGACTTAATTTTAACCCTTTGGCCGACAGAAAAAAATAATCCACATCCAACACCACTTCCAAACTCTCCCTCTCAACAAGATACAAACGAATCAAATCAATCACAGCATCTAACAAAGGAACCAATCGCTCTTTATCTCTTTTCCCAAAAACCTTAACCAACCCCTCCTCACAATCAACATTAGCCAACCGCAATTCAATCAATTCAGACCTTCGCATTCCCGTAACGTAAAACATCTCCACCATCAACCTATTTCTGATCGCCTCAAAACCCATCAACTCTAAACCATCATCCACCTTCATTTCTTTTTCTGAAAAAGGAATCTGAACATTCCTAACCACTTTCAATGCCCTGTGTTTCACCAAAGGACTCACCTGAAGCTGCTTTGACTTTATCAAGAACTTATAAAAAGCTTTTAAAGAAGCTATTTTTCTATTCACCGTAACATTAGCCACACCTGAGTCCACCAAATAAACTACCCAACTTCTTATATGACCATAAGCCACATCTTCCAATCGAACATCTACCGCAGTTTGCTCCAAAAATCCTTCAAAAGCACCCACATCTTCTACATATGCTTTTTGCGTATGCACCGAATACTTTTTCTCCAAAGCTAAATACTCTCGAAATGCTATTTCATTTAAAACCATAGTAAACAAAAAAAAAACCGTTAGCATCAAAGTTATTAACTTTAATCACTAACGGTTATAATTTTTATAAAAAAGTATTAGATATTCTCTAATCCGTCTTTCATGTTTTGAATGTAAGCTGCTTTTTGAAACTTCATTCTATTGATAACTGATGGCTTTATAAAAGCAGTACGCGCTCTTAATTGACGAACAGTTCCAGTTTTGTCAAATTTTCTTTTATAGCGCTTTAATGCTCTATCGATATTTTCTCCGTCTTTAATTGGTATAATTAACATAATTTTATCACCCCCTTTCGTTAAGTGCGCAAAAGTAAGTATTAATTATGAATTATGAATCATAAATCATGTTTTTTTTTACCCTAAGCACAAACAAAGTCCCTTCACTCTAAAAACTAAAATCCAACTGTTATCCTTCTAACTTGATTATGGAGAAATATTATTTCACTGCAGGTTCATAATTTTGATTATCAATAATCATTTTTCCTAAAATCTCTTTTAAGATTTCTGATGTCCCTCCTCCAATAGGCCCTAGACGACTATCCCTAAACAAGCGTGCCAATGGATACTCTTCCATATAGCCGTAACCTCCTAGCATTTGCAAACAGCTATAAATAGTTTCATCGGCCACTTTTGTAGATTTCAATTTTGCCATTGTTGCTTCCTTTACCACATACTCGCCTTTATCAAGACGCGCTACAGCAGCATAATTGAAAACTTTACAATGCTCAACCTCAGTTGCATGTTCTACAAGAGTATGTCGTAAAGCCTGAAACTTACTGATTTTCATCCCAAAAGCTTCGCGATGAGACATATAATCTATAGTGTAATCAATAGCATATTCAGCTCTAGCATGTGCATTGATTGCCATAATCAAACGCTCTAAGGCAAAATGCTGCATGATATAAGAAAAACCTTTTCCTTCCACACCCATTAAGTTAGCCACAGGCACTTCTACATTATCAAATGCAATTTCAGCAGTATCTGATGCTCGCCAACCCAATTTATCAAGTTTGGTAGCCGAGACTCCTTTTGAAGCCGTATCCATCAAAAATATACTAATTCCTTTATTGCCAAGATTAGGATCCGTCTTTGCAGCTACTATATAATAATCCGCATAGACACCATTAGTAATAAACGTTTTTGAACCATTAATAATATAGGCATCACCATTCTTTACTGCAGTAGTTTTCATACCCGCAACATCGCTACCTCCAAAAGGCTCAGAAATGCACAATGCACCTATCTTTTCTCCAGCAATACTTGGCACCAAATAGTCTTTTTTAATTCTTTCATCACCTTCAGCATTTAAATGCGTCATCGCAAGGTAAGCATGAGCCCAAATAGCAGCTGCAAAACCTGAAGATTTAATTTTTTGCAACTCTTCTAACAAAATAACGGTGTAAAACAAATCCAAGTTTAATCCTCCATATGCTTCGGGATAAGAAATTCCAAAAAAACCCATCTCTCCAAATTTTTTCCAAATAAAACGATCAATAGTTCCTGTTTTTTCCCATTTCTCAATGTGTGGAACCACTTCTTTTTGCAAAAAGTCTTTCAAACTCGTTCTAAATAAATCATGTTCTTCTGAAAAATATACTGAATTCATAAAATGTGCTTTTTATTTATTTTTTTTTTAGAACTTCAAATATAATGCAATTATTTTAGCTTTATCTACAGGAAAACCTTTGATTTTTGACAAATCCTCAATATTAACAAAATCACCATTCATACTTCTAGAAATTAATATTTGTTTAACCAGCGAATATTTGAAGTAATAAAATTGTGACAGTTCCTTTTGAGAAGCATTATTTATATCAATCAAACTCAAAGACGGAAGCCTCGTTATAGAAAAACTAGTTTCAATTTCACTTATCACCTCAGGCTTCAAGCCCCAAACTTCATTTAACTGTTCCATCGAGACAAATCCTCCTAAAGTATTTCTATGCGCAATGATTCGATTCGCCATCACATCACCTACACCATAAACTTTGATCAATTCCTCAACAGTGGCCAGATTGATGTCTTTTTTTAGCTTACGAGATGCAACACTTGTATATTTTTTATAACCATTCGCTTTCTTGGGTTGGGTAATCCAATCAGGAAACTTAAAAAAAGGAGCCATAACACGCAACAACGAATCAGAAACACCAGTTACTTGTTGAAATTCTTCGGCTGAATTTACATATTTATCTTTTTGGCGAAAAGCGTGAAGTTTATCTATTTCTAGAACAGACATTCCTAATTTGTAGCCTTTAAAATCGGATATAAAATTTGGATTAAAAGCATACATTTTTGAGGTTTTAGTGGAGGATTCATTGAAAGCAGAAATAGTATCTTGCAAAGAAAGCCACTTGTTTTTAGTTAAATCACTTGACTTATCTGGAGTAAAATCGACAAACCAATACATAAATTGTAACAAAACTATAACAATAACCAAAGCAAAAATTCCTTTTCTTTGCCCGCTTGAAAATGAAAAAAAGGAGAAATTGTTTTTAAACATGATTGAAAGCACTAAATGAATTAATGTTAAAAATAGAAAAAAGGGAATTGATTTCAAACAAAACACTTTCTTTACCATCCATTTAACCAAAAGATTATCAGAATCTTTTCTGATAATCTAAAATAAAGCAAGGTAAAATGAGATATTTTTTTTATTTTTTATAAAAAACAATACATTTGAAACTTAATAACTAAAACAAAAAGTAACCATGTCAATTTGGAGAGTTAAACCAATATCTGCCTTTGAAGCAGATATGAAAAAAAGTGATTTAAAAAGAGTTCTTGGAAAATGGAGCCTTACTGCCATTGGAGTTGGAGCCATTATTGGTGGAGGGATCTTTGTACTAACCGGTACAGGAGCATATTATCATGCTGGGCCTGCATTAGCAATTTCGTTTATAATAGCAGGAATTGCTTGTGTATTTGCCGCCTTATGTTACTCAGAATTTGCTTCCATTTTACCTGTCGAAGGCTCTGCTTATGCTTATGCCTACGGTACTGTAGGTGAAATTTTCGCCTGGATTATCGGTTGGGGATTGATTCTTGAATATGCCATGGGTTCCATGACGGTCGCTGTTTCGTGGTCGGGATATTTCAATAAAATGCTCAAAATGTTTCACATTGAACTTCCTGATTATCTAACAACAGATCCTGCAAGCTATACAGGAGAAGGTTTTTCAATGAATTTACCGGCTTTTTTAATTGTTTTACTAGTAATTTCAATTTTAATAAAAGGAACAAAAAGCGCGGCCAAAGCCAACAATATGATTGTTTTGCTTAAAGTTGCAGCTGTATTATTTGTAATCATTGCTGGAGTTTTCTTCATCAATACAGACAACTGGTCTCCATTCATACCTGAGGCTACACAAATCATTGATAAAGAATCTACTCATAATGCATATGGATTAAAAGGAATTGTGTCAGGAGCTGCAGCAATCTTTTTTGCTTACATTGGTTTTGATGCTGTATCTACTCAATCTGGCGAAGCTATAAACCCTAAAAAAGATGTTCCTTTTGCAATTATTGCCTCTTTATCAATTTGTACCGTTCTATACATTTTAGTTTCTTTGGTATTAACAGGTATGATGAACTATCAAGATTTCAACCCACTAGGAAAATATCCAGATGCCATCAAAGCTCCAGTAGCTTACGCTTTTGACATCGCTGGACAAGGATGGGCAGGCTTTATTATTACTTTAGCAGCCACTGTAGGTTTGGTATCTGTATTGATGGTTATGATCATGGGACAATCTAGAATTTTCTTAGGTATGTCAAAAGACGGGTTAATCCCTCAAGTGTTTTCAAAAGTAAACCCAATTTCTGGAACACCAAGAACCAACTTAATGATTTTAGGAGCAATAATCGCTATTGTAGCTGCTTTTACCCCAATTAACGAATTAGCCGACATGACCAGTTTTGGTACTTTGTTTGCCTTTACAATGGTTTGTATTGCGGTTTGGATTCTAAGAGTAAAACAACCTAATTTAACTAGAACTTTTAGAGTTCCTGCGCTACCAGTTATTGCGATTTGTGGTATTTTAATCAACACATATTTGATGTATAATTTGAGTGTAAAAGCCCAAATGTTTTCTGGTGCTTGGCTAATCATAGGAATTATTGTTTACTTTGGCTATAGCAAAACAAGATCAAAATTAAATGATGATAATTCGATAGAATAATTCTTTAACCTATAAGACATTCAACAAAAAACTCCAACATCAAGTTGGAGTTTTTTGTTTTTATAAGTCAAATACTGAGGATCTTTTGGCGCGAATTAAGTCTTTTAAGCGAATCCAAAACGCAAAGGTAAGGTAGACTGCAAATCCTAAACCTACAGTTACAAATGACAGATAAATAAAAAAAATACGGACGTTACTTGCTCGCATACCTAATTTATCTGCTACTCGAGAGGAAACATGGAATCCATGTTTTTCTAAAAAATATTTTAATTTTAGAATGACTGCCATAGGTGCTTTACTTTTTTAATACGTTTGGGACAACAAAAATAATTGATTAAAATTAAACTACTCTTGTTTTGCTTTAAAATGAAAATAAAATAGCCAATTACCGCTCCTTAGCCCCGATTGCTTCGCTAGTTCGCTACGCTCGAGTGTAGTGGAAATCCTTTTTTTTTACACCTGACAGGTTTCTAAAAGCTGTCAGGTGTAAAAAAAATTGTAGCGGAAAGCGGGACTTTGCTCCAAATGAAATTAAGTCTTTAACAATTGGTCACCAACAGCACACTGAAAGCATTTGTTTTTTTGACAATATTCTGTCTTGAGTTGTAATAAAGCCTGAGTTTGAAACGCATTAGAACTTGAAACTCCATAGCTTTTAAACTTGTCGACTATAGCATTTTTCTCGGGCGATAACTCACGCATGAGTGATACTATGTCCTCGGAGATTTCTCTACCGTGTTGCCTTGCATAAGCAAATTGAATAGGAATAACGGTATTAATGAGCACTAATTCGATAAAAGAGGTACTTATTTTTTTGCTTTTTCGAGGACTTTCTTTATCGAAATGATAGTGTGTGTCCCAATACTTTGAAGGGGGGACTGCAAATTGTTGGTATAACTTAAGTAATGAAAACTCATGTATACTGGTTGAAAACAATTGAACTCTCATATTATACAATGCAGCCAATTGAGCTAAGCGAATCGTGGGGAAATTATCCGGACGATGTTTAAAAAACTGCAACGGGGCAAGCACAGGTTTGGACAAAGCGTGTTTTTGCAACAAATAATAGAAGCGAAATTGTAAATCCTTATAATAAACATCCTCTTTATCTTGTTCAAGTAAACCGCCCATGCCGAAGAGAAGCGCTTCGAGGTTTTGTAAATCAGATGTTTCTTTTCGAACTACACTGAAAGGAATTGATTGTGCGATTTTACAAAATGAGTCGCCATTGGTATTGAGTCCAAAATTTTTAGCTAGACTTATAAAAAAAACTGCTTCCCAATCGTTGTTGGTTTGTGACAAACTATCAAAAATGAATTGCGATTTACGCTCTAAACGCTCAAAAAAAAGTCGTTCTTGCCAATTGGACCACACAAAAGGATCAATGGCACCAATTGTATTTTGACAGTAAATCCATGACTTAGGAGAAAGTAAAGCATGGTATTTTACTATTAAATCAGGAGCAAGATAACTTTGGAGTTCAAGCACAGGAATTTCAGTATTATCGGGGCCATATACAGCGGTATCGTATTCCCAAACTACGTGAAGAATAACATTATTGTAGGCGTCATCTCGTTCGTGATGGTGCACATACCAATCAGAAGATTTAACGTGAACTTCTATATTACCTGCCCATTTTTGACCGTCAATAGTGACTTGAGCATTAAAAAAATCAGGACCCGCTAATTCATGAAAAACACCAGGATGTAGTATAGTAACAGTATTGTTTTGGACTGTTTTTAACTGCAGGGTATTGATTTTTTGATATTTCCAGATATAGTGTAAAAAATCTTCTTTCATAATCTCCAAATAGTCAACAAATTAACCCCGAAGATAATTAAAAAATAAGAAAGAAAATTATTTCAATAAATATAATTGAGCACAAGCTCTGGCATCAGAAAGGGCTTCGTGATGACGCAAAGGAATATTCATGATCCTACAACAATCGCTCAATTTGGCAGGTTTCAATCCTTTGGCTTTGTAGATTTTTACGGTACATTCCCAACGAGAAGCAATGTTTAAGTCTTCATAATGCAAACCTGAAAAGGCCATAGCCTTGATTAAAACATTACGATCAAAACTTTCGTTATGTGCTACCACAATTTGATTTTGAATTCGTTTTTGAATTTCAGGATAGACTTCTGCAAAAGTTTTGGCATCAGCAGTATCCTTAGGATAAATGCCATGCACTTGAATCGTATAGGGATTGTAACTGTTGTTCGGCGGCTGTATGAGCGATACAAATTCGTCTACAATTTCGCCATTTTCAACCACTACAATCCCTACTGAACAAGGATGATATCCTGAAGCAGTTTCAAAATCGATAGCAACGAAGGATATCATACTATGCTTATTTTATAGATCCAATGATATCATATTTGGTAATAATATGATGTTTCCCATTTCCTAAATCGATCAAAACGGCCGCATTTTCTCTGGTAAATAATTTTGACACCTCTTCAATCGGTGTTCCCATGGCTACTATAGGATAAGGCGCACCCATAATTTCACGCAAAGGACGTTCGGCAGAATTCTTGTCATTGATATAACTTTGAAACAACAACGACTCATCCACTGAACCAACAAATCCGTTGACATCTACTACTGGAATTTGTGAAATTTTATATTTACGCATACGTTCAATAGCATGCGAAACTAATTCTTCTGTTCTAGCAATGATAAGTGATTTATCCAAATGATCTTTAATCACATCTTCTGCTTTGGTAATTTCTTCTTCTAAAAACCCGCGTTCTCGCATCCAATCGTCGTTAAACATTTTTCCCACATAACGACTTCCTGAATCATGAAACAAAACCACCACAACGTCTTCTGGCTTAAAATGATCCTTTAATTGCAACAATCCTTTCACAGCAGCACCAGCTGAATTGCCCACAAAAATCCCTTCTTCAAGCGCAATTTTACGAGTATACACCGCAGCATCTTTATCGGTTACTTTAGTGAAACCGTCGATTAATGAAAAATCAACGTTCTTTGGTAAAATATCTTCCCCAATACCTTCAGTGATATAGGAATAGATTTCGTTCTCATCAAAAATTCCAGTTTCATGATATTTTTTAAACACCGAGCCATAGGTGTCAATGCCCCAAATTTTGATGTTTGGATTCTTTTCTTTTAAGTATTTTGCGACACCAGAAATAGTACCACCAGTTCCAACTCCTACAACAAAATGGGTAATTTTGCCTTGTGTTTGCTCCCAAATTTCCGGACCAGTTTGCTCATAATGTGCTATTGCATTCGATGGATTGTCATACTGATTCACATACCATGAGTTAGGCGTTTCCTTAGCCAGTCGTTTAGAAACTGAATAATAAGAGCGCGGATCGGTAGGTTCAACATCTGTAGGACAAACGACAACCTTGGCGCCAACCGCACGTAGTATATCCATCTTTTCTTTGGATTGCTTGTCCGATATTACACAGATCAGTTTATAGCCTTTCACAATCGCTGCCAAAGCTAATCCCATACCAGTATTTCCAGACGTTCCTTCAATAATGGTACCTCCAGGCTGCAAACGACCATCTGCCTCAGCATCTTGAATCATTTTTACCGCCATACGATCTTTTACCGAATTTCCAGGGTTGAACGTTTCTACTTTTGCTAAAACTAACGCATCAACACCGGCCACTACTTTGTTTAACTTTACTAAAGGAGTATTACCTATCGTTCCTAATATGTTTTCGGAATAATTCATTATAAAAAAATATTAATTAAAGAAATTCCAAATTAAACCAAAACGAATCGTAAAATCGCGATAAGGTGTATTTGGAGCTGAAAAATAATTGTTTTTACTAAAAACAGAATTGAAATGTTCTGCTTTTAGATAAATTCGAGTACGCTGTATTTTGGCATTGACAAAGAAGTCCAACATCGGAAAATTTCCGATCTTTTTATCATTCTGCACAAAAAACTCACCAACAACTGGATTATAGTCGTTAGCATAATATGAAGTAAAGTAGTTTAACACAAAGCCCGTCTGCAAGAACAACGCGTTGTTTTTGAAAAAATAATCCGAAAAATAAATGGCATTTCGGAATGTAAAATCAGGAACATTTAGAATAAAAACAGATTGCTTCACCTTTTGATACAATAAGGTATTATCTAAAGCAAATTTACCAAATGTAAATTCTCGACTAGCTTTTAAAGAAAAATAATTGATCGTATTATTGTATTGGTTTGGAGCTATGATTTGTTGTCTCAGGTTTTTTTGTGCTGCTGTTGTCACGTCTTCAAAATACAAATAATCATTTAAAACGGTATACTGACCAGAAAAGTTCAACCATTGAGTGTCGGCTTTGACAGTGAATGTTGTATTTTTTTCATTCTTAAAATCATTGGACCAATTGTAGTTCACAAAACTAGATTGAAACAAGTTAAAGGTATTATTGGCTATTTTGTTTCGGTTTTGAAACGCAACTGAAAATTGATTTTCATCATCTAAATCAAAGGTCAGTTTGGCTTCTAGATTAGATAATGACTGATTAGTAATCGATCTAGTATAGCTAAAGTCGCCATTCCATTTGCCTTTATTATACAAATATTGACCTCCAAAACTATTGATATTTTGACTCAACAAGCCCGGAATTACACCTGAGTTTAAAATTAATATTTTGCCGTAGTAAAAGTTACTTCTAAAATCATCCACGAAGAAATTGAACTTTCCTAAAGTAAGATTTTCATAAGCAAGACCTACTCGATTATACATCTTATTATAATGTGTTTGATCGTTCATTCCGCTAGACACGTACGATTCTCCAAATCGTAACACAGGAGTATACCCAACTGTAGAAACAACCGTAGCTTGATTGTATTCAAAAAGTTTATTTTCGTAATTAAACTGGTGATTCAACCACAGATTATGTTCTCCTTTTTTGGAGTTGATTCTGAATTCATGATCAAGAAATAACCTTCTTCCTATTAAGAACGACTTAGCATCGGTTAAGAAAACTTCTAATCGAGCTCTATTGTCATAATTAGGATCTTCCCCTTCAAAATCTGAAAGCGTAGTGATCCCACTATTCTCACCATTCAAAATGTCTTGATACGTAAAATGAAAATTGGCCAAATATCTTTTGTTCAAGGTATGATAACTGGTCGTAAACCTAAAATTCCCGGAACTTGACAATTGATTAATATAATTCCCCAAAGATCGAAGACCTCGATAGGCCACTGAAAAATTAAGGTTTTCACTTAAATTAACCGCAAAATACGAGTCAACCGATTGCCCCTGCTGAATTGTTGATTTATAATACAATTCGGTAACTGGCGTCGCAACAGATGCGTACCGAATTTGATTGGCTTCCATAAAGTTGAAATGCTTGGCTTTGAAACCCATTTCTGGAAAAATATCATTTTTCACTAAACCATATTGCAGTGTGTTAAACGTTTGTCCATCATTAGAAAATGACAACAACCCAAAATTATCTTTACGCAAGTAATTGTGAGAATACTCTTTCTGTATTGTTAAGGAAGTATCGATATAAGTGGTGTCTTTTTCGAGCGTAATGATACGATATAAGTCGATTGGGGCAACTTTGTTTTTTATGGTATCAATGGGTTTACTACTCTCGTTTTGAGTAGTACTTCTGCCTGATTTTTGGGAAAACAAAAGAAAAGGAAATAAGATAATTAAAACTAAGAGTGGGTTTTTCATCTATTATTATCTGTATGGAATGAATTTTAGACAAAGGTAGATTAATAAAGAGTATTTATGAAATAAAAAAACGCTCCAAAATTAATTTGGAGCGCTTAGTTTTAATTAAAGATTACTTATCTATAAATCATTTTGAATAATCAATGGGTTTACTTGAATTTCAGACAACGGAAACACTAATTGCCATCTCTTATCATTAGCAGGAACTGACATAACACCCGCAGTAATAGTTGTATTATGTTGAGCACCGGTTCTATCTAAAGGAGAATTAGTCCTTTTTAAATCAAAAAATCTAAACCCTTCTCCCCAAAGCTCAATTCGTCTTTGAAAGTAAATTTCATTTAACAAATCAGTACCTGTTTTAGTTGACAAAACATAAGCAGGATCTCTTTTTGACACCAAATTAAACAAAATTTGAGCAGCATCTGGAGCCCCTAAATTTGCTTTTGCCTCTGCTTCAATCAAAAACATTTCTGCAGCTCTCATGTAAGGAACATCACATCTACTATCTCCTGTACTAACAGAAAGAAACTTTTGACTAGTAAATGGGAATTTTTGAGCAGATGATACTAAAACGATATTTGGATGTTGTCCAGTTCTACTAAAAATAGTAGATCTAACATCAGTTGTCGGAATTAAATTATATAACTTACTATTAATAGCTTTAGGGCAACTACGAATAACTGTTGAGCTAAAATTTCTGGACATATATGCCCCGAAGTTTGCAAAAGATTCTGTTTGAAGTTCATTAATATAACTTCCCCACATCCATTCTTGATTATTGTAATTATTAAATCCAGAGCCATACTCCGCAATTGTCATTAAATTTTTACCAGCTCTAGCCTTACTTGCAAAATCAGCAGCAACTGACCAATTTCCTTGAACTAATGCAACACGAGCTTTTAAACCTTGAGCAACTCTTAAGTCCAAATGTGAATTATTAGGTTTAGTATAACCTACTAATAATTGTAATGCAGCATCAAGATCTTTATTTATCTGACTGTATACTTCTTCAACTGTTGAACGTGGTAATTTTTCGTTATTAACCTCCAAAATAATAGGTATCCCTGGTTGAGAATTAACCGTACCCTTAACATATCTTTTTGCATACAATTGTACTAATTGAAAGTGACAAAATGCACGATATACAAGAGCCTGCCCTTTTATTAAATTCTTTGAAGCAACACTTCCTTGTGCCGCATCTACTGCATTAATAATAGTATTAGCATTTCTATTTATTTGATAAAAAGTCCTATATGGAAAACGAACATCTTGTGAATTTTGATTATTTAAACTTGTCCAGTTATAAAATCCTAAGAACCATCCATTAGTAACAGGAAACACTACATCTTCACCAGCAATATCAACGGCTTGCATAACTCCTGCTATACCTGTTTCACTTTGTTGTTCATATCGAATATAAAGTGAACGGTGAATACCATTTAATAAGGTATATAAATTATCAGTAGTTGAAGTTGCATCCTCAGCACCAACAAACTCAGTTGGCTTCTTGTCTAAGAAATCATCAGAACAAGAACCTAATACTAATAACGAGGTTAAAAGTATTACATATTTAAAATTAAATTTTTTCATAATTAAAAGTTTAAATTAAGACCTAAAGAAATTAATCTAGCAGGCGAAAACCTATTTTGCGTTGTTCCGTTTAAATTTTGTGTAGGATCTAACCCAACTCTTTTAGTAAATAGCATTAAATTTTCTCCGTTAGCAAAAAATCTAATTCCATCAACACCAATTTTTCCAACAAATTTTGAAGGTAAATTATAAGACATTGTAATTTGACGTAATGATAAATAATCAGAATCTACCAACCATCTATCAGAAGCAGCTGAAGATTGAACGTTTCTATTCACATCTAATCTTGGTACGTCAGTAATATCACCAGGCTTTTGCCATCTTCTTAAAATATCAGTACTCAAAGCCGAACCATAATTATTTCCTGTATGCATTAAACCAGAGTAGTTACTATCATATGTTTTTCCTCCTAATTGATAAGTAAATAAAACTTCTAGCTGAAAACCACCATACTTAAATGTATTTGAAAAACTTCCAAACAAATCAGGCAACGAAGTATCTGCATAATGAAACAATGCTTTATTTTGATCAGTTGTAACGTTTACACCATTTACTACCCTGTAAGTTGGATCTACTACACCCGTTGCAGGCAAAAACTTTGGATCTATAACATAAAGCGCATAACCATCAGCAGGATCTACACCGTACCAATCTCTCAACCAATAATCAAAAATTGAACTTCCTATTGAATATTTTTTAGTCCCAGTAATGATTTCAGTTTGTGGCAATTTTGTTATTTCATTTTTAATTGTAGAGGCATTAACATTAAAATTCCAAGAAAAATCTTTAGTTTGAACTATAGTTGCGTCCAAAGAGATCTCTATACCACTATTATTCATCGTACCAATATTCTCTACTCTACTATCAAGTCCCGATGTTAAAGGATTAGGAACATTAAAAATTAAACCATCTGTCTCTCTTTTATAATACTCAACTGCACCTCTAATTCTATTTTTAAATAAAGTAAATTCAACACCAATGTCAGATTGTGTGTTTTTTTCCCATTGTAAATCTGCAGCACCAGGTCCATTAGCTACAAAACCACCTTCGGATCCGTTTGAGAATCCATTAGAAAATGTAGGCTGGCTAACATAATAGTTCAAACCTCCATTACTAGTATGTGAGTCATTTCCAACTTCACCCATAGATCCACGTAATTTTAGTTCATTTATCCATTCTGAATCCTTCAAAAAGTTTTCA
Source organism: Flavobacterium succinicans LMG 10402 (assembly GCF_000611675.1). Taxonomy (GTDB): domain Bacteria; phylum Bacteroidota; class Bacteroidia; order Flavobacteriales; family Flavobacteriaceae; genus Flavobacterium; species Flavobacterium succinicans. The sequence continues at coordinate 65,972 of NZ_JATV01000012.1, read as the reverse complement.
TTGGACAATACCCAAGCCAAACCGACAGACCAGAAATTACCCCATCTATTATCTTTAGCAAATTTTGAAGAACCATCTCTTCTAAATGAACCAGAAACAATATACTTAGTTAAATAATCATACCCAATTCTAGTAAAATAGGACTCCGTAGCATAATTTCTTGTAAAAGAGTTAAGATCACTAGTAGTAACAAAATTAATAAATTCAGTATTATTAGCACTGATTAATTTTCTTTTAGTCCCAGTTAGGAAATTGAATTCATAATCAAAACTTTCATGACCAAATAAAGCAGTAATATTATGACCATTAATAGATTTATTATAATCTAAAATTTGATTATAAGTAACACCTTTCGTCACACTATTTTCCTTAGAAGCTAGTCCATCTGGAGCTCCGTCACCGATAACTGGATTCCAATAAACACTATTATCAGTTGAAGTTCTATCAATTGCAACATTAGCTTTAAAAGTAAAATCTTTTAAAAACTTGAATTCTGCATAAGCCCTTGCATTAATAACCATTCCTTTATCTTTGTCGATATTATTTAGAGTTTCATAAACGACATTTCTACCATTTGAAGCACCAGAAGCTCTAATATCAGAATAAACAGGCTTACCAACAGCGTCCAAAAGCACACTTCCATCTGCGTTATGTTTATAAACAGGATATATAGGCCCCATATAACGAATTGTTCTAAATGGGTTATTAAAACTACTAGTGTTATCTACGCCATCTACAGCATTATTAGACTCAGATAAAACACCTGTTAAATTAATTCCAGTTTTAAACCATTCTTTATGTTTAGTATTAATATTTATACGTGCAGTAGCTCTTTTAAATTGAGACCCTTTAATATTCCCTTCTTCATCTAAATTACTCAATGAAGCATAATAATCTGTTTTCTCAGTTCTTCCTTGGTAAGAAAAATCAACGCTTTTTCTTACCCCTGCCCTACTTAATTGTTTTTCCCAATCTAAATCTTCAGTATACAAAAGATTTGCGTTTGGATTAATTTTTCCATCTAAACCAACAATAGAATTTGCAGGCACATTAAATGGGTTATTAACTAAAAACACTGGTGTATTAGCAGATGCATAAGCATTTGCTGCCGCAACATCTGCAGGTGTGGTTAAGACCCTACTATTGCGAACTGCTTCCCAAATTAATGGATAATATTCAAAAGCATTAACCCTTTCATATTCAGGTATTGACCTTGAAGACAAACCCGTACTTATATTTAAAGTAAACTTTTCTTTTGTTGACTTACCTGTTTTTGTAGTTATGATTACAACACCATTAGCCGCTTTAGATCCGTATAAAGAAGTAGAAGCTGCGTCTTTTAAAACGGTCATACTTTCAATATCAGCAGTATTAATACTACTCAAATCTCCAGTAAAAGGAACGCCATCTAAAATATATAAAGGCGTATTAGAACCATTAATAGAACTAAAACCTCTAATTCTTATAGTTGGTGCAGATCCTGGTTGACCAGCTGCACTTTGTATTTGAACTCCAGAAACCGCCCCTTCTATACCTGATAAAACATTCGTTACCGATCTATTTTCTAAAGATTCACCTGAAACCGAAGTAGCAGAACCAGTGAAAGCTGATTTTTTGGACTTACCATAAGCTACTACAACAACATCCTCAAGAGTTTGAGCTTCATCAGAAACCATTAATACATTTAAAACAGTTGAACTCGAAACAACTTTGGAAACATTCTTCATGCCTACAAATGAAAACAACAAAACATCACCTGCCTTAGCTTTTATAGCATATCCCCCATCAAAACTAGTTTGAACTCCTGATTTAGCCCCTTTAATACTAACATTAACACCTGGGATTGGACCTGTTTGATCAGTAACTGTCCCTGTAATAGTCTTGTCTTGAGCGAAGACAAATTGCATTGACATGGCCAATAGCAAAGAAAAAATCCATTTGAATTTTGATCTCATATTTTTATTATTTGAATTAGTTATGAAGCAAAAATCATAATAATTTCTTAATACACCAAAAATAAATAACATAATTATTTTCACAAAGTATTCATCAACACCATCCTATTTGTTAATATTTTGACATTATAACAAAACAAACCAACTTAAAGCGAATAATTTAAACATTTATTATCATTTTTTAAGAACATAGACATATAATACATAACACAATAATTTAACAAAAACTGTTGTTTTAAGTTAAATAAAAACAAAAAACGTATAGACGGAAAAATATTAGTCCTTTTTTTCTGTATTTCTCATCATGCTTTTACTAAAAAACATCATTAATTAATTATTTATTCAATAATAAAAACAACATAACATAAAGTAATTAACACTTCAAAAAAAGAAATTTAACAGCATTACAAAAAAGACAACAAAAAGACTCTTTAATTAGATGCAAAAAAAAAGCAGTAGCAAACTTTTGTTCACTACTGCTTTTTAAAAAACATAAAGGACTTTTAAGCTACTTCGTTGTAACTACCTTCCTCTATTTACCGAATCATCAATATTTGCATTGGCATCGATTTCAGTTTGAGGAATTTTCAAGAAAAAACGATTGTCATCTGCAAGCAACCCATAAGGCAACCCAGCACTACCATTTATTCCTTGCAAACGTTGATTTCCTGTTCTTGGCATTGCGTTTCCTAAACGTTTAGCATCAAACCATTCCACACCATTTTCCATGAATAATTCTTTTCTTCTTTCGATTAGAATTTCATCAATAAGGGCCTGACCTGCATTAGAACTCTGAACCGCTTCTGCATCTCTATTTTTTTGCAAAGCATATAAAATAGCTTTTGCTTCTGTTTCTTTTCCTAAACGAGCTTTCGCTTCGGCATCGATCAAAATCAATTCAGCAAAACGAATTAATGGAGAATGTGAGCTTGTAGTAAAAGAGAATTTATTTGACACATAATATCTAAAGTCGGTTACAGGGTATGTAGAAGATTTCAAATTAAACAACTTATTCGGCCCAATACCTCCTCTTACATCAGTTGAAGAAAATAATTTGACAAAATCTGAATTCACATACACATTAAGGTAAGCCGTTGCTCTGTGATCAGAGAAAGCATGAGGTGCCAAAAAGTAATACATTGATTGCGCTTCCGATTGTGGTGATCCCCACAACCATTCTTTGTTATTGTAATCTTTAAACCCATTACCATAACTCAAGGCATCAAGTACTGCTGTAACATTTCCACCATAGGCAGAATTTGCAGCCACTTCAGCTAAATCCCATTTCCCCATTACTTGATAAACTTGAGCCAAAAGAGCTGAAGCCACTTGTTTATTAACATATGATTTCCCCAAACGAGAAGTACTACACAATTCGATCGACTTTATTAAATCTTCAACAATAAAATCATACATTTCTTTTACGGTTGTCATTGGCCCACCTACCAAAGTTGGCTCTTTGTATATTGGTGGTGCTGGATAATTTGGATCTAATTTGTATGATTTTGAAAACTCCAAAACCAATTGATGATAAAAGAAGGCACGCAATGCATAACCTTGACCTGTTAATTCATTTTTATCAGTTGCTGTTAATTTTTGACTACCAAGTACACCCTTGATAAATGAATTGATTTGATTAATCATGAAATAAGGATAATTCCAAGAGAAATTTGTTCTTCTATAAACAGGTTCACGATTATCGTTTTCATAATCAAAAGCATACCAGTTACTAGCAACGATAGCATCGTTACCCTTTACTGTTCTAGCAAAAAACATTGAGTTCACCCCTCCTGAATCAGTACTCATGTATTGTGCTCTAAAATTTCTCATGATTCCAGACAAAGCCCCATTGGCAGTGTTTCTAGATTCAAAAACATCTTCTATTGGCACTCCAGTAGATGGCTTAGCTTCATTTATAAAGTCATCACCACAACTTACTAACGATAAAGCCCCTAAAAAAGCTACTATCGATATTTTTATTGTTTTTTTCATAGTATTTACATTTTAATTTGCAACTGTCAAACAGTTACTAATAAGCATTTAATTAAAAATCAAGTTTTAACCCTAAAGAAGCCACACGTTGATTGTATGATCTACTATCTGTAACTCCATCAAAACTTTGCTCTGGATCAATTCCTTTGTGTGATTGAATGGTAAACAAATTATCACCTTGAACATATACACGAACATTGTTCATTCCTAATCTATTCACTAATTCTTTGTTCATATTATATCCAACATTTAAAGCTTTCAAACGGATATAGTTGTTTTTGAACAAAAATCTGGTGGATTGAGAACCAAAATCATTATTACCTTGGTATAATTTAGGAACATCAGTAATATCCCCAGGATTTTGCCAACGATCTTCTAAATCAACGTGACCTGGACGTCCTGGATCTTTTAATCCTGTCATTAATGATGCATAAGAACTATCATAAACATAAGCTCCAAAACTAAAATTAAACAATACATTCATATCAAAATTTTTGTATCTGAAATAATTGGTTAAACCACCTACTACATCTGGTAAAGAAGATTTTCCTGTATAGTTTCTAGCTGCTTTTGAATAGGTTTTCGTTGTATTACGATTTCCATCTGCATCTACTCCATCTGCATACCACATTCCACGTCCGTCGGTTGGATCTACCCCAGCCCATTCTTGCATCCAGAAATCATAAATAGACCTTCCCTCTTCCCATCTTTTAGTTCCTGTAATTACAGACGCTTGCGTTAAAGCAGTCACTTCATTTCTGTCAAAAGAGAAATTCAAATCAGTAGTCCATCTGAAATCACTATTTTGAATATTGGTTGTATTGAAATACACCTCTAAACCATAGTTTCTCAATGAACCCGCATTAGTTAAATAAGTAGTACTTCCTGTAGAACCTGCAAGCGGAATTGCATAAATCAAATCAATAGATTCTTTGTTGTAATAATCTGCACCAAATCGAACACGATTATTCCATAATCCCACTTCAATTCCGATGTTAGCTGAAGCTGTTTTTTCCCAAGTTAAGTTTCTATTTACAGGATTACCAAGCGTAATACCTGCATTAGTCAATTCTGAAGTTCCTAAGTTGTACAATTGCTCATAAGGAAAATAAGATGAAGTCTTGTTGTTTCCTAATTCACCATACGATCCCTTTAAACGCAAAGCACTAATAGTCTCGTTATCTGCTAAGAAACTCTCATCTTTAATACTCCAAGCACCTCCGATAGAATAGAAATTACCCCAACGCACCTCTTGAGCAAAACGAGACGATCCATCCGATCTATAAGAACCTTCAATAAAATATTTACCAGCATAGTTATAAGAAACCCTTCCCAAATATGAAGCTAATCTTTCTTCATTGATACTTCCACCTACCCCAACTGGATTAGTAGCCCCATTATTCACACCTACTCCTGGCAAAAATCCTTCACCGCTAGAATACATAGCGTCTACTTTAAACTGATAAGCCTCTTGAATAGCATCTATAGAGAACGTATGATTCCCAATTTCTTTTTTGTAGTTCACCATATTAGTAAAGTTAATAGAGGTTGAAATATCTCTGTTTTGAGAAATTCTACCATTAACGTTTTGTGCATTACCATAAAGTGGAGAACTATAGTTATAATTGTCGTACAAATATTTTTGATACGCAAGAGTTGATTTAAAAGTTAAACCTTCCATGATATCAAGGTTTACATACCCATTTAAAGTAATATCATCTCTATTATTTCTAACAATATAATTTGAAATTGCTCCTGCAGCATTTTCATTTTGAAAAGAAGGACGAGCCGCATTCAATGATCCTTGATTTGCACCATAATCGTAAATTTTATTCCCTAAAGAATCTAAAATCAAGCTACCATTCGGATCATGACGATACACAGGATAGATAGATGACACGCTATAAATCCATTGAATTGGACTATTATAACTATTACCACTTTGAGTTGGGTAGTTTTGAGAAGAGGCTGTATACCCCATATTCAATCCTGCACTAATCGTTTTGTTTACTCTTGTAGCAATATTTAAACGCACTGCCGTTCTATCAAAATCAGAACCTCTCAAAGCTCCTTCTTGACTCAAGTTATTTGCAGAAAAAGCATAAGTTGTACTTTCTCCACCACCATTTACTGCGATAGAATTTTCTCTTCTGATAGCAGAATTATTAATTAAAGTATTCTCCCAATCCGTAGACCAATACTTGTCAGTAGTCACTAATTTACCATCAACCCCTACAGGAACAGCAGCTTTATATGGGTTATATCCTAAAACAGAAACCAATCCATTTGAAGCATTAGTCGCAGCCAATGTTGGACTTTGTCCATTAGCAAGATTAACATTTTTTCGAGCTTCCCATGTCATCTCCATCAATCGATCAGTTGATACCAATTCATGCATTTTCACAGCATTTCCTCCAACACCAATAACAGAATTCACAGAAACACTTGTTGGCGCATTGAATTTACCTTTTTTGGTTGTAATAATAATTACACCATTAGCACCTCTAGAACCATATAATGCAGTAGACGAAGCATCTTTCAATACGTTCATAGATTCGATTTGATCCGAGCTAATAGAGTTGATATTTCCATTATATGGCGCACCATCCAAAATAATTAATGGCTCAGAAGAAGAACTAATTGAACCAATACCACGAATTCTAATCGCAGGATTCTCACCTGGTTGCCCACCAGAAGTAACAACGTTAACCCCAGCAACACTACCTTGAATTGCCGATAAAACACTAGTTGCTTGTTGCTTTTCTAGCACATCCTTCCCTACAGTAGTAACAGAACCAACAATTTCTTTTGATTTTTGTTTACCATAAGCAACAATGACTACTTCTTCAAGTTCTTTGGCACTAGAATCTAAATTGATTTTTAGATTGGTTTTTTCCCCAACAGCAACCTCTTTGTCTTTCATTCCCATGTAAGAAAACACCAAAACATCTCCAGTCTTTGCTTTAATTGAAAAAGCACCATCAAAATCAGTTTGAACACCAAAAGTAGTTCCTTTAATAAGTACATTTGCGCCTGGTATCGGCCCCGTGTTATCCGTAACTTTTCCTGTGATCGTTTTCTCTTGTGCAAAAGCAAATTGCATAGACAAAACCACTAGAAGAGAAAAGATCCATTTAGATTTCAATCTCATGATATTTTATTTTTATTAGTAATGTTGCAAAAATTATAAATTATTACTAAAACCACAAGGAATCTCCGAGGCCTTGCAAACACTGAGAATTTTAAAAAAACACATCTTGTTCTATATTTCTGCATTTTTTTGATATTGTATTTATAATCCAAAAAAACGAGAATAATTTAAAATAGTAATGTTAAAAACCATACGATATGCTAAGTCCTAATTTTTTCATAAAATTCTACGAAAGCGGTTGCGATGAAGCCGGAAGAGGCTGTCTAGCAGGCCCTGTAACTGCCGCATCCGTAATCCTTCCATTACATTTTAAAAACAATTTACTTAATGATAGCAAAAAGTTAACAGAAAAGATTCGAAAAAGTCTTAAATTCGTTATTGAAAATGAAGCGATATCCTACGCAATTACCCATATCGAACCACAAGAAATTGATGACATCAATATTCTGAACGCATCGATAAAAGCCATGCAAGAATGTGTTGTAAAATTGGATCCAAAACCGAATGCTGTCATCATTGATGGGAATGCCCCATTTATTCCAAAAAAAGGAATTATCACGAAAGGTGTTAAAATATTTTCAAAAGAAGAAATCGAATTTTTAACTGGATTACAAAACGCCAGCATTGTAAAAGGGGATGCCAAATATATGAATATAGCTGCAGCATCAATTTTGGCCAAAACCTACAGGGACGAATACATGGATCGTATTCATGAAGAATTCCCCATGTACAATTGGAAAAAAAACAAAGGCTACCCAACGCAAGAGCATCGAGCAGCCATTCAAAAATATGGAGTTACAAAATACCATCGCATGAGCTTTCGACTATTACCCGAACAACTCAAACTCGATTTGTAAAAAACAAAACTTTAAATCACACTAACAAAAGTAGCTTCGAACAGTGATGCAAAATGTTTTTTAATTTTTTGCTTCACATCTTCTTCATCTACCACTGCCACACCAAGCTCTACATTGAGCGATGTAACCGCTTTGCCACGAATGCCACACGGAATAATATTATCAAAATAACCCAAATCAACATTCACATTTAAAGCAAATCCATGCATAGTCACCCAGCGTGAAGCACGCACGCCCATGGCACAAATTTTTCTAGCAAACGGAGTACCTACTCCCAACCAAACACCCGTTTCACCCTCACTCCTTCCGCATTCTAATCCGTACTCTTGCAAGGTCAAAATGATGGCTTCCTCCAAAAAACGCAAGTATTTATGAATGTCCGAGAAAAAATTCTCCAAATCCAAAATAGGATAACCCACAATTTGCCCTGGGCCGTGATACGTAATATCGCCCCCGCGATTAATTTTGTAAAACGTAGCACCTTTTGCTGACAATTGGGTTTCGTTTAAAAGCAAATTGCTCAAATCACCACTTTTCCCTAAAGTATACACATGTGGATGCTCCACAAAGAGCAAATAATTTGGCGTAGGAAGATGGGTTTCCTCTCTACGATTTCGGACTTTTAAATCGACAATTTCTTTGAACAAGGCCTCTTGATATTCCCAAGTTGCTTTATAATCTTTACTGCCTAAATCTAGAAGTTGGATATTTTTATTCATTTTACGTATCTAAAATTCGCTTAATTCCATAAAGAACAGCAGTTTTTAATCTCAATATTTGGGCGTTACCACAAGGGTCGGACTCACGTTACAATCTTTTTGAGGCAGAAAAAGCCTCAAAAAGGATTTTCAATGCAAACGAAGTTCTTTGAACACCTATGAAAATAATATAAGTGAAGGAATCCCTAACGCAAAAAGCAGTACAAAAAAAAGGAATCCCTAAAACTCAACCTCTATATTCATTTTTTCAGGATGATCCATATAGTCCGAAAAAGGATATTGAAGGGTAATCGTTTTTCTATCCTCGCTAAATAAGGCCGATGCATTGGAAACTTTTTTAACGGGCTTGGCAAAATGATATTTCAAAATATAATTTGAAGAAGCAAAAATCATTTTATTCATTTCCGTTGCTTCATTATTTTCATCCTTACTCTCATTTTTATTAGAAGTCGCCATTCTTGAAAAGGTGTTTCCTTTAAGAGTATATACCAAAGTCGAATTATTATTAGCAATTCCTTCCTGAAGCAATCCTGAACCAAACTCAGCCGATTTGAATCCTTTATTTTGCAAAGCACTCATAGCATTTACTGCGACCATAGCATCCTGCAAGTCTGACACCTGTTTAAAATCAGTAGATAAAGTGAATAAAAATTGCTTTTGTTCTTGATTCATTTGCATTCGCACGTTGAAATTTTCTAATTTCTTCAACAATTGTTGCTCATCTATAGGTAATTTAGCGATACTATCTTTATTTTCAGCAATGATCTGTTTAAAAGTAAAAGTAGAATCCAGATTTTTTTGCCCCATGAGTGAATCCTTGGGCATCATGGTCATTAATCCTGAACCATCAAGATCTACACTAAATTTTCCTGAACCATCCGTATTTACATAAATATTTTCGGTCACTGTACAACTCGTCACTAAACTAGTGATCAAAAAAACAAGAAGCATTAATTTGGCTTTCATATTCCAATAGTATTAACCTCTAAAATGAGGCATTTGAAAAAATCACTACACTTTTAAAGAAAGAATGTAGCACACATTTAATTTGAGCCAAAGATACTAAAAACACTTGTTCAAACTCAAAATAGTCAAGCTCTTTACCTATTTTTAGTATTATTCAAATACAATAGTCACCGCAGTACTTTCGGGGTTTATCAAACTTTCAAGCAGATCAAAAGTGATTGCTGCCGATTTTTTGTCCGGACTTATTTTGGCATTTGCCACGGATACCGACTGTATCTTTTTAGGAAAATGATAGTTGAATGTTATTTTTTGATGCAACTTCATAGGAGACAATTTAGACTTATATTGTACTAAATTCTCTTGTTCTTTCTTTAAAAACTTCTCACTAATAATTGTTACCACCCTTTTAAATTGGTTTCCTGAATACTCAAAAGAAACCTTATAATAATGCTCCTCAGCACTCAAAGCATAATTATGAACAATGTCACTCACATATTCCTGCGTCTTATACAAATCTGCAATTTTGGAAGGATGAAGAAAATCTTGCTTAAAGGTGGTTCGAAACTCTTTTTCAAAAGAATTCTTTTTGATATGCACCTGCACACCTTTGTAGGCATTAAACACGGCCTTTTCTTCAGGTGTTAACTTTGAAAAAGTTTCATCATACTTTTTTATATAATCATCAAAAACATAGGTAGTATCTTCAAAAACTTCATTTTTGTTATACTCTTCACCAGCTATCTGCTGATAACTTTGCTCTACTCGGTGCAATTCAAAAGTAGCCTGCCCACTTCCATCGGCATTTACCACTATCGTTTCGGTTACTTGACACCCCACTAAAAGGAGCAAACATATAACCATCAAAAAGGTATTTTCATTCTTCATATGATACAATTAATCGATCAAATATAAAGAAATAACCTATAAAAAAATATTTCCAGTCAATAAACAGTATATAAATCAAAGTCACTAGGCATAAAATTTATGAATTACAAAAATATTGCGCTAAAGGATTACAAAATAAAAAAATAAATTTGTGCACCTAAACCTAATAAACTTAACCTATGCATCGCATTTTAAAAAACAAAAAGATTTTCCTAGCACTAACGATCACTGTTTTAGTTTTTGCTGGTTGTGAAACTGACGTAAACTACAAAACGTACCAACCTAATTATTTATCTAGTATTGACGCTACCCAATTACCCGCTGCCAACAAACCGATGACAATGTTTGAGGATGATGAAGATCCTGCCAGAATGTATGACAAAAAAGACCGATGGTTTCGCGTCAACGAACCGTTACAAATAATCCAAAAAGGTAAAGATTCTGTACAAATTTCATTGTACTCGCCAGTAGCGCTTTCCGACGTAAAAATCTATGCCAAACTAGCCAACTACGACAAGCGATTTGTGTTGTTTCATTTTAGCAAAATCCCAGCTTTTCACAGATCCGTACATCAAATACCATTGGTAGTTGGCAAAAACGATTATTTATTAGAAAATGGAAAAACCGTTACTATTGACAAAATAGAAGGCTTTGCATCGAACGAAATCACGTTTACAACCGCATCAACCGATCCCTTATTTGCTAAATTTCAAAAAATTAAATCCAAACACCTAGTACAATTTCATGATGGGTACCACATCAACGAATTAGGGAAATTTCTCCCAATGAATCCTGTTTTGGCCAAAGAAGCGATCACTATGATCATCAACTATTCCTATGCGCTAAGTCACCCAATTTATTATGACACTTTTAAAAACTATGACAAATACAAACAAGAGCAAGCTACTTTAGCAGGGACTCCCGTAAACGGTGCGATTGACTGGCATGGCAATGGAGATGACACCAACGGTAATTATGACTATTACACCAAAGAAGAAATTGAAAAAATTTACTGGAACTATCTTGATTCAAGAACAGTTTACATGGCCATGGTGGGCGGTGCTGCTGCTTTAGGAGGCGGACCACTGGCCTCACATTGGGAATCCTCATACGTTAGAGGGCATTGGCTAGGCGATATGTCGGTTTGGTCTCATGAATACTCTCATCATATTGGTTTTGGACACAGTAGTAATTTGGCCAATAGCGGCGAAGGAGGTGGCCAACAAGAAATGCTGACACATTTTTACAAATACTTGATCTATTTAAATGACTTGCCTTTTATTGACCCCGAGATCCTCAAAGGGTGGACAAAAACCAAGTATTTAAACGGAACATACAACAAACCTGTTTTTAAAATCAACAACAACAATCCCTTTTTACTAAAGTACAAAGGAGAAGGAAAATGGAACTAATACAATACACTAACAAAATGAAAAAATATTTTTACCTTATACTACTTCTATCTACTCTAATCAGTTGTAGCAAAGACAGTGACGAAACATACGAGCCGACCAACTATCAACACTATTTTTTAACGAACGAAGCGACCATCAACGCAAATCAAATTGTAGGTGGAACTGGAAAACTAGAAACAAGAGCCCTAACTATTGCCAACAACAAATTATACGTTTGCAATGGTGATGTTTTAGAAATTTTTGATGCCTCCACATTAGCATACCTTTCTAGTCTAAAAAACTACACCAAAGGAACCACTACTATTCCGTTCACCAAACTATCTTCCATCTCTGTAGACAATGGTAGAATCTACCTTGGAAGTATTGATTCAAGAATTTTTGTTTTGGATGAAAAATCACTTTCGGGTATCAATACGATTGGAAACGGTCAATGGTGGCAAACTTTTGTTCACGTATTCGGTTTAAAAGCAAAAGACGGCCTTTTATTTGTTAAAGAAAAAAACACAAGCATTAAAGTATTCCAAACGGCACAAATCACAGAAACTAGTAACTGGAATCTAGCACCCATCGCTAAACTCAACACCTTAAAAGGAAGCGATGAAATCTATTCGATGGATGTTTCCAATGGAAATCTGATCGTAGCTGGGCGCAACGCCAATGGTTATTTACATTACAACCTAACCGATATTGTAAAAAACGGCACCAACTCCTTAACGGTCCCTATTTTACCCAACACTAAAGTCATCACCGATTGCAATCCAACCTCAGTAGCTTTTAGCAACGACTGGGCCATCACCACCGAGAATATAAAAGGAAATACTCATATTCGCTTGTACCCCAAAGGGGCTTTCCTAGATCAATCCTATACTCCATTGCTAAGCAACATGGACGTCATGGGACAAAATCCATTTACAGGCATTGCTAGTTGTGCTCTTTTGGATCAACGCTTATTTGTACCGGACAACCTTAATCAAACCATCCGAATCCTGAAAATAAATAAAATTACCATTGCGGAACAGAAATAAAATCGCATTCAGTTTTCATTTTCATATAGAAGAATTTTGAACTAAATTCAAAAGCACTACTCGCAATCCCTTTCCAAAAAATCTAAAATCTAAAATCTGAAGTCTGTATTCTTTTCTTATCTTTGCAGACTTAAAATTCAGAACATAATGGCCTTATCAGAACAAGAAATTATCCGAAGAGAAAAACTTCAAGCATTACGTAATCTAGGAATCAATCCTTATCCTGCCAATCTTTTTCCAGTTAATCATACCTCAAAGCAAGTAAAGGAAACTTTTGAAGAAGGCAAGAAAGTAATTGTTGCTGGCCGATTAATGAGTGTGAGAGATCAAGGAAAAGCTTGTTTTGCAGAGCTTCAAGATAGCGAAGGACGTATACAATTGTACGTAAATCGCGATGTTTTGTGCCCAGAAGAAGACAAAACGTTATACAATCAAGTTTTTAAAAAATTAACCGATTTAGGCGATTTTATTGGTATTGAAGGAGAATTGTTTACTACCAAAGTAGGCGCGCAATGTATTCGTGTAGATGAATTTACATTTTTGAGCAAAACCTTGCGTCCTTTACCCTTACCAAAAATCGACGAAGACGGAAAAATTCACGATGCGTTCAACGATGCCGAGTTGCGTTACAGAATGCGTTATGTAGATTTGACCGTAAACCAACACGTAAAAGAAACCTTTATCAAAAGAACGAAATTGTTCACAGCGATGCGAACTTTCTTTAACGAAGCTGGGTACTTAGAAGTAGAAACTCCTGTTTTGCAATCCATTCCTGGTGGTGCAGCAGCGAGACCATTTATAACGCATCACAACTCTTTGGATATTCCATTATATATGCGAATTGCCAATGAATTGTATTTGAAAAGACTAATCGTTGGTGGTTTTGATGGTGTGTACGAATTCTCAAAAAATTTCCGTAACGAAGGTATGGACAGAACCCATAATCCTGAATTTACCGCTATGGAAATTTATGTAGCCTACAAAGACTACAACTGGATGATGGAATTTACAGAGCAATTATTGGAATATTGCGCAACAGCTGTAAACGGAACTAGTGAAGTGACTTTTGGCGAACACACTATCAATTTCAAAGCACCTTATGCTCGTGTAACGATGACCGATGCCATCAAGCATTTTACAGGTTTTGATATTTCTGGTAAAAGTGAAGCCGAATTGTTTGAAGCTGCTAAAGGTATGGGCATTGAAGTGGATGAAACTATGGGTAAAGGAAAATTGATTGATGAAATTTTTGGCGCAAAATGCGAAGGAAATTATATTCAGCCGACTTTCATCACTGATTATCCAAAAGAAATGTCGCCATTGTGTAAAGAACACCGCGACAATCCAGAATTAACAGAACGTTTCGAATTGATGGTTTGCGGAAAAGAAATTGCTAATGCCTACTCAGAATTGAACGACCCAATAGACCAAAGAGAACGTTTTGAAGACCAAATGCGTTTGGCTGAAAAAGGAGATGATGAGGCGAACGGAACTATTGACGAAGATTTCTTGAGAGCGCTAGAATACGGAATGCCACCAACCTCTGGATTAGGAATTGGAATGGACCGTTTGATGATGTTCTTGACTAATAACGCCTCTATTCAGGAAGTGCTTTTGTTCCCACAAATGCGACCAGAAAAGAAAAAAGCAACTGTAGAATTAGAAGCTGACGAAAAAGTAATTGTTACCCTTTTACAAGCCAATGACAATCAAATGGAATTTAGTTTACTAAAAGTCAAATCCGAATTGAGTGGTAAAAAATGGGATAAAGCAATGAAAAACCTTTCCGCACTTGGAATGACCGAAGTGGTGGTTGATGGTGATGTAAAAGCTTGCCGATTGAAAGAGTAAAATTTTCAAAACATATATACAAAGGAGTTTCAAATAGAAGCTCCTTTTTTTATATAAATTATCTTTATCTTTGAGTAAAATTATATGATATGGAAAATCTAATATCAAGAATCACGATAAATCCTGATATTTGCCACGGAAAACCTACAGTGAGAAATATGAGATGGCCTGTAGAAGTAATCCTTGACATGCTGGGTTCGGGTATGGAAATATCAGAGATAATGGAAGATCATCGTGAATTAGAAAAGGAAGATGTTTTAGCTTGTTTAGCATATGCAAAACTATCCATTTCTGGTGATATTCTAAAAGAAGTTAGCTAATGAAGTTCCTATGTGATGTCCATATTTCCATTAAACTAGTTAAACATCTCAATACTATAGGTTTTGAATGTATTCATCACCTCAATACTATTTTAGACAAATGATTCACATCCGACCGTAAAATTGCTGAATTTTCAGATGCGAATGATTTTACACTTATAACTAAAGATTTTAATTTTAAAAATTCATTCCTTGTGAACAAAACACCCAAAAAACTCATAAAAATAAATTTGGGAAATATTTCAAACGAAAGTTTAATAGAAATATTTGACTTTAATATCCATAAAATCCATTCAATAAATGACGCACACAATTGTTTTATGCTCGAAATAAACAAAAACTATTTGAATTTGGTGGTCGAATAAAAAAAGGAGTTTCAAAATTGAAGCTCCTTTTTAGGTTATTATCTTTTTTTAATTTTAATATGCTTCGAGCGTAGCTTGTTATCTTTAGCAAAGCGTTGCAATTGCTCACTAGCTTCAGGAAAGCGATCCGAAGACAGAATAGTAGCACCGTTCAATACTAATTGATAATACAATGCCTCGCCATTAGTCGCAGCACTTTTATCAATATTACCCATAGTCCCTACGATACACGCAATTTTTCGACTGTGTAAATAACTGTACACTTCAGGTTTCGGTGCCGACGTTCCCACAAAAGCGATCATTTTTTCTGCTTTTACTCCCAAAGCTTCCATACGCTCTACGTCCTCTTTTCCTCTTGCCGAAACGGACAGCATCAAATCAGGAGCCAAACGCGCCACCTCAGCAGCTTGATTAGCATTGTAAGTAATAATTACCGAATACGCTTCTGCTTGGTTGCGACGCACGGCATCGATTACTTTTTGCATCGGCACTCCTTTTTTGACATCTAGGTTAAAAATCACTTTTCCTTTCCCCCATTGCAACACCTGATCTAGTGTTTCAATTTTGTAAGGAGTTGCTTTACCCTGTGGATCTTCGAGATAGAATTCCTGTAATTCTTTATAAGTATAGTTTCCTATCAGTCCTGTACCCGTTGTGGTGCGATCCAATTTATCATCATGCATCATCACCAAAACCGAATCTTTGGATAACGCAATATCTGTTTCAATGATCGCGGGATTATACTGAATGGTATTTTGAAACGTAGCTGTACAATTTTCTGGAAATCCCGGCATTGGTGCCCCACGATGTGCACTCACCAAAGGAAGCGATTTTTTGGAATACCTCAAAAATTGTTGCAATTCGTTGACCGACTTAAAGGCAATTCTATGTTCTGTAGTTTGAGCCTGTAGCGACAACAAAGTCAAAAAAAGTCCGAGTAAAAATAAACGTTTCATTTTCATATTATAAATTTTAGCTTTCAAAAATATTGAAATGAAATCCAATGCCTCTTTCTTTTTAAAAATTTTAAGATTTAAACAGACAATAAGTTATTAACAACGCACTGCCAATAAACTCGCAAACCGAACAAATTCAATACTTCCGATTCCTTTTCCTATGGGTATAAAAAAAGGCAAAACATGACAAATATCAGTCCCAAGAACAGCCATTAGGGGTAAAATTGCACTATACAAAAACAAATTCCAAAACAAAATTATAACACTGATTTCAAGTCGTTTACAACAAACCGACTTGGAATTTTTATGTGTCATTTATATTTTTAAGCAAAAAAACCATCTATTTTTTTAACAACATTTTACAAACTAAAACTTTCAGAATCATGGAAAAATACGTAATCAAACGGAATGGAGAATACAAACCTTTTGCAGCATTCAAAATCAAGGATGCACTTGAAAAAAGTTTTAAAAGTGTTCATCAATCAGTAGATGAACAAGTCTTTGTAAAAGTGATGGAAGAGTTAGATTCCATGACAACTTGGTCCGTAGAAGAAATCCAAGATTGCATCGAAAAAACACTTTTTGAAAACAAACATTTTGATGTCATGCGCTCATTTATGTTGTTCAGACACACACGTAAATTGCAACGCGAGCATGCAGAAGGCATCAACGAGGACACCACTTATGTAGACAGCACACAAACTATTGAAGAATATATTCATCAAACTGACTGGCGTATCAATGCCAACGCCAACACTTCCTACTCCAATGCTGGTTTGGTAAACAATGTAGCCGGAAAAATCATTGCCAATTATTGGTTAGATAAAGTCTACACCAAACAAGAAGGCTATGCACATAGAAATGGCGACATCCACATTCACGATCTCGATTGTTTAACGGGATACTGTGCGGGTTGGAGTTTAAGAGTCCTACTCAACGAAGGTTTCAATGGTGTTCGCGGCCGTGTAGAAAGCAGACCACCAGCTCATTTTAGAGAAGCCTTAGGACAAATGGCTAACTTTTTAGGCATCCTTCAAAGTGAATGGGCCGGAGCACAAGCCTTCAGCTCTTTCGATACCTATTTAGCTCCTTATGTTTTTAAAGACAATTTATCGTTTGACGAAGTACTCAAAGCCGTTCGCAGCTTTGTCTACAACTTAAACGTACCCGCTCGTTGGGGGCAATCTCCCTTTACCAACATCACCTTGGATTGGGTCGTGCCAGAGGATTTAAAAACACAAATTCCAACTAAAAAAGACCATCACTTTTTCGAAAAGGAAACCAGTACAGATCTTTTAGAACGTGCCAAAGCACGAGGCGTAAATACCTTAACCGAATTGCGTTACGAGCATTTCCAAACCGAAATGAACCTCATCAACAAAGCGTATTACACCGTAATGACCGAAGGCGATGCCAACGGACAACCTTTTACCTTCCCGATTCCTACGGTCAACATTACCGAAGAATTTGATTGGGATGGTGAAAACACCGAATTACTGTTCGAAAACACGGCCAAAATTGGATCTTCTTATTTCCAAAACTTCATCGGCAGCCAATATGTGCTCGACGAGAACGGAAACAAAGAAGAGAACCCCAACGCCTACAAACCCAATGCCGTTCGAAGCATGTGTTGTCGTTTGCAACTCGATTTACGTGAGCTGTTAAAACGAGGCAACGGACTATTCGGTAGCGCCGAAATGACTGGAAGTATTGGCGTAGTCACCATCAACATGGCGCGTTTGGGCTATTTATACAAAGGCAACAAAGCCGGTTTAATCGAACAGTTGGACAACCTGCTATACATTTCCAAATCCACCTTAGAAAAGAAAAGAGTCTTCATTCAAGAAATGTACGACCGCGGCTTGTTCCCGTACACTAAACGTTACTTATCGCATTTCCGCAACCATTTCTCCACCATCGGAGTGAACGGTATGAACGAAATGATCCTGAATTTTAGCAATAATACCGATACAATCACCACGCCAACCGGAATCGAATTTGCCGGTGAAATCTTGGAACACATTCGTAATCGCATGAAAGAATTCCAAGAAAGTACCGGAAACTTATACAATCTCGAAGCCACACCAGCCGAAGGAACCACGTACCGATTTGCCAAAGAAGACAAAAAACGCTTTGCCGATATCATCCAAGCTGGAGAGGGAGAGAATTTTTATTACACCAATAGTTCACAAATTCCAGCCGATCATACCGAAGATCCGTTCGAAGCCCTGTATTTACAAGATGGCTTACAATGCAAATACACTGGCGGAACCGTGCTACACCTCTACATGAGCGAAAAAATCAGTTCCTCCGAAGCCTGTAAACAATTTGTCAAAAAAGTAATTTCCAATTTCAAACTGCCCTACATCACCGTAACCCCAGTATTCAGCGTATGCCCTGTACACGGTTACTTGAATGGCGAACACGAATATTGCCCAAAATGTGACGAAGCTTTAATTCAAGAAAAAGAAAAAGAAGCACTAGCCAGCTAATTTTTAGGAGCAGCAACAAGGGGCTTATCAACCAACATCGTTCCCGCTCTTCGCTACAATTCCCCGCAGAAAAAGCGGGGGATTTTCACTGCGGTCGGGGCTAAAGAGCCACAAAGTACCCTTTTGGAAACATCCAAAAAACGTTGAACCATAACAATTCAAACCTTTAAACCACCTTAAACTTTAAACAATTTAAACCCTAAAATAATGAAAACACATCCTGTTTTAGCACAAAACCCAGAACGCAGAACCAAATGTCTAGTGTACACTCGAGTGATGGGCTACCACCGTCCGGTAGAAAGCTTTAATATTGGTAAAAAAGGAGAACACAAACAACGCACCCATTTCAATGAATGCAAGTGTTAGTACACCCCTTTACAGTATAACTCCATTCACCTTATTGGATTATCCGCATCAGTCAGCCTGCATCCTTTGGTTTGCAGGCTGCAACATGCGGTGCCAATATTGCTACAATCCAGAAATCGTGTTAGGCAAAGGTAAACTCACCTTTCAACACGCTATTGATTTCCTAAACACCCGTAAAAACCTACTCGATGCTGTAGTTTTTAGCGGTGGCGAATGCCTATTACACAAAAACTGCATCGAATTCATTGCAACCGTTAAAAAAATGGGCTTTTTGGTAAAAATTGACACCAACGGTTCCAATCCGAAAGTACTCCAAACCTTACTCGAGCAACAAACCATAGATTACGTGGCCTTGGACTTCAAAGCCATGCCCCACACTTTCGAAACAATAACCCAATCTGATTTGTTTGCCCCTTTCGAGCAATCCCTTGAATTGCTACTCAAACATTCCGTACCCTTCGAAGTACGCACCACCATCCACACTGATTTAATCTCAACATCAGACCTTCAAAAAATGATCCATTATTTGGAGCGTAAAGGCTATCATGGCCAATACTATATTCAGCACTTTGTAAACGAAGCGCCTACCATCAAAAAACTAGGTCATTCTCAACGCCAATTTAATGCGCAAACCTTTGCTCCTGAAAAACTACAACTTGTGATCCGGAATTAAACCCGTCCCCCAAAGCAAAACAACATCAAAACACCACGGTTCCACTTCCAATGTTTTCACAAACACTACTCAAAAATTTGTATTTCTTTTCCAAACCCTCCACTTTACTACATCCACATCCGATTCTAAACCGGATAATATTTGATTTACAGCAAATTAAAAAACAGTAAAATAATTCACAGTGAATGAAAAAATAAGTTAATTCTTTCATAAAAAAATATGTAGTATTTTATTTATACCTAAGTTTGAAAAACAAAAAACTATATCTTATGAAAAAAATTACACTTACTGTACTCGTACTATTGGTTACCAACTTCGTTATTGCACAAGCAAAAGACGGTCAACTTTCCAAAAAAAAATGGCTTATTGAAGCCAACACCGGATTTGGTGATAACGTAGGAAATACTTCTTTTTACTTTTCTTCTAAAGACGGAAAAACTT
The DNA here is from genome assembly GCF_000611675.1 of Flavobacterium succinicans LMG 10402. Lineage (GTDB taxonomy): Bacteria > Bacteroidota > Bacteroidia > Flavobacteriales > Flavobacteriaceae > Flavobacterium > Flavobacterium succinicans. The sequence goes on along the minus strand of NZ_JATV01000012.1, from coordinate 45,543 downwards.
CCTATAATGTTGGGCTCGAAGGAGGTTACTTCATTAAAGATAATTTAGCGCTTAAACTAGGATTAGGTTTTGGCGAAACCGCAGGAAGTGGATCTAACGACCCCATAGCCTATAAAATAGGGGTAAAATATTACTTCAAAAAAATGATTCCCGTTGAAATATCCTATAATGGAGTTGGGATTGGAGACACAGACGCTAACCCAAAATCCGTAGGCATACAAGCCGGTTATGCTATTTTTATAGGCAAAAACATTAGTATAGAACCAGGCATTAGATATAATAAAGCCCTATACAATCAATATTTCGATGATAGTTTTCAATTCAATATTGGTTTTGCTTTGCATCTATAAAAACTGCACAACTACTCATTATTCATGCCTCCAACAAAACATTGGAGGTTTTTTTTGGCCATGATACTCCTTCCTCTGGCATCTTTAACTTCAATACTCGGCTTACAGTTATCCTAAAACAACATTCAATCCTTTCAATTAACTTACATTTTTTAGAAAAAAAGCATCCTTTTAAAAGCTTTCAAATCTCATCAACAAATTGTGACCAAAAAAAACGAACCACTTCTAAACCTGATATTTATCATTGTGAATTAAATAAGGTAACAATACTTTTACAGCCCCTTTAAAAAAATAAATTATTTAAAAAAAGGAAAGAAAATGGAAGATTTAAAAGCAAAAATTTTAGCGCTCAAAAAAGAAAAAAATGCCGTCATTTTGGCCCATTATTATCAAGACACCGACATTCAAGATATTGCAGATTATGTAGGAGATAGTTTAGGTTTGTCTCAAGAAGCTACCAAAGTTGAAGCATCGATTATTCTTTTTGCTGGCGTACATTTCATGGCCGAAACCGCCAAAATTTTAAATCCATCCAAAAAAGTCATTCTACCTGATCTCAATGCTGGCTGTTCTTTGGCCGATTCTTGCCCTGCCGATGCCTTCAAAAAATTCAAAGAAGCCCATCCAGATCACTTAGTAATTACCTATGTGAATTGCTCAGCCGAAGTAAAAGCGCTAACCGATATTGTGTGTACCTCAGCCAATGCACTAAAAATTGTCAACTCAATACCCAAAGAAACACCCATTATTTTTGCGCCAGACAAAAACTTGGGAAAATATATCAGTAATGAAACTGGCCGAGAATTATTGCTTTGGGACGGATCCTGCGTTGTACACGAAGCTTTTTCACTGGAAAAACTCATCGATTTATACCGACAAAACCCCGATGCCGAAATCATTGCGCATCCCGAATCAGAAACGCACATTCTCAAAACCGCGCATTATATTGGCTCTACCGCTGGCATGATCAACTATGTCAAAAACAGTACTTGCGAAAAATTTATAGTAGCTACCGAAGTGGGTATTTTGCACAAAATGCAAGAAGAGGTACCCAATAAAATCTTAATTCCAGCACCTTCCAAAGAGGACAATACTTGCGCTTGTAGCGAATGTGCTTATATGAAAGCGAACACTTTACAAAAAGTATACGATTGCCTTTTAAACGAAACCCCCGAAATCATCATACCCGAAACCATACAAAAACAAGCTTTACGACCAATTGAGCGCATGCTTGAACTCTCAAACTAATGATACAAACCAACTACTTAATCATAGGATCTGGCGTAGCGGGCTTAACCTTTGCCTTAAAAATAGCAGCGCGATTTCCAGAAAAAAAAATAACCATTGTTACCAAATCCAATGCCGAAGAATCGAACACCAAATATGCGCAAGGCGGTATTGCCATTGTAACCAACAAACTAGAGGACTCTTACGAGAAACACATTCAAGACACCCTAATCTGTGGCGATGGATTGTGCGATGAATCAGTAGTCCGAAAAGTAATAACCGAAGGTCCAAAACGCCTACAAGAATTAATTAATTGGGGCGCACAATTTGACAAAAACGCTCAAGGCCATTTTGATTTAGGCAAAGAAGGTGGACATTCGCAAAACCGCGTGGTGCATCACAAAGACCAAACAGGTTTCGAAATAGAACGCGCCATTTTACAACAAGTGTACCTTCAAGACAACATCACGGTTTTGGATCATCATTTTGCCATTGACCTAATAGCCGAAAACAATCATTGTTTTGGAGCTATCATTTTGAATCAAAAAGACAAAACTATCTTGCACTGTTATGCCAACTACACCCTTCTAGCCACTGGCGGAATAGGAAATGTATATGGTCATACTACCAACCCCGTGATTGCTACTGGCGACGGAATTGCCATGGCCTACCGCATACAAGCCAATATCAAAGAAATGGAATTCATTCAATTCCATCCTACCGCTTTATTCCATAATGTTTTGGGAACTCAGTTTTTAATTTCAGAGGCCGTAAGAGGCTTTGGTGCGTACTTAAAAACCAAAAATGGTTATCGCTTCATGCAAGATTATGACGAGAGATTAGAACTAGCCTCACGAGATATCATTTCGCAAAGTATCGATTTGGAATTAAAAAAATCAGGTGAGTCGTGTGTTTACCTCGATTGTACACATTTGGATATGACTACATTTACAGCCCATTTCCCCACGATCTTCGAACATTGCAAAAGCATTGGCATTGACATTACCAAAGATTGGATTCCAGTAGTTCCTGCCCAACACTATTTATGTGGAGGTATTCAAGTAGATACCCACGGAAAAACATCTGTACAGCATCTTTTTGCCTGTGGCGAATCCTCCAGAACTGGACTGCATGGCGCCAACAGACTAGCCTCCAATTCATTATTAGAAGCCTTGGTTTTCTCCAATACCATCTTCGATTATTTGTCAAATTTAGACGAAAAAGACACATTAGAACCCAAAACAAACCTAAAATCAAGCATTCAAAAAGACCGATTACCACTAATCATCAACTCCGTTTTGAGTCAAATGAAAAGTGAACTACAGCTCTTAATGCGAAGTAATGCCGGAATAGTACGAAACAATCACGATCTAAAAAAAGCCAAGCACCAATTGAATAGCTGGCTCAAAGAACTTCAAGATCTAGAGGACAATTACCAAGGCAACACTGCTTTTTTCGAACTAAAAAACATGATTACCATTGGGATTTTAATCGTGCAACATTCATTGTTGAGAGATCAAAATCATGGCGGTTTTTTCAAAATCAAAAAAGCCAAATACTAAAACATTGTTAACATTAAACCTTTCTCCTTCTTTAGGGTCTTACCTATATAACCCTAAAAATTGAGAAGAAAATGAAAAAATTAGTTTTGGCTGCCCTATTGGCAGTAAGTTTAAGCAGCGTAGCTCAACAAAGGAGAGAAAGACCTAATCGTGACGAAATGGAAAAATTAACTCCAGAACAACGTCAAGAGAAGCATTTGAAAAAAATGACAACTGATTTAAATTTGAATGCCAAACAACAAGAAGAAGTAAAAAAATTATTGGCCGATCAAAGTGCAAAAGCAGCCGATTTTAAAGCCAAAAGAGAGGCCAAAAAGGAGGAACGATTATTAGCCAATGCCAAAGAACGAAAAGCAATGGCTGAAAAAATGAAAGCCGAAAAAGAAGCTACTGAGGCACAAATGAAAAAAATTCTTAGTCCTGAACAATACACCAAATGGGAAAATGACAGAGCCATTCGACAAGAAAAAATGATGGAAAAAAGAGGTGACAGAAAAATGAATAAAGGCGGTTATTAATAAAAAAAGGGAGTTTCAACTACAAGAAACTCCCTTTTCATTTGTATTCCATTCTACTTAAAAGTCTTCGATACTTTATCAATAGCTTGAATAGTAAAATCTAAATCTTCATAGGTCAAGGCATCAGTAATAAACCAAGTTTCATAAGCCGATGGCGCAATGTAAATGCCTTCGTTCAACAAGCCATGAAAGAATTTCTTAAAGGTTACATTATCTCCTTTAGCAGCCGATTGAAAATCAACTACAGGCTCTGCATCAAAATGAACCGAAATCATGGAACCTACTCTATTAATGGTAAAAACCACACTATTTGCCGTAAGTACGTTACGAATTCCTGCTTCTAAATAAGAAGTTTTCTCTTCCAATCGTTGAAATACTGCTCTGTCGTTGTTTAATGACTCTAGCATCGCCAAGCCAGCCGCCATCGCTAACGGATTTCCAGATAAAGTTCCTGCTTGATACACGGGACCTAATGGCGCTAAGTAATTCATAATTTCTTCACGAGCAGCAAAAGCTCCTACTGGCAATCCGCCACCAATTACTTTTCCAAAACAAACGATATCCGCTTGAATGCCGAATAATTCCTGAACTCCACCTGCTGCCAAACGGAAGCCAGTCATCACCTCATCAAAAATCAATAAAATTCCGTTAGCCGAACACAACTCACGTAAACCTTCTAAGAATCCGTTGAGTGGTGGTACACAACCCATATTTCCCGCAACAGGCTCTACAATAATGGCTGCAATTTCATTTGGATTAGCAGCAATCAAAGCGCTAACATTTTCTAAATCATTGTAACGAGCCAGCAAAGTATCTTTGGCGGTTCCTTCGGTTACACCTGGACTATTCGGTACTCCAAAAGTACTTAAGCCACTACCCGCTGCAATCAAAAACGAATCGGAATGACCGTGATAGCAACCTGCAAACTTGATGATTTTATCTCTTTTGGTAAAGCCACGCGCCAAACGAATGGCACTCATACAAGCTTCTGTCCCCGAATTTACAAAACGAATTTTATCGATATTTGGCACCATCGAAACTGCCAAAGCAGCAATTTTAGTTTCTAACTCTGTAGGCATTCCAAAAGAAGTACCTAATTTGGCACGCTCGGTTACAGCCTCCACAACGGGTTCGTAGGCATGACCCAAAATCATCGGCCCCCAAGAATTAATGTAATCAATCAATCGGTTCCCATCTTCATCATATAAATACGCGCCTTGCGCTCTTTGTACAAAAATCGGAGTACCACCTACAGCTTTAAAAGCTCGTACTGGCGAATTTACGCCTCCTGGAATTACTTTTTCCGCTTCAGCAAAAAGCTGACTGCTTCTTTGGTATATCATATTTTTACTATTTATAAAGTATTTTTAATTCTAAAATATCAACTTTAATCAACGTTATTTTTACTTCACAATCAATTTTTGTCCAATTGAAATGGCGTTGTCTGTTAAGTTGTTTTTGCGTTGTAAATCTTCAACCAAAACATTGAATTTTTTGGAAATAGAATACAACGTATCCCCCTTTTGGACTTCATACAGCGAAGCATTACTTGCCACTGACTCCTTTTCTTTTTGATTTTCATCAAAAGCATATTTTTTGCCTAGAACCTTGTTGTCGTATTGATGCAATTGGTAACGTTCGATATACGAAATTAATTTAGTAGGATATTGTGGATCGGTAGCGTATCCAGCGGCTCGTAGCCCTTTAGCCCAAGCTTCATAATCGCCTTTACGCAATGAAAACAAGGCTGCATATCTTTTTTTATTGGTCAAAAACAAGGCGTGATCTTTATAAGACCCCTCAGGATTATCGTATTTACGGAAGCACTCTTGGGCTGAATCATCATCATGATACACACTTTCTCCAGCCCAATCGCTATGGCATTTTATCCCAAAATGATTATTAGAATTAACGGCCAAAGTACCTCTACCCGCTCCCGATTCTAAAATTCCTTGCGCTAAAATAATGCTTGCTGGAATGCCGTATTGTTTCATATTACTCATGGCTACCTCTTTGTAACGGGCAATGTATCTGTGCACCACATCATTGGTAGTTACCGTTTTTGAGGTAGATTGAATGACTTCTGTTTTATTTTTTTTGGAGTAAGAAGTGTTGTTTTTTGAAGAAGTAACTGCTTTTTTAGAGCTATTACAACTCACCAAAACTATAAGGGTAAAAAAATAAAATGCTTTTTTGATCATAATAGTATTGTTGGCCAATTCTTGTTTTGTAATTGAATATTCATCCCCGCAATTCCTTGGAGTCCACCCGTGTGAATCATCAGAATTTTAGAATTTGGTGGAAAATAGTTGCGCTGGATTAAATCCATAACGCCAAAAACCATTTTTCCGGTATAAATTGGGTCTAACGGAATACCCGTTTGTGCATAAAACCAATTCATCCATTCGATAAATTCGGCGGTTACTTTACCATAACCTCCAAAATGATAGTCGGTTTGCAGCTCCCAGTTTTTATCTTGGACAAAATTACGAATTTCATCTTGTAAAAAATCCCCTTTTAACGCTGGAAATCCCAAAACTTTTTGATGCGGCAAAGCACTGTTAATGAGTCCCGAAATGGTCCCTCCCGTTCCAACAGCGCAACAAACAAAATCAAAATCGGCATCGAGCTCCGTTAGAATTTCTTCACAGCCTTTGACGGCCAAATCGTTCGTGCCACCTTCGGGAACCAAATAAAAAGACCCGAATTGTGCTTTAAGTTCTTCAATAAAAGCAGCGTCTGTTTTATGACGATAGGCTTCACGGGTGACAAATTCAAAACGCATGCCGCATTCTTGAGCAAAAGACAAAGTAGGGTTTTCCGAAATTTTATCGCGCAATTCATCCCCTCGAATCACACCGATAGTTTCAAAACCTTGCTCTTTTCCAGCATAGGCAACAGCAGCAATATGATTGGAGAAAGCGCCCCCAAAAGTGAGTAACACCGAATGATTTTCGGCTTTGGCTTGGAGTACATTGTATTTTAGTTTTCGGAATTTATTGCCTGAGACAAAGGGATGAAGTAAATCTTCCCTTTTTATTTCAAGAGTAATTCCATTGGGCAATTCGTATGTTATTTTTTGATTCAAAGTGTATAGATTTTACAAAATTAACCGCAAGGTTCGCAAAGATTTACGCAAAGTTCACTAAGCTTTGCGGTCATTGCGCTTTCTTTGCGAACCTTGCGGTTAAATAGGCTTTTAATTTCTTTTTGTGTGCAAATAGTTTAAAAAACTAAAATACTTTCTAGTTTCAAGGTACTCCAAATTGGATTCGTTCGCATAAGCTTCGCGTTCAAAACTAAGGTTGCGATACGCTACATTTTTATCTTGATAGTAACACCAACGGATTAAAAACTCTAGGCTGTACCAAATAAAAAAAGGAATAATCAACAATTCTAGTTGTTGTCGCAAATGTATTTTTTCGTGATTGATGAAAATGCGATTCTCTTTGTATCCTGCTTTTTTAACTAGCACAAACGGAAAAGCAGCGAGACCGCTATAGCCTTTTGGAATTAAATATTTAGCAACAATAAGAATCATTTGAGTTTAAAATTTATAGATTTGCAACCATAGAACCTTTTTCTTTAAGGAAAAATGCGATGCGGTCATGCATAAAAAAATATTCATTTATGACAGAACAAAGTAATGAAAATAAATTAACAGAAGGGGAAGATTTTTACTTTACTCCCGAAGGCTATAAATGTTTTACCGAAAAGCATCACCTAAAAAGAGGTTATTGCTGCAAAAATGGTTGCCGTCATTGTCCGTATGGCTATGATAAGAAAACGGGAGGGTTTAAGAAGGTAGACAGAGGTTAGAATTTAGAAGTTAGAGGTTAGAAAATTGAAGGCAGAAAGCAGATTGAAGAAGGCAGAAATTAGTCATCAGTGGTCAGTTTTTAATGTTCAGATTGAATAAAATAGAAAGCAGATTGTAACAATAGCCTAGTTGAATTTATTACACTTAAAATACAAAAACTCATAGAAATGGATGTGCTTTCTTTACAATACAGAATCAAAATATACAAGTCCTACCATCGGTCGGATATTCGATATCCTTAGTCGGTTTTGAACTAACTAGAGGGTAAAGACAATGCCACTAGATTAAGGATTAAATGATAAAATGATTGCTGATTTTTGATTAACGATTTTTGATTGATGATATACAAAATACTGAAAATCAATTACTCTTCACTTACTTATTCCAAAATCTAAAATCAAGAATCGTTAATCTTCAATCTAAAATCTCTTAACTTAATGACAGTGAACTAGAGGGTGACGATATAGCCCAAGTAGTTTTGGAAACGAAAAGTCCTTGGTCTACGGGTCGCGAGAGGGATAGGAACTGGCTACCGAAGTAGCGTGGATAGCCCGACCGCAATACCGCAAGTGGCCGTATCACGACAACGCTGCGTAGGCCACTTGAGGTATTGCGTTCTCGCCCAAATCTTACTAAAAAGTATCGCAATTATTTTATTTTCGATTGTAAAAACAAAAAAAAGATGACATTTAAAGAACAAATCCAACAAGGAATACCTGATATTTTACCACAACCTAAGCCGTATGATGCTGCTATAAATCACGCACCGAAACGCAAAGAGATTTTAACGGCAGAAGAGAAAAAGTTGGCGTTGCGCAATGCGTTGCGTTATTTTGACCCGAAACATCATTCGGAATTAGTACCTGAATTCTCGGAAGAATTAGAGCAATACGGGCGCATTTATATGTACCGTTTTCGTCCTGATTATAAAATGTACGCACGTCCAATTGACGAATATCCAGGGAAAAGCGAGCAAGCGAAAGCCATTATGTTGATGATTCAAAACAACTTGGATTATGCCGTGGCGCAGCATCCGCACGAGTTGATTACGTATGGCGGAAATGGTGCGGTGTTTCAAAATTGGGCACAATACCTTTTGACGATGCAATACTTATCGGAAATGACCGATGAGCAAACGTTGACGATGTATTCTGGCCACCCGATGGGATTGTTTCCGTCGCATAAAGAGGCGCCGAGAGTGGTGGTGACCAACGGGATGGTGATTCCGAATTATTCGGCACCAGACGATTGGGAAAAAATGAATGCCTTGGGCGTTTCGCAATACGGACAAATGACGGCTGGAAGTTATATGTACATTGGTCCACAAGGTATTGTGCACGGAACGACAATTACGGTTTTGAATGGTTTTAGAAAAATTAAAAAGAATCCAAAAGGTGGTTTATTTGTGACTTCTGGATTGGGTGGAATGAGTGGCGCGCAACCCAAAGCGGGAAATATTGCGGGTTGTATCACCGTTTGCGCCGAAGTAAATCCGAAAATTACCCACATTCGTCACAGCCAAGGTTGGATTAATGAAGTGATTGAAGATTTAGACGCTTTAGTGCAACGTGTTGCCTTGGCAAAAACCAATAACGAAACCGTTTCTATTGCTTACTTAGGTAATGTGGTGGATGTTTGGGAACGTTTTGACCAAGAAAATATGCATATTGATTTGGGTTCTGACCAAACTTCATTGCATAATCCGTGGGCTGGCGGGTATTATCCAGCAGGCATTTCGTTTGAAGAAGCCAATGAAATGATGGCCAACCAACCGGACCTTTTTAAAGAAAAAGTCCAAGAAACGTTGCGACGTCACGCAGCGGCTATCAACAAACATACCGCAAAAGGCACGTATTTCTTTGATTATGGTAACGCGTTTTTGTTAGAAGCCTCAAGAGCGGGAGCTGATGTTATGGCTGATAATCCAACGCTTGGCAGAGAATTCAAATATCCTTCATATGTACAAGATATTATGGGACCGATGTGTTTTGATTATGGATTTGGTCCTTTCCGTTGGGTATGTACTTCCGGAAAACCAGAAGATTTGGCCAAAACCGATGCTATTGCTTGTGCCGTTTTAGAAAAAATGATTGAAACTTCACCTATTGAAATTCAGCAACAAATGCAGGATAACATTCAGTGGATAAAAGGTGCTCAAGAAAACAAATTGGTCGTAGGTTCACAAGCGCGAATTTTATACGCCGATGCCGAAGGACGTACTAAAATCGCCGAAGCATTTAACCAAGCCATTGCTAAAGGCGAAATAGGTTATGTGGTTTTAGGTCGTGACCACCACGATGTTTCAGGAACCGATTCGCCTTATCGAGAAACTTCGAATATTTATGACGGTTCAAGATTTACCGCTGATATGGCCATTCATAATGTGATTGGTGATAGTTTCCGCGGCGCTACTTGGGTGTCTATCCACAACGGCGGCGGTGTGGGCTGGGGAGAAGTCATTAATGGTGGCTTTGGTATGGTTCTTGATGGTTCCAAAGAAGCTTCTAAACGTTTGGCATCAATGTTGTTTTGGGATGTCAACAACGGAATTTCTCGAAGAAGCTGGGCGCGTAACGAAGGAGCGATTTTTGCCATCAAACGCGCTATGGAAGTAGAACCTTTACTAAAAGTGACGCTTCCGAACCTTGTTAGCGATGATTTGCTTTAATATTTTGTTAACCTAAAAGATAAACTCATGAAACTAATTAAAATTTTCGCCTTATTAGCAGTAGTATTTTTAAGCTCTTGTAGTAGTATTAGCGTACATTCAGACTACGACAAAACAGTAGATTATAGCACCTTCAAAACCTATGCTTTTTACAAACCAGGCATTGACAAAGTAGAGATTTCGGATCTGGACAAAAAACGTATCTTGAGAGCAATCGATCAACAAATGGCTGCCAAAGGATTTACCAAAAGCGAAACACCTGACTTGTTGATCAATATTTTTACCAAATCAAGAGAACAAGTTAGCGTAAACCAATTCAACGCTGGTTGGGGTTACGGTTGGGGCTGGGGTTGGAATCCTTGGATGATGGGCGGTAATCAAACCACCGTTTCAACTTCTACAGAAGGCACCTTGTTTATCGACCTCATCGATGCCAAAAAGAAAGAAATGATTTGGCAAGGCGAAGGTATTGGAACCTTAACTAAAAACACGGACAAAAAAGACGAAGTAGTTGCTGAATTTGTGGGGAAAATTTTAGCACAATATCCTCCTGTGAAAAAATAAATCGCGGTGAATACCTTATTTGTTTATATTTGCGGCATCACATTTTTTATATGAAAAACAATAACACAATTATTAGCAGCATTTCAATTATCATTCGATGAGAATGTGAGGCGCTGTATAGTATTAACAATAACAATATAGAACCTCCCAATTGGGAGGTTTTTTTTTAGATATGACACAAAACACTAGTATTATTATTAACATCATTATTATTCGTCTTTGTTGACGAGTTAGGATGTTATGTATAACTATAAAACCTTTCTCGTCACTTGAGAAAGGTTTTTTTTTTGAATAAAAATGAACCACAATTACAATGAAAGAAAAAATTACCCTAACCCTGTTTTGCGAAAAAGAAGAAACGCTAATCAGTAAAATTGCCTTGATATTCACTCGCAAAAAGATAAAAATCGATCATTTTTGGGTAGAATATTGTGAGCACACTTTTGTATATAAAATCAGGGTTGGTTATTGGGATCACGATTCCAACAGCAAAACTATGCTTGCCCTTTTGGAACGAATTATAGAGATTTTTTGTTGTTACACTCAAAATCAAAAGGAACTAGAAACTCATCAAATCTTACTTTTTAAAATTCCGATAATTCACAAAGATCAAATCACACATTTTCCTATCTCTTATCTATTTCAAGAAAAGGAGCATTGGATTTGTTGTGGTAAAATGACCAATGAGCACTATTACGTATTAGAAAACACCCTAACTCAATCAACATTACAATTCAATTAAAATCAACAAAATGAACTTATTTCAATCCATACAACAAGCGCAACAAGAATTAGCCAACGTAGTTCCTGCAACACCATTAACAGAGAATTTCAATCTTTCAGAAGAATTTGGGGCTACTATTTTACTTAAACGAGAAGACCTTCAAGTTGTGCGTTCTTATAAAATCAGAGGCGCTTACAACAAAATGAAATCCTTAACCGATAGCGAAAAAACAAACGGTATAGTGTGCGCCAGTGCTGGCAATCACGCACAAGGCGTGGCGTACTCTTGCCATCTTTTACAAATACAAGGCAAAATCTATATGCCCAAAACCACGCCCAATCAAAAAGTAAAGCAAGTACAGCTCTTTGGCAAAAAATGGGTCGAAATTGTATTGACAGGAGATACCTTCGACGATGCCTATGCCAAAGCTGTTGCCGACGCCAAGGACAACCAAAAAGCATTCATTCATCCTTTTGATGATGAAAAAGTCATTGCGGGTCAAGGTACCGTAGGACTTGAAATCCTAGATTATTACCAACAACCTATCGATTATGTTTTCGTTCCCATTGGCGGAGGAGGTTTAGCTTCCGGCCTTTCAACCGTTTTCAAACACTTAAGTCCTAATACCAAAATCATTGGCGTTGAACCACAAGGCGCGCCGGCTATGAAAACTTCCATTGCCAATCGAGCCAATACACCTTTAGACACTATAGACAAGTTTGTAGACGGCGCGGCAGTAAAACAAGTGGGGAACCAAACGTTTGCCATTTGCCAAAAAAACCTTGACGATATCGTCCTAGTTCCCGAAGGGAAAGTATGCACCACTATCTTGCGTTTGTACAACGAAGAAGCAATGGTGGTAGAACCCGCAGGCGCTTTGACCATTGCAGCATTGGATTTTTATAAAGAGCAAATCAAAGGAAAAACCGTAGTTTGTATCGTAAGCGGCAGTAATAACGATATTGAACGCACCGCCGAAATCAAGGAACGTTCTTTACTTTATGAAGGATTGATGCATTATTTTATGATACAATTTCCGCAACGTCCTGGCGCGCTCAAAGAATTTGTCAATACCATTTTAGGCCCCGACGACGACATCACCTACTTCCAATTTGCCAAAAAGAACAGTCGAGAAGTTGGCTCCGTTGTGGTAGGTCTAGAAGTGAAAAATCCAAACGACATTTTAGCCATCAAAGACAATATGAAAAAAATGGGTTTCGAATACCAATACCTCAACAACAAACAAGATTTATTCACACAATTAATTGGTTAAAAAAAGGCTGCCCAATAATGGCAGCCTAAAAAACCTTTTTCAACAAAATCGGAGTTGTTATTTTAGAATTTTCTTAGAGAAAATACCATTTCCATCATTTATTTTAACCACATACATGCCTTTTGGTAATCTTGAAACATCAATTTCAACTTCACTTCCTTTACTAAAATCAACATCTTTAACCAAAACTAGTTCTCCTGACATGGAATACAATTTTACTTCACCAAATCCTGAATTTACAGTAGTAATATTCAATAAATCTTTAGTGGAATTGAAATAAACTACTATGTTATTTTCTAGTGGTGCCTTCAATTGTTTTACCTCAGCAAACTTATTAACAGTCGATTCTGTTTGCGCCAATTGCCATTGTTGATTTAGTCCGCCTGAGTAAGTCCAAACCTGAATAGAGGCGCCATTTAGTGTTGAAACATTTTCTACATCTAATGCTTTTCCGCTATTCAAGTTTATAATTTTATAATAACCTCCACTAATAGCCGAAACGGTCCATTTCAATTCATTTGAATTTGTGAATGCTCTTTGCACAACTTTTACGCCATCAGCAGTGCTGTTATTCTCGGTAGCCAAATACAGTTGCGTCGATTTTACGATAATATAAAAATTACCACTACCATCAGGAACCAATTTCCAACGTTGATTATTTCCTCCTCCATTGGCAATGTCATACTGCTGAATTCTTGCACCACTTGTCGTGGCATTATCTGAAACATCTAATCCTTTGTTGCTATTTCTTGAAATAATATTATAATATCCTGGAAAAGGAGTTGTAACAGAAATAGTACTTGTAGCTGTTTTTGCACCTTCAACTGTTGTTGCTGTAATTATTGCAGTACCAGTAGCTATTGCTGTCACTAATCCTGTTGCATTAACAGAAGCCACTGCTGTATTACTTGAGCTCCAAGTAACGTTTTTATTCGTTGCATTATTTGGCGCAATAGTCGGCACCAACTGTAAGGTTCCAGCAACTATAATCGATGAAGAAGTTGGATTGATGGCAATAGAGGAAACTGGAATCGATGCCATATTTTTGACTTCAATTTTATCAATATTAAATTCCCCACCAATAATTTCTAAGCGTATAATTTTGTTATTCCCTCCGGAAAACGGAATGTTAGAAATTGAAACTACTTTGTAAACATCCCACGAACCTGTATTGGGAACATCCAAAATTGCCAATACCTCGCCATCTAACAGCACCCGTAATTGCTTACCAGTATATATAGACGCTACAGTTGCTTCTATAGTATAGGTTCCCGCTGTTACATTAGAAGTGTATTCTGTCCACTCACCAGTAGCAGTCCATCCAGTAGCAAAACCAGTAGTTCCGGCAATAGTAGTAATGTCAACACCTTCATTGGTTCGGTATGCGCCACCTTGATTTGTAGATTCGTTATCAAAATAGGCATTATTTTGACCTCCTTGATCATAATTCTCTGCCTGAATTACTCCAGGCAAAGTCGCTGGAATGCCTCCATAAGGCAATTGTCCTTGAACTGTGACGGAACTAGTAGCTGTTTTGTTTCCACTAACTGTAGTAGCCGTTACTACTGCTGTACCCTGAGCAATTCCTGTAACTAAACCGTTTGAGTTAACTGAAGCTACAGCACTATTACTAGAACTCCATATTACATTTTTATTACTTGCATTAGCGGGAGAAACTGTGGCTGTAAGCTGAGCACTTGCATTTATAAACATACTTACATTCGTTGGACTCACACTTACACCTGTAACAGGTACCGCATCTAATGGCATCCAATTAAAAGTTACTGCGGATGCTGCTGGAACTGCATAATTAAAAGCTGCTGACCCAGAAACAATTCTGATCGTATTTTCAGCCCCACCAGCATTGTAAACCAAAAGTGAAAGTGAACCATCTGTATTTTTAAATCCTGTAGAAGTTATAGAACCATTGGTACTACTGGTTCCAACTCGTAATGCTCCTGCCTTCACAAACTTCGATATTTGACCAATAATATAATAAGCAACATTTTTAGTATAACTTGTACTACTGGTTATGGTTACAGCCCCTAAACAAGTAGTACATCCACCTGGCGTATGTGGACCTAAATTTGAATTATTGGCAAGATTCCATTCTAAAACAGTCTTTGACCAGTTATTCGTTGTACCAATAACCACATTTTGCATATGCCAACCAAAATCCCCACTAAAATCTCCACTAGGACCAGTATATTGTTCTGTAAAATAAACGTTTTTATTTGTTGCATCGTGAACTACAGACATCGCCAAAGCATCGCCTTTATACATATGAAAAGCAGCACCTTCAGCATAACTACTATTGTTTAACACATCAATAGGATAAACGGTATTATCACAATTATGATCAAAAGCTATAATTTTTACATAACCATAACCAGCGGCTGCCATTTGTGGGCCAAGCTGACTATTAATAAAATTCTTTTGTTCCGTTGAATTCATCAACATACTGGGTTCATTATTACCGTGTTCTGGTTCATTTTGAGGCGTAATTCCCCAAATAGCAATACCTTGGGCTTTCATAGCATCTAAATACTTTACAAAATATTTAGCATAAGCCGCATAATATTGTGTTTGCAGACTTCCACCGATCCATGAATTATTGGTCTTCATCCATCGAGGAGCCGTCCATGGAGTGGCTAATATTTTAATATTCGGATTGATTAACAGTATCTTTTTAATCATTGGAATCAAATAAGTCGCATCAGGACCATTCAAGCTAAAATTATTCATATTCACATCTCCTGAAGTTTCATTGTAACTATAAGAAGAGCTACTCAAATCCGAAGCACCAATACTAATACGAACAATATTCACGTTCAAACCCGTTGTTGGATTGTATAAATCATTGAGCAACTGGTTTTGTTGCGTTGCAGCCATAGCGCTAATCACTTCACAACTACCCTCTGTAAGGGTGTAACCAAAACCATCCATAGTTTGATAAGTCGTTGCAGGAGTAATAGTAACAGTCGAAGGATTACTTCCAGAAATAGAACCGAAACTAACATTCGCTTGCTGTTGCAACAACTTTGTCTGATTGCCAGTCGTCATCCAAGGCGTAACGACTTGAGCTTCTGCCTTTAAAAAAAAAGCAAACAGAATAATTACGAAGAGAATTAATGGCTCTCCAACATTTCTATTTTTTTTGTTTTTTTCATTCATAACATCTTGTTTTAATATTTCCTTTATTTAATAGTATTGCATCATTAGTAAATTAATTGCCTGTTAAAATTGTAAAGGTAATATTAGATCAATTTCAATAAAAAACAATCATTTTTAATCACTACAAAAACACATCAAACAAGCCAATACTAGAAACTACGGGATTTCATCTTGCGAACCACAACAGTATATCCAACATTAAATCTTATTTTTGCATTACTTTTTACACACAAAAAATTATGATTTCAAAAGATATACAAGACCTAAACGACATCAAAAAAATGGTCGATACGTTTTATAGCAATGTACGTCAAGACGAGGCAATCGGCCCCGTTTTCAACGAAAAAATAGGTGAACGTTGGCCAGAACATCTCGAAAAAATGTACCGCTTCTGGCAAACCATTCTGCTAGAAGTCCACACCTATTCGGGAAGTCCGTTTCCGCCACACAAACAATTACCGGTAGACAAAACGCATTTCGACCGCTGGATGGCGATTTTCACCACCACTATCGACGGTTTGTTTGCAGGCCCATTAGCCGAAGAAGCTAAACTTAGAGCCAAAAATATGGCTGAAATGTTCAACTATAAGATTGAGTATTTTAGGAAGGCTGAGAAAGAATAAACCTTCTGTTTCTTTTTATTAAAGCTGTAACTTATTTAGTTACGGCTTTTTTTATGTTCGTAACTTTATTGTTATAAAAATACTTTAAAACTCAAGTAATTCATTGCTAACAACTCTTTTTAGTAAAAATAAAAACCGCTGAACACTAATTTTTACACACCACCGTGCTTCACTACTAAATTCTCAACAAAAACCTATAAAAAGCACCATTATTCCAATTTTTGGTAACATAAAATTTACCTAGTAACATTGTTTTAACTTTTTAATAAAATAAAAAATACTTTTTGATAATTCAAAAAATTTACCAATATTAAACTTATTGAGTTCTTTTGTAAAAAATATTTAATATTAGTAAACAATGAAAACAAAACTAAGCCAGCTACTATTTCTACTAGTACTGAATTTTACAGGATTGTGCTTTGCTCAAAAACAGAGTATAATAGGTACTATTTATGAGAATAAATTACCTATGCCCGGAGCAACTATTTCTATTTTAAATTCCAACAAAAAAACTACTTCTGATTTTGATGGCAATTTTAAATTGAATGTAATTGAAGAGGAAAAAATAGTTGTTTCTATCAGCAATTCTGGATTTAAAACTCAGGAATTAACTGTAACTATTAAGAATAATGAAATTTACAACTTAGGAGTAATCACTTTAGAACCAACAGAAAACGAACTAAAACTAAAAGAGGTTGTCGTGAATTCTGCACAAAAAAATAGTGAATTAAGAGCCTTGAATATGCAAAAAAGTTCTGTTAGCATTATGAATGTAATTGCTGCAGATGGTATTGGAAAACTACCAGACCGCAATGCTGCCGAAACTGTTCAAAGAGTTCAAGGGGTTTCTATTGAACGTGATCAAGGAGAGGGAAGATTTGTATCCGTGAGAGGATTACCTCCTTTTTGGGCATCAACAACAATAAACGGTAATAGAATTCCAACTGCTGAAGAAGAGACGACTTCTAGAGCAACTGCTTTTGATTTCTTTCCCTCAGAACTAATTGCTTATGTACAAGTAAACAAAGCTTTGACACCTGATATTGAGGCTGACGGTATTGGCGGTAGTGTAAACTTCATTACTCATACTGCGCCAATGAAACAGACCCTTAACGCTACCATTGGTAGTGGTTACAATGATAAATCTGGAAAAGGAGTGTATAATGCGGCATTGACTTTTGGTGGCCATACCAAAGACAAAAAATTTGGATATCTTTTGAATTTTACTCGATTTAACAGAAACTGGGCGACCGATAACTTCGAAGCGAGAAGAAATGGGGACGAAGGAGTCTTTAGAATGGAATTAAGAGATTATACTGGAGAACGTAAAACAACTGGAGCTAATGTCGCTTTAGATTACAACTTGAGCCCAAAAAGCAAGATTTATTTAAAATCAATGTACGGAACGCTTTCTGATTTTGAGACACATTACAAACAAAGAATTCGTTTTGACAGATTTAGCACCACAACAAATACTACTAGAGTTGAGTTGCAAAACATCAATAATACTTTGATTACAGAACTTAAATCTATCAACATTGGCGGAAAACACGAATTAAACAACGGTTCTATTGATTGGGATTTGGCTTCGTATGAAAATGAATTTAAATACGGTAATATTCCAGATGCTGAAAACAAATCCTATTTTGTTATAAAGTACAGACAAGATGGCGTAGGTATAAATCCTAGCTACATGACAAACAAAGGAGTAGGTCAACGTGCTTATTGGGCAGTTGATGGCGGAAAGTTAGACTATAAGAATCCAGATGCATTATTTGGCTTCTATAGTGATCCTAATTTCAAAACTGATGCTACTAAAATGAGATTTGGTGATTTAGAGTTCTACAAAGTAGCTATTACAGAAAGAGATAAAATCGTGGCTTCATTTAATCATGAAATCAAAGCCAATGACAAATTGACTTTAAAATATGGTCTTAAATTTAGAGATAAAGAACGTACTGCTAAATTCTCTGACATCTTTTATACTTGGAAATCCGGAACAGCTCCACTCCTTTCAGACTCTCAAGGTTTCATTATTGACCAACCTGGTAGAGCCGATTATTTAAAAGAATTAAACACTAGCATTTCTAGTACTTTGGGACCAGTACTTTCTACTAATGGAATGAAAGATTTCTGGAAGAAAAACCAAAACAATCTTGCGATTAGCCCAGCAGATTCAGAAGCATTAGAATACAACAAAGGTTTAGGAAGAAACTTTGATGTTAACGAAACGCACGCTGATGCTTACGGAATGGGGACTTATAAAATCTCAGAAAATCTTACTGCTTTAGGAGGTATTCGTTTTTCAAATACTGAAACAAAAGTAAATGGTTATAATGTAATTAACGGTGTATTGACACCTGTTGAAAATACAAAAAAATACTTAGCGGTATTACCAATGTTTCATTTAAAATACCAAGCTAATGACAATTTAAATGTAAGATTTGCATCTACAAGAACTTTTGCTAGACCTAATTTTGGTGATATTACCCCTGGTGGATCATATGTTGAAGCGGACAACGAATTTAAAGGTGGAAACCCAAATTTAAATCCAACGTATTCTTGGAATTTTGATTTAATGGGAGAGTATTATCTTTCTAATGCTGGTTTGATTAGTGGTGGGGTTTTCTATAAATCAATTAAAGATCCAATTTTTCAAGATTCTTACCAAGGAACCTATAACGGTAAGCCAGGTGTTGAATTTAGTACACCAAATAATGGAAACGAAGCTTGGATTGGTGGTTTAGAGTTAGGTATCATGAAACGTTTTGATTTCTTGCCTGGTTTCTTGCAGTATTTTGGAACGCAATTGAATGCCACATTCATGACCTCCGAGATGACAACAACTACAGGAAGAGAAGTGGGTTTGCCTTATCAAGCGAAACAATTATACAATGCGCAATTGTTCTTTGAAAAAGGAGGATTCAACATTAGAGCAGCCTACAATTACAAAGGTAAATACGCTATCGCTTTTGCAGACCAAGACAAGAACGATATTTACTACGGAAAATATAGCACTTTGGACATAGGTCTTTCTTGTAAAATCACTAAAAACCTATTGTTTTTTGCTGACATCAACAACATCCTAAATAATCCTTTGATGTACCATTACGGAAACTCAGAAGATCGTCCAAAACAAGTAGAATTTTATGGTGTGAAAACGGCTTTTGGTGTGAAATTCACACTATAAATCAAAAGTACCTCAACTTAAAGAATGAGAAATACTAAAACAAAAAATAATTGGTATGTACCAAAAGCGGCTTTTGCTGCTTTTGGTGTGTACTTTTGTATGTACGCCTTCCGAAAACCATTTACAATAGCAAGCTTCGAAGGCATAACATACTGGGGAGTGGACTATAAAGTGCTATTGATTATTGCACAAGTTATGGGCTATTTTCTATCAAAATTCATTGGTATCAAGATTGTATCTGAACTTAAAGAAAAAGATAGATTAAAGTTTTTATTTGGCTTCATTGCATTTGCATTTCTTACGCTTTTAGGATTTGCATTAACTCCAAGACCTTATAACATTTTCTTTATGTTTTTGAATGGCTTACCCTTGGGAATGATTTGGGGCATTGTTTTTTCTTATATCGAAGGCCGAAAAGCAACAGAAATTTTAGGACTAATTCTATGTACTAGTTTTGTTGTTTCCTCAGGTTTTGTAAAATCGGTTGGAAAATTCACCATGAGTTATTTTGGAGTAACCGAATTTTGGATGCCTTTTTTAACGGGTTTATGGTTTATCATTCCGTTAGTCTTTTTTGGCTTGCTTTTGGATCGTTTGCCAAAACCTTCAAAAGAAGATATTGCATACAAAACGAAGCGAGTTCCCTTAAATCAAAAAGAAAGAAAAAAATTAATTCTTACCTTTTGGGTTCCCTTATTTTGCTTAACTATTTTATATATTAGTTTAACTATTCTAAGAGATTTTAGAGACAATTTCACCGGTGAAATCTGGGACGCCTTAGGCTTTAAAGATGCCGTTTCTTTGTATACCTATGCCGAAATACCAATAGCTTTTACGGTTCTTTTGGTATTAAGTTTTATGGTTACTATAAAAAACAACACAAAAGCGTTCTTGATTTATCACTACATTTTACTAACAGGTGTTTTGATTATTGGCTTGTCGACTATAGCATATAGCAGCCATCTTTTATCCCCAATGCCTTGGATGATTATCACAGGAATCGGAATGTATTTATGTTACATCCCTTTTAACGGTTTGTTTTTTGATCGTATGATTGCCACTTTCAAAATAAAAGGTAATGTGGGATTCTTAATCTATTTTGTGGATTCCTTCGGTTACTTGGGTAGCATTTTAATATTGTTATTTAAAAATTTTGGATATAAAAAAATATCATGGTTACACTTCTATATTCAATTGAATTATGTGATTGCCATTATTGGTTTTTTTACGATTATAATGGCGGCAGTACTTTTTCAAAGAAAGATTAATAAAATGAATTCGGCTGCAACATCCATAGAAGAAGAAACAACTTTTCAACTTCAAGAACTGAACTAAAACACATTCATCACGATGCAAAACAAATATGATTTACTTGTAGTTGGCGGAGGAATTCTAGGACTGTTCCATGCCTATCATGCATTGCAAAAAAAACTAAAAGTGGCTATTATTGAAAAAAATAGTATACTCAGTGGAGCTTCTGTTCGCAATTTTGGACAGGTAATCCCATCTGCAATGAATTTAAAATGGCAAAATTTTGGTAGAGAAAGTGTTTCAATCTACAAAAAGCTACAAGACCAAACCGACTTAACCATTCGACAAAACGGCTCCGTATATTTAGCCTCAAATGAAGAAGAAGTACAATTGATTGAAGAATTGAGCCAAATAAACAAAGACCAAAATTACGATTCTATTTTATTGACAAAAAAAGAATGCTTACAGCGTTTTGACGGATTAAAATCCGACTATTGCAAAGCGGGTTTGTTCTTTCCCGAAGAGATAACAGTTGATTCTGGAGAGCTGATTAGACGTTTTCAAAGACTCTTAATCGAAAAATTTGGCTTAACCTTTTTTTACAACACCACCATTACATCAACTAGCGAGAGTTCTTTAGGTTGTGAAGCAATTGCGGCCAATGGCCAAAAATTTATAGCATCTAAAATTATAATTTGTGGCGGAAGTGAATTCAAAACACTTCATCCTAATATCTATGAAAATAGCGATTTGGTTGCGACAAAACTTCAGATGTTACAAACTAAACCGCAAGGCATATATGCTCTCCCTAGTAATATACTGACAGGCTTAACCATTCGTCGGTATGAAGCATTTGAAGAATGCCCATCGTATACTAGTATAAAAGCAAAAGAAGTTTCGACTAGCTTCGATAAAAAATTTGGAATCCATATTCTTTTCAAACAATCCTTAGACGGTTCAATCATTATTGGAGATTCTCATGAATATGCTGATGCAAAAGACATCGACGTTTTAGGCTACGATCTAAATATGGAAATTGATGCTTTTATGATTAATGAAGCTAAAAAAATAATCGACCTACCTACCTTCGAAATACAAAAAAGATGGTTTGGTATCTATTCACAATGCAAAACTCAGGATATTTTTGAACACAATCCTAGTCCAAATATTCATATTATCACCGGAATTGGTGGCAAAGGCATGACAGGAAGTGCCGGATTTTCTAGACAAAAAATAAATTTAATATTCAATAAAAATTAGACAAATGAAAAACATAAAACTTGCAGTATTAGACATGGCAGGAACCACTGTAGATGAAGACAATGTGGTGTATAAAACACTTAGAAATTCAGTAGTAAAATACGGCATTGAAGTGGATTTAGAAACGGTATTGAAATATGGAGCAGGAAAAGAAAAATTAAAAGCAATAACAGATGTCTTAGAATTTTTAAATCAACCTACAGATAAAGCTACAACAATCTTTGAGGATTTTTCTATAGCTCTAAAAAATGCTTACGAAGAATTGGAGGTTAAACCCATCGTTGGAGTTCGTGAATTCCTGGATGAATTGAGAGCGAAGAACATTATAGTTGTATTAAATACAGGTTATAATTCTAAAACCGCAAACCAATTATTGGAAAAATTAGGTTGGAAAAAAGGAGTTCAATATGACGCCTTGATTACTGCTGATGATGTTGTGAATGGAAGACCTAGCCCTGAAATGATTCTAAAAGCTATGGAGCTTTTTGATATTAAAGACAGTAAATCGGTTTTAAAAGCTGGTGACTCTGCAATAGATATAGAAGAAGGAAAGAATGCCAATTGTGGAATTACTATTGGAGTATTGTCGGGAGCACAAACTAAGGAGGAACTAGAAGAAGCAAATCCTGATTACATTTTTGATAATATCACGCAAATTAGTTCGTTGTTTGTTTGTTAGCTCTAATTTGTGATTTAATCCCAGTCTTAATTGGCTGGGATTAAAATTTTTTGTTTTTTAAAATAGTAGTGATGAATAATTATACCGTACCCTATCTACAAGCACCTGATTCTAATTCTATTCTTATTTCGTGGATTACCAATGACGAAAATACTCCTCAAGTAGACTACGGATTTGAAAAAGATGATTTATCGAATACTGCTTGTGGAACGAGCAAAACGATGGAGAAAGATCATATTGTGCATCACGTTAAACTAAATGATTTACTTCCTGATACGCGTTACTTTTACAGAACCAAATCAGGTACTACATATTCAGAAATATATAGTTTTAAAACACAAGTTGACCCTTCAAAATTCCTTCAAAAATTACGTTTCATTGTAATTGGTGATCACCAACGCTTTGATGATGCATATCCAAATCTTGTTGCAAATGCTGTGACTAAAGCCTTAGAAAAATGGAACGGAAATACAATTGAGGAAACAGTTCATTTTGTAATAAATTTAGGCGATCAAGTACACAATGGCGGAGAGTTATCTCATTATGCTATTCATCATTTTTATAAATCAAGTGAATTATCTACAAAAGTTCCTTTCGTTACCGTTTTAGGAAATCATGAGTATTATGGAGATTCCGAAGCCAAAAATTATTTTGCGCATTTTGATTATAGCCATTTAAAATACAATAATATTCAGGCTGCAAAAGCTATTAATGGCACAGAATATTACGCTTTTAAAATCGCAAAAGCATTGTTTATTCATTTAAACAGTAATTCGAATAGTGAGAATCAAACACAATTTGTAAGTAAGATAATTCATGAAGCTGATAGTGATAAAAACATTGAATGGGTTTTTGCTTCAGCTCATCATCCTCCAAAAGCAGAACAATTAAAAAAAGATGGAAACGATTACATCAACAATGAAATCCTTCCAATTCTACAATCCTCTGCTAAAACTTGCGTTTATTTTGCTGGACATGCGCATCTTTATGCAAGAGGAGCCAGTAGAAATCATAGAATACATGAAATCATTAATGGTGGTGCCTCTTGGGATCAATATTGGACGGATGCTCCTGAGGCAGTTACGCTTTATGAAGATGTTCAAAAAACAATAGAAGCCCATGTCTTTCAATTGGTCGAATTGGATTTCGAAACACAACAATTAAAAGTGAATACCTACTCAACTGGGAATGCGCAACTGAATAAGCCGTTGTATTTACTAGATAGCTTTTATAAAAAACAGAAGGAAAATCGTCCCAACACTCCTTTCATTAAATCATTTGACGATAAAATCAAACTTCCATTTACTTTTGAGTGTTCTAAATACACTGGCTCTGAACCGTTTAACAGCAGTGAATTTCAAATACTAAAAACTGTTAAAAAAGAAGAAGTTATTGTTCTTTCAAAGAAAAGAGATTACGAGAAATGGTTTGGAAGTTCAGGTTTTCCTGATTACACTCCAATAAATATTTATGAATCTTCTTCAATTTTAGAATTGACTGTAAATGATAATGAACTAGCAACTGGAGCTTACAAAATTAGAGTTAGATATCGGGACCAAAACTTGTCTTGGTCAGAATGGTCCGAAACAGTAACTTTTACAATAGAATAACTTTTCTATTCTTTCTCTGAATAAAAATAAAGAACTAACATTGAACACTTTGCATTAGAATTATTTACTGGTACATGTGGAATTTTACCATTAAAATATAATGAATCTCCTTCTTTCAACAAAACCTCTTCATTATCAATAACATACAAAACTTCGCCAGTTAAAACATATTTAAATTCCCAAGCATCGGTAATTACTTTGTCTCGTTTACATCCGGGTTCCAATGTAAGAAGTACAGCTTCAAATCCTAAGGCATGCATACTTTTACTAAATACATGCAAATAACTAAATCCTGTTGCCTCTATTTCCTTTTCTAGGATTTGTTGCTCTTCCTTTGGTACATGAATAAATTTAGCATTTGATTTTTGTTCGACACCTTCAAAAAAGTAACTGGCATCAATTTCTAAAGATTGAATCAAATCTAATAGAACAGGCAATGAAGGTATTGTTCTTCCATTTTCAATTCTAGAAATTAACCCATTACTAACATTAGCTCTATTAGCCAATTCTTGTATTGTTAATTCATTTTTTTTTCGAAAATCTTTAATTCTTTTACCTATACCTATCAGAAAATCATTCATTTTTATTATAGTATTTAAAAACAACTTTATCGCTGTTATCCATTAAAAACAGAAAAATCTATCAAAACTTAACTTAGAATGTAAATGTAATTTTAAAAATGCTAATCGCAATAGCATACCTTTAAAAATAGCAACATACAAAACACATTTAATAAAAAATGACAAACCATAAGTTTGCCATTTTTAAAACAT
The DNA here is from genome assembly GCF_000611675.1 of Flavobacterium succinicans LMG 10402. Lineage (GTDB taxonomy): Bacteria > Bacteroidota > Bacteroidia > Flavobacteriales > Flavobacteriaceae > Flavobacterium > Flavobacterium succinicans. The sequence continues at coordinate 20,277 of NZ_JATV01000012.1, read as the reverse complement.
AATCTAAACAAATTGCAGTATTATTCTAAACAAACCATAAATTACTAATTCAAATAATTAATCTTATAATTCTTAAGTATCATAATCAATAGTTCAATATCATTCGCATTAATATCTCCAATATTACCAATTCTAAAAACATTCAAATTGCTTAATTTCCCTGGATAAATGACAAAACCATATAATTTTAAATAATCATACAAAGATTTAAAAGTAAACGAGGTGCTATCTGGAAACAAAAATGTAGTAATAATAGGAGATTGAATATCGATAGCAATACAACAGTTGAAACCAATACTTTGCATCCCTTCAACCAAAACCTTTTGATTTTTTACATATCTAGCATATCGGCTTGCAATCCCTCCTTCTTGGATTAATTCTAATATAGCTTGATAAAAGGCACGAACAACATGTGTAGGTGACGTAAACCTCCACTTTCCAGGATCATTTTCCATATTTACCCATTGATCATAAAGATCCAACGATAACGAAGTGCTATTCCCTTTGCATTTCTTAATGCTTTCGATAACCGAAATAATAAATGAAAATCCAGGAACCCCTTGCAAACATTTATTGGAACTACTTATAATAAAATCTATTTCCAAAGCATCAATGTCTATGGGTATGCCACCCAAACTACTCATTGCATCAACAATAAGAACTTTTTGGTGTTGCTTCACCACTTTACAAAGCTCCTCTAAAGGGTTTAAAATTCCTGTCGTAGTCTCACAGTGTACAAAGGCAACGTGAGTAATTTGCTTATTTTCGGACAAATAATTATCTAAAACTTCACTGTTAATTATTGAAGTTTCATCAAAAGCCAACGCAGTAACATTTTTTTTGGCAATTGTGGCTATTTCATGTATTCTTTCTCCGTAAGCCCCATTTTTAAGTACAAGTAAATGATCATTTTCACCAACACTTGAGATTATAGTACTTTCAACGCCATAAGTACCACTACCTTGTAGCAACGTTACCGTATGTTTTTTATTAGATAAATTGTTTATTTCTAATAATTTTGAACGAATATCCTCAACCAATGTTTTGTATTCATCATCCCAAGTACACCAATCCTTAAGCATGGATTGTTTTACGGAATCAGTCGTAGTTAAAGGTCCTGGTGTTAATAATTTATAGTGCATATTATAATAGTTTTTTTTTGTAAAAATAGAATTTAAAAATATTAAAATTATATAAATAGTAAATATTAACCATAATTTAATATACAATTTTTACTATTTGTAAACATAAAACGAAGAGAATAAAATAGAACAATATCATAAACTTAACAACAATTCAATATGAGCAAACAAATGAGGCGGATAAAACGGTTTAAAAAGCAACTTTTTCTACCAAATACCATCCAACTAGTGTATAAATCTATGTTCGAAAAATTGTTTTAAAATCAGGAGCGACACAAAAGGCATTGTCAGCTAGTATGGGTTCCCGCCATCCGTTACAATCTTTGGTACCGAACCCCGGCACCAAAGGATTTCAACTACTGTCGGGGCTAAAGTACTTTCAACGGGATAGTTTTTAAAAAGTAAACCATTGTTAAAATCCTATAAAAACACTTGGTTTACTAAAAATACCCAATAAAAGCCTGCAAATAATCATTCGAAATTGTATTTTTACAAAAAACTATACCGATTTCGATATGAATGCAAAAATAGAAAGTAATCCCCTAATCGAGCGATTACCGAAACATTTGAAACAGTTTATCAAACCGCAAAACTACGAAGACTACACGCCCATCAACCAAGCCGTTTGGCGCTATGTGATGCGCAAAAACGTAGACTACCTATCCAAAGTTGCCCATAGTTCCTATCTCGAAGGTTTACAAAAAACAGGTATCGAAATCGACTCCATTCCGAGTATGTACGGTATGAATCGCATATTGTCCGAAATTGGTTGGGCTGCCGTTGCCGTAGACGGTTTTATTCCACCCAACGCTTTTATGGAATTTCAAGCCTATAATGTGCTGGTGATTGCCTCAGATATTCGTCAATTGGAACACATCGAATACACTCCAGCTCCAGATATCATTCACGAAGGCGCGGGACACGCTCCTATTATTGCCAATCCAGAATATGCGGAATACTTGCGTCGTTTTGGCGAAATTGGTTGCAAAGCCATTTCTTCGCACAAAGATTACGAAATGTATGAAGCCATTCGTCTGCTTTCGATTTTAAAAGAAGCCGAGGGAACGCCACAAAGCGAAATTGAAGCTGCTGAAAAGGCAGTAGAAGATTTGCAAAACAATATGGGTGAACTTTCTGAAATGGCTCAAATCCGAAACTTGCATTGGTGGACCGTGGAGTACGGTTTAATTGGCACATTAGAAAATCCAAAAATATACGGCGCTGGTTTGCTTTCCTCAATTGGAGAAAGTGCTTGGTGTATGACCGATAACGTCAAAAAAATACCGTACAACTTTAGCGCAGCACAACAAAGTTTTGACATCACCAAAGTGCAACCTCAACTCTACGTAACTCCTGATTTCGCTTATTTGAGCTTAATCCTAGAAGAATTTGCCAATACGATGGCCTTGAGAACAGGTGGTTTATCTGGTATTAAAAAACTCATCGATTCCAAAGCTTTGGGAACTGTGGAATTGAGTACTGGTTTACAAATCTCGGGTGTTTTTACCAACGTGATTGAATATGAAGGCAAACCTATTTACCTACAAACCACTGGAAAAACAGCCTTGGCGAACCGAGAGAAAGAATTAGTAGGACACGGAACTGCTGCTCACCAAGAAGGTTTTGGTAGCCCCATCGGGAAACTCAAAGGCATCAACCTCGCAATTGAAGATATGAGTCCACGTGACTTAAAAGCATACGACATTTACGAAGGCGAAACCGCCACTTTGGAGTTTGAAGGTAACATCAAAGTAGTGGGCGAAATCATCACTGGCAAACGAAATCTACACGGTGAAATCATCTTGATTTCTTTCAAAAACTGTACGGTTACGCACGGTGAAACGGTACTTTTCCGTCCAGAATGGGGTACTTACGATATGGCTGTGGGTAAAAAATTAGTTTCGGCTTTTTCTGGCCCTGCAGATGTGAATAGTTTTGATTTGATTGCTCATGTACCGAGTAGCAAAACCATCAAAGCTTCAACCTCAGAAGAAAGAGATGTCTTGGAAGTATTGTATCATACCGTCCGAAATATCCGTGAGACCAAAGACACGACAACATCATTGGCTCCCATTTTTGAAAAATTAAAAGAAGAACATTCTAATGACTGGTTACTTTGCGTTGAATTGGCTGAACTTTTAAAAGCAAGAAACGAAACGCAATTACTTTCGGACGTTCTTGCACATTTAGAAAATCTTAAAAAGCAACGCCCTGAAGTAGCCAAATTAATTTCGAATGGTTTGGAATTGATTTTTGAAAAAGAGGAAACGGCACATTAAACATACGACACAAAATTTACAGACACAGATTACATAAATGACCACAGATTTTTTTGTATGATTTTTTTTTTTAAAATCTGTGTCAATTTGTGAAATCTGTGAAATCTGTGTCAAACATTTTATAATTTCAAATCCTGTTTTAGCTGGCTTTCGGTTTCGATGACTTCACCATTGTACTGTAGTTTCCAGCCTAAAGAATTGGTTAAGATGAGCATTTTGGAAATTTCACTTACCAAACGATTTTTAGCATTGGTTTTCAACGTCGATTTGTCTACTTTTTTAGCCAAATTAGCTCGTACGGTTTTGTTGATTTTGTTGTAATCAGCACCTGTAAATTCATTGAGTTTGCTTTGCTCCACATCATAATATTGGATGTCAGGATAAATCGAAATCTCTTCTTTTGGAATGGAAAGAATCGTTATGGTTTTGTTCTTTTCATCGATATCGTATTTCATTTGATGCAAATCATAAGCCACTGTTACTTTGGCATTCACCACAACAATTGCCTTTTTCTCGAAAGAAACCATGTCCATTAAAAACTTTGCTGAATTCTTAAACGTGATGACTTCCGAAAAATGGCCTTCGGTCACCACCAATTTCCCAACATTTAGGATTTGTTGCTGAATGAGGTTCGTATTGTAATCGAACTCGTCTTCTTTTTCTTTTTTAAAATCGCAGTATTTAAACAATAACAAGCCAATGACTACTACTCCAACTCCAATTAAAATGCGTTTCAACATAACTAAAATTTTACAAATGAATACTGTGCCTCTAATGTAGCTATTTTTTCTTTCAGGTTCGCCTCAAACTTCTGATGGCTTTCAGAATTAGGATTAAATGGTCGATGCGCCAAGCCTTTTTGTATGGTTTGTACCAATTCCATTGTAGCTATTGCATTGGCATCAATTTGAGTCGCCGTAAATCGTTCCCAGATGTAATCAATCGCCATTGGACTAGGATGTATCATATCGTCTGCATAAAACCGATAATCTCTAAGCTCATCCATCATGATTTCGTATGAAGGAAAGTAATCAGTGTTCAGTTCTAAGTGTTCAGTTTTAAGATTATCGTGAATTGCAGCTATCAAATGCGCTTTACTCACTTGATTTTCGACAAAACCGTCTTTGAGATGGCGAACGGGTGAAACAGTAAAAATGAAATTGCATTTTGGATTTAGGATTGTAATCAAAGAGATTGTATTTTGAATCGATTTTTGGATTTTATCAATCGACAATAATTCTTTGGTAAATTGCTTTTGTGGCACTTTATGACAATTCGCTACAATTGCATTGGTTTCGATATGGCGATATACCCACGAAGTACCATAGGTTATGATAAAATGGGTAGCTTCTTGCAACTGCTTTTTGGTTTCCGAAAGAAGTTGATTCAAATTATTCAATAGCGCTTCTGGATCATCGGTACTACAATCTGAATGCACTTCGTAGGAATGCCAACGTTCGTTATGATAAAAGATGTCTTCTTTTGAGAAAGTTTTTTGCAGAACTACTCTTTCAATCATTTTTTCGATGGAAACAGAGTTAAAGATAATTCCAAAAGGATTCACCAGCGTATTAAACTTAAAATATTGAAATTTATTTCCAATATTTTCAGCAAAACAAGACCCCATAAGAACCATTTTCGATTGATAATCAATAGGGAAATTACTTTTTGAAATTGATATTGGAGTAGATAGTAGCAAGGCGATAGGTTTTGAGACCAAATTTAAAGTAGTTTTTACAATTAAACTAGTATTTTTACTAAGCTTAACTTTTAAAAATCATGATCAAAAAAGAATATATCGAACCTAATGAAGGATTTTCTCAGACAGTTATTGTAACAACAGGCCATTACAAAACCATATATATTTCTGGACAAATAGGGATAGGAAATACGCTCGAAGTACAAACCAAAAACACCTTTAAAAATATAGAAAAACAATTACAACTGGGAAATGCCTCTTTTAAAGATGTGGTAAAAATGACTACTTATATCGTCAACTTCAATCCTGAAACAGATTTACCCATTTATAGAAAAATTAGAAAAGATTTTCTTGGAACCGAACAATACCCAGCAAGTACTTTGGTAGGGATTGAGAAATTAGGAAAAAGAGAATGGTTGATAGAAATTGAAGCCATTGCCGTAATTAACGCTTTATAAACAAAAAACCCTTTTAGCATATTACTAAAAGGGTTCCTTTTTCTTTATATTTCCAAAAACTACTTCACAAAATCAATAGCTTTAGCCAAAGCCTCTGGAATTCCAGCGGAATTTTTACCTCCAGCTGTAGCAAAGAACGGTTGTCCTCCTCCACCTCCTTGGATGTGTTTTCCTAATTCGCGAACAACTTGTCCGGCGTTTAAATTTTTATCGGCTACTAAACCTTTGGAGACATAACAAGTCAACATCGGTTTATCTTCATTAACTGTTGCCAAAACAATAAAAATATTGTCTCCCAAATTCCCTAATTCATACACCAAATCTTTAGCGCCTTCTGCATTCAAATCTACTTGTTGCGCTAAGAATTTCACTCCGTTGATTTCTTGAAAAGCAGCTGCTAATTCGCCTTTTAAGTTCTTAGCTTTATCTTTTAACAAAACTTCTATTTGTTTTTTCAGCTGAGCATTCTCATCTTGTAAACCTTGTATCGCTTTGATTGGATCATTTGGATTTTTCAAAACCTCCTTAACTTCTCTATAAGTCATCAATTGAGATTCAAAAAATTCTTTGGCAGCCACACTTGTAATAGCTTCTATTCTTCGAATTCCAGCCGCAACAGCTCCTTCTGAAACAATTTTGAAATGCCAAATCTCTGACGTGTTATCCACATGAGTTCCCCCACAAAGTTCAACAGAGTCTCCAAACTTAATCATACGAACCAAGTCACCATATTTTTCTCCAAATAACGCAATTGCACCTTCTTCAAGTGCTTGTTCTTTGGCGATACCCCTTTTTTCAATCAAAGGTAAACTTTGACGGATTCTGGCATTAACAAAGTTCTCTACTTCTTTCAATTCTTCCTCACTTACTTTAGAAAAATGAGAAAAATCAAAACGCAAAGAAGCAGAACGCACCATAGATCCCTTTTGTTCGATATGGGTTCCCAAAACTTTACGCAAAGCCTGATGCAACAAGTGGGTTGCCGTATGATTTGAGGAAGTTCTTGCTCTTTGTTTTTTATCTACAATCGCTTGAAAAGTATCCGTAAGATTTTCTGGCAATGATTTTGCCAAATGCACGGTTTGATTGTTTTCTTTTTTGGTATCGATGATGTAAGTGATGTTTCCATTGCTAGCTTCAAGATATCCTTTATCGCCAGTTTGTCCTCCACTTTCTCCATAAAAAGGAGTCGAATTAAAGACCAATTGAAAGATCTCTCCCTCTTTTACACTCTCTACTCTACGGTATTTTGTGATTTTTACTTGGTGTTGCAAACGATCGTATCCTACAAACTCCTGAATATCATCTTCTACAATAACATTCCAATCGCCAGCTGTCACTTTTGAAGCCGCACGAGAACGTTCTTTTTGCAATTGTAATTGTTCTTCAAAGACTTTTTCGTCTAATTGCAATCCTTTTTCAGATAAAATCAAAGCTGTTAAATCGATTGGAAAACCATACGTATCGTACAATTCAAAAGCTTTTTTACCATCAATCACCTTGCTTTGATTGTTAGCAATTACTGCGTCCAACAAAACCAGACCTTGATCGAGTGTGCGCAAGAAAGAACTCTCTTCTTCGCGAATCACGTTAGAACAAAGGGCTTTTTGAGAACGAATTTCAGGGAAAGAAGCACTCATTTGTGCACTTAAAGTATCTACTAATTTATAGATAAAAGGTTCTTTGGTATTCAAGAAAGTAAAGCCGTAGCGAATAGCACGACGTAAAATTCTACGAATTACATATCCTGCACCTGTGTTGGATGGCAATTGTCCGTCGGCGATTGCAAAAGCAACAGCACGAACGTGATCTGCAATAACACGAATCGCAATATTTATTTTTTCTTCTTCTTCATTGGACGCTTTGATGGTATATGTTGTACCAGTAATTGTCTCGATTTCTCTGATGATTGGGGTAAACACATCCGTATCATAATTCGATTGCACTCCTTGTAAAACCATACAAAGACGTTCAAATCCCATACCTGTATCTACGTGTTGTGCTGGTAATTTCTCAAGAGAACCATCTGCTTTACGGTTGAATTCCATAAATACATTGTTCCAAATCTCCACCACTTGAGGATGATCGTTGTTTACCAAATCTTTACCTGGAACTAACGCTTTTTCTTCAGCAGAACGAATATCAACGTGAATTTCGGAACAAGGACCACAAGGACCTTGGTCTCCCATTTCCCAGAAATTATCTTTTTTATTTCCTAATAAAATACGGTCTTCAGCGATTAAAGTTTTCCAAATATCATAGGCTTCTTGGTCGAAAGGAACATTTTCTTCAACGCTTCCTTCAAAAACAGTTACATACAATATGTCTTTGTCAATTTTATAGACTTCTGTCAGTAATTCCCAAGCCCAATGAATGGCTTCTTTCTTGAAATAATCACCAAACGACCAGTTCCCCAACATCTCAAACATAGTATGGTGGTAGGTATCAATTCCTACTTCCTCCAAATCATTATGTTTACCTGAAACACGCAAACACTTTTGAGTATCTGCAATACGTTGACTTTTTGGTGTACCTAAGCCTAAAAAATACTCTTTGAATTGCGCCATTCCAGAATTGTTAAACATTAGCGTCGGATCGTCTTTTAAAACGATGGGCGCCGATGGAACAATAAGATGGCCTTTGCTTTCAAAAAAATCTAAAAATTGCTTACGTACGTCTTGTGATTTCATAATGTTAATTGAGATATTACTCTTGAGTTGTTGCTATAGTAAAAAACAGATTCCCTTGTCCTTTAGGAGCCTACATTTCTGTGCTTTTTAAACTATCTTAAATATTGTAAAAATAAAGTTGAACATTTGAAACATTTCTTAAATTTGTTCGACTAACTCATTTACAGCTTGCAAAAATAGGGTATTTTAAAATATGGCCAAAGTAAAATATTATTACGATTCAGAAAAATTAGCATATCGAAAAATAACTCCAAAAAAAAGGAAAAAATTCGGTTTTGCTCTTTTGTTTCTAGTTGCTTCGGCTCTTTTTGGTTTTCTTTCATTTGTAGCATTACTCAACGTTCCGTATTTCAAAACACCCAATGACCGCATTCAAGCACGTGAAATAGAGCATTTAAAAATAAACTATGCCATTTTGAGCAAGAAAATTGAACAATTACAAGATGTAGCTACACAAATTGCCGAAAGAGACAACAACCTGTACAGAACCTATTTCAATACCGCACCGATTGAAGATAGAGAACGTACCGCTGGTTTTAAAGATCAAAATAGATATGCGAGCCTTCAGGGATTTAACAACTCGCAATTAGTGGTATCGACCACCCAAAAAATCGATGTTTTAAGTAAACAATTGGCCATTCAATCTAAATCCTTAGATGCGATTTTAAAATTAGCTGAAGCAAAACAAGAGTTTCTTTCGTCGATTCCAGCCATACAACCCGTAAGAAACGAGAACTTAAAACATGTCGCTTCAGGTTTTGGATACCGAACTGATCCTTTTACCAAAGCACGCAAAATGCACAACGGAATGGATTTTACCGCCAAAACAGGCACACCAATCTTTGCCAGTGGCGACGGAGTGGTTGCAAGAGCTGACAATGGCGCGTCCGGTTTTGGGAATCATATAGTGATTCGGCATGGTTATGGCTATGAAACTTTATATGCCCATTTAAGCAAATACAAATGCCGAGCAGGACAGCGTGTCAAAAGAGGTGACATTATTGGGTATGTTGGGAGCACGGGACGTTCAGAAGCACCACATTTACACTATGAAGTACATAAAAATGGCAAAGTAGTGAATCCGTTGAATTTTTATTACGGTTCAATTTCAGCGGTAGAATATGTTGCCATTTCTAATGCAGCCAACCAAGAAAATCAATCGCTGGATTAATGCTTTTAAAAAAGTGTTCCGTTTAAAAGTAATCCGCTACTATAATTTATAAAAAGAGAGTAAAAAATGCATATAGAATTAGCTCCAGATAAAAGATATTACAGCATTGGCGAAGTGGCCAAAGCCTTTGGCGTTAATGCCTCTTTGATTCGATTCTGGGACAGTGAATTTGACATTTTAAAACCTAAAAAAAATGCCAAGGGGAACCGAATGTTTACTCCCGAAGATGTCAAAAATTTACAATTAATCTATCATTTGGTCAAAGAAAGAGGGTTTACATTAGAAGGCGCTAAAACCCATTTAAAAGAAGGACAAAAGAAAACATTAGACAAATTTGAAATTATTCGAAAATTAGAAGCCATAAAAACACAGTTAACCAACATCAAAAATGAGCTTTAAACCCTGAAAGAAAACTTAAATTAAAATTAAACACTAAATAATAAACCTTAAAATTAAAACACATGAAAAGATTTTTGCCTTGGATTATTGCAGCAGTAGTTATTTTTGGAATCTATAGCTGGGTGAAAGGAATTAACAACACAGCTGTGGGTTACGAGCAAACCATCAACGAAGCTTGGGGAAATGTAAACACTTCCTACCAAAGAAGAAATGACTTAATTGGCAACCTTGTCAACACAGTAAAAGGAGCTGCTGATTTTGAAAAAAGCACTTTAACAGCCGTTATCGAAGCTCGCGCCAAAGCGACTTCCGTAACAGTGGATCCAACGAACATTACACCAGAACAATTAACAGCATTCAACTCAGCACAATCAGGTGTTTCCTCTTCACTATCTAAATTATTGGTTTCTGTAGAACGCTACCCTGACTTAAAAGCCAATGCTAATTTCTTGAAATTACAAGACGAATTGGCTAGTACTGAAAATCAAATTTTGACTGCTAGAACTCGTTTTAACGAAGCGGTTAAACCTTACAATACGCACATAAAAACCTTCCCTAATTCTATTTTTGCTGGAATGTTTGGCTTTAAAGAAAAAGCCTATTTCCAAGCTGTTGAAGGTGCAGAAAAACCTGTGGAAGTAAAATTCTAATCCTCTCCAACCCCTCCGAAGGAGGGGCTTTTTTTATACCAATAAAAAAAAATAAACAAATGTCAAAAGTAGAAGACTTTTTAACCAAAGAAGAGGAAAGCGCCATTGTTGAAGCCATTCGTGTGGCCGAGAAAAACACTTCGGGCGAAATTAGAGTTCACATAGAGGAAACCACAACACTCGACGCTTATGATCGGGCCATGGAAGTTTTTCATGAACTTAACATGGATGCTACCGAATTACAAAATGGGGTATTAATTTATCTTGCAGTGAATGACAAAACCTTTGTAATCTGTGGCGATAAAGGTATAAACGATGTAGTAGCTGCTGATTTTTGGAACTGCACTCGTGATGCTATGGTGAGCCAATTCAAATTAGGAAATTACAAACAAGGCTTGATTGATGGTATTTTAAATGCTGGAGAACAACTCAAAAAACACTTTCCTTGGCAAGAAGGTGATACCAACGAATTGTCAAACGAAATTTCTAAAGGATAATGAAAAAAAAGCAGAAGGCAGAAGGCAACAGACAACAGACGATAGGAAAACTATTTCTTTTTATTTTACTTTTATTAAATAGTAGTTTTTTATCAGCTCAATTTACCATTCCAGAAAAACCTAGTGCTCAAACTTCAGTGTATGATTACGCCAGTCTTTTTGATGCTAATGAAAAAGCCCAACTAGAAGAAAAACTTGTACGCTATTCTGATTCAACTACAACACAAATTGTGGTTATTACGATTGAAAGTTTAAAAAATGAAGACATCAATCAATTAGCGACCAAATGGGCACAAACTTGGGGATTTGGTCAAGCCAAAGAAGACAATGGAGTCATTCTTTTAATTTCAAAAAATGACCGAAAAATTGCGCTTCAAGCGGGTTATGGTCTAGAAGACCGACTTACCGCTGGAATTGGAGGTGAAATCATCCGAAACATTATTCTTCCCGAATTCAAAGCAGGCAGCTATTATAATGGCGTCGACAAAGGAACCGATGCCCTATTCGATGTTTTTAAAGGCAAATACAAAGGAGAACGAAAAAAAGCAAAAGGAGATAGTTTTCCTATTCTTCCCCTTATCTTTATTATTGTCATGCTCATAATTTTGTTCTCTAAAAACAAAGGTGGAGGCAATTCTGGAAACCGAGGCGGTGGTGGTCCTAGCCTACTCGATGTAATCATTCTAAGCAACCTTGGTCGTGGCGGCGGAGGTGGATTTGGTGGTTCATCTGGCGGAGGTTTTGGCGGTGGCGGATTCGGAGGTGGATTCGGAGGAGGCGGATTCTCTGGTGGAGGATCAAGTGGAAGTTGGTAAATAAAACTTCTACTTTAGTATCAAAAACACATTTACAAAAGCATAAAATAACAGCGCAATCATAGTTCATTGCGCTGTTTTTATTTTAAAATCAAACCAAAACACCTTATTAATCAGCACTTTGTTTTTAAACAAAAAATATTTTATAATTCTACTAATTTTATAGAATTAACGATATATATTTGTTCCAGAAAATAATTATTTATAATCTGAAAACTTCTCAATCTTGACAACTGTACTTTCAAAACTCATAACAACACTATCTGCTAGCGTTATACTTTTAAATTCGCAGCAAAGCATAGCACAAAAACCAAAAAACATCGACCACCAAAATATCCTTTGGACGCGCTATTACAATCAATTGACTTTGAACAATAAATGGTCCATTCATACAGAGTTTGACAATCGTGTCTTTTTAAAACCTATTACCGAAAATCTATTTGTTTTTAGAATCCAAGGAAGATACAAATGGAATTCAAATATAGAAACTGGAGCTGGTTTTACTTATTTTTCTGTATACACCCAAGATCCAAATAAAGAGTATGACTTTGAAATTCCTGAATATAGAGGACAACAAGATGTAACATATAAGTTCAATCTAAAAAAAATAACCCTCAACCAAAGACTACAGGTTGAAGAACGGTTCATACACAACGCTTCTAAGACAGGACTTACAGATGGCACTACCTTCAGTTGGCGTTTTCGTTACCGATTGCAGGCAGAATTTCCGTTTTGGGAAAAAGAAAAGCAATATCTCAAAGCAATTGTATACGATGAGATTATGCTAAATGCTGGAAAAAGTATCATCTACAACACCTTCGACCAAAATAGAATCTATGGTGCCTTACAATATGGCATCAACAAAAACATTGCTATTGAACTTGGGTATCTAAAGAGTTTTCAACAACGTCCTAGCGGGGTCGACTATTTCAATAGAGACATCATTAGACTGAGTATTTTTCATAAAATGCATTTATAAAAAAAACCAAAACACTTTTTTTGTTTTGGTTTTTTTGAATTATTACTTCTCTCTAATATAAATATCAATCGGAACACCAGAAAAGTCCCATTGTTCTCTAATTTTATTTTCTAAATAGCGTTTGTAAGGTTCTTTTACATATTGCGGCAAATTCGCAAAAAATACAAATTGCGGTGTAGCCGTTGGCAACTGCATACAATATTTAATCTTCACATATTTACCTTTAGTAGCTGGCGGTGGATATGCCTCGATAACCTTCAACATAAATTCATTAAACTTAGAAGTAGGTATTCTTTGTTGTCTATCCTCATATACTTTTACAGTCGCTTCTAATGCTTTCAACAAACGTTGTTTGGTCAAAGCCGAAACAAAAAGAATTGGCACATCTGTAAATGGCATCAATTCCTTTTTAATTTTCTCTTCGTAATCACGAGTAGACATCGTATCTTTTTCTACCAAATCCCATTTGTTTACCAAGATAACAACACCTTTTCTGTTTTTTTCAGCTAACCAAAAAATACTTTGATCTTGTCCTTCAAAACCACGAGTAGCATCAATCACTAAAATACAAACATCGGCATGTTCAATAGCACGAACGGAACGCATTACAGAATAAAATTCTAAGTCTTCTTTTACTTTGGCCTTACGACGAATTCCAGCTGTATCTACTAAATTAAATTCAAAACCAAAACGATCAAATTTTGTATCAATAGCATCACGAGTAGTTCCCGCAATATCCGTCACCATAAAACGATCTTGACCAATCAAAGCATTGATAAAACTAGACTTTCCAGCATTAGGGCGACCAACTACAGCAAAACGAGGCAAAACTACTTCTTCTTTCACTGGTTCAGGTTTCACTGGGAAAGCTTCAATCAAAGCATCCAACAAATCACCTGTTCCACTTCCAGAAATACTTGCAAAAGTAAAATACTCTCCTAATCCTAAATTATAAAACTCTACTGCGTCTTTCTCACGCATCGCATTATCTACTTTATTCACGGCCAATAAAACAGGCTTAGTCACTTTACGCAACAACTTTGCCACCGTTTCATCCATCGGTGTAATTCCCTCTTCTACATCTACCACAAAAACAATCACATCGGCTTCATCTATTGCCAATTCAACTTGTTTGCGGATTTCTCCCTCAAAAACATCATCAGATCCGCGGACATATCCACCTGTATCTATCACAGAAAACTCTTTTCCGTTCCACTCGCTTTTACCATAGTTTCTATCTCTGGTTACCCCAGAAACTGAATCTACAATAGCTTCTCTTCTTTGTATCAGCCTATTAAAAAGGGTTGATTTCCCTACATTAGGTCTTCCTACTATCGCAACAATATTATTCATTTTATTCGTATTCAAATAGTTATCCTTAGCGCACACTTTTGCGGTTAAGGCGTGCAAAGGTAGTGTTTAAAACTATGAGAATCAATTTTTTTGATATATTAGCACAACTAAACTATTCCAAACCCAATATCCCAAAACCATGGATCCAGATAACGAAATTAGATTACGCCTACGATTTTACAAAGACATCACCGAAAACACTGACGCCGTTCGCGCAAAATTCGAAAAATTCATTCATGAAAAATCTCCTGATTATTATGCCAAAATCAGAGGCTATCACATTTGGCTCAACATCAAAGGTGACAAAAAAAGATATTGGTCACCCCATTTGCATCTCGAATTAGAAAAAAAATCCGAAACCGAAACCCATATCCGTGGACTCTTCGGGCCAGACCCAACTTTGTGGACCTTATTTATGTTTCTCCATTTTATGATTGCAGGTACTTTCATCGTGTTTTGCGGTATTGCCTACACACATTATGTCCTCAAAGAATCCACACAATGGGATTTAATCGTACTTTCTATGATGATTTTTGCTTGGTTTCTCCTCTATGTCATCGCCCGACAAATAAGATCCAACGGCGAAAAACAAATGAACGACTTAGAAAAAGTGTTTTTAAAAATAATTGAATCTTAATCATTAAAAACCAAAAAATTATGAAAATCCGATTACTAGTAGTATTTATACTTTTTGCGTCTTGCACCAATACTACTCAGTACGGAATGCCAGACACTGACCCAAATTTAATTCAAAAAGATTTCATGCAATGGTATACCTATCATTACAACACCATTATTCTATCATCTGACTTCAAGTCAATTGACGAAAACTATAACATCATCAACAAAGAAATTTTCTTAGAGAAACTACAATCAGGAAAATACATTCCAATTCAATTAGTATCAAAAAACGGCCAACAACATTACAAACTATACAAATTAGAACCAAATTGCAATCCAAACATACAAAGCACTATTAAAAACGAAAGCTTACAATCCTACCACAATTTCAAAAAAGAAGGCATGTCAATTCCACACTTTAACTTTAAAGATCTAAAAGGAGTTAAATACAACCATGAGAACACAAAAAACAAAATAATAGTTTTAAAATGTTGGAACCTACATTGTCAAAAATGCATCGAAGAAATGCCTGAACTCAATTCATTAGTAGAGAAGTACAAAGCCAGAACAGACATTGTATTCATAAGTTTAGCTGATGACAGCAGTCAAAAATTATCGAGCTTCCTAACCAAAAAGAAATTCAACTATGCCGTAGTATCAAATCAAGCGTTATTCATAAAAAACACTTTAGGAATTTCGACATTTCCTACGCACATCATCATCAACAAACAAGGAAAAATTTCAAAAGAAGTGACTACTTTTAAAGAACTAGCCATTGCGTTACAAAAAGAAGCTCTTAAATAAGTAGCCATTCCAGCTCTCCATTACAACTCCTCGTTCCAAAAAACTGTGGTTCTAATGCGCTTGAAGGAGCTTCCGCTGGTCGCTCTGCAACCACAAGAACCACTAGTTTTTGGTACTCCGGGGTTTCCATTACGATCTGGGCTAAAAAAAAATAGTAGAGGCAGGTCGCGACCTGTCCCTACTATTTTTTCAAACATGCGTTCGGACAGGTTGCAACCTGTCCCTACTGATTATATCCGAAACGATTCAACATATTGGCATTGCTTCGCCAATTTTTGTACGGACAGGTAGCAACCTGTCCCTACTGATTATACCCGAAACGCTTCAACATATTGGCGTTGCTTCTCCAATTTTTATTCACTTTCACATACAATTCAATATGAATTTGTTTGCCAAAGAATTTTTCCAAATCAACACGGGCATCCATTCCTACTTTTTTCAAAGCGGCACCTTTATGCCCAATGATAATTCCTTTTTGTGTATCACGCTCTACCATAATCAAAGAGCGAATACGAATAATAGTATCTGTTTCCAAAAATTCTTCGGTAACAATTTCTACAGCATAGGGAATCTCCTTACTGTAATTCAACAATATTTTTTCGCGAATAGTTTCGTTTACAAAGAAACGTTCTGGTTTATCAGTTAATTGGTCTTTTGGATAATACGCTGGTGATTCTGGTAACAAAGCAATGATTCTTTGAAACACTTCGGGAACATTAAAATTCTGTAAAGCCGAAATTGGATAAATTTCCGCATTTGGAACTTTGGAGGTCCAAAAAGCGACTTGTTCTTCCAATTGCTCTTGATTTGAATTGTCAATTTTGTTCAACAACAACAAAACTGGAATTTTAGAATGGATAATTTTATTAAAAAAAGCATCATCCTTTAATTCTTGTTCGCCAATTTCCACCATATAAATCAAAACATCGGCATCTTCAAAAGCAGATTTCACAAAATTCATCATAGATTCCTGCATTTCGTAAGCAGGCTTGATAATCCCAGGTGTATCCGACAAGATCAATTGAAAATCATCTCCATTTACAATTCCTAAAATTCTATGTCTGGTAGTTTGTGCTTTTGAGGTAATAATAGACAATCGTTCCCCAACAAAAGCATTCATTAGGGTTGATTTACCCACGTTTGGATTTCCAATTATATTAACAAAACCGGCTTTATGTATCATTTTAAATATATTTATTTTTACTTCGTATAGTCCGTAGTAAAAGATCATCGCTACAAAGGTAGCCATATCAACCCAATAGACGAAATAAAACATTTTTTTAATATTATGATTGGATTTCAAGAAAACCGTTGTATATTTGCACCCGAAACAACGCGGGATAGAGCAGTAGGCAGCTCGTCGGGCTCATAACCCGAAGGTCACAGGTTCGAGTCCTGTTCCCGCTACTAAGTTAATTTTACTGAGATTACAAAACGCACATCGCGGGATAGAGCAGTAGGCAGCTCGTCGGGCTCATAACCCGAAGGTCACAGGTTCGAGTCCTGTTCCCGCTACTAGAAAACACCACTTGAAAAAGCTGGTGTTTTTTTTTGATTACACTATTACCCCTACAATAGCACAAAAAAAACCCGCCAAAGCAGGTTTCTTTATCACTAAATATAAACATATTAACAAAAAATCATATTGTTTCTAGCAAAACTATCTTTCCTTTTGAAGTAAGCATTGTTAAATTTAAGGCATCTTTATTCCATAATTCTTCAGAGACAGGACCTTTAAAATTATTGTATGAAATATTAAGCTCTCGCAATTTCTTCAATTTTTCTAGCCCTCTAGGAATCAATCCTTTCAATTCATTATCAAACAAACTCAACTGTTCTAAATCACTCAATTTTGCTACATTATCATGAAGCACGCCGTTGAAATGATTACCGTTGAGCAAAACAGTTTTTAAAGTTCTAATTGTATATAAAGAAACCGGCAATTCTCCTTCTAAATCATTGTTATATAAAGACAAAACTTCAAGTCTAACCAATTTACCAATGCCAGTAGGCAAATTCCCTATCAACTGATTCATTCCCAAATCTAACTCCAGTAAAGAATCTAAATTTTCAATAGTACTAGGTATCGCTCCTTGTAAATTATTTTGAGAAAGATTTAGAGAATTCAACTGAACTAAATTACCAATCGCTTTAGGAATGATTCCCTCGATTTTATTTTGTTTCAGATGCAACTTTTTCAAAAAAACCAAATCACCAATAGCAGCAGGTACAGTTCCTGAAAGATTATTACCCGACAAATCAATTCCAACCACTTTACCCTCTTGTACCGTAACACCATACCAAGTAGCTACAGGAGCTGCTAAATTCCACTTAATTTTCCATGTATTTCCATTGGTACTATAATACAACTGCAACAAAGCATCACGCTCTTTAAAAGTAACCGATGCAAAAGCGCTTGTCGAAAAAGACAACAACAAGAAGAAAAAAACTTTTTTCATAACATGTTAACTATATCTTAATTTTATTTTCTAAAAGTAAGGCAGACAAAGTTTAAATACAAATAAAATCGACCAAATGCATCAATAAAAAAAATAAGCACTGTAATCCTACAAGAATTTAAAAAAGTGCAATTTATTTTTTTTTGTACATTTGAATACTAACCTAAAAATGAATCAATTATGGAAATGAATTTTCAATCGCTATTTGTAGCAGCTTTGCTTACCCTTTTTATTGGATTTGTTTGGTACCATCCAAAAGTATTTGGCACCATTTGGATGAAAGAAGCAGGACTAACAGAAGATCAACTTAAAACTGGAAACATGTTGAAGATTTTCGGACTTACTTACCTGTTTTCTTTGTTTATTGCTTCTATTGAAATGACATTAACTATTCATCAAATGGGAGCATTAGGAATGGTTGGAGGCCCCTCAAAAATGAACGAAGTACTTCCTTCTTTTAACTCTTTTATGGCTGATTATGGAACAGCTTTCAGAACCTACAAACATGGCGCATTGCATGGATTCATTTCTGGACTGTTTTTTGCTTTTCCAATGATTGCCATCAATGGACTATTTGAGAGAAAATCTTGGAAATATATTTTTATTCATGCGGGCTATTGGATCATCACGCTAACCTTTATGGGAGCCATTATTTGTGGATGGAAATAATTGAGAACTGATTCGTTTTAATTTATTTGGAACGAATCAGTTTTTATACAGGATTTTTTTAGCAATTTTCCATTATATCACTTCTTTTTTTGCGTACTTCCACAATCCTTACTTTTTTAGTTTAAATTTGCTTTCGAATCAATATTTCCCTTTTTGAAAGCATCGCTTACCTTTATTATATATCATTCCTCCAAAAAATTACCTGAGCACTGGGACACTATCGCTAGTAATAATACTTTTTTACAACGTGATTACTTAGAAATTTTAGAAGTCTCTTGCCCCGACAATATGCAATGTTTTTTTATTGGGATATTTGACAGCGATAAATTGGTTGGCGTAGCAATAAGTCAATTTTTAGATTTAAAAAAACTAGCCTCCTTTGGAGAACGAGATAAATGTATAAAAACCATTCTACGAAACTTCCTGTTCAAACAATTTTCCTCCCATGTACTATTTCTTGGAAACTGTATGCTCACGGGCGAAAATGCCTATGCTTTTTCTCCTTCTATTCCTTTTGAACAAGGTATAACTGCACTTTTTGAAGCCAGAAAAAATATTGAAAAAAAATTAAAAGAACAAAAAATACAGGTTCATCTATTGACAAGTAAAGATTTCTCCAAATCAGAAATAGAAAAGATCAATCAAACTCCTTTTCGTTCTGTTTTTCAATTCACTACACAACCTAATATGATTTTTTCAATTCCTGAGCACTGGAAAACAGAACAAGATTATATACAGGCATTGAACAAAAAATACCGAGATCAATACAAAAGAGCTAGAAAAAAATCAGAAGGCCTCACAAAACGAAAACTCTCTTTGGACGAAATTGAACAGCACCAAACTTTAATTTACGAACTATATTATCATGTAGCTAAAAATGCTCCTTTCAATTCCTTTTTCTTGTCAAAAAATCACTTTATTGAATTAAAAAGAATTTGGAAAGATGACTTTCTTTTTTATGGCTATTTTATAGAAAACAAACTAGTAGGATTTAATACCTTGATTAAAAATAGTGAAGCCATGGATACCTATTTTTTAGGTTATGATGAAAAGATACAACGCGAAAAAATGCTATACCTGAACATGCTATACGACATGATTGCATACTCCATCAAAAAAGAATTCAAAACAATAATCTTTGCCAGAACAGCCCTAGAAATCAAAAGTTCTGTAGGAGCCAAACCAGAGACAATGTTTGGATTGATGGAACATAAAAATCCTATTATTAATTATTTTCTGCCTCATTTATTCAAATACTTAGAACCCAAAACCATTTGGATCGAAAGAAATCCGTTCAAGTAAGCCCTTAAAAAAATACCCTCATGATGTATTTCAGAGGGCATTTTTATTGTTTTGAAAAAGCTACAAACTTGTCACTATAAATTCACTTCTTCTATTCATTTGATGTTGCTCTTCGGTGCAGTTAGACTGGTTCGTTGGTTCGCAACCACAGTCGTTTACCAATTGTGATTCTCCGTATCCTCGTCCGGTTAATCTGGATTTGTCGATACCTTTTGAGACCAACCAAGCAATTGTTGCCTTGGCTCTACGTTCAGATAAAGCCATGTTGTATTTGGCTGTTTGTCTGCAAT
>NZ_JATV01000011.1 GCF_000611675.1 Flavobacterium succinicans LMG 10402 | reverse complement strand
TCTTTTTTTAACTGGCAAGAAAAAAATGAAGTTTTTTTTGAGATTTTTATCTCGTTTAAATCACTCTCTCTTATCAATCTCTCAAGGAACTTCCCGTGTTTTGCGGGGTGCAAAGGTAAATAACTCTTTTATTTCTCACAAGCTTTTTTTGATTTTTATTTTTGAAAATTACTCTTCATTAATCTGAATCGCTTGCCAGTTTTTAAAAGAACGTCGCCGTTGTTGCGGGTGCAAAAGTAGACCCTTTTTTCGTTTATACAAGCCCTTTTTGAAACTTTTTTTGATTTATTTTTTAAAATCCTAAAAACATGGACGTTAAAATAAGCGTTTTTGAACTATTAATAATCAAAACTCTCCTTTTCTATCGTTTTCTTAAAAAATAGACTACTATTGGCTTTCGCAAAACATCTCTAAAACCCTAAATCCGCGTTAGGGATAGTAGTGGAAAGCCCAGAGACTAGTGTAGTGACAACGAAACTAGTCGAGGACTTGTAGCGGATAGCCCGGCTCCTTATATATAGTACCACCAAACTTCTGGCTTAAAACTAAATCTCTCTATATATAAGGAGAACGCCCAAATATTATTCATAACGAATTGCGCGAACTGGAGAAATACGAGTAATGATATAAGAAGGAATCAGAAGCACTACGAAACACACCACTACGGTCATTAGGTTAAGTAAAATAATATAACCTACATTAAAATACACCGGCGCCTCATTTACATAGTAGTTTTCAGGATTCAACTTAACTATTCCAAAATAATGCTGCGCCAACAAAATTGAAAACCCAATTATATTACCCCATAGCAAACCACGAATGATTAGATAAAAAGCATTATAGAGAAATATTTTTCGTATAGACCAATTATCGGCCCCTAAAGCTTTTAGTATTCCTATCATTTGCGTGCGCTCTAAAATGAGTACCAACAAAGCAACGACCATATTAATAGTAGCCACAAGAATCATAATGACAAGAATCACTACTATGTTTATATCAAAGAGTTTTAGCCACTCGAATATATAACTATATTTTTCAACTATTGTTTTACTATCTAAGGTAGCGGGTATTTCTTGATACACCTTATCACCTATTTCCTGAATCGCATCAAAATCATCTGCAAAAACTTCAAAAGCACCAATTTGATTACTATTCCATTTATTCAATCGCTGTACATGCCGAATATCACCAATGATAAAGTTAGCGTCAAATTCTTGAAATCCAGAATTGAAAATGCCTACAATCTTAAAACTACGCACATTATACCCTTCGTTTTTCATGAAATAGGCATGAAAAGAATCATTTAACTTCAATTGTAAACGAGAAGCGCTATAGGAAGAAATCAACACTTCTTGCTCTAGTACACCTGCAACATTAGGCAATCGACCAGAAACCAGATATTCCTTAAGATATTTCCACTGATAATCTGCACCAACACCCTTAAACAAAATTCCTTCGAAGGATGATTCAGTTCTAATGATCCCTGATTTTGTAGCTATTGCTTGTATGTGCTCAATTTGAGGAATGGATTTGAAGTCTGGATAAAAAAGTTGTTGCTTTATAATTGGAACCAAAGATGCCTCAGACTGATTACTGTCAAAATTAGAGATAACAATATGCCCATTGAAAGCGGCTATTTTTTCTCGAATCTTTTGTTGCAAACCAATACCTGTTGCCACAGCAACCATCATCATAATTATTCCAATAGCAATTGCTGCAATAGCAATGTTTATAATCGGAGCCGAAATACTACTTTTATAATCTTTAGCGGTGATTAATCGTTTGGCGATAAAATATTCTAGCTTCAAGGAAGTTTGTTTTATTTTAATATTACTATAAAGGCATTTTCTTTTTCATTTCCTCTACTACAGCATAGGCAGCAGGACAAATTGGAATATTCTTTAATGTAATATCAGTAATTTGTTGGAATTTTTTTCTGTCAGTATGCGGGAATTCACGGCAAGCCTTTGGACGGACTTCATAAATAAAGCAAGTATTATCATGATCCAAAAAAGAACAAGGCACTTGCTGCAACACATAATCTTTATCTTCATCTATACGCAAGTATTGCGCAATAAACTGTTGCGGTTTCATTCTTAAATATTTAGCGATACGCTCTATATCAGCATCAGTAAACAAAGGCCCTGTCGTTTTACAACAATTAGCACATGATAAGCAATCGATCTTTTTAAAAACAGCATCGTGTAAATCCTGCATTTGGTAATCCAAATTTTTAGGCACCTTCTTTTTTAGCTTATCGAAATACTTTTTGTTTTCGTTATGCTTATCTTTGGCTAGTTTCTCTAATTCTACTAAATCCGGCTTCAAAGGCTATAATTTTGGTTAAAACACAAAAGTAAACTTAAATCATCAAAATCCATAAAAATGAAAGACCTTTTTGGACAAGCTATATATGACTACCATTTTAATAATGCACCTGAAAACTTAATTACAGAAACCAACATTTCTGAAAAAGACGAAATGGACGTAAGCTACCTCTTCAGAGATTTTGAAAATATGCCAAAAATTGAACAAAAGGCAATTACAATGTCTTACGGAAAAGTCCTAGATATAGGAGCCGGAGCTGGAAGCCATAGCTTACTCTTGGAAAATAAATTTAAACTTGATGTAAAAGCTATCGATATTTCAAAAAAAGCCATTGCAACCTGCAACGCGAGAGGAATAGAGCAAACAGAAGTACAAAACCTTTTAGATTGCGAAGAAAAAGAAACCTACGACACCATCCTTTTATTAATGAATGGCACTGGTATTTTTGGCACATTAAATGAAGCGCCGAAGTATTTAAATAAATTAAAAAAACTGCTCAATAAAAAAGGGCAAATCTTGATCGACTCCTCAGACATTATCTATATGTTTGACGAAGATGAAGACGGAGGCAAGTGGATTCCTGGTAAAGGTTACTATGGCGAATTACGATTTAAAATAAGCTATAAAAACGAAACAGAAGATGAATTTCCCTGGCTATATTTAGACTTCAACACACTTCAAAACATAGCCAACGCCAACGGATTCAATTGTCAACTAATTGAAGAAGGTGAACATTACGATTATTTAGCACAATTAACTATAGCATAATGAAAGACAACGAACTTGAAAAATTAAAATACCCTATAGGAAAACACCAAAATCCTGAGGCTTTTACAGAAACATACCTAAAAGAACAAATAGAAACAATAGAAGATTTTGTTTCAAAACTAAAAAATGAAGTCCAAGACCTTAATGAACAACAACTAGATACCCCGTACCGACCGAACGGCTGGACGGTACGCCAAACCATTCATCATTGTGCTGACAGCCACATGCACTGCTACATAAGAATAAAATGGGCTTTGACAGAAAACGAACCAACTATAAAATATTACGAAGAAGCGTTATGGGGCGAAATTGTAGACAATCAAACTATGCCCATAGCACCAACATTACAATTACTAGAAGGATTACATTTTAGATTAGTTTATCTATTAAAGCGATTAACCAAAGAAGATTTACAAAAAACTTTTATACACCCAGAACACAATAAAGCTTTCTCTATACAAGAAATCATAAGCCTTTACGCCTGGCATGGCAAACATCACTTGGCACACATTACTACATTAAAAAGAAGTAAAAAGTGGTTATAACAAAACTAAGTTTAACTATTACCACTTAGTTTTAAAGAAAATTCATAGTATACCCTCACAGGCTTACCATTATGTTCTGCCGGCTTCCATTTTGGACATTTCGACATTACCTTTTTTATTTCAGAAGACGAAGTGGTATCCAAATTTTTTAACACTTTGACATTAGTAACTACTCCAGTTGGTTCGATAATAAAACCAACTTTCAAATTACCCGTAGGACCATCATAATCTGGCAACGAAAAATTTTTCGCTATGAATTCCATAAAATTACCGGAATATTCAGGAAATTCCGGCCTTAATTCTACAATATTATATTCTACTATCTCATCATTAGCCATAGTCAAGTCTTGAGAATAGCAAAATGAAAAAAAGAAACTGCAAATAGCAACAAATAAAAACCTCTTCATAATATAGTACTTTTATAACATTAAAATGATAATTAATAAAAGATAAATATATCTAAAAAAGGGTTAAAAACTACATAATCAGCAAAAAAAAGGACAAAAAAAATGAATTACAAAATACTAAAACGTAATAGCTTAATATTCATAATAATGCTCATCTAACTACATCAATAGAAACAAAAATATGTTTCACAAAAATAGTTCTAGGGAATATTTAAGTACTTATGCGTTTGAAGTGACACTCTCCATTTAGGATTATTCATGACATAGTCTACAATTAAAGGAGTCATTTCTTCTTTCTTACTCCATTCAGGTTGCAAAAACAAAATAGTATTATCATTCACCTTCGCAGCTTGTTCTTCCGCAAAAATAAAATCATGCCTATTATGAATGATTACTTTTAACTCATTCGCAACTTCATATACAGAAGGATCAGGCAATTTGTTTTTTTTAGGAGACAAACAAATCCAATCCCATAAACCTGAAAGAGGATACGCTCCGGAAGTTTCGATATGAACTTTCATATCAAAAGACTTAAGTTTAGAGGTCAAAATATTCATATCCCACATCAAAGGTTCTCCGCCTGTAACAACAACAGTGTCTGCATATTTTACAGCATTAGACACAATCGCATCAACAAAAGTCGGAGGATGCAATTCTGCATTCCAACTTTCTTTGACATCACACCAATGACATCCTACATCACATCCACCAATACGGATAAAATACGCTGCCGTACCCGTATGAAAGCCTTCACCTTGAATAGTGTAAAATTCCTCCATTAAAGGCAACAGGTTTCCTTTATTAACTTCTAATTGCTTTTCTTTTGATAACATTCTTATAAATTAGGTGTGCAAAGATACTACATAAAAGCCTTATAGATAAGTTAAAATAAAAAATGCTTAAAAAACAAAAAAGCGGCAAACCAAAGTTTACCGCTTAATTATAGTAATATAAAGCTAATTATTTCAATGTAGCTAAAGACTTAGTAGCATACTCATTCATTGGGTCTACCGAAAGTGTTTTATTAAAATACTCCACAGCTTTCACTTTATCTTTATTTGCATAACTTGCTGCAAGGTTATTGTAACTTTCAATAATTTTAGACTTATGACTTGCATTAGCTAACTCCCCTTTTTCAGTTAATTTAGCAATATAAGCTTCATAGTTGGCAATTATAGCATCTTCAGCTTCAGCTAAGCGATTAATACGTGCTTTGTAAAGAAAAGCATCTTGGTATGACGGAGCAGCTACAAGCACTTTATCTAAAGCAGCTTCAGCACTTTTTAACTCAACCACATCAGCTTTTATATCCTTTTTACTATTGGCATAAAAAACAGATAAAGCATAATAAATATTGTCATCAACAAAATTTTTATCTTCAGTATTTTTTGTTCCTAACTGAAACACCATTGACGCTTCTTTATAGAATTTCTTAGTAAATAACTTTTTACCAATATCATTTAAATTTTCAGTAGCCAATGGTTCTAATTCTAAGGCTTTGTTCAAATCTGCTATTCCATTTGAAAATAAAGCTTGATCAATACTTAATCCATCAGCAGCCATTGCTTTCTTAAATTTAATCTCAGCAAGATAAATATAATCTCTAGCAATGATTTTACTACTTGGATTGCTCATAAACTTTTCCAAAGATTTAAGTGCATCATCAACATTACCATTTTCAAAGGCTGAATACCCAAGATATCTAAAAATTCTAGGATTTACATTGTCCAATTTAACCATTTGATTTGCTTCCTTTTCTAACTCAGTATAATCTTTTATTAGAATCAGAAAGTCAGCTCTCCTCATTCTTGAGGCTAGAGAATAATCCGTTAATGACATATACTTGTCATAATGACCTAAAGCAGTTTTCATGTATTCTGCAGATTTTGAAGGCTTATTTCTTCCCCATTTATAATAGGTTTCAGCTAGTTCACGATATACAGGACCATAACTAGGATTAATAGCAATTACTTCATTGAATGAATTTATTGCTAAATCAAAAGACTTAGCTCCTTTAAGTAACACCCCCAATTGCATTTTAGCTCTCAAAAGTGTTGGGTCAATTTGAAAAGCATTTCTATAAGCAGAATACGACTCATTTTGCTTGTTTTCTAAATAGTACGCATCACCAATAGCTAAAAACAGCTCTGCATTTTGAGGACTATCTATTTTAGCTTTTTCTAAAATAGCAATCGCCTTCTTTACATCAGGTGAACTACTGTTCATATAGGCACGCGCCACAAAAGTAGGAACGGTAGCGTCTTTGCGTTTAGCATCCTTGATAGCTACATCAAAATTAGCTTGAGCAGCAGTAACATCTTTAGCATCAAGATCCATTTGACCTAGACCAATATAATTCAATTTTGCGCCATCGCTACCAGCAATTCCTTTTTGAAAAAAGATCTTTGCTGAATCTGTTTCTTTTTGATATAGATACACATTCCCTAACAAAAAGGAAGCGCTTCCGTTAGAAGGTTTAGCCTGCAAAACATTTTTCAACATCACTTTAGCCTTTTCAAATTGCTCTGCATCAATTGCTTTTTTTGCTTGCTCTATATCTTGTGCACTAACTAAGGCACTAGCAGTAAAAAAAGCAATACTAAAAAATTTAAATTTATTCATCTTTATACTATTTTTTATTACTTAATCTTATCATTATCAATTTCATTCCTAATATTAAATTTTCTTCCAGGAACTCTCACAGGCATTAATCCTGATTTGAGTATAATACGCTGCCCTATATCACCAGCAATAAAGGAAGCGAAACCCA
Organism: Flavobacterium succinicans LMG 10402; assembly: GCF_000611675.1. GTDB lineage: Bacteria > Bacteroidota > Bacteroidia > Flavobacteriales > Flavobacteriaceae > Flavobacterium > Flavobacterium succinicans. The sequence continues at coordinate 133,376 of NZ_JATV01000011.1, read as the reverse complement.
TCCCTAAGCCAGAAAAACCTTGGCAATTTATTATATACAAATCCCGTACCAATGGATATGAACCTTCAGCAATATTATTCTGATTAGGACTTACAAAAACTTCACTTTTTAACCCTTTAACACTTAGTATTTTAGTATTCGCTAAATAAGATTTCATCTTTAAAGAAGGCTGAGAAATCCAATTCATCCCTATAACACCAATCATCCCTTCATTTTCGGCAACAAATTTAATTACTTCTTCATTGGAAGCAAAAGAATAAACACCCACTTCAGGAAGCTGATCTACTTTGGCAATGTTCTTCATAAAAGTAACCGTACTCGAATTAGGATTATCAAAAACAATTCCCTTAATACCAGATTGAGTATCGCCTTTCAAAAACCGAACAATATCACTAAGAGCAATCAAAGTATCATTACTTGACTTATTACTCACTAAAGCAATAGCATCCTTCGCAAAAATAGTGATTTTTGGTATAATCTTTTTTTGAGAAAAGTTAATTTTTTCCTTATCCGATAGATTTCTTGTTAATATCGCAATTGAAGCCTTTGCACTAAACAAATCATTTAAGGCCTCACCTTCGGATTTTGAAACCAAATGTAACTTTGCGTCATATTTACTTTGAAAAACATCAACTTGATCTTTCAACATTGGCAAAACTGTTTCATCAACAGTAATAGAAGCTTCCCCCTTTAATATTGTCTCCTCTTTTTTTGTGTCTTTACAAGCAACCCAAAAGAAAACAATAATGACCACAGAAAACAAACTAATTTTTTTCATGATAATTACTTATTAGAACTGTAAAATCGATTAAAACGAATAAATGAATATACAATTAGTAACACCCCTAAAGCTATTCTATACTTAAATTCCATTTCAAAAGGGAATTCTTTCCAAAATATTACAATCAAACCCATCACTAAATACAGAGAAAAGAACAACACCCCTATAACGAGAAGAAATCGCTCTTTAGGCGATTTCTTCTTCATAGTATCAACTAAATTTTGAATCATTATTCTGCAGATTGAATAGTAATTGGTAAAGAGTATAAAACCCTAACTTTTTTACCATTTTGTTCACCTGGAATCCATTTAGGACATTTATTCAAAACTCTAATAGCTTCTTTTCCTGTTCCGTATCCAATATCACGTAAAACTTTAATATCAGTTAAAGAACCATCTTTCTCCACTACGAATGTTACATAAACCTTCCCTTTCAATCCTTCTTCTTCAGGTGCTTGGTAATTGTTACCTACAAATTTGTAGAATTTTTCCATACCACCTGGAAACTCAGGTTTTTGTTCGATACCTGCAGTGTTGTACACTGTATTATCCTCTTCCACAACTGCTGCAGTACCTGTTCCAACTGGCTCATCAACAGTTAAAACTGCATCAGGGTCACCTTTGATAGTTTCAGCACCAATTTTTTTCTCTTTGATGTCTTTCACTTCAACAATTTCCTCTACCACTTCGTCAGCTTTCGCCACAACTGGCTTCACAAATTTAACTTGATCCACTTTTGGTGGTGGTGGTGGTGGTGGAACGTTAGGTTTTACCTCTTCTTTTTTCTTCTTTGGAGGTAACTTAACAGCCGTAATCTTTACATCAAGACTTTCATCATCGGATGAATCTGGCAACAAACTGGCAATCATTGGAGCACTTACCGCTAAACTAAATACAATTGCTCCCATGATAAGAGCCCTTATAGATGTTTTACGATTAGATTTTCTTAATTCATAAGCACCATATAGTTTGTTACGCCCTTCAAAAACGATATCAAGCCATTGATTTTTTAATATATCTAATTTCATTTTTCTTAATTATTAGGTTATTAACAAAATAGCTAACTATTTTGCCGCTAACAATTTTGTTTCTTCAGGCGTAAACTCGTTTACAATAGCATATGTAGGAACTTCTACAATAGCCATTTCATCCAATATATCCACCAAGTTACGATAAATAGATTTTTTACTTGGTTTAATAATTACAATGATTCCATTTTTAGGCTTTCCAATTGAAGCAGAATACTCTAAAACTGTTTTTCTTCTTTTCATCAATTCTGCGCGAATTCCTTCTTTGCCATAACCAATGTCTTTAGGCCCAGCAATAGGAGCGTTTAGCATACCCATATAATAAACCAATTTACCATTCTCTCCGATTAAGATAGTCATTGTACGATTTTCATCAACTTTGATTTCTTTTTCTTCCTTGTTTGGTTCATCTTTATCTGGCAACCCCAAATTCATTGATTGAGGTTTTGATAGTGTTGTAGTCAACATGAAGAAGGTAATCAATAAGAAGGCCAAATCTACCATGGCTGTTAAATCAACCCTTGAGTTTTGTTTTTTACTTCTTACTTTTCCACCACCTTTTTTGCCTCCACCACCGGTATTTAATTCAGCCATTCTAGTGTGTCTTTTTAATTAAAATTATTCTGCTCTTAAACCAGTTAATAAACTAAAATTATTGATTTTTTGATCTTGCAAAATATCCATAATTTGTTTAATTGATTTGTAATCCTCTTTAGCATCTCCTTTGATAGCTATTGCCAATTCTTTATCATTAACTTCAATATTAGCACGTCTTGCATTTAAAAGCCATTCTTTTAATTGATTATCTAATGAATCTTTAGGGATACCTGGTTGTCCTGCTTTTGCTCTATCAGCCGATTTCATATCTAAGATTTGTTTTAGATTCTGAATTGGCACACCAAAACTTTCCATCAAAGCAAACTCAGAAGTATCATCATCTGAATACTCCAAACCATATTTTTCACCCATCATTTCAAGTGTTCTTTTACGAACTTCTTTACCTTTAATGTCAAAAAATACTTTTCCTTTACCAATAGTGATTGTTGCCAAATTATCAGTTGGAACTTTTGTTTGCACAGTAGATTGTGGTGTATCTACAGGTAAAACTTCAGGTGCTTTAGCGGTAGCAGTCAAAATAAAGAACGTTAGCAAAAGGAACGCAACATCACACATCGCGGTCATATCGGTAGTTGGTGCTGCTTTTTTCCCTCCTTTAGTATTTAATTCTGCCATTTTTTTTGAATTTATTTTATCAAATGGAGTTTACAATATAAACTCCATTTGATCCTAATTATTGTTTTAAACTACCTCTAAATTTTCTGTAAGTATTAACGATTGTAGTACCTGCCTCATCAATAGAGTAAGTTAAATCATCAATCTTAGCAGTAAAGAAGTTGTAAGAAATAATAGCAACTACAGAAGTAGAGATACCAGTAGCAGTATTAATAAGTGCTTCAGAGATACCATTTGCAAGTGCAGATGAATCTGGAGAACCTGCAGCAGATAATGCAGAGAACGCTTTAATCATACCTGTTACTGTTCCTAACAAACCTGCAAGAGTTCCTAAAGATACTAGCGCTGAAATGATTGTCATGTTTTTCTCTAACATTGGCATTTCTAAAGAAGTAGCTTCTTCGATTTCTTTATGGATAGTTTCAGAAGCCTCTTCACTGTTGAATCCTTCTTTTTTAACGTCTTGATATTTCACTAAAGCTGATTTAATTGCATTAGCTACTGAACCTTGTTGTTTATCACAAGCAGCGATAGCCTCATCAATTTTACCTTCTTTAATTTCAGTTTGTACTTTTTTCATGAAAGTATCTAAGTTTCCTTTTCCAGCAGCTTTGGTAATTACCATGAATCTTTCGAAAGAAAAAACAATTGTCATTAACAACAATCCCATCAATACTGGTACAATAGCTCCACCTTTGTAAACCATTGCTAAGTAGTTTCCTGGTAGTGGGTGACCTGTATTTACTCCTCCTTCAAAGTTAGAACCATCTCCCATTACAAAGTTCCAAACCATCCATCCAACAAAAATACATGATGCGATGATGATACCTGAAACCATTCCTCCTCCTTTTGAAGTGCTTTCTTTCTTTTGTGCTTTAACGTTTGCCATTTTTTTTAATTTTAGAAATTTTAAATAAATTATTTAGTTATTATAAACTTGTAGAAACGCAAATTTATATGTTTAGTTCAAATAAAAAAACTTTTTTAATGCTAAAATTCCACAACATCATTTCATAACTCAATTAGACACATAAGAAAATATAATTATTCACACGTTTTCGTAAAATTTAATAAGAATACTATAAAATTAAAAACAAATTAAAACGAAATACTGAGAATATGTTACGTATAAAAATGAGTTAAAAAAACAAGATTCTTACAAATGTATGACAAAAACACAGTTTAAGTCTATTATCCCAGGAGGGCGTTAGAAAAAAAATCTTAAATTGCATCCTATCAAAAACACCTAAAAATGAACCAGAAATCAAACTTCAAAACTATAATTTCGGAGGGGTATGCCACTAAAGGACAAAACATTGTGCTTGGTGGTGTACTTTTAGATCAAGAAGCCATAGAAGAGACTTGGATAACTATACCACTCAAAACAATGAACCGACATGGACTAATTGCAGGAGCAACCGGAACAGGAAAAACAAAGACGATTCAGGTACTTTCTGAGCAATTATCATCAAAAGGCATTCCAGTTTTGATGATGGACATCAAAGGAGACTTTAGTGGCATAGCAATGCCTGGAGAAGAAAAATCTTTCATAACAGAACGTCACCAAAAAATAAACATCCCATTTAGCGCCTCAAGTTACCCTGTAGAACTTCTTTCGCTGTCCGACCAAAGTGGTGTTCGACTAAGAGCTACCATATCTGAATTTGGCCCCGTACTATTTTCTAGAATATTAGATTTAAACGACACACAAGCAGGTGTTGTTTCTGTAATTTTTAAATATTGTGATGACAACCAAATGCCGCTTTTGGATTTGAAAGACATCAAAAAAGTCATCAATTACATTACTGAAGAAGGGAAAGATGAGATTGCCAATGCTTACGGGAAAATTTCAACAGCTACAACTGGAACTATCCTTAGAAAAATCATTGAATTAGAACAGCAAGGCGCTGATCTCTTTTTTGGTGAAAAATCTTTTGAGATTGATGATTTAATGCGAATTGACGAAACTGGAAAAGGCTACATCAACATTCTTCGCCTCAATGATATTCAGGATAAACCTAAATTATTCTCCACTTTTATGCTGAGCCTTTTAGCGGAAATTTACCAACAGATGCCCGAAAAAGGAGATTCAGAACAACCCGAATTGATATTATTCATTGATGAAGCACATTTAATCTTTAATGAAGCCAGCAAAGCTTTACTAGAACAAATAGAAACTATTGTAAAACTGATTCGCTCTAAAGGCATCGGGATTTACTTTATTACTCAAAACCCAATGGATATTCCAAGTGGCGTTTTGGCTCAATTAGGGTTAAAAATTCAACACGCCTTGAGAGCCTTTACCGCCAACGACCGAAAATCCATCAAACAAACTGCGGATAATTACCCTTCAAGCGAGTTTTACAATACAGAAGAACTCTTAACCAGTTTAGGAATTGGAGAAGCTTTGGTCACTGCTTTGAACGAAAAAGGAATTCCAACACCATTGGCAGCCACCATGATGCGAGCGCCCACTAGTAGAATGGACATATTAACCGAAAGCGAAATACAAGCTATAAACTCTAAATCAAAACTAGTCAAAAAATACAGTGAACTTATTGACAGAGAAAGCGCTTATGAATTATTGACTCAGAAAATAAATGCCGCTCAAGAACAAGCCACACAAGCAGCCACTGAAACCAAAGAAGAAAAAACATCTTCTGGACCAAGCACAACAGAAGTAGTCACCAAATCCGTTTTGAAAGTCGTAACAAGTGCGACCTTCATACGCGGAGCCTTTGGAATATTGTCCAAGTTATTCAAAAAATAGTCTATGAAAGGCGCACTAACAATCGGTTTGTTAATTTTGTCGAATATATTTATGACCTTGGCTTGGTATGGGCATTTAAAGTTTAAGGAACTCAAATGGTTTGAAAACGCAGGACTTATCACCATTGTATTCATCAGTTGGGGTCTCGCGCTTTTTGAATATTTCTTTCAAGTACCTGCCAATAAAATTGGGTATCAAGAAAATGGAGGACCGTTTAGTTTGATGCAGTTAAAAGTAATTCAAGAAGTCATCACTTTGATAATTTTCGTTTTATTTTCATTGCTTTTTTTCAAAAACGAAACCTTTCGGTGGAATCATGCTGTTGGCTTTTTGTTTCTAGTGCTAGCCGTTTATTTTATCTTTAAAAAATAAATTATAATAATTAGGGCGTGACCCCATTTACAAAAAGGGGCAACTAGCAACAGCGTTATTCGCCCCTTTCTGTAAATGCGGTCGGGCTATCCATGCTACTTTGGTAGCTTATTCCTATCCCTCACGCAAAAAAACTATACAAAATGAAAAAATACACCTTACAAAAATCCCCTTTTATCGTCCCTACAACAGACGGGAAACTAATCGAAGAACATCACGGCATCCCAACTACTCAAAATAGAAACGTTTCAATTGCGCACATGATTGCCCCACCACAATGGAGCGAACCCTTTCAAACACCAGAGTTTGACGAATATACGTATATTATCAAAGGAAAAAAACAATTTATAATCGAAGGAGAAACGGTAATTCTGGAAGCGGGACAATCGATACATATTCAAAAAAACACCCGCGTTCAATATTCGAATCCATTTGAGGAGCCTTGTGAGTACATTGCTATTTGCACGCCTGCTTTTGATTTTAATAAAGTTCACCGCGAATAAAAACCTTTTTATTGAACCATATTAGGAACTGAAAAATATTGAAGTATTTAACTTTGTGAACGTTGTGACGTACTTTGCTCACTTTGTGGTTAAACTTTTTAAACCATTAATGGAATTGAATAAAATTGAAGCTTTTCCTTTGTGAACTTTGCGTAAATCTTTGCGTTCCTTGCGGTTAAACTTTTTAAACCATGTAAGGCATTGAAGGACATTTAAGTTTGGTGTGGGAAATTTTTAATCATTGTAGACCTCAAAGGACATTTAAGAAAAAGAACAAAATTGGCACACAATAGTATTTACAATTTAAGCCTGACTAACATCTATTTTTAAATCGTAAAAAACCCCAAATCTAAACTTGATGCTAGATTTGGGATTTTTTTATTTTACATTCAATAACTGAATAATTTTTTCTTCCACTTCTGGGCTGCCCCATTTATGGGCAATATCAGGAAACTGCATGATTTCCTCCATAATTTTATTTTGAAAATCCCCAATGGCTAAAGCTTCGGAATAAGGTTGTAAACTAAACGTTACGCGGCTGTATAAAGGCATCCATTTGTCTGGATGTTTATCCGAAAACCATTTCTCGATTTTCTTTTGCAGTAAAAATATCGGGTCGGCAGTTTTGGAGCTCATTTCTTCAAAATTTCGTCTCGAAAGTTCGGCAATGGCATCTGCATTAGGCTTTCTCAACTTCTGATATTCAGCAAAAATAGTTTTCCAATCGTCACCATATCTCAAAATCATTTCATTTAGCGTGGTAATATCTTCAAAACCAGCATTCATTCCATGACCGTAAAAAGGGACTATCGCATGGGCTGAATCTCCAATTAACGCCACTTTATCGCTGTGCGTCCATGGAAAACATTTGGTCATTACCAAATAGCTTGTTGGGTTTTTGAAAAAATCTTCGACCAAATCTGGAATTACGTCTTTGGTATCTGGGAAGTATTCTGCAAAAAAATCAACTAAAGTCGTTTCATCTTTTAAATTTTCAAACGAATTTTCCCCTTCAAAAGGCATGAACAACGTACAAGTAAAACTTCCATCCAAATTGGCTAATCCCATCAACATAAAATTACCACGAGGCCAAATGTGCAATGAGTTTTTATCGATTTTATGAGTTCCGTCTTCATTGGCTGGAATATGCAATTCCTTATAACCGATTTTCATGAACTCTTGAGAATAATCAAATTGAGATTGACGCTGCATACGATGACGTACTCTTGAAAAAGCGCCATCGGCTCCAAAAACTATATCATACTTTAACTCCTTCCATTCCCCTTGCTCAGTTTCGCCTTCATAAAGAGAGGCATTCGCCAAAGAAACATCCCAAATTTTTCTATTAAAAAAGAATTCAGCTCCTGCTTCTTCCGCTAAATCAATCATTCTTCTGTTGAGTACTCCTCGGGAAAGCGAGAAGATGGACTCCCCTTCTTTTCCGTAAAACTGTGTGGTGAAAGTCCCATCTTTAAGATGTATTCCTCTTTTGTCTACTTGAATACCGATTTTTTTTATTTCTTCTTCAAGACCAATATCCTGAAGTGTTTTCCAACCGCGATTAGACATCACTAAATTAATAGAACGACCAGAAAACTCAACCGTTCTAATGTCTGGACTTCTGTCGTAAACATGCACTGTGTGCCCTAATTTTTTCAGGTAAATTGCCAATAAAGTTCCAACTAAACCAGAACCTACAACGGCTATTTTTTGAGGTGTTTGCATTCAAAGGGTATAAAAGTTAAGCAAAATTAGGGATTAATACGGGTATCCCCTTTATAAAAATTTATTTTTTAATGGGATTAAAGACTAATTTTGTTGAAGTTGTAACGATTTCGGCTTTATTCATTTTCATTTTTCTGAATTTGCCTTCGTTATACAATTGCGTTTGGTCGGCATAATGAGCGCTCATTGGATTACCAGATTGACCAGTAGGGATGATACTCCAACTATTTTCTACATCCGAAAAATCGATAACTCTTCTGGTTGAAGGTCCTCCAGTCACTTTATAATTCCCTGAAGCATTCAGTCCAAACATCAAATTATTAATCACTTCGTTAGTGCCCGCGATTTCAAAAGGACCCACATTGAAAATTGGCTTCAAAGCACTGACCTTACCTAATGGATGTTGATGTTCTACTGTATGTACTTTGTTCCAAGTCCAAGATGCGACGTTAGTACCTAATTGCTTTTCGAGAGCCACTACGGCTTCTTTGTATGACTTTTTCAAAATAAAAGCTTGCGTTTCTTTGGTTCCTTTTGTAGTACTATCATCCCACCAAATCGAATTAGGATTCGCAATTAGCTTTGTAGCTACTTGTTTCCCGATATGTGTGCCTAAAAACTGCTCGAATTTATCTTTACCTAATTCGTCTTCAAACGTATTTTTTAAATACAAATAAAGCCACTTGTTGTAAATTGTTGGAGCCACTTGGTTAAGATTACTATCCCCTTTCCAATCCATCAAGATAGTAAATGCTTGTTTTTGATTTTCTGAAAGTGATTCGGTAGCAAGAGAAGCCATCATCACTTTAAGCGTCTCATTTACTGTTGAAGAAGTATTATCAACTATCATTTGACTTACGGCTTGTTTATTCCATTTTTGTTTGGCGTCTAAAAGCGTTGTAATTCGCTTGGCTCTATCTTCTGGAAGATAATACCCTGGATATAGAAAACCATCAACAGCTTCGGGTTGGTTGTTGGCCGAATAGACATAATTCCAAGATGGATTTATGGCCGATGGGTTTTTAGAAAAGTCCAAATATTCTGCAATATCTTCTTTCCCTGATGCGCCATTCAAAATAAAATTTGGATTCACCCTAGGTTGATGTTTGTATAATTTACCTGTTGCCCACCAAGCTACATTTCCTTTGGCATCACCATACATAACGTTCAATCCGGGAGCGGCTATTAGTGCCACGCCTTTCTGAAAATCTGCTATATTTTGGGCGTGAGACAATCGGTACACTGCTTCTAAAATCTGAATCGGTTGTTGCGTATAAATCCAAGAAAGCGCTACAGGTTGCCTAGTATTCAACCCTTTGATTAAATCATTCACAATAGGCCCATGACGGCTAATTTTCACTTTCAAATTGACCGAAGATGAATCTTTGACTTTTATAATTTTGTCCTGAATGGTATATTTTTGATACCCTTTTGGAGTTAAATAACTGTTAGCATCATCAACTTTGTTTTCTTCTTTGTACAAATCCAAATCATCATTTTCGAACATCGTCAATCCATAAGCATACTTCCTATTGTGCCCCAAAAGTGGATAAGGTGTTCCTGCTAAATAATAACCGTACAATTCAAAATCAGGTGTAACGATGTGAGCTTCATACCAAGTAGCTGGTTGAGAAAATCCAATATGAGGGTCGTTGGCAAAAATAACTTTACCGTTCTCTGTTTTTGGCGGCGCAATAACCCAACTGTTACTTCCAATAAAAGGAGGAATTGGGGATTGGTCAAGCAATGCAGTTACTGATTTTGCTATTGCCGAATATTCTTTTGTATCCACTTTCGCATTTTTGATTCTAGTAGTTCCCAAAGAACCGTCCAAACCAAAATCTTTTAGATATTCTGGCCCTAATTGGTCACGAATATCAGTCAATAATGGGTCTGTTTTTTGCGCCATTGCAAAGCTGAATGACATGTATCCAAAAATATTATAGACATCTTTGAGGGTGAATTTTTGTTTTTTCACTCCTACCAAATGAAACTCGATAGGTGTGTTACCTTCTTCCATATATTGGTTAATTCCATCTAAATAAGCCATAGCTAATTGATAGTCTTTCCCGTTTTTATCCAATTTGGCAATGGCAATCTCAGAAGCTTCTTCGATACCTAAACCCGCAAAAAACATGTCATTTTTCAAAGTAACAGAACCGAAAATCTCTGATAATCTTCCGGGAGCAATGCGTCGCATCAATTCCATTTGCCATAAACGGTCTTGCGCATGCACATAACCCAAAGCTACCATCGCATCTTTTTGACTATTAGCATAAATATGAGGCACTCCAAAATCATCAAAATATACAGTGGTGGTCTTCTCTATACTTTTCAAAGCAAGTTCACCATCATATTTAGGTTTGGTGTAAAAAGCATAGCCTACTAAAGCCAATACTAAAACAATTAAAAACAAAAAAAGAAATAGGGCAATTTTTTTAACTACTCTCATGGTGTGAATTTTATTATAGGCTATGATTTAATTGTGTTATCCTAATTGATTTCAAGCATCAAGAAAGACATTCGCAATTCATTTTTAACAAATTAGAAAAACAAATATAAAGGAATCCTAATGACATTTATCAAAGAAACTATCGAACATAGGAATCTTTTGTCAAAAAAATCATAAATATATGCAAATTTTGTTTAATAAATATTCAAAATAGATAAACAAAATTTATCTTTGACAAAAAAAACCATGAAGCATTTAACCAAAGAAAGCATCGTACAAATGGATAAGATTTCGAAACTAAACCTTATCAATTCGTGTACAGGATATAAATCTGCCAATTTGATTGCTACCAAATCTATAGATGGAGACACTAATGTGGCGGTATTTAGCAGCATTACACATTTGGGGAGTAGCCCTGCTCTAATTGGATTTATTATGCGCCCTACAACAGTTCCCAGAGACACTTATAAGAATATTATGGAGACTGGTTATTTTACCGTAAATCACATCACAGTTGATATGATTGCCGATGCACACCATACATCAGCCAACTATGACACTGGTGTCTCAGAATTTGACAAAACCAGTTTAGTTGAAGAATACAAAGACAACCTTCCAATTCCATTCGTAAAAGGAAGTCCTATTCAATTGTATTGTAAATATGTGAATGAGTATTTTATTAAAGAAAATGACACCATTCACGTAATTGCCTCCGTCGAGCATTTATTTTTTGAGGAAGAATTGCAACACAAAGACAGCTGGTTACAACTAGACAAAGCCAATGTAATTGCGCTAAATGGCTTAGACGGCTATTGTTTACCCAAATTGGTTGATCGTTTCAAATATGCTAGAAAAGACCAACCTACTTCTTCCATATTTGAATAATTTATAGCCACATACATTATTAGCAACTATTTATCAAAAATCTATATTTTATTTCTAATCAAAATCTCGATCTATGAACTATCATGACATTTATCAGTTTATTACTCAATACTATTCATAATATTTGTATGCAATAAAATGCTGCAAATAAATGAATAATAGAAAAACACCTCACACATTTCACATCCCAGTAATGGGATTGGCCTATACTATTGATAGTCCAATACGCGTTGGGCATCTAGGAATTTCCTCAGTAGTATCCATCGCAGACGATGAATTGATTGAAAAAATGAATGCATTTTACAGTGAAAAGTTTGAAATTCCTTACAAAGAAATCACTCAAAAAATCCATGATTACAGAGCGAAAAGAATTACATCGTATCTGAATTTAGTGGACGGTATAGTGAAGAAAAAGTTTGAAGATTTCAAATCAGAATTAGTAGAAAGCAAACAAGCTTTGGATAATTATATTGCTCAATTACCCAACAGCTCCGATGTAAAAAAAGGTTTTTTAGAATTAATGGATGAAGGAATCGCATTCAAAGAAAACTTAAAAAATTACATTGAAAATCAATTGAATCCGGGAGAAATTGACGTCAACATTATGACGAAATTAGACAAAGAAAACTCCTCAAATCAAGAACTTTTACCAGTAGAATTTAACGATGCACATGCTGCTTTACGAGGTTTTGCTCAAAGTAATTTGGAATCATCAGTGGTTTTAAGTGCCGGCATGAATCCAAGGCTGTACAGTTATTTTGAAAATTTTTCATGCTTTTTTCCTGACCTAAACAACAAATTAAAAAAGAAAATCACTCTAAAAGTAAGCGATTTTAGATCCGCAATGATTCAAGGCAATTTTTTAGCCAAAAAAGGCCTTTGGGTTTCTGAATATCGTATTGAATCGGGATTAAACTGCGGAGGACATGCCTTTGCCACAGACGGTTTTTTATTAGGTCCAATTTTAGAAGAATTCAAACAAAAGAAAGAACAACTTATTCAATCTGCTCACGATTTGATGGTCAAAGCATTAGGTCAAAAAGAACTTCCTACCCCAGCATCCCCGCTTGAACTAAAAATCACGGTACAAGGTGGCGTTGGAACTGCTGATGAACATGCCTTTTTACTAGATCATTATCAAGTAGATTCTGTAGGATGGGGCTCTCCCTTTTTATTAGTTCCCGAAGCTACGTCAGTAGATCAAAATACACGCGACCTTTTAATTAAAGCACAAGAAAAAGATTTTTACTTGAGCCACATTTCACCTTTAGGAGTTCCTTTTAACACCTTGAGAGGAACTAGTAATGAAATTGTAAGAGAAAAACGCATACAAGCCAATAAAGCTGGTAGCTCTTGTCCCAAAAAATTCTTAGCATTGCATAAAGATGCCAATGGCAACGGAATTTGTACAGCATCTAAAAAATACCAAGACCAACAACTGGAAGCTTTGGAAGAAAAGAAATCCTCTCTTTCTGAGACACACTATCAAAAAAGCAAAAACAGTATCACAGAGAAATCTTGCTTATGCGTGGGACTAGCCAATGCTTCTTACTTGGAGAACAATATTCCAATAAAAGGGCAAGACCAAGGCATTGTGATTTGTCCTGGACCGAATTTAGCTTATTTTGACCAAGAGGTTTCTTTGAAAAAAATGATTCAACACATTTATGGAAATGATACCGTACTTCGAGTAACCAATCGTCCAAACGTGTTCATCAAAGAACTAAAGATGTACTTGGATTATTTTAAAAATGAATGTGCTGAAGCCACTAACGAAATTTCGGCAGCACAGCTCAAAAAACTCCAAGCTTTCAAAAAAAATATGTTAGAAGGTATTGAATATTATCAAAATGTATTACTGAATACCAACCGTTTTACTGCTATCGCAAGAGAACTAGAAATGCAATTGAATGCTTTTCAAAAAGAGTTGCTATTTATTGAAGTAAAATAAGTATGGCGATGGCGTTTAGAAGAAGGCAAATACTTCCTTTTTCGAAACGTACGCTATAGGTTTTCTATCTGTTAGTTACATTTCTAAAAAAAGTCGGTTGGATTGTTCTAACCGACTTTTTTGTTAGGATTTATACTATTTTTGAAGAATTCCTTGCTTCAGAATTTGCCCGAAACGATACATATCCTCATAAGAAGTATATAAAGGTACTGGTGCTAAACGGATTACATTTGGCTCTCTCCAATCAGTAATCACACCATTTTTCATCAAATAGTCGAATAAACTGCGTCCTTCACCGTGTAAAAAAACAGACAATTGTGAAGCTCGTTCCTCAGGATTACTTGGAGTGATAATCTCAAAAGTACTGTCTACTTCTTTATCTATTTCGTGTAAAATAAATTCTAAATAAGAAGTAATATGGTCACGTTTTACAATCAATGCCTCCATCCCAACTTCGTCAAATAAATGCACCGAAGCCAAATAAGGCGCTAGGGATAAAATTGGTAAATTACTGATTTGCCAACCATCGGCTCCGTGAACAGGGTCAAATTGAGGTTCCATTTTGAAACGTCTTTCTTTGTTGTGTCCCCACCAACCTGCAAACCTCGACAAAGTACTATCGTTGTGGTGTTTTTGATGTACAAAACAACCCGAAGCGTTTCCGGGACCTGAGTTCATATATTTGTAACTGCACCAAGCGGCAAAATCTACTTCCCAATCGTGCAGTTCTAGTTTGATATTTCCGGCAGCGTGTGCTAAGTCCCATCCTACTTTTGCGCCTACGCGATGCCCTGCAGCAGTGATGGTTTTGATATCAAAAACTTGGCCAGTGTAATAGTTCACTCCACCAATTAAAACCAACGCCAACTCATCGCCTACTTCGTTTATTTTACTAATAATGTCTTCGAGGCGAATGTTATGTTCTCCTTCTCGACGTTTGATTTCAACTATGGCATCGTTTGCATTGATGCCGCTGTTTTGAGCGTGAAATTGCACTTGACTCTGAAACATATATTGGTCTGAAGGAAAGGCTTTTTCTTCGCAAATGATTTTATACCTTTTGGGCGTAGGCTTATAAAAAGAAACCATCAACAAGTGAAGATTGACTGTTAGAGTATTCATCACCGTTACTTCGCTAGGCAAAGCACCTACAATTTTACTTAATGGTGCTGCAAAACGTTCGTGATAATCCCACCAAGGTTTGTCGGCATAGAAATGACCTTCAACGGCAAGATTGGCCCAATCGTTCATTACTTCATCAACATAGGTTTTGGTTCTTTTGGGTTGCAAACCAAGAGAGTTTCCTGTAAAATAGATTACTTTTTGGTTATTGACTTGAGGGAAAATAAATTCGTTTTGATAGCTTCTCAACGAATCTTGTGCATCTAATTGCTGTGCAAATTCGAGCGTATTTTTGAAATTCATAAGTGTTGTTTTGATGGGTAAATGTAGTAAAAATGGGGCTTCGATGAATTGTGCGGGCCAGAAAAAATAGAGGAAGTCTTTTTTACCATGAAGAGATTAAGAAAATTAAGATTAGTAGAAGAGATCTACTCAGATTTTTTTGTTTTTTGGTGATTGAAAAAAAAGTAAACACGAATTACACAAATTTACAAGAAAAGACATTGTTTTTAATTGCACAAATGTATTGACACCAATGATATTTGTATCCATATTTTTTTGGTTTGAATAGCGTTCTGAAAAAACCGTATTACTTAATGGGAATTCTGTAAAAATCTGGAGAGTAGCTGTTTTGAAGAGGAATTGCGTTAGGGATGGGAATGAAAATAAAGAGCGCTGGCACTGTAGTATTGCCCTAACGAGGAAGCGACCAACGGAAGCTCCCGCAGTAGGAGCAATACTACAGTGCCAGCGCTCTTTATTGTAATGTACAGCCCGTAATACGCCCCAAAAAAAAATCTCGCCATTGCTTGACGAGATTTTTTTAAAAATATAATGTTGTGCTTAAATGATCAACATGGCATCTCCGTAAGAATAGAATTTATATTCTTCTTTGATGGCTTCTTCGTAGGCACGTTTCATTAAATCGTGACCACAAAACGCAGAAATCATCATTAATAATGTTGATTTTGGCGTATGAAAATTGGTAATCATACAAGTGGCAATACTAAAATCGTGTGGAGGAAAAATGAATTTATTTGTCCAGCCGTCAAAAGGGTTTAAGGTACTTTGTGAAGATACAGCACTTTCTACAGCACGCATAGAGGTGGTACCAACGGCGCAAATACGTTTTTTCTTTTCTTTTCCTTCGTTTACAATATCACAGGCTTCTTGGGTGATTTTTAATTCTTCGGAATCCATTTTGTGTTTGGATAAATCTTCTACCTCCACCGGATTGAAGGTTCCTAAACCAACGTGTAGGGTTACCTCAGCGAATTTTACGCCTTTAATTTCTAAACGCTTTAATAGGTGTTTAGAGAAGTGCAGTCCTGCGGTTGGCGCAGCAACAGCCCCTTCTTCTTTGGCATAAATAGTTTGGTAACGTTCCGCATCGTCTTCATTTACCTCTCTATTGATATATTTTGGGATTGGTGTTTCACCAAGTTCGGTTAATTTATTTCTGAATTCTTCATAAGAACCATCATATAAAAAACGTAGTGTTCTACCGCGAGAGGTTGTATTATCAATTACCTCGGCAACTAACGAATCATCATCGCCAAAATACAATTTGTTTCCGATACGAATTTTACGAGCTGGATCAACCAAAACGTCCCATAAACGTTGTTCTGCGTTTAATTCTCTTAACAAAAAAACTTCGATACGAGCTCCAGTTTTTTCCTTGTTGCCGTACAAACGAGCTGGAAAAACCTTGGTATTGTTCAAAATCATGACATCGCCATCATCAAAATAATCAATAACATCCTTGAACATTTTGTGCTCAATGGTTTGTTTTTTTCTATCGATTACCATTAAACGAGATTCGTCTCTGTTTTCTGCAGGATATTCGGCTAGAAGTTCTTTGGGTAAGTTGAAGTTAAAGTGGGATAATTTCATTTGAAAAAATTAGAAGTTAGAAATTCTAAGTTAGAAGCTATTTCACTTTCAACTTAAAACAGTTGCAAATATACGATTCCCAAACAGGGGTTGTCAAGTGTTTTGCGGTTTATTTTGCTTTTCATCGCAAATTCAAGTACTTAGCACTATGCTATTTCGCTCACAGAGACTCCTAATTGTTTCCAATCGTTCCAAAAATCGGGATATGATTTAGAAACTACCTCAGCATCGTTGATAACAATAGGAACTAACAAAGCCAAAGGAGCAAAAGCCATAGCCATGCGATGGTCGTTGTAGGTATCGATCGCTACATTTTCGGCAATAGTCACCGAGGGATCTAACGTTAAGCTATCTTCGGTTACCGAAATGACTGCATCTAACTTGGTCAGCTCGGCTTTGAGAGCTTCTAGCCTATCGGTTTCCTTGATTTTTAGGGTATGTAAACCCGTCAAATGACAGCCAATACCTAAACCAAAGCAAGTTACTACAATAGTTTGGGCAATATCGGGAGAGGAATTCAAATCGCAAATTAAGGATTGCAGGTTATAACTTGCTTCTTTACGAAGTATCATACTATCGTCTTCAAAAACGGTAGTCACTCCTAATTCTTTATAGATTTCGACCAATGCCGCATCGCCTTGCAAACTATTTTGTTTATAACTAGACAATCGGATTTCGGTACCGATTTCTGACAAGGCCACCACACTAAAAAAGTATGAAGCGGAACTCCAATCGGATTCGACGGTTAGCGTTTGTGGTTTTGAGTTTATAGCTAATGGTTTGACCGTGATAGAATTTTCTTTGAATTTAGTTTCTACACCAATTTCGTTGAGCAATGCCAAAGTCATTTTGATATAAGGCACTGACGTAATCTCGCCAACCAAGGTCAACTCAAGCCCGTTTTCTAATTGTGGTGCCACTAGTAAAAGAGCTGAAATGTATTGACTACTCACATTGGCTGGAATACTCACTTTTGATTTCGTGATTTTTTGTCCTTTAATGCGGATTGGCGGATACCCCTCTTCTTTCTCGTAAGTAATCTCCGCGCCTAACTGTTGTAAAGCTTCAACCAATACTTTTATCGGACGCTCTGTCATTCGCTGCGATCCTGTTAATACGACTTCATGTCCTGGACTTACGGAAAAATAAGCCGTTAGAAAACGCATTGCCGTTCCTGCATGATGAATATCGCTGATTTGAGCATCCGAGCTTGCCTTTTTTGTGCTTTGCAACGCCTTTAGCATTACTTCGGAATCGTCAGAATTCGAAGTGTTTTTTAAAGAAATACTTGGATATAATGCTTGTAAAAGCAATAATCGATTGGTTTCGCTTTTCGAACCTGTAATTAATATATTCGCTTTCAAGTCGCTTATTGCCGACTGTAATAATAAATTCATAGTTGTACTAATGAGAGTTGAGCGCATGCTATAGTAGAAGCTTTACACTCAACTAATTTTGGGTCGCAATTTAAGATTACTCCCTCACAATTCATAACGCATTAACCTTAATTTATTGTAATTTCTCGTTGTTTTTGTGACGATCTTTATCTCGAACGGATTTTAAATCCATTTTTTTATCAAAAGCCGCTTGTAAATCGATACCCGTTTGGTTAGCCAAACACAATACTACAAAAACTACGTCGGCCAATTCTTCACCCAAATCTTTGTTCTTGTCACTTTCTTTTTCAGATTGTTCACCATAGCGGCGCGCAATGATTCTAGCTACTTCACCTACTTCTTCGGTGAGTTGTGCCATATTGGTCAATTCGTTAAAATAACGAACACCGTGTTCTTGAATCCAATTGTCTACGTCGAGTTGTGCGTTTTTCAAGTTCATATCGAATTATTTTTTTTGTCAAAGATAGATAAAGTACTCAAGAGTTATGATGGCATCGAGAATAACACCGAATCATTAGGCCTTTTTCAAGACAATTTTCTCGCTTAATTTATCTACTGATTTTTGAAAAAACTCTTTTAACATTTCATAATATTCTGAAGCAACAATAACCTTATTGATTTGATTAGTGACCGCCACTTGCAGTTTATTCCCCTCTAATTTAGCATTATAAGAAAAACTAGCAATTTCATCTTGTGCCGCCATTTTTATAGGAATAGGTAAAAACTCTACAGAATATCCTTCAGGAATATCAATGCTAATGATAAATTTTTCTTGTTTTGTAGGACCAAAATAAATAGGCATTTTTCGGTCTTGAGATTTAAATGGGTTATTCAAACTCTTCAGGAACAATACTGGATTCAGATACATTTTATCTCCAATCACATCAAAAGGGTGTTCTAATTCAAAAGCAAAAGATTCTATTAAAGGCTTTGAAAAATCGGTTTTCAAATTGGTAACATTATACTCCTTTACACTTAAGCCTTTAACCTTATTCTCTAATTTTTCTATTTGATCTTCTGAAGTCAAATCTGCATTATTTTCTCGAAAAGCCAAAGCTTCAAAATCTGTTTTTTGATTTTTGTACATTCCAGTTACTCTTCCATTCGCTTCAATTTTAACACTTAAACCGACGATACTTTTGGATATTGGACGATCCATTAGATTAATTTCGGTTGATGTTCCATCGGATTGAATCATTCTTCCGGTCCAATTGATCAAAGACAACGGAAGAATATTTGGGGCCGTAAATTTATGAGCCGCGTCTAACAAAAAGTCTTTGCCATCCACCAGCGCACCAACAATCACATAATTAAAACCACTACGACCTGGAAACGCAGGCACACCATGATCCAATGTGCTTACCAATACGGGGTTGGCCTGAATTCCAACTAAGTTAAGCATATTGATCAGAATAAAATTTATCTCGGCTACATTGCCCGTGGAGGTTTGATAGGCTTTCTCTACACCTTGATCTACATACACTCCAAAAGTTTTATCCCAATTCATTTTTTCTTGAACATGCTTAAAAAGGGCTTCCATTTTTTCCGTTTGTGTGGTTTTACCTTCGATTATAGTTCGGGTACCACTGGCAAAATATCTCCCTTTAAGCAATTCGTCTCCAAAATCCTTTTCTTTAAAAATAGTCTTTGCCACACCTTCCCAAGTAACACTATAGTCCTTATCTGGCTGATCGGTGTAGCGTATCCTTTCTAATTCTTGTTGAATTTTTGAAGTGTAATTATCTGTGTTATCTACAAAATCTTCTTCATACAAGGCTGGCAAATCATGAGCTGTATAATTGGTATTGATTTGCTTGTAACTCAAATGGGCGGTTTGCTTTACCTCATTTTCATAGGAAGTGGATCCAAAACTAATTTCACTGCTATTTTTTACTTCATTATATCCCGATAATAAGGTTTTATAAATATATACCTCGGGGATTTGTGTGGTATATTGAAAATTATTAACCGGAATATCATATTGCAAAATCATATCAGGAAACTTAAAGATATTTTCTGATTTGTGCACATATTTGAACTCGATCACAGAACCTACTTTTACATTAGGCAGGGTAATGCTTGTCTTTTTCCAATATCGGTTCACTTTTTCTACAAAATTACCTTCACTAGTAAGTTTTGTCTTGGTGATTTTATCTTGTTCTAAATTGTAAGTGACCGCATCCGAAAATTTGATCACGTCGGGTGTCAATTCTTCGTACCCGATGTAATAAGGCACTGCAAAGGTGGCCCATTTTAGTCCTTCTTTTTTATAGATTTTGATTCTATATTTTATTTCATGATTCGCAATAAATCCAGTTTTGACAGTATAGGTAAAAAAAGTCCTGGCTTTTTTATACAAAACCGCCGCTACCGCAGACGAGTCTTTGGGATGCTTTTTCTCTTGAAGTTCTGCCTCGGTCACCTTTCCCAATTGAAAATCTTGAGCGCTAGAGCTCATTGTCCAACAAAAAAGGAATAGAAATAAAAGTATGTTTTTCATTATTAAGCTTTTTTCAAAACAATTTTTTCATTTTGTTTTTCTATCATTTTTTGATAATAACCTTTGACCATTTCATAGTAATCAGCGGCAATAATTGAACTATTAATTTGCTGTTGTACCAAAATTTGGATCGATTTATCGTTTACTTGGGTCAAAAATTTAAATCCTCCCAAATTATCCTCCATTGCTAATGCAATTGATGCCGGAATAGACTCCACAGTATATCCTTCGGGGATGGCAATATTGATAGTATACTTATCCAAAAATGGATAGCTATAATCTATAGGGTACTCACGAATCTCTTGTTTGAAAGGATTCTCCTTCTGGGTGAAAAACAATAAAGGATTGAGATACATTTTATCTTGAATGACTTCGCATAAATTAGACCCAGAAAACGAAAAAACTTCGGTAACTGGTGCTTGCAAATCCTTTTCATTACTGCGTTTGTACTCTTGCACTTCGATTTTTCCATGTTCATTTTCAAATTTTTCCAAATAAGTATCTTGATTTTCTCCAGAAACTAGTGAACGAAACAACATCCCATTATGATTGGTTAACTGCCTTTGAAACTTACCTTCAATCTTACCGGAAGAATCTACTGAACAGTTCATAGCAACCACATCCATAGAAGCCATTTTTGGTGTTAAATCAACTTCTGAAGAAGTACCATCTTTTCGAATTAATCGGCCAAACCAATTCAGATCGCGTACCGGCAAAATATTAGGCAACGAATTAGCATCAGTGGCATCTAACAATAATGGTCCACTTGGAAGATCTACTTCTGTAATAACATAATTGAAAGCGGTGCGAGAAGGAAACAAAGCAATACCATTATCCCGAGTACTTACCAAAACAGGATTGGCTTCTAAACCTGCATAACGCAACATAGCAGTTAACATCAAGTTAATATCTCCAACATTACCTGTTTTATTTTTGAAGGCCGTTCTTACTCCTTGCTCACAATAGTATCCTAGGAATCCATTCCATTTTACATTATTCTTCACATAGGTAAAAATTGCAGCAATCTTTTCTTCTGGAGAATTCAACGGCGCAATCAAAGCTTTGATTTCATCTTCAAAATAGCCCGTTTTATTTAACTCAGGACCAAAATCTTCGTAATCATAAATCGTTTTTACTACCGAATTCCAATTGGTCGCATAGGATTTGATGGGCTCATTGGGGAATTGAATGGTGGATAATTCTTGAACTAAGCTACTTGTGTAATTCTCAATATTATTTACAAAACTCTCGTTTTTCATTGCTGGAAGATGCTCAGTAACGTATGTAGTTACTGTTTCCATATAGGAATAAGTGTTAGTAGAAAAATTCGTTTTTGGTGCATTAAGCCCAACTACCTGTGTATGTTGCTTTGAAGTTATACTTATAGATTTATTAATCTTCACAACGTTTACTTTGGGCAATATAAAACCTTTTGTTGAAGAATTATAACTATAATACTCAGGAACCAAAGTCTTATACTCACAATAATTTACTGGAATTGTTGTTTGAAAATCCCAATCTCTAGGATGCACTTTATTTGGTGTTCTTATTGAGTATTCATATTCAATCACTGAGCCCTCCTTCACATTAGGCATTGTGATTTTTTTTCTATTCCAGTACTTATTAATTTTTTCAACAAAAATACCGTCGCTTTTTAACTTCGTTTTCTCAATTTTCCCATTAACCAAATTATAAGTTACCGCATCTGAAAAATCTAGTGACTCTTTAGGCGATACATCTACTGAATAATTTATCGCTTTGTTAGCCCAATCGTATCCTTCTTTTTTATAAATCTTAATTCTAATTTTTACAACGGTTTGTAGCATAAACCCATTTTCTTGGGAGTATTCAAATGAAGTCCTTCCTTTTTTAAACAATATGGCCGCTACCGCTGCGGTATCTTTAGGATGCTGCTTTTCTTGAAGTTCAGCTATTGAAACTTTTCCTAGCTCAAAATCTTGTGCTATACCATCAAAATGAAGCATCAAAAAAAAGAAAGCAATAACAATTTTAGTTATTTTCATACATTAAAGGGTTTTGGTTAAAATAATTTTAGCATTATCATTTTGACTCACTTGCTCAAGAAACAAGCGATATTCATCGTATTCTTTATTAGAATATTTTCCAGTATTTACAGTAAAAATCCTTTTATACAATAGCGTATTGTTTTCTTTTTTCTCGCAGGTAAAGGAATAGGTTCCAAACTTGGTTTTGCGTTCAAAGGCTGGAGGCAGAAACTCAAGTGCAAAACCATTTGGTAATTGAATGGTAATCTCGTCTTCGTCTACAAAACCTCGGGCAATTTCAAAAGGAGCCTTGCGATTCCGAATACGCTTCACCCCTCCGCTGTATTGATTATAAGCATTTAGTACGACCATCATTTTATTACCGACAAAAGCCCCATACTTTTGAGCAGCTAGTTTTGCTTTTTCGGTAAAAAGAATATCTTTTTTATTGTTTTCAAAAGTTATTTTTTCAAGCTTTAAGTTGTTGATGTTACTCCAATATTCCTTGTAATGTTTTTCTTTTTCGTCAGGCTGCATGTGTTCAATCCTTTCTTTTTGCCCATATTGAGTACCTCTAGAAGCAATTTGAATCTCTCCCAAAAAATCACCGTTTGCATCAATTATCAAATGTCCTAAACTACGCTGTGAATTTTCGATTGGTTCGTAAATTTTAGTATGAATAATTTCGCCCCCTTCTGGTTTTATGATCAAAACATCTCTATCATCAGTAAAATTGGCCTGAAAACCAAAAGGATCGGTTTGACTGGTGCACTCCAACCATGTATATCGCCCCTCATTAGGGATAGCCAAAATAATGTGATTCCCTTGTTGCGAGACAAAATCTTTTGTAATATCCCTTTTGGTTCTATCTCCAAATACTTTGGTATAATATGAAGTAACTCCAACTGCCGACAAAAGGGCTTGCGTATAATTAGTTAAGGCTTTGCAATCACCATAACCCAAACGGTCGACATCTGAGGCCAACATAGGTTTCCATCCGCCAATACCTTCTTGAATGCTAATGTATCGCACTTTTTGTTGCACAAAATCATATACAAGCTGGGCTTTTTTTAGCGGATCCGTTTCGTTACCCACTATATTTCTGATTTTTTGTTTGGTTTCTTCAGATATTTCAGTTGTTCCTGCTAAAATTTTATCTGCCCACCATTTGCCAAATTCTTCCCATGTTTTCGCACTTCCATCTACACCTTCTAGGTGAAACAATTCGAGTCCCATCATTACATTAGGCACAATTTCTTCAAATGCGGGACTTAGATCTTCATATTTTAAGGGTATCAGCTGGGTAGCTTCATACTGCAATTGGGTTGGCGAGTCCGTTATTTTTACAATATTTTTATGGGGAAAATTGCGCTCTTTTTTCTTAAAACCTAAGTTTTCAGGATAATTCACATGTAATACACTTTTTTCAACCCCCACTTGATATTCCGATAACGGATACCATCTAGGAATAAAAGCAGTGGTAGCGGTCACTGTTTCACTTTCAAAAATTAAAGTAAATGGATAACTAATGGGGGTATAATCCAAATATAAAACCCGACTATCTGAATATAATGTACCCCCATCTACTGCGCTATGATCTTTAAAATCTTTTCTTTTGATTTTCTTTATTTCGTTGCCCAAAGCATCCACTACAATTGCTTGGATATTTGAAATAGAATTAGTAGCATCATAGTGCTGGTAAGCGTCAATAGCACTCATCCCAGCCTGATTGAAAACTGTGATAACACGTTTAATTTTGACAGTCATTTTGCGCTGCGACGCAATGCTAATATCTAATTGCTCTAATCGAATTACAGCATTGGCATTCGCTTTTAAACTATCAGCAATGGAGGCAACTGTAAATTTTACTTCTTGTGCTACTAAGCTTTGTAACAAAAAACAAAATAAAAACAAGGCAACAAACTTAAATTTCATAAAATATATTGGGTTAAACAAAACCAAAAAGCATAAAAAAACTCCAGCCGCAATGCGTTGAAGTATCTTAATTTGTTTTTTTTAGATTTTATTTGTGGTTCCCCAAATATATTCTAATTCTGACAATAAAAAAATAAATCACTCCCTATTTTTCGAGTCTATTTGAATGGTTACCGGTCCATCATTTAGCAAAAGTACTTTCATATCCGCACCAAAAATACCGGTGGATACTTTTTTTCCTAATTTGCTCTCTAAGGCTTTCACGAAACGCTCATACATAGGAATAGCGATATCAGGTTTTGCGGCTTTGATATACGAAGGGCGATTCCCTTTTTTGGTAGCTGCGTGAAGCGTAAACTGACTAACCACAAGCACATCTCCCCCAACATCTTGAATAGAAAGGTTCATTACCTCATTTTCATCACCAAAAATGCGAAGTTGGGTAATTTTGGATACCAACCAATCCATATCTTCTTGGGTATCGGCGTCTTCGATTCCAACTAAAACCAACAATCCTTTTTGGATTTCGGCTATTATCTTGTCCTCAACAGTTACTGAGGCATGTGCTACTCTTTGGATTACGACTCTCATAAGCCCCCTAACCCCCAAAGGGGGAATTATAACGTAAATAAATAAAATCAATCATATCAAAAAAGAATTAAAAAGCATATACAACAACAATTTAAACACACTTTTAGAGTTCCCCCTTCGGGGGCTATGGGGCTTTACTCCCTAGATTTATCACTCGCTTTTCTATCTTCGTCATACGTATCCACACGGTAATGCTCATCATCACCTTCAAGGATTTTAAGGTAACTATTGTAACGCGACCAAGCAATTTCATCTTTTTCTAAAGCTGCTTTTATAGCACAATGGGGTTCTTCTTTATGCAAACAATTGTTGAACTTGCATTGTTCTTTCAATCTAAAAAATTCAGGAAAATAATCGCTAATTTCTTGAGGCTCCATATCGACAATTCCAAATCCTTTGATTCCTGGTGTATCAATAATACTAGCATCAAAAGACAAATCATACATTTCTGCAAAAGTGGTGGTATGCTGCCCTTGCTTGCTTGCTACCGAAATAGTTTTCGTTTTCAAATCTAAGCTCGGCTCCAAAGCATTAACCAAAGTCGATTTACCAACACCTGAATGCCCCGAGAACATACTTGTTTTTCCTATCATTAATGCTTTCAAAGCGTCAACTCCTTTTCCTTCAGCAGCAGATACTCGCAAACACTGATACCCAATTTCCTGATATACATGTTGCATGTACAACTGTTCGTCTAAAGTGACTTCATCTAAAGTATCAATTTTGTTAAAAACCAAAATAGTTTCAATCCCATACGCCTCTGCAGTCACCAAAAAACGATCAATAAAATTAAAAGTCGTAGGAGGATTATTGACCGTAATTAAAAGAAAAACACGGTCAATATTCGCCGCAATAATGTGCATTTGATGCGACAAATTCACCGATTTTCGAACAATGTAATTCTTACGGTCGTGAATGTGATGAATCGTACCCGTAACTGTGTCCGAAGTCTCCTCCAATTCATAATCTACTACATCGCCCACTGCAATGGGATTGGTGCTTTTAATTCCTTTCATTCGGAACTTCCCCTTCATCCTGCACTCAATAAAATCGCCTTGCTCGGATTTCACGGTGTACCAACTACCTGTAGATTTATAAACTGTTCCTGTCATTTTCAGATTTTAGATTTAAATGTTTGCAAAGATAAATGATTTATGATTGAAGAGTAACGATTTTATATTTATGATTTTAGAACCCTAGAAAAAAACAAAAAAATCCCAAAACAAAGGTCTTGGGATTTAATAAAATCTAAAGTCAGAAATCTTTACGAATTCAATACTTTATCTTGTTTGTTGATACTTTCTTGGTGAATCGCTTTGAACATTTTTAAGACAAACTCTTCCGAAAGTCCTTTCTTTTCTCCTTCCAAAATCATTTTACCTAAAATCTCATTCCAACGATTGTTTTGTAAAACCGCCACGTTTGCTTCTTTTTTAACCTTACCAATTTCTACAGCCACTTTCATTCTTTTGCTCAAAAGCTCCAATAAATTAGCGTCTAATACATCGATATTCGCTCTTAATTTACTCATTTTAGTCATAAACTCATCCGAAACATCGATTTGTTTTCTAACTCTCAAGTCTTTGAAAATTTGTTTCAAAGCATCCGGCGTTACTTGTTGCGCAGCATCACTCCAAGCGTTATCAGGGTCTGTGTGTGTCTCGATAATCATTCCGTCATAATTCAAATCCAAAGCTTCTTGCGTCACTTCAAGAATCATATCACGATTTCCAGTAATGTGAGAAGGGTCAATAATCAAAGGCAAATCTGGGAATTTGTTTTGCAATTCAATCGCAATTTGCCATTCTGGGATATTTCTGTATTTTGTTTTTTCGTAAGTAGAAAAACCACGGTGAATCACCCCTAATTTTTCTATTCCAGCCATATGCAAACGCTCAACACCACCCAACCACAAAGCTAAATCTGGGTTCACTGGATTTTTAATCAAAACGATTTTGTCTGTCCCTTTCAAAGTATCTGCAATTTCTTGAACCGCAAACGGATTGGCCGTAGTACGTGCCCCAACCCATAAAACATCAATATCATTTTCTAAAGCCAATTTACAGTGAGCAGCAGTAGCTACTTCGGTTCCCATTAACAAACCTGTTTCTGCTTTGGCTTTTTTCAACCATTTCAATCCTATTTCTCCAACGCCTTCAAATCCACCTGGACGCGTTCTTGGTTTCCAAATTCCAGCTCTAAACACACTTACATCAGAATCTTTCAATTCGTGTGCAATTCTCAATACTTGCTCTTCTGTTTCGGCGCTACAAGGTCCTGCTATCACCAATGGATGTGTCAAATTGAACGCTTCCAACCAATTTCTCATTTCTTTCTTGTTTTCCATTTTTTTAGTTTTAAATCTTTAAAATTATTCTATAGTTTCTTGTGTTAATTCTGTTCTTCTCTACCTATTTTTTGGTATTCATTCCATTCAAAATGGCTTTAATTTTATTCACACTCTGCATTTCATCAAAAATCGCATCGTATTCTTCGCTTTTCAATAAGTCTTTAAATTGCGTCAAATTAGCAATATACTCCTCCAAACTTTTCACTACGTGCTTCTTATTTTGTTTAAAAATAGGCGTCCACATCGCTGGCGAACTCTTGGCCAAACGCACGGTACTCTCAAAACCAGAACCTGCCATATCAAAAATATCTTGTTCGTCTTTCTCTTTATTGATAACCGTTTTCCCTAACATAAATGAACTAATGTGCGACAAATGCGATACGTAAGCAATGTGTTTATCGTGCGACTTCGGGTCCATATAGCGAATGCGCATTCCTAATTCTTTGAACAATTCGATGGCTTTTTCTTGCAACTTAAAAGTCGTTTTCTCCACCTCACAAATGATATTCGTTTTCCCTTGAAACAATCCTTTTATAGCTGCTGATGGTCCCGAGAATTCCGTTCCAGCAATAGGATGTGTGGCAATATAATTTCTTCTTCTAGGATGATTGGCCACCGCTTCACAAATAGGCATTTTCGTAGAACCCACTTCAAAAACAATGGTGTTTTCGCCAATATGGTCCAAAACTTCGGGCAACACTTGCAACGCCACATCCACAGGAACCGAAACAATAACATAATCCGCATCGGCCAAATCCTGCATCGTAGCCGCTTTTTCCACAACCCCAAGCGCAATCGCCTCTTGCAAATGAGCTTCATTTTTGTCCATTCCGTAAATAGTCGCTTCTGGGTGTAAGGCCTTTATATCCAACACCATCGAACCTCCAATCAAACCTATTCCTATTACGTGTATATTCATTATAATTTTTATTATTAGCTAATCCTGCTATCCGCTATATCTATTGTGGCGAACCCCGCCACAATAGGATGCCGCTACTATCAGGGCTAGGTATTATCTGCTAAAAACGACGAATCGCTTCTTCAATTTTTTCTTCTTTTACACACAAAGCAAATCGGATATAGCCTTCGCCATTCGAACCAAAAATAGTTCCTGGTGTAATAAAGATATATTTCTCATACAGTATCTTATCAATAAAATCCTCCGCCGATGTAATTCCTGCTGGAAGCTTCGCCCAAACAAACAATCCAACGCCTTCTTTGTACACCTCACAACCCAATTTCTCTGCCAATGCTTCGGTTAAAATTCTACGTTTTGCGTAAATCGCATTCATTTCGTCGAACCAAGAAGCATCACTCTGCAAAGCTGCAATCGCCCCTTTTTGAATGCCGTAAAACATTCCGCTATCCATATTGCTCTTCACTTTCAATACCGCATCAATACAAGCAGCATTTCCAGAAACCATTCCTACACGCCATCCCGCCATATTAAAGGTTTTGGATAACGAATTCAACTCCAATGCAACTTCTTTTGCCCCTTCCACTTGCAACAAACTCATAGGTTGGTCATTCAAAACAAAACTATACGGATTATCATTGACCAATAAAATGTTGTGTTTTTGTGCAAAAGCGACTAATTTTTCAAACAAAGCCAAATTCCCTCTGGCACCTGTAGGCATATGCGGATACCCAATCCACATCAATTTTACTTTAGACAAATCCATTTTTTCCAAAACCTCAAAATCTGGTTCCCAATTGGTGCTTTCTTTCAAATCATAGTACATTGGCACCGCACCTACTAAGTTAGTCACCGAAGTATACGTTGGATACCCTGGATTTGGAATCAAAACGCCATCACCTTCATTCAAAAACGCTAACGAAATGTGCATAATTCCTTCTTTGGAACCCATCAAAGGCAAAACTTCAGTAGTGGTATTTAGGGTTACTTGGTAATTGCGCTCATAAAAATCAGCCATCGCTTGTCTCAATTCTGGCAAACCTTGATAGCTTTGATACTGATGTGCATTTTCGTCTTGCATTGCAGCAGTCATTGCAGCAATAACAGCAGGAGCAGGTTTTAAATCTGGACTACCTATTCCCATATTGATTACAGGTTTTCCTTCGGCGGCCAATTGGCGTACTTCTCTCAACTTTGAGGAGAAGTAATATTCTTCAACTATCGCTAAACGTTGGGCTGTTGTTATCATTTTTTTAGCTTTATTCTAAATTGGAATTTGTTATTTTCTAGTTTGGAGATTCAAGTAATGGCTTTGTATTGGGATATTCTCCTAAAACCTTAAAATAATCTGCCATAATACTCACCAACGATTTGGCTTTGGCATAGTCTTCATACTTTTCAAAAGTCACATCGACGAAAAAAGAATACTTCCAAGGTGTTTCAATTTTTGGAAGCGACTGTATTTTGGTTAAATTCAATTTACAATCACTCATTACATTGAGTACAGCGGCCAAACTTCCTCGTTTATGATTTAACTCAAACTTGAGCGAAGCCCTGTTTATCTTATCTTCAGACGCGAATGAATTCTCTTTTTTGAGCATTACAAATCGAGTCATGTTATTTTTAATCGTCTGAATCGATGGCGCGATGATTTCCAATTCATACATTTCTGCAGCAGCAACACTAGCAATTGCCGCGATACCTTTGATTTGATTTTGATGAATTCTTCTAGCGGTTTCGGCTGTATCTTTATCCTCAACCAATTTGATATTGGGGTGTTTTTTCAAAAAATCCATACATTGCAACAACGCCATAGGATGAGAATGTACTTCTTTGATGTCTTCTATCGATTGCCCGGGCAAAGCCATCAAATTTTGAAAAATATCCAGATAATGCTCCCCAATAATGTGCAAATTATTCTTATCAATCAATGCATAATTTGGGATAATTGGCCCAGCAATAGAATTTTCAATAGCCATTACCGCTTGATCACATTTACCACTCAACAAACTATCTACCAACTCCTCGAAAGATAAACATTCATCAACCTCAATATTTTGATAAAAATAATCTTGAGCCACTTGGTGGTGAAATGACCCTTTAATTCCCTGAATTCCAATTTTTGTTCTCATATAGTCAAAAAAAAATCCTGATTTTCATCAGGATTGTATCGTAGTTTTATTTGTATCTTTTAACTTTCAAATAACCATAGCACAATCCTTACTTCTCAAAGAAGAAATAAAAAGTGTAGCTAAAATAAAAACGGTTGTTTGACATTTTGTTTATTTGTTTTTCTGAATAAATTCTTGACAAAGATAAAAACTTAATCCAAAGAACTAAAGAAAAATTACCGAAATGATTAACAAAAACGGATTTCTTTGTGAAATTAACTTTCAATTAACAATAACAAAAAAAAAGCCTTGCAAAACACCTGCTTTTTAACGATTATCCTAGTCCTCAAAGAGCTTGTTCATTTAATTTTTCATTTTTGGAACACGAGAAGGAGTATCTTTTCCACTGATTATAGTTTGTGAACTGATGGCAATCGACTTAATAATCTCCGTCATATTATTCATATCTAAAGTCCCCACTTCATCACTTAATTTATGATAATTCGGTTCAATATCCATTTTTGAAGTTGAAATAGTATGCGCTGGAACTCCTAAAGCAGCTAATCTTGCATTGTCTGAACGGTAAAACAATTGTTCTTGAGGGTACGGATCTTGATAAAAATTGAATCCTGAACCTACCAAATTCTTTTGCAAAATAGTTCCAAAATCAGAACGCTCGAATCCTGTAATATAAGCTGAGTTTTTACCCCATTTACTATCGGTTCCAATCATTTCGATATTGAACATTGCCACCACTTCGTCTGCATTGATGGAATTAGAGAAAAAAGCAGAACCATAACCACCCGTTTCTTCTCCTGTGAATGCTACAAAAACAAGTGTTCGTTCGTTGTCATTCTTTTGCTTAAAAAAGTCCGCCAAAGTAATTACAGCTGTGATGCCAGAAGCGTCATCATTCGCACCATTATAAATTTTATCATCTCCTGACTCTTTCATTCCTAAATGGTCGTAATGTCCAGAAAAAATAACATATTCATTAGGCTTTGATTTTCCAGGAATAATTCCAATTACATTATTGGCCTTTTTCCCTTTAATCAAAAAATCTTGACTATAAGATGTCAAATCTTTATAATGAGTCAATCCAATTCGTTTGAATTCTCCTTCGATAAAAGCCGATGCCTTTTCGATTCCTGGAGTAAACATCCCTCTTCCTTCCATAGCATCTGACGCCAATTCTGTTTCTATTCGAGTAACCTCGCTTTGCTGAATCCCATTTTGAGCATTAGCTATGAATCCAAAAAGGACCAACAATCCTAAACTAATTTTTTTCATTTTTATTTGTATGATTTGATTTAATTGATTTCATTTTCTCGTAAAAGCCATTTTTTACCTTCAACGATTCGCGTGACCATCATTGCCGAAATCAAATCGCCATTGGCATTGAGCAAAGTAGCAATGGGATCGACTAGTGTTCCAATAATCATAGCTGCGGGCAAGGCTTGTTCCATCGGAAAACCATAAATGGTAATGGCTAGGATTTCTCCAATATAACCTCCGTTTGGAATCCCTCCTTCCACTACTGATACAATAATTGTTATTCCAATAGCTGTTAGAATAGTGAATGGATCTGTGAAATCCTTACCAAAAATAGCAAAAATTACGGCTATTTTTACAATAGACGACATACTAGAACCGTCTTTATGCAAAGGCGCTCCCAAAGGAATTACCAAGTTTCGAATATAAGCAGGGATTTTCATTTGTTGAGCCCCTTCAAGATTGGCTGGAATTGTGGCAATACTACTGCAAGTTCCTATTGCTGTAAAGGAAGGCGTGATATTGTTTTTCCAAAACACTTTCACTCCTAATAGTCCTCCCGAAAAAAAAGCATAGATAGTAAAGAATACTATGAAGTAAAAAGTACACATTCCATAATAAACGGCTAGTGGTTTGGCATAGGCACCAAAAAGCTGATGCCCAAAAATACCAACTTGATAAGCAAAATAGGCCCCAAGCCCAACAGGAGCTCCTTTCATAATGATTACCAACAACTGTTTCATCACCTCGTTCGCCGAATGCAAAAATCGAGCAAAATCTTTACCCTTTTCGCCAGCATTCAAAGTAGCAAAACCTAATAAAAAAGAAAAAAGGATTAAAGCCAACATATTCTTACGAGACAAAATTTCATAAAAATCATTTACCGTTAACAGCTGAGTAACGGGCGAATCTGTTGTACTGTTATGAGTAGTGACCAAAGAAGATTTTGCCAAAAAAACAGCCTGATCAACAGGAAAAATAAAAATCCCAATAATCATTACTATGGCAGAAATTATTACCGTTACCAAGAACACCATCAAAACAACTCCGAAAAGTTTACCAAGCTTGTCGCTTTTTTGCAAATTAGCAATCGAGGAAGCTATAGTAAAAATTACCAATGGAATTATCGCTGTAAAAAGTAAATTAAGAAAGATATCACCCAAAGGTTTTATTACCTCAACGTCTTTACCAAAAAGCAATCCAGCCAAACTACCAAGTACAATCCCACCCAAAAGCAATAGGATACTGCTGTAATTTTCTAAAAAAGAATTTGTTTTGTCTTCGCTCATAACTACAAGTTTGAAGTAAATATAGAAATCTTAGCGCATTGGCAGGACAAAAACTGAGATAAATTGATATTCAGCAAAAACAAAATCCCTCAATATTTTTTCATACTATCCAAAGAAACTTCCATAGCTTGGTTTTTCTGTTTACTTTTGCAACAAAATCATTCTTATGTCTATAGAAGTTACAAATTTATCAAAAAGCTATGGTGCTCAAAAAGCATTAGACTCGATTACTTTTTCTGTAAAAAAAGGAGAAATCGTTGGTTTTCTTGGTCCAAATGGCGCTGGAAAATCTACTTTGATGAAAATATTGACCACTTATCTAGCGGCAGATGAAGGCGTAGCGCTAGTAAATGATAAAAATGTTATTTCAGACACCAAAGAAGTACAAAAGATAATTGGTTATCTACCTGAGCACAATCCGTTGTATTTGGATTTGTATGTTAGAGAATATCTGGCTTTTAATGCCGATGTGTACAAAGTACCCTCCTCTCGTATTCAAGAAGTAATTGAATTAACAGGATTAACTCCCGAAAGTCATAAAAAAATAGGACAACTCTCTAAAGGATATCGTCAGCGTGTGGGATTAGCCAATGCCTTATTGCACAATCCAGAAGTTTTAATTTTGGACGAGCCCACTACAGGTTTAGACCCGAATCAATTGGTGGAAATTCGAAATGTGATTAAAAACGTAGGGAAAGACAAAACCGTTTTTCTTTCTACTCACATTATGCAAGAAGTAGAAGCGATTTGTGACCGTGTTATTATTATTGATAAAGGCAAAATTGTAGCTGACAAAAAATTAGAAGTTTTGATTGCCGCCGACAAAGAACAAGTCATCGAAGTAGAATTTGATTTAAAAGTAACCGAAGACCAAATCAACTCCATTCCACATTTAAAATCATTCATCAAAAACAGTGATTATCTATGGGAACTGACCTTTTTGTCGAGTCAAGATATGCGTCCAACCGTATTCGATTTCGCTCACGACAATGGTTTAAAAACCTTGCAACTCAACCAGAAAAACAAAAATCTAGAAGCGGTATTTAGGGAAATTACGAAGTAGAGGTTAGTCCCTAGTGATTAGTAATTAGTGAATAGCAAAAAAACTAAGAACTAAGCGCTAACTGCTAAGGACTAGTTACTATTCACTAATTATTCCAAGCTATCTTTTATCGCTTGAATCCAATCGTCAATTGTAGTTTCGTTGGTATTGATTGCGACACTTTTTGCACCGTAGGGTGCATATTTATCTGTTTTGGTAACCGAAAACAAACCTACTACTGGTAATTGAGCGGCACTAGCCAAATGCATCATTCCGCTATCAGCGCCCACAAAAACAGCTGTATTTTTAAAGAATGCTGTGATTTCTCTAATGTCTTTGCTGTAATAGGTTGGCGCAGCAAAATGTATTTGCGACACATTTTCTACAGGCAACACTTCCAAAATATTGTAGTCTGGAAATTCTTTTAAAATTCTTTCATAAAAAACGGCCCACCATTCCACCGAATAACATTTGGCTCCCGTGGCAAAAGTGAAAAGACAAATCGTTTTTTTAGTTGCTGGAACAATGGCATCCAAAAGCGCTTTCCCTTTAGCTACTTCTTCAGGACTTAATTGCAAAAGCAAATTAGGAATTGGTTTGCTCGGCACTTTCATTCCTACCGAAGCAAGAAAATGACGCAAATCATACACAGGATACTTTGCAATATGAGCATAGTCAGAAAATTGACTAGACAAATCGGTTGCTTGTTCCCCAAAACATTTAAACTTTGCATTGACAAGCTGAATAGACAAACGTCCAGACGAAGAGTTTTTATCAGCATTGATAGCCAAATCGTACTTGTTTTTCTTCAATTTCAACCAGCCATTCATATAGTTTCCTAATTCGTCAAAATGCTTTTTAGGCAAACGAATAATCTGATTTACATTTGTGAAATTTTCAAAAACAATAGGACCAAGATTCCCTTTTATAAAAACATCAATAGTTGCATTCGGGAAAAGATTTTGTACTTCTTGTACCAAAGGTGTAATTAGCAACAAGTTTCCTAAACGGTGATTGGGTCTCGAAATCAAGACTCTCTTTACTTGTTGGAGATCCATTGATCCCTTATTGGTATTCGACGATCTTCCAAGATTTTTTGTAAGAACTCTCATTATTTTTCGTCTAATTTTATTAATTTGTATTTTTAAGTTCATAAATACTGCTTTAAGTTTTAACTAAACTGCTTTAAATCAAATAAATATACGACTTTAAACCAACAATGTGTAAGAACAACAAAAAACTCACAGCTTTCCCAATTTCACTTTAGATTTATAACAAAAAAAATACCCGACAAGCCAAAAGCTCATCGAGTACTTTCAATTGAAATAATATAATCCTTTTATTAAAAAATCTGACTTGCGATTTGTCTGATGTTCTCTGATTTTCCCATAGAATAGTAATGCAAAACAGGAACTCCTGCAGTTTTTAATTCTATAGATTGTTGAATCGCCCATTCTATTCCAACTTGACGAATTTCGGCATTGTTTTTACATTTTTCTACCGCAGCAATTAAATCTTCTGGCAAATCGATACGGAAAATTTGTGGCAACACTTGCAAATGTCTTTCTACCGCAATAGGTTTTATCCCTGGAATAATCGGAACTGTAATGCCCATTTCTCTGGCTTTGGCTACAAATTCGAAATATTTAGCATTATCAAAAAACATTTGGGTAACGACATAATCCGCTCCTGCATCTACTTTTTCTTTAAGACGTTTCAAATCGGTTTGCAAAGAAGGGGATTCCAAATGCTTCTCAGGATAACCCGCTACACCAATACAAAAATCGGCTTTATTATCAATGTCCATTACTTCGTGCAAATACTTCCCTTGGTTCAATTGATAAATTTGGCTTACTAAATCGGAAGCATATTTATTACCTCCATTGGTTGGCACAAACGATTGTTCGTCTTTCATCGCATCACCACGCAAAGCCATCACATTGTCAATGCCTAAGTAATGACAATCCACCAACAAATATTCTGTTTCTTCTTTCGTAAAACCTCCGCAAAGTACGTGCGGCACCGTGTCAACATTGTATTTATGTTTGATAGAAGCACAAATACCCAAAGTTCCTGGACGCATTCTTGTCAACTTCTTTTCTAATAGCCCATTCCCTTTATTTACGTAGATAAACTCTTCACGAGAAGTGGTCACATCAATAAATGGTGGTTTGAACTCCATCAACGGATCGATGTTGTCATATAATTCCTGAATGCTTTTGCCTTTTTGTGGCGGAATAATTTCAAAAGAAAACAAGGTTTCTCCTTTGGCGTTTTCTATATGTTGTGTTACCTTCATTTTTCTTAGTTTGAAGTTTAAGGTTTAAGGTTTAAGGTTCTTTCGAACAACTTTAAACTTTAAACTTTAAACAAATTTTCAACTTTAAACTATTACTAATCAGCTATATTCGGATTCAACCATTTCATCGCTACATCGGTCGAAACATTTCTTCGTTTGGCGTAATCAATTACTTGGTCTTCTTTGATTTTACCTAGTCCGAAATACTTGCTCTCTGGATTTCCAAAATAGTAACCAGAAACGGATGAAGCTGGCCACATCGCCATACTTTCAGTTAAGGTTACTCCAATTTCTTCTTCAACGTTCAATAATTTCCAAATCGTCGGTTTCTCTAAATGGTCTGGACAAGCTGGATATCCTGGTGCTGGACGGATTCCTTTATACGATTCTTCAATTAAATCTTCTTTACTCAACACCTCATCAGCAGCATAGCCCCAAAATTCTTTACGGACTTTCTCGTGTAAATATTCTGCAAAAGCTTCTGCAAAACGGTCGGCCAACGCCTTCACCATAATCGAATTATAATCGTCTAATGCGGCTTCAAATTCGGCAGCCCATTCGTCAACTCCAAAACCAGTAGTCACACAAAAGGCTCCCATATAATCCACTTTTCCACTATCTTTTGGCGCAATAAAATCAGACAAAGCAATGTTTGGCGCTCCTTTGGTTTTCTGAGCTTGCTGACGCAAAGTCAAGAATGTTTGTAATGGATTTCCATTTTCATCTCTCAATTCGATATCGTCGTCGTTGATTTGATTCGCAGGGAAAATTCCGTAAACGCCTTTTGCGGTTAACTTTTTCTCCTCCAAAATAACTTTCAACATCGCTTGTGCATCCGCAAAAACCGAAGTGGCTTGTTCACCCACTACATCATCGGTTAAAATTGCAGGATACTTCCCGAATAATTCCCAAGTTCTGAAAAATGGCGTCCAATCGATATAAGGTACTAATGTTTCTAAATCGACTTCTACGATTTGCTTGCCAATTACTTTGGGTTGTACTGGTGTAAAATTATCCCAATCCAATTGCAATTTATTTTTTCTGGCTTCCTCGATAGACAAGAAATTTTTATCTCGTGAACGATTTAAGAATGTTTCTCTAAACGCATCGTATTCTGCACGAATATCGCTAGCATAAATTTTTCGGTTATGGTCCAATAAATTACCCGCTACGGTCACCGCTCTCGAAGCATCGTTTACGTGAATTACCGTTTCTCTGTATTGAGGCGCAATTTTAACCGCGGTATGCGCGCGCGAAGTAGTGGCTCCACCAATCATTACAGGGATTTTCATATTGCGTTTGTCCAGCTCTTTCGCCAAATACACCATTTCGTCCAAAGACGGCGTAATCAATCCACTCAAACCAATAATATCTACCTCGTGCTCAATAGCTGCAGCAATAATTTTTTCTGGAGGCACCATCACACCCAAATCAACTATCTCATAATTATTACAAGCCAATACGACTGAAACAATATTTTTTCCAATATCGTGTACGTCCCCTTTTACAGTGGCCATCAATATTTTTCCGTTTCCAGATTTGTCTCCAACTTGCTTTGCGGCTTCAATGAAAGGTAAAAGATAAGCCACTGCTTTTTTCATCACACGTGCCGATTTTACCACTTGTGGCAAAAACATTTTACCCGAACCAAACAAATCTCCCACGACATTCATTCCTGCCATCAAGTTAATTTCGATTACTTCGATAGGCTTTTCGGCGGCCAAGCGTGCTTCTTCTACATCAATTTCTATAAAAGCATCCACTCCTTTTACCAAAGAGTGCGTGATTCTTTCTTGCACCGTTCCATTACGCCATTCTTGTATAACCGCTTCATTTGCTTTGGAACCGTCTCCTTTTACATTCTCAGCAAAATCCAATAAACGTTCAGTAGCATCATCACGTCGGTCCAGAATCACATCTTCAACGTATTCTAATAAATCTTTTGGAATCTCATCATAAATCGACAACATTTCTGGGTTTACAATTCCCATCGTCATTCCGTTTTGAATCGCGTGGTACAAGAAAACCGAGTGCATAGCCTCTCTCACCACATCATTTCCTCTAAACGAAAACGATACATTACTCACACCACCACTAATGTGCGCGTGTGGTAAATTCTCGCGAACCCATTTGGTTCCTCTAAAGAAATCCAAAGCATTCAAGCGGTGCTCTTCCATTCCTGTAGCCACAGGAAAAATATTCAAATCGAAGATGATATCTTGTGGTGGAAAATGTACTTTGTTCACCAAAATATCATACGAACGCTGACAAATTTCAATACGCCTTTCATAATTATCGGCCTGACCTACTTCGTCAAAAGCCATCACAATCACCGCCGCACCATAACGTTTGATTAAGTTCGCGTGATGAATGAATCGCTCCTCACCTTCTTTCAAAGAAATCGAATTCACGACACATTTCCCCTGCACCACTTTCAAACCCGCCTCAATGATTTCCCATTTCGAGCTGTCAATCATAATCGGCACACGCGAAATATCTGGTTCGGCCGCAATCAAATTCAGGAATTTGGTCATAGCATATTCGCCATCCAACATCCCTTCGTCCATATTGATATCGATAATCTGCGCGCCACCTTCTACTTGTTGGCGTGCTATATCCAGCGCCTCATCGTATTTCTCTTCCTTTATCAATCGAAGAAATTTTCGCGAACCCGTCACATTGGTTCGTTCCCCCACATTCACAAATACGCTATCGGGCGTGATGATTAAGGGTTCCAATCCAGATAATACTAGGTTTCTTCTTTTTTCTGCCATTTCTTTCTATTTTCAACGGAATAAATTCCGTCGCTACATTATTTATCGTTTCTTTATCCAACGGATTAAAATCCGTTGCTACAAAATAAGTCGTTCCTATGGAACTTTTTCTGATCGTCTTGCTTGTCATTACAAGGAGTCAAGCAAAATCCTTATTATTTTCTATCCTACATGATTTACAAAATCTTATAGATACTATGCTTAATTCTTTGGGCGTGTCCCAAGGGCCGGCCTATCCGTTACAAGTCCTTGACCAACTCCGTTATCACTCCATTGGTCTGTGGGCTTTCCACTACTATCCCTCACGCAAAAGTGCTAAACGACCACTTTCTTTTTTTATCAATTTTATTTTCTTCATTACAACAAGGATTTCAACGTTTCCGTATCTGGCAGAATATTTCTATAAGCTTCTGGCAAATCATTATATGTTTTATACGTTACTACTCCCATTGGTTTCGAGGTATCTCGGAATGCAAATTCTACTATTTTATTATTCTTCTCTTTGCAAAGAATAATTCCAATGGACGGGTTTTCGTGTGGCTGTTTCACCATTTCGTCCAATGCCGAAAGATAGAGATTCATTTTACCAACATATTCCGCTTTAAACTTCCCCTTTTTCAATTCTATAGCTACTAAACTCTGAATTTTTCGGTTAAAAAATAGCAAGTCTATAAAATACTCCTCGTCCTCAATAAGCAATCGGTGCTGATTCCCAATAAAACTAAATTCAGACCCCAAAGCCATTATGAATTTTTTAATATTCTGCACAATGGCATTCTCCAAAACA
The DNA here is from genome assembly GCF_000611675.1 of Flavobacterium succinicans LMG 10402. Lineage (GTDB taxonomy): Bacteria > Bacteroidota > Bacteroidia > Flavobacteriales > Flavobacteriaceae > Flavobacterium > Flavobacterium succinicans. Next base: position 93,393 of record NZ_JATV01000011.1, on the reverse strand, counting down.
CGTTCGTTTGGTTCTTCATCGGCATCTTCAATATTGATAAAATCCAACAACATTTCATCTTTAAAAACCATCAATGCTTTTTGCCTAAAAGCATTTTCAGATAAAGTGCTTTGAAAATTATGCGCCAATTTTCCTTGCCGTTGATACAAATCCGACTTTAAATGGTGTTTTAAGGTTTCAAAACTCCAAAACTCGGTTGCCACTTTTTGGATATAAAAAACACGCTCTTCCGTAACTTCCGCTCCTCGAATTATAAGACGATGCTGCGTAAATGGAACTTTCAAAAACAACTCTATCCATTCATTTTCTAATTCAGCAGTTGGCAACTGCTGAATTAGAAAACTATCATTCAAATCGTCAGTTGGCAACTGGCGATTTGTGTTTTTCAATTCGGCAGACGGCAACTGACGATTTAACTCTTCTTCCGAAAAGTGAAAAAGAGGTGCTTTTTTGTCTATCAAAAAAGAATGCATACATTCCCATTCTTCATAGAAAATACGCATATTTCTAATGTTAGTGGCCGAAAAACCTCTCAAACCGTGAAGCTCTTGTTGCAACAAACTCGAAATACTATCAATGGCTCCCTTTCCCCAATTTTTGTTCCGACTATGAAACGATACATATTGACCGATACAAAAATACAATTTCAATAATTCAGTATTAGCAAGCGCAGCAGCCTCGTAACGACTTCTCAAAATCGCTTTCTTTATTTGCTGTACCTCTATTACATAATTATTCCCTTCTTGCATTTTCATTTATTATCTTCTATTAATCCACAACGGGATAAGTTTTGTTTCTACAATTATGTTTCATTTCTACACCCCACGGATTAAAATCCGTTGCTACAAAATGGGTCGTTCCTACGGAACTTTTATGCTGCTAGCGTGGGCGTCTCGCTCATTCGACTAATTTTATGCCCTCCTACAAGGTTTACAAAACCTTGTAGGTCTATTTAATTAAACACCTACAAAGTTAAAAAAACCTTGCAGGAACAATATTCTACATCACCGCAGTCGAAACCCTAGGCTTATACTCCTTGGCGATATCCGCAATTAATTTGATGTGTTCTGGGGTGGTGCCGCAGCAGCCTCCTATGATGTTGATTAAATTGTCTTCTAAATAAGAACGAATTTGCGCTTGCATTTCTTCAGGCGTTTCGTCGTATTCTCCAAAGGCATTCGGTAAACCTGCATTAGGATGCGCTGAAATATTGAAAGAAGTATTATGCGACAAGGTTTGCAAATAAGGCTTGAGCAAATCGGCACCCAATGCGCAATTGAATCCTACACTCAACAACGGAATATGCAAAACCGAAATCAAGAAAGCCTCAACGGTTTGTCCAGAAAGGGTTCTTCCTGAAGCATCGGTGATGGTTCCTGAAACCATAATAGGCACATCGATGTTGCGTTCTTCTTTGACTTCTTCGATGGCAAAAAGTGCGGCTTTGGCATTCAGCGTATCGAAAATAGTCTCTACCAAAAGAATGTCACAACCACCGTCCAACAAGGCTTCGACTTGTTGTTTGTAAGCGATGCGTAAATCATCAAAAGTTACGGCGCGGTATCCTGGGTCGTTTACATCGGGCGACATACTTGCAGTTCTGTTCGTGGGTCCGATGGAACCCGCTACAAAACGCGGTTGGTCTGGATTTTTTGCGGTGAATTCATCGGCTACTTCTCGGGCTAGTTTAGCGGATTCGTAGTTGAGTTCGTATACCAAATCCTCCAAATGATAATCGGCCATTCCGATGGTGGTTCCTGAGAAAGTGTTGGTTTCTACAATATCGGCTCCAGCCTCAAAATAGGCGGCGTGCACGGCTTTGATGGCCTGTGGTTGCGTGAGAGACAATAAATCATTGTTCCCTTTTAACGGATGCGGAAAATCTTTGAATCGTTCGCCACGAAAATCTTCTTCGGAGAAATTGTAGCGTTGCAACATCGTTCCCATCGCTCCGTCGAGCACGAGAATTCTTTTTTTAATTTCTTCTTGTATTGTTGACATACTTTATTTTAAACCGCTAAGTCGCAAGGGCGCAAAGCTTTATTACTATTTCCAAATATTCACTATTTGAGGCTCTTTAGCCCCGATAGCAACGACATCCCTTTATGCTGGTGTTCAGCATAAAAGATATAGTGGATAGCGGGAACGTTGATGGCAAAAAAGCCCCAATGATGCGCTCATTCAATTATTTAAAAATGTATCGGGAAAGGGGTTTGAAAAAATACGAGACTGTATTTTGTTGTTATCTATCCGCGCTATGCTTGGTAGAATGTAGCACCTTCTTTAAAAAAGTAAAGGGTTGCTAAGGTTTCATCGGGTCTTTTCCCTCCGCCTTTCGTGATAACTTTCAATAAAAATAGGAACGATGCAAAGTAACGACATAACGCTAACAATTGCAAGTGTTTTTTTAGAAGTTTAAAAGTTTAAAAAAAGGTTGAAATTGTTTCAAGTTGTTTAAGATTGTCGCCGAATCGACGCATCACTTAAACTTTTAAACAATTTAAACCTTTAAACGGAATAAGCGAAACTATACAATAGCTTTCACAACTGCTTTTGGTGCTTCTTTACGAGTACCGTCGAATCCGTCAACACCTGAAACGGTGGTGTACTTCATCACATATTTTTTACCTGGATTGATAATTTGGTAAGCCGCTTGACACATTAACGTGGCTTCGTGGAATCCGCAAAGAATCAATTTTAATTTTCCTGGATAAGTGTTTACGTCACCAATGGCGAAAATCCCAGGAATGTTGGTTTGATAATCTAAAGCATTGTTTACTTTGATAGCGTTTTTTTCGATTTCTAATCCCCAATCGCCGATAGGTCCTAATTTTGGAGTCAATCCGAAAAGTGGAATAAAATAGTCGGTAGCGATGGTTTGCTTAGCGCCTTTGTCGTCTTCTACCACTACAGATTCGATATGTTCGGCACCATTTAAGCCTACTACTTCTCCTGGAGTTATCAATCTGATTTTTCCAGCAGATTTTAATTCTTGTACTTTTTCAACAGAATCTAATGCGCCACGGAATTCGTTACGACGGTGAATTAAGGTTACCTCTGATGCTACATTCGACAAGAAAATACTCCAGTCTAAAGCAGAATCACCACCACCAGCAATCACCACTCTCTTATCGCGGAATTTTTCTGGATTCTTGATGAAGTATTTGATTCCTTTGTCTTCGTAAAACTCAATGTCTTCGATTAAAGGTTTTCTTGGTTCAAAACTTCCTAATCCTCCAGCAATAGCAATAACTGGAGCGTGGAATTTTTTCCCTTTATTAGAGGTTACAATAAAGCTACCGTCTTCTTGTTTTTCGATGGTTTCTGCACGTTCTCCAAGGGTAAATCCAGGCTCAAATTGTTTGATTTGTTCCATTAAGTTATCCACCAAATCTCCCGCTAATACTTCTGGAAATCCTGGGATATCATAAATAGGTTTCTTAGGATACAATTCTGATAATTGTCCGCCTGGCTGTGGCAAGGCATCCAAAATATGACATTTTAATTTTAATAATCCTGCTTCGAAAACGGCGAAAAGCCCTGTTGGTCCTGCTCCTATTATTAATATATCTGTTTTAACCATCTTTTTTTATTTATACTTATTACTTCTTTTTTTTCATTTTGTACGGACAGGTTGGACCTATCCCTACGGTGTTCAAATAAACGATTAATTCATTTGAGGATTCGTGATAAATATCACTTGGGTGTTTTTTTTATTGTAATGAAGGACAGGTCGCGACCTGTCCCTACGGTACGCGTATTATTTATTATTTTTTAATGCCTCGGTGATTTCGTTCATTCGCTGCACCTTTTCTTCAAAATTGCCTTTCAACGTTTTGCGATATTCATTCAGGTTTTCGACCATTTTATTCACATCTTCTGGAATAACCTCTTCAAAAAATTCACGCAATCGCTTGGCGGTTGTCGGTGATTTGCCGTTGGTTGAAATGGCGATTTTCACATTGCCTTTGGTCACAATTCCGCCCAAATAATAATCGCATAAATCGGGTGTATCGGCAATATTACAAATCAAATAACGCTTTCTGGATAAATCATACACGCGTTTGTTCACCTTCAAATCATCCGTGCAAGCTATTACTAAATTACGCTTGCGAAGCATCCAACGATTGAATTTTTTTGGTGTCAGTTTTACTGAAGGATGTCTTTCGGCCAAAGCTTCCAACTCGGGAAGAAATCGCGGCGCCACCACTTCAACATTCGCATTTGGACTTGATTTCAACATAAAAGATAACTTTTCTAAACCCACATTTCCGCCACCAACAATCAATACATTTAATTGATGTAGTTTTAAAAATACGGGATATAATTCGTTTCTTTCCATTGTTTATTTTTTTGGGTCAGATTAAAACCTGACGGTTTTGTTTATTTAGGTCAGGTCACGACCTGACGCTACGATAAATTCTTCGTAAAAACCTTTCAATTTATTGCTTTCTTTTACCACTTCGCCAATTACAATGATGGCGGGATTACTCAAATTATGCGCCGCTACAACAGCTTCTATCGTATCAATCGTTCCTACTCCTATTCTTTCTTCTGGAGTGGTTCCATTTTGAATAATAGCAATCGGCGTTTCACCTTTGCTTTCCTCTTGAAACAGGGCAACAATTTGCGCCAATTTACTCATTCCCATTAAAATCACCACCGTTGCCGTTGATTTGGCTGCTAGCTGAACATCATTTGATAATTTTCTTGCCGATGTTGTGCCAGTAATTACCCAAAAGCTTTCAGAAACGCCTCGTTTTGTCAACGAAATCCCTTGATAAGCAGGAACCGCAATTGATGATGAAATACCTGGAACGACAAAGGTAGGAATTCCAAAGCTTTCAGCGTGCTCAATTTCTTCACTTCCACGTCCAAAAATAAAGGGGTCACCTCCTTTTAATCGAACAACGTGACCGTAAGTCAAGGCATTATCAACAATTAACTGATTGATTTGCTCTTGCGAATAGGCGTGACTTCCTTTGCGTTTGCCTACAAATATCTTGATTGATGATTTTGGCGCAAACTCCATTAACTCTTCGTTAGCCAAAGCATCATACAAAACGACATCGGCTTCAGCCAAAGCTTTTACCCCTTTTATAGTCAAAAGGTCTGGGTCACCTGGGCCTGCACCCACTAAAGTAACTTTAGGTGCCCCAGCCCGGCCCGGCCCAAATGGGAGGGTGGAAGAATTGGTACTTGTTATTTTATAGCTCATACGCTTCCTCTTTTTATGCTTTTGATAAATCTAGTGCTCTGTATGTTTCAATCGTTTCAAAAAACGCAGTTGCTGTCGCAATGTATTCTTTGGCAAAAGTTTCAGATGGTTCGTTTTCTCTTATTTGATAAACCAATTCTTTAAAAGAAGTGGCTAATTGTATTTTATTCGTCTCCACAAAAACGGTATCAAACAAATCAATGATTCCTGCGTGATGGTTTGTTTTTTGGTTTTCGGCCAATAACAAAGCTTTGGCTCCATTTACAAATCCAGCGTAGGCCAAGTAAATCGCATCCGACCATTTTTTATCCTCGAAAGCTTCTTGTGCAAACGTCAATTTGTCTTTGGCTTCGTACAACAAAGTCGCAACTAAATCAATTACCACACCAGCACATTCGCCCACTCCAACTGCTTTCACATAATTATCGGCGTTGCCCCAATCTACAAAATCAGCTTCGGTTAAATTGGTCACATCGGCCAAAGGTTTCAAAAATTCATAGAAATATTTCTCTCCTTTAGCATCATAATAATTCAAAAAGGACTGTCCGTTGGCATTGGCTTCAAAATCATTCAAAATCAATCTTAAAGCTTCTGGACCACGACGACTTGGGATTTTGATTACTTTATCAGAAAAACGTCCTTGTCCGTTTCCTAAATTTCCTCCACCCAACAATACTTGTAAAGCTGGTGCAACCAGTTTACCTGCATTGATAGACATTCCTTGGAAACCAATTTCGGCCATATTGTGTTGTCCACAAGCGTTCATACAACCACTAATCTTGATAGTGATTTCGTTTGAATTGGCATAGTGAGGATATTCTGTCGCTAAAACTCTTTCTAATTCTACTGCAATTCCAGTACTACTCGCGATTCCTAAATTACAAGTATCGGTTCCAGGACAAGCGGTAATATCTGCGGTACTATTGTATCCTAACGCAACAAAATCTAATTTGGCTAATTCTTGATAGAAGAAAGGCAGCGCTTCTTCTTTTATATGACGAATTAAGATATCTTGACGCAACGTAAAACGCAATTCGTTAGTTGCATAATTTTTGATTAAATCGGCCAATTGTCGGGCTTTATCAATATAAAAATCGCCAAGAGCTACTTTGATTCCGATAGCCACATAACCCGCTTGTTTCTGCGGAATAACATTGGCTTTTTTCCAAGCTTCGAAGGCAGCGACATCATCAATCACAACTTGTGGAGCATCCAATATTGGCGTTGGAATGGCTTTTTCAAAAGGAGTTGTATCAATTTCAACTACTTGATGCGATAAAGCCTTTTTCTCTTCTTCGACCAAACGCAAAAACTCCTCTTTTCCGATTTCTTTAACCAAAAACTTCATTCTCGCTTTCAATCGTTTGGCTCTTTCGCCGTGACGGTCAAAAATTCTCAATATTCCTTCTGTGGTTGGAATGATTTGATTGGCAGGGATGAATTCAGACAATAATTCGGCGTGACTAGGTTGTGACCCTAAACCACCTCCAAACAATACTTTAAATCCTTTTTGACCATTAACAATCTTTGGAATAAATCCTAAATCGTGCAAATAACTCAAAGCGGTATCTTTATCAGAAGAAGAAAAAGACATTTTGAATTTACGCCCCATTTCTTGACACACTGGATTTCTCAAGAAAAATTCGAATAGTGCGTGTGCATATGGAGACACATCAAATGGTTCGTCTGGGTCGATACCCGCAGTTTCGCTTGCTGTAATATTTCTAACAGTATTCCCGCAAGCTTCTCTTAAGGTAACATCATCTTTCTCTAACTCGGCCCAAAGTTGTGGTGTTCTGTCTAAACTCACATAGTGAATTTGGATATCCTGACGTGTAGTAATGTGCAAACGTCCCGTAGAATATTCTTCAGAAACTTTACAAATACGATGCAATTGTTCGCTTGTCACTTTACCAAAAGGCAATTTGATACGAATCATTTGCACGCCTTCTTGACGTTGCCCATATACACCTCTTGCTAAACGAAGAGAACGAAAACGTTCGTCATCGATTTTTCCATCGCGGAATAAAGCAATTTTTCTTTCTAAATCGATTATATCCTTTTGGACAATCGGATTCTCTATTTCGGTTCTAAAACTTTCCATAAGCCCCACCCCAGCCCTCCCCAAAAGGGAGGGAGCCGAGTCTAGTATTTAGTTAATAATTTTTTCATTCTATCGTTATTCCCACTAATTTCCCCCTTTGGGGGTTAGGGGGCTTATTTTATAAACCCAACGCCTGCTGTTGTGTTGGTTGCAGCATCAATTAATATGAAAGCTCCATTTGATTTGTTATCTGTATAAGCATCAAAATAAATGGCTTTGCTTAATTTGATGGTTACTTCTCCTATTTCGTTTATAGCCAATTGAGTTGCTGGTGTTACTCCAGAATAATCGGTTGCGATTACGTTTTTCACCCTGTCAATTTTTGCCAAGACTCTATTGGTGTTGTGTTGTACAAAATACTTTGCTCCTGCCACTAATTTTTTGCTATCCATCCAACAAACGGTTGTTGTAATTTCTTTTTCTATTTTTGGCAACTCGCTTGATTTTACAATCATATCACCACGAGTCACATTGATGTCATTTTCCAATTCGATAGTGATGGAGGAACCAGCAATAGCTTCATCGTATTGCTTATCGAAAAAGTGAATGTTGGTTACTTTAGATTCTGTTAAAGAAGGTAAAACAGTTACCGCATCGCCTACTTTAATTGAATTTCCATATAATTTTCCTGCATATCCTCTAAAGTCGTGGTACTCTTCCGTTTTTGGACGAATAACGGTTTGTACAGGAAAACGAGTAATACCATTTTCATAAATATCATTCGGTTCCAAAGATTCCAAATGTTCCAAAACGGTTTGCCCAGAATACCAAGGCATATTGTCTGATTTTTGAGCTACATTTCCACCATTGATAGCACTTAGCGGAATATAACTAACGTTTTGTTCTTTGAAAGCGCTTTTAGCATTTAAGGCTTGAAAATCGGCTTTGATTTTATTGAAAACTTCTTCGGAATACTCCACCAAATCCATTTTGTTAATGGCCACAATCACGTCTTTTACACGCAGTAAATTATTAATGAAAAAATGACGGTAGGTTTGCTCAATTACTCCTTTTCGAGCATCAATCAAAATAATTGATACTTGAGAAGTCGAAGCACCAGTTACCATATTACGAGTATATTCTACGTGACCTGGTGTATCGGCAATGATGTAACTTTTTTTCGCAGTAGAAAAATAAATATGGGCTACGTCTATTGTAATTCCTTGCTCTCTCTCAGCCACCAAACCATCAGTCGCCAAAGAAAAATCTAGGTAATCGTATCCTTTTTGCTTACTGCTTTTTTCTATTGCTTCAATTTTATCGGTAGTCAAGGATTGTGTATCGTATAATAATCTTCCGATTAACGTACTTTTTCCGTCGTCTACACTTCCTGCTGTTGCTATTTTTAAAACTTCCATTCTTGTTTTGTTTATTGTTTGTTGTTTATTGTTTGTTGTTTAGAGTAAAAGGACATTTCCATAAACTATAAACGAAAAACTATAAACTCTTAAAAGTACCCTTGTTGTTTTCTTTTTTCCATAGCGGCTTCCGAACGTTTGTCGTCGATTCTGGCGCCTCTTTCAGAAATGGTAGAAGAACGAATTTCTCCAACTACTTCAGCAATAGTGGCGGCATACGACTCTACTGCGGCGGTACAACTCATATCTCCAACGGTTCGGAAGCGAACAATTCGTTCTTCGATTTGTTCGTCTTCTTCTTGGTACACATAAGGAGAATGTGACCAAATTAAACCGTCTCTCAAAAAAACTTTTCTTTTGTGTGAAAAATAAATCGACGGAATCTCGATTTGTTCTTGTTCGATATAACTCCAAACATCCAATTCGGTCCAGTTTGAAATTGGAAAAACACGTACGTTTTGACCATTTTCGATTTTACCATTCAACAAATCAAACAATTCAGGACGTTGATTTTTTTCATCCCATTGCCCAAAATCATCACGTACTGAGAAAATACGCTCTTTGGCTCTGGCTTTTTCCTCGTCTCTACGTGCTCCACCGATACAAGCATCAAATTTAAATTCTTCGATAGCATCCAAAAGTGTGGTGGTTTGCAACGTATTTCTACTAGAATATTTACCTGTTTCTTCTATTACTTTACCTTCATCAATAGCATCCTGAACATTACGAACGATTAATTCTAAACCTAATTCTGCTACCAATTTATCTCTAAACTCAATGGTTTCTGGAAAATTATGTCCCGTATCTACGTGCAACAACGGAAAAGGAATTTTGGCTGGAAAAAAGGCTTTTTGTGCCAAACGCACTAGTGTAATCGAATCTTTTCCTCCTGAAAAAAGCAAAACAGGTCGGTCAAATTGAGCAATTACTTCTCTGAATATGTAAATAGCTTCGCTTTCTAAAGCATTTGTTTTTAATACTGAACTCATTATTTTTAGTTTAAGAGTTTAAAGTTTAAAGTGTAAGGTTGTTACAACCTCGACTAAAATCTTACCACTTTTATTGTTTTTTCTATTCTCTTTATTCTATTTTCTAAAATCTGCCTTCTATTTTTGGTGCAACCCACATTCTTTGTGACTGGATTCCCAAGACCATCTTCCAGCTCTGATGTCTTCTCCTTCGACTATGGCTCTTGTACAAGGCGCACAACCTATACTTATGAATCCTTTCTTGTGCAAGCTGTTTTGTGGCACATTGTTATCATCAATATATTTTTGTACCTCAGCCAAAGTCCATTTGAGTAGAGGATTGAATTTGATGATATCAAAATGGGCATCGTATTCGAAAAGGGCTAAATCATTTCTATTTTCAGATTGCTCTGCTCTCAACCCTGTAATCCAAACTTTATTACCCGCTAATCCTTTTTTCAACGGCACCACTTTTCGAATGAAACAGCACTCTTTTCTGTTTTCTACCGATTCGTAAAAGCTATTGGGTCCTTTTGTATTTAACAATTGCTCTACATGACTCGTTTCTGGATATAAAGTCTGAATATTCACTTTGTATTTCTTTAGCGTCTTATGAAAAACATCGTAAGTTTCTTGAAACAACCTTCCAGTATCGAGGGTAAATATTTTTATCGGCAATTCATTGATTGCAATTAAAGCCGTGATTACTTGGTCTTCTTGTCCGAAAGAAGTCGAAAAAACTACTTTTTCTGGAAATTCATTAGCCAAAAAAGCTAAAGTCTCCTCGATGGAAAGGTTTTCGGTTCTCTTTATTAATTCTTTTGTTACTTCAATACTCATAGTCATTTCATTTTAAAATCTATTACCCTATCGGTTTTGTAGATTATTTGGCAAAAGTAGTATTATTTTCTAAATCACAAAATTTATTTTTAAAAAAAATGAAGCCTTTGAGCATAAGCACCAAAAAATTGTAGCTGTTTTGCTCAATTTAACGAAGAAAACTCAAACAATCTGAGTTATTATAACAAATGATGAGCCTGTAAACCATCAGATAGAGTAAAGTATACTATCCTGAAAAGCCAACAATCAATAAAGACGAGCAGCCAGCATCAAAACGAACCACTGAAGTACAAGAACACTACTTTACATAATTTTCTAACGCTTAAGGAATTAAACAATTCACAATTCTAAAAGAAATTGAAATTTTTATAAAGTTATTACGTAAATTTGCAAAAAATTTCAATTTACAAAAAGACTATAAATGAGTACAGCAACTACGCCTTATGTGGCTTACAAAGTGAAAGACATTTCCTTAGCGGCTTGGGGAAGAAAAGAAATCGAATTAGCAGAAGCTGAAATGCCAGGTTTAATGGCGCTTCGTGCAGAATACAAAGACGAACAACCTTTGAAAGGCGCTCGTATTGCAGGATGTTTACACATGACGATTCAAACCGCGGTTTTGATCGAAACTTTGATTGCGCTTGGAGCTGAAGTTACTTGGAGTTCTTGTAACATTTTCTCTACTCAAGATCAGGCTGCTGCTGCTATTGCTGCTGCAGGAATTCAAGTATATGCTTGGAAAGGTCTAAACGAAGAAGATTTTGATTGGTGTATCGAGCAAACTTTATTCTTTGGTGAAGACAAACAACCTTTAAACATGATTTTGGATGACGGTGGAGATTTAACTAATATGGTTATTGATCGTTTCCCAGAATTGGTTGCTGGAATCAAAGGATTGTCTGAAGAAACTACTACTGGAGTTCACAGATTATACGAAAGAGTAAAAGCGGGAACATTACCAATGCCAGCGATCAACGTAAACGACTCAGTTACTAAATCTAAATTTGACAACAAATACGGTTGTAAAGAATCTGCAGTTGATGCAGTTCGTCGTGCAACTGATATTATGTTGGCTGGAAAAAGAGTAATCGTTTGTGGATACGGAGACGTAGGAAAAGGAACAGCTGCTTCTTTTAGAGGTGCTGGATCTATTGTAACGGTAACTGAAATCGATCCAATTTGTGCTTTACAAGCTGCAATGGACGGTTATGAAGTTAAAAAATTAGATACTGTTGTTGGAAATGCTGACATCATCATCACAACTACTGGTAATAAGGACATCGTTTTAGGATCTCATTTTGAAAAAATGAAAGACAAAACTATCGTTTGTAACATCGGACACTTTGATAACGAAATTGATATGGCTTGGTTGAACAAAAACCACGGTGCTTCAAAAATCGAAATCAAACCTCAAGTCGACAAATATACTATCGCTGGAAAAGACATTATCATCTTGGCTGAAGGTCGTTTGGTAAACCTTGGTTGTGCTACAGGTCACCCAAGTTTTGTAATGAGTAACTCATTCACCAACCAAACTTTGGCTCAAATCGAATTATGGAAAAACAGTGCCGCTTACAACAATGAAGTGTACATGTTACCAAAACATTTAGATGAAAAAGTTGCAATGTTGCACTTAGCCAAATTAGGTGTAGAATTAGAGACTTTACGTCCTGATCAAGCAGAATACATTGGAGTAACTGTTGAAGGGCCATTTAAGCCGGAATACTACAGATATTAGTAATTAGTCCTTAGTGATTAATGAATAGCTAACAAACCCTTGCAGAAATGTGAGGGTTTGTTATTTTGGGCGTGACCCTCCGTAAAAACTACGGGTCGGGCTATTCGTTCCAATCTTTTATTCCGCTACGCTACATAAAAGGATTTCCACTGCTATCCCTCACGCAAAAAAAAACAAAAAACACTTTAAAAGAAAAATGAATTTTTACCAATCGCTTTACATAATCAATCTCACCCCACCTAAATCAGCCACTCTATAAGAAAAACGATCTCCAGGCGATCCAATAAACATGAAATTTTTAGGAATTCCCCATTGAACCGATAATTTATCAATAATTTCAGGTCCAAAAACCCCTATAATCTCAACAAATTCAATGTCAATTTCAGGATAAGCTCTATCTAAAACTTCTACATCTTTAATCAACAAATCATTTGACTCTGAGCTGTTTTTTACATTCACGATTTTTAATTTCTTAGTAGATTCATTGTTTTGCACATATTGCATTACTTTATTTAAAATAGCAACATCATCCCCTTTTGTAAAAAACACAAAAGTCTGTGAGTTTACGTTATTATGCATCTGACTCAAATACCGATTACTCAAAACTACAAACTTGCGCAAAGGTTTATAAAAGTATTCCAATGCATCAATACTCACTTTGATCAACATAGAGCGATTAAGCATAATGCTAACCAAAAGTAAAGCTGGTACTAAATAACTTATGAAAGTAAAAAAGGAATTCGTATTCAATTTGATATTCCCAAAAAAAGCAACAACTATAAAACCAACAGCCAAAACCACAGCAATACCTCTAGCTTTTTCAGGTCTAGGTAGCTTTCTCCTTTTGATTTTCAACATCAAATTCCCAATTCCAAATAAGCCCATTACAGCTAAAAATGAAAAAGTGTACACACCTGCCAAAGATTCTAAATGTCCTTTAGTCACAAATAGAACAGATACACATAAAATCAAAAAACCAATAATGATGCGATAATTTGCACCATTTTTATTCTGTTTTAAAAAATAATTAGGCAAAACACGATCTAAAGTCATTCGATTCAGTAAACCAGAAACGCCAACAAAAGAGGTCAACACCGCACCACATAAGACTAAAACAGCATCAATAGAAATCAAAAAAGCCAACCAAGTCCCTCCTGTAGTATGACCCAAATAGGCTAATAATGATTCTTTATGCTCACCTACTTCTGCCAAAGGAATAATACAAATCAGCAACAAAGCTAATACTGGATTAAAAAAACTTACAATTCCCCACATATTTCGCAAGGTTTTTCTAAACACACCAGCTTCTTGCTCCTCTACAAAATTAGAAGAACTTTCAAACCCAGAAATCCCCAACATTGCAGCCGAAAACCCTAAAAACAAAGCCGTAAAAAATCCTCCCGCCTGAAGTGGCATTGCCCAATTAATATGAAAAGTATCCAATCCATTCATCAATAAATACCAAATAGAAACCAAAACCAAAAGACTCAACGTAAACAAATGAATAACGAAAATAATAACCGCAACAAAAGCTGATTCGCCAATCCCCATAATAGCAAGTCCTGTAAAAACAATTAAGACTACCAAAGTTGCTATGGTTACATTAATACTATCCAAAATGCCATGTAAATAATGCATCGCCTCAATAGAGGAAATTACAGCGGTAGCCATATAAGAAAGCACCGTTAAAGTAGCTGCTAATGAGGCTAAGCGTTTGGTTGACGTATTCAATAACACATTATAAGCTCCACCATTTAAAGGAATGGCTCCTACTACTTCGGCATATATTTTTCGAAATAAAAACAAAACAACCGCAACAACTAATAAAGAAATCCAAGCAAATTGACCAGCATACATAATGGTCAATGCAGAAACATACAAACAAGAAGAACTAATATCATTACCACATATAGCAGTGGCTTGTAATTCATTTAATTTTTTATGTATCACTTTCTTCATTCCTTCATTTTTTAATTAATCATTACGAAATTTAAAAATACGTCCATTTTATTAAAAAAATATGACAAGACACAAACTTTAATATAATTAAAACATTTTTAACTATCTGATTATTATTTTAACAAACTAACAAGGACAAAACATACCACAAAATAAATCTAGCTTCTAGAACAAGGAAAAATTATAGCTTCAAGGAAAAAGTACAAGACAAACAAAGTATATTTATACCTTAAAGTGTAAATACAAAAATTATGGTTCATACTTCATATCCAAATTACAAGTTTAATGTTCCAAACAAAGCAATTTGCATTATACTGATACTATTTTGTTTAGGTCACAACAGCCTAATCCAAGGTCTTTACGCACAAAGCAAGAAACCAAAAATAGCATTAGTACTTAGCGGCGGCGGTGCAAAAGGCATTGCCCATATTCCCTTATTACAAGCACTAGATTCTTTGAACATTGTGCCTGATTTGATTATTGGAACAAGTATGGGAAGTATTGTTGGAGGATTATATGCCATGGGGTATTCAGGAGACAGCATCGCCAAAATAGCTAAAAGCACCAAATGGGACGAATTACTTGGTGGCACCATATCACTTAACAATGTAAGTGTTGAAGAGATGGGAGAATTCAATAAATACCTCATCGATATTGATGTTAAAAACTACAGACCTATTTTAAAATCCTCTTTTATCAATGATCAAAATCTTAGAGAATTTCTATCTATAGTAACGTATCCTGCCTTCAAAATTGATCATTTTGACAAGCTTCCAATTCCTTACAGAGCCATAGCGACAGATATTATTAACGGAAAGCTCATGGTTTTAGACCAAGGATCCATAGGCATCGCCATGCGAGCTAGTATGTCAATACCAGGCGTTTTTAAGCCAGTTCCCTACAAAAACACCCTATTAGTTGACGGCGGACTACTCAATAATTTTCCAACAGACGTTGCTAAAAGCATGGGTGCCGATTTCATCATTGGAAGCGATGTAGGCGACGATAAAGTTACCAAAGAACAATTGGAAAATTTATCTACACTTATTTTTCAATCCACCATGTTGATTAGTAATCTTAAAAACGAAAGCAACAAAAAATTATGTGACATTCTTTTAAGTCATTATCCAAATCTAACCTATTCTACTGCTGATTTCGGCGCAAGCAACACCATTTATGAGGAAGGAAAAGTTGCTACTCATCAAAATTTACCTGCCTTAATAGCGCTTGCTAAAAAACTCGAAGCTTATCCTACACAAAAAAAATCTCTCCCAAAAACAGAAGACACATTCCAATTAGACAGCCTTATTTTTAATAATTTCAGCACTGAAAACATACCCTTAGTACAAAAGCGAGCTGCCCTGAAATCAGGCGAAAAGTACACCATCAATGACATAGCCAATGGTATAAAAAAAGCAATAGGAACTAACTTATTTAACAACATTACTTACAATACATACTCAAAAGACAGTACAAGTGTTTTAGAAATGAACGCCTCTGAATTTTATAAAAATCAAATCAAGGCTTCGATACATTTTGACACATTTAGAGGATTTGGAGCCGTCATGAATTATACCGGACGAAACATCTTTGGAACATCGTCACGGTTTTTAATCACCGCTGATATTGCTCAACAACCCCGAATTAGAGCGCAATATCAAAAAATTATTGGAAAAGAAAAAAATTGGTGGTGGCGCTCAGAAGCCTATGCGCACCGCTTGACTCAAAGTGTGTATATTGGCAATAAAGTTGCTGATAACCTACAATTCAATCAGGTAGAACTTTGCAATGACTTCAACCGTAACATTAATTCATTAAAAAGCTATTTTGGCTTTGGGCTCAACTACAAATTTACCCATTTACGCCCAAAAACTGATCCGGGATTTAATACCGTTTTCACATTAAGTAGCTATTATTTGAATCTCATAGAAATGAATGTCCATTACTCCATGAACAATCTTAACAAGTTACATTTTGCCTCCACAGGAAACAAACTTTATGTAGAATTATCTCGCACGCTTCATCTAGATGCTGATATTAATTTTGCCGAAAAAAATCTTGAAAATTATAGTGGCCAATTAAAATCATTCACAAAATTCATGGTTACCTATGAAAACAGAGTTCCATTGAATGAAAAAAATGTAATAGTCATGGAAGGAAGTGCAGGATTCATGTTTGAGGATTCAAAAAAACAAGAATCATCTTCGGAGTTTGGGTATAGTTCTAAATTTTTCTTAGGAGGATATTCGCCTAACACTTTAAAAAACAGTGTAACATTTGCTGGCTTGCAAGAAAATGAACTTAATTTAAGTCAATTCGTAAAAGCTAATTTGAGTTTACAAACCAATTTAGCACCAAAATTATACTTAACACCCCATTTGGATGTAGCAATTGTCGGGTTTAGAGATTTTAAAGAATTCAAAAACAACTTTCTAACCCATCAAGCAAATTGGCAGAACAGGGAGCAAACAGGTCTCATATACTCAAGTGGAGCCACGATCTCATACAACACCTTTCTTGGGCCCATAACATTTGACGCTTCCTATGCAAAAAATAATAACTTCCGATTGTTTTTTAGTATTGGTCTTTTATTCAATCCTTCTTAACAGAACCTATCAAACTACTACTCTAAAATCTTACAAGCAAAAAGTTCCCATTGACTTTCGTTAAAGATGAAAAAAGTGGAAATACTATATTTTATGATAGTCTAGAGATAAGCTATCAAAACTACAAAATAGCAAGACGGTATATATTGCATTTTGTCACAACAAAAAAAACCTATCCGAATGGATAGGTTTTTTTTGATAACATTCTTATGTTAACTATGCTTCGAATGGAAGAATAGAAACGTATGATTTGTTGTCTTTTTTCTTTTGGAACTTCACAACTCCAGCTACTCTTGCGTGTAATGTGTGATCTTTACTGATGTAAACATTTTCACCTGGATTGTGTTTAGAACCTCTTTGTCTTACGATGATGTTCCCAGCAATAGCAGCTTGACCACCAAAAATCTTAACGCCTAAACGTTTTGATTCTGATTCTCTACCATTCTTAGAACTACCGACACCTTTCTTGTGAGCCATGACGTATTGGTTTTAATATTGTTATTATTCTTTTGTATCTTCTTTTTTAGCTTTTGGAGCTTTTTTTACTTTAGGAGCTGGCGCTTCTTCAGTTGTAGCTTCAACAGCTGCTTTTTTTGGAGCTGCTTTTTTAGCTGTTCCACCTGCAGTAATACCTTCAATTACAATTTGAGTAAGATATTGTCTGTGACCATTTCTCTTTTTGTATCCTTTTCTTCTTTTCTTTTTGAAAACGATAACTTTATCTCCTTTTAAGTGTTGTAACACTTTAGCTTCTACAGAAGCACCTTCTATAGCTGGGGCGCCTAAAGTTACATTTCCATTATCGTCTAATAAAAGAACTTTGTCAAAAGAAACTTTTGAACCTTCTTCATTAGCCAAACGGTGAACATAAACCTTTAAGTCTTTGCTTACTTTGAATTGTTGCCCTGCTATCTCTACGATTGCATACATACCAAATTGATTTATTGATTTTTAAGGTTGCAAATATACAACTAAAAATCATTCCTGCAATTTAAACATAAAAAAAAAATCAAACCAACCCTAAAGCCTGACAAACAAGACTTTTACACAAATACAACAGATGTTAAAATAAGCTAAAAACAAGATATTTTTTACAAGAAATGATTAAAAAAACTACATTTGATGTAACAATTACAATTCAAAACCCACCAATAGAAAAATTAAACTATTACGTAACCTTATGAAAAAAACAATAATGGCATTGAGTAGCGCATTGATGCTTGGCGGCGTAGCCTCGGCACAAAAAGTAGCTTTTGAAGAATACGACTTAGATAATGGTATGCATGTCATTTTGCATCATGATCCGTCTGCTCCAGTAGCAATTACATCGGTAATGTATCATGTTGGATCAAAAGACGAAAAACCAGATCGTACTGGTTTTGCTCACTTCTTCGAACATTTGTTATTTGAAGGAACTGAAAACATCAAACGTGGAGAATGGTTCAAGATTGTAACGGCTAACGGAGGTGTAAACAACGCCAATACATCAGACGACAGAACCTATTATTACGAAGTTTTTCCTTCTAACAACCTAGAATTAGCCCTTTGGATGGAATCCGAAAGATTATTGCACCCAGTAATCAACAAAATTGGCGTGGACACGCAAAACGAAGTTGTAAAAGAGGAAAAAAGAACCCGAATGGACAACCAACCTTATGGCCGATTCCAAGCGGTAGTAAAAGAAAACCTATTCAAAAAACACCCTTACCGTTGGGCAACAATTGGTTCTATGGAACATTTAGATGCGGCCACTTTAGAAGAATTCCAAGCCTTCAACAAAAAATTCTACATTCCTAATAATGCTGTTTTGGTTGTAGCTGGTGATTTCAAAAAAGACCAAGCCAAAAAATGGATTCAACAATATTTCGGTGCTATCCCAAAAGGAGCTCCAATCAAAAGAGAACAATTCATCGAAGAGCCTATAACCGAAACTATAAAAGCAAGATTTGAAGACAGCAACATTCAAATTCCAGCGATTGTTGCCGCTTACAGAACCCCGTCCATGAAAACAAGAGATGCACGTGTTTTAGATCTTATCTCTTCTTATTTAAGCGATGGTAAAAGCTCGAAATTGTATAAAAAAATTGTTGACGACAAAAAGATCGCTCTACAAGTTGGCGCATTTAGCAACAGTCAAGAAGATTACGGCATGTATATTTTGTACGGTTTACCCATGGGAAGCAACACCGCAACCGATATTTTAAGAGAAATTGACGAAGAAATTACAAAATTACAAACCGAACTTATCTCTGAAAAAGACTATCAAAAACTGCAAAATAAATTCGACAATAATTTTGTAAGCTCAAATGCTTCAATCGAAGGAATCGCCGAAAACCTTGCCAGTTATTATATGTTGTATGGCGACATCAACCTAATCAATACCGAAATCGAAATGATTCACTCCATTACCAGAGAAGAAATAAGAGACGTTGCCAAAAAGTATTTGAATACCAATCAACGTTTAGTTTTAGATTACGTACCAGCTGCCGAAAAAACCAAATAATCAGACCAATCACTATGAAAAACATAAGTATTCTCTTAACCCTATTTTTTGTCACCGGAATAATGCAAGCGCAAAATAGACCTCAACCCACTCCTGGAGCCGCTCCAATAGTTCAAATTAAAAAACCACAAAGTTTTGTCCTCAAAAACGGACTTAAAGTAATGATTGTGGAAAACCATAAACTCCCAAGAGTATCTTTCACCTTAACACTTGACAACCCTCCTTTTACTGAAGGCGCTAAAAAAGGTGTAGACGATCTAACCAGCAGCTTACTGGGTAATGGTAGTCAAAAAACAACCAAAGATGCCTTTAACGAAGAAATTGATTTCTTAGGCGCCAATATTAATTTTTCTTCTCAAGGGGCCTCTGCAAGCGCACTATCAAAATATGCTGGACGTGTCTTAGAATTGCTAGCCGAAGGCGCGTTATATCCAAAATTCACCCAAGAAGAATTTGATAAAGACAAAGCCAAAATCATCGAAGGATTGAAAGCCAATGAAAAAAGTGCCGAAGCCATTTCTGGTCGCGTTGTCGATGTATTGGCCTTTGGAAAAAATCATCCCACTGGAGAATTCGTAACCGAAGAAACATTGAAAAACGTAACCCTTGCTGATGTTCAAAGCAATTACGCAACGTACTTTGTGCCAGAAAATGCGTATTTGGTAATCATAGGCGACATCAAATTCAAGGAAACCAAAGCTACAGTCGAAAAACTATTTGGTGCTTGGGAGAAAAAAACCATCACCAAAACCGAGTACACAGCCAACCCCAATGTTAATCAACTACAAATTAACTTGATCGACGTTCCTAATGCCGTGCAATCTGTAATTTCGTTGGTCAATACGGTGACTTTAAAAATGAACGACCCTGATTTTTTTCCAGCAGTAATTGCGAATCAAATTTTAGGAGGCGATTTCAATTCGTATTTGAACATGAATTTAAGAGAAAAACATGCTTGGACTTACGGCGCACGTTCAGAAATTGGAACCGGAAAATATGTTACCAAATTTGTAGCCACTTCAGCTGTTCGTAATGCGGTTACTGACAGTGCCGTAGTAGAATTCATCAAAGAAATCAAAAAAATCAGAACCGAAAAAGTAGATGCTGAAGTCTTGAAAAACGTTAAAGCAGGATACATTGGTCGTTTTGTAATGCAAGTTCAAAAACCACAAGCCGTGGCGCGCTATGCCTTAAACATCGAAACAGAGCAACTTCCAGCCGATTTTTATGAAAAATACATCCAAACGATCAACGCGGTAACCGCAGACGACATTCTTCGTGTAGCCAATAAATACTTCCTTATAGACAACAACCGCATTGTCGTTGTTGGCAAAGCAAGCGAAGTAACACCTGGATTAGAAACACTAAAATTGCCAATGTACTTTTTTGACAAATATGGTACTCCTATTGAAAAGCCAGTCACCAAAAAAGAAATTCCAGCAGGAGTTACTTCCAAAAACGTTTTAGAAAACTACATTAAAGCGATTGGTGGAAAAGAAGCTTTAAAAAAGGTAAAATCAATCGTTACTGTTGCCTCTGGGTCAGTTCAAGGCACAACTGTTGAGATGACTTCAAAAATAACCTCAGACAAAAAATTGAGTGTAGAAATGAAAGCTGGAGGAGTGACCATGATGAAAAGAGTCTTAGGAGACAAATCAGGATACGCGATTCAACAAGGCCAACGCAAAGACCTCTCCATCGAAGAGTTTAAAGAAAAGAAAGCCGACATGAATCCTTTTGACGAATTACCTTTACTTGACAAAGTCAGCATCAAATTAGCAGGAATAGAATCCATAAACGGTACAGATGCTTACGCTATCAAAGACGGCCAATCTACACTTTATTATGACACTCTAAACTTCTTCAAAATCGCAGAAAGTAAAACTTCGGAAAGAGGAACTCAAACCACCTACTTCAATGATTATAAAGAAGTCAAAGGCATAAAATTTCCACATACAACAATAATGAACATTGGCATAGAGCTTCAACTTACTACCTCTTCAATACAAATCAACGAAGGCGTAACTGATGTCGATTTTCAATAATCACAATATCTTATATATCAAAAAGACTGCTTTCATCAGCAGTCTTTTTTCGTTTATACTATTTTTGGCGTGACCCCATTTACCAAAAGAGGCATATGACTAGCGTGCTATACGCCTCTTTTGGCAACTGCGGTCGGGCTATACGCGTTACTTTGGTAACTAGCTTCTATCCCTCACGCAAACCCACTTAAACAACACCTATTTTCTAGCCGACAAATACACCCCAACCAAAACGATAAAAGCTCCAAAAAGCTGCACAGGTGTTAATAACTCTTGGTCTAACATTCCCCAAAAGAAAGCTACCACTGGAATCAAATACGTAACCGAAGTCGCAAAAACAGGCGACGAAATCTGAATCAGTTTAAAGAAAATAATATTAGCAATACCAGTTCCCAAAACTCCCAAAATCAAAATATACAAAACCGATTCTTGAACTTCCGCCCCATAAGTCATAGCGAAAAAATCAGTACTATATAATACAGCCAACGCTGGAAAAAGCAAAACCAAAAAATTACCCGTTGTAATACTCAACGGAGGCAAATCCGATAAATATTTTTTAATCAAATTGACATTTGTAGCATAGCAAATCGAAGCAATCAATACTAAGAAAGCGTAATAATAGTTTTGATTAGGATGATGCACCGCACCATTCCAAATCAACAAAGCACTACCTACTAAACCAATCAAGACTCCAAAAATTTGATTACGTCTAAAATCCAACCCAAAGAAAAGTGCTCCAATCAACAAAGTATTCAAAGGTGTTAAGGAATTCAGAATAGAACTTATAGAACTATCTATTTGCGTTTGTGCAATAGCAAACAAATACGCTGGAATGAAGGTCCCAAACAAAGAAGTCAAAGCAATATACTTCCATTGATGGTGGGGTATTTTAACCAAACTTCTAAAACCAATCAACAACAAAAACAGCGCAGCAAAAATGATACGCAACGACCCTAACTGAAAAGCCGTTAAGCCGACCAATCCCTTTTTGATCAAGATAAACGAACTGCCCCAAATGAGCGCTAACAAAAACAAGAAACCCCATTTGAATTGTTTAGAAACCATAGTCTGAATTTTAAACCAAAAATGAAACATTTTTTTTGAACCTTCGGTACCTTTTTTGATTAATTTTGTGCCAATCCATTTTATAAAAACAACTTCAAATCAACAACAATGCATATCAACAAAACATTTGCCGCACTTGCCATTGCCAGTATTTTCATGGTAGGTTGTAAAAACGAAACTAAAGTATCCCAACCCGAAGCTACTGTAGTCGAAGCACCAAAAGAGAAAAAACCAATCGAAGCAGCTAACCTACAAACCGCAAACATGGCCATTGAAGGAATGACTTGTGCGATGGGTTGTGCTAAAACGATCGAGAAAAAATTAGCTGAATCAGAAGGTGTAGAAAAAGCAACAGTAGATTTTGACAAAAAGTTAGCCACTATCTCTTTTGACAAGACGGTTCAAAATCCAGAGACGTTAACTAAAATAATAGAAGGTGTTGCCGATGGCAAAACATACAAGGTAGTAAACACCAAGTCATAGTTTACATTATACCTCATAAAAAAAGCATTCGCCATAAACGAATGCTTTTTTTGTATTTTAAATTCTTTCTTATGAAAAACAAAAAGTTGTTTTTAGCCCTGATGGGAGTGGCATCCTTTGCCGCCGGGGTTCGGCGGGAAAGATAGAACGGACAGCAGGAGGAGTCGTTCTTAAAAAAACAATAGTGCTGCTCCTAAAAAACTACTTCCACTTTAGGGTTTCTAACAAACGTTTCATATCGTCACGAACATAACTTGCGGCGGGCATCACAGAATCAAAATTGGGCTTGGCGTAAAAATAGATCGATCCCGTCACGAAATGCTTGGTGCTATCGGTGGCATAAAATTGCGAGTTCGTTGCTGCATTGCCATCGACTTGATAAAACATGCCATACACCTTTTTTTCTGGATTGATAAAAGGCTGCTCCAAGATATCATCGGCTTTGATGACGTGTTCATAGGTTAGCTTTTGTGCATCGCGCAATAACTCTTTTACGTTGTTCCGAACCGGTTTGTAGGTCAAATAAATAGTCGCTTTCATTTTCGGGTAGGTAATGGTGAAACCACAACCGGATTGGCCAGCAACTACGGCTGCCTCGTTCATTTCGAACGAAAAAGGACATGTGTTTTGCACTTGGGCGTAGGTGGCCTCGGGATAATCTAAGCGCAAATAGCCCGCTGGCTTGGGTAATACCTCGTTTTTACAACCTACAACGCTCAACACTATAATGCTTACTCCTAAAAGTATACTGATTCTATTTTTCATTTTCACTTACCTTGCAACTTTGCTTAAAACGGTAAATCGTTTATGGGCAAACTGCCGTTTGAGGGGTCAAAGTTAGTATTTTTTGGGGATTCTGGAACGGGATTCGTTTTGTTATTCGGATCCTTTTTGGTCGTCAAAAATGTAAATTCGGTGACTTGAATTTCGGTAGTGGATTTGGTCGTGCCATCTTCGGCTTGCCATTGGCGTGATTTGATACGGCCTTCTACATAAATCTTATCGCCTTTGGAAAGGTATTTTTCGCAGATTTCTGCAGCTTTGTTGCGCACTACCAAGTTATGCCATTCGGTTGACGTGATTTTCTCGTTGGTCGTTTTATTAATATAGACTTCGTTAGTAGCCAATTGAAAGCGCCCGATACAATTGCCCCCTTCAAAATAATGCATTTTAATGTCGTCTCCTAGATGTCCTATCAACATCACTTTGTTTAATGTTCCGCTCATAGTTTTAGTGGTATTTCAATCAAAGATACATTATTTTTTAAAGTTATTTTAAAACCTCCTCTCCAATAAAGTTATGGATCACTATAGGAAAGGGAAAGGCTTTTAACTGCTCTGCACCTACTCCATCGACCAAAGTATCAGAAAGCCTTACTTTCCAAAACTTAATATACAAATGCTGATGCGATAATTTATGCACGATACTTATAGGATTTATCTCTTCAATACTAACCACAGAATTCCCAAAAGAAGCGTCGGCCTGAATTAAGGGAGCAATGGTTTCGAAACCTTCTACTTGTTGGGTTTCGATCAAAGGGAACTCGTATAAATTAAACCAAATTCCTTTGTCTGTACGCTGTTGCAGTTTCGTTTTCCCACTACTATCGTTGAGTACTATATAATTAAAGTAACGATACGTAACTTTTAATTTTTTGGATTTAAATGGTAAAGTGCCAATCAACCCTTTCTGCAAGGCGACACAACTACTATTAAAAACACACTCGCTACATGTTGGACTTTTCGGCACACATTGCAGCGCACCAAACTCCATTATGGCTTGATTAAAAAGTGCGGGTTGGTCTTTAGGCAGTAACTCAGCAGCCAAAGCGGTAAATTCTTTTTTGGTTTTACCGAGACTGATATCAGAATCAATCCCAAAATACCGAGACAAAACACGAAACACGTTTCCATCGACTACAGGCACAGCTTCATTGTAAGCAAAAGAAGCAATTGCCGCTGCGGTATATTCACCCACACCTTTTAATTCCAATAGTCCTTTATACGAATTTGGGAATACTCCTTGTAGCTCCTCAGTAATATGTTTCGCGGCTTGGTGCAAATTTCTAGCTCTTGAATAATACCCTAAGCCCTGCCAAAGTTTAAGCACTTGTTGTTCATCGGCCTGCGCCAAATGTTTAACTGTAGGAAATTGATTAAAAAAAGAGTAAAAATATGGCATTCCTTGCGCTACACGAGTCTGTTGAAGTATTATTTCTGAGAGCCAAATTGGGTATGGATCAGAGGTATTTCGCCAAGGCAAATCGCGTTTATTTTGTAAATACCACTGAATAAGAACATTAGAAAAAGTCATTGTAAAAAATTTGTAAGCAAAAGTAAAAGTTTATGTAATTAAATTTTAACGAATTAGGTTGATTTATTGTTTTTTAAATTCATATATTTGCATCCTCAAAAAAAAACAGTACAACATATTAAATAAGGAAAGAAAATGACGAAAGCAGATATCGTAGCGAAGATTTCAGAAAAACTAGGTCTTGAAAAAGGAGATGTTCAAGCGACAGTTGAAACGTTTATGAATGAAGTTAAAACTTCATTAGAAACTGGAGACAATGTGTATCTAAGAGGTTTTGGAAGCTTTATCGTAAAAACTAGAGCAGAGAAAACAGGAAGAAATATTTCCAAAAACACCACCATCAAAATTCCAGCGCACAACATTCCTGCTTTTAAACCAGCAAAAGTGTTCGTAGAAGGTGTAAAAACAAACAACGAAGCAAAATAGTCAATTAATTAATCATAAAAATTTCAGAATATGCCAAGTGGTAAAAAAAGAAAGAGACATAAGGTAGCAACGCACAAACGTAAAAAAAGAGCGAGAGCTAACCGTCATAAAAAGAAAAAGTAGTTTTAAACTACTTTTTTCTTTTTAAAAGTTCATTGAAATTTGAATTTCAGACATTAGATTTCAGACTTCAGATGGCAGCTTAAACTGCATACTGCTCCCTGAATACTGCCGACTGAAACTTCATCCGGGTCAAACCTGTTAAATATTGTTTAATCCATCCTTACAATTAGCCATTAGCTATTAGCTTATAGCTCTTAGCATTTCATATTTGCTAAAAGCTAAAAAGCCAAAAGCCAAAAGCCAAAAAGTCTGGATAAAAATGTACAGCGTGAATAAAGAATTAATTATTCGTTCTAGTTCTGATGCCGTAGATTTTGCCTTATTAAAAGATGGAAAACTAATTGAATTACACAAAGAACAAGAAACCAGCAATTTTCAAGTGGGCGATATTTTTATTGCCAAAATTAGAAAACCTGTTGCAGGACTGAATGCTGCTTTTGTAAATGTTGGCTACGAAAAAGATGCCTTTTTACATTATCACGACCTAGGTCCAAATCTTGCTTCCCAACTGAAATTCATAAAACTTGTAAGCGCAGGTAAAATAAAAGATTTCTCCCTAAAAAACTTTCAGTTTGAAAAAGAGATTGATAAAGACGGCACCATTACTGATG
Organism: Flavobacterium succinicans LMG 10402; assembly: GCF_000611675.1. Lineage (GTDB taxonomy): Bacteria > Bacteroidota > Bacteroidia > Flavobacteriales > Flavobacteriaceae > Flavobacterium > Flavobacterium succinicans. Next base: position 67,033 of record NZ_JATV01000011.1, on the reverse strand, counting down.
TTTTGAATGCCAATCAATCTGTTTTAGTACAAGTAGTAAAAGAACCGATATCAACCAAAGGACCAAGAATTAGTGCAGAACTATCCTTGGCAGGAAGATTTATCGTTTTGGTTCCTTTTTCGGATCGCGTGTCTATTTCTCAAAAAATAGAAAACAAAAAAGAAAAAGATCGCCTCAAAAAACTAGTACAATCCATCAAACCAAAAGGCTTTGGCGTCATTGTTCGCACAGTAGCCGAAGGCAAAAATACAGCCGAATTAGAAAAAGATTTGCAGAACCTGCTTAGCAGATGGACTGCAATGTGTAAGAAATTACCAACTGCTCATCATCCGTCAAAAGTATTAGGCGAGCTCAACAGAGCATCTTCTATACTTCGCGACGTGTTTAATGATACCTTTAGTGGTATTCAAATAGATGACGAAGAGTTGTACCAACAAACAAAGGATTACTTGCAAGAAATTGCACCATCCAAACAATCCATCGTAAAATTTTATCAATCGAAAGACACACCTATTTTCGAGAAATACAACATTGAGAGACAAATCAAAACTTCCTTCGGAAAAACCGTTTCCATGAGTAAAGGAGCTTATTTGATCATTGAACATACCGAAGCACTGCACGTAATAGACGTCAACAGCGGTAACCGATCCAACAAAGCCACCAACCAAGAAGATACAGCCATGGAGGTTAATATGATCGCCGCCGCCGAAATCGCAAGACAATTGCGTTTGAGAGATATGGGCGGAATCATAGTAGTTGATTTTATCGATATGGCCAATCCCGAAAATCGCAAAGTTTTATTCGACTTCCTAAGAGAAGAGATGAGCGATGATAAAGCCAAACACAAGATCTTACCTCCTAGTAAATTTGGACTCGTTCAAATCACTAGACAAAGAGTAAGACCAGAAGTCAACATCAAAACTCGTGAAGAAGATCCCAATAATGAACATGGCGAAATTGAAGCGCCAATTTTAATCATTGACAAAATCACTTCCGATTTAGAACGACTCCTAAAAACCCACAAAAAAGTAGTACTTAATGTACATCCGTTTGTGGCTGCTTACCTCAGCAAAGGTTTTCCATCATTGCGTTCAAAATGGTTTTTTGAACACAAAAAATGGGTGAAAATTATACCACGTGACGCTTACACGTATTTAGAATATCATTTCTACGACAAAAAAGGAAATGTTATTACAGACTAAAACAAACAAAACCGTCTCTTTTTCATTAACGAGACGGTTTTTTTGTATCTAAAAACGTGGCCGTGATTAGTTCAAAACATATTCTAGCCTCACTGTAATTCGAGCAGTTTTATTTTTACTAAAAGTATCATTGTTGCCGCCATAACTATCTTCGGCTGTTGAGCCCTGACCCGTAATTTGAAAAACCCCCATACTTGCACTCTTTAATTTGCCTAAACTACCTTCAGCTGTTTTTACAATTTTGATGGCCCGTTCATTAGCATCCTTAGTGGCTTTTTCAATTAAACTCTGTTTTAAACTTGGCAAATTGGAATATGTATATTGAATAGAATTTGAAGTAAGTTCTATCCCTGAATTAATCAATTCGGAAGTTTTGCTAGAAACATCTTCGATACGTTTCATTAAATCAGGATTCTTTTTAGCTAAAAAAGTAATACTTTGAGCGGCTTCATAACCATCAAAAACTTGTTCAGTATTAATGTATTCGCTATTTGTATTTTGAATTTTCACTTCTCTAAACTTCTTTTGAAAATTTACCGCTCCAAACGAAAACTCCTTCGATTTAAATCCTTTTGTTATAAAAAAATCAGCTACTATTTTTTGATCCGAAATGATTTTATTATAGGCTGTTTTAATATCTGAGCTACTTGCTGTAAAACTTCCAGACCATAAAATTTCGTCTGAAACAAAATCTTTAGCTCCAAGACCAATTACTGAAATTGAATCTAAATTTTCATTTCTATTTTTAAATGATTCTCCTAATATAAAGGCTGTAATCACAATAGAAATACCAATAACAATAGCTGTTTTAATTTTAGTGTCCATCATAAAGTTGAGATTTAAAATTTACCTATTGCTTTTTTGTTTAAATAGCAATTAAGTAAATATAGTAAGAAAAAGAAGGATTTATTTATAAATTTATTTTCTTTTCTCCGCAAAAAACCGTTTCATTAAATCCGCCGCTTCATCTGCCAAAACACCACGAACCACAGTAGTTTTGGGATGCAATTGAGTGCCCATTTTTTCATACCCACGGTGCGTATCACTAGCCCCAAAAACAATTTTAGAGATTTGACTCCAATACAAAGCCCCAGCACACATTTGGCAAGGCTCTAAAGTCACATACAAAGTACAATCTTTTAAATATTTTCCGCCCAAAAAATTGGCCGCAGCGGTTATGGCTTGCATCTCTGCATGAGCCGTTACATCGTTGAGTAGTTCAGTCAAGTTGTGCGTTCGGGCAATGACTTTGTCAGCCACTACAATAACGGCTCCCACAGGAATTTCGCCTTTTTCAAAAGCCATTTCAGCTTCTTGCAAAGCTTTTTTCATAAAATATTCGTCGGTGAAAGGTTGTATCATAGTCTAGACAGCAAATTCGCAAATTAATTTCTTTGTAAAACAACTTTTTTATAGAATGTAAAAATACAATTTCAAATTGTACCTTTGCTTTATGTCAGATAATTTACTTTCAAACATAAATTTCCCCATCGATTTACGCTTACTCAATGAAGCGCAATTACCTCAGCTAGCACAAGAATTACGGGATTATATCATTGCAATTGTGGCCGTAAAAGAAGGGCATCTTGGCGCTAGTCTCGGTGTGGTTGAATTGACCATTGCTTTGCATTATGTGTTTGATACGCCCAATGATTTATTGATTTGGGATGTAGGACATCAAGCGTACGGTCATAAAATTTTAACCGAAAGAAAAAATCGTTTTCATACGAACCGCCAATTGAATGGTATTTCTGGATTTCCAAAAAGAAGTGAGAGTATTTATGATGCCTTTGGCGTAGGTCACTCATCGACCTCTATTTCTGCAGCATTGGGAATGGCGATTGCTTCTAACTTAAAAGGAGATTTCGAAAAACAACATATTGCAGTAATTGGCGATGCCTCAATTGCCTCAGGAATGGCTTTTGAAGGACTCAATCATGCGGGAGTAACCGATGCTAATTTATTAGTCATTTTGAACGACAACGCTATCGGAATCGACCCAAGCGTAGGCGCTCTAAAACAGTATTTGACCGCAGTTAAAGAAGGAAAAAATCATCGGCAAAACAATATGATTAAGTCCCTAAACTTTGATTATTCTGGTCCTATAGATGGCCACGACATACACGCCGTTGTCAAAGAACTAACACGTTTAAAAAAAATAAAAGGACCAAAATTTCTGCATGTTATTACTACCAAAGGTAAAGGACTACAACAAGCCGAAGAAAATCAGGTACAATACCATGCGCCTGGGAAATTTGACGCTGCAACTGGAGATTTACTCCCGAAATCAGAAGCCAACTTGCCTCCAAAATACCAAGATGTTTTTGGTTTAACACTGTTGGATTTAGCCAAAAAGAATGAAAAAATCATAGGAATAACACCCGCAATGCCTTCTGGTAGTTCACTGAAATTTATGATGGATGAGCTCCCAGAACGCGCTTTTGATGTGGGTATTGCTGAACAGCACGCGGTAACCTTAGCCGCTGGAATGGCAACTCAAGGAATGATTGTGTATTGTAATATCTATTCCACTTTCTTGCAAAGAGCTTACGATCAAGTGATTCATGATGTGGCTTTACAAAATTTACCCGTTATTTTTTGTTTGGATAGAGCAGGATTGGTTGGTGAAGACGGAGCTACCCATCATGGTGTATTTGACTTAGCCTATTTGAGATGCATACCAAATCTAGCAATCTATGCTCCGCTGAACGAAATAGAGTTACAAAATATATTATATACTGTACAATTAGGCATCGACCAACCCATAGCTATTCGCTATCCTAGAGGTAGAGGTGAATTTGTTGATTGGAAATCTCCCTACAAAAAAACTCCTTTCGGAAAGGGCAATTGTTTGAAAGAAGGCACTAAAATTGCCATTCTTTCTACTGGCACCATCGGGACTAATGTGATAAAAGCATTAGACCAATTGGAAAACAAAACTGAGTTTGCTCATTATGATTTTGGTTTTGTAAAACCTTTAGATGAAAAACTTCTACATGCTATTTTTAAAAATTTTGAAACCCTTTTTACCATCGAGGATGGTGTAATAACTGGTGGATTTGGCAGTGCTATCGCAGAATTTGCAGCCAAGAATAATTATTCAAAAACAATAAAAATACTAGGTATACCAGATGAATTTATTGAACAGGGCACCTTACAAGAATTACAATACAAGTGCAAAATTGACGTTAAAAACTTGATAGATTTTTTTTCATCCTACAAAATCAGTTAATTTGCAATTACTAAATAGTTTATAATGAAATTTATACAGAATCATATTTTATTACTTTTTTTAATAAGCTTTTCTTTGCAAAATTATAGCCAAGAAATCCCGGTATCAGAAGAAGAAAAGGACACCTTGTTCATTCTAACACCAACAACAAAACCTACCTTTAGGCCTTTTGTAATTCCCAAAACATTGCCACCATTAAAAGCTCCTACTATTAGAAAAACATCCGTAAACACATTGGGAATTTCAAATTGGATTAAAACAAATAAATTAGGTTTTGACATCACCCAAATATCATTTCTAAACTGGAACGCAGGGGGAACAAGTTCTATATCAGGGTTGGTAAAAGGGAATTTCACCCGAGTATATACCCGTGAAAAATTTAAATGGCAAAACGAACTCATTGTTCGATATGGTTTAAATAAGCAAGATGGCATCGAATTAAGAAAAACGGATGATGCTATACTCATCAACTCTACCTTTGGATACAGACGCGACACCTTGACCAATTGGTATTATTCGGCCAAATACAACTTTAATACACAATTTACTGATGGTTATTCGTATCCAAACAAAGAAGTAGCTATTTCACGATTTTTCGCTCCTGCCTATGTTTTTATGGGTCTTGGTGCTGAAAACATAAATAAGGACAAAAAATATTCTTACTACATTTCACCTTTTACCATGAAAAAAACCTTTGTATTAGACCAAAGATTGGCTGATCAAGGTGCTTTTGGTGTTGATGGTGCCGTTTATGACGAAAACAATATTTTAATCAGAAAAGGAAAAAGAACAAAAACTGAGTTAGGTCTTTTACTACAATACCAGATCAAGAAAGAAATTTTCAAAAACATCATACTAGACAACCGTCTTATCCTCTATTCTGATTACGTAAATAATTTTGGAAATGTTGATGTCGACTGGAATATTCAACTGGAATTAGTCGTGAATAAATACGTTAAGGCCAATATAGGGACGCAAATTATTTATGATGATGACATCAAAGCAAAAAGCGAAAAGGATGGCGTAGAAATCACCGAAGGACCTAAAATGCAAATGAAACAAGTATTAGGAGTTGGTTTAGCTTATGCTTTTTAGAAATCAATCACGCTTTCTTCCCTGCAGGGTTTCATAAATTTTTAAAGCATTCCCATCTGTCAACATCGAAATATAATGGCAGATGTGTAATAAGCGCTCGTAAAGATTTTCTTTTTCGAGATGGTGCTTTTCTGGAAGCATTTTTAAAATTAGCTGGTCGTAATTGGAAGCCTTACCTTCAAATTTATTATTAAAAGCCACAATAAATTTATCCAATAGGGTCTGAATGATTTGATAACCCACCAACTCTTTTTCAATCACTTCTCTGCTCTGATAAATATTCTTGACACTAATTTTGATGATATCATCCATTTGCGCTTTGTATTTGCTTTTATCCATTAGAGCAAAAGGAAAATTTCCTTCCAAAATACTGTTTTCGTTTTCGATAAAGACTTTTACGGCATCATTTATCAAACTTCCTATTGCTAAGGCGCGTAAGTAACTAATTCTATCCTCTTTTGTTGCTAAGGTTTTATATTTAGAAGTATCAATGCTGTCTTTTACCAATTTGATTAAATATTCTAATGCAAAATCTTCTGAAATCAATCCCAAATTGATTCCGTCTTCAAAATCAATAATTGTATAGCAAATATCATCGGCAGCTTCGACCAAATACGCCAATGGATGTCTTTCGAAACCAATATCTGGATTGTTTTTGTTGGGAATCATTCCCATTTCTAAAGCTACTTCTTGAAAAAAATCTTTATCGGTTTGAAAGAAACCATATTTTTTATCGGCAATATTTTTGGTCGGCTTCTTTGGTAAACTCTCTTTGGGATATTTCATAAAAGCACCTAACGTAGCAAACGAAAGTCGAATTCCTCCTTCGACTCCTGGACGAGAACTATTCAATACTGAAAACCCATTAGCATTACCTTCAAAATCGACCAAATCTTGCCATTGCTTAGGAGTTAATTGATTTATATATTGTTGTCCTTTTCCAATTGAAAAATACTCTCCAATTGCTTTTTCACCAGAATGTCCAAACGGTGGATTACCAATGTCGTGAGCGAGAGAAGCAGCAGCAACAATGGCACCAAAATCATTCATTTGATAGCCATGAATCTCTTGTAAGTGAGGATATTTTTCGATTATTTTTTTTCCTACCAATCTTCCCAAAGAACGTCCTACCACAGAAACCTCTAGACTATGCGTCAAACGAGTATGCACAAAATCGGTTTTAGATAAAGGAATTACCTGAGTTTTGTCTTGCAAACTTCTGAAAGCAGACGAAAAAATGATGCGATCATAATCTACTTCAAACCCCAAACGAGTTTCATCTTGTTCGATTCGCAAACGCTTTCCTGTGTCGCCTTGACGTTTTAATGATAATAGTTGTTCCCAGTTCATTTTATTTTGTGCATGATTAGTTGTCAAATATACAAATACGATTGGTTTTATATTTCTATTCGGATAAATCCTGAGGATGATTCGCAATAGCGTCTTGAATCACATTATTTTTCACTGATTGTAGTAAATGGTTTTTTGCTTCAGCAAAAGTAATGTCGTACAAGCGTTCCATTTTTTGAAATTGGAGCGGATACTTTTGAAGTAACGTATCATAATACCTATCTAAAACAGCTGAGTTGGGTGCTGTAAACTCAAGTTGTAATTCAAAGCGACGCACTAAGGCCTCGTCTATCATTTGAATTTGATTCGTAGCAGCAATTAAAACAGAACGACTCGGAAAACTATCAATCAACTGAATAATGGAATTGACCACGCGTTTCATCTCTGTATTGTCTTTGTTGTCATAATCCCTTATTTGCCCTAAAGAATCAAACTCATCAAAAAACAACACTGCACTTTCGTACTGTACTTCTTTAAATAAACCTTCGATATTTTTGGAGGTTTCCCCTAATTTAGACGAAACAATTCTAGAGAGGTTGACAATAATTAGCTTCTTGTTTAATTTTTTAGCAATGGCTTTGGCAGTCAACGTTTTTCCACAACCTGTTTTGCCATAAAGTAACATTTTATTGGCTACAGGTAAATCATATTGTTCGAGTACTTTTCGAAATTGATACTCCTTTAAAAATTGATGGATTTGTTGTGAGACAGCTTCATTAAAGACAACATCTTCAAGGAGGACATTACTTCGGTCCGTAAAATATAATAAACTCAAAAGGATTGAATTAGAGGTTGTAGGTGCAAAAGTATAAAAAAAACAGCTATCGATTTGGATAGCTGTTTTCATTTTTCTCGATGGATTTATCAATTAAGACCCACACATTTCGCAATCGTCTGGCCCTGCGTTTTTGGCCAATTCAATCATAGCTCTGTATTCTTCAGGAGTCATTTCTACTGTTTCGATTTCAACCGCTTCAAGGGGTCTTGCTTTAGGTTTACTTTCTGGAATTGCCTCTTCTTTTTTGTCATTATTCAAAGTGAACTTAATAGCATCTACAGCTGCTTTGGTTCTCAAATAGTACATTCCGGTTTTTAATCCTGATTGCCAAGCATAGAAATGCATAGAAGTTAATTTTGAGTAATTAGCATCTTGCATGAACAAGTTCAGTGACTGTGATTGGTCAATAAAATAACCTCTTTGACGTGACATATCGATAATGTCTTTCATGGACATTTCCCAAACTGTTTTGTACAAATCTTTTAAATCTTGAGGAACCGCTTCAATATTTTGTACTGAACCATTATTTCTCATGATTTCTTGTTTCAACGTTTCGTTCCATAAACCACGCTCTACCAAGTCATGCAATAAATGCTTGTTTACTACAATAAACTCTCCAGAAAGTACACGTCTTGTGTAAATATTAGAAGTGTAAGGTTCAAACGCTTCGTTGTTTCCTAGAATTTGAGAAGTAGATGCTGTTGGCATAGGTGCCACCAATAGTGAATTTCTAACGCCATATTGCATAACTTCTTTTCTTAAAGACGCCCAATCCCATCTTCCGGATAATTCTTCGTCTTTCAATCCCCAAAGGTTGTGTTGGAACTCTCCTTGAGAAATTGGTGAACCTTCAAAGGTAGAATAAGGGCCTTCCTCTTTAGCCATTTCCATAGAAGCAGTAACCGCTGCAAAGTATAGTGTTTCAAAAATTTCTTGATTCAATTTCTTTGCTTCGTCGCTTGTAAAAGGCATGCGTAACATAATAAAAGCATCGGCTAAACCTTGTACTCCCAATCCCACTGGACGGTGACGCATGTTGGAATTTTCTGCTTCTTTTACGGGATAGTAATTCCTATCAATTACTTTATTTAAATTTCGGGTTACACGTTTGGTTACTTTAAACATTAATTCATGATTGAATTTTCCGTTTTCAACAAACATTGGTAACGAAATAGACGCTAGGTTACATACCGCAATTTCATCTTTTGAGGTGTACTCCATAATTTCGGTACACAAGTTAGAGGAACGAATCGTACCAAGGTTTTTTTGATTCGATTTACGGTTAGCGGCGTCTTTATACAACATATAAGGCGTACCAGTCTCGATTTGAGATTCAAGGATTTTTTCCCACAGTTCTCTAGCTTTGATGGTTTTTCTTCCTTTTCCTCTGTTTTCATAATCGACATACATAGCTTCGAATTCGTCACCATATACATCATACAATCCAGGGCATTCGTTTGGACACATTAACGTCCAGTGTGCATCTTCTTGTACACGTTTCATGAATAAATCTGAAGTCCACATAGCAAAGAATAAATCTCTGGCACGCATTTCTTCTTTTCCTGTGTTTTTCTTTAAATCCAAAAATTCAAAGATGTCAGCATGCCAAGTTTCGATATAAATTGCAAAACTCCCTTTACGTTTTCCTCCTCCTTGGTCAACATAACGAGCGGTATCGTTGAATACACGCAACATAGGAACAATCCCGTTTGAAGTACCATTCGTACCGCGAATATAAGAACCTGTAGCTCTCACATTATGAATAGAAAGTCCAATTCCTCCAGCAGATTGTGAAATTTTAGCCGTCTGTTTCAACGTATCATAAATTCCATCAATACTATCGTCTTGCATTGCTAAAAGGAAACAAGAAGACATTTGAGGCTTTGGTGTTCCGGCATTAAATAAAGTTGGCGTTGCGTGCGTAAAGAATTTTTTAGACATTAAGTCGTAGGTTTCAATAACCGATTCTAAATCGTTTAAATGAATACCAACAGAAACACGCATCAACATGTGTTGTGGACGCTCTACAATTTTGCCATTAATCTTTAACAAATAAGAACGCTCTAAAGTTTTAAAACCAAAATAATCATAATTAAAATCACGGTTATAAATGATATGAGAATTCAAGAATTCAGCATTTTCCATGATTACTTTATGTACTTCATCCGAAAGCAAGGGTGCCTTTTGACCATTTCTAGGGTTTACGTAATGATACATTTCGTTCATGGTCTCTGAGAACGATTTGTTAGTGTTTTTATGTAAATTAGAAATAGCAATACGAGCGGCTAATTGAGCATAATCAGGATGCGCAATAGTCATAGATGCAGCTGTTTCGGCTGCTAAGTTATCTAATTCAGAAGTAGATACACCGTCATACAAGCCTTCTATAACTCTCATAGCCACTTTTACAGCATCTACTAAATCATTCAAACCATAGCATAGTTTTTTAATTCTATCTGTGATTTTGTCGAACATTACAGGCTCTTTGTGGCCATCTCTTTTTACTACGTACATAAGTTTTGGTTTTAAAAAACAGCAAATCCCTTTGCCATTTTAGGGTATTTGTAATAATTGAATTGGGAAACTAATCCCTAGAATGCATTGATTTGTTAGAGGCAAAGGATTCCTTATCACCTTAGTAAGTAATGCCTAAAAAAGACAAAATTTAATAGGTAATAAAAAGAACTAATTACTTCTAATTACTAAACGATACTACTTCACTTTTTTAAAAATCAGCGTCGAATGAAATCTTTTGCGCTTCACTGTCTGTGTTCATTACGCCCGCTTTCTGATATTCTGCTACTTTTTTCTCAAAGAAATTGGTTTTTCCTTGCAATGAAATCATATCCATGAAGTCAAAAGGATTTGTGGTATTGTATTCTCTTTCGCAACCTAACTCAACCAACAAACGGTCGGTTACGAATTCTAAATATTGTGTCATTAATCCCGCATTCATTCCAATCAAACTTACCGGAAGTGATTCAGTGATAAACTCTCTTTCAATATTTAATGCGTCAACTAAAATTTCTCTTATTCGCTCTTTAGGAACTTTATTAATCAAATGATGATTGTGTAAATGTACCGCGAAATCACAGTGAACTCCTTCATCACGAGAAATCAACTCGTTAGAAAAAGTCAATCCTGGCATTAAGCCACGTTTTTTCAACCAAAAAATAGAACAAAAACTTCCTGAAAAGAAAATCCCTTCAACAGCGGCAAAAGCAATCAATCGCTCTGCAAATGAATCAGACTCAATCCATTTTAACGCCCATTGTGCTTTTTTCATAATGGCTGGAAAAACCTCAATCGCCGTAAACAATTGGTTTTTCTCTACTTCATCTTTCACATAGGTATCGATCAATAAAGAATAGGTTTCACTATGAATATTTTCCATCATAATTTGAAAACCATAGAAAAATTTAGCCTCAGCGTATTGTACTTCATTTACAAAATTCTCAGCTAAATTCTCATTTACAATACCATCAGAAGCGGCAAAAAAAGCTAAAATGTGTTTGATAAAATATTTCTCATCCTCACTTAATTTGTTGTTCCAATCACTTAAGTCTTGTGATAAATCAATTTCTTCAGCCGTCCAAAAACTGGCTTCCATTTTCTTATACCATTCCCAAATATCATGATGTTTGATCGGAAAAATTACGAAACGATTTTTGTTTTCTTGTAAAATTGGTTCTAATTGCGACATTTTTATGATTTATTTTTTTTTTAATTTTTAAGCGAATTTTAATGCATTTGGGGATTACAAAGATTGTGAAATTAAGCGTGGTTTGAAAGCCAAACTTATTCACAATCCCCCCCTAGTTTTTAACAAAGATGGTTTTTTTAAAAGTTTTACTACATTAAGATTCAATCTATTGAATTTCAATAATTTGCATCTCAACAAAACGGCTGAAGCACCGTAAAATATAGGATTTAAAAACTCAGATACAAGAGAAAAAAATTATTTTTTTTGATTTATTTTTTTAAGTCATTTGCTACTTTCTCCAGCTCTAAATACCAGTTTTCACCAAACCTTCTAATGAGAGCTTCTTTCACAAATTTGTACACAGGCACTTCGAGTTCTTTGCCCAGTGAACAAGCATCATCACAAATATCCCATTTGTCATAATTGACTGCTGCAAAATCACTAAAATCTTTCACTCGTATTGGATACAAATGACAAGAAACAGGTTTTTTCCAATCAATTACACCTTGATTATAGGCTTGTTCGATGCCGCAAAGCGCGGTCGCTCCATCAAAAATCACATAGGCACAATCTTTATTTTCGATTAAAGGCGTTTCTAAGTCACCATCCGTTCCTTTAAGCCAAGTGCCTTGTGCTTCTATTGCTTCTATCCCTTGTTTACGTAAAAAAGGCTTTACTTTTGGATAAATCGCTTCTAAGATTTTAGTTTCCTCCTCGCTCAATGGCGCACCTGCATCACCATCCACACAACAAGCTCCTTTACATGCTGACAAATTACATACAAATTCTTTTTCGAGTATATCTTCGGATACGATGGTTTTTCCTAATTGAAACATGATAGCAAGGCTCTTTTAATTTTGGGCAAAGTTAATCAAACCCGAGCACACGATTTCTATTTAATTATTCTTTAACAATTGTACTTCATTTAACTCAAAAAGCCCCTTAAATTTGATCGTTAAATCGCCTACCCTACACCCAAAACCCCAATAAACATTGCAACTCCATTTAAAGAAAACGTTTTCATAAGATAATTTGTTAATACTATCTACAAATTTTTAACTTTGACACCAAAAACAAGGATATGTTTGAATTCAATTTAAGAGAAGTAGCTACCGTGGGCATGGTGTTATTTGCTGTTATTGATATCGTAGGTTCAATTCCTATTATTATTAATTTAAGAGCCAAGCACGGTCATGTCGAATCAGAAAAAGCCTCCTTAGTAGCAGGTTTGATCATGATTGTTTTTTTATTCATTGGTGAAGAATTTTTAAGCTTAATTGGCATAGACGTCCATTCTTTTGCTGTGGCAGGATCATTTGTTCTTTTCTTTTTGGCACTTGAAATGATTTTGGGCATTCATTTGTATCGTGATGAAGAAGCGAACTCTGCTTCTATTGTTCCAATTGCTTTCCCACTTATCGCAGGAGCGGGTACAATGACGACCTTGCTATCCTTAAGATCTCAATTCCACACCATTAATATTGTTGTCGGAATCATCTTAAACATCATTTTGGTTTACGTTGTTCTAAAATCCTCGGGGAAAATTGAAAAAATGTTGGGCAAAAACGGACTTGGAGTGGTTCGCAAAACTTTTGGAGTAGTCCTTTTAGCAATAGCTGTTAAATTATTCGCAGCTAATGTTAAAGCCTTGTTTGTCTAATAAAAAAATATTTAAATTTACGAATAGAATGCCTTAACGACCTTTCTTGTTAAGAATTTATAATCAGATAGTTGTTTGTAATTAATAAAAAATACCATGAAAATCTTTACCTCTATTTTAATTTTTTTAGCCGTTGCTTTAATCATATTTAATATCACCATGTTAGATTTTTCTCAACCCTTAGAAGGAAAAAGTGCTGTTGCTCTTATTGGGGTTGGCGCCTCTTTTTGCGCAGTTTTGATTCTTCTTATTTTTAGAATTTCAAAGAAGATTGAAGAAAAAACAAATGGCAATTATTAATGTTTGATGTTCTCATCATTGGCGGTGGTGTCTCGGGAGTATCTTGCGCCTTAGTTTTAGGTTCCGCCCAAAACAAATTCTTTGTTTCAGACAAAAAGATTGGGATTTTTACCCATCAAAAAGCTTCTTCATTACAAGAAGCCTTGTTTAATAATGCCTATGGGATTCCTACTGGAACACTAGGGAGCGACTTGTTACCACAAAGTCTCTCACACTTGAGCACTTCTTATCCTAATATCATTCAAATTCCTGAAGAAAAAGTAATAAAAATTGAGAGTGATTCTGCCTCTCCCTCGGGACTTGAATTTAAAGTCTTTACTAACAAAAGCACTTATACCGCCCGAAATCTTGTTGTGGGTATTGGTTCCGCCAACACATTTGCTATCGAAGGCTTGATGCAGTTTGTAGAACCTCACCAAAAAGCATTACCTGAGAAACAACGCATACAATTGCGTAATACAGACCACAAAGTTTCGGAAGGGATTTATGTTATAGGTACACTAGCGGGTTGGAGAAGTCAACTAGCTATTGCGGCTGGAAGTGGCGCAGCTGTAGCAACGGATATTTTGACTTTATGGAATAATGGCATTCAAACTCATGCGCATGATAGCATTCGCTAATTTTATTTTTTAGTCAAGACTTTTTTAACCATTTCATCATGTTTCAAAACGATTTGATAGAAATATTCTTCGCCGAATAATTGTCTGGCAAATTCGGCCTTAATGTATTGATTTACTGCAGCCTTACTCTTTTCTAATTGCAACAACAAGCCATTCGATCTAAGATAATCTTGAAAGAAGTCAAAATACTTTTCTGCATTGTATTGCACTTGAAATTCTTGAAAAGTTAATCCTTTAAACACTTTCCGATCTTGATCCAACTTTTCAAAAACAAAATATCCCACCATTCCGGATTGTTCTAAAATTGCTGCATTTTCTTCGTCCTTTTCAGCACTTATGGGTACAAAAACATCAGGAACAATTCCGCCACCGCCATAGACTAGTTTCCCTTTTTTGGTTTTGAACTTCAAAGTATCAGCTACCTTAATACTGTCTTTGTGGTACAATTCGCCATTCAGAAAACGGTGTTCTGATTCTTTAAAATAATCGGTATTGCCTTTAGCATAAGGTTTTTGTATAGAACGTCCTGAAGGAGTGTAGTATCTAGCCACGGTCAAACGCACGGCAGAACCGTCTTTAAAATCCATTTCGCGTTGTACTAATCCTTTACCAAAAGAACGACGTCCTACTATAGTTCCTCTATCGTTGTCTTGTATCGCTCCAGCTAGAATTTCACTTGCAGAAGCACTATTTTCGTTGATTAAAACGAATAATCTGCCCGATTCAAAATTCCCTTTTTCAGTAGCGAAGGTTTTTTCTATTGTTCCGCTTTTACTTTTGGTAAAAACAATCAAGTCATTATCTTTTAAAAAATGGTCGGCTATCGCAATGGCTTCTTCCATATAACCTCCACCATTGTCACGCAAATCCAAGACCAAGGTTTGTGCACCTTGCTTTTTCAACTGTGCCAATCCCGAATTAAATTCAGCAAACGTAGTTTCAGAAAAACGGTTAATTTTGATATAACCCACTGTAGGATTCAACATCAAAGAGACGTCAACACTTTTCAGGGGAATTACCGCTCTTTTTATTTTGAATTTCAGCTTCTGACGTGTAGTTTTTCGGTAAACCGTCACTTCAATATCTGAACCAACGGCACCTTTTAGTTTTGCAAAAAGACTATCACTAGGCAAATGACGCCCAAATAATTTGGTTTTTCCTGCGTATAGCAATCGGTCACCCGCTTGTATTCCTGCTTTTGCCGAAGGCCCATTAACAAGAGGCTTTATGACCGCAACAGTGTCTTTGTACATGTAAAAATTGATGCCAATACCTACAAAATCACCTTTCATACTCTCGGCAACCTGCGTTTGAACGCTTGGTGGAATATAAACAGAATGAGGGTCTAACTTTGCCAAAATATTATCTACTGTTAAATTCACAATAGAATCCGTATTGACATCGTCTACATATTCGTTATTAATAAAATCAATCAAAGAATTCAACTTTGATTTGGACGCATTAGAAGCCACCAAACCAGGGTCTCTCGAAACATTAAGCCATCCGCCAATACCAACGCCAAGCGCTAAAGTAGCGCTCAATAGTATGGGCAAATATTTGTTTTCGAATTTCATTTAGTCGTCTAAATTGGGTATGTGAATTACCTCAACGCCTGCTTTGATTAAAAATTGTATGCCAGAATCATCACGATATCCGTTTTGGTAGACCACTCTCTTAATTCCGGATTGGTGAATCAACTTACTGCACTCTTTGCAGGGAGAAAGTGTGATGTACAAGGTGGCACCTTCGCAAGATTGTGTTGACCGAGCTACTTTGAGAATAGCATTGGCTTCGGCGTGCAATACATCCCAACGTGTTAATCCTTCGTCGTCTTCGCAACAATTTTCAAATCCTGAAGGCGTACCGTTGTAACCATCCGAAATAATCATTCGGTCTTTTACAATGATGGCTCCCACTTGCTTGCGTTTGCAATACGACAACAAACTCCATTCTCTCGCAATTCGCAAGTAGGCTTTGTCGTATTTATTTAGTTTTATTTCGTTCATTTTTATCGTAACCAAAATTCACTTTCAATAATCATTGGAAGCACTACACCGATTATAAAAGAAGACATGACCAAAGTCCAATCTCTTTTGGAGAATCTAAATACCGTTTGTACAATATAAGACAGTACCAAAACTACAAAAACTACCGCAATCTGCGCCGCTTCTATTCCTAAAGCGAACTCGCACAGCGGTAATAATTTGGAATTGGCCGTTCCGCCTAAAATTGTCTTGAAATAGTTAGAAAACCCTAAACCATGAATGATTCCAAAGAACAAAGTGATAAAAAACACCAGATTAATACTCTCTTTTTTGCTGGACTTCCCAGCGGTAAACAAATTAAACAAAGCGGTAATCAAAATCGTAATAGGAATCAACAACTCGACTACATTTACTTTGATAGCTACAATTCCGTACACCGACAAAAACAAGGCCATCGTATGACCAACTGTAAACAAAGTAACCAATAACAAGATGCGTTTCCAATCGTTAAACGAATAAGGAACTGCCAAAGCGATTAAAAATAAAACATGGTCATAAGCATGAATATCTAAAACGTGGCGTAAACCGATTTGAAAATAAATCCAAAATTCTGACATAGGTAATTATATAAATTTGATTAAGGGTCTGTAAACTTACGACAATTTTTGAAAAGGAGTTGTTCGAAAACTTGCCACTAATTCACTAATTTTTATTGAAAATAAAGTTTGAATGCTGCTAATTTTCCAACACTCTCGGGATTAAGGCTGAATAAAGCATTTGATACTGCTATTTTTAAAGTACAATAGTGGATTATTTCAACCTGGCATTCCTACTTTTTTTAAAAAAATTCGTATCTTTAATACAACCATAAAAACAACTATTATGTCAATTTCTGATTTATTTGATAACGAATTCAAAAGTCGCAACAAAGGTCATTTTTCAGCTATTGTTCGTGTAGCTTTAGCAGACGGAAATGCAACCCCTGAAGAACAAGCTTTTTTGGACAAACTGGCTTCTCGCTTGGAAATTTCTGCCGAGGAATACCGCGAAATTTTAAAAAACCCATTGAACTATGACATTAATCCTCCTTATTTGTATGTGGAGCGTTTAGAAAGATTGTATGATTTGGGTCGTATGGTTCACGTAGACCATCATTTGGGCGATAAACAAGAACGACTGTTGGTGCGTTTTGGTTTAGCGCTAGGCTTTACTCCAGGAAATGTAGGTTATATTGTCAACAAAGCTTTGACACTCCTTGACAAGAAAGTAGACTTAGATACTTTTATTTTTGAAATGAAGAATATGAATAAGTAGTGATTAGTCCTTAGTAATAGTGATTAGTAATAGTGATTAGTCGTTAGTTCTTAGTGAAAAATATTTTAAAACAGAAAACCGGTGGCTTTTTACAGCTACCGGTTTTTTTGAGGTAGTACGACAAATTCTGTTCTTTTTAATAGGGTATGAATTGTCGCATTTTTTTGTGTGTAAGTCTTAATTGCCTCCAACTTTAGTTGGAGGGATAAGATTTGTTAGATTTTATAGGCTTTGGCCAAAATTATTGAATTTTGGCTAAAGCCAATTTACATTTATTCCTTTATCTCCAGCTAAAGCTGGAGCCAATTCAAAAATTATTGCAACTTAAAAGATGTTCCAAGCTAAAGCTGGAGCCAATTCAAAAATTATTGCAACTCAAAAGACACTTCAAGACAAAGCTGGAGCCAATTCAAAAATTATCAATAGAATGAAAGCTATAAAAATGACTTTTGATTAGGCTTTTTTACATTCAAAACGGAAACTTGTCGAATCCTTTTTTATGCTTACAAAGAAGCGAATTGTTTTTCTTATAGCCCTGATCGCAGCGGCATCCTTTTGGGGCGGGGTTCGCCCCAAAAGATATAGCGGAGAGCAGGAACCCATATTTCCTAAAAATGCCTGATGTTTTGCTCCTGATTATTTTGCTTTTGCCATAAATTCTTCGGCTTTTTCGACCATATTGTAGCTGCCACAAAAGAAGGGTACGCGTTGGTGCAACTCTGTAGGTTGAATTTCCATAATGCGACCAAAACCATCCGAGGCTTTGGCACCTGCTTGTTCCGCAAGGAAAGCCATAGGATTGCATTCGTACAACAAACGCAATTTTCCGTTGGGCGCTTTGGAACTCGTAGGGTACAAATAAATTCCACCTTTAATCATGTTTCGGTGAAAATCGGACACCAAACTTCCGATGTAGCGCGAAGTGTAGGGGCGATCGCCTTCTTCGAGCTGGCAATATTTGATATAATCTTTGACTCCTTGTGGGAAATGCACATAATTCCCTTCGTTGATGGAATAAATGGTTCCGTCTTTTGGGTATTGCATATTAGGGTGCGAAAGATAGAATGTACCGATTGCGGGGTTTAGCGTAAAGCCGTTTACTCCGTGACCCGTAGTGTACACCAACATTGTCGAGGTACCATAAATTACATAACCTGCCGCCACTTGGTTGATACCTGGTTGCAAGAAATCCTCGATAGTTACCGGAGTTCCTATTGGCGTAACGCGACGATACACGGAGAAAATAGTTCCTACCGACACGTTTACATCAATATTAGAAGACCCATCCAAAGGATCCATCAATACGACATATTTGTTGTTGTGACTGCTGTCCGAACCTTCGACGGTGATGAAATCGTCGTTTTCTTCGGAGGCGATACCGCATACTATCTCACGATTGATTAAGGTTTGAATAAATACTTCGTTGGCATAGACGTCTAATTTTTGTTGGTCTTCGCCTTGAATGTTTTGTTCGCCAGCCGCTCCTACTATATCTACTAATCCGGCTTGGTTCACCTTATAGTTGACCACTTTGGCTGCCAAGCGAATGGAGTTGATGATTCGGGACAATTCGCCCGAGGAGTACTGAAATTGGTTTTGTTTTTCGATGATAAATTCACCTAAAGTCTTGTTGCGTTCTTCCATTACGAAATCGTTGTAGTTAATTTGAAGTCACAAATATCGTTTTTTTTGTGAAAATGAAATGATAATTATGAAGATACTTCATCACTATTGTATCTTTGTAATAAAATCGACAAAAAAATTGTATTTTTAGCGGTTTTTTTAGTCAATTTAGAACCTAAATATCAGAAAATATGATAATACGAAAAGGAACTGCAGCAGATATGAACGGTGTTTTAGCGCTTATTAAAGAACTAGCCGTATTTGAAAAAGAACCTGAAGCTGTGGTAATTACTGTGGAGGACTTGATTCGAGATGGTTTTGGAGCCCATCCTTTGTTCTCAGTTTTCGTTGCCGAGAAAGAGCAAGAGATTGTAGGCATCGCTTTATATTATTATCGCTATTCTACTTGGAAAGGAAAAACGATTCATTTAGAAGATTTGGTGGTCAAAGAAAGCATGCGCGGCACTGGATTGGGCTCGGCATTGTACTCGGCCATCATAGAACAAGGTAAAACTGACGGTGTACGAAGAATAGAATGGAATGTTTTGGACTGGAATACGCCTGCCGTCAATTTCTATGAGAATTCTGGAGCCAAAGTTTTAGACGATTGGCGCGTGGTACAAATGGATCAACAAGGCATTGATGCCTTTTTAGAGAAAAAATAAATAACATAAAATAAGTCTTTCCGTTTCGGAACATAGAAAAGACTCGTTTACAATTTTAGCATACAACATGAGAGTATTTAAATTTGGAGGAGCCTCGGTCAAAGATGCCGAAGGGATCAAAAATGTTCACCACGTATTACAAACCGTGGGATTTGATGATGTATTAGTGGTGGTTTCGGCCATGGGAAAAACGACTAACGCTTTGGAAGTCGTGATCAAGAATTACTTTGAGAAATCTCCTGAATTGAACGCATCGGTTCAAGAAGTGAAAAAATACCACAATCAAATCATTTTGGATTTGTTTGAAAATGAAAACCATCCCGTTTTTAGTGCTGTGAATTTGTTGTTTGCAGAATTAGAATATTTCTTGGCACATAACAAATCGCCAAATTACAATTTTGTGTACGACCAAGTGGTAAGTTTTGGCGAATTGATTTCGACTACCATATTGAGCTACTTCATGAACTTCATGGATATCGAAACCCAATGGGTAGATGTTCGTAATTTGATTAAAACCAATGCCAATTATCGTGATGCCGAAGTAGATTGGGAGCAAACCAAAAAGAATATTACCAAAACCATTAAATCAAAGAGCCTAAACATCACTCAAGGATTTTTAGGATCGGATGAGAATAACTTTACGACCACTTTAGGAAGAGAAGGTTCGGATTATACTGCGGCTATTTTTGCGTATTGCTTGAACGCCGAAAGCGTAACGATTTGGAAAGACGTTCCTGGAGTGATGAATGCCGACCCAAGGTATTTTGAAAATGCAAGTTTGTTGCATCAGATTTCCTATCGTGAAGCGATTGAACTAGCTTTTTACGGCGCCACAGTAATTCACCCAAAAACCTTACAACCTTTGCAGAAAAAGGAAATTCCTTTGTATGTTAAATCCTTTATAAATCCTTTATTGAAAGGGACTTCAGTTTCAAAAGGAGCAGACTTGGAACCTAAAATGCCTTGCTATATTGTAAAACGCAATCAGTTGATGATTTCGCTTTCCTCTATTGATTTTTCATTTATTATGGAGGAAAACATCAGTGAAATCTTTGCTTTGTTCCATCAATACAAGATCAAAGTGAATTTGATTCAAAACTCAGCGATTAGTTTCTCGGTTTGCGTAGAAGACAAATTTGGCAATTTTGGGGAATTGAATGCCAAACTCTCTAAGAAATTCAAAGTAGAGTTTAACGAAGATGTGACCTTGTATACCATTCGTCATTTTAACGACCAAGCGGCCAAACTGGTAGAAGAAAATAAGATTGTCTTGCTCAAACAAGTCAGTCGTGAAACGATGCAAATCATCACCAAAGAGACGTTATAAAAACAAAAAAGACCATTTTGAAAATATTTTAAAATGGTCTTTTTTATTGAAAACATCAATTTATGAATTACAAATGACGTTGTAATAACTTTTCAATATCTGGACTTGAAGGTCTAGGGGCGTCTTTGTGAAGTATTTTACCATCTTTTCCAAACAAAACATAACGAGGTATAGAATAAATCTTAATCTCTTTCATTAATAGGTCTTCTTCTGATTTTGTTAGCAAAAAACTATTGTCTTTATTTAAAATTTTGGGATACTGAAGCATTGCTTTTTCCCAAGCTGCTGCACTTTGATCAGTAGAAACAAAGACAAACGCTACTGCTGGAAACTTATCCATCAAAGCTTTTTCAGCAGGGAATTCTGCTCTGCACGGCTTACACCACGATGCCCAAAAATCGACCAAAACCAATTGCCCTTTGTACTTATCAATTTTACTTTGCAACACAAATGGCGTGTTCTTAGGTTGTAAATCTAAATTGATAGCATCAAGATATTCTTGGTCTTTACAATGCTTACGAAATAAATCAATAGAGGGTTGATCTACTTTAGTTGTCGATTTTGGGTCATTTAAAGCAAAATTCAAATTCTTAAACAAGAAATAATCTTTGACTTTTTGACTTTGAAAAGTGGTTACTACGAATGTTAACTCCTCAAATAACGTAGCTTTTTGGGTTGATTTAGATAAAGTTTTGTCAATGTACCTGCCTACTAATGAACGATATTTATCCACCACAAAAAGGGAATCTGCTCCCTTAAAACTCTCTTCTATTGCAGAAATAGTTGCCGGAGCAACAGTTCCCTTTTCAAGTTCATTCGTTTTAATCAAAGACCAATACATCATTTTAAAATACGAATAAAATTCTTTAGAAACTTTTCCAGATTTAAAATTACTTTCTAAGAATTCTTGTTCTTTTTGATACGTTGGGTCAAAATTTTTCAACATCTTATTTATTGAACGAATTCTTTTTAGTTCATTATAATCAGAGAAACTTTCTGCAACTCCATACTTTTCAAAACTCTCATTCAAATACTGCGATTCGGTTGCTCGGTACTTGTTGGTTTTACAAGAATATTCTATTAGTCCTTTTTCATTGAAATCAAATTCAATCACTTCATTAGGCAAAGCAAAAATGGGTATTGGCTTTTTGTAATGCGTACATTTAATCACTGCTGGCTGATTGAGTTTAAACACCAATTCTCGTTCTCCAGGACTGAAACCTCTGGGGCCAATCAAAAATTTTTCGGAGTAACCAATAAATGAAATACCATCGTCATTATCGCCAATAAATTTTAAAACGATGTTTTGAGAAAAACAAAGGGAAGTAAGAAACA
The DNA here is from genome assembly GCF_000611675.1 of Flavobacterium succinicans LMG 10402. Lineage (GTDB taxonomy): Bacteria > Bacteroidota > Bacteroidia > Flavobacteriales > Flavobacteriaceae > Flavobacterium > Flavobacterium succinicans. The sequence continues at coordinate 44,844 of NZ_JATV01000011.1, read as the reverse complement.
ACAAGCTGAGCGTAATTTTGAATACTTTCATAAATTTAGGTTGGGTTGGTTAACTGTAATTTCCAACGTAAATTACTATAGTTTATTATTTTTAAAAAAGTAAATGCAGCAGAAAAAAAGTCAAATTAGTCATACAATGTAGCAGTATTCCCCATACAAAACCTTGTTTTAATCTCAAATTAGTAGCAAAATAACCAATCAATATTTGTGGAAGAACAAAGAATGGATAGATTAATAGTAAAGAATAATATATCTTTTCTAAGTTATCAATATGCATCAGACCAAATGCTATTATTGAAACTATCGTTAGGCTTCTTTGTAAACGAATTGAAAACTTGATGTTGTCAATTACAAAAAAATACAGCACTACAACAACCGAAAGTGAAATTCCAACCTTTACCCAAGTAGAAATCAAAAAAAAGGCTTCACTAGTAAACCGAATTCCCAATACCAACAGCAACATCAAAAATACACTGAGACAAATTTCCTTTTTCTTGAAATTCAAAAAAAGGCGAAATAAAATCTCTTCGATAATTGGTATTATTATAACAACAAACCAAAAAGAAATAGTAGCAATCCTGTCACTAGATTTTTCTATTGCCTCCATTAAAGAGGGAAAACCCAATATGTCGGTAACTAAATAGTCAAGTGGTCTTAGCAAAAAAAGAACACTTAGTATGATTGCTAAATACATATAGCAATAAGACAACAGAAGGTTTTTGATTTTTGCCTTCCAATCGTAAGACGGGTGACTTTCTTCAGAAGGATTAAAAACAGTAAATAAATTGAAAAACATAAAATGATTTTAAGTACTCAATTAAAGATTGATATTGTAGGATTACTACTTTCTATCCTTTTTCAAATATACCATTATTTCCTACAAAACCAAATTCAAAAATCGAAAGAACAGTACTTTTCAACCTTAAATCACCAATATAATTATAATTCTTCACTACAAAATCTATCTAATTGCGAATCACTATTCACTAATTACTAACTGCCATTCACTATTAAATACTACTTTTGAACATTGGACGTTATCGTAGCTATGTGGAATAAAATTGTGCTTCTTGGAGTCTTCTTTTGGCTTTCTGGCGTATACGCGCAGGAAAATCAATCGTCCTATCGCACTAAAAAAATCCGTGTTACTACCGATACCATTTGGTTAGAAAAAACAAGCATCAATCCGAGCTTTTTTAAAATTACAACCGACAAAAAGGAGACACTTGCTACCACAAACTACAGCGTGAATTTTGAAAAAGGCTATTTGTTGTTACAATCTCTTTCGCAACTTAACTCTGAAGAACTAACGGTTCAGTACCTAAAGTATCCCGATTTTTTAACCAAAACCTACCAAGTCTACTCGGATAGTCTAGTGGTCAATAACGAGACGCTGATGGGCACTTTATATCAAATGACTGATACGAATCCCAAAAAAGCAACTCCTTTTGATGGGCTCAACACCTCTGGAAGCATCACGCGAGGAGTAACGGTCGGCAACAATCAAAACGCTGTGCTCAACTCGAATTTGGACTTACAAATCAGCGGTAAACTCTCCGACAAAGTAAGTATTAGTGCCTCGATTCAAGACAGCAATATTCCGTTACAAGACGGAGGCTATTCGCAAAAACTGGACCAGTTTGACAATATTTTTATGGAATTGTACAGCAAGGATTGGAGAGTCCGCGGAGGCGATTTGTTTTTAGAAAATCGAACGGCTCAGTTTTTGAATTTCAACAAAAAAGTACAGGGATTGAGTACTCAATTCGATTGGGGCGACACCGAGAAACACACCAAAATCGAGGCTGCTGTTGGTTTGGTCAGAGGTCAATATGCCAGAAGTGCGTTTATTGGTCAAGAAGGCAATCAAGGGCCTTATAAACTCAAAGGAAATAATCAAGAAGCCTACGTATTGATTGTTTCGGGTTCGGAGCGCGTGTATGTCAATGGCAATTTGCTAAAACGAGGAGAAAACAACGATTATGTGATGGATTACAACGCGGGTGAGTTGGTCTTTACGCCTTTATTCACCATCACTTCCGAAATGCGAATTGTAGTCGAATACCAATTTACAGACCAAAACTACACCCGAATTGTAGGCTATGGAGGTGGAATGTACCAAAACAAAAACTGGAGTTTTGGCAGTTATTTGTATTCCGAAAGCGACTTGAAAAACCAACCCGTACAACAGAGTTTATCCAAAGAACAAGTTGCCATTTTACAAAATGCAGGCAATGACCCCAGCAAAATGAATGCGCCTTCGGCCTATGAAGATTCATATTCTGAAAACAAAATTTTATATGAGAAAAAAAGTGCCAATGGCATCGAATATTTTGAATTTTCTACCAATGACCAAGCCGTTTTGTACAATGTTCGGTTCAGCAAAATAGGTCCAAATCAAGGAAATTATCTCTTGAAAAACACTGGAGCTATTGGTCGAATTTACGAATACATAGCGCCACTCAACGGGATTTTACAAGGAGAATATGAACCTACGATTCCGCTTATTGCTCCAAATAAACTACAAATCGCCACCTTTTTAGGAAGGTACAATCCAAATGAAAAAAGCAGTGCTGATTTTGAAATTGGCGTAAGCAACAACGACAAAAACCTGTTCTCTAACCTTGATGACAATCAAAATAAAGGACTAGCTGCAAAATTCAACACCAAACAACGTCTGTTTACTGGAAAATGGAATTTGGATTTCATAGGCAATTACCAATACATAGCCGAAAGTTTCAAAACCGTAGAACGCTTGTTCAACATCGAATTCAATAGAGATTGGAATTTGGGCACCACAACCACTGGTAACCAAAGTTTCTTGACCGCAGGAATCCAAAGCGAATGGAACCCAAGCTACAAAGGAACATTAAAAGGCAATGCCTCATATCAACTAGAAAAATTAGATTTTACCGATTCTTTTTCTGGGCAAAAACACCGCATTATGGCACACTTCCAGCTTCCAAATTGGCGTTTTCAAAACCAGACTAGCGTACTCAAAAGCGACAATTTGTTGAGCACTTCTAATTTTATTCGCCAACAAACGCAAGTCCGTTTTCACAAAAAGAAAAACTGGGTGGGCGCTACTTTTCGCTTAGAAGACAACCAAGAGAAAATCAAAAGCACACAAACCTTCACTCCCATCAGCCAGCGTTTTTCAGAAATAGGAGGTTTTGCGGGTCACGGCGATAGTACCAGAGTCTTCGTGGCTTTGGGATATTTGCAAAGAGTCAACGACAGTATTCAAAATGGCGTCTTACAACGCGTCAACCACTCGCAGACCTTCAGCTTAAAATCGAAAGTTTTTCAAACTTCCAAAAGCGATTTATCTGTTTTTGCCAATTATCGTGTCCTAGAATACACCAATAATTCAGCCCAAAAAGAACCGTCACTCAATTCGAGAGTGGTCTACAACGACCGTTTTTGGAAACAATTGGTACAAAGCACCACGGCTTATGAAACCAATTCGGGTTCGATTGCCCAACAAGAATTTACCTTTTTAGAAGTCAATGCGGGTCAAGGAGTGTACGCTTGGAACGATTATAACGGTAACGGCATTCAAGAATTACAAGAATTCGAAATCGCGCCTTATCCCGATTTGGCCAAGTACATTCGCGTGTTTTTGCCCAACCAAATCTTTATCAAAACCCATCAAAATAAGTTTTCGCAATCCCTAATCATCAATCCTAACCAATGGCAAAACGAAAAAGGGTTCAAAAAAATAGCCTCCTATTTTTACAACCAAACCTCGTTCATTATGGACCGAAAAATTAAAAACGAAGGTGGCAACTTCGATTTGAATCCGTTTGGTAGCCCGAAAGACGATGTCTTGGGACTCAACTCCGTTTTCAGAAATAGCTTGTTTTTCAATCGAGGCAAACAAAAACACTCGGTCACTTACACCTATTTGCAAAACAAATCCAAGAGTTTATTGTCCAATGGCTCACAGGAAAACAGCAATGCCTCGCACCAGTTGCAATACCAACATTTGTTTCAAAAAAGTTGGTTGTTGAACTTCTTTACCAAGACTTTGGCGACCGCCGTGGTTTCCGAAAATTATGCTGAGAAAAATTTCGACATCAAAGGCTACCAAATCGCCCCAAAAATCAGCTATTTGTTTTCTAAAAACGCCAGTTGGGAATTGCTTTATGAATTCCAACACAAAGAAAACCAACTCGCACAAGCCGAAACCTTGCAACAAAACCGTTTGGGAACCGCCTTTAGTTATGCGCGCAACTCCAAATTCACCCTCAACGGCGAACTCTCTTTTTATCAAAACAAATTCGATGGCAATGCACAATCTGCCGTGGGTTTCCAAATGCTCGAAGGCTTACAAACCGGACAAAACATCACTTGGCGTGTGTTATTGCAAAAAAACATCACCCAATTTCTCGACATTAATTTCAACTACCAAGGCCGCAAAAGCGAAACCAGCGCTGCCATTCACACCGGCAATGTACAGTTAAGAGCTTATTTTTAGGACAGCTATAAATTGTTATAACATATATTTTATTTGTCAAAAAACAAGCAAAAATAGCAGTCCAATTAAGCTGATTCATTGAGCCTTGAAACCAATAACCTTACCTTTTATGGACTAATATCCACAACTACACAAAATAGTGTTTTTCTAACTTTTAAACTTACTTGACTTATATGTTAAAAATTAAATAATCAGGAGAGCCAACAAAAGGCTTTTTCAGCCATCAGGGGTTCCTGCTATCCACTATATCTCTTGTCTTGTTGTAAGGACAAGACAAGAGGATGCCGTTCCTATTAGGACTAGAAGGAAAATTGAGGCATTCCTACCAACAGTAACACTAAGATTTTTAGAACTTTATATCCAATTTACAAAAATAATTAGTAGTTTTAGTACACTTTTAATTTAAAAAACTACCATTATGAAAAGAATACTGATTTTATGTTGCTTGTTTATTGCGTCCAACACCATTTTCGCTCAAGAAACAGCCACGAAAAAGAAAACCACAAAAGCTAAAACAGAAGTGTCTGCTGCCGAAAAAGAAGCCAAACAACAAGCTGCAAACGAGAAAAGAAAAGCAACCATAGCTGCCCAAAAAGCCGCTGCCGAAAAAGAAACCGCTGAAAAAGAAGTCAAAAAAGCCAAAACTGAAAAAAGTAAAGCCGAAAAAGCAGTAACTGAAAAAACTACTAAAGCGAAAAAAACAGGCGAAGTAAAAATCAAAGAAACTAACGAAAAAGCGCCTAAAACTCCAGACAAAGTAACGGGTGAATACAACGGTAAAAAAGTGTACACTGGCCCAAGAGGTGGACGATACTACATCAACAAAAACGGAAATAAAACTTATATCGAAAACTAGTTTCGATGTAAAACACAGAATCACAAAGGCTTTCTTTTTACAGAAAGCCTTTTTTTTATATAAACAGTTGTTAAATTAAACTTTTCATAATAGTTTATAAACTTAACAAAATAGAACTATTGCTACCTTGCCCCCGAATTAATATTTAATATTGCATACTATAATGACATTGGATTCTACCTCAAAAACGATACTCATTGCGCCATTAAACTGGGGCTTAGGCCACGCCACCCGTTGTATTCCAATCATTAAAGCTTTACAAGAAAACAATTTTACCCCCATCATTGCCTCAGATGGAATAGCACTCGAATTGTTGAAAAAAGAGTTTCCATACATCCAAATGTTGGTCTTACCTTCTTATCAAATAGAATATGCCAAAAACGGCAAAAACTTCAAATGGAAACTTATTCAAAGTTTACCACGAATGATTGAAGCCATTCGGGAAGAGAAGAAATTGGTTCAAAAATGGATTACTAAATACGAGATAGACGGCATCATTTCAGACAACCGTTTGGGAGTTTATAGTCCCAAGGTGCCTTCTGTTTTCATCACCCATCAATTGAATGTAATGACTGGAAACACTACTTGGTTTACTAGTAAAATACACCAATATATTATCAAAAAATACACCCAATGCTGGGTACCCGATGTAGCTGGAACACCTAACTTAACAGGTGATTTGGGCCACGTAAGCGGAAAGCATTTTCCCGTGCGTTACATTGGCCCCTTAAGCCGCTTGCACAAAAAGGAGAGCCCAAAACTATACGATTTGATGATTATTCTTTCGGGTCCTGAACCCCAAAGAGGCATTCTAGAAGAAAAATTAACAGAAGAGGTAAAACGCTTCAAAGGTAAAGTCGTTTTCGTAAAAGGAATCATAGAAAAAACACAAGTTAAAGAAACCGTTGGCAACGTAACCTTTTACAATTTTATGAATACACGCCAATTGGAACAAACCTTTAACGAAAGTGAATTCATTTTGTGCCGCTCTGGCTATACCACTATTATGGATTTGGTCAAATTAGGTAAAAAAGCCTTTTTTATTCCCACGCCTGGACAATACGAACAAGAGTATTTGGCCGTAAAACTAGACCAAGAACGCATCGTTCCTTATGCCACTCAAAACGATTTCAAAATTGAAATACTGTCAAAAATTGCCGATTACAAAGGGCTTTCAGAAATGGATACCACAATAGATTGGGAGGAACTTTTAGCTGTTTTTCAAACAACTAAAAAACCATAAGATTACTAAAACCCAAATTAGAAATCTATTACATCCGAAGTTGTAAATACCTTTCCAAAAACTACGCTTCTCCCGAAAGATCCAATTTCTCGTGTTTGATAATCTTTGCGTGAACCATAAAATAAACCGATTCAGCTACATTGGTGCAATGCTCAGAAATGCGTTCCAAATGTTTCAACACCATCACTAAATTAGTACCCGAAACCACTACTTTCGAATTGGATTTCATAGTGCTGATGATCTCATGAATGGTCTCATCAATTTTGGTCTGAATTGATTTATTCAAAATAAAAATTTCACCAATAGTATTTTCCTCTTTCGTTACAAAACAGGCGTTCGTTTTGGCTACAATTTGAATGATTTCATAGGTCAAACTCTCAATATCAAACTTCGTAATTAAATCATGTTTGTCCTTGATACTTTTAGTTTTCTTAATAATACTAATCGACAAATCGCCAATGCGCTCAATCTCATTGCTCATTTGCATGGCCGACATGATAAAACGCAAATCCGAAGCCACCGGTTGATGCAACGCAAAAATGTTTTGGCAAATCTCCTCGATTTTTACGTCCAATTTATCAATTTTATGCTCTGTCTTTTTGACTTCTTTCCCTGCAATAGGTTCAGACAAAATCGCTTTTACCGCCTCACCCACTTGCGTTTCGGCCAAAACACCAATTTTGGTAATGATGTCCCTTAACTTTACTAATTCTATCTCAAAATGTGTCATCCTCTATTTATTTAGTTTAAAAAGATTAATCGGTTATCGGTTAAACAAATAACCAATTCAACGGTTCAACCATTACCCAAATCTTCCCGTAATATAATCTTCCGTTTGTTTCTTCTCTGGTTTCGTAAAAATATCTTTCGTTTTTCCCATTTCGATCAATTCTCCCATATAGAAAAACGCCGTATGATCACTCGTTCTAGCAGCTTGTTGCATATTGTGTGTCACGATAACAAGCGTGTATTGCTCTTTTAATTCATGCACCAATTCCTCTATTTTCGAAGTCGACAACGGATCGAGCGCACTAGCAGGTTCATCCATCAAAATAATATCCGGATTCACCGCCAAGGTTCTAGCAATACAAAGGCGTTGTTGTTGTCCGCCCGAAAGTCCCATCGCCGAATCGTCCAAACGATCTTTCAATTCCTCCCAAATTGCCGCTTGCCGCAACGAAACCTCGACAATCTCGTCCAACTGTGTTTTATTTTTTATCCCATTAATCCTAGGACCATAGGCCACATTCTCGAAAATAGACTTAGGAAACGGGTTCGATTTTTGAAAAACCATGCCAATTTTCTTTCGAATATTCACCACATCCACTTCTTTATCATAAATATCAACGCCCTCCACCAGCATTCTTCCCGAAATTTTCACCCCCGGAATCAAATCATTCATTCTATTTATACAACGCAAAAAAGTCGATTTACCACATCCCGAGGGCCCAATCAAAGCCGTGACTTTGTTGGCCTGAATTTGCATCGAAACACTGCTCAATGCTTTCTTCTCACCGTAATACAGCGACAAATCAGTAACGTCTATTTTTACATCTTTCATAATTGTATGGTATCAAATTAAAAAAATTAGTTGGGCGTGACCCCATTTGCAAAAGGCTTCCTTCAGCAACCCGTTAGTTTGCGCCTTTCGCAACTGCGGTCGGGCTATCCGCAGTACTTCGGTACTTGCTCCTATCCCTCACGCAAAATGCCATTAAGTTAAGAGATAATCAATAATTTGATTGCTGATTTTTGATCAACGATTTTTGATTGCTGATGTATAAGCTACTGAAAATCATTTAATTTTTCACTCACTTGCTCCAAAAATCAAGTATTGTTAATCTTCAATCAAAATGATTGCTGATGTATAAGCTACTGAAAATTATTTAATTTTTTACTCACTTGCTCAAAAATCTAAAATCAAGAATCGTTAATCTTCAATCTAAAATCTCTTATATTAAAACCGTTACCCTCACGCAAAAAAAACATCACCCTTTTGCACTGCTTCTTATTCTAGATCTTATCAGAACCGCCACCAAATTCAGCGACAAGGTAAGCAACAACAAAACCAGCGTCGTAGCAAATTGAATCGGCATCGTTTTATCCACATCAGAAGATTGCGTCGACATAATATAAATATGATAACCCAAGTTCATAAACTGATCACTCAACGAACCGGGCAACGAAGCCAAATAATAAGCCGCACCTGTAAACAATATCGGCGCCACTTCACCCGCTCCTCGACTCACCGCCAAAATAGTTCCTGTCATAATCCCCGAAATAGAGCCGGGCAATACAACATTTTTTATCGTTTCCCATTTTGTTGCGCCCAAAGCCAAACTCGCTTCGCGTAACTCCCTCGGAATGGTTTTTAGTGCCTCCTCTACCGAAACAATAATGACAGGCAGCGTCAACAAAGACATCGTTAGTCCAGCCCATAAAATATTGGGTTGTCCCCATCGCAAGGCACCTCCATTAAAAACAGTATCAGCTCCCGCACCCACAAATTGAATAAAAAAACCCAATCCAAAAAGTCCAAAAATGATGGAAGGCACCACCGCCAACGTACGAATCGAAAAACGAACCGCAGCCGCAATTTTTGAATCCTCGCTGGCATATTCTGTCAAATACAACGCGGTAATCGTTCCAAAAGGCACCGCAGCAATCGACATGACCACCACCAAAATAAAAGTACCAATAATGGCAGGCAAAATCCCCCCTTCGGTCATTCCGTTGGTGGGAAAAGAAGTGATAAATTCCCATGAAAATTTAGACCGCCCTTCATAAATAATGATCCCTAAAATCACTGCTAAAATAGCGATGATTAAAAAAACCGCTAGTTGCGTAATGCCTACAATAGTCCTTCCTTTCAAACCCTCATTTTGAGCATTTGAACTAAAAAAAGACAAACCATCAGACGTGTTTGAAGTCTCCATATTTTATTTTCCTTGAAATTTTTTGATCAATTTTCCTTTCACATAAAACTCTGCAATAGCATTCAGTACAAAAGAAAACACAAACAGTAAGGCACCTATAAAAAACAAAACGCTGTAATGGGTTTCACCAAACACCGTTTCGGCCATTTCAGATCCAATAGTAGCTGCAAAAGTACGCACACTCTCAAAAGGATTCACCGATAATAAAGCAGCATTTCCAGTTGCCATCAAGGCAATCATCGTTTCGCCAAAAACTCGACCAATGCCTAATAACAAAGCCGCAAAAATTCCAGGTGTTGCCGCCGGTAAAACCACCAAAAAAGCCGTTTGTGCCTTACTCGCCCCTAATGCCAAACTGGCCTCAGTAAACGTTTTGGGAACCGACGACAATGCATCTTCAGAAATGGTATAAACAATAGGAAGCGCAGCCAAAGCCATGGCAACTCCTCCAATAAAAGCATTAAGTCGCGAATCGTAGCCGAAAATATCTTGAAAAAAAGACGCTAACACCATCATGGCAAAAAAACCAATCACCACCGATGGAAAGGCGGCCAACATTTCGATTACAGGCTTGATGATTTCTTTATGCCGATTTGAAGCAAAACAGGAAGTATAAACCGCCGCCAATATCGCCAAGGGACCAGCAATTAACATTGCTATAAGCGTTACTTTGAGCGTACCTACCAACAAAGAAAGCAACCCAAAACGGGGATTATGCGAAACAGGCACCCATTCTGAGGAGGCAAAAGTACTCCAAGTTTTATCCGCGCCTTCTTGATTGGGTTGGGCACTTTTTTCGGAAATGGGAGCACTTTCAATAAGGTCTTCTATAGGTTCGCCGTAAGTATCTGGCTGTAAAATTTCCGCTTCATCCGCTGCGGGAGCCAAATCTTCAATCGGGTCACCGTAAGTATCGGGTATCAAAACAGGTTTAACCATTGCTTCGGTTTGAGACGGATTTGCTGACTGCTGGGAGGTTTCGGTTTGAGCGCGGTCTCTAGACGAACTAAAAAGAGGTAGCGACTCTTTGAACACAAAAACAAAAATCAAGAAAATAATTGCGATGGATAAAAACGCAACACTGGAAATGATTTTTTCTGCTAAAAATTCAGACCATCGAAATTGCTTTTTCAGGCTGTCTTTAGTAAAAGTCGCTTGCTCAACACGGGATGCCTTCATACTCTTGATTTAGTAGTGATAAAAAATCCTTCTATAAAGATACAGAAGGATATTTAGATTGCGTTTATTTCAAAGGATAATAACCTACTTCGACAATTACATTTTGTCCTTCGGCACTCAAGATCCAATCAATAAATTTTTTCGTATCGCCCGTGGGTTTTTCTCGCAAATACATAAAAAGATATCTTGAAATGGGATAAGTTCTATTCTTTATCGTAGCAGCAGAAGGCAACACACCTTTACTCTTTGCATCTTTCTTAACTTTACAATCTTTAACGCCTTCCGCATAGGCAGCACCTCCGTAGCCAATCCCAAATTTATCTCTTTTTATTGCATTGACAATAGCTGCCGTTCCCGGCAAGGTTTGGCAATTACGAGCAAAATCTGTTTTTACCACATGGTCTTTAAAAAACTCGAAGGTTCCCGAACTACTTTCTCTTCCATACAATTGAATCCTCGCGTCAGGGCCACCTACTTGTTTCCAATTCGTGATTTGACCCGAAAAAATATCGGCCAATTGTGGAATGCTCAATTCGCTGACAGGATTTGCATTATTTAAATATACCGACAAGCCATCTTTGGCACAAGCAATTTGAATACCGTTTTGGTTGTATTTGCTTTTTAGTTTTTCTAACTCTTGCTGATCAATCGGACGACTCGAATTGGCAATCACCGTTGAACCATTAATCAATGCCGCAATCCCAACACCCGAACCTCCGCCAGTCACTTGAATGCTAATGCCTGGGTTTTTCTTCATGAACACTTCGGCCCATTTTTGAGATAAAATCACCATCGTATCCGATCCTTTTACAGTTATTCGCTTAGGAATAGAAAAGGAAAAAGCACCGAATGCCACAACAACTAGAAGGATAACGACCTTGAAACTTATTTTATACATGTAAAATAATCAATTTAATTTTTACAAAAATAATGGAAAATTAAACATTCCATGTTAACTCAAAATTATGCTGTTTGCTAAAAAAACAAAGTAAGCATTTGTCAAACATCAGAACTGACGATATAATCATACCCAACAATTCCTTAAACCCAGATTCCGCATTAGAAATCTACTACAACTAAATTCTTCTTCAAAACCAAGAACTTACTCCCATTTTTAAATTCAAAATACAAAAGTATTAGCTCATTGGTTTATATTTATATAGGTATTCGCTGAACGTTGTTTCCTTCTTCAAAAATAGTCCGTGAGCTCCTGCTTTTATTGAATAATTCAGTTTCGCTACGAAGTCTAATGCGGATTCTGGGTTAAACAGTGTCGGTTTTGATTATAGGTTTAGCTTTCTCTAATGTAAATGAAAATTCTGAACCGATGCCATACTCACTTTCCACATAAATTTTTTCTTTATGGGCTTCAACAATGTGTTTTACAATAGATAATCCCAAACCTGATCCGCCTTCAGACCTAGACCCGCTTTTGTTAACACGATAGAAACGTTCAAATAATCTCGGGATATTATGTTTTTCTATTCCTTCACCATTATCCGTAACGCGGATTAGTATTTTTTTACTGGTTAAGTTCACTATAGCGACTTCAGTTGCTCCACCATTTTTTCCATATTTTATGGAATTTACCAGAAGGTTTTCAACGATTTGCTGAATTCTATCTTTATCTCCATACACAAAGACGGGTTGAATATTATGGTGCTCGAAAGACAGTTTGATTTTCTTTTTGTCGGCTTTCATTTCCAATAAATCAAAAACATTCTGTATGATCTCTACAATATCAAAATTAGTGAACTCAAGATTCAAATCACCCGATTCTAATTTGGTGATCATGTCCAAATCTTCTACTATATAAATCAAGCGTTCCACTCCTTTTTCGGCTCGTTTGATGTATTTTTTTCGAACCGATTTATCATCAATAGCACCATCCAACAAGGTCGACAAATAGCCTTGAACGGTAAACAAAGGGGTTTTCAATTCATGTGATACATTTCCTAAAAACTCACGACGATAGACTTCGCGCACTTGAAGCATTTCAATCTCTAACTTCTTATCTGATGCGAATTTTTTAACCTCACGGGTCAGCGTTTCCATATCAGTAGTAATGGGTTGATTGACAAAAGAACTGGATTCAAGCAAGGCCACATCATCGTATATTTTTTTTACTCTTCGGTAAATAAAGCGCTCCACTCGATATTGAATAACCAAAAATGCAAACGCATAGGTTCCTATGAAAGCAATAATGGCATAAGAAAAAATCAAGGTAGACTCGGGCTTGAAAAAAGCTTGAAGCAGAATAATGGATGCCAATGCTACAAATAAACTGATGTATAGTGCCGATTTGATCGCGAATTTGTAGGTTTTCTTAAAATTGATTTTAACCATGTTATTTAGTTCCAAAGCAAAAAAATTAAATATTATAAAAACGAATTGATACGAAGTTAAACTTCTATTTGTAACACAAAAATCACAAATAACAACCTAATAGCAAGTTATTATTTGTGATTTTACAAGAATATAAAAAGGTACAAATGAAGTTTTGTATACAATACTACACTTCAAATTTATAGCCCACTCCTTTAATGGTTTTGAATAAATCCTCACCAATTTTTTCTCTTAATTTTCGAATGTGTACATCGATGGTACGTCCACCCACTACAACTTCATTGCCCCAAACTTTATCCAAAATTTCGTCCCTTTTGAATACTTTACCCGGTTTTGAAGCCAATAAATAAAACAATTCAAACTCTTTTCTTGGTAAAGCAATTTCGACATTGTCTTTGATGATTTTGTATTCTTCGCGATTAATCTCTATCCCTCCTACATTCAACGTTTCGCTATTTTGAGTCTCTTCCTTTACTCTTCGCAATAAGGCTTTGACTTTACTAACCAATAATTTTGGTTTAATGGGTTTAGTAATATAATCATCGGCACCTGCATCAAAACCTGCAACTTGCGAATAATCTTCGCTTCTTGCGGTCAAAAATGTAATGATCACATGACTCAATTCCGGTATTTTTCGAATGTTTTCACAAGCTTCCATTCCGTCCATTTCTGGCATCATCACATCCATAATAATAAGATCTGGAATTTCTTTTTTAGCTTTCAAAACAGCTTCTTTTCCATTGCTTGCGGTCACGATTTGATAACCTTCTTGAGCCAAATTGTAGCCAACAATTTCCAGAATATCTGGCTCATCATCAACTAATAAAATTTTAGTGCTTCTTTTTTTCATAAAAAATGGTGCAAAATCTATTACAATAATTCAAATTTAGGCTTTTATAACTAAAATTTCACAAAAACCATCGTAAATGTAGCCATAAAGAAATCATATAAAAAAGCGCATTCAGACTACTTAACTTTAATTTAACCTGTTAACATTTATGTAATGGTAATAAAACACAATGTTAATATTCAAGTAACATCGGCTTTACCACTAGCACGCTATTTTTGCCCCCAACAAACAAAGACAACACAATGAAATTAAAACTTTTGATCCTAACCCTTTGTATAAGTGTATTTGGATTTTCACAAAACAAAGGAACCATTACTGGAATCTTATCAGACAAAGACTCGAATAACCAACCATTGCCATTTGCGAATGTAACTTTAAAAGGAACAAAAATTGGGGTTAACACTGATATTGATGGTAAATATAGTATTAGCGTTTCACCAGGAAACTATGTAGTTCAATTTAGTTTTGTAGGTTATGAAACCGTTGAAGTACCTGTAAATGTAAAAGAAGGCGCAACAGTTACTTTGAACAAAGCCATTGGATCCGGTAGCTACAAACTTGAAGACGTAGTCATCAAAGCAACAGCTCCAAGCCGAGAAAAAGAGACCGCTATCTTGTTGGACCAAAAAAATGCTGTAGTTTTTAAACAAAGTATTGGAGCGCAAGAAATGGCTCGTAAAGGAGTAAGTGATGTCGAAGAAGGTTTAACTAAAATTACCGGTATCACTAAAGTAGAGTCAAGAGGACTTTTCGTAAGAGGTTTAGAAGATCGTTACAATAATTTATTGATTAATGAATTACAAGCTCCATCCAATAGTCCATTTACAAAAATCATCCCATTGGATATATTTCCAACTGACATTGTTGGTGTTTTAAATGTTTACAAAACATTCAATCCAAACATTTCTGGAGATTTTGCTGGAGCAACAGTAAATATTGAAACTGTTCAAGCTAAAAGCATCACTAAACTTTCTGTAGGTGTTGGCTATACTACCAACAATAACGCGGCTGATTTTTTAATCCACAGCGATGCTAATAATACACAAGGATTTTTTGGATTAAACGGTAAAGATCGTCAATTGAGTGGTGTTTTTGGAAAAGTGCCATCTACCAAAATCATGACTCCAGACGAATATAATAATGCGTATGAGAATAACACTTGGAATGTTGATAAAACATCAAGCCCTCTGAACACAAGTGTTGGCTTTATTCATGCTGAAAAATTCAATTTAGAAAACGGAAACAAAATCAATTATACTCTTTCATTAAACGGAGATAATAAATATGTAATCCGTAAAGGAGTTGACCGTACCTTCATTTTGGGTGCTGGAGATTATGATAACAATTTACAAAAAGAGAGTTACAGCTACCAAACTAATGCTTCTGCATTGGCAGCGATCAACTACAAAACTAATCGTTTTGACATCGGCTTAAATTCATTTTATTTAAGATCAACCGATAGTGAAATTCAAGATCAATTAGGGTATACTAACAACCAATCAAGTAATCCAAATATTTTAATTCGTACCAATCAATTTGATCAGTCTGACTATATCAACTCGCAATTGTTCGGAAATGTAAAACTGACTTCAGATGAAAAACATACCTTGAAATTTGGTGGTTCTTTCGTTAAAACATCATACGAACAACCAGATCGTAAGTTCATCATTGGAGAAAAAGTATCTCCTACTGAAATCAATGTTTCTTACGGTGGAAATCATTTGAACAGACAATACTTAGACATTAAAGGAAATTATTATTTTTCAGGTTTATTAGAATACAATCTTAAATTTAATGAAAAAGAAAACGGTAAATCCAACCGTTTAACTGTAGGATACAATGTTTTTGAAAATGATTTAAAATCTACCTACAGAATATTTTCAGGACTTCGTTCAGTGAACAAAAATTACACCGCGCCTATCAACACAATCAATTCATTTATTGTTGACGACATCAACAATGGTATTCTTGCTGTACGCGAGGAATCAAATGCAGATTATAAAGTAAAATTAAATCAAATTGTTAACGCAGGATACATCAATTACTTGCACAACTTTGGCGAAAAATTAGAAGTAAATGCTGGTGTAAGAGTTGAGAATTCAGACAGAATCGTAAGCTACAGAAGCATTGGTCAAATCATAAACGGACCGTACAAAAAAATAGATGATCAAAATTTAGATATTTTACCAGTATTAAATGCCAAATACCAAGTAACAGAAACTAGTAATTTACGTTTTAACGGTTCTAAAACCATTACTAGACCAGTAACCATGGAATTATTACCTATACAATACATTAGCCCAGATGGTAAATCTATCTTAGGTAATCCAAACTTAAAAAACACCGAAAACTTCAACATCGATTTGAAATATGAATTGTTTCCAAAAAATAATGAATTAATTGCTGTTGGTTTATTCGCCAAACAAATTCAAAATCCAATTGAAAGAATATTCATTGCAAGTGCTGGTGGAAGTGGACAACAAATGAACTACAAAAACTCAAAAGAAGCATCACTTTTCGGAGCAGAGATTGAATTATTGTTACAATTGGATAGAATCTCACCTGCTTTAGCTGATTTTTCATTCGGATTAAACACATCCTTATCTAAAACAGATGTAAAAGTAGAGTACGGTGCAACATCTATTGAAAACAATCCAAGCAGAAAATTGCAAGGAGCTTCAGAATGGATAATTAACTCCGATTTGAAATATGATTTCGAATTTAGCGAAGTAATGAAAAACTCCATATCATTGGTATATGGCGTGTACGGGCCAAGAATATTTGCTGTAGGTTCTGCAGGGATGGACAACATTTATGAAAAACCATTTCATAAATTAGACTTCATCTGGTCTAGTAAACTAACTAAAAATATCGATGCTAAGTTTTCTGTAGATAATTTACTAAATCCATTATATAAAATGGAGCTAGGTAACAACAATAAATTTGCCATTAACGAAGACTCTCTTTTATTGGAATCCTTCAAGCGCGGAAGAGGATTTTCTTTAAACCTCTCTTATACATTTTAACATCAAAGCTACCCTCAGAGGTAGCTTTTTTTTTGAAATATATTCAAAAGTTTATCAACCGATTTGTTTACATAAAATTTACCTAATGTTCAGCTTTTAGCAATAGTATTATAATATTTAGTTAACACCTTTAGCGAATTGTCACTATACATTTGTAACAAATAATCACAACAAACAAATAATAAGAAAAATGAAAAAATTAGTATTAAGCCTATCGATTGTAGCTTTATTTTTAGGAAGTTGTTCTTCTGACAATGAAGATATTTCAACACAACCGCTTCCAACTGGAACTATTTCAGGAGATATTACAACTGCAAAATCGTTCCCTAAAGGAAACTATACTATTCAAGGAACTGTTAAAGTTAAAAACGGTGGATCGTTAACTATTGAGGCTGGATCAGTAATCACTGCAACAGTTGGAGACGGAACTCCTGATGCGCTATTAGTAGAAAATGGTGGTAAATTATTCTTAAACGGAACCGCTGCTTTGCCTATCGTATTTACTGAGACATCAAAAACTCCAGGATCATGGGGAGGAATTATTATGTTTGGTGATGCTCCAATCGTTGGTGCTAATGGTGTTACAACGGCTACTTCTGAAGACGGAAACAACTTACCGTACGGAGGAACAAATGCAGCACATAATGGCGGTTCATTAAAATATGTTAGAGTAGAATACGCTGGAAAAAAATTAACTGACAACACAAGTGAAATGAACGGATTCTCTTTCTATTCTGTAGGATCAGGAACTGTTCTAGAAAACTTAGTAGCTTACAAAGGAGCTGATGATGGTTTTGAATTTTACGGAGGAACGGTTAGTGCTAAAAACTTAATTTCTTTCGGTAACTTTGATGATTCTTTTGACTGGCAAGATGGTTGGAGAGGTGAAGCTAACACTAACTGGTATGCTTACCAAGTTGGAACAGGTAACTACGGAATGGAAATTGAAGCAAAAGCAGTAAACAATGCTTTCGGACCAAAAGTTAGCAACATCACTTTAACTAGAGCTCCTGGAACGGTAACTGAAGGAGGATCTTCTGCTAATGAGTTTGACGCCATTCAATTCAAAAAAGATGGAAATGGAGAGTACAGCAATGTGGTGATTTCTGGTTACACAACTACTAACGCAACTCTTACTGCTACAGCGGTTAGAATTCAAGATAAAGCAACTAATGACAACCAAGTAAATGGTGGTGTTGAAAAAATAGGAAAAATCAAAATGTTGAATGTAAAAATCAACGACGGCACTTCTCAATACGCTGGAGTAGGAACTACTTTTACAGTTACTTTCCCAACAGCAAATTTCACAACAAGTACTACAGCTACAGGAGCTACTTTAACTGCTGGTGCATGGGCAATTGTTGATGGCGTTAGCTTGATCAAATAATTTCAAGAATAAACAAAATACAATATTAAAATGCCTTTCAAAATTGAAAGGCATTTTTTTTTAATATATCAAATCAAATTCCATATCTTTACTATTAAAATTAAGGCTAATGGTAAAAAACTACTTTTATATTACACTCTTATTGGTTCTGTTTTTCTCCTTAGGCCTTTCGGCTCAAGAAAGTAAACCTCAGCCAAAGCCACAAGAAAACGTTTCTATTGAAGGGTTGAGCTTGTACCCTAATCCCGTGAATAATGGTAAAGTATACATTTCTACCAAAGAAGATTTAGAAAAAGAAATCACCATTTTTGATGTTTTAGGAAAAAAAGTGCTTCAAACACAATTAAGTTCGAGAGAACTCAACGTTTCAGCACTACCACCTGGAGTTTACATCATTAAAATTAATGAGAATCAAGCCACTGCAACACGAAAACTGATCATTAGGTAATTATAAAAAAACAACCACTAAACTCCAACCTTGTTGGAGTTTTTTTTGTTTACCCCTTTTTTTAACCACGCCAAAAAAGGGTAAAAAAGTATACCTTTGTAAAAAAACTTTCTATTGGTCTCAAATTCTGACATTTTCTCTATTTCCAATCAAAAGCAATTTGAAAAAATCGCTTTAAAAACCTTTCGTTATCAATACGAAAACAACTTGGTGTACCAAGAATTCTGTGACTTATTAAAAACCAATGTGCAACAAGTAAAAACACTGCAACAAATTCCGTTTTTACCCATTCAGTTTTTTAAAAGCCATGAGGTTGTGAGCAGTAACGAAGCTCCTCAAGCTATTTTTACGAGCAGTGGCACTACAGGAATGATTACCAGTAAACATCTCGTTACGGATGTCTCTTTATATGAAGAAAGCTATCGTAAGGGATTTTCTCAATTTTATGGCAACATAGAGAATTATGTAGTTTTGGCGCTTTTACCTTCTTATTTAGAACG
The DNA here is from genome assembly GCF_000611675.1 of Flavobacterium succinicans LMG 10402. Taxonomy (GTDB): domain Bacteria; phylum Bacteroidota; class Bacteroidia; order Flavobacteriales; family Flavobacteriaceae; genus Flavobacterium; species Flavobacterium succinicans. The sequence continues at coordinate 25,593 of NZ_JATV01000011.1, read as the reverse complement.
CGAAGGCTCCTCTTTGATTTATATGGTCGAAGATTTGATTCAGTTATCCAATCAACCTGAAAGTGGCTTTTACCTCAACAATCACGACGAATTAATAGAAAAGTTAATCGAATTGGATTGTCAGGGACAAAATGTGATTTTGATTGGTGTTACCTATGCCTTATTGGACTTGATTGAAAAAAGAAAATTCCAGCTCCAAAATACCATCATTATGGAAACGGGCGGTATGAAAGGCAAACGCAAAGAGATGATACGCGAAGAATTACACCAACAATTATGCGCTGGTTTTGGAGTTTCTAGCATTCATTCAGAATACGGGATGACCGAATTACTCTCACAGGCGTATTCTCTTGGAGAAGGCCTATTTGAATGCCCTTCTTGGATGCAAATTCTCATTCGAGATACCGAAGATGCTTTAAGCTATATAACCAACGGAAAGACTGGAGGAATCAACGTAATTGATTTGGCCAATCGCAATTCCTGCTCTTTTATTGCTACTCAAGATTTGGGTAAAAAATACGCTAACGGTACTTTTGAAGTGTTAGGTCGTTTTGACAACTCAGATATTCGTGGGTGTAATTTGATGGTGGTTTAATTCTTTTTTTATGAGAAAAATAGTGATGTTGTTTTTTTGCTTTCCACTATTGGTTGCTGCTCAATTACAAATAAAAATCAACACAATTACTACTGATAACAGTGATAAAAACCATAGAAAGTTCAACATTGAATATACTCTAGAAAACACTAGTGATAAAGAAATTGCCTTTTTCTTCACTCCAAATCATTTCAATTCTGCTCACCGTGGATCCTTGCAAACAGCAATGTTATTTAAAATATTTGAAAATGACACGTTAATTCCAGCCGACGGAATGCTATCGAATTCAAAAAATGATTATTCCAAACTCTCGAATGTATTAGATAATACTGAGAGACTTAAAATTTTGGATAAAATGAAAGCAGATGAGCTAAACATATCTCTAGACTCCCTCCGTTCCTATCGAAAAAAAATCATCAGTGATCCTGATTTTTTTCAAAAAGAATCTAGTAAAAGACTCATGAATAGCATCATTAGGTTACCTCCAAAATCAAGCAAATCCTACCATAAAATTCTCTATTGGAACAAAAAAAGATATTTTAAAACCGATGATAACGAATATTATTTTGGTGAAACAAGTCCCTTTTTTATTGAACTTTCCATAGTAGCCCTTAAAGAAGAATTGAGTTTTAAATTAAGTTCAGAAGACTTCAAAACCATAAAAAAGGATACTTCTTTTATTAAAGGCTATTTTACATCTAACAAAACTCTTATCGATTTGTCAAAATAAAAAAGTCCGCAATAAAAATTGCAGACTTTTTACTGTATAAATTTCGGGTGTTACACCACTCTAATCACAAAATAATTTTTCTTACCACTTTGCAACAAGACAAATCTATCGTTGATTAAGTCGTTGGCTGTCAACACAAAATCTTCTTTTACTTTTTCTCTATTTACCGAAATAGAATTGGCCGTCAAAGCTCTTCTCGCTTCACCATTCGATTTAAAGAAACCTGTTTTTTCATTTAAAACTATAATGATATCCAAGCCAGCTTCCACTTCATTTTTTGCAATTTCTGCCTGAGGAACACCATCAAAAACTTCTAAGAATGTGGCTTCATCTAATTGTTTTAAGTCATCAGCCGTAGCATTTCCAAACAAAATTCCAGAAGCTTTAATTGCATTTTCTAAATCTTCCTTAGAATGTACCATAATCGTGATTTCCTCGGCTAATTTCTTTTGTAACAAACGCAAATGTGGTGCTTCTCTATGTTGCAACGTTAACTCCTCGATGGCTTCTTTGGTCAAGAACGTAAAAATCTTGATGTATTTTTCCGCGTCGACATCAGAAGTATTCAACCAATATTGGTAGAATTTATAAGGTGACGTTCTAGCGGCATCCAACCAGATATTTCCTCCTTCGGATTTTCCAAACTTAGTCCCATCAGCTTTAGTAATCAAAGGACAAGTTAAAGCATAGGCTTTCCCTCCTTCTTTTCTACGAACCAATTCGGTTCCTGTGGTAATATTTCCCCATTGGTCACTTCCTCCCATTTGTAGGGTACAACCTTTGGCTTTGTATAAATGCAAGAAATCATAGCCTTGCACCAACTGATAGGTAAACTCCGTGAAAGACATTCCCTCGGCTGCTTCTGAGGACAAACGTTTCTTTACCGAATCTTTGGCCATCATATAATTCACCGTAATGTGCTTTCCGATATCGCGAATGAAATCCAGAAACGAAAATTCTTTCATCCAATCATAGTTGTTCACTAGCTCAGCAGCATTATCATTATTCGACGTGAAATCTAAAAAACGTCCTAATTGCGCTTTGATCGCTTCTTGATTGTGACGTAAAGTAGGTTCGTCTAATAAATTTCTCTCATTTGATTTCCCAGATGGATCTCCAATCATTCCAGTAGCTCCACCAACCAAAGCCAATGGTTTGTGTCCTGCTAACTGAAAATGTCTCAACAACATCACGCCTACCAAATGACCAATATGCAATGAATCGGCAGTTGGGTCAATACCCACATATGCCACACGCATTTGCTCCAACAAATGTTCTTCGGTGCCTGGCATAACATCGTGGAGCATTCCTCTCCAAGTCACTTCTTCAATAAAATTTTTCATTTTTTTTCAATTTTGACAAAGATAAGAATTTCAACGGCAATGACAATTTGAGTTATGAGTCAAAATAGTATATTTGTCCTTATGATATTAGTAACAGGAGGAACCGGCTTAGTTGGCGCACATTTATTGCTTCATTTGATAGAAAATGGAGAACAAGTTCGGGCAATCTATCGAACAGAAACAAATTGTTTTAAAACAAAAGCGCTCTTTAGCTATTACCAAAAAGAGCATTTATATGATTTGATTCAGTGGATTAAAGGAGATATTTTGGACATTCCTTCTCTTGAGATGGCATTCCAAAACATAAAACAAGTCTATCATTGTGCTGCTTTTATTTCGTTTGACCCCAAAGACGAAGATGCCATCCGAAAAACGAATATCGAAGGAACCGCCAATATTGTCAATTTTTGTTTGGCAAAAAAAACTGAAAAATTATGTTTTGTGAGTTCGATTGCCGCATTGGGCGACTTAGCCCCTCACGAAACAGAAATCACCGAAACCACCGAATGGAATCCAGAAAAACCGCATAGCGATTATGCTATTTCAAAATACGGTGCCGAAATGGAAGTTTGGCGCGCTCAACAAGAAGGACTGAAAGTGATTATTGTAAATCCAGGTGTAATTTTAGGCCCAGGTTTTGCTGACCAAGGTAGCGGCACTTTATTTACAGCTGTACAAAAAAGAATGTTCTTCCATACTTTGGGGTCCACGGGTTTTGTTGCAGTGCCTGATGTAGTAAGCCTGATGTACCGCTTAATGAAAAGCGACTGTTGTGGAGAACGCTTCACCTTAATTGCAGAAAACCTTAGCTTCAAAACGATCTTGTTTGAAATTGCCGATGCTCTAAAAACAAAAAGACCGACGTTATACGCCAGTCCTTTTTTAACTTCTATAGCATGGAAAATGGATGCTTTAGTAGCCTTTTTACACCTTAAAAAAAGAACTTTTACCAAAGTGACCGCTATTGCTTCTCATACCAAAACGTTGTACAGTAACGAAAAAATAACAAACGAAATGCACCCAAATTTTACATGTATTAAAGAATACATTCACAAAATTGGATCGTCGTTTTAAGTACAACAATCCCATTCAAAAAATTCAATACAATTAGTTATAACTCAAAGAGCATTTTATAGAGATAAGAAGCTAGAAAAGAACTCCCAAAGTACAAAGCAAACGATAACAAAATCTGCTTCTCTTACAACCCTTTTGTGTACACTACTTTTCCAGTACTAATTGTCTCGCTTGTAATATGCTACAATACTCGCTTTTGCAAGAGTGTTGTTCCAAAGATAAAAGCCAACAACAGCAGGATTAATATTTGCATCAAGCCCTAATTTGTCCGTTTTTAAGGCATAAACTGTTATAATGTACTGATGAAAACCGTGTCCGATAGGTGGGCAAGGACCACCAAAGCCATTAATTCCGTAGTCCGTTTTGCTTTGTATAGCCCCTTTTGGAGCCAAATTAAGCTTAACATTACCTGCGTTAGTCACCAATTCGTTTATGTTTTCAGGAATATCAAATACAACCCAATGCCAAAAACCACTTCCAGTTGGAGCATCAGGATCATACATTGTAACAGCAAAACTCTTTGTTCCTTCAGGTGCATTTTCCCAAAACAACTGTGGTGATTCGTTGTCTCCCGAACAGCCAAATCCATTAAATTCTTGTGTTTTAGTGGTAGATCCTCCCAAATTTTTACTGGATAGAGAAAATGTTTTTTGTCCAAAAACAGAGGTTCCTAAAAGCAAGAACAGTACTAAAATTAAATTTGTTTTTTTCATTTTTGTAAATCTTATAATATAATGCGAAGTTAAGAGTAACACTACCGATTAAATTAAAGATTAACGTTCGAAAACTGTTGACAAAAGTTCAATTTTTATACTGTTGTTTAGGCGTAATTCCGAATTTCAATTTATAAGCCTGAATAAAACTTGATAAACTCTCATATCCTACTTCTAAATATATTTCTGACGATTTTTTTTGTTCTTCTTTGAGTAAATATTGTGCATACTCCAACCTTTTGTTCAAAAACCATTTTATAGGCGATTCTGCATACTGTTTTTCAAATTCTCGTTTAAAAGTAGACACACTCATGCTACATAAAAAGGCTAATTCTTTTATCGTCATCTTTTTAAAACAATTCGCTTCAATAGTTTTAATGAACTTTTGGGTTATGTCACTACTTTTTTCTAACAATGAATACAAAAATTCTGTACCATAAATCCCAATCAAATAAAGCATTATCTCTTCAAACTTTACTTTAAGTAATTTCAATTGTATGTTCTTTGGAAGTTTAGAAATAACTAGTAAACTACTCACATAACCTTGAACAAATCGATCGTTTTCAAATGAAAAAACAGATTTGTATTTAGTAGGTTCATTTTTATCTAATTCATATTTAAGTACAAATTTTGATAAGGCTTCCGTTGTAAAAAACATAAGAACACTTCTGTAATTACTACTTTCTGAAAGCTTTTCAGTCATTAAACAATGTCCCGATTTCATTATCAGAAATTTTGAATTGTCAATTGATAACGAAGAATTATCAAAAACAACTTCTTTGGTTCCCTCTATTAAAAAACTAAATGTGTTTTGATTTAGAATAATTTGTTGCCTAGAAATTACTTTTGAACTACAGTAGTCAAAAACACCAACGGGTTGTAAATCCTCTAAACTTAAATCATCGGGAAGCGTAATTGTGTCCATTCCTTTCTTTGTTTTTCAACTTTAGTGAAGCTGTACCCACAACTACACCATGGCCGTATTTCTTTTGAAAAAAAACCAAATTAGATTCAAGTATTTTTTTACACTTACTGTGCTAATGCTTCAGCTTTACTCTCCGTTTTATCGTTTCTTTTATACTTTGCTTTTTTCTTAAGTGCCTCTTGTTTTCGTTTGATCAAAGTATCCATTTGGTTGCTTCGGGTTTGCAAACGTTTTTCTACTTCTTGAAACATCGCCTTGTAATCCTCGATGGAAGCGGCATAAAATTGATTGTTTTGTGCGAACTGCACACTATCAATTTTGTATTTTTTAAAAATAAAGGCTTTGGGTGTTGTTTTTTGGTATTCGGTTTTAGACAACATTTGATATTTTGACGCCTCTAAAAGAGCCAAATCATAATAAATAGCAATCATGACCGCTCTGTCAATGGGCTTTTTGGGAGCTTTAACGGTCGAATCCTCTTTACAGCTTACCAAAACCATAAGAGCGGCTAAAACAAACAAGGCTTTTTTCATCATTTTATCTTTCAAACAATAAACGTTTTCCAGCTTTCACTTCACTCACTTGTTCATCGGCATACACTAATTGTCCGTTTACAAAGGTATGCGTGATTTTGGAAGTAAAAGTAAAATCCTCAAACGGAGACCAACCACATTTGGCCAAAACATTTTCTTTAGTAACTATCCACGGTGAATGAGTGTCGACAATGACTAAATCAGCGAAATAACCGGGCTTAATAAATCCTCTTTTTTCAATTTGAAAAAGCAAAGCTGGGTTGTGACATATTTTCTGTACGATTTTTTCAACGCTAATTTTCCCTTGATGATGCGCCTCAAATAGAGCCACCAAAGCATGTTGTACCAAAGGACCTCCAGAGGGAGCTTCGGAATATCTTTTACTTTTTTCTTCTAAAGTATGCGGTGCGTGATCTGTAGCAATTACATCAATTCTATCATCATTCAAGGCTTCCCAAAGCGCTTCGCGATCATGGGCTGTTTTTACTGCAGGATTCCATTTGATAAAATTTCCTTTGGTTGTATAATCTTCATCCGTAAACCATAAATGATGAATACAAACTTCGGCGGTAATCTTTTTATCTTTTAATGGAATTTCATTGGTAAACAACTCCATTTCTTTGGCAGTGGACAAATGAAAAACGTGCAATCTAGCTCCTGTTTTTTTGGCCAAAGCAATCGCTTTTGAGGACGACAAATAACAAGCTTCTTCACTTCGAATCAAATGATGCGCCGTTACAGGAATATCATCACCGTATTGTGCTTTATAGTTGGCTAAATTATTTTTAATGGTAGCTTCATCTTCGCAATGTACCGCAATCAATAAAGGAGTACTCGAAAATATTTTTTCAAGAACCGCCTCGTTATCAACCAACATATTTCCTGTGGAGGAGCCTAAAAAGATTTTTATACCCGCAACATTCCTTGGATTTGTTTTTAAAACTTCTTCTAAATTATCATTGGTTGCCCCCATCATAAAGGAATAATTTGCAAAAGAAGACTTCGATGCAATTTCATATTTTTGGGCCAACAATTCTTGTGTCACAGCATTAGGAACCGTATTGGGCTGTTCTATAAAAGAGGTTATTCCTCCCGCAACCGCTGCTCTAGACTCAGATTCAATATCGCCTTTATGCGTAAGACCTGGTTCTCTAAAATGTACCTGATCATCAATAGCACCGGGAAGTAAAAAATTTCCTTTGGCATCAATAACCGTACATTCAGCATTACTAGCATTGACAACTTCTCCAACCTCAACAATCAGATCGTTTTCAATCAACACTTGACCGTCAAAAATCAAACCTTCGTTTACAATTTTAGCATTCTTGATTACAATTCTATTCATCATATAATTTTTTAAAGTCTTCCAATTAATTGACGCATACGCAAAGAAATCACTCCGAAAACCGCTTCTACAATGATGGAGTTACTCATTTTCGAAACCCCTTTGGTTCGATCGGTAAAAATGATAGGCACTTCGGTAATTTCTAATTTATTACAATAAGTTCTATATTTCATTTCGATTTGAAAAGCATAGCCCACAAATTTAATCTTATCCAAATTTATACGCTTGAGCACCTCGCTTTTGTAACACACAAATCCTGCGGTAGCATCATGAATCTTCATTCCCGTAATCAACCTTACATAAACAGAGGCAAAGTAAGACATCAACACGCGACTCAAAGGCCAGTTCACCACATTTACTCCTGTTACATATCGTGAACCGATGGCTAAATCTGCTCCTCCAAAATGACAAGCATCGTATAATTTTTCTAAGTCGTTAGGGTTATGTGAAAAATCGGCATCCATTTCAAAAATAAACTCATATTTACGCGCTAGAGCCCATTTAAAACCGTGAACATAAGCTGTTCCCAAACCTGATTTTTGAAGTCTTTTTTCCAAAAACAATCGTTCAGGATATTCTTCCTGAAGCAGTACCACCTTATCAGCAGTATGATCAGGAGAATTATCATCAATAATTAGAACATGAAAATTTTTATGTAAAGAAAGCGTAGCTCTTATGATTTTTTCGATATTCTCAATCTCGTTATAGGTAGGAATTATAACTATACTATCATTCATATTTGTAGCAATTTCAGGGCAAAAGTAAACTTTTTAAAGCATTTGATTCATATTAAATCGAGAATAAAAAGATTGAAACAAAAAATTAGTAATTTTGCGAGCTATGATGGATCCTGTACTTCAACTGAGAATAATTGAAAACAAAGACTGGGCAACCGCACTGTTTGTATTGTCCTTACTTTTAATTGCCTTTACCAAATCGGCATTTGAAAATCGCTTTAGTGATTTTACCAAATTGATTTATTCTGACAAATACGTAAAATTGTATCGGGACAGCATTCATTTGATGAGTGGTTTTACTATTGCATTATTTATTGTTCAAATTATTGCCTTTTCATTTTTCGTGCAACTCTTTTTGAGTTCTTATGGACGTGCTTCAAAAACCGATTGGATGTTATTTATCCAACTCTTCACCTTTATCACCTATTTTGTTTTAGCCAAATTTTTAATTGAAAAAATTATTGCAACTGCTTTCAAAATAGAAGATTTTATGGAGCAATACAACCTGAGAAAAGTAACCTATCGTACTTATATGGGGCTTTTTATACTGCCTCTTGACTTGATTCTTTACTATTATGATGCCTTTTCAAAAGACCTATTTATACCAATTTTTATTATCGCATTGATAATTAACCTCTTTACTTATTTGCTTACAATAAAAAGCTATCAAAATGCAATTATGAGCAAATTGTTTTATTTTATTTTATATCTTTGCGCACTTGAAATAGCACCCTATTATTTTATGTATTATTGGTTTGCAAAAGGGAATACTTAGACAATATTAACTATGAAAGTGAAAACAATTTTGGTCTCACAACCAGAACCCAAAGTAGAAAACTCTCCGTACTTTGAGTTACAACAAAAGCATAAAGTAAAAATTGATTTCAGACCTTTTATTCATGTAGAAGGAGTCAACGCAAAAGAAATTCGATTACAAAAAATCGATCTTCACAATTACAATGCGATCATCTTAACCAGCCGTAATGCAGTAGACCACTTTTTTAGAGTGGCTGAAGAAATGCGCTACAAAGTCCCCGAAGATTTAAAATATTTTTGTCAATCAGAAGCTATTGCTTTTTACCTTCAAAAATATGTAGTGTACAGAAAACGCAAAATCTACGTTGGCCCAAAAGATTTTGCTGATCTTTCGCCACTGATTAAAAAATACAAGGACGAGAAATTTTTACTACCTGCATCGGATCAATTAAATGCCGACATACCGGTTACCTTAAATGCTTTAAAAGTAGATTGGACACCCGCTACTTTTTACAGAACAGTAATGAGTGATTTGTCAGATTTGGCCGATGTGTATTATGACGTTTTAGCGTTTTTCAGCCCAACAGGTATCAAATCATTATACAAAAACTTCCCAGATTTTGAGCAAAACAATACTCGAATTGCAGTTTTTGGAAGTACTACTCAAAAAGAAGCTTTAGATCGTGGATTACGAGTAGACATTATGGCTCCCACTCCAGGAACACCTTCAATGACTATGGCTTTAGAAAAATACATCAACGAGGTTAACAAAGGAAAATAACACATCTCAATTCCAAAATATAAAATCCAAATTCCAACTAAAACGGAATTTGGATTTTTTTTATGCAATCAAAACACTTAATGCCTCAAAATATAGCATTTTATAAAAAATCAAAAACATGTAAGCCATTTCAGTTTCTTTTAGGACAAGGAGAGTAAATAAATAGCTCAATAAAGTAATTCCGTAATTTTTTAAAAGAATAACCGTAACTTATATTCACTTTTAACCACGAACATTAGTACACTGGCAAAAAAAACTTAGCTGACTTATATGTTTACTACCAGCTACACCATTTTATCCAATCAAAACATATCATATAAGCCTTCAAGTTTTACTTTGACAAGGAGAGCAAATGAATAGCTCATTAAAGTAATTCCGTAATCTTTTAAAAGAATAACCGTAACTCATATTCACTTTTAACCACAAACATTAGTATACTGGCTAAAAAAACTTACCTGACTTATATGTTTAAAATTAAATACTTTTGATTTTAGAAAACTGCACCATAAAATTATATTTACTTTCAAATTAAAACCAAAATAACTATTTTAGTTAAAAATTTACCACATGAAAATCAATTCTCTTATAGTTGAAATTGACGGAATCGACAAAGAAATTTTGCGCTACCTAATGGAAGATGCTAGAAAACCCATTTTACAAATCGCCAACAAAATTGGGATTTCGGGAGCTGCTATCCATCAACGCTTGCGCAAACTTGAACAATCTGGAGTGATTTCTGGTTCTAAGTTCACTGTCAGCCACAAAGTATTAGGCTACAATACGATGGCTTTCGTTGGAGTGTATCTCGATAAAGCCGCTCGAAACTCAGAAGCTGTTCGGGATTTAAAAAAAATTCCAGAAGTACTAGAATGCCATTACACCACAGGTAACTGGTCTATCTTAATAAAAATCATTTGTCGAGATAACGAGCATTTAATGCAACTTTTGAATTCGAAAATCCAAACAATAGAAGGCGTTTCTAGAACCGAGACATTCATTTCACTAGAGCAACAAATAGAACGACAGATACAACTTTGAGGACAGTGAAAAGTTAGAGGTGAAAGGTGAAAAGTGAAAAGTGAAAGGTGAAAAGTGAAAAGTGAAAAGTGAGAAGTGAAAAAATAAAAAATCCAAACTCCATTGAAAATTGGAATTTGGATTTTATTTTTATTGGATTATTCTTTTATTCCCTTCTACCACCCAAATAGATAGAAACATAGTACAACAAAGTCGCTATAGACCCTAAAGCCGCTACTACATAGGTTCTAGCTGCCCATTTTAAGGAATCTTCGGCCCCATCATACTCGGCACGATTAAGCATGTTCTTATTTTTCAACCAAGCCAAAGCGCGATTGCTAGCATCATATTCTACTGGCAAAGTAACAATAGAAAACAAAGTGGTCGCTGCAAAAATGATTATTCCAATCAACAACAAACTTGGAAACGTTTTAATCATTAGAATTCCCGCCAACAAAATCCATTGTACAAATCCAGAAGCCACACTTACAATTGGCACCAACTTAGAACGCATTTGTAACCATTCATAACCTACAGCGTGTTGTACGGCATGACCACATTCGTGCGCCGCTACAGCAGCAGCTGCCGCATTACGCTGATTATATACTGCCTCACTCAAATTGACCGTTTTATCTACTGGATTGTAATGGTCTGTTAATTGTCCTGGAGTCGAAATGACACGAACATCATAAATCCCATTATCTGCGAGCATTTTTTGAGCAATCTCTGCACCGGACATACCGTTTTGCAATTGTAATTTAGAATAGTGTTCAAATTTACTCTTCAATCTTGAACTTACTAACCAGCTGAAAAGCATAATGGCTCCAGCCAAAATCAAATAACCACTTCCCATATTTTTGTTTTTTAGTTTATATTTTTGGTCTCAGTTGTTGACAACAATTTACGAACCAAACTCCAAAAATGCCATTTTGACACGAGTTAAATATTCTATAAAAAAATCCAAACCCCAATCGTGAAATTGAAATTTGGATTTTTTAAAGTTACAATTTTATGGTTTATCCCACCAAGTTGATGATTTTCCCTGGCACAATAATTACTTTATTTGGGGTTCTGCCGTCTAATTGTTTTTGCGTTCTTTCGTCTTGCATTACGATTTCCTCGATTTGTTCTTTGGTTAAATCCAAAGGCAATTTGATGGTGAAACGCATTTTCCCGTTGAAAGAAACTGGATATTCTTTCTCGCTTTCTACCAAATAGCTGGCTTCAAAAACTGGAAACGGAACCGTAGCAATAGACCCTTCGTGCCCTAACAACGACCATAATTCCTCGGCAATATGAGGCGCATAAGGCGAAATCACAACCGCCAAAGGTTCTAAAATGGCACGAGAATGACAGTTTTGAGCAGACAACTCATTCACACAAATCATAAACTGAGACACTGACGTATTGAAAGAGAATCCTTCAATGTCTTCTGCCACTTTTTTGATGGTTTTGTGCAATGATTTCAAGTTGTCTTTGGTAGGTTCATCGATGTTTACAATCAAACCATTCTCATCAAAATACAAACGCCATAGTTTTTTCAAGAAACCAAAAACTCCTGAAATTCCCGCTGTATTCCAAGGTTTGGCTTGTTCCAATGGTCCTAAGAACATTTCATACAAACGCAAGGTATCCGCTCCGTATTCTGCACAAATATCGTCTGGAGTGACTACATTGTATTTCGATTTCGACATTTTTTCGACTTCGCGACCAACGATGTATTTTCCGTTTTCGTCTAAAATAAAGTTAGAATTTTTAAAATCTTCTCTCCAAGCCTTGAATTTTTCAACATCTAATTCATCTGATGAATCAACAAATGAAACATCCGCATGCAATTCGTCCATATCCAATTCAACAAAAGAATCCTCATAAATTGTGATTCCCGTAGTATTTCTTGTTGTTAATTCAAACAACTTTTCTGACAATTGGGTAAGTATATCATTCTTTATCCCATTAACATTTACGTCTTGTCCTCTAGATAAAGTTATCTTAATCTTAGATAAATCTAATTTCTTTTTTAATCCAATAAATTCTTTATAGTATTTTGAGCTAACAAAAACTGATTCTCCATAAATACCATCTCCAACAGTATCGTTACCAAAACTATCTCTTCCCCCTGAAACACTATTAATAGTTAATCTATACACAAACGCACTCGTTCCCAAAATCATCCCCTGATTAATCAGTTTTTTGAAAGGTTCTTCTGTTGGCGCAAACCCTTTATCTTTTAAGAATTTGTTCCAAAAACGAGAATACAACAAGTGACCTGTCGCGTGCTCGCTTCCTCCAATGTATAAATCCACGCTTTCCCAATATTTCAAGGCATCGGCAGAAGCAAATTCGGTGTCGTTTTGCGCATCCATATAACGCATCCAATACCAAGAACTTCCCGCCCAACCCGGCATAGTGTTTAATTCTAAAGGGAAAATGGTAGCCTCCCCCGACCCCTCCGAAAGAGGGGAGATAAGCTCATTAGAAACTACTTTGTTATTTACAGTATCCCAAGCCCAAGTCGTTGCATTTCCTAACGGAGGCAATCCGTCTTCGGTTGGTAAATATTTCTCTACTTCTGGTAAAACGATTGGCAAATGTTTGGCATCAATCATTTGTGGCAATCCGTTCACATAATACACAGGGAAAGGCTCGCCCCAATAGCGTTGACGCGAGAAAACCGCATCACGCAAACGGTAATTGATTTTTCCTTTTCCTTGGCCTATCACTTCAAGTTCTGCAATAACTTTTTGAGTCGCTTCTTTATAACCTAAGCCGTTCAAGAAATCAGAATTTTTAAATACAAATCCTTCTTTGGCAGTAAAAGCGCAATCCTCCCCCAGCCCCTCCGAAGGAGGGGAGCCAGCTACTGTTGCTGTTCCCCCTTCGGGGGCTAGGGGGCTTATTATATTTTTGATTGTTGGCATTCCTTTTTGGTCTTTGAAAAAATTCGCAAAAGCATAATCTCTTTCGTCTCCACAAGGCACCGCCATTACTGCTCCAGTTCCGTAACCCGCCAACACATAATCGCCAATCCAAACCGGAATTGGTTCTTTGGTAAACGGATGTTCTGCATAAGCACCCGTGAACACTCCAGAGATAGTTTTCACATCGGCCATACGCTCTCTTTCGGAACGTTTTGCTGTTTTTTCAATATACGCTTCTACAGCTTCTTTTTGTTCAGGAGTTGTGATTTGAGCCACCAATTCGTGCTCTGGAGCCAAGGTCATAAACGTTACTCCAAAAATAGTATCAGGACGAGTTGTAAATACACTAATCCCCCTAGCCCCCGAAGGGGGAACATCAGCGTTGAGTAATTCATGCTTGATGATATTTAAAACACTATCAATATTATTTAAAACCTCTTTATTATTAAAACGAATTACCTTAAACCCTCTTTCATTAAGAACTTTTGTTCTTTCTGCATCAGCTTCTTGTTGAGAATCATGAATTCCTCCATCAACTTCAATCACTAATTTTTTTGAAAGGCAAACAAAATCTACAATAAAATCAGCGATCAGATGTTGTTGTCTAAATTTAAAATCTAAAGCTTTCGACTTTAAATTTAACCACAATATTTTTTCAGCCTCTGTTGGATTATTCCTCATTTCTTTAGCTCTTTCAAGCAATAAATGTGAATTATTTCCTCCCGTCATATAACCCAAAGTTTTTTTAGACTCCGAGTTCTCTTCCCCTTCGGGGAAGGATAGGATGGGGAAAGTTACCATCGCCCCAACCGATTTTCCAATCCAGTTTCTCTGACTTTCTTTGATACTTTCACTCCAATCAATTTCGTTTAATCCTTGCAACAAACGCTCGGCGTAGGCAGAAATTCGCATACTCCATTGTGTCATTTTCTTGCGAATTACCGGATAACCACCACGCTCCGAAACGCCATTCACAATTTCGTCATTCGCCAAAACCGTTCCCAATCCAGGACACCAGTTTACCTCGGTTTCTGCTAAATAGGTTAATCGGTATTGTAATAAGATTTTTTGTTGCTCATCAGATGAAAATGCGTTCCATTCGCTTGCTGAAAAACTAATAATATTGTCATCACAAACAGCATTAACAGTAGCATTTCCTTCTTTTTCGAATATAGCTGTCAAAGTCGAAATATCTTCGGCTTTGTCGGTTTTGTTATTGTACCAAGAATTGAACAATTGGATGAAAATCCATTGCGTATGTTTGTAATAATCAGGATTGGAAGTTCTCACTTCTCTGTCCCAATCGAATGAAAAACCTATTTTATCCAATTGTTTTCGGTAACCCGCAATTGCATTTCCCTCTTTATCTAAACCTCCGTCAATATTAACGCGTGTCGTATCTTCAGGACGTTGTCCCGTTTGTATCGCATATTGTTCAGCAGGTAATCCAAAACTATCATAGCCCATTGGATGCAACACATTAAAACCTTGATGTCTTTTGAAACGCGAATACACATCTGATGCGATGTACCCTAGAGGATGTCCAACGTGTAGTCCCGCTCCTGATGGATAAGGAAACATGTCCAAAACATAATATTTTGGTTTATCAGAGTTGTTTTGCGCCGCAAAAGTCTTGTTGTCAGCCCAATATTGTTGCCATTTGGCTTCGATTTCGTTCGGATTGTATTTCATTCGTACCTAGTTTATTGCTTTTTAAAGGTCTTATGCTTTCACTTTCGCTCAAGTCATCCCTTTTTTATATGGTTTTTTTAATAGAATAATGCTTTAGCTTACTCAAGTCTTTGTTCAGTGAAGATTTTTGGCTGACGATTTATAAATCTGTTTTATGTCGATAACAACGAACTAAAAACTATAAACCACAAACTAAAAATGAGCCGCAAATTTACATTTATTGTACGAAAGTTGAAAGTTTGGACGTTATTAACTTCAAATAAAGAATTTGTTTGTTATTTTTACGGCATAATTTAAGTACACTATGAGTTCTAACTTTGACAAATTTCAAAAAAGAAGACTAATTTCCTCTTATTTCTCTGTAGTATTGAGTGTTTTCCTAGTATTGTTTTTACTAGGAACCTTGGGGCTTTTCATCGTGAATTCTAAAAAATTAGCCGATGATTTTAGGGAAAATATCGCCATGACAGTTTTCTTCAAAAAAGAAGCCAATGACAGTACTTTTCAGGCCTTTGAAAAAGAATTAAAAGCGGCTAAATTTCCGAAACAATTTGTTTTTGTTTCCAAAGAAAAAGCAGCAAAAGAACACACCGATATCATTGGAGAAGATTTCCTGACTTTTTTAGGCGAAAACCCACTACAAAATTCGTACGACATCAATCTAAATGCAGATTATGTAGTGCGTGATAGCATTAGCCGTATAGAAAGTCATTTAAGAAAAAACGCTATGATTTCTGATATTGTGTACGACAAACAATTGGTCAATTTGGTAAATGACAACATCAAAAAAGTCAGCATGTGGATTTTGATTATTAGCGGCTTTCTTACCGTTATTGCTGTTCTTTTAATTAATAGCTCTTTACGTCTGTCTATTCATTCGAACAGATTTATCATCAAAACGATGCAAATGGTAGGTGCTACCAAATCATTTATCCGCAAACCTTTTGTGTATAGAAGCATTAAACTCGGTATGATTGGCGCAGCACTAGCCATTATTGGACTCGTTTCTTTACTATTATATATAGAAACCAACTTCCCGAACTTAGGAATATTAGAAGACCCTTTGTCTATTGGCGTAATTCTTTTGGGTGTATTTGGACTAGGCGTATTAATCACATGGCTGAGCACCTATTTCGCAACGCAACGTTTTTTAAACTTAAGAACTGACGATTTATACTAGCACTTCGTTTACTGCAAAATACATTCGATAAAAAAATATTTACAATAGCTTAAGTTGCACTAAAAATGAAAAATAACGAAATAAAAAAGGAATTCCTTTTTGAAAAAACCAATTACATCACTCTATTAATCGGGATTGCCGTAATCACCCTTGGCTTTATTTTAATGTCAGGCGGAGGTAGCGAGGACCCAACTGTTTTCAACGAAGCGATTTTTGATTTCAGAAGAATTCGTTTGGCGCCTACCACTGTACTTGTGGGCTTTGGAATCACGATTTACGCTATTCTAAAAAAATCTAAAAAACAGTAAGTAGCTTTTAGTCCATAGTAACTAGCTCTTCTACATTTTATACACATAAAAATGAATACATTACAAGCAATTATTCTTGCTATCATAGAAGGAATAACTGAATTCTTACCTGTTTCTTCGACTGGGCATATGATTATTGCCTCTTCCTTTTTTGGAATTGCAGATCAAGACTTTACCAAATTGTTCACTATCGTAATTCAATTGGGAGCAATTCTATCGGTGGTCATTTTATATTTCAAAAGATTTTTTCAATCCTTCGATTTTTATTTCAAATTATTGGTGGCTTTTATACCTGCAGTAGTTTTGGGATTACTTTTGAGTGATTTTATAGATGGCTTATTGGAAAACCCTGTCACCGTTGCGATCTCGTTGTTACTTGGCGGTCTTATTTTATTAAAGGTGGACCAATGGTTCAACACCTCCACCGACGAAAGCGAAAAAGAAATCACCTATCAACAAGCCTTTAAAATTGGTTTGTTTCAATGTTTAGCGATGATTCCCGGAGTCTCTAGAAGCGGAGCAAGTATTGTAGGTGGAATGTCTCAAAAACTATCCCGTACTTCAGCGGCTGAATTCTCCTTTTTCTTAGCGGTACCAACCATGTTGGGCGCTACAGTCAAAAAATGTTATGATTACTATAAAGCAGGATTTACCCTTAGCGACGATCAAATCAATTATTTGATCATTGGTAATGTAGTTGCTTTTGTAGTTGCTTTATTGGCGATTAAAACATTTATCGGATTTTTAACCAAAAACGGATTCAAAATTTTTGGCTACTATCGCATATTGGCTGGACTTGTACTGCTGATAATTCATTTTTTCATTCATCCACTGACAATTATCTAATGACACCGGAAGACTATTTAGAAGGTCAAATCCTATTGATCGACAAACCGCTACATTTTACTTCTTTTCAAGCAGTAAACAAGCTGAAGTATTTACTGATCAACAAAGTAGGTTTGCCAAAAAAATTCAAAATTGGTCACGCTGGAACCTTAGATCCTCTCGCTTCTGGTCTACTATTAATTTGCACCGGAAAATTTACCAAACGCATTACCGAATTACAAGGACAAGCCAAAGAATATACTGGTACTTTTCATGTTGGAGCTACTACTCCATCCTATGATTTAGAAACAGAAATAGATCATCATTACCCAACTGATCACATTACAGAAGCGTTGATACACGAAACTTTAAAACAATTTTTGGGTGAGATTGATCAAAAACCTCCTATTTTTTCTGCCATAAAAAAAGAAGGCGTTCGCTTATACGAACACGCAAGAGCTGGAGAAACAGTGGAAATTGCTAGTCGAAAAACTACGATTTACGAATTTGAAATTACTAGAATTGCTTTGCCTGAAATTGATTTTCGAGTAGTTTGCAGTAAAGGCACCTACATCCGTTCCTTAGCTTTTGATTTTGGCAAAGCTCTACAATCCGGCGCACATTTAACGGCTTTACGACGCACCAAAATTGGAAACTACGAGGTTAAAAATGCGCAAACTCCTTCTGTTTTTGAAGAGCAATTAGCCAACAAATAAAAAACACATTACAAAGTCTATCCTTTAGAGCTTGCAATGTGTTTTAAAAAAAAATAAACAAAGTACTTTTTAAACCATACTTTTTTTGTTTTTAACGATTGGGGCTACACCGTGAATTAATAATGAATTGTGGTTTTTCCTCCAAACAATAGGGAAGAAACAAAATCATAAAACTTTTCAAAAATCTTTTTCATAAGGATGTTTTTTAAATTGTGATACACTATTTTAAACACCAATAAAAAAGTAAATTAATGAAATAGACTTGGATAGCTTTTGCTAATTTACAACAATTATTCTTCCAAAAGAAAAAAACAAATCAAAATTTCACATTATCAATCTGTTGTAAAGCACTTTATATTACGCTTCAATGTTTTCAACTGATGCCACCATCAAATTCATGATTTCGTTTTGGGTAGTTAATCCTTTATCATGTAAATACCATAGTTGCAATTCGGCTTTGGCTGTAGCATCTACAACCCCATGTTCCTTTTTGTAATTAATAATTAATTCGGCTGCCGCTTTAGGTCTTGGTCCCCAAGTAGCGACCACCTCAGAGGTTTCTTTATCAATAATTACTAGTTTAGGAATCGATCTGGCGCCATTTGTTAAGAAGTGCTGCATGAAGTCGTCATTATCATCTCTAAAAACCACTTTTAAATCAATTTTATCGGTTTCAAGCGCCATTTTATTCATAATCGGCAATAGTTGAGCAGCATCACCGCACCAACCTTCAGCCAAAACTAACCAAATGTATTCGTTTTGTAGCCCTTTCAACTGAGCTGCAATCTCGGGATCCACTTTGATGGTCTTATCCAAACGATTCATTCTGGTTTCATTAAGAGAACTGTAATGCGTTAAATCTTCGGACTGTTCGTGCCCTGATGACTTTCCTTCTTTCAACAAATCTGAAACAATTTTTCTGAAATTAGTATAGGTATGACTATGAAATAATGCTTTCGCTACTGATGTTTTCATTTTATTCTTATTTTTAGGCAAAATTACACAACTGATCTCATAAATTCGGTGATAAAAATCACTTACATCTCTTTAAAATAAAACATTTGATGCTAAATCACACTAAAACTATTGGTTTAACATTATCGGGCGGTGGCTCTAAAGGAATAGCACATGCAGGTGTGCTTCATTTTTTGGAAGAAATAAAAATAGTTCCTCATCAAATTGCAGGGTCGAGTGCTGGCTCCATTGTAGCGGCCTTGTACAGTAGCGGAAAATCGCCTTTGGAAATCTTGGCTTTCTTTAAATCCATTTACTTTTTTCATTGGAAGCATTTCACTTTTTCAAAAGCAGGTTTGATTGACCCTGATGCTTTTAAAATATATTTTTCGACACTCTTCAAGGATACAACATTGGGGGATTTAAAAATTCCACTTTACATCACTGCAACAGATATCGTTAACGGCAAACTGACAATTTTTGGCGAAGACACCAAAGTTATTGATGCTATTTTGGCTTCAAGTGCTTTTCCTGGCATTATTTCACCATACGAAATAGAGGGAAATTTGTATAGTGATGGCGGCATATTGAACCACTTCCCGACGGAATTGCTTCAAGAAACTACCGATTTTTCTATTGGAGTATATGTAAGTCCTTTGCAAACCGTACAACCGTCGGACCTAAAATCGATAAAATCCATCACGACCCGAGCTTTTGAATTGCTGACTGCCCATTCAAGCCTCCGTAAATTCGATAACTGTGATTGGCTCATTCAACCCGAAGCATTATCGGCCTACAGTACCTTCGAAACCAGCAAAACTAAGATGGACGCCATTTTTAAAATTGGCTACGAAGCCGCGAAGCAAAGTTTTGAAAAACTAAATTTAGATATTTAAGGCTCAATATTTCACTAAATTTAGAATATAACTATATTTGCACAAACAATTCAACTATCAAATGAAATACAAAAGAATTCTTCTCAAATTAAGTGGCGAAGCTTTAATGGGTGATTTACACTACGGAATTGATCCAAAACGTTTAGCAGAATATGCACAAGAGATCAAGAAAGTACATGAGCAAGGAGTAGAAATTGCCATTGTAATTGGTGGAGGAAACATTTTTAGAGGAGTGGCAGGTGCGAGTTCAGGGATGGATCGTGTGCAGGGAGATTATATGGGAATGCTAGCTACCGTAATCAACGGAATGGCATTACAAGGTTCTTTAGAAGATAACGGAATGAAAACCCGTTTGATGACCGCTTTAAAAATGGAATCTATTGCAGAACCGTATATCAAAAGAAGAGCCGACCGTCATTTAGAAAAAGGACGTATTGTGATTTTTGGAGCTGGAACAGGAAATCCTTATTTCACAACCGATACCGCAGCAGTTTTACGAGGAATCGAAGTTAGTGCAGATGTCATTTTAAAAGGAACACGCGTTGATGGTGTGTATGATTCTGATCCAGAAAAAAATGCTGCTGCTGTAAAATTTGACTACATCTCATTTGAGGATGTATTAAGCAAAGGATTGAACGTAATGGACACCACAGCATTTACTTTGAGTCAAGAAAACAAATTGCCAATTGTAGTTTTTGACATGAACAAAGAAGGCAATTTATTGAAAATCTGCAAAGGCGAAAACATAGGAACAGTAGTTAACATATAAGTTTATGGTGAAAGATTTGTAGTTTATAGTTGACTGCGAACCACCAACAACAAACAACAAACATAAGATTATGACTGAAGAAATTGAATTTATATTAGATAGTACAGAAGAATCTATGAACGGTTCTATTGCACATTTAGAGAAATCATTTTTGAATATCCGTGCTGGAAAAGCATCCCCTGCGATGTTAGGAAGTGTTTTTGTAGATTATTACGGATCTGCATCACCGCTTTCTCAAGTGTCTAAAATTAGTGTACCCGATGCTAGAACTATTACTTTGCAACCGTTTGAAAAAAGCATGTTGCATCCTATAGAAAAAGCAATTATGGTGGCTAATTTAGGGTTTAATCCAATGAACAATGGAGACGTAATCATCATTAGTGTTCCTCCTTTGACAGAAGACCGTCGTAGAGAATTGGCCAAACAAGCCAAAGCCGAAGCCGAAGATGCCAAAATTGGAATTCGTAACGCTCGTAAAGACGCCAATACCGATATCAAAAAATTAGAAAAAGACGGCACCTCTGAAGACATTTGCAAAAGCGCCGAAGAACAGGTTCAAAACTTAACCAACACTTTCATCAAAAAAATCGATGAATTGCTAGCCGTTAAGGAAGCCGAAATTATGAAAGTGTAACTTTCGCAACAAACATATACGAAACCGTCTCCAAGATACTTTTGGAGACGGTTTTTTTGTGGTTAAAAATCACTAAATGTGGGTATTGTCTATTAATTTTTAAATCAATATTTTTAGCTAAATTCTCTTCTTTAGAATGATTTTAACTTTAACCAAATTTTTTATGAAAAAAATCTTTTTTATTACAACATTTATAAGCTTTTCTGCTTTGCTATTCTTAAATTCCTGTACAAATGAAGATCCTGTAAGTAAAGGCAAAACCGATTTAATCAATATAAATCTAGCAAGAGAATATTTTAATAGTACACCAATTAAGATTAAAAAAAATATTTATTTTTCGAAAGAATTAGATTGGGAAAGAGGTCATTTTGAAAACGATACATTATCTATTCCTATTTTATCAAACAAGCCCATTTTAATTAAGAGATTAAAAAATCCAAATTCATCAAAATATTTATATCCATTTCTTCTTATAACAAAGAACAAATCGAACAACACTTACGATTACAATTTAAAAGTTTTTATAGCTTCAAATAATAATGGCTTTGATAAAGAAAGTTATCATTTATATGACACAAACAATAAATTAATTTTGAATAAAGAGAAGTCAGGAATTAGCACCACTTCAAAAACATCAAAAATTAGTGATGTTGATTGTGAATTGTGGGGCTATTTCTTAACCAATGATGATACTGGTGAAAGAACGCTTATCTATACACTTCAAAAACATCAAAAATTAGTGATGTTGATTGTGAATTGTGGGGCTATTTCTTAACCAATGATGATACTGGTGAAAGAACGCTTATCTATACTTGGTATGTATGTTCCCGTTCTGGTCAACCAGATCAGGTTCCCCCTGGTGATGGGGGTGGTGGCGAAACTGAAAGTTGTGGCACTGGATATATTCAAGATGAATATGGAAATTGTGTTTTAGATGACCAGATTATTGTTGAACTTACTGGAAAAGCAAAATGCGTTTATGATAAATTAATGAATTCAAATTCTGGATTTAAAAATGCAATTTTGAAATTTGATGGGGAATTTCCAGTAAGTCACTTGAAATTAACAATTAACAATGCATTAGCTTCAAATGTATATGGAGAGACTCAACCTCCTGTTGATTTTGTCACAGAAATACAATTTAATGAAAATAGCTTTGCCTCTTTATCAGATTTAGGTATAGCAACAGTATTTGCACATGAAATAATTCATGCTGAAATTTTTAGAAAAATGTTATCAGCTGCTCAAAGAGGTACTCTAAACTCAAACACTCCAGAAGAACAAGTAATATTAGTGAACTCTTTAAAAAATAATTTTCCAGGATTATATGACTACTATGAAAGAAGATGGAAGCCAACCTGGAATCATGAAATGATGGCAAACCATTACAGAAGTACAATTGCTGATGTGATACAACAATTTGATAATAATCGTCTTCCCCGATCTACTTATGAAGCTGTAGCGTGGGTAGGTTTGGGTAAACTTGACAAAAATCTAACTACAATTGCTTGGGATAATTTACCTCCAGATGTAAAAACCTCAATTGATACATTAATCAGAAATAATTTTTATAACGGACCAAAAAATTGTAATTAACCATGAAAATAATTATCTACACATTACTATTAAACGTAAGTTTTATTTATTCCCAAAATCTAAAAACGGATTTTGATAATTTTTATAGAGGAAAAAATGAAAGAGAAAAACCAAAAAAGTATATTTTATTCGAAAAAGAAAATAGTACGAAACAGAAAAGTGAAGATAAAAATGTAACTTACTTTTACATAGAAAAAGAAAGATTTGTTTTTAATAAAGAAAGACACAAAATCGATACATGCTCAATTAAAATTCTAAAAAAAATTAAGTTAGAAAACTCAGGAAATTTACAGGAAGAAGAAGTCAATTACTTTAGAAAAAAAGTTGAAGAATTCAAAAAAAAAACAAATCAAAAAGTTCCAAAATCAATGCCTATATCACGCATTCATAAATATCTCAAGGTTTATATCCTTGAAAAAATGGATAATGATAAGATAATTAAGTACGAGGTAGACTGGGAATTAAGTAGTTTTTGAGAGGAATTGCAATTTGGTTTATCTCAAACAACCAACCTATGATCCGTTCGCAAAACACAGATTTAGCGACAATTATATGGAATAATTTATTTCTTAAAACAAAAGTCTACTTTGATCTATTAATCAGATAAAATTTTAATAATGGCTCAAAAAATGATAATTAATTATGAAAAACTACATTTGCATATTTTTTCTTACAGTTTCAACATTTATTAATGCACAAACAAAAGAAAGCGATTACTTTAGATTTTATAGAGGAGGAGAGAAGTATTTGAAATTAATAAAGTATGTTTATTCGACACAACGGTTTCTGATAATCAAATGACAAATGATGGACATAAATTATACTTCTACATTGATGGTCAAAGATTTTTACATAAAAAAAATTATAAAATTGATACTTGTTCAAATACTTTTTTAAAAAAAATAAAACTAAGTAAACCTTCAAGCTTACAACAAGAAACGTATGAATATTACAAGAGCAAGAAAAAAGAACAAGAAAAAAAAATGAATAATGGTACTCTTTTATTATTTCCGGTTACAGGATTTCATAATTATGTTAAAGTATATGTTTTAAAAAAGGTAAATACTGGTAAGTTACTTAAATATGAAGTTGATTGGAACGATTCTGTGTTTTAAAATAAAATATAAAAGCCTCTTTCAACCACCGTTTGGCAATATGGCGGGATTAGGCTTAATTAAAAGATGGTTTTGTACTTGGAAAATGAATTTGATTATATTCGAATGGTAGATCCCTCCGATTCCCTCGTTGCCGAATCCATTCTTGTATTTGTTTGTTGATATGAATAGAAAGCATATCACAAAAGATATATTAACCAAGAGGATAAATACTAACGCACAACTTAACTTTCTCAACAAACATATACGAAACCGTCTCCAAAAGTATCTTGGAGACGGTTTTTTTGTATCCAAAAATCACTAAATGTGGGTATTGTGTCAAGATTGAGATTACCTATTTTTGATATAATCTATCCGATTGGCAATTTCAACAGAGAGAGAATTTTAAATAGATATAAAGCAGAGCAACAAGGATTCACTATAGATCCTGGAACACCACGTGAACAAACTCCATTAGGCAAACCTTGTAAATAGTACACTATGAAAAAAATAACATGTCTTTTACCTTTAGTTCTACTATTTTTTTGTACAACACAAAAAAGTAGAACTGAAAGTAAAAATTCAACAATTGAATTCGCTTTTGGAAACGAACTCACTGAAAATGAAAGGGAAATCATAAATGATTTTATAGACATTGAGCTAAAAAAAGAACGATATAATAATTATAGAAATTTTGAAATTGTAATAATTGAAGAAGCGTTAAAAAAAATGAAGCCAATTTCAGTTTATGAATTCAACCTAAATCACAAAGAAAGTTGGGGGAAATTTATTGATAATTGGATTTTGGATAGTTTGCAAGTAAAACAAATAAAACGGGAATTAGAAACAGAAGAGATCTATCACTGGAAAACAACTGATTTTAAAAACATCAAAGCAAATTTGCTTAAGTACGACGAATTAATAAAAACCATAAGAACAAACGAGTATCGTACTAACTGTATAATCATTTATCTATCAAGACCATTACTGATAGACAAAAAAAATGCCCTTATTAGCTTTGAAATAGGTAATGGTAATTTTGGTTTTGGTGGTATAACTCATTTCACTGTTTTAATGAGAAAAATAAATAAAAAATGGAAGCAAAGCCATCATTATGAAGATGGGGTTTATGATTAAAAAAATGGCTAAATATTCAAGAAATTGGAGATTATGCTTGTAGTGGATGTTATTAAAAGAGTTAACCAAATCTTTCCTTTATCAAAAAAATCGATGAATTGCTGGCCGTTAAGGAAGCCGAAATTATGAAAGTGTAACTTTCACAACAAACATAAACGAAACCGTCTCCAAGATACTTTTGGAGACGGTTTTTTTGTGGTTAAAAATCACTAAATGTGGGTATTGTCTATTAATTTTTAAATCAATATTTTTAGCTAAATTCTCTTCTTTAGAATGATTTTAACTTTAACCAAATTTTTTATGAAAAAAATCTTTTTTATTACAA
>NZ_JATV01000010.1 GCF_000611675.1 Flavobacterium succinicans LMG 10402 | reverse complement strand
CATCTAAAATGAACTTAGATAAATCGAAATGTAGCCACAATAAAATCTCAAATAAAATTAATCAAAAAGAGAAAACGCTTATAAAAGGAAGGTAAAATTCCAATTATAAGCGTTTTTTTATTGTCTAAAAACAATGCCTATCAAATTCGACGAGGTTTTTCAGTGGCCTCTTTTTAACTGCTCTTTTTTTTATGGATTTTTTTAAATAATATTTTTTGGGATATTTTGTTAAACAAAATATCCCAAAAAGCATTTTAGTAAGTTATTCTTTTTTGGATATGTTTTGTTTGGGTATATGTTTTTTTTTGTACGCTTTAATTACTGAGAAAAGTATTTATTTTAATAAATTATTTTTAATCTATTTTTTGTGGTTATTATGTAATTATGGCTGTAATAAAAAGGTGGTTTGTGTTAAAATAGTAGTAAAAACATAATTACTCTTAATATTGGGTTTTCTAGTGTTAATTTTATCAAAAAAATATTCTATTTTGCAATAAATATTAGTTTAAATTTCTTGGCCAATATTAAATTTTAAAACGCTGTGTAACAAACTAATCCAATTATTGTTAACCTACTCTATTATGAAAAAAATATATTTTTGTACACTTTTGGTGTTCGGTTTAAGCCTGTCGGGTTTTGCTCAAAAAGAGAAAATCGCTGATGCGCAAATTGAATTGACTAAAGGTAATGTAGAAGTCTCATTGCAAATCTTAAACAGTATTGAGTATCTTATAATCAATGCTAAAGAAGAGGATAAGTCAGATTTTTATTTTTTAAAAGCAAAGTCTTATATTGCTTTAGCTAACAAAAAGATTGATGCACCGAAAAATATGGCTTTAGCGGTAGCTTGCTACAAAGAGATTTTAGTATTTGAAATTGATTCAAATAAATTTAAGTATGCAGTACAAGCACGTCAAGGAATTATTGATTTAAAGAATGAATTAGAGATAAGTGCTGCTACGGATAATAATGCTCGAAATTTTAGTGAATCGGCAAATAAAATGGTTTATCTCTACGAGATGGATAATAAAGATACTGTTCAATTGTATAATGCCGCTTCTAACTATTTCAATGCTAAACAATATGATTTAGCTCTAAAAAATTATGAATTACTGAAATCGTTAAAGTACACCGGAAATGCACTTGAATATTATGCTGTCAATAAAAACACAAATCAAGAGGAGCTTTTTAGTTCTTTAAGAAAGAGAGATCTGTCAGTAAAGGAGGGATCACATATAGAGCCTCGTAATACGAAGGCAAGTTCTAAAAAAGTCGAAATTTTAAAGAAAATAGCCTTTTTATATGCTGAAAAAGGAGATTTAACCAATGCTGAAATTAATTATAAGACACTTGTTGATTTAAACCCAAACGATGTTGATAACTATATCGATCTAGCTTCTATTGTGTTAGATCGTAAAAAAGATATTTCAAGTAAAATGTCGATGCTTGGTACTTCAGTTGAAGATGCAAAACAATATGACGTTTTGAAAAATCAAAAAGATGATTTGGTTAAATCGGCGGTCGTTTATTTAGAAAAAGCTTTAAAGTTGGATCCAAGTAATTCGGATGTTTCTAAATTATTAATGAATTTGTATCGCGCTTTGGATATGATGGATAAGTATGAGGCTTTAAAAACTAAAAGCTAATGGGTAAAGAGTAAAAAAAAGTCGTTCATTTTGAACGACTTTTTTTTGCTATATAATTTTTTTAATAACTCTAAGTTGGTGGGTGTGTTTTTGGGTTTCTATGTTGTAGATGCCTAAGTGGTCTAAGCGATCAATTCTGATTTTACCCGAGGCATGGATGATATAATTATCAGCCATAATAATACCAACATGAATGATGTTACCTTCTTCGTTATCAAAAAAAGCCAAATCACCAGGTTCGCTTTCTTCAATAAAACTTAAAGATTCTCCTTGGTTGGCTTGTTGAGAGGCGTCTCTTAGTAGCTTATAGCCATTAATTTTATAAACCATTTGTGTAAAACCGGAACAATCAATTCCGAATGGTGTTTTTCCTCCCCATAAATAGGGAGCATTTAAATACATAAAGGCAGTTTTGAGTAAACATTCTTTCGGTTTTATACCGCTGATTTTAGTTCCTTCGAAACTTAATTTCTTGATATTTATTTCGTTGTAATTTAAAAACGATAAACTTGCTCCTAAGGGAATTGGTATCATTAAATTATTGGAACCTGTAACATATTCAATTAAGTCTGCATTCAAAATACAATTTGCTGTTGAGAGTTGGTTGTATTCCGTAGCACTTATTGATTGATACTGTTTACTATCTACCCAGCCCTCGTATTGATCAAATTCTGTTCTGATTTTTGACCATTGATTATGTTGATCTATGATTTCAAAATGTTCTCCAAAAAGAACTTGAGATACGATTTCACTTTTGTCGCTTGGCTCTAATCTTTGTGGGATTATCGCTAAATTACAGATTCCAAACATTTGATGTTATTTTAGTATTCAAATAGAAATAGTTGTTTAGGCCTTTTCAATAACAATAGCTGAAGCTCCACCGCCGCCATTACAAATTGCAGCAGCGCCATAGGTACCATTATTTTGCTCTAACACATTAATTAAGGTCACTATGATACGTGCGCCTGAGCAACCTAGAGGATGTCCCAAAGATACAGCGCCTCCATTTATATTAAGTTTGTCATCGTTTAGACCTAAAATTTTAGCATTAGCTAGTCCAACGACAGAGAAAGCTTCGTTAAATTCAAAGAAATCAACTTCCTCTAATTTCACTTCTGCTTTTGCTAATGCTTTGGGTAATGCTTTAGCAGGACTTGTTGTAAACCACTTTGGTTCTTGAGCGGCATCAGCATAACCGCGTATGTAAGCCAAAGGTTTTAGACCTAGTGCTGTTGCTTTTTCTTCGCTCATCAATACAAGTGCTGCGGCACCATCGTTAATAGTCGATGCGTTAGCTGCGGTAACTGAGCCTTCTTTAGTGAAAACTGGATTAAGGGCTGGAATTTTATCAAGGCTTACGTTAGTGTACTCTTCGTCTTTAGTGACTAAAATAGGCTCTCCTTTACGCTGTGGAACAGGAACAGGAACCACTTCGTTGTCGAATTTTCCTCCATCCCATGCTGCTTTTGATTTTTGATAAGAAGCGATAGCGAAAGCGTCTTGTTCTTCTCTTGTGATTTGATATTCTTTGGCGCAAAGATCTGCACTTACTCCCATGGCGGTATTGTCATAAGCGTCTGTTAGGCCATCTTTTTGCATGCCGTCGACCATAGTGTTAGGTCCAAATTTAGTACCGGAGCGAAGATTCATATAGTGTGGAATTAAACTCATGTTTTCCATACCTCCAGCAATTACAATTTCAGCATCTCCGCACTGAATAGCTTGTGCAGCCAGCATCACTGCTTTCATTCCTGAAGCACATACTTTGTTAATTGTGGTACAAGCTACTTCTTGTGAAAGTCCTGCATATAACGCTGCTTGACGAGCAGGGGCTTGGCCAACTCCAGCTTGAATTACATTTCCCATGTATACTTCATCGACTAGGTTTGCGTTTAAATTGATTTTATTCAACGCTCCTTGTATAGCTATCGCACCTAATTTTGGGGCTGAAATGCTTGATAGTGCTCCCATGAAACTTCCTATTGGTGTTCTAGCAGCTGAGACAATGACTACTTTCTTATTCATAATATAATAATAGTTTGGTTTTAATAGCAAATTTAATCTTTTTTAGTGTTTTTTTTATTTTCTTTTAAATAATTACTATTAGACTTCATGTTTTGATTTTATTTTCTTTTCTATATGTTTGATTGTTAACTCCTTTAGAAAAACATTCAAAAATAATTTAAAAAAAGTAAGGAAATAGTTGTGAGAAACGTAAAGATGTCTTAAATTTGCAACCGCAAAACGAAACAAGTTTATTTGTTTTAGGAGAGGTGCCAGAGCGGTAATGGAGCAGATTGCTAATCTGTCGACGGGTAACCGTCGCCAGGGTTCGAGTCCCTGTCTCTCCGCAAATATTTGCACTCGGGGTGTAGCGTAGCCCGGTTATCGCGCCTGCTTTGGGAGCAGGAGGTCGCAGGTTCGAATCCTGCCACCCCGACAACATGGACGCATAGCTCAGCTGGATAGAGCACCTGCCTTCTAAGCAGGCGGTCGAAGGTTCGAATCCTTCTGCGTTCACTGAAAACGATACTAGAAATAGTATCGTTTTTTTGTTTATACTAGTTCTGGATGATTGAAATTTATATATTTATAAAATATTTCCAGCTATGCTTTTTAGACATTTACTTCCTTCTCTTTTTTTTGTATGCTTAGTTTCTAGGTCACCACTTTTGTATGGACAGTCAGCTTCAGATCGACTTGTTACTGACGCAACCATTACTGATACTACATTTGTGGATTTGAGTGATTACAGCGATGCATTTATTTATGATATGAAATATGCGACAGAGGATAATTTTCTAAAATCTAAAGTGTATGATTGTGCAGCTTGTTTGTTACGCTTAAAAACTGTAAAAGCCTTGGTAAATGCTAATGAAAATTTTATAAAAAAAGGCTATAGAATTAAAATTTTTGATTGCTATCGTCCTTTGGATATTCAAAAAAAAATGTGGACTATTGTTCCTAATCCTAAATACGTAGCCAATCCAGCTAAAGGTTCCATACATAATAGAGGAGGAGCAGTTGATATAACATTGGTGACTTTAGATGGTCAAGAGGTTGAGATGGGGACTTCTTTTGATTTTTTTGGACAAGAAGCAGCGCACGGCTATCCTTTTTTAGACAAAAAAATTATGGACAACCGTAAGCTCTTAAAAAAAATTATGAAAAAAAATGGATTTGTGCCTTTTGATTCAGAATGGTGGCATTATAGTTTATCTAATGCTAGCAAAGACGCAGTTGCTAATACAAAATGGAAGTGCAACTAATTTTCTATACACGAAAGATTTTTAATGAAATAAGTTTCCGGAAAATAGACTTTGTTGTCTAACTCAGAAGTGAATTCTTTCTTAACTGCATAATCCTCTAAATCCGTTAAGTATTTTATTCTCATGAGTGAAATCGGTGAATTTTTTAGCTTGTCAAAACTGTCTTTTACAAAGTAAAATTCGCCAGATGTAACTCTATTATCAAAACCTTTGTCATCTCTTAATAAAGTCCCGCAATTTTCTTGATCTTTATGGATCAGAGAAATAATACTTCCATCATTTAATTGAAGAAATAATTTTGAGTTTTTATCGAAGCAGTTGGCTTTTAGAAAGCCTTTGCTTTTTTGAATCAATTGTATGTTTAAAGTTGGAATTCCATCCGTTAGAGCTAGTGAAAAGAAAATGTAACTAGAAGTGCCGGCAAAGTTTTTTTCGCTAATCATGTATTCTTTTGTGACTTTATAGCTTCCTATTGAATCTACGACATTGGTACTATATTCACATTGTTTTTGTGCAAATAAAGAAAAACTAGAAAGGATAAGGATGGTAAGAAATAAGTGCTTCATGTTGTTTTAAATTTTGTCGCAAATTAAGACTATTTTATTATTATTCATATCGGTTGTAAAAAAACAATAGGATGCTCCACCTTCCTTTATTTTCCATTTTTTTCTAATGTTTTCTACACTTTCTGGGAAATTTCTTGTGGTGACATTGGCTTTTTGATTGGTGAGCTCTTTTTTTAAGGATAACTTATTGTAATGCAGAGTTTTGATGATTTTAAAACTGCGTCCTGGAAAATCAATTAGTGTAGAGTTAGTGTATAAATGAGAATTTGGATGTAATTTGTTTATTTTAAATATAGCACTAATGGCATCAAAACCACCGGATTTCATGATTGCACTATTGGGTTCATACAAATAGCTTTCGGGTGCGCCATAACTTGCAATGCTTGTTGTTGTGGGTACCTCAAAAACTTCTGTTTTGTTTTTAGTAATATTAACTGTCTTTAATGTTGTTGGTCCAACATAATCTTTATGTAATTCCCATAACAACTCTTTTACTTCATTGTTTAGGGCGACAATATGAATGTTTTTAACATGTTTTAATTCAGCTAAACCGGCTGTTATGTCAAGTAATGGAGCAGTTTTAATTAAAATCGATTTTGATTTTGTAAAGTAAAAATCTAAATTACTTGGAACATTCGGAAGACAATCTTTTAGCATAAAGACTTTGCCTTTCTGATCGTTTCTTCGAGAGGGATCAATGTAAATCCAGTCCCAAATGGTAGTGGATTGAAGTAGAAATTCCTGACTATCTCCCGAGATACATTCAATGTTTGTAGCGTGTAATTGTTTGAAATTGTGTGCGGTGAGTTTAGAAAGAGCAGAGTTTATTTCACAATGGACTACTTTTTGAAATCTCTTTGAAAAATAATAATCGTCAACACCTAAACCGCCTGTTAAATCAATCAAGTTGGTGCCAGAGATTAACTTTGATTTGTATAAAGCAGTGCTTTCTGAAGAGGTTTGTTCAATAGAAATCTTAGGTGGATATAGTATGTTTTCGGTGCTAAACCAGCTAGGTAATTTGTCTTTTGCTTTCGATTTACTCTCTATTTGACTCAAAATTTCAATCCAATCTACTGTTGTAAAAGGATTTTTTTGTAACGCTAACTGCGTAATGTTAAGATGTAAATTTTCGTTTATGAAGTGTTGAATTTCGCTATTTAATACATTTAAATTCAAGGCTAAATATCTTTGGTTAACAATTGAATGACTTTGTTTTCTGGAAAAAATACTTTTCCGATTACTTTTAGGATGGTGTACAAAGGTACGGCAATTACCATTCCTAAAATTCCAAATAAAAACCCTGCAATTAAGATGACTAAGAAAATTTCCAGCGGATGGGAACTTACACTTTTAGAGAAAATTATGGGTTGCGAAAGATTATTGTCGATGATTTGTACAATCCAAAATCCAATTAAAACATAGATAGTTGCCGGAATAATTTCGGTTTGAAAATTACCGCCTAGGTGGCTAATCATAGTTAAAAGGGCAGCCAAAACGGAGGCTATTAGTGGGCCGATGTAGGGAATTATATTTAGCACAGCACACAAGAAAGCAATAATTATGGCATTAGGAATTCCAAAAATCAATAATACTATCAAGTACAAGACAAAAACGATTGATAATTGAACAAGTAGTCCAATAAAATAGCGGGAGAGTAAATGGTTGATTTTATGTAACGAATCTAAAATTTGCTCCTCATGACTATCCGGTATAAGTTTTTTAGCGCCTATGATAAAATAAACACGATCTTTAAGAAAGAAAAAAGTGATGAACAGTACAGAGGCCAATCCCATACCAAAACTACTAATTGTACCTAAAAGAGTATTTAGAAAATTAGGAATAACACTAAAGTTTACTTTGGAAGAGAAATTTTTGAAGTCAAATATTTTTTTCAAATTGATATGATGACTTTCTAAAAATTGATTGAGTTGTTGAAATAGTGCTATGGCATTTTTTTCGATTTCAGCAGTATTTAGTAAGGAAAGATTTTGACCTTGCGCTGCAATTAGCGGAACGAAAAGAATTATAAGTCCAAAAATAATAGCCACAAAAATACCTATTGTGAACAAAGTAGCTAAAGTATGTGAAAATTTCAATCGTTTCTTGAAAAAATCTAAAAACGGATTACCGATTAAGGTTAGTATCAAGGATACTATCAGATATATTAACACAGATTGAATTTGATATAATAAGTAAATTCCAACCACTGTGGCTAAAATAATTACAATTGCTCTTAAAATACCGTTTGCAATCAATTTGGAGGTCATCATATTTTAATTGTTTGGGGTAAAAATATAAAAAAAACTCGCTTTAAGTAGCGAGTTTTAAGATAAATAAGTTGAAGTTGTTTTTAGATTCCAAACCCAGCTCTTGCACCACCGCTAATAAATAGAGCGGACATTCTAGATTTTTGACCATTGGTAAACATATACATTCCTCTATCATCAGTATAATCCATATAGTTCATTGTCATTTCAACCGGTGTGCCAGTACATGTGCTTAAATGTGGATAAGTAGGTACGCCATAATTAGGAGCATTATGTGTAGGGGTGTCAGCAACTAAATCACTTCCGCAAGTTGCATCACCCCAAATATGTCTTAAATTCATCCAATGTCCTACTTCATGACTGGCCGTTCTTCCTAGGTTATAGGGATAACTTGCCCCTGAGTTACTTGTAACTCCAATATATTTTGAATCGATTACCACTCCATCTGTAGCAGCTGCTCCACCAGGAAATTGAGCATAACCTAAAATACCTCCGCCAATGGTACAAGCCCATAAGTTTAAAGTATTAGATGGAGAAGTTGGTGCTATACCACCTTGATTTGTTTTTTTCATGGCATCTCTGGTTCCCCAAGATGTTTTTGTGGTTGATTTACGATTGATTTTGACAAGTTCAAATCTAATGTCAACATTGGCAGCTACACCAGCAAATAGAGCTGGAGTACTTGAGAAATCAGTGTTTGTGGCGGTGAAATCTTTATTTAAAACATCAATTTGAGATTGAATTAATGCGTCTGATATATTTTCAGCTGCTGTACGATACAATACATTTACAACAACAGGAATTACGACCTTTCCGTTAACTAATTTTCCGGTAAGTCTTGCATTTTGAGTAAATTCTTCAATTTGGTTTACGCGGAGCGCTAAACTGGGATCTGCAGCTAATTGTGCTTGAAAGACTTCATTGGTTGCACATCCTCTTTTAGTGACAGCTTGACTTTCTGCGCTTGTGTTAATTGTTTCTTCGTTCTGACATGAAAACAGCATGATCATGATACCAGCACTTGCTAAAATTTTTTTCATAAATTGGGATTTAAATTGTTATAAATAGTGTTAATTTGGTTAATAGTTTAACAATTTTATAACATAATATTCAAATAGCCAATTTTTTATTCTTAAAATTGATTTTTCAAAATGTTAAAAATCAAACATTTATATTGTTTTTTAAGTACTTTGTAATCTCGTAAAGCGCAATTCCAGTGGCTTGAACTACATTCATACTGCTATTTTTTCCAAACATTTCAATATGAGCAATTTGATGGGAATAATTCAAAAAATATTCAGAAATTCCTTCAATTTCATTTCCTATCAGCAAGGCGATTTTTTTATTTTGAGGTATGGTAATGGTTTCCAAAGGAATACTTGTAGTGGTGATTTCCAAGGCTATAATTTCAAAATCATTTTCAATTAAATAGGCAAGTACATCCTCTTTAGTATCATATAATTCATAAGGAACATGTAAATGTGTGCTTCTAGATGTTTTATTTATTTTTCTTGGATTCATTTGATTTCCAATTCCTAAAAAAATAATTTTTTCCACTCCAAACGCTTCGCTTATTCGAAAAATGGAACCAATATTTGGTTGAAAAACAAGAGAATCACAAACAAGTACGATTGGAAATTGTTGGTCTTGAAAAGGAACCGATTCATGTGCTAATTGCATGAAAAACAGTATTAATTATTAAAAATATAATGAATGATGTTCGCACCCATTTGTAAAGCTTTTTGTCGAATTTCGATTGGGTCGTTGTTTACCTCTGCATCTTCCCAACCATCACCTAAGTCAGTTTCATAGGTGTAGAGTAGTGCTAAACGATTGTGTATAAAAAACCCAAAGGCTTGTGGTCTTTTAGCATCATGTTCATGTATTTTGGGTAAACCGTTGGGGAAAGCATAGGGTTTTTGAAAAATGGGATGATTTGATGGTATCTCAATTAGTTCATGATTTGGAGCTATTTTTTTTATTTCTTTTCGAACAAATTGATCCATTCCGTAATTATCATCAATATGTAAGAAGCCACCACCTTCAAGGTATTGTTTTAAGTTTGCAGTATCAGAAGCATTAAAAAGGACATTGCCATGTCCAGTCATATGAATGTAAGGATAGGAAAAAAGGTCTGGATTACTAGGTTCAACGGTTGCTGGTTTAGCTTTGATTCGGGTGTTGATGTTGGCATTGCAGAAACGGATCAAATTGGGTAACGAAGTTGGGTTTGCGTACCAATCGCCACCACCATTGTATTTTAAAAGTGCAATTTCTTGTGCCTTACTACTAAAGAAGGTAAATAAAAGTAGGAGTATCAGACTTCTTTTCATTTGATGGATATTAAGGGCTGAAAAATTGAGCTATTCGTTAAAGAAAACAACACTATGGCAAGCCACAACTGCTGCGGTTTCAGTT
This sequence comes from Flavobacterium succinicans LMG 10402, assembly GCF_000611675.1. Classification (GTDB taxonomy): domain Bacteria; phylum Bacteroidota; class Bacteroidia; order Flavobacteriales; family Flavobacteriaceae; genus Flavobacterium; species Flavobacterium succinicans. Next base: position 178,854 of record NZ_JATV01000010.1, on the reverse strand, counting down.
CGGAGGCGAGTGTTGCCAAGTGTTACCGGAATATAATTATTGGCGATTGCTAAATCAATTTCTTTTTCGGAGAAATCACCTTCAGGGCCGATTAAAATTGTCGTTTTTTGGTTGGGCTGTAAAATGGACTTTAAGGATTTTTTTTCGGTTTCTTCACAATGAGCGATTAATAAAACACCTTCATATTGTTTTTTGAAAAAGTCTTTGTATGAAATGGCATCATTTATTTTAGGTAAATACAATTGATTGCATTGTTTCATGGCAGTCAAAATAATTTTTTCAAATCGTTCTTTGTTGATGATTTTTCGCTCGGATCGGTCACAAATAATAGGAGTTATTTCTTGAATACCAATTTCAGTTGCTTTTTCTAAAAACCATTCAAAGCGATCGTTCATTTTAGTGGGCGCTACCGCTATATGTACCGGGTGGGCAGAAGGAGATATTTTTTCGTAAGACAGAATAGTTACAGCACACTTACTGTCTGATGCCAAGGTTACGGCCGTTTTGAATAAATAACCTAAGCCATTGGTAACAAATAGTATGTCGCCGTCTTTTTTTCGTAATACCTTGACAATATGCTTGCTTTCTTCTTTGTCAAAAATAAAAGAAGTCGAAGTTTCGTTAATCGAAGGGTTGTAAAATAATTGCATATTAAAATAAGATTCTTGCTTTTGAAACCACTGAGGCTGATTCAAATTGTTGCGTTAAAAATTTTTGATATCCCACAATTCCAATCATAGCAGCATTGTCTGTAGTGTATTCGAATTTTGGAATAAATGTTTTCCATCCGTATTTTTTTTCTGCTTCTTTCAAAGTATTTCTAATTCCGGAATTGGCTGAAACGCCTCCACCTATTGCAATTTGTTTGATTCCTGTTTCTTTTACTGCCATTTTTAGTTTATCCATCAAAATTGCAATGATGGTATGTTGAATCGAAGCACAGATGTCATTTTTATTTAGTTCAATAAAGTCAGAATTTTCTTTTACATTTTTTTGAATAAAATATAAAATAGCAGTTTTTAACCCAGAGAAACTAAAATCTAAACCAGGTACCTTTGGTTTAGTAAATACATAAGCTTTTGGATTTCCTGTTTGAGCCAATTTATCTACTAAGGGGCCACCAGGATAAGGCAATCCAAGTATTTTGGCACTTTTATCAAAAGCTTCACCAACAGCATCATCAGTGGTTTCGCCAATTATAGTCATATCAAAAAAGCCATCTACCCTTACAATTTGGGTATGACCTCCACTTATGGTTAGTGCCAAAAAAGGAAATTCAGGCTTGTCATATCCTTCTTCGTCAATAAAGTGAGCAAGAATGTGCGCGTGCATGTGATTTACAGCAATTAAAGGAATTTGTAGTGCGGCAGCCAAAGACTTTGCAAACGAGCTACCCACCAACAACGAACCCATCAATCCTGGACCTTGAGTGAAGGCAATTGCTGAAAGTTGTTCTTTTGTTATTCCTGCTTTTTTAAGGGCTGCATCAATAACAGGAACGATGTTTTGCTGGTGTGCTCTAGAAGCAAGCTCAGGAACTACGCCGCCATATTGGTTGTGAATTAGTTGGTTAGCAACTACGTTAGATAGCACTTTATCGTTGAGTAAAACCGCAGCTGCCGTGTCATCGCAAGAGCTTTCTATCGCAAGGATATAGCTATTTTTATTTTCCATAAAAATGGGGACGAATTTTAAATTTAATTTGAAAAATGGTTGTAAAAATCTTTATTTTTACGGCTTGGTCAAAATTAGCTATTTTTTATGAAATGGCAGCCTAAGTCATTAGAATTATAGCCGTAATGAGTAATACGTTGCTTCTCTTTTGTGTGTTTTATATGTGTTACAACCGATTATTTAATTAGAACTACTATCAAAACAATTAAAAAAATACTATTTCGTGTCGTCATGGCATTCCTACTGCTACTTTTGTTGGTTGGGATTTCTTTGGCAATACCAGCTGTTCAAACAAGGTTAGCCAAAGCCCTAATGGAAGAAATTAATACTTCTTACGGGACTTCAATCGTGGTGGATCAAGTAGCAATTTCAATTTTTGGAGGGGTAAAACTTAAGAAGGTGTTGATTACTGATCACCATAAAGACACCTTAATATATGCCAATCGGATCAAGACGGATATTATTGGGATTAAAAAAATTGTAGATGGCGATTTGATTTTTAATGGAATTAAATTAGACGGCTTATTGTTTAATTTAAAGACCTATAAAAAAGAAAAGTTGACCAATCTTGATGTTTTTATTGAAGCGTTTGAAACTGGAAAACCTTCCACCAAACCTTTTTTAATGACCGCTAGAGAGGCATTTATTTCCAATGGACATTTTATTTTAACAGATGAAAATCGGGTTGTGCCCAAAGATGTCGATTTTACAAAATTGTATGCTCAGATCAGCGATTTTAAAATTCTAGGTCCTGAAGTACAAACCAACATCAATCATCTTTCTTTTAAAGATCATCGTGGTATTTTTGTGAAAAAATTAAGTGGAAAATTTAATTACAACAAAAAACAAATCCGGATTCGAAACTTAGATCTTACTACCAAAGCATCTAAGTTGAAAGGAGAGGTAACATTGAACTATAAAATTGAAGACTTTGCCGATTTTAACAATAAAGTTAAGTTTGATATTAAACTAAAATCAGCTAAAATCGGATCCAATGATATTCGTTGTTTTTATAATGAATTAGGACGCAATCTCTATTTTACCGCTCGTTCTAGAGTACAAGGCACTTTAAATAATTTATGGCTTTCAGATCTTTTGTTGTTCGATAATCAGGGTTCTAAGATTGTTGGTACTTTGAATTTTCAAAATCTTTTTCCTTCAAAATCTCAAGCTTTTTTTATGAAGGGAAATTTTAAATCTCTGTCTACAAGCTATGAAAACTTGGTGCGTATTTTACCCAATGTTTTAGGTAAAAGCCTGCCAGAAGTTTTAATGAAAATGGGAGAGGTAAATTTGGTAGGAACGACAGAATTAACTACAGAAAACATTATAGCCAATTTCAAAATGAATTCGGCACTTGGAGCTGTGGCCTCAGACTTAGTGATTTTGAATATGAATCAATCAGATAAAGCAAAGTATAAAGGAACGATTGATTTAGTAGATTTTAATTTAGGCAGTCTTTTGGATCAAAAACAGCTAGGGAAAACCAGCGCGAATTTGGGTGTTGATGGACTAGGTTTTACGGAGAAAAGTTTAAATACTAGCGTTAAAGGGGGTGTTTCATCCATTACTTTTAATAATTATACTTATACCAATTTAGTTCTTGATGGTAGATTTACCATGCCTTTATATAAGGGTAAAGTTACTATCAATGATCCTAATTTAGATATGAATTTTGAGGGATTGGTGGATTTGAGTGGAAAACAAAATAAGTATGATTTTGAAATCGCCATCGGTAAAGCTCATTTATATCAACTTCATTTTGACTCTGAAAAGATTTCTAATTTCAAAGGAGATATAAAAGTTGCATGTGTTGGTAATTCAATTGATAACATTTATGGCGATGTTTTCGTGAAAAATGTGCAGTATCAAAATACGAAAAATAGTTATTCTTTTGATGATATTCATGTTTCTTCTTTCTTTGATGATAAAAATAGTAGAACCGTTACTTTAGAATCCAATGACGTGGGTGAAGGACAAGTGGTTGGAAAATACAAATTTGCTCAATTAGGAGCTTTGGTTCAAAACTCATTGGGAAGTCTTTATGGTAATTATAAACCAATTAAAGTAGCCAAAGGACAATACTTAAAGTTTGATTTTTCTATTTATGATAAAATTGTTGAAGCACTTTATCCAGAAATCACAGTAGGTACAGATTCAAAAATTAAAGGGATTATTGATTCTGATCACAACTTGTTTAAAATGAATTTTGCGTCCAATAGTATCACCGCATCAGGTACAACTTTAGACAATGTGAGGCTTGTGGTGGACAACAAAAACCCTTTGTTTAATACTTTTGTTGAATTGGATAGCATAAAAACAAGTGTATATAAAATCAGTGATTTTAGCTTGATTAATGTAACAACTAAGGATTCTTTAAAAATTAGAAGCGAATTCAAAGGAGGTAATAAAGGAGAGGATGTTTACAATTTAAATCTTTTTCACACTATAGATAAAAATAAAAATAACGTAATTGGTTTTTCAAAATCTGATATAAAATTTAAAAACTTCTTTTGGAATATTAATGCCAATGAAACTCAAAGTAATCAGATCGTTTTTGATAAAACTTTACAAAATTTCGCCATCAATGATATTGTTTTAACACATGAGGATCAAGAAATTGATTTGAGTGGTTTGATTAAGGGTAAGAATTACAAAGATTTACATTTGAACTTTAAAAATGTTGATTTGAGAAAAATTACTCCTTATGATGAAAAATTCGAGTTTAATGGAAATATAAGCGGTCAAGTCAATTTTGAGCAAGAAGGCTTGGTGTATAAACCTACGGCGGCCGTGTTTGTAGATCGTTTAAAAGTGAACAATGTTTTTTTTGGTAATCTTTCACTGGATATTACTGGTGATCAATCTTTTAAAAAGTTTGAAATGCAATCGCATCTTGAAAATGATAATTTTGAATCCTTTAGTGCTGCAGGATACTTTGAAGTTGTGAACAATGAAACGGTGTTGGACTTTGATGTTAAGTTGGATAAATTTAATCTCTCATTTTTAACGCCAGTAGCAGGTGGAATTTTGAAGAACATCAGAGGTTTAGTTTCAGGTAATACCAAAATACAAGGAACGACCTCCAAGCCTGATATCAATGGCAGATTGTACCTTGAAGGGGCAGGGATAAATATTCCCTATCTAAATGTGGATTATGAATTAAATGATAAGACTGTTGTCGATCTTTCTAATGAGAAATTTTTATTTCGAAACAATGGAATTTTTGATACTAAGTTTAAAACGCAAGGAATTTTAAATGGAGTGGTAGAGCACAATCAATTTTCAGATTGGAAATTAGATTTAAAAATAGATTCGAAACGATTTTTGGCGCTTGACACCAAAGACAGTGATGATGCCGCTTATTTTGGAACTGCATTTATTGATGGCACTGCACTTGTAAAAGGGCCTACTGATGGGCTTTTTATTAAAGTTGTGGCTAAATCAGAAAAAGGAACTTCTGTTAAGATACCTATAAACAATGCCGAGAGTATTAGTGAAAATGGTTTTATACATTTTATCACAGCAAAAGAAAAAAACAACTCGAAGTTTGGTGTAATTGAAAAAATAAGAGATTATAACGGATTGGAACTTGAATTTGATTTTGATGTTAATCCAAATGCTGAAGTAGAAGTTATTTTAGATAGAAATACAGGTCATGGAATGAAAGGAAAAGGTTTTGGATCTTTGCTTTTCAAAATTAATACCTTAGGAAAGTTTAATATGTGGGGGGATTTTCAGGCTTACGAAGGAACGTATAATTTTAAATATGGAGGTTTAATAGATAAGAAGTTTGCCGTAAAAAAAGGAGGATCTATAATTTGGGAAGGTAACCCATTAAAAGCTCAATTGAACTTAGAAGCTGTTTATAAGACTTCTGCTAATCCATCAGTATTACTTGAAAATTCATCTTTAAATACCAAAGTACCCGTAGAAGTTGTCGTTGGAATTCGAGGTGATTTAGCTCGTCCAGAGCCTGATTTTAATATTTTATTTCCAACGGTAAGTTCTGTTTTGGGCTCTGAAATTCAATATAAATTAAATGATAAGGATACTAGATACACTCAAGCTCTTTATTTGCTGTCATCAGGTAGTTTCCTAAGTCCTGAAGGGATTAGTCAGTCTGATTTTTCTTCGAGTTTATTCGAAACGGCTTCGGGACTTTTGGGTGATATTATTCAATCAGACGATGATAAGTTAAAAATTGGTGTAAATGTAATTACAGCAGATCGAAGAGTGGGTCGAGAAACTGATGGTCGATTTGTAGCAACGGTATCTTCACAATTAAACGAAAGAATTACAATTAATGGAAAAGTAGGAGTTCCTTTTGGTGGTGTTAACGAATCAGCAATTGTGGGCGATGTGGAAATATTATATAGAGTAAATGATGCTGGAAATTTTAATCTTAGATTGTTTAATAAAGAAAATGACATCAATTATATAGGTCAAGGAATTGGATATACACAAGGAGTGGGTATTTCTTATGATGTTGATTTTGATAGTTTCAAAGAATTTGTGACGCTAATTTTTAAAAAACATAAATTGACTATCACTACAAAATCTTCTGAGATCATTAATGATTCAAGTTTGCCTCCAGATTATATCAATTTTAATAAATCAAAAAAGCAAGCACAAGAAAAGCCCAAAAACAATAATGAGGGCACTCTTCCCGAAGAAGAATATTAGGTGTTAGAATAGTATAGTTACAAAACCCGTTGCTACTGAGCCAACGGGTTTTTTTGTGCTATTTTTTTTGTAAAGATTTTCGTTTTCTAATTAGTGAAGAATTATTGTTGCTTGTGTGTTTATGTTTTTCCTTTAGTAAACACTGAATAATCGAAATGCAGGTGTGTTTTATTTTAACTTCACCTATTTTATTATTTTATCATCAATAAATTCCATTTTAATGCTTTATCACAAGTTATTAAAAAGTTAATTTGATGACAGTAGAAGTAGTATTGTTTGTTTTTCTTTATAAATTTATAGAGAAAGAATGCTATTTAAACCAAAATATACCCCTTTTAGCGACATATTATTTGTCTACATAATTTTTGAAATGTGCTTGATTTTTCTTTTATTTTTTTTTAATTGAACCACAATTGAAAATTATTGATTTGTCAAAAAATGAATAGTAAAATAAATTAAGTGCAAAATTAACTTGCATTTATTGTAAAAAAGGAGAACTTATCAACGAAAACGTTTGAATTTATATCAAAATATTAAAAATATAATAAGAAATTATTAAAAGTAACCAATGTTCATTAAATTTACATATAAATATATAGAAAATGTCAAAAACAATAAAAAAAATAGGAGTACTAACATCGGGAGGTGATTCCCCAGGGATGAATGCAGCGATTCGTTCAGTAGTTCGAACTTGTGCGTTTCATAACATTGGTTGTGTAGGTATTTATAGAGGGTACCAAGGTATGATTGAAGGTGACTTCAAAGAATTGGGTCCAAGAAGTGTGAATAACATTATAAACAAAGGAGGTACCTTTTTAAAATCAGCAAGATCACAAGAGTTTAGAACGCCTGAAGGACGTAAAAAAGCCTATGATAACTTGGTTAAAGAAGGAGTAGAGGCCTTAATAGTAATTGGAGGAGATGGATCATTTACTGGTGGATTGCTCTTCAATACAGAATTTGGATTTCCAGTAATTGGTATTCCAGGAACGATTGATAACGATATTTATGGTACTAGCCATACGCTAGGATATGATACCGCTTTAAATACTGTGGTGGATGTTATTGATAAAATTAGAGATACAGCGAGTTCTCATAACCGTTTGTTTTTAATTGAAGTTATGGGAAGAGATGCTGGTCATATTGCTTTAAATGCAGGAATTGGTGCTGGTGCAGAAGAAATATTAATTCCAGAAGAAGATCTTGGCTTGGAACGTTTGTTAGAGTCATTAAAAAAGAGTAAAACCACCGGTAAAACATCTAGTATTGTGGTAATCGCTGAAGGAGATAAAACAGGTAAAAATGTTTTTGAACTTAAAGATTATGTAGAATCGAATTTTCCAGAATATGACGTTCGCGTTTCAGTACTAGGACACATGCAACGTGGTGGAGCACCTTCTTGTTTTGATCGTGTATTAGCAAGTAGGCTTGGGGTTAAAGCTGTTGAATCCATTCTTGAAGGTAAATCCAATTTGATGGTAGGTTTGCTAAACAACAAAGTAGAATTGACTCCATTAGAGCAAGCTATAAAAGGACACACTGAAATTGATAGAGAATTGCTTCGCGTTTCAGATATCATGTCGATTTAATAAAAATATAAACTGTAGAAAAAAAAATTAATTTAAATTTAGTAAACATGTCAAAAGTAAAATTAGGAATAAACGGGTTTGGGCGAATTGGAAGAATTGTTTTTAGAGAGTCTTTCAATAGAGATAATGTTGAAGTTGTTGCAATCAATGACTTGTTAGATGTAGATCATTTGGCTTATTTGTTAAAATATGATTCAGTTCACGGTCGTTTTGACGGAACTGTTGAAGTAAAAGAAGGAAAATTATTTGTTAACGGTAGAAACATCCGTATTACTGCTGAAAGAAATCCTGCAGACTTAAAATGGAATGAAGTAGATGTTGATGTAGTTGCTGAATGTACTGGTATTTTTACAACTATCGAAACTGCAAACGAGCACATTAAAGGTGGAGCTAAAAAAGTAATCATTTCTGCACCATCTGCTGATGCACCAATGTTTGTAATGGGCGTAAACCATACAGAAGCTAAAGCTTCAGATGTAATTGTTTCTAATGCTTCTTGTACTACAAACTGTTTAGCTCCATTAGCTAAAGTAATCAATGATAATTTTGGAATTGTAGAAGCGTTAATGACTACAGTTCACGCTACAACGTCAACACAAATGACTGCTGATGGTCCTTCTAGAAAAGACTGGAGAGGTGGACGTGCAGCTGCTATCAATATCATCCCTTCTTCAACTGGAGCAGCTAAAGCTGTAGGGAAAGTAATTCCTGCTTTGAATGGAAAATTAACTGGTATGGCTTTCCGTGTACCAACTGCTGACGTTTCTGTTGTAGATTTAACTGTAAAAGTAGCTAAAGAAACTTCTTATGAAGAAATTATGGCAGCGTTGAAAACAGCTTCAGAAACAACTATGAAAGGTGTTCTTGGATTTACTGAAGATGCAGTAGTTTCTCAAGATTTTATTTCTGATAAAAGAACTTCTATCATTGATGCAGGTGCTGGAATTGGATTAAATTCAACTTTCTTCAAATTAGTTTCTTGGTATGATAATGAATATGGCTATTCAAGCAAATTGATTGATTTATCTGTTCATATTTCAGGTTTAAAATAAAAATTAAGAAAAAAAGCTTTCGGAAATCATCGATTCTCGAAAGTTTTTCTATTTTTACAAAACACACAAGTCCAAAAAAGCTTGTGTGTTTTGCTTCTAAACAAAACTTAAATACAAAATTATATGAAATTAATAGTTGACAGTGGTTCTACGAAAGCCGATTGGATCGCAATTGATGACAAAGGTAAAGTTCTTTTTACCACACAAACCTTGGGATTAAATCCTGAAATTTTAAACGAGAAAGAAATAGTAGATCGTTTGAACGATCGCTTTGATATATTGCAAAATAAAAATGCAGCAACACATTTATTCTTTTACGGTGCCGGTTGTGGTACAATAAGAATGATTCAATTATTGACTCAAGTTTTTCAAGAATATTTTCCAAATGCTATTGTTAGTGTTCAAGAAGATACTTATGCAGCTGTATATGCAACAACTCCTAAAGGGGAGGAAGCAATTGTAAGTATTTTGGGTACAGGTTCAAATTGCAGTTATTTTGATGGTAAAAAATTACATCAAAAAGTACAATCTCTTGGATATATTGTCATGGACGATTGTAGTGGAAATGTTTTTGGTAAAGAGTTAATTAGAAAATACTATTTTAACAAAATGCCTAAAGAACTTGCTGTAGAATTTGAAAAAGACTACAATGTAGATCCTGATTTTATTAAAAATAAATTATACAAAGAGCCTAATCCAAATGCTTATTTAGCTACGTTTGCAAAGTTTTTAATCAAACATAAAGAAAACGAATTTTGTAAAAAAATCATTTACAAAGGGATGAAATCATTTGTGAAAAATTATATTAAACAATATGATAATCACCAAGAAATTCCTGTCCATTTTGTAGGTTCTATCGCTTTTTACTTGAGAGAAGAATTGCAAGTGACTTTTGATAAATATGAATTAAAATTAGGGAACGTTTTACGTAGACCAATCGATGGATTAATCGCGTATCACGTGGCTAATAGTTAATTATGGAAATAGCTATAATTGCGCATGACGGCAAAAAAAAGGATTTAATTGATTTTTTAGTTAAAAACAAAGCTATTCTTGATTCCCAAAACATTAATTTGATTGCAACTGGAACAACAGGAGGGAAAGCAGAAGAAGTAGGATTTAAAGTTCGAAGAATGCTTTCTGGTCCCTTAGGTGGTGATGCACAAATTGCCGGTAGAGTGGGTGAAGGAAAAACCAATATGGTACTCTTTTTTAAAGATCCTTTGTCTAGTCACCCACACGAGGCAGATATTAATATGCTGATACGGGTTTGTGATGTTCATAATGTGCCACTTGCAACTAATGCAGCTACAGCACAATTATTACTCAATGCTATAGCACAGCAATCATAGATATTTCTACATTTACATTTTTTGGCAAACATGCCACTTGAACCGTTTCACGAGCTGGAGCGGTTTTTTCATTTAAGAATGATCCGTACACTTGGTTTATTGCTGCAAAATCATTCATATCCATGATAAAAATACTGGTTTTCACTACGTTTTCAAAGGTCATGTTTGCAGCTGCGAGTACGGCTTTTAAATTTAGCATTACTTGTTCTGTCTCTTTTTCGATAGAATCTGTAACGAGTTCGTCACTTGTAGGATCTAGTGCAATTTGTCCAGAAGTATAAAGGGTATTTCCTTTTAAAATGGCTTGACTGTATGGTCCAATCGGAGATGGAGCCTCTGTAGTAAAAATTACTTTTTTCATTCTATTTTATTTATTGTAAGTTTATTGAAGTGCTTTGTCGTTTACTCTTCGTTTATTCCATTTAATATCACTTAACACACCAGATTTAATACCAATGAAGAAGTTCCAATTGGAATTGTCACCAAAAGGAGTCCAGTTGAAATCCATTCTCCAGCTCATTAAATCTCTTTCAAAACGAATTTGAGTAAAAGTGATTCCTTTTTGTACAAAATCATAACCTGTTGAGATACCTGCTTTCCATTTTGGGGTTAAATCTGCATTAGCAGAAATCATTATTGAGTTATTGATTATTTTTCGTTCTCTATTATTGTTTCCATAGGTTAAAGAGTAGGCAAAGGTCATATCCCATGGCAAAGCTGATTTAAAAAAGGTGGTGATTACATCTTCTCCATTGGATTCGTCGTCGGAGTCCTCAAATTGGCTTTTACGGTTCAATACATCATTGCTTTTACCAAATAAATCATCTTCTCGTCCACCATTACGTTTTACCTGACTATCATCTTTTTGTTTTTTGTCGAAATCGGTACTTGCTATGGAATAATTTAAAGTCATATTTGCACTAGTCATTCTAAACAAACTTCCTCCATTATTTATGTTATAGATGTTGACACGATTCCCAGAATTGTCAATTGCATAAGGATCTAAAGTGGCTCCGAAGTTAACTTGCATTTTGTCTTTAAAAAGCTGTGTTCCACCACTAACTCTAACTGCTGACCACGCTAAAGTGTTTTTCCCATCTGCATTAAGGTCATAACTAGTTGATAAATTCAAGTTGTTAAGCAACATGATTTTTTTGGGTTCTACTTTTGTACTATCACTATCTGTTACTTTGGCTTCAAAAGTGTTGCTTAAATCAAAACCAATGTTGTTAGAATTGCTCAAACGTGGTACGCCGTAAATACCACCATCAAATCGAGTGTATTGTTTAATCATTTTTCCACTAGCATCTGAGGCGTAAGTGTCATAATATTTCTCAAAACTAGGGGTGTAACCGTAAGAAATAGAAGGGCGCATGACGTGTCTTATGGACTTAATTTTTTTGTCCTCCCCAAAATTAAAAGTTCCGTAAATTGTTGTACCAATACTACTTGATAAAGAATAGGTTCTAAAAGCATCAAAACCATTTACAGTTTCATCTACTACTTTGCTCAAATCTTTGTTATAATATCTTTTTATGGTTTTCAAATACCAAACTTCTTCATAATTTGCAGATGCAGATGCGCTAAAGTGTTTAAAAATTTTGAAGTTGGTACTAATAGGTATACTATGTTGCATACCTACTTGCGCATCTTTAAACATTTGTGATTTAAAGAATAAAGAATCGTTCGTGACAAAGCTATTTCTACCATTCAAATTGTATTGCAAGTTGATGTTTTTGATGATGCCTTTTTTAAGTCCATCACCTTTTGCAAAAGGAAAAATTCTGTCCACACTTAACTGAAGTGTAGGTAACGTCATATTGATTTCGCTTGTTTGTGTATTTTGTGAATGCGTAGCAGATAATGACATTCGTACTTGTGGTACGGAATTGAAGGTCTTGGAATAAGAAACTGATGAACTTAAGGTATTGTTTAAGTTTGATCCTATGTTTTCAACATTAATCGATTGTTGAAAATATTTACTACTTCCTAAATTCACAGATGCTGAAAAACTCGAATTTGGATTAGATTTAGAGTCTTTGGAGTGTGACCATTGAATATTGTAGATTGATTGCTTAGAATAATCTGGATAACCTCGCTCACTATTAATTAAATTTTCAAATCTAAAATTAAAGTTACCTCTATAACTATAGCGTTTGGCATAGCTTGATTCTGCACGCATTCCATAACTACCATTGGTGTAATAATCGCCAAGAACAGTTAAATCATAATGATCACTTAAAGCAAAATAATATCCAAAATTCTGTAATGAAAAACCTCTTGCATTCGAATCATTGTAGCTAGGCAAAATAATTCCCGATACACTAGTTTCTTTACTCATTGGAAAATAAGCAAAAGGCAAGGCTAAAGGGGTAGGTACATCTGCAATTACCATATTGGTTAAACCAGTAATCACTTTTTTACCTGGAATAAATTTGACTTTGTTCGTTTGGAAATAATATTCGGGATTGTCTACATTTTTTGAGGTTGTAAATCGGGCGCCTTTTAAAAAATAGACGGAGTCATTTTCTTTTTTGGTAATCGAAGCTTTGATTTTAAATTCGCCTTGGTCGGACCTTGAATTCCAAATCAAGGCTTTTTTGGTTTTGAAATTAAAACGGATCGAATCAGGTTCTACTACGTTTGCTCCTTGTTTAAATACAGGATATTGAGTGTATTTACCGGTAGAATCTTTAATTCTGCCTGCATAAACTTCTTGTTTCTCGTTGTCCATAACTATGATACCTGACTGTAATTCTATGTCTTGATAATACAATTCACCCTTATCATAAAGCGTGATTAGGTTTTTCTTTTGGTCTCTTTTAACATAGTTTTGAGCTTTGTATCTTACTTTATCTTCTAAAAAAGGTTTTTTAGTTTTTAAAGTATCTTTTTTGATGGTATCAACTTCCGGAATAGACAATGCCTTAACATCTTTTTGCTGTTGTTTTGCAGTTTTTTTTGAAGGAATTGGAGTTGATTTTTTCTTTATATCCTGACAAAAGGCACTATTTGTTCCTGACAAAAGGATAAATGAAATTAAAACGATATTAAATATGTTTGTACGCAAAGGTTTTAATGCTATTTTTGTAAAAATGATGTATCAAATTTTGAAACATCAAACTTACATATATTTTTTTGCAAAAATAATCAATTAACAATATTATAGCTGTAGTCCCTTAATAAAATTAATTTTAAAATTATGAATACCAAGATTTTTATAAAAGTAATGTTTAGTGCAACCTTTCTTTTTCTTTCATTATTTTCTTATAGTCAGGTAGATGTGTTTAAAGTTGCTTTGGATGCTGGTCATGGTGGACATGATACAGGAGCTAAATACAATGGGAGAGTTGAAAAAGATGTGGCTCTGGCAGTTGTTCTTAAAGTAGGAAAAATACTTGAAGAAACTAAGCAAATAGAAGTTATTTATACTCGAAAAACGGATGTTTTTATCGAATTAAACGAACGTGCAAATATCGCAAATAAAGCTAAAGCCTCAATATTTGTTTCAATACACTGCAATGCAAACAAAAATACAGCTGCCGATGGTACCGAAACCTATGTGATGGGGGTTACAAAATCAGCTTCTAACTTAGATGTTGCACGAAAAGAAAATGCTGTAATTACGCTTGAAAAAGATTATAAGCAAAAGTATGAAGGATACGATCCCAATTCGCCAGAGTCTTTAATTGGTATGACTTTGATGCAAGAAGAATATTTGGAAAACAGCATTTCTTTAGCCTCAAATGTTGAAAATGAATTTGATAAATTAGGAAAAAAAATAAGAGGTGGTGGGGTAAAACAAGCTGGTTTTTTGGTGTTGCATCGAGCCTATATGCCAAGGGTGTTGATTGAAATGGGGTTCATCTCTAATCCTGCGGAAGGAGCGATCTTAGTTTCTGAAAATGGTCAAAATGATTTAGCTCAGGCTATTGCAAAAGCCATTATTGCATATAAAAACGATTTTTATGGAACTGCAATTTTTGATAACAACAGTAATCCAACAAATGTATCGGTAGCCAAAGAAGCAACCCCAGTTGTGGATGTACCTGTCATTAAAGAGGAAGCTAAACTGATAAGTAATCCTGTAAAGGGTACTGTTTTTAAAGTGCAATTATCAGCTAGTTATATGAATTTAGAATTGCATCCTAAAAATTTTAAAGGACTCACCGGTGTTACCATGGAAAAAGAAGATAATTTATTCAAATATTATTTCGGTGAAACTGCTGATTATTCAATAGCCAAAGAGCATTTGAAATCAGCTAAATCTAGTGGTTTTGAAACAGCTTTTCTAACCGCTTTCAAAGATGGAAAGAAAATAAGTATACAAGAAGCTATTAAATAAGCAGACTAGTTAATTTTTTTATTTTATTTTTGCGCAAAATCTTATATTTTGAAACTAACAAAAGAAATCAAAACGGCAATTATAGTAATTACCGCTATTTTATTATTTATTTGGGGATATAGTTTTTTAAAAGGACGCGATCTTTTTACTAACTACTCCACTTATTATGTTGAATATGATAATGTAGAAGGTGTTTTACCTTCATCGGCAGTAACTTTAAATGGTTTGTTGATTGGAAAAGTAGCATCAATCACAATTGACCAAAGTACGGGTAAACTTTTAGTAGAATTACAAATTAATACTGATTTTCCAATATCAAAATCCAGTACTGCTGTAATTTACGAACCTACTTTAATAGGTTCAAAGCAAATTGCAATACGTCCAAATCTTTTGGATAAAGAGCTATTAGAAAATGGGGCCAGATTAAAAGGCGGTGTAGAACTGGGTATGGCTGCTAGTATGAGCGAAAAATTGGTTCCGTTACAAGAAAAAATAGAGAAGTTATTAGTAAATGCTGATGCTATGCTTACGGGTATCAACAATGTTTTGGATCAAAAAGGGCAAGCAGATTTAAAAAATAGTTTGGCTGAATTGAATAAAACAATGGTTCAATTTCACAAGGCATCATCAAGTATTAATGGAATTTTAGATGATAACAAGCACCAGATAAAAGGAGTGGTTTCAAATTTCAATAAGGTTTCTAGTAATTTTTCAAAGATTTCGGATTCACTACAAAAAGCTGATCTTGGCAAAACTGTAACCGAATTAAATAAAACTCTTGCAAATGTAGACAAGATGATGGCTAATTTACAGTCAGGGAAGGGGACCATGGGTAAATTACTTACTGATGAAGCGCTGTATGCTAATTTGTCCAAAACTTCAAAAGAATTAGAGTTGTTGTTGCAAGATGTTCGTTTACATCCAACGCGTTATGTAAACGTTTCTGTTTTTGGAAAAAAAAATAAACCTTATATTGCCCCTGAAAACGACTCACTATTAAAAGCAAAAAACTAACTATTTATGAATTTTTTAGACAATGTTCTATTTGCCATAATCCTTGTAGTAGGATTTGGTTATTTTTTTACTAATGTAAAAAAGATCATTCGCAACATTAAATTAGGTACTGATATTGATCGATCTGACAATCCTAAAGAGCGATGGAAAAACATGGCCATGATTGCATTAGGACAATCCAAAATGGTTAAAAGGCCTGTTGCTGGGGTTTTACATATTATAGTTTATGTTGGTTTTATAATTATCAATATTGAATTATTAGAAATTATTATTGATGGCCTTTTTGGAACACACCGTGTTTTTGCTTTTTTAGGCGGAGCTTATGATTTTTTAATTGGTTCTTTTGAAGTTTTAGCAGCTTTAGTGCTTCTTGCTGTATTTGTATTTTGGTCTAGAAGAAATGTTATCAAACTCAAACGATTTCTTAGTGCCGATTTAAATGGGTATCCAAAAAATGATGCAAATTACATTTTATATTTTGAAGTCGTTTTAATGTCTTTATTTTTATTAATGAATGCATCAGATCTGCATCTACAGCAGGTTCCTGGCGGTTTTTCACATTTCATCAAAGCAGGTTCTTTTCCTGTTAGTCAATTTATAGCACCTGTTTTTGACGGGATGTCTAACGAAATCGTGATGTTATTATCAGAATTATTTTGGTGGTTGCATATTGTTGGTATTTTGATTTTCATGAACTATTTATATTATTCAAAACATTTGCATATTATTTTAGCCTTTCCAAATACCTATTTTGCTAATTTAAAACCCCAAGGTCAATTTGATAATTTGGCTTCGGTTACTACTGAGGTTAAATTGATGATGGATCCTAATGCTGATCCTTTTGCAGCTCCCGCAACTACTGATAGTGTTCCAAATAAGTTTGGTGCCAGCGATGTAATGGATTTAAATTGGGTGCAGTTGATGAATGCTTATACTTGTACCGAATGCGGTCGTTGTACTTCATCATGTCCAGCCAATCAAACTGGTAAAAAATTGTCTCCACGTAAGATCATGATGGATACAAGAGATCGCTTGGAAGAAGTAGGAAGAAATATTGACAAAAACAAAGGAGTGTTTGTACCAGATTCGATTTCGTTGTTAAACAATTATATTACTGCCGAAGAATTGTGGGCTTGTACCTCATGTAATGCATGTGTGGAAGAATGTCCAGTAAATATAAGTCCATTGTCAATTATTATGGATATGCGACGCTATTTGGTAATGGAACAAAGTGCCGCTCCAATGCCTTTGAATGCGATGATGACAAATATTGAGAATAACGGTGCGCCTTGGCAATACAGTCAACAAGATCGTTTGAATTGGAAAAACGAGCAATAATTATACTCTTTCAAAAAACACAAATAGTAAAAGTAAATTGATGATGATAGTTTAAATTTCAATTTATTTCATTTTATAAAACACAAATTATGTCAGAAAATTTGATTGTACCTACAATGGCCGAAATGTTAGCGCAAGGAAAACAACCAGAAGTGTTATTTTGGGTGGGCTGTGCAGGAAGTTTTGATGATAGAGCAAAAAAAATCACCAAAGCTTTTGTTCGAATTTTGAATCGTTCTAATGTTTCATTTGCGGTTTTAGGTGCGGAAGAAAGTTGCACAGGTGATCCAGCCAAAAGAGCGGGAAATGAATTTTTATTTCAAATGCAGGCCATGATGAATATTGAGGTTTTGAATGCATATGAAGCAAAAAAAATTGTGACAGCTTGTCCACATTGCTTTAATACCTTAAAAAATGAATATCCGGAATTAGGTGGACATTATGAAGTGGTGCATCATACTGAATTTTTAAAATCATTATTAGATGATGGTCGTTTAACAATTGAAGGAGGTCAGTTTAAAGGAAAAAAGATCACATTCCATGATCCTTGTTATTTAGGTAGAGCTAATAAAATATATGAAGCTCCAAGAGCATTAATTCAGAAATTAGATGCTGAATTAGTTGAGATGAAACGTGCCAAAGCCAATGGTTTATGTTGCGGTGCAGGTGGGGCTCAAATGTTTAAAGATGCTGAAGCTGGTACTAAAGAAGTGAATATTGAAAGAACGGAAGATGCATTGGAGGTACAACCTGCTATTATCGCTGCGGGCTGTCCTTTTTGTAATACCATGCTCACTGATGGAATAAAAAATAAAGAAAAAGAATCTGAAGTAAAAGTGTTAGATATTGCTGAATTAATTGCAAATGCACAAGATTTATAAAACAAAATAATTATGTATCAAGCCTTTGATAGTTTACCAGAAGAATCCAAAATTTGGATTTACCAATCTAATAGAAAGTTTTCTGACACTGAAATGATCGAAATTGAAACTGCATTGCAAGCTTTTTTAAAGGAATGGGCTGCACATGGTACCAGTTTGGAGTCTTCTTATCTGTTAAAATACAATCGATTTATTATCATTGCGGTCAACCAAGAGGTGCAAGCTGCCACTGGTTGTTCCATTGATAGTTCTGTTGAGTTTATTCAGAGCCTAGAAAAAAAGTATAATGTTGATTTATTAGACAAAATGAACGTTACTTTTAAATTAGGAGAACATATTGCTTATAAGCCTCTACTTGATTTTAAAAAAATGGTAAAAGATAAAGCAGTTACAGAAAATACTATTGTTTTTAATAATTTAGTGAATAATATTCAAGAATTTAATGAGTCTTGGGAAGTACCAGCAGCCGATAGTTGGCATAGCAGATTTTTCTAAAACATTATAAACTAGATATTTTATCTAGTTTTTTTTTAAAATTACTATTTTTTCTTTCATGTCAAATCGTTTTTTGTTTTGTGCTTTTTGGTTTTTCGGCTTAGGTTTGTACGCTCAAAATTTTGATAGTACTATCTTACGTTCTATACATGTAAATAGAAATACAAATTTAGACCCTACATTTGAGCATATTACCAACAGTTATGCTGTGGTGAGTGTTGGAGCGCCTTTAGTGTTATATACGGCCGGATTATTAAATAAAGATAAGCAACTACAAAAAGAGGCTATTGGTATGGTGGAGTCCGTAGCAGGAGCAGTTTTTATGACTGTTGCTTTAAAAGAAACCATAAAAAGAGATCGACCTTTTGAGCGTTATCCTGAAATTCAAAAGTTGACATCTGCGGGTGGCTATTCCTTTCCTTCGGGGCATACCTCAATTGCTTTTGCTACCGCTACATCTTTGAGTTTGTCTCATCCAAAATGGTATGTAATTGTTCCATCTTTTATTTGGGCTTCCTCTGTGGGCTATTCAAGAATGCATTTAGGAGTGCATTATCCAACCGATGTTATTGCGGGAGCTCTAATAGGTAGTGGTTCAGCTTATTTGACATACAAAATAAATAAGTGGATCGACAAGAAGAAAAATAAGGAAGTTTTGTAATTCTTTTTTAATTTTCCTTAACTTCTAACTGCTCTTTTTTAAGTACATTCGTTACTTTAATTTAAATACATGAAAATAGCCATTGTTTGTTATCCCACATTTGGCGGGAGTGGAGTAGTTGCAACTGAATTAGGATTGGAATTGGCAAGACGTGGGCATGAAATTCATTTTATAACCTACAGTCAACCTGTTCGATTGGCGCTTTTGAATCCTAATGTGCATTATCATCAGGTTAATGTGCCTGAGTATCCTTTGTTTCACTACCAACCCTATGAGTTGGCTCTTTCGAGTAAGCTGGTAGATATGGTCAAGTTGTATAAAATAGAAGTATTGCATGTGCATTACGCTATTCCGCATGCCTACGCTGGCTACATGGCCAAACAAATGTTGAAGGATGAAGGAATCAATATTCCGATGGTAACTACGCTACATGGAACGGATATAACCTTGGTTGGAAATCATCCATTTTACAAGCCTGCGGTAACTTTTAGTATTAATAAATCTGATTTTGTAACCTCGGTTTCAGAAAGTTTAAAAGCAGATACATTAAAATTATTTGCTATTAAAAATGAAATTCAGGTAATCCCAAATTTTATTGATTTAGATAAGGAAAAAAAAGACCCAACTACGCCATGTCATCGTTCAGTAATGGCTAATCCCAACGAACGAATTATTACGCATATTAGTAATTTTAGAGGAGTAAAACGAATTCCAGATGTAATTAAAATTTTTGATAAAATTCAAAAAACAGTTCCTTCAAAATTAATGATGGTGGGTGATGGTCCTGAGAAAGAAAAGGCAGAACAATTGTGCTATGAATTAGGAATACAAGATAAAGTCATATTTTTTGGAAACAGTAACGAGATCGATAAAATTCTTTGTTTGACAGATCTTTTTTTATTACCATCTCAAACAGAAAGTTTTGGTTTAGTAGCGCTCGAAGCTATGGCGTGTTCTGTTCCAGTGATATCGAGTAATTCAGGTGGATTGCCGGAAGTGAATTTCGATGGTTTTTCTGGTTTTTTGAGTAATGTTGGTGATATTGATGCGATGGCCGAAAATGCAATCAAAATTTTAAAAGATGATGCCACTCTAATAAATTTTAAAGCAAATGCACTTGAGGTGGCTAAAAAATTTGATATAAAAAACATCTTACCAATTTATGAAGATCTTTACCAAAGAGCCATTCAAAAATACCAATAAAAAAAGGGAAGTTTTGTGTAAAACTTCCCTTTTTTATTATTCATTGGATATTCTCTGATTAGAATACAAATCTAACGTTTAATCCAAAACCTCCTGCATGGAAATCAGTGTCTTCAAGTACCCAAAGCGTAGGTCTCCAGTCAACACCAATTGCAATAGGAGCTCCTTTAAAACGATATTCAAGGCCTACTTCTCCACTAAGACCTAATAGAAAATCATCACCAATAAATGCAGATGGTCCAGCACCCATGTACCAGTTGAAAGATTCACTTCCTAGTGGTCTGTAGATAAAGTCATATAATGCTTCAACTCCAACACCTCCGTTACCGAAAGATACATCGGCGTGGATTCTACTAAATTTACCAGCAGAAAAAACAGCATCTACTGCTACATCATTACCTGTAACATCACCAAATCTAACCCCGATTTCTTGTGCATTTACAAAATGCATTGATCCCATAAATAATAATCCTAACAGAAATTTTTTCATAATTTTTTTATTAAATAATTAATAATATTTATAAATTCTGAGGCAAAATTAGTAAAAAAAAGGGATCTCCGAATTCATTATAAATATTTTAACCAAAAAAAGACATTAAAAAGTGTCTTTTTTGTAGATTTTCATTTGTTTTTTATTTGTTTTACTGTTAAAATAGTTAGATATTTTAAATGAATGAAGGTTTTTAAAATAACTTTAATTAATTATGTTTGTAATAAATATTGCTTTAATAATTGTTTTAAAAGTTAATTATTTAACAAAACTCCTTGTTTTTAATAAATTTAATATAACAAACTTGTTAAATTAATTTTTTTGTTTACTGCTTAAAACTTACATTTGTCCAAAATAATTTAG
Organism: Flavobacterium succinicans LMG 10402; assembly: GCF_000611675.1. Lineage (GTDB taxonomy): Bacteria > Bacteroidota > Bacteroidia > Flavobacteriales > Flavobacteriaceae > Flavobacterium > Flavobacterium succinicans. The sequence continues at coordinate 157,711 of NZ_JATV01000010.1, read as the reverse complement.
TTATGGCAGGAAATAGTTACGGAACAATCTATAGAATCACAACATTCGGCGAGTCTCATGGTGAAGCATTAGGAGGGATTATTGATGGATGCCCGTCTGGAATATCCTTGGATTTAGAAGCTATAGAGCTTGAAATGATTCGAAGAAAACCAGGGCAATCCGCTATAGTCACTCAGCGTAAAGAACCAGATGCTGTTCAGTTTTTATCAGGAATTTTTGAAGGAAAAACTACAGGCACTCCCATTGGATTTATCATCCCGAATACGAATCAAAAATCAGATGATTACTCACATATAAAAGATAATTATCGCCCAAGTCATGCCGATTATGTCTATGATAAAAAATATGGTTTTAGAGATTACAGAGGCGGTGGACGAAGTTCAGCCAGAGAAACGGCAAGTAGAGTGGTTGCGGGTGCCATTGCCAAACAAATGATGCCAGACATACGTTTTAATGCATATGTGTCATCTGTCGGACCACTTTTTCTTGAAAAGCCTTATCAAGAGATTGATTTTTCGAAAATAGAAAGTAATCCAGTACGTTGTCCAGATAAAGCCATGGCGGCCAAAATGGAGGAGTATATAAGAGAAATACGCAAACAAGGCGATACTGTTGGTGGCACTGTTACGTGTGTTATTCAAAATGTTCCTATTGGTTTAGGAGAGCCTGTTTTTGACAAACTTCATGCTGAACTCGGAAAAGCGATGTTGTCTATAAACGCTGTAAAAGGTTTTGAATTTGGCAGTGGTTTTTGTGGTGCAAAAATGAAAGGGAGTGAGCATAATGATCAATATAATGAAGATGGTATTACCAAAACTAATCTTTCTGGTGGAATTCAAGGGGGAATAAGTAATGGAATGGATATTTATTTCCGAGTTGCTTTTAAGCCAGTAGCGACCATCATGCAAACTCAAGAAACTATAAATAAAGATGGAGAAATTGTTGAAATGACGGGTAAAGGCAGACATGATCCGTGTGTAGTTCCTCGTGCTGTACCAATCGTTGAAGCAATGGCAGCTATTGTTTTGGCAGACTTTTATTTAATGAATAAAACCTATTCTAAATAGTTGCACTTTAAATACCCAGAACTAACTTAATCACCAAAAACTACTAATGGAAATAAAACAAACTTCAAAAAAATCATTTTTTAAAGGGCTAACAGGTCAAATTCTAATTGCAATGATTCTTGGAGCAATTCTAGGAATTTTTATTCATACGTCATGGGAACCAGAACACGCTCAAGAATTTAGTAACAAAATAAAAATATTGGCTACTATTTTTATTCGATTGGTTCAAATGATTATTTCTCCATTAGTTTTTACAACATTAGTGGTAGGGATTGCAAAATTGGGTGATGTAAAAGCTGTAGGAAGAATTGGTGGTAAAGCTTTGGCTTGGTTTTTTACAGCTTCCTTTATTTCATTGTTAATAGGGATGTTTTATGTAAATATATTGACCCCAGGGATTGGTCTTAATTTATCCAACATTGATGCAAGTACAGCAACAGAAGTAACGGGTAAAGCTCAGAGTCTTTCGTTTAATAATTTTATTGAACACATAGTTCCAAAAAGTATTATTGAAGCCATGGCAACCAATGAAATACTGCAAATTGTCGTTTTTTCAATTTTCTTTGGACTCGCTGCAGCATCAATTGGAAACCATGCTAAGCCAATTGTTGATTTTATGGATCGGCTATCTCATATTATCCTGAAAATGGTCAATTTCGTTATGAAGTTTGCTCCTGTCGGAGTTTTTGGTGCGATAGCTGGAGTATTTGCTGTTCGTGATTTTTCAGAACTTGCGTTTACTTACTTCAAATTCTTTGGATCTTTTTTAGTCGGAATTGCTACTTTGTGGTTGATTTTAATTGCTATCGGATATCTTTTTTTAGGAAAAAGGATGAAAACCCTTTTAAATCATATTATAAGCCCTTTGATTATTGCTTTTGGTACAACTAGTTCCGAAGCAGTTTTTCCAAAATTAACCGAAGAGTTGGAACGTTTTGGAGTAAAAGATAAGATCGTATCTTTTATGCTCCCGTTAGGATATTCTTTCAATCTCGATGGAAGTATGATGTATATGACTTTTGCAGGTATTTTTATTGCGCAAGCGTATGGAATTGATTTGGATCTACCTACTCAGTTTACCATGCTTTTGGTATTAATGTTGACAAGTAAAGGAATTGCAGGGGTTCCCAGAGCAAGTCTAGTGGTAGTTGCAGCAACTTGTGGAATGTTTGATATACCCGTTGAGGGTATTGCACTTATTTTACCTATCGACCATTTTTGCGATATGTTTAGAAGTGCTACTAATGTTTTAGGGAATGCATTGGCAACATCGGTAGTGGGTAAATGGGAAGAAGATTAAAATAAATAGTATTTATCTGTAAAGCCTGCTTGATTTTATTAAGCAGGCTTTTTTATGATTACAAATTAAGAGTTGAGGCGTATTAATTTATAATAATATAATCATTTGTATCTCGGAAATATGTATTTTAGATATAAATTTTTCAACTATTAAAAAACAATTATGTTACAAAGTCGCATTGTTTTAACTTTTTTTTTATTATTTATATATGTTTTTAATCTATCAGCTAAAAATGGAGTTTATGATAGAAAAGAGTTGTTACAAAAGTCAAAACAGGCCAATGAATACTTTAAGGCTAATGATTTTGAACAATCATTACTCTTGGCACGAGAAGTTTTAAAAAAAGGATTACAAACAAATGATGACTATTTAATTGCTGTAGCCTATAATATCATTGGATGTAATTATAGTGAATTTTTCGAAAGTGATAAATCAATTAAGTATTTCAATAAATCTTTACTTTATGCCAATAAAACATCAAATGATACTTTGAAATTTAAAGCCTATAATAATTTAGGAAATGTCTATTGCTTCAATAAGAAAAATTTCAATCAAGGTATAGAGTATTTTAAAAAAGCTATTTTTTATTGTAAGAAAATAAAAAATGAAAATTTTCAATTGTTTGTTAGCATTAACATGGCTTGGGCGTATTTTGAAAATTCAAATTTTGAAGAAGGTCTCGAATTTCTTAACTATTCAAATGCTAATTTCATAGAAAAAGGGAATGAGTCAATTTGCACTGTTTTTAAAATGATTAATGGGATGTATTATAGTCATATTGGGGATTATAAGAAAGCCAAAGAATATTTTAGTAAATCTGTTTCACATGGTTACATTCATAATGACATAAATGATGTTTCTTTTGCCCATTATCAGTATTCCAAAATGCTTTTTAAAATAGGTGATTATAAAGAAGCTTATGTACATCTTAATAAGTATGATGAATTAATAAAGACAATTTATGATGAAAATAAACTGATAAAAGCTTCTATTGCTGGCTTAAACCTAGAGGTTGACGAATACAAAAGAGAATTAACCAAATTTGAGATAGTCAAAGAGGTTCAGAAACAAAATTTAATTAAATCTAAGATAATTGTAGTCTTATTTATAATTGTTTTTTGTATTCTTTTACTTCTCGTTTTTACATTAGTTAGAAACAATAATTTCAAGCGAAAGATAAATTCAGAACTCATAATCGCGAATAATGATTTATTGCTTGCAAAGGAAAAAGCTGAAGAAGCATCTCAAATGAAGTCTCAGTTTGTATCTACCATCAGCCATGAGTTAAGGACCCCACTTTATGGGGTTATAGGAATAACAAATATGCTTATTGATGAGTATAAATATTTAGCCAAAAGCCCTCATCTTAGTTCTTTGAAATTTTCTGCAAGGTATTTACTTTCTTTAATTAATGATATTTTACAAATCAATAAAATTGAAGAAAATCGAGTGGTTCTGGAAAATATGACTTTTAATATTTCGGATGAAATAGAAATGATTGTACAGTCGCTCTCTTTCTTAGCTCAAAGTAATCGGAATGAAATTGAGGTATTTATCGATTCAAATCTACCTGAATATGTTATTGGAGATAAGTTGCGTTTTGCTCAAATAGTTATGAATTTAATGAGCAATGCCTTGAAATTTACTAAAAAAGGAACCGTTTCTGTTTCTGCCATTTTGGAAAAAGAAGTAGATAATCAATGTTTTGTAAAATTTAATATCAAAGATACAGGCGTTGGGATTGCCAAAATAGATCAACAAAAGATATTTGATAAATTTGTTCAAGTTGGTAGAAATGACACTGATTATCAAGGTACTGGTCTTGGATTATCTATCGTAAAAAGATTATTAGAGTTATTTAATAGTGAAGTCATCCTTGAAAGTGTTATAGGGGAAGGAACATCATTTACATTTACAATTCCATTCGAAAATGATAGAAACAAAACAAATGCGATAATAAATAACATGAATGTGGATTTGACTTCTAGTCAAATTTTTAGTGTTTTGATCGTTGAAGACAACCGAATAAACCAAATGGTTACTAGGAAGTTAATGGAGAAAAATCATTTCAAATGTAATGTTGTAGAAGATGGTTTTAAAGCACTCGAAATTTTAGAAAAAGAGAAGTTTGATATAATATTGATGGATATCAATATGCCATTGATGAATGGGTTTGAAACCACTCGATTGATAAGAAGTAAGAATATTACAACTCCTATTATTGCCTTAACGGCTTTTGATAAGGAAGAAATTACAGAAGAAGCACTTGCCTCAGGTCTTAATGATATTATTATTAAGCCATTCGATCAGTCAAAACTTTTTAAAGTAATACATTCGTTAATTTCAAAATCGCAAAGCGTTGGTTAGTACCAACGCTTTTTGTTTTGTTTTGCATTTGCAGATTTACGTGATTTATGTGCGCCTCCACTTCTATTAGAATTTTTAGGTTTTTCGGATGGGGTTTCTGGATTACCAGATTGCCAAGGAAAAGGATGATCAGTAATGGTTTTTACATCAACTTTTATCAACTTTTGAATATCTTTCCAGTAAGGGTGTTCATCTTTTCCGCAAAATGAAATTGCCAGACCTCCATTACCTGCTCTTCCCGTTCTGCCTATTCGATGCACGTAGGTTTCTGGAATATTTGGAAGGTCAAAGTTTATGACAAAAGGTAATTGATCAATATCAATACCTCTTGCGGCAATATCGGTGGCTACAAGCACGCCAACTTCTTTGTTTTTGAAGGCTTCTAATACACGTTGTCTTGCATTTTGAGATTTGTCTCCGTGAATAGCCTCGGCTGCTATATCTTTTTTCCGTAAAGCTTTCACAACATTATCAGCACCATGCTTTGTTCTTGAAAAAACCAAAACATCCGTTAAATTCTGATTTTTTATCAAATGATATAAAAGATTTCTTTTTTCTCCTTTCTCGACAAAATATAAATGTTGTTCTACTTTTTCAGCAGTAGAGGAAACGGGTGAAACCGTTACAGTAGCTGGGTCATTCAAGAACATTTCTGCTAATTCTCTAATAGCAATCGGCATGGTGGCCGAAAACAATAAGGTTTGTCTATTTTTTGGCGTTAATTTTACGATTTTCTTTACATCATTTACAAATCCCATGTCTAACATTTGATCTGCTTCGTCTAAAACCAATGTATGCAAATGATCAAAATCAATAAAACCCTGTTTGTGAAGGTCTAATAATCTTCCCGGTGTAGCAATCAAAACATCCACTCCCTGACGTAAGCTGTCTACTTGAGGATTTTGCGAAACACCACCAAAAATTGTCAATTGCGTTAAATTGGTGTATTTGGCATAGGTATCAAAATTTTGGCCAATTTGTACGGCTAATTCTCTAGTGGGGGTAACCACCAAGGCTCTTATTTCCTTTTTTTTCTTGGATGATCCTACTATTCGATGCAGTTGATGTATGATTGGAATGGCAAAGGCAGCTGTTTTTCCGGTACCGGTTTGTGCGCATCCTACCAAATCTTTTCCAGATAAAATTAGAGGTATTGACTGTTCTTGAATTGGAGTAGGGGCGGTATAGCCTTGTTCAAATACGGCTTTTTGTATACTTTTGGAAAGGGATAAATCTTCGAATAACATAGTTTTTGTTTTAATATTCTTTGATAAAACTCAAAGAACAGGTTTGCAAAGATAGTGTTATTATTTACAAGCTTAATTTTATCCCTAAATTCTACTTGTAATTTCCTTTTAAAAGAAGAGCTAAATAAAATTTTGATTATGTCCTTTGATAAAATCTGTTACTAAATAACCAATTAATTTTCCTATCAAATGATTGTTTTGTTGGAAGTCTAAATCTGGTGCCCCTTCACAAATATGTATATAAGATGCATTTTTTTGTTTTGCGAAAAAAGAAATAAAAGTTCGTAATTCTTCAATTGAAAACCCACTTAAGGTCATGGCACTACTAGCAATGTTCGGAATTGCATCTAAGTCAATTTCTATTCCAAAAGAGTCGTTTTTTATGAAATCAAGCGCTGTTCTCATTTCTTGACCAAACTCTTTTTCTTTTCTAATATTGATAGCGTCATAGGTGGTATATCGTACTCGATCTTCCAATTTTTTTATCACATCCAAAACGCTTTTTGAGGTGTAGTTTTCATGCAAACCAAAGATGAAGTATTTTTTTAAGAAGCCTTCCTCAAAGGCATATGAAAATCCATTTCCGCTATGTCTACCTTCAAGAATTCGAAAATCAGAATGAGCATCAAAATTGACAGCGTTAATGGCTTTGCCTTTGGCCAAAGCTGTTCCTTTAATATTTCCGTAAGCATTGTTATGACCGCCTCCTATAATTATAGGTACTTTTCCGGATTGAATAATTTTGCAAACGATATATGAAACTTCTTTGTCAATTTTTTTAACTAACTGGCTTAACTTTGATCGATCATCAATATTATTAAAGTCTAAATCGGTAACGAGATTCATTTCTTCTCTAACGTCAATTTGTCCTAAAACCAGAATTTGACTGCCTTTACAAAAACGATTGTGTTGAATGTTTGCGATGCCTTTGATGGCGCAATCCCAAGCAGAGGCGGCGCCTGGTCGACCGTAATTGGCTCTTACACCTATATCCTCAGGAATCCCGAATAATACATATTTCGCTTCTGAGGATTTGATAAATGATGCTAATTCTGCTTCTTTAGGAACAGTAATCATTTTTTCACCAAACTTGATCTCTCCGCTTCTGTGGTTGGTAATTTTAGCCAGATCACTTGAAGTGAATCGGATTAATTTTTCCATTTTTTTCTTTCAAAAATACTATAAATATGTTAACAGTCGTTATATGATTAAAAGATTTGCTTAATTTTGCTTAAAAATTTAATTTACATGGAAAAAGAACAAAACAATTCAAGTTTAAAGGCTATTATAGCAGTATTAGCTGTTTTATTAGTAGGAAGTTTGGTGTACATATTTAAATTATCTTCTGATAAAGATGTAGTGAAAACCGAATTGACTACAACACTTAGCGAGAAAGAAACCTTAATGAAGGATCTACAAACGTTAAAAACTACGTATGATGCAGCTATCGCTGAAAATACAACAATGTCTGAAGAGTTAATCCAAGAAAGAGACAAAATCGTTGCTCTTATGGATGAATTAAATCAGTCAAAAGGCGATGTTTCTAAATACAAAACTCAATTGTCAGCTTTACAGAATAAAATGAAAGCGTTGATGACTGAAAATGAAGGTTTGAAACTAGCAAACGAAAGAGTTACTGCTCAAAGAGACAGTACGGTAGTTGTTTTAGGAGAATCTAAAAAATTCAATGAAGTTTTAGTAGGTCAAAATGAGGACTTGTCTAAAACTGTTGAAAAAGGATCTAAACTTACTGTTTTAAACACAAAAACTGCAGCTTACAAATTAAGAAGTTCAGGGAAACAAATTGAAACAGAAAGAGCAAGTAGAGCGGATATTTTAAAAATTAGTTTTACTATTGCTGAAAATCAAATTGCAAAATCAGGTGATAAAACCTATTATGTGCAAGTTATTGACAGCAAAAACAACGTATTAGGTGAAAAACAAACTGAGTCATTTGGTGATAAAACCTTAACTTATAGTTTTGCAAGTACTGTGACTTACCAAAACAAAACAGTAGATGTTGTTGAAGATCTTCCTGGGAAAAATTTTGAAAAAGGAACTTATTTTATCAATATTTTTGATAAAGGTGAATTGGTTTCTAAAACAAGCTTTTCTTTGAAATAGTCAAACATAATAGTTTAAGAAAATGAGGCTGTCCGAAAAGGACAGCCTCTTTTTTTATGCATAAACTTTTCCATCAAGAATGACAGTGTCTATTAGATTGCTACCGAAGGCATACGGTAATTGGTAAAATGAATGAAGTGTTTTGGTAATAATTAAGTTTGCTTTCTTGCCAATAGTTATGCTGCCATGGGTGGTTGAAATTCCCATCGCGTAAGCACCGTTCAGCGTTGCGGCATTTATAGCTTCCTCGGGAGTCATTTTCATTTTGATACATGCCGTTGCAACTACAAAATTCATGTTGCCGGACGGGGTAGAGCCCGGGTTATAATCGGTAGCTAGAGCAAGAGGTAATCCTGCCGCAATCATTTTCCTAGCAGGAGTGTATGGAATACTTAAAAAGTAAGAACAACTTGGTAAAGCTACTGGCATTGTTTCCGTGTGTAGTAATGCTTCAACATCTTCTGGATTCATGATTTCTAGGTGATCCACAGATAGTGCTTTGTGTTTTACTCCCATTTGAATCCCGCCAATAGAGTTGAATTGATTCACATGGATTTTTGGTATTAAACCATATCGTAAACCAGCTTCTATGATTTTTTTAGTTTGTGCTACACTAAAATAACCAGTTTCGCAAAAGACATCTATAAAATCAGCTAGTTTTTCTTTAGCAATTTCAGGAAGCATTTTGTTAATGATAAGATCAAGATAGCCTTCCTTGTTGTCTTTGTATAAAGAAGGGTAGGCGTGTGCTCCCAAAAAGGTGGCTTTTATTGTGATAGGGTAGTTTTGAGCTAATTTTTTTATGACGCGTAGCATTTTTAACTCTCCTTCAACGGTTAATCCATAGCCTGATTTGATTTCTACTGCACCAGTTCCTAATTTTATGACTTCTTTAAGGCGTTGTTCTGATTGGGAATAGAGTTCATCTTCGGAGGTTTCGTTTAGTTTTTGAGCAGAGTTCAAGATTCCGCCCCCTCGATTGGCAATTTCTTCATAAGTTAGTCCATTGATTCGGTCAACAAATTCTTGTTCACGATTACCTGCATAGACAATATGGGTGTGGCTATCGCACCAAGAAGGAAGTACTATTTTGCCAGTTGCATCAATAATTTGGTCTACTTCACGAATTGGCATTTTTTCCATTGACCCAAAATCAGTAATTAGGTCGTTTTCTATAAGTAAGAAGGCATTTTTGATGCTGGGTAAAATAGCCATTTCTGCACCAGAAACTTTAGTACTATTTTCATTCCGAATCTGTAGTAGCTCTTTTATGTTGGTAATTAGTGTAGTCATGATGATGAAGTGTATAAACACAAATTTCACAAATAAGCATGAGTTTCATGAAATTTGTGAAATTTGTGTGTTGTTTTTTTAATTTTTATTCAGATACTTTGATCTCAAACATTTTATCCCAGTTTTTTCCGGTTACAAAAAATGTTTTTGTTTTTGGGTTGTAAGCAATACCGTTTAGTACGTCGGTATCTGTTCTTTGTGTGATTTTTTTCTTTAGTTCAACCAGATTTAAAATGGCTTCTACGGCTCCTGTCTTTGGGTTAATGACTGCAATGGCATCTTTTAGATAGACATTGCCATAAATTTTACCATTTACCCATTCCAATTCATTTACACCTTTTATTTTAGTATCTAAAGAGTACACATAAATACTGCTAATAGGCTGGAAAGTGTTAGGGTCTATTATATGTATGTTTTCAGTACTATCGGTCATGTATAGATTTGTGCCATCAGAAGTTAGTCCCCAGCCATCCATTTTTTTAAAATAGGGAAATGTTTTTTCTTTTTTGAAGGTATCGGCATTATAAACATAGCCTTCATTATTTTGCCAGGTAAGTTGGTATACTTTGTTGTTAAGAATCGTAATGCCTTCGCCAAAATATTGTTTAGCTAGTTCTACTTTTTTATAGACTTTTCCGGTTTTATAATCGGTTTTTCGTAAACTTGAAATGCCTCTTTTTCCACTTACGCCTTGGCCGTTTCCGGTTCCTTCAAACAAGGTGTCTCTATAAAACTCTAGTCCTTGAGTGTAGGCTGCTGTATCATGTGGAAAAGTATTGACGATGGTATACTTTAGTAATTTTGGTTGCACGTCGGATACCAATTCGATTCTAGCTGTGGCAGCAGAAAAATTGCCGTCAAAATAAACTAGGGCTTTGATGTTTTGATATCCTAATTTTTGATCTTTAAAGGAATGATTCAAATACTCGGCTCCTTTTTTAGTTTCGATTTTTTTATCGTTGATAAAATAAACAATACTATCAATTGTTTTTGAATTGGGATTCAGAATACCAATTTTTGCAATGTCTTTTGCAGTGTAGTAAGGCTTAAAGGTTGCTTGATCGATAGTGAAAATAGAATTTTCGGCATTTTTTGTATCGCCACAACGAACAAGTATAATTCCTAATAAAATGACTGATAGGAAGTTGAGTTTTTTCATGATTAAAATTTTAGCTAAAGCTAATATACAACGATAATTTTAAGCGCCAAAGTACTTGCAAAAATATAAAAAGATTGTATATTTGCACCGGCAAGTCCTACACGACCAGCTCCTGCAGACTCCCCCAGGGTGGGAACGCAGCAAGGGTACGCGGTTGAGCGGTGCGATGTAGGTCGCTTGCCATTTTTTACTTCTTCAATCTTCCAATTTGGGAGATTTTTTTATTTAAAACCGTTTCTGTTTTTATTTATTTTTTAAAAACGGTTGATTTCAACATCATTTTTCTACATTTACTTCACTAATTTAAAACAAAATTCAATATTTAATCTATGGCAAAAGTAGTGTTGATAACCGGAGGTTCGTCTGGTATTGGGAAGTCGATTGGTGATTTTTTACTTCAAAAGGGTTTTGTTGTTTATGGTACCAGTAGAAATCCAGATAAAGTGTTGCAAAGTAATTTTCCGCTGCTAGCTTTGGATGTGAGAAATACGGATTCGATCCAAAAAGCAATACAGCACATCATTGCAACATCTGGACGAATTGATGTGGTGATTAATAATGCGGGAGTTGGAATTACTGGTCCTCTTGAGGAAATTCCAACAGTAGAAATCAGGAATAATTTTGAAACTAATTTTTTTGGTCCTATCGAGGTGATGAAGGCGGTACTGCCACAAATGCGCTCTCAGGGATCAGGTTTGATTATTAATGTTACCTCCATTGCAGGTTATATGGGATTGCCGTATCGTAGTGTTTATTCGGCATCTAAAGGTGCTTTAGAACTGATAACCGAAGCTTTGCGAATGGAAGTCAAGTCTTTTGGGATTACCATTACCAATGTCGCTCCGGGAGATTTTGCTACTAATATTGCTGCTGGACGGTATCATGCGCCTGTATTGCAAGGATCAGATTATGAGGTAGTTTACAAGCGAACACTTGAAGCAATGAATGAACATGTGGATAGTGGAAGTGATCCAAATGAAATGGCTGAAGCAGTGTATCAAATTATCCTAAATCCAAGACCGAAAATTCACTATAAAGTTGGGGTTTTTATGCAGAAGTTTTCAATTGTTTTGAAACGTTTGTTGCCTGATTTGGTTTATGAAAAAATGTTAATGAATCACTATAAATTATAATATTTTGGAAAAAATTTTAGATTTTCTGCCTGTTGTGCTTTGGGGACTTGTTGTATTAGCTATTTGGTACTTTACCCGAAATGTATTGCTTGGTTTGAGCAATCGAATCAATAATTCAGAGCTCTATAAGGAAGATATGCTTAATGTTCTGGAGGAAATTAGAGACGAACTAAAAGAATTAAATAAAAAGAATTCTTTGGAATAACTATATTGTTGTAGTTTTGCGAAAATTTGCGTGAGGGATAGAAGCAAACTACCGAAGTAGTGCGTATAGCCCGACCCCATTTACCAAAGGCGCCTATAGCAGGTAGGATTGTAGCGCCTTTGGTAAATGGGGTCACGCCCAAGATAGAGAACACAATTAAACATAAATAATAGTATGAAATTTTTTATTGACACTGCTAACTTAGCACAAATTAAAGAAGCACAAGCGTTAGGCGTTTTGGATGGAGTAACTACAAATCCGTCTTTGATGGCCAAGGAAGGAATTACTGGTAAAAACAATATTCTTAAGCATTATGTTGATATTTGCAACCTTGTTGAAGGTGATGTGAGTGCCGAAGTAAATGCTTTGGATTATGACGGTATGATTAACGAAGGTGAAGAATTGGCAGATTTACACGAGCAGATTGTGGTAAAATTGCCAATGACAAAAGAAGGTGTAATGGCAGCGAAATATTTTTCGGATAAAGGCATTAAAACTAATGTAACGCTTGTTTTTTCGGTAGGACAAGCAATTTTGGCAGCAAAAGCAGGAGCTACCTATGTATCTCCATTTGTGGGACGTTTGGATGATGTTTCTACTGATGGATTGAATTTGATCGAAGAAATCAGATTGGTATATGATAACTACGGGTACGAAACTCAAATTTTGGCTGCTTCAGTTCGTCACACAATGCATATTGTGAATTGCGCTAAGATTGGTGCTGATGTAATGACTGGGCCTCTTTCGGCTATCTACGGTTTGTTGAAACACCCATTAACAGATATTGGATTGGCTCAATTTGTAGCTGATTTTGAAAAAGGAAACAAATAATCTTTATATTAAAAAAAAAGTTTTTTACGTTCTAAAAACACATGAATCCCCTAATGATTTCGATTATTGGGGGATTTTTTTTTGAAAGTGAATAGAAATATAAATTTACTGTTTTTAAAAATTTGTCATCTTGAATAAATAGTGTACTTTTGCACACCTTTTGGTGAATAAGAGTTTCCTTTAGGTGTCAACTATTTATGTAAAACAACTTCTGTTTTTTCTCTCACTTTAAGAAACTCAAGATAAACAGAATACAAATTTTTTATCAGCATGTCTGAACAATTAAAATCACAAGAAGAGTTTTTAGCAAATTTTAACTGGCATAACTTCGAAGAAGGTATCGATGCAGTAGATGAGAAAAACTTATTAGAATTCGAAGAACTAGTATCAAAAACTTTCATCGCTACAGATCAAGAAGAAGTAGTTGAAGGAGTAGTTGTTAGAATTACAGATAGAGACGTTATCGTTGATATCAACGCTAAATCGGAAGGTGTTATTTCATTAAATGAATTCCGTTACAACCCAGCTTTAAAAGTAGGTGACAAAGTAGAAGTATTAATTGACATCCGTGAGGATAAAACAGGTCAATTGGTATTATCTCACAGAAAAGCGCGTACTATTAAATCTTGGGATAGAGTTATTGCTGCAAACGAAACAGGTGAAATCGTTACTGGTTTTGTAAAATGCAGAACTAAAGGTGGTATGATCGTTGATGTTTTCGGAATTGAAGCATTCTTACCAGGATCTCAAATTGATGTTAAACCAATTAGAGATTACGATGTATACGTAAACAAAAACATGGAATTCAAAGTGGTAAAAATCAACCACGAATTCAAAAATGTTGTAGTATCTCACAAAGCGCTTATCGAAGCGGATATTGAAGTACAGAAAAAAGAAATCATCGGTCAATTACAAAAAGGACAAGTATTAGAAGGTGTTGTTAAAAACATTACTTCTTATGGTGTGTTTATTGACTTAGGTGGTGTTGATGGATTAATTCATATTACTGACCTTTCTTGGAGTAGAATCAACCACCCAAGTGAAGTGCTGGAATTAGACCAAAAATTAAACGTTGTAATCCTTGATTTTGATGATGAGAAAACAAGAATTCAATTAGGATTGAAACAATTAAACGCTCACCCATGGGATGCTTTAGATGCTAACTTAGCAGTTGGTGACAAAGTGAAAGGTAAAGTAGTAGTTATCGCTGACTACGGTGCTTTCATTGAAGTAGCTGAAGGTGTTGAAGGTTTAATCCACGTTTCTGAAATGTCATGGTCTACTCACTTACGTTCTGCACAAGATTTCGTAAAAGTAGGAGATATCGTTGAAGGAGTTATTTTAACTTTAGATAGAGATGACCGTAAAATGTCATTAGGTATCAAACAATTGTCTCAAGATCCTTGGACTGACATTACTTCTAAATACCCTGTAGGTTCTAAACATTCAGGTATCGTTAGAAACTTTACAAACTTTGGTATTTTCGTAGAATTAGAAGAAGGAATTGATGGATTAATCTACATTTCTGATCTTTCTTGGACTAAGAAAATCAAACACCCATCTGAATTTGTAAATGTTGGTGAAAAATTAGACGTAGTTGTATTAGAATTAGATGTTGATGGACGTAAATTATCTTTAGGTCACAAACAAACTACTGCTAATCCTTGGGATCAATACGAAGATTCATTCGCTGTAGGAACTATCCACAATGGTGAAATTTCTGAAATCGTTGACAAAGGAGCTACTGTAGAATTTGGAGATGATATCGTTGCTTTCATTCCTACTCGTCACCTTGAAAAAGAAGACGGTAAGAAATTGAAAAAAGGTGAATCTGCAGATTTCAAAGTAATTGAATTCAACAAAGAATTCAAAAGAGTAGTTGCTTCTCACACTGCTATCTTCCGTGAAGAAGAAGAGAAAAATGTAAAAGCTGCAACCGAAAATACTTCATCTGCTTCTACTAATGCGCCAGCTGCAACTTTAGGAGATAACAATGATGTATTAGCTGCATTGAAAGCTAAAATGGAAAAATCAGAGAAAAAATAATTTCTTGATTTTTTGAATATAGAAAGCCTCACAGCAATGTGAGGCTTTTTTTTGTGCAATTTTGTTTGTTCATTTGTGCTAAACGATAGTGTATTTTTGAATCTATAACCAATGATGAAACCTTTAAAAGAAAAACTTTTGATACAAGACGCCACGATTCATAAAGTGCAATATGATAAAGAATGGTTTTTTAAATTGGATGATATGGCCTTTTATTTAAATGAAGATTTATCCGATGTGGAAAGTATTAAGCTTTTAATGTTAGTTGAGGGTGAAACAGAACTTGTACAATGCGCAACTTTTGAGGATATTCTGAGGGGGAGAAAAGAACGACAATAAAATAAAAGGAGATCATAATGATTTGATCTCCTTTTGATTAACGGTTATTTAGTTTTGCTTTTTCTTTGATGATATCACTAATTTTTCGATTCTCAATCTTGCTTTCCAGCCACGAAATAATGTCAAGATATAAAAAAGCTCTCTTTTCGTAAGTGTTTTTTTCGAGTGCAACAAAACGTTCTTTCATTTTGATAAACTCTTTTTTGATGTCACTGGGGTAAATAGCATTCAAGTTTTTCATAAAGCGAATGATTTCCTTTTGCACTTCGTGCAGGTCGTTCATTTTTATCAAAAACTTATATGTATTCTTGATTTGAGTTTCAATGTGGAAATCTTTTCCAGCCTCGTAATGCGCAATGATGCACAATAATCTTGAAAAGCACATCAAATCTTCTCTCATGGACAAGTTTTTATTGTTGATGATTTTTTCCAAATACCAAATACATTTATCATATTTTTCGTTACCGAAATAGATGGAGGCAAATTTGTAATAGAACAGCATTTCGTGATGCTCATCAAGATGATCATTGTGGATTTTTAACTTGTTTAGCACTTCTGGAATCAAATATTCACTTTCGATAAAACTTCCCTCAAGAATATGATAGTTTAACTTATTGTTGTATAAGTATAAAAAAGACAAACTTGCAATATTGTCATTCACCGGAAAGCGAGGATCTTTAATGGTTTCTTCTAATAATCCTAAATATTTTTTGAATTTGGATTGGTATTTTAGCATATACAACGACTCCAATAAATAATTGTTTCCTTTTAAGAAAAAAACAGGATTTAAATAAATCATGTTCGGGTTGTCATAGAATAAAGTCACCCATTTAAAGGAATACTTAAAGCTCGAAAGGAAGTCTTGTACCAAAAAACTACGCCATAAATTGGCATTGTAAAACCAATATTTTTCGCGAAAACCAAATTTAGATTCGTCTAATTTTGAAATGTGTTTTAAGAAATAATCGTCAATATATTGGTGCTCATGATCATTTTTTACGTAACCGGTCTTTAGCATTGTTCCATACAACTGCAAAGATAGATTGGACAATTTACTTGAAATAGTATTTCGGTAATTTAATTCTTTGGCTTGTATCACTAATTCGTCGGCACGACCTTGAATACTGCGCGTGATGTATTGTGATTCGATTAATTTTTCGAACTCAACAATTTCAAAAGCCATATATTTTTCGTCATTTTCTAAGGCAATCGCTTTGGTTTTGTCGAGGATCTTCAAACTTTGTTTGTACAATCCCTTATTGTACAAAATGGCAGCAAAATCAATTTGCTCTCTTAATTGATAACGCACATTTTGACTGGGAATATTTAATCGAATGCTAACTAATATTTGTTTGTATAAATAAGACTTAAGATTGGATAGTTGTACTTTTTTGATAAGTCCATTCTTTAAAATCATTTTCTCATCATAAGTATCCGATTTGTCTAGAATATTAAAAAGCTCTATGAATTTGGTGTTCGAACTGGTCTCTAAACGACTAGCGAAAATCTTAAACTGACGTTTTTCGGACTTTGAAAGGGACTTAATTAATACAAATAAAAAATCTTTTTGATGGTTAGCCATTGTAAAATAATGT
Organism: Flavobacterium succinicans LMG 10402; assembly: GCF_000611675.1. GTDB lineage: Bacteria > Bacteroidota > Bacteroidia > Flavobacteriales > Flavobacteriaceae > Flavobacterium > Flavobacterium succinicans. The sequence goes on along the minus strand of NZ_JATV01000010.1, from coordinate 141,005 downwards.
ATCTTAAAATATTGTAAATCAATAAGTTATTGGTTGTTAGTTGATTTTATGAAGAGTATATTTGAATATATTGGTTTTTATTCTTGTATACCTAAATCTATTTTTGTTATGAGATGTGAAATTACATTAAATATATCAAAATGAATAGAGAGAAAGTTCAAATTTTTGACACCACCTTACGAGACGGAGAGCAAGTTCCTGGATGCAAGCTAGATACTAAACAAAAATTGATTATAGCTAACCGTTTGGATGAAATGGGCGTAGATATCATTGAGGCAGGTTTCCCTGTTTCAAGTCCGGGTGATTTTTTATCTGTTTCAGAAATAAGTAAAATTGTTAAGAATGCAACGGTTTGTGGACTAACTCGCGCCGTAAAAAACGATATTGATGTTGCCGCTCAGGCTTTACAATATGCCAAAAAACCTAGAATTCACACTGGTATTGGTACTTCAGATTCGCATGTGATTCATAAATTGAATACGACTCGTGAAGATATAATCGAAAGAGCAAAAGCGGCTGTTGCCCATGCTAAATCTTATGTTGAAGATGTAGAGTTTTATGCAGAAGATGCCGGTCGTACCGACAATGAATTTTTAGCTCGAGTCTGCGAAGAAGTCATCAAATCAGGTGCTACTGTTTTAAATATTCCTGACACCACGGGTTATTGTTTGCCAGAAGAATATGGAGCGAAGATTAAATATTTAAAAGAGAATGTCAAAGGCATTGAAAATGTTATTCTTTCTTGTCATTGCCACAACGATTTAGGAATGGCTACTGCCAATTCTATTTCGGGAGCCATCAACGGAGCCAGACAAATTGAATGTACCATTAATGGAATTGGAGAAAGAGCTGGGAATACAGCATTAGAAGAAGTGGTGATGGTGTTCAAGCAACATCCTTATTTGAATTTGGATACCAATATCAATACCCGTCAATTGAATGAAATGAGCCGTTTGGTTTCTGAAAGTATGGGGATGATTGTTCAGCCTAATAAGGCAATTGTTGGTGCCAATGCTTTTGCTCACAGTTCAGGAATTCATCAAGATGGAGTGATTAAAAACAGAGCGACGTATGAAATTATGGATCCTTTAGACGTTGGCGTCAATGAATCATCCATTATTTTGACTGCAAGAAGTGGTCGTGCCGCTTTAGCATATCGAGCCAAAAAAGTTGGATATGAATTAACCAAAGTACAATTGGATATAGTGTATCAAGAATTTTTAAAGTTTGCCGATATTAAAAAAGAGGTACTAGATATGGATATTCATCAAATTATTGAAGTTTGTAAAATTAACATTCAATCCGCATAGGTTCTTTTAACATTAAAAACAAAAATTATGAATTTAAAAATAGCTGTACTTTCGGGAGATGGAATTGGTCCAGAAGTTACCTTGCAGGCCAAAAAAGCGTTAAATGCAATTGGTGTGGTTTTTAACCATGAATTTGTTTTTGAAGATGCCTATATTGGTGCCATCGCTATCGAAAAAACAGGGAAACCACTTCCAGATCAAACCTTAAATTTGTGTAGAAATACCGATTGTATCCTTTTTGGTGCTATTGGTGATCCTATGTATGATAATGATCCATCAGCTAAAATTCGCCCTGAACAAGGTTTATTGAAGCTTAGAAAAGAATTAGGATTGTATGCCAACATCCGCCCCATAAAAGCCTATCCTCATTTAATGCATTCTTCACCTATAAAAAAAGAAGTTTTGGATGGAACTGATTTTGTAGTGTATAGAGAATTGAATGGAGGTTTGTATTTTGGGAAAAAATCAACCAATGAAACCGAAACCTATGCTTCTGATTTATGTGAATATGAAGAAGTAGAAATTGCAAAAATCACGCATTTGGCTTTCAAAGCAGCTCAAGCCAGACGCAAGAAAGTGACATTAGTCGACAAAGCCAATGTATTAGAAACCTCTCGTCTTTGGAGAAGAGTAGTTACTGAAATTGCCAAGGATTACCCTGAAGTTGAATTGAATTTCTTGTATGTCGACAATGCCGCCATGCAAATCATTTTGAATCCAAGACAGTTTGATGTTTTATTGACCGATAATTTGTTTGGTGATATTCTTTCAGATGAAGCAAGCGTTATCTCGGGTTCAATCGGCTTAATGGCATCTGCTTCTATAGGAGATTATCATTCGTTATTTGAACCTATTCACGGTTGCTATACCGAGGCTAAAGATAAAAATATTGCTAATCCAATAGCATCCATTTTGTCGGTAGCCATGCTGTTGGAACATTTTGGATTATTTGAAGAAGCCAAAAAAGTAATTGCGGCGGTAGAAACAGCCATAAGCAATCAAGTCGTCACAGTTGATTTAAAGGTAGATTCACGATTTGGCACAAATGAAGTCGGAGATTTTATCGCAAATTATATTATGGATGAAGAAGATTTGTACTTTAAGAAGGATTTTGTACAAATTGGTCGTTCAACAATAGTATAGTTTTTCAAGAGAAACATTATAAATAGAGAAATACATTGTTTATTTGTTCCAATTTTTTAGTATTTTTGGATTTCAATAGATAAACAATGCAAAAACAAACCTTTATTATTACCTCTATTATTAATGTCATCGTAAGTATTACGCAGGCAAGAGGAATGGTATAGGCATATGTAAAACATATTTCTTTGAAACCTTCCAATGATCTTGGAAGGTTTTTTTTTAGACAAATAATAAATAGTAAAATATAAAAAAATAGAATGGAATTAAATAAATACAGTAAAACAATTACTCAAGACATTACACAACCTGCCGCCCAAGCCATGTTGTACGGAATTGGATTAACTGAGGAAGATTTAAATAAAGCACAAGTAGGAATTGTAAGCATGGGTTACGAAGGGAATACTTGTAACATGCACTTAAACGATTTAGCAAAAAAAGTCAAAAAAGGCGTTTGGGATGCCGATTTAGTAGGACTGATTTTTAATACGATTGGGGTTAGCGACGGAATTTCTAACGGTACTGATGGTATGCGTTATTCATTAGTTTCCAGAGATGTAATTGCTGATTCTATCGAAACTGTAATGGGAGCACAATGGTATGATGCTATGATTGCCATTCCAGGTTGTGATAAAAACATGCCAGGAGCTTTAATTGCCATGGGAAGAGTCAACCGCCCAGCCATAATGGTATATGGGGGTTCTATTCATTCAGGAGAATGGAAAGGTGAGAAGTTGAATATTGTGTCAGCTTTTGAAGCTTTAGGTAAAAAACTGCAAAACACTATTTCTGAAGAAGATTTTAAAGGCGTAATTCAAAATTCTTGCCCTGGTCCAGGAGCTTGTGGAGGAATGTATACCGCCAATACTATGGCTTCGGCTATTGAAGCATTAGGAATGAGTTTGCCTTATAGTTCTTCTAACCCAGCTTTGAGTGAACAAAAAAGAAATGAATGTTTGGATGCTGGAAAATACATCCGCTTGTTACTTGAAAAAGACATCAAGCCAAGAGATATAATGACTCGAAAAGCCTTTGAAAATGCAATTACAATTGTAGCTGTTTTGGGAGGATCAACCAATGCGGTAATGCATTTAATTGCAATGGCACATTCGGTTGATATTGAAATCACCTTGAAAGATTTTCAAGATATTAGTGATAAAACGCCAATGTTAGCCGATTTAAAACCAAGTGGAAAATTTATGATGGAAAATCTTCATCATGTGGGTGGTGTTCCAGCAGTATTGAAATATTTATTAAAAAACAGTTTAATTCATGGAGATTGTATGACTGTTACCGGAAAAACAATTGCTGAAAATTTAGCCAACCTTCCAGATCTGAATGATGGTCAAGAAGTGATACACGATATTCAACGTGCCTTAAAACCTACCGGGAATATTCAAATTTTGTACGGAAATCTTGCTGAAGAAGGTTGTGTAGCCAAAATTAGCGGAAAAGAAGGAGAGTATTTTGAAGGTACAGCCGTAGTTTTTGAAAGTGAATTTGAAGTAATTCCGGGTATCGAAGCTGGAAAAGTAAAACCAGGAAATGTTGTCGTTATTCGCTATTGTGGACCTAAAGGAGGTCCAGGTATGCCTGAGATGTTGAAACCAACATCTGCCATAATGGGAGCAGGATTAGGAAATTCTGTAGCTTTAATTACAGACGGTAGATTCTCGGGTGGTTCTCATGGTTTTGTGGTAGGTCATATCACTCCAGAAGCTTATGATGGTGGTGGAATTGCTTTAATTGAAGAGGGAGACGTAATTAGCATTGACGCCGTCAAGAACACGATTAACCTTAAAATTTCTGATGAAGAATTCGCAACACGTAAAGCCAATTGGGTACAACCTCCATTAAAAGTTACGAAAGGAGTTTTACTTAAATACGCAAGAGCCGTTTCGAGTGCTTCAACAGGTTGTGTAACGGATAAATAATAAGAATGATACGAAAATGAAAGAGATTTCATTTAAAAATAAATACTCATGGAAACAAATAGAATAACAGGAGCGGAAGCCATCATCAAATGCCTTCTTGAAGAAGGAGTTGATATCGTTTATGGATACCCAGGAGGCGCCATAATGCCTGTTTATGATGAATTATATAAATTCCAAGACCAATTGCATCATGTTTTGGTACGACATGAACAAGGTGCTACTCACGCCGCACAAGGTTATGCCAGAGCCACTGGAAAAGTAGGAGTAGCTATTGCTACTTCAGGTCCAGGAGCTACAAATTTAATCACTGGAATTGCAGACGCTCAAATTGATTCCACGCCGATGGTTTGTATTACAGGACAGGTTGGGAAACATTTACTAGGTTCTGATGCTTTTCAAGAAACAGATATTATTGGTATTTCAACTCCAGTAACCAAATGGAATTACCAAGTAACTGAGGCCGCAGAAATTCCGGAAATAATAGCAAGAGCTTTTTATATCGCTCGTTCGGGTCGACCTGGACCTGTTTTGGTAGATATTACCAAAAACGCTCAGTTTGATGAACTAGATTTTAGTTATTCCAAATGTAAAGGAGTTCGCAGTTACTTTCCAAAGCCTGTTTTGGATCACAAAAAAGTAGCTGAAGCCGCCGCCTTAATTAATACAGCAAAAAAGCCGTATATCGTTTTTGGTCAAGGGGTTATTTTAGGTGAGGCAGAGCAATTGCTAAAAGATTTGATTGAAAAAACTGGAATACCAGCGGCTTGGACCATTTTAGGGCTTTCTGCGTTACCTACAGATCATCCTTTAAATGTTGGGATGCTTGGCATGCATGGTAATTATGGTCCCAATGTTTTAACGAATGAATGCGATGTTTTAATTGCCATCGGTATGCGTTTTGATGATCGCGTAACTGGTAATTTAGCTACCTATGCCAAACAAGCCAAAATTATTCACTTTGAAATTGATCCTGCCGAGGTCGATAAAAATGTGAAAACCGATGTGGCAGTTTTGGCAGATGTCAAAGAATCTTTAGCTGCCTTGATACCATTGGTAAACAAAAATACACATGAAGCTTGGCATAATGAATTCAAAGAAAAATATAGAATTGAGTTAGAAAGTGTGATCGATGAGGAGTTAGCTCCAAAAGGAGAAGGGATTTCAATGGGAGAAACGATCGAGATGATTAACAAGCATTCTAAAGGAGATGCTATTATGGTTTCGGATGTGGGTCAACACCAGATGTTTACTTGTAGATATTCTAAATTTAATCAGTCCAAAAGCAATATTACTTCGGGAGGATTAGGTACCATGGGATTTGCTTTACCCGCCGCTATTGGTGCCAAAATGGGGCGTCCAGATCGCGAAGTGGTAGCTATAATTGGTGATGGAGGGTTTCAGATGACCATTCAAGAATTAGGAACGATTTTCCAGACCCAAGTTCCAGTAAAAATAGTGGTATTGAACAATGAATTTTTGGGAATGGTACGTCAATGGCAACAACTGTTTTTTGACAAACGTTATGCCTCAACGGAAATGATCAATCCTAACTTTGTTGCCATCGCTGAAGGATATTACATCAAAGCCAAAAAGGTAACCAAACGAGAAGATTTGGATGCTGCCGTGGCTGAAATGTTGGCTTCAAAAGAAGCTTATTTCTTGGAAGTAATGGTAGAAAAAGAAAATAACGTGTTTCCGATGATTCCTACTGGAGCATCAGTATCAGATATCAGACTAAGTTAATTGTTATGGAAAATAAAACATTCACGATTTCTGTATATTCAGAAAACAACGTAGGCTTATTGAACCGAATTTCAGGAATATTCCTAAAACGACATATTAATATTTTGAGTTTAAACGTTTCCGAATCCGAAATAGAAAATGTTTCGCGTTTCATTATCGTAGTAAACACCACCGAAAAATGGGTACAAAATATTGTAGGTCAAATTGAGAAACAGATTGAGGTCATCAAGGCTTTTTATCATATTGACGAAGAAACAATTTTCTTAGAAAGTGCAATTTTCAAAATAGAATCAAGTTTGCTGTTTGATGAACGACAAATTCAAAACATCATAAAAGAGAGTAATTCACAAATTGTTACCGTATCAAGAGACTTCTTTGTGATTTCTAAATCCGGAAAACATTCCGAAATAGTAGATTTGTACAATAGCCTAAAACCTTTTGGTATTATGCAATTTGTGCGTTCTGGCAGAATTTCGGTTTCAAAAGCAAAAATGGAAATTTCTTCATTATTAGAAAATTTGTAATTCACAACCCAATAAACATTATAAAAAAAATTAAAAAATCATTTAACAATAAAAAAAATGGCAAATTATTTCAATTCATTACCACTTAGATTACAATTAGAACAATTAGGCGTTTGCGAATTCATGGATCAATCTGAATTTTCAAATGGAATAACAGCTTTAGCAGGAAAAAAAGTAGTCATTGTAGGTTGTGGAGCTCAAGGACTAAATCAAGGTTTGAACATGAGGGATTCAGGTTTAGATATTTCTTATGCTTTACGCGCTGAGGCAATTGCTCAAAAAAGAGCTTCTTACATGAACGCAGTAGATAATGGTTTTACAGTAGGAACCTATGAAGAATTGATCCCAAGTGCTGATCTTGTTTGTAATTTAACTCCTGATAAGCAACATACTGCAGTTGTAAACGCCATCATGCCATTGATGAAAGAAGGAGCTACTTTGGCCTATTCACACGGTTTTAATATTGTTGAAGAAGGTATGCAAATTCGTAAAGATATTACTGTGATTATGTGTGCGCCAAAATGTCCAGGCTCTGAAGTTCGTGAAGAATACAAAAGAGGTTTTGGAGTGCCTACCTTAATTGCGGTACACCCAGAAAACGATCCAAACGGATTAGGTTTAGAGCAAGCCAAAGCCTATGCAGTAGCTACAGGTGGTCATAGAGCTGGTGTTTTGAAATCTTCTTTTGTTGCTGAAGTAAAATCAGATTTGATGGGAGAGCAAACCATTTTGTGCGGTATGCTACAAACGGGTTCTATTTTGTGTTTTGACAAAATGGTTGAAAAAGGAATCGAGCCAAGTTATGCTTCAAAATTGATTCAATACGGTTGGGAAACCATCACGGAAGCATTAAAACATGGAGGTATTACCAATATGATGGATCGTTTAGATAATCCTTCAAAAATTGAAGCCTATGAATTGGCTGATGAGCTAAAAGATATTATGCGTCCTTTATTCCAAAAACATATGGACGATATCATTTCGGGGGAATTCTCAAAAAATATGATGATTGATTGGGCCAATGATGATATCAATTTATTGTCATGGAGAGCGGCAACTGCCGAAACAAATTTTGAGAAAACTGCACCAACTGAAGCTCCTATTTCAGAACAAGAATATTTTGATCATGGTGTTTTAATGATTGCGATGGTAAAAGCGGGAGTAGAATTGGCTTTCGAAACGATGACAGAATCTGGAATTATCGAAGAATCTGCATACTATGAATCCTTACACGAATTGCCATTAATCGCTAATACCGTGGCCAGAAAGAAACTGTATGAAATGAACCGAATCATTTCGGATACCGCTGAATATGGTTGTTATTTATTTGATCATGCTTGTAAACCATTATTGGTAGATTTTATGAAAACCATTGATACAAATGTAATCGGAAAACCATTTTCGACCTCAAACCAAGTAGATAATGCGGTTTTGATTGCTGTAAACAACACCATTCGTCAACATCCAATTGAAGAAGTAGGTGCTTGGCTACGTGAATCTATGACGGCAATGAAAAAAATAGGTTAAATTAAGAATTACCATACTATCTAATAGTGTGCTGATGAACACAAATCAATGCAATATTCTTTTATTTGAATTAGTTATTATTCATTGCACTGGTCAATAGCAATCGGATTCACTTAACTTTCGATAAAGTTGAGTGAATGTAATTTTTTCAATAAATGTTTTGACTATAATAGTGTCAAACCAACAAAGCCATGCTTAAATAGTATGGCTTTTTTTATATGAAATTTAACAGTATAAATACGAATCCTTGCTAAATATTATATTTTCAATTGTAAAGTTCAAAAAAGGATTTACTATATTTGAATACTAGATAAAATTAAAAAAAATGAGTTATTTCAAAATCGAAAATTTAGAACAATATTTCAAGCATTACAATAAATCTGTTCGTGAACCAAGAAAATTTTGGGGCAAAATTGCAGAAGAAAATTTTACTTGGTATCAATATTGGGATAAAGTTGTTGATTTTAATATGGCTACTGCAGAAGTAAAATGGTTTACCGATGCTAAAGTAAATATTACAAAAAATTCAATCGACAGGCATTTAGCCAAAAGAGGCAATAAAAATGCAATTATTTTTGAACCTAATAATCCTGATGAAGCTTCCCAGTTTATCACTTATAACGAGTTACATCAAAGTGTTTGTAAAATGGCCAATGTTCTTAGAGAACAAGGGATTACAAAAGGAGATCGAGTTTGTATTTATTTGCCAATGATTCCTGAACTAGCTATTTCAATGTTAGCGTGTGCCAGAATTGGAGCAATTCATTCTGTTATTTTTGCGGGTTATTCTTCTTCTGCCGTAGCGGCTAGAATCAACGATAGTACTTGTAAAATGGTGATTACTGCCAACGGTGGTTTTAGAGGAAATAAAACCATTGAACTAAAAAGTATTATTGATGATGCATTAGAAAATTCTCCTTCGGTAGAAAGTGTTTTGGTGGCCCAACGTACCGAAAACCAAATTGAAATGAAACCTGGAAGAGATCAATGGTTGCAGCCGCTTTTGGATAACGCTTCGGATAATAATGTGGCAGAAATCATGGATGCTGAAGATCCATTGTTTATACTTTATACGTCAGGAGTTACAGGAAAACCAAAAGGAATGGTGCATACAACTGCAGGGTATATGGTATATACTTCTTATACTTATAAAAATGTTTTCAATCACGATGAAAATGATATTTTTTGGTGTACCGCAGATTTAGGATGGATTACAGGACATTCCTATTCGTTATATGGTCCTTTATTAAATGGAGGTACAACCGTTATTTTTGAAGGAACGCCTTCGTATCCAGATTTTAGTCGTTTTTGGGAAACCATTGAAAAACATAAAATCACTCAGTTTTATACTGCTCCTACAGCGATCCGTTCTTTAGCTAAAGAAAGTTTAGATTATGTGCAACGTTTTCCATTAAAATCTTTAAAAGTTATTGGATCCGTAGGTGAACCCATCAACGAAGAGGCTTGGCATTGGTTTAATGATCATGTGGGTGATAAACGTTGTCCAATTGTTGACACGTGGTGGCAAACAGAAACAGGAGGTATTATGATTGCCCCGATTTCTTTCGTTACACCTACCAAACCTACCTACGCTACATTACCTTTGCCAGGGATTCAACCAGTATTAATGGATGAAAAAGGAAATGAAATTCAAGGCAATCAAGTGGTTGGAAGTTTGTGTATAAAATTTCCATGGCCTGGAATTGCTAGAACCATCTGGGGAGATCACCAACGCTATATCAACACCTATTTTTCTGCCTTTCAAGGAAAATATTTTACAGGTGATGGCGCTTTACGAGATGAAGTGGGGTATTACAGAATTACGGGTAGAGTAGATGATGTAGTAATTGTTTCAGGTCATAATTTAGATACAGCTCCTATAGAAGATGCTATAAATGAACATCCAGCAGTAGCAGAATCGGCAATTGTAGGTTTTCCACATGAAATTAAAGGAAATGCATTACTTGGATTTGTGATTTTAAAAGAAAGTGGTGAATACAGAGACCGTGATAATGTGACTAAAGAGATCAATCAAATTATTACGGATCATATTGGGCCTATAGCTAAGCTCGATAAAATTCAGTTTGTTTCGGGATTGCCCAAAACCAGATCTGGTAAAATTATGCGACGAATATTACGCAAAATTGCGGCAGGCGATTTTTCTGATTTTGGTGATACTTCTTCATTACTAAATCCTGAAATTATTGATGAGATTAAGATAAATACAATATAAATAAACTTGTTTTTATTGTCAAAAACTGCTTTTTGAAACACAAAAGCAGTTTTTTTTGTTTAGTGAAATTACTTCTATTTTGAAAGTACTTACTATTTTACGCTTGATTCTCTTTATTGGTATTTATGTAAAAACAATTGATTACATTTACTGATATCATGAAAAAAGAAGTAGTAATAATAGGTGCTGGTCTAGCTGGATTAACGGCAGGAATACAATTATCTCGAAACGGTATTTCGGTAATGATTATTGAAAAAAACGACTTTCCCAAGCATAAAGTTTGTGGTGAGTATGTTTCGAATGAAGTCAAAAGTTATCTTGAATTTCTTGACGTTCCTTTCAAAGAGGCCAATCCATCTTCAATTGATCATTTTGAGTTTTCAACATTAATAGGTAAAAGCGTAAAACAACCCTTGCCTCTAGGTGGATTTGGTATTAGTCGCTATACTTTGGATTTTCTTTTGTATAAAAAAGCCCTTTCAAACGGCTGTACAATCCTGAAAGATAAAGTAGAAAATTGTTCTTTTGATAATGAAGTGTTTACTATAGAGACAGCACAAAAAAAAACTATTCATGCTACCGTTGTGCTTGGTGCTTTTGGAAAAAAAGCCAATTTAGATTACAAGATGGATCGGCAATTTATACATAAAGAAGCACCTTGGTTGGCCGTAAAAAATCACTACACTGGTGTTTTTAAAAATAATATGGTTGGATTGTACCATTTTAAAGGTGGGTATTGTGGTGTTTCAAAAATCGAAAATGATGTAATCAACATCTGTTACATCACGAATTTTATATCTTTTAAAAAATATAAAAACATTGCTACATTTCAGGAAGAAGTCCTTTTTAAAAATGAAAAATTGAAAACAATATTGCAAAGTTGTACTCCTGTTTTTGAAAAGTCATTAACCATTAGTCAATTTTCATTTGATGATAAAGAAGCTGTCTCTAATCATGTGTTAATGATTGGAGATGCTGCAGGTCTCATCCATCCTTTCTGTGGTAATGGAATGGCCATGGCGATTCATAGTGCTAAAATTGCCTCCGAACTCACTACAGATTTTTTAAGCAACAGTGTTACTAATAGATTGGTCTTCGAGCAGGAATATACAAGTCGATGGAATGCAACTTTCAAACAAAGACTTCAATTTGGTAAATGGCTAAGTAAAATTTTAGAAAAGCCAATACTAACTTTGATTGTACTTCAAATTTTGCAAATTTTCCCTTTTCTATTACAACAAATCATTAAACAAACTCACGGAAAACCTATAGCATAAATGAATGTATTTGTACCAACAACTTATCGTACCTCTGCAGAGGAAATCATGGATGATTTTTCGTTAGAGGGCGACGAATTAAGAGAGGCACTTGATAAAATTGCCAAAATAAATCAGTTATTAGGAGGCAATTCCGTAACAGTATCAGGTATTGAAAAGCTATTGAAAAATTGTGATCCTTCAAAAACCATTCGGATTATTGATTTGGGTTGTGGTAACGGTGATATGCTTCGTACCATTGCAAATTTTGGAAAGAAGAATGCGCTCCATTTTGAGTTGATAGGTATTGATGCTAATGCTTATACCATTGCACATGCTACACAATTATCACAAAATTTCAATACTATTCGTTATAGTTGCGAAAACATTTTTGATCCCTCCTTTAAGCAAAAAAGAGCTGATATTTTTTTATGTACCTTAACATTGCATCATTTTCAAGATGATGAAATTGTGACTTTGTTACAAATGTTATATGCTAATGCCAATTTAGGGATCGTTATTAATGATTTGCATCGAAGCGCGTTGGCGTATAGGTTGTTTCAAGCTGTTTGTTTTGTTTTTCGTTTAAATCGTATGTCGCGACAAGATGGTTTAACGTCAATATTACGAGGGTTTAAAAAAGAAGAATTGTTCGCATTCTCAAAAATAATACATCCAAAACACTTTAGTGTGAGATTGAAATGGGCTTTTAGATATCAATGGATAATTTCAAAATTATGAAAGTTAAGATTTGCACAGTAGCCAAACAATTGCCCAATTTTTCAAAGGCAACGCATGAAATTATTCCTTTTTTAGACACTTGGCTAGAGGGTCAAGACGATCGATTTATTCGAAAAGTAAAAAAGATATTCGAAGGCGCCGAAGTAGATAAACGCTATTCTATCATGGATCCGTTGGAGGTTTTTACACAAACTTCATTTGCGGAGCGTAATGCAATTTACAAGCGCGAAGTCATTCAATTGGGTGAAAAAGTATTACTAAAAGCGCTAGAAAATGTGAACTGGTTAGCAACCGATATTGATTTTATTATCACTGTAAGTTGTACCGGAATAATGATTCCTTCACTTGATGCGTATCTGATTAATCGATTAAAAATGAGATCTGATGTTGTTCGTTTACCCGTTACCGAAATGGGTTGTGCAGCTGGAATTTCAGGTATTATTTATGCCAAAAATTTTCTAAAAGCAAATCCAGGAAAAAAAGCTGCAGTTATTGCTGTTGAAAGCCCAACCGCGACTTTTTTATTAGACGATTTTTCCATGGCTAATATTGTGAGTGCTGCCATTTTTGGTGATGGTGCTGCCTGTGTTTTGTTGTCTTCAGAAGCTGAGGCCGAAGGTTCAACTATTATTGGAGAAGAAATGTATCATTTTTATGATGCTATTGATATGATGGGCTTTGAATTAATGCCTTCTGGGCTACAAATGGTATTAGATCCTAAAGTCCCCGAAACAATAGCAGCACATTTTCCAGCGATCATTCATCCTTTTCTAAAGAAAAATGATCTCACTATTTCAGCCATTGATCATTTAATTTTTCATCCCGGTGGAAAAAAAATCATTCAAACAGTAGAAGCTCTTTTTGAAGGATTGGGTAAAAATATTGAGGCTACTAAAAAAATCTTACGATTGTATGGCAACATGTCTAGTGTAACGGTCTTGTTTGTTTTAGAGGAAATTCTGAAACAGCAACCCATAAAAGGATCTAAAGGTTTAATGTTAAGTTTTGGCCCAGGTTTTTCGGCTCAACGCATTCTTTTAGAATTTTAAATACCTACTTTATGCAAAAAATTATTGCTGGTTTACCGTATACAAAGCCTTTCTTGTTTGTGGATTCGCTTCTTTTTATTGATGAGAATAGAGTGGTTGGTACTTATAGGTATGATGAAAATTTGGATTTTTATCAAGGTCATTTTAAAGATCGACCTGTAACGCCAGGTGTTATTTTAACCGAAACGATGGCTCAAATTGGATTAGTCTGTTTGGGTATTTTTTTATTAAATGATAAGTTTAATGAAGGGATCCTAATTGCTTTAACATCAAGTGAAATCAATTTTTTAAAACCTGTTTTTCCAAATGAAAAAGTTACGGTGTATTCAGAAAAAGTGTATTTTAGATTTGGAAAACTAAAATGTAAAGTTTGGATGGAAAATGAAAAAAAGGAAGTGGTTTGCAAAGGTTTTTTAGCAGGAATGATGAAATAAAAAATAGCATAACATGAAAAAAAGAGTTGTAATTACTGGTTTAGGCGTAGTTGCTCCAAATGGAGTAGGGGTTTCAGCTTTTGCACATGCTATAAAAAATGGGATTTCAGGTATTGCGTTTGATCCCGAATTAGAACAATTAGCTTTTTCGTGTCAAGTTTCAGGTAAGCCAACTATTTCTGAAGCTTTGGCTCTAGAATATTTTACGGCACTTGAACTGAAAAATTTTAAAGCAACAGGTATTTTATATGGTGTTATTGCAGGCATGGAAGCTTGGAAAAATGCAGGTTTAAGTATTAAAAACGATACATCACCCGACTGGAACAGCGGAACTATCTTTGGAACAGGAACTTCAGGAATTGAAAAATTTAGGGAAAGTATATACAAAATTGACGACTTGCAAACCCGTCGATTAGGAAGCACTACCGTGGCACAAACCATGAATAGCGGTGTTAGCGCTTATTTGGGTGGAAAATTAGGTTTAGGAAATCAAGTCACTACAAATTCATCGGCCTGTACTACAGGAACCGAAAGCATTTTAATGGGATTTGAAAGAATAAAGTCAGGCTTGTCCAATCGGATGTTGGTGGGAAGTACCAGTGATTCGGGGCCTTATATTTGGGGAGGATTCGATGCTTTAAAAGTTTGTACATATAAACATAATGCAACGCCAACGCAGGCTTCAAGACCTTTTTCGTCTTCAGCTTCCGGTTTTGTTCCGAGTAGTGGGGCAGGTGCGTTGGTTATTGAGGATTTGGATACAGCTATTGCTAGAGGTGCCACAATTTATGCTGAAATAATTGGAGGGAATTGTAATTCGGGTGGTCAAAGAGGGAATGGCTCTATGACGGCACCTAATGGAGTAGCTGTTCAAAAATGCATTACAGACGCATTGCTTAATGCAGAAATTAATGCCTCAGCACTGGATGCGATTAATGGACACGTAACAGCCACAAGTAAAGACTCATTTGAAATTGAAAATTGGTGTAAGGCATTACAATTACAAGGAAAGGATTTTCCTTATATCAATTCTTTAAAATCAATGGTTGGGCACTGTCTTTCTGGAGCAGGAAGTATTGAAAGTGTTGCTACCGTCTTACAATTACATGATGATTTCATTTTCCCCAATTGCAATTGTGAAGATTTACATCCTGAAATCACAGAATGGATTGATCCCTCAAAAATACCAACTGTTGCACTAAACAAAAAAATGGAGTATATTGCTAAAGCCAGTTTTGGATTTGGAGATGTAAATGCTTGTATCATTTTCAAGAAATGGAAGTCTAACTAATAACTAAAACCATTAATGTCAACTTACAACGAAAATAAAATAGAACAGCTTAAGAATATAATTTTGCCCTATGTTCAAAATGCAGAAATGTTAGAGTCCTTGTCAGAGGAAACAGATTTTATCAGAGATCTAAATATAAATTCCTCCAACTTAGTCGATATTGTTCTAGATATTGAAGAAAAATTCGACATTGTGATCGATAATACTTCAATGGAACGAATGACCAATGTGAAGGCGGCTCTCGAGATAATTGAAGAAAAATTAAATCCTACAAAATGATAGCCAAAACGCATCGTTTGCCATCCTTCAAATACTTTTGAAGGTATTGTAGCAATTAATAATCCATTTTATTATTAAAAACGGAATTAAATCCGCAGCGTATCTATACAAGTAGTTAGCTGAAAAGAGCTGTTTTTGAAAATTAAAAGTATTGCACGACAAGAATTCATTCATAAAAACAATAGTGTTTCTTACTGATTACATTTTATTACTCACGAACAAAAGTTAGTTGCTATTATGCATCATCGACAATTTTGCAATGGAATAATGTTAGAAGATTAAAACTTCAAGTCTAATTTATTTTTTAATTTTAAAAATAAAAGCGCAATTCTAAAAGCGTCTTCTGATGAAGAATGTCTGTCACTTTTTGGAATTTTATAAATGCTACAGAGTTCATCTAATGAAAATTGTTTGTCTGTAATGTCATTAATCTTTCGATACATTACATCAACATCAAGTGCCTGATTTTTCAATCGTCCACAGCCTAGTTTTTCTAGAGATGCATTAATCATTTCGACATCAAAATCAACATGATGCCCAATTAAAATAGCATTTCCAATGAAATCCACAAACATCTGAATAGCATCCATTTCGACCAATTTTTTCATTTTGCTATCCACAATAAATTCATTGGATAGTCCATTATCATGAAAATATTTGTATTGTAGTAAAACTGCCTCAAAGCTTTGGCCCATAGCGATACTTGACTCTTCGATTTGAAAGGAGCCAATAGATAAAATCACATCTTTGTTGGAGTTCATTCCTGAAGTTTCAGTTGAAAACACAATGATTTTATCTGGTTTTGATTCAAATTTCTCCAAATATTTTTTCCAAAAATCCGGAAAATCTTTATTTATATTTTTAAGCCAATCTAGCATACTATGAAAATTGTGTAAGTTTAAATTTGCCTTTAATTAATTCTTCTAAATCTTTCATTGGCTGTAAAGCCATTTTTAATTTGTCCTTATCCAATTTTGACATTTCGGTTACCGGTATGTATTGTCCAGAGTCATCATTTTTTAACCCTTCATTAGTTCTAATTTTAGACAATGTAATAAAAGCATCCGCACAATTCAAATAAATCTCTTCATTATTTGGATCGACAATGGCCAATTGCTTATATCTGAGATAGGTATTGTTTATTCCTTTCAAATTGAAATATAAAGCAAATAATCGAGCTCCATCAATTAACGGCATTAGTGCACGTGTTTTAATATCAAATTTATTACGATTGATAGCGTCTTCCTCTAAAATGAATTTCTTGAAAAAAGTAAGCGGAGTATTATTTTTTAAAACATGGTTTCCGAGAAAGTCAAAAAATAAGGTATTGTTTTTTGCGTTTTGCAAAACTACATTTCCAATAGCTTCCTCTAACTTGTCGTCTCCAAAAACCAACTCATAATCGAAGAATATACTACTCATATTGTTACTGTTTTCTCCAGGAGTATTCATCCAACTATTGAATTGTTTGATCCAATCTGATAATGATTTACTCCATTGCAAATTGCCAGCCATATGGTTTTCTGGACAAACAGGATAGCCTACTTTTTCTAATGTTGATGTTGTTCTTTTGGCTAATTTAATAAAATAATCTTTGACATTACGATATTGATCGGCTGGTACATCTTCAAAAATCAACATACTGTCTTGATCTGTAAACAATAATTGCTCCTTACGCCCTTGACTCCCAATACTAAACCAAGCAAAACGAGCAGGAGGGGAGCCCATATCTAATATAGACAATTCTACACTTCTTTTTATAATTGCTAAATTGATCTCACTGGCAATATTAGCTACGTGATAAAGGGGAATATTCTTATTAATTGCATTTTGAATCAAATCGGTCAATCGTTCACGGATTTGTTTTAAATCTTTGGAAGTTAAAGATCGCTTAATTTCTTTGATCATTACTCCAGGATTGCTTGCTTGTGCAATAATCAAGTCATGTTCGGATATAATTCCTTTAACTACAGATTGCGTAGTACCATCAAGCGTAACACATAAATGCGTAACATTATGTTTTAGCATTAGTAATTGAGCTTCTGCCAATGAAATACTTTCAACTACCGGAATTACTGGTGAATCCATAATTTTATCAACAGTATCCGTAATCAAATAGCGTCCAGTTGCCACTTTGGATCGCATATCTTGATCCGTTACAATGCCAATTGGATAGTTTTTTTCACAAATTAAAACATTGTTCACAACTTCTTCTGTCATTATTTGAGCGATATCTTTAATGACTGTTTTGGAAGTAGTGGTTAACGGTGAAGTATTATATGAAAGTGATTGGAAATATTGAATTTCAGATTGTTGTTCTGGAAAAAAAACATTATCAGAAATCATCGCATTCCCATATTTATCTTTATCGTTAGAAAATCTTGAGGTGGCGGCAAAACTTTCTAATAAAAAATTCAAAACCATTGAATTATTGCTCACAAAAGGCCTAAATACGGCAATTGGAATAGCGTACACTATGCTTTCCTCACGAGCTTTTGCGGTCATCATGTAATTATTTTTAGCAAAAAAAGGACGTAAGCCAAAAATATCACCTTGATTGCATTTGTGTAAAAGCGTTTCTTCTGCATCAGAAATAACAGATAAATTAACGGTTCCAGATGCAATTACGTAAAAACAGTCATGAAGAATATCATTAATTTGAAATAATGTTTGATGCTTTTCAAGATAGATAACTCGAATGTTTATTGCAATTTCAGAAAGCTCAGCAAAAGTTAAGTTGTTGAAGGGTGGATATTCTTTAAGAAAATCAGCAATACGTTCAGCCACTGTATTCATAATAAAAAGTAAGATTTAAGGTCGTATAAAAAAATAATTAAAATTAGTTATACTGAAATGTAATGGTTAACTCATTGATTTACAAATATCAAAATTATTTCTTAAAAAATGAGTTTTATTTACAAATATAGCTAGACTTAAAGTACTTTTAACTACTAAATTTAACTAAAAAAAGCATGAAAACAAACTCACAAAAATTAGTATTATTTTTCTTCTTTTTATTAAGTGTAATTGGTTGGTCACAAACAAAAGCAGGAAGTCCTGCAGAATCAGTAACAGGCAACATTAATGGCGCTACTATTACTATTAAATACGGAAGTCCTTCGGTTAAAGGACGTGCTATTTGGGGAGCTTTAGTGCCGTTTGAACAAGTTTGGCGAGCGGGTGCAAACGATGCTACAACTTTTGTTACTGATAAAACCATTAGTATTGAGGGAAAGCAATTACCAGCAGGCAGCTATTCTTTTTTTATAATACCAAGTAAAAAACAAAGTATTATAATTTTTAACAAAGTCGCTAAGCAATGGGGTTCTTATGATTATAAAGCAGCAAGTGATCAATTACGCGTAACGGTTGATAATCAAAAATCAGATAATCTAATAGAAAAATTAGAATATAGAATTTTGAAGACTAGAATTGAATTAGCTTGGGAAAATTGGATTATAGGATTTGAAGTAAAATAATATTCTCAAAATAAAAGTAAAACACCTTTGACTGAAGGTGTTTTTTTTTGCTTAAGTTTTAAAAATGCTAAATCGGTATGTAATCTGTATATTGTAATTATATTTAAATAGTTTCAATTTTACATTTTTCTATTTTACATAATATAAATTATAGTTCAAAAGATGACAATAGAAAATACTTGTTTTTGAACTGTATTAAAACTAAGTATATTTTTGTAAATTATAATCTTTAAAAAAATACAATCATTCATTACAAATGATTGTACTTTAAAATATAAGTTTAAAAATTTATTTAGCCTTTAAATTTTTTAACTGGCTTTTCTTGAATATCTAGTTTGTTTTGTGTCCAATAATTTGCAATCAGTTTCTCGATCAATTCTTCTTTGGTTAAATGATGAAAAATTGTTTTTATTTTAGTTTTAAACTCAGTGTCCAATTCGTGATTTGGCTTTGTTTTAAAAATCTGTTTTGCCCACAAAAAAGCATTATTTTCTTCAATACTAGCCGACGAAGGTTTTTGATATTTAGAAAATTGAATGCCTAACTCTTTTTCAAAATCAGTAATTTCAACTTCTTCTTCTGGTTGTAAAACGGTCAATGATAATCCTTTGGCTCCAGCTCTAGCGGTTCGTCCACTTCGGTGTACATAGGCTTCATAAGTATCAGGTAGATGATAATTTACAACATATGAAATAGCTGCTACATCAATGCCACGTGCGGCCAAATCGGTTGCAATCAGTATATTAATATGTCCTTGGCGGAATTGGCCCATAATTCGATCACGTATTCCTTGCGATAAACTACCATGCAATGCTCCAGACGAAAATTTATTGATCGCCAGATTCTTAGCCAATTTATTTACAGCAGCTTTAGTTTTACAAAAAATGATACCGCGCTCCCCTTCTTTAGTATTTAAAAAATGCATCAAAACATCTAACTTTTCAATGGGATCAACCACTATGTAATGGTGATCAATGCCTTGATTACCCATGGTTTCCATGTTGGCACTAACTTGAACAACATTTTTATTTAGGTAATTTTGAATAAGCTGTTTTATAGTTCCGGGTAATGTTGCGGTAAACAAAAGAGTTTGACGATTTTTTGGTAATTCGGCAATAATAGTATCAATACTGTCTTTTAGTACTGAAACCATTTCATCTGCTTCGTCCAATACCAAAAATGTAGTATGAGCTAAGTTGATTGCTTTACGCTCAATTAAGTCGATAAGTCTACCAGGAGTTGCAATGATAATATGTGTAGGTCGCAACAAGCGCTCTACTTGAGGTTTGATTGGGACTCCTCCACAGGTCACTGCTATTGAAACTTCTGGTTGATATTTTGAAAATTCGGTTAAATTTTCAAAAATTTGATTCCCTAATTCTCTCGTGGGCACTAAAATTACAGCTTGAATCGATTGCTTTGAGCTGTCAATTAAATTCAAAATGGGTAAGCCAAAAGCGGCAGTTTTCCCTGTACCTGTTTTGGCAATTCCAACAAGATCTGTTTTGTTGCTTAATGCTAGAGGAATAATCTTTGCTTGAATTTCAGTTGGTATAACAATTCCCCTTTCGGTAATCGCTTTTACAATGGGTGCTGAAAGCCCTAAATCGGAGAATTGTTTTGACATATGAGTAAGTATTATAGTTATAATTTAAAAGTGAACTAAATTGAAAAGTGATTTTTAAGTAGCACTCTACATTTTTTAATCTAATTCATTCATGATTTTTTCACGGTATTTTTTGCCAATAAGTAAGGTTAGCTTTTGTTTATAATCATCTACTAACCATTCGCGGTAATTTTTACTACATTGGCTTAAACATTTGGAATAACGCTTAATTCTGCAGTCAATATCATCCTCTAATTCTTTGGCTAACGCCCTAGCTTCTTGAGGTAATTCTGTATTGTCAACGCACATAGAAGCATGCTGATCCAAGGATTTATCCAACACTACTTTGGAACGTAAATTCTGCTTGATCGCTAATTTATGTTCTTCATCAACATCAAAGGTTACCACCTCAGTTTTACTAAATTTCGCTCTTAATTCTGGAGGCATTTGGTATTTAAAATGCAATTCAATTTCTTGATCGTCTCTAAGATTTTCAAGATAAAATTCGGGCGATTTAAAAATATGTTGCCAGTTTACTGGTTCACTCCAAAGACCAAATCGAGCGGCATTGTTTCCTAAGTCAATTACGGTAAACTCATCCTTTCCAGGTAATTTTCTAGAGCCACGTCCAATCATCTGAAAGTACAAAGTCAACGATTTTGTCGCTCTATTTAAGATAATGGTTTCCACTGTAGGTTCATCAAAACCTGTAGTTAAAATTCCAACCGACGTTAAAATGGCATCCGGTGTATGCTTAAACCAGTGCAATATTTCTTTACGCTCGTCATTATTACTAGTATTGTCTAAATGACGAATAGGATATCCTGCCTCACGAAAAGTTTCGTAAACATATAGCGAAGTGTTTATACCATTATTAAAAATCAATGTTTTTTTTCCCAAAGAGCGTTCAGTATAGGCATACAATAATTTCTCTTGCATTAGGGTATTGGTATAAAGGTCGTCTGATGATTTAACGGTATAATCACCATTAATACCTACTTTCAATGAAGTCAAACCAACATCATAGCTATAAGTAACCGCACGAGCCAAAAATCCTTTCTCGATTAGTGAACCAATGGTATCTCCAACTATAAGTTCATTGTAACTTTGATGCATCGGTAATTTGATGTTGGAACTTAGCGGCGTAGCTGTAACTCCAAGTATAAAGGCGTTTTTGAATGAATTCAATAATTTTCTGAAAGAGTTATAATGCGCCTCATCAATAATGACCAATCCAATATTGTCTAAGTGTAATTTCTCATCATTGATACGGTTTTTCAAGGTTTCGACCATAGCAACGAAACAAGAATAATCATTTTGATCGGGTAATTCTTTGACTTTACTATTGATGATTTTGTTCTTAACTCCAAAACCTTTCAGCATCTTCGAGGTTTGCTTGCACAATTCGATTCTATGAGTTAAAACCACTACTTTTTTATCATGTTGAGATAAATATCTACGTACGATTTCAGAAAAAACAACCGTTTTTCCTCCACCTGTTGGTAATTGATATAATAAATGATGATTGATTGGGGCGTTATCTATGCGCTCAAAAATGGCGTCAATGTCACCTTTTTGATAAGCATATAATTCTTTTTTAACTTCAACTTGAATTTCTAAAGCGTCTTCTAACATTATAAATTTTGGATTTTTGCAAAACTACGCTTTAAAAAGAGTTATTGCACTACTATTAAAATAAATTTTTATAGTCTGAAACCAATAATTTTATTAAGCAGCTTTAAAATTTGGTTGTTTTTTCTAGTACTATTTCAAAATCAGCACTATTTTTCCATTTTTGTAAGGTAATTTCAGTAGTGATGGCCTCCATTCTACTTTTGAAATCAACAAAAATTCCATGACGGATACAAAAGTCTAACGCTTGCGCAAAAGAGTTGAAAGTACTTTTTAAATAGGCATCTGAAGTTGTTTTGTTTTCTAAAGCATGGGTTTGTCCTATTTCAATGGCAAAAAGCATTACATCGGCTATACGATACGGATCTACGCCAAGTGTGACAAAATGCTTAATGTACTTTTGAGCAACCGATCGTCTCATTTTTGCTTTAGGTTGTCTTTTGGCCCCTGATTTCATAACTGGGAAATATTCATTTGCAATTTTGGTTTTGGCCTCACGAATCAACTCTTCTTCTTTAGGTTGAAAGACAAAATTATAGTACACTTTTACGGTACTTAGTTTATCGTACAATTCCAAAATTTGTTCTTCCAGTTGCTCTTTTGTTAACTGAGCAACATATTTTTTTAGATCGCGTTTACTCATCTTCAAGTGTTGAAAGTGTAAATGTAAATTACTTTGAGTTCACAAACGTTATAATCAATAAGAATCCTTAATTTTGGGCCTTAAATAAAAAAAATACAATCAAAATGTTCAAAACATTCAAAATTACTGCCATTTTAGAAGGATGCTCCTATCTGATTTTATTAGCGAATATGTTATTTATCAAACCCAATAATTTAGAAATATATAAAACTTTATTGTATCCAATTGGTATGAGTCATGGTGTATTGTTTATTGGGTATGTTGTATTGGCTGTACTCCTAAAAAACGCGCAAAAATGGTCTTTTCTTACGTTATTAATTATCCTTTTGGGCTCTTTAATTCCGTTTGGAACTTTTTATATTGAAAAGAAATATTTGAGCAATGGGTAATATTTTGGATCATATTTTTAATTTCCTCTACCCTATATTTCGAGGATGGGGTTTGGGTTATTCGTTTTCTTCCTATGTAAGTCTAGTGTTGAATATCATTGTTTTGATCATTCTGACCTATTCCATTTATATGCTATTTCGTTTTTTGTTTGTGACAGCAATGGCTATTATTGCGCTAAAGACAAAAACCAAATTTGATGATTTGATCATATCCAACAAAACGGTAATTTATATTGCGCAGCTAATCCCGTTTACTTTGATTTACAAATCAGTACCTATAATTTTAAAACGTTATGATTACTGGGAAGATGTTTTTGGGAAATTAGTTGGCGTCTACATCGTACTATTGATTTTATGGATCATTCGATCCCTATTAAATACTACTCAGGATTATTTAAAACAAATCCCAAGGTTTAGTGATAAACCCGTAGATAGTTTTATTCAAGTCATTATGATAGTGCTATGGATGTTTGGCATCTCTGTCATTATTTCTAAAATTTTCGGGATTAGTCAAAAAGAAATGCTAACTATTTTAGGAGCTGTTTCTGCTATCGTCATTTTGATTTTTAGAGATACCATTTTAGGATTTGTAGCTAGTGTTCAAGTTGCTATAAATGATATGGTTCGTATTGGTGATTGGATTACGATGGAACGTTATGGCGCTGATGGTGACGTGATCGAAATTAATTTGGCTACCGTAAAAGTTCGTAATTTTGACAATACCACCACCACGATACCT
Organism: Flavobacterium succinicans LMG 10402; assembly: GCF_000611675.1. Lineage (GTDB taxonomy): Bacteria > Bacteroidota > Bacteroidia > Flavobacteriales > Flavobacteriaceae > Flavobacterium > Flavobacterium succinicans. The sequence continues at coordinate 117,056 of NZ_JATV01000010.1, read as the reverse complement.
ACTTATAGTTTAAGTTCGGATTCGTTTCAAAACTGGCGAGGAATGCTTAATTCTGATGGAAGACGAATTAAAAGACATATTTTAATCAAAGCGAGTACGATTCGATTTTTAGAAGATTTTGAATTAGATAATTTACAAAAAGTAGAATTGGTTCAGCCCTATATTCAAACTCGAAAAGCTGAAATTGAAAGGTTTAATCAAGCGAATGCTATTGATAAATCGTTGGCAATTAATGGTCGAAACATGACGAATTTAGGATTATTCAGAAAGTATATCAATCAATATTTGCATCAACATGCTGGTTTGAATAAAAATCTTACCATGATGTGTCGTCAACTTCAGCCCACGCCGCACGGAATGCCTTTAGAAATTTATGCCTTTTCAACAGACAAACGCTGGGTCAATTACGAATACATTATGGCCGATATTTTTGATCATGTTATTGCCTCGGTACCCTATTTTTATTTGGAACTTTATGAGATGCCTTCCGATCATACTTTTTTAAAAACGGAGTCACTGTAATAAGCTAGATTTAAGGCAGAAATTACATAATCCTGTTTGAATTTTCTTTCTATAAAAATGCCCCGAATAGTATCTCACTTTTTGGGGCATGTTTATTTCGGGTCTATTTTATAATCTGTCTTTCACAAATTCAATTTCTGTTTTCCCATGCGGCTGTGGTTTTCCATCGGTTCCTAAATTAACCATAGTTGTTTTGTCAATGGTAATAATGGTTTCTCTTGTCATCATGTTGCGCGCTTCACATTTTAAAATTAAAGACGTCCTACCAAACTTTACCACATCAATCCCAATTTCAATAATATCGCCTTGTCTGGCTGAACTGGTAAAATTAATTTCAGACATGTATTTGGTTACAATTCTGGAATTTTCGAGCTGAATGATGGTGTACAGTGCTAGTTCTTCATCAAGCCAAGCTAACAAACGACCTCCAAACAAGGTGCCGTTTGGGTTTAAATCTTCGGGTTTTACCCATTTTCTGGTATGAAATCTCATTTCTTTTAGGTTTATCTTCAAATTTATAAAAAAATAAACTGCCTTTTTGATTAACTTTAAAGAAAAAAAATGACACAGCGTGAACTTTTGTTAAAAGAATTCAGAGGCGATACAATTGGAGTGATAACGGCTCAATCTTCAACTGAAGAAAAATTTCAAAATCAAGTGCTTAGGCCGATATTGAAGCTTCAGAATGATTTGTTCCTCGCAATGTTTGAGCATTACATCAACAAAAATAAAAGAGATTTTCATGAACTTTCCCTTGAAAAAAAGCTCGCTTTGGTTGAGAATTCAATTCAAAAAGATGTAAAATTTCGAAATGCTTTAAAAGGAACCATTATTGCCCTCTTTACTTTAGAAGAGTATCAAAATTACATTCAAAATTCTTCCAACCTGAATAAAAGAATGATGACTATGCTAATCGAACGGCTTAAAAGTCAAATTCAATTGTTTGAAAAGCAACTTTAAAAGTCATTTTTGAAAAAATAATCACGAGTAAGTCTCAATTTTATTTCCTTTATGAAACTAAAAAAGGCTTTCTGTATCCACTTTTAGAACTCAGAAAGCTTTTTTATTTTTCATTCTTGGAACTACTCCGTTATATTGTAACTGCCCACATAATAGTTGTTATCCACTTCAAGTGTTGGTTTTTCTGTTGTTCCCAAAGGCAACATTTTCCATTCGTTATTAGGTTCTAAAATTTGTGCGGTACCATTCAAAAACACTTTTATAGGAAGATTGAAATTGGCTACACTATTCGCCCAACGATACCCCAACTGATTATTTTTAAAGAAATACTCCAAAGTTGGAATGCGAGTATCACGCAAATATTGATTAAAAACAGGCGTCAAATCTCTTCCAATTTTTTCGCTCAAATAACTTTCAATTTGCTGAGTCGTCACTGTTTGATGGTAAAAAGTAGCATTCAAACCTCGCAATATTTCGCGCCATTTTTCGTCATTGTTTACCACTTGTCGCAAAGTATGCAGCATATTGGCGCCTTTGTAGTACATATCTCCAGAACCTTCATTGTTTACATCATAAACTCCAATAATCGGTTTGTCATTTTCTATGTTTTTTCGAATGCCGCGGACATAAGTATAGCCCGCTTCTTTACCAAAGTAGTATTCCAAAAACAAACTCTCCGAATAATTGGTAAAGCTTTCGTGTATCCACATATCGGCGATGTCTTTATAAGTAATATTGTTCGCAAACCACTCGTGCCCCGATTCGTGAATGATGATAAAATCAAACTTCATTCCCCAACCCGTACCACTCAAATCACGTCCTAAATAACCATTCAGAAATTTATTGCCGTAGGTTACGCTACTTTGGTGTTCCATCCCCAAGTACGGAGCCTGCACCAATTTGTAGCTGTCTTCATAAAATGGATAAGGACCAAACCAATGCTCAAAAGCCTTCAACATTTTGGGCACATCTTGAAATTGTTTTTTGGCTTTGTCTAAATCATCACGCAATACATAATACGTACAATCCAAGTCGCCTTTTTCCCCTTTGTATTTCTCAGAAAAAGAAACATAATCGCCAATATTAATGTTCACCCCATAATTATTGATTGGATTTTTAACCACCCAATGAAAGGTTTTGGTGCCGTCTTTTTCCTTTTGTACACTTTGTAAACGCCCGTTAGAAACATCTGTTAAGTTGCCAGGCACATTCACACTAATGCGCATTCCTTCTTCGACTTCGTCATACATATGGTCCTTACAAGGCCACCAAACACTAGCGCCCAATCCTTGACAAGACGAAGCGATAAAGGGATTTCCATTTTTATCTTTTTTCCATGTAATTCCTCCATCCCAAGGCGGATTAACAGCTACTTTTGGCTTTCCTCCATAAAACACCACAATTTCTTTGGTTGTTCCTACTTTTTGAGGAGCTGTTAAAGTGATAAAATAGACATTTCCTTCACGCTTGTAGGTCAACGGTTTACCGTCTTGAGTGACATTGGTAATGGCCATCGGGTTTTGCAAGTCAATTTGTAACACCGAATTCTCTTGAAGCACCTGATAGCGAATAGTATTCGACCCAGAAATAGTGCTATCCGAAGGATTCACTTTGATAGCTAAGTGATAGTGTTTCAAATCCCACCAAGCGCGTTCTTTGGTAATGCTGCCCCTAAGACTGTCTTGTCGGGTAAAAATGGTTTCCTTTTTATTCAATAATCCTTGGGCTTTACTGACCGAAAACGAAGTCATTAAAAGAAGGATAGCTATTTTTTTCATCGGGTATAGTTTTTTTCAAAACTACATACTTTTTTAGATTTTGCAGTAAAAAAAAAACAAGAATTCCCTACATAAATTTTATTTGGAGCAGAAAAAATAGGTATTTCAGCTAGCATCGTCCCGTGATTCGCTATATCTTTTGTAGTAATGGGTTTAGAACCCATCACTACAAAAGGATGCCGCTACTCCCGGGGCTAAAAGAAAAGAAGGTTTTGTTTTTGGAAGCATAATAGAATTTTGGGAATCTAAAATAATACATAATACTACTTTATGAAGTTTACAGTAATCAACTAAAGTTTTAGTACCAATGATTTTTAGACAAATTAGGTTCAGCATAAGAAATAATGTTTTCTTCTTCTAAATAGTTTAATTTTTCGCGAATAGGTACATAACTTATAGCAGCAGGTATTTCCATTACAAAATAACTATCACTAAACTTCTCAGAGTCACATCCTAATAATTTAAACATCTCTCTAAGGTTTTCAATTGACTCATTTTTTGCAACAATAACTTGAATTGTCGAATTTCCAGAATGCTCTATCGTTTCTTTATAAACTAACCTCTGTTCTTCTTGATTAAATTCAGCAGAAATTATATCGCCACAAGATACTGGTGCATAAAAAGGAATATTATCTAATTTGTATTTACCCTCTTTTTCATCTATTATTGAAGCGCACATTGTTTCAACAGTCCAATCATTTAGTATGTTACTATAAAAACGAAACAATATTTTTACTTCGGTGTTAATTTTCTCTAACATTTGATAAGTTTTATTTGAAACTAAAGATTCGAAACTAGTAAAAAATGTTAAACAAATTCTTAAGAGTGTTTTAATTCAAAAAAAAATCTAAAATCTTAAGTCTAAAATCTTTTATCCTTTCTTCTGCCTTCCCTTCAATACTTCCACTACATCATTCAATTGAAACCCTTTGGCTTGCAATAAAATCAAGTAATGAAAAAACAAGTCGGCGCTTTCGCTCAAGAATAATTCATCGTTATCATCTTTTGCTTCAATAACCACTTCAACCGCTTCCTCTCCTACTTTTTGAGCAATTTTGTTAATGCCTTTTTCAAATAAAGAAGCCACATAACTCTTCTCAGAATCGGCATTTTCACGACGCGTTTTAATGGTCGACTCCAATTGTGAGATAAAGCCATAATTTGCGGAATTCGCTTCTTGCCAACACGTATCAGCGCCAGTATGACAAGTAGGTCCCACTGGTTTTGCCTGAATCAATAAGGTATCACCATCACAATCATTTTTAATGGAAACCAATTCTAAAAAATTACCACTTTCTTCTCCTTTGGTCCACAATCGTTGTTTCGAACGGCTAAAGAAGGTTACTTTTTGAGTATCTATGGTTTTTTGAAGCGATTCTTCGTTCATATAGCCCAACATCAAGACATTTTTGGTTTCAGCATCCTGAATGATGGCTGGAATTAATCCGTGAGCACTTTTAATATCTACATTCATTTTTGTTAGTATTAAGTATTGAGAATTAAGTAATAAGACTTAAATTCTGACTTCTATAGTATTATTTTTAAGTTCTTTTTTTAGTGTTTTAATTTCAATTTCTTTGAAATGAAATACGCTAGCTGCCAAAGCTGCATCGGCTTTTCCGTCAATAAAGGTATCCACAAAATGCTGAATGTTTCCAGCGCCTCCTGAAGCAATAATAGGAATATTAACCAATTGCGATAGTTGCGCTAAAGCTTCGTTGGCAAAACCATTTTTGGTTCCATCGTGATTCATAGAAGTAAAGAGTATTTCCCCCGCACCGCGTTGTTCTACTTCTTTCGCCCAATCGAACAGGCGAATTTCCGTTGGTACCTTCCCTCCTACCAAATGCACCATCCATTCGCCTTCTATTTGTTTGGCATCGATAGCAACCACAATACATTGGCTACCAAATTTCTGCGCTAAGTCATTAATCAATTGAGGATTTTTTACTGCCGAAGAATTGATAGACACTTTATCAGCACCATTTTGAAGGAGTACTTCCACATCTTCAACAGACGAAATACCACCACCCACCGTAAAGGGAATATTGATAGTAGCCGCCACTTTTCGCACCAAGTCAATCAAGGTGCTGCGTCGCTCCTCAGTAGCCGAAATGTCCAAAAACACCAATTCATCTGCCCCTTCTTGTGAATAGATTTTGGCCAATTCTACTGGGTCGCCCGCATCGCGTAAATCGACAAAATTCACCCCTTTTACAGTTCGTCCGTTTTTTATATCCAAGCAAGGAATTATTCTTTTTGTTAACATCGTGTAGTTATTTCACAGAGCATCACGAAGATTTCACAGAGCCACACAGAGATTTTCGTGCCTCTTTGTGTTTTACTTTGTGCATCTTTGCGAATAAATCTATTGGTTTAAAATATAATATTCAAGTTGTTTCAGCGTGATTCTTCCTTCATAAATAGCTTTTCCGATGATGGTTCCTTCACAACCAAGTTCGGCCAAATTTGGCAATTCATCGAAGGTGGAAATCCCTCCAGAAGCAATCAATTTTATCCCTGGGGCTTGTTCCAGTATCTTTTGGTACAAATCAAAACTCGGGCCTTCTAACATTCCATCTTTGGCGATATCGGTGCAAATCACGTACTGAATACCTTTGCTTTGATAGTCTTGTATAAACGGAATCAAATCCTCATTCGAATCCTCCAACCAGCCTGAAACAGCCACTTTTTCATTGTTGGCATCTGCTCCCAAAATGATTTTATCCGAACCATATTCAGCAATCCATTTCTCAAAAATGGCTCGATTTTTTACGGCTATGCTTCCTCCTGTGATTTGGTTGGCACCACTTTCGAAAGCAATTTTCAAATCGGCATCCGATTTCAAACCACCGCCAAAATCAATCTTCAATTTCGTTTTAGTAGCTATTTGTTCCAATATTTTATAATTGACAATTTGGCTAGATTTGGCTCCATCCAAATCTACTAAATGTAAATACTCGATTCCGTGTGCCTCAAATGATTTGGCGACTTCCAGTGGATTTTCATTATAAATAATTTTGGTATCGTAGTCCCCTTTGGACAAACGCACACATTTTCCTTCTATAATATCTATTGCGGGTATTATTCTCATTTTGTTTTATTAAAAGATTTAAAAATTGAATGATTTAAAGATTTCGGATTTTTTTAATCTTTAAATTTTTCAATCTTACAATTTTAAAAAGTTTTCTAATATCTTCTCCCCAACATCACCGCTCTTTTCAGGATGAAATTGTGTTCCGAAGAAATTGTCTTTCTCTAAAGCCGATGAATATTCTAATTCATAGTTTGTGGTAGCAATGGTTTCCTTGCAAAGTGGCGCATAAAAACTGTGTACCAAATACATGTATTCATTCTCGGCAATGCCTTTGAATAAATCCGATTTTAGATTGTAAATCGTGTTCCAACCCATTTGTGGTACTTTCACCTTGGAAGAAAATTTGACCACATCCACATCAAAAATTCCTAAACCTTTTGTATTCCCTTCTTCAGAGGATTGACACATCAACTGCATTCCCAAACAAATGCCTAAAACAGGTTGCTGCAAAGTTGGAATCAAGGTGTCTAGTCCGCTTTCTTGTAGCATTTTCATTGCGTAACTCGCTTCGCCCACACCGGGAAAAATGACTTTATCTGCTGCTTTTATCTCCTCAGGATTGTTACTCAAAACCGCTTTGTAGCCCAATCTTTCTATGGCAAACATAATGCTTTGAATGTTTCCTGCGCCGTAATTTATGATGACAAGCCCCCCAGCCCCCGAAGGGGGAGTTGAAGTAGTTTGTGTTTTATTTTTTTCCATATTTTTAATTTCAAACTTTGTAATTCCCCCTTCGGGGGTTAGGGGGATTTTACAACATTCCCTTCGTACTTGGTAAAATCATTTTCTCCGTATCGCGTTTCACAGCTACTTTTATAGCTTTGGCGAAAGCCTTGAAAATCGCTTCGATTTTGTGGTGTTCATTGGTGCCTTCCGCTTTGATGTTGATGTTTGCTTTTGCTCCGTCTGAAAAGGATTTGAAGAAATGATAAAACATCTCGGTTGGCATTTTACCCACCATTTCACGCTTGAATTCAGCTTCCCAAACCAACCAATTTCTTCCGCCAAAATCAATTGCCACTTGTGATAGACAATCATCCATTGGCAAACAAAAACCATAGCGTTCTATCCCTAATTTATTACCTAAAGCTTTGGCAAAAACTTCTCCCAAAGCAATGGCTGTATCTTCGATAGTGTGGTGTTCGTCTACTTCCAAATCGCCTTTGACCGAAATCTCTAAATCCATTTGCCCGTGACGCGCAATTTGGTCCAACATATGGTTAAAAAAGGCAATTCCAGTGTCGATTTTGCTTTTTCCTGTTCCGTCCAAGTTCAGCTGAATGTTGATATCAGTTTCATTCGTTTTTCTGGCAATATTAGCTGAACGAGCTTCTAATTTCAAAAACTCATAAATTGCTTTCCAATCGGTAGTTTGCAAGGCAATTACGGCATCTAATTCCTCTTTTTTACTAGACAATTCTGCTGCTCCCAACCCTTCTTCTTGTTTCAAGAATATGGCTTTGGCTCCTAGATTTTTAGCCAATTCCACATCGGTCAAGCGGTCGCCCAACACAAAAGAATTCGCCAAATCATACTTAGGATTGTCGATATACTTGGTCAACATTCCCGTTCTAGGCTTGCGCGTTGGCGCGTTGTCTTCTGGAAACGAGCGGTCGACAAAAATATCATCAAACAAAACGCCCTCGTTTTCAAAAGCTCTCAGAATAAAATTTTGAGTAGGCCAAAACGTATCTTCAGGAAAACTAGCGGTTCCCAAACCATCCTGATTGGTAACCATCGCTAATTCATAGTCCAATTCCTTGGCGATTTTTGCCATATATTGAAACGCTTTAGGGTAAAATTCTAATTTACTCAAACTGTCCAACTGATACCCTTCTGGTTCTAAAACTAGTGTTCCGTCACGGTCTATAAAAAGTACTTTTTTCATCTTGTTTTATTTTATTTAGAACTCTGTCAGGGTTTAAAACCCTGACAGAGTTAGTGCTTCTATCAATTTCTTATTTTCTGTTTCTGTACCAATCGTCAATCGCAAACAATTGTCGCAAAGGGGTTGCGTAGTTCGGTTCCGAATCACGATGCCTTTGGCGATTAACTCATCGTATCTTTTGTTCGCATCATCCACTTTAATCAATACAAAATTCGCTTCTGTTGGGTAGACAACTTCAACAAAATTAACTTTAAGTAATGCTTTAAGTAAAAGCGCTCTTTGCGAAATAATAGAGGCAATTTCTAAATCAATTTTAGCAGGTTGTTGCAAACGTTCTATTGCTCTTTGCTGCGTTAATTCATTGACATTATAAGGAGGTTTAATTTTATTCAACACCCCAATAATAGCTTCTGAAGCATAGCAAATTCCAAGTCGGATACCTGCCAATCCGTAAGCTTTGGACAAGGTTTGTGTAATAACCAAATTAGGATAAGCGTCCAATTCGTTTACCCAACTCGCTTTTGTAGAAAAGTCGATATAGGCTTCATCAATAACTACTAATCCGTTGAAATTATTCAACAAATACACCACACTTTCATCCGAAAACGAGTTCCCCGTTGGGTTATTCGGCGAACAGAGAAAGATGATTTTGGTATTCGCATCCACCGCTTCCAATATGGCTTCTACATTCGGCTGGAATTCATTCGTCAACAATACTTCTTTGTTGGTTACATCATTCAAATTCGCCAAAACACTATACATTCCGTAGGTTGGTGGCAATGTAATTATATTATCTGTTTTTGGCTCACAAAATCCTCTAAACAATAAATCCAGCACCTCGTCGCTACCGTTTCCAAGTAAGATTTGTTTCTTTTGCAATCCTTTATTTTGCCCTAAAATCGATTTTACCGATTGTTGCTGCGGGTCTGGATAGCGATTTACTCCATTTTCAAACGGATTTTCATTCGCATCCAAGAAAATCATTTGAGCGGTATCAAAATCTTCAAATTCATCACGTGCGGAAGAATAAGGTTTCATTTTTTTTACATTCTCGCGAATAATATCATTTATATTGAAATTCATTTCTTTCAATTTTTAAATTTTTAAATCTTTCAATCTTAACGTCACCGCATTTTTATGGGCTTGCAATCCTTCAGCCTCTGCCATTAGTTCAATAGCAGGACCAATGTTTTGAATGCCCTCGGCTGTAATTTTTTGAAACGTCATCGATTTCAAGAAACTATCCAAATTAACACCACTATAATTTTTAGCATAACCATTAGTTGGCAGAGTGTGATTGGTTCCAGAAGCATAATCTCCCGCACTTTCGGGCGTGTAATTTCCAATAAAAACCGACCCAGCATTACCAATGTTATTTACATAAAAATCTTCGTTTTTAGCGCAAATAATGAAATGTTCAGGTCCATATTCGTCAATCAAATCTAAAGCAATTTGGTCATTTTCAACATAAATCAATTTAGAGTTTTCAATAGCTTTTGTTGCAATGGCTTTTCTTGGCAGTACTTCCAATTGCGTTTGGATTTCAGTTTCAACCGTATCAATTAGTTCTTTTGAAGTCGAAACTAAAATCACTTGACTGTCGGTACCGTGTTCCGCTTGCGATAACAAATCCGAAGCTACAAAGGCTGGAACGGCTGTATCATCAGCTACAACTAACAATTCTGATGGTCCCGCAGGCATATCTATAGCAACCCCAAACTGAGTGGCTAATTGTTTGGCTACCGTTACAAATTGATTTCCTGGTCCGAAAATTTTATACACTTTCGGAATTGCAGCTGTACCAAAAGTCAATCCTGCAATGGCCTGAATGCCACCCACCTTCAAAATTTTGGTTACCCCACACAATTGTGCGGCATACAAAATGGCTGGATTGATTTTTCCTTTTTTGTCTGGAGGAGAACACAAAACAATTTCCTTACAACCCGCAATATTCGCTGGAACGGCCAACATTAAAACGGTCGAAAACAAAGGAGCTGTTCCACCTGGAATGTACAACCCAATCTTTTGAATCGGACGTTTTTCTTGCCAACAAGCAACACCTGGAGTGGTTTCTACGCTTACACGAGTCGTTTTTTGAGCGGTATGGAATTTTTCAATATTGGATTTTGCCAATTGAATAGCGTCTTGTAATTCTTGAGGAATTGATGCAATCGCCTCATTGATTTCCTCTGCAGTAACCTCAAGATTGGCTACAGCAACTCCATCAAAAAGAGAAGTGTATTTGGTAATGGCTTCATCTCCCTTTTTTTGCACTTCCTTAAAAATTTCTTTTACAGTAGCTTCTATATCATCTACTGTTTTCGTGGGTCTTTCTAAGAGGATTGACCACGTTTCGGGTTTTGGATTGTATATTTTGTTCATTATTCTATTTTTTTTAACCGCAAAGTCCGCAAAGGTTGCTCGCAAAGTTCGCTAAGATTATAATGTTATTTTCTGTCTTGAATTTTTTAAACCTAATCGGTAATTCCCCCTTCGGGGGTTAGGGGGCTTAAAGCACCATTTTCTCAATTGGGCAAACCAAAATTCCTTCGGCGCCAACTTCTTTTAATTGATCGATGACTTCCCAAAACGTATCTTTATCAATAACCGAGTGAACACTACTCCATCCCTCTTGAGCCAATGGTAATACGGTTAAGCTTCTCAAAACAGGAAGAATTTTGCCTACAGCATCGATTTTATCATTGGGAATATTCATCAAAATATATTTGGATCTTCTGGCTCTCAACACCGATTCAATTCTGAATTTCAAAGTATCGATGATCTTTTGAGATTCCTTACTTACTTTAGGTGAAACGGCTAAAACCGCTTCACTTTTGAAAATCACTTCAACTTCTTTCAAATTGTTTTTGAACAACGTACTACCACTTGAAACAATATCTACAATTGCGTCGGCTAAACCTATGTTTGGAGCAATTTCCACCGATCCTGAAATTTGGTGAATATCAACCGTAACGCCTTTGGAATTGAAAAAATTAATGACTGTATTTGGGTAAGAAGTGGCGATTCGCATGCCTTCCAAATCTTTTACGGAAGTATAATTGAACGATTTTGGAACAGCTACAGAAACTTTGCATTTAGAAAAACCTAACTTTTGAATTACTTCAATGTTTTTTCCTTTTTCGACTAATAAATTATCGCCTACAATAGCAATATCTACTACTCCATCGATAAGATATTGCGGAATGTCCGAATTTCTCAAGTACAATACTTCAAGAGGAAAATTAGAGGCTTCGGCTTTTAATTGATCGATACCGTTGTCTATGGATATTCCGGCATCTTTTAGGATTTGGATGCTATCTTCGTTTAATCTTCCTGATTTTTGGATAGCAATTTTTAGTGTACTCATTTTAGTTTTCTTGTTTAGATTGATAAAATTTGAGTACAGCTTTATAGGTATAAAAAAACCCGTTTGATGTACTCAAACGGGTTTTAAAATATGATGATTTACAAACATACCATTAACACATCGCTTGAGAGCAATAATGTAAATGATGATGATGTAATTGAGTCGCGAACATTTTCGTGTGTAAAAATTTATGCGGCAAATATAATGCAAACCAAACGATAAAAGCAAATTTTGTTTTACTTTTTTTGTAATAATTTTGTTAAAACAGTGTCGAATTAGTAAAAACGCTATTTTTTCTTAGTTTACGAAAAAAAAAAGAACACTTACTTGATGATATTAGCCCAAATAAGTGTTCCAAGCCACAACTAAAAAAAAAATTAATTTAATACCGGTTCAAGGTTTGGTCCTGCTGCAACCAATCGTTTTCCTTCATCCGTATTGGTGTATTGCTCAAAATATTTGATGTAGCGTGAAGCTAAATCTTGGGCTTTAATCTCCCATTCCTCATCGTTACTGTAGGTATCCCTTGGGTCTAAAATGCCTTCGCTAACATTTGGTAATTCTGTCGGGATGGTCAAATTTAGATATGGAATGTGTTTTGTTGGCACTGTATCGATTTCTCCACTGATGATAGCGTCGATTATTGCACGAGTGTTTTTTAAGGAAATTCTTTTTCCAGTTCCATTCCATCCTGTATTTACTAAATAAGCTTTTGCACCATGTTCTTTCATTTTTGCAATTAACGTTTTAGAGTACATTGTTGGATGTAAAGTCAAGAATGCTTCACCAAATGCAGGAGAAAAAGAAGGTTCTGGTGCTGTAATTCCTCTTTCAGTACCTGCTAATTTAGAGGTATATCCGCACAAAAAGTGGTATTGAGCTTGATCTTCGTCTAAGATTGAAACTGGAGGTAGCACTCCAAAGGCATCAGCTGATAAGTAAATAATTTTCTTAGCATGTCCTGCTTTTGAAGGCAAAACGATTTTGCTAATATGATAAATTGGATACGAAACTCTTGAATTTTCTGTGATAGAATGATCGTAATAATCGATTTCTCCATATTCATCGACAATTACATTTTCTAACAAGGCATCACGTTTAATAGCTCTCCAGATATCGGGTTCGTTGTTTTCGCTCAAGTCGATCACTTTGGCATAACAGCCACCTTCATAATTAAATACTCCATTATCATCCCAACCATGTTCGTCATCTCCAATCAAGTAACGTTTTGGGTCAGCAGATAAAGTAGTTTTTCCTGTTCCTGAAAGTCCAAAGAATACAGCTACATCACCTTCTTCTCCTACGTTGGCAGAACAGTGCATGGAAGCCATTCCTTTTAATGGTAGATAGTAGTTCATCATGGCAAACATTCCTTTTTTCATTTCTCCACCGTACCATGTACCGCCAATAATTTGGATTTTTTCTGTTAAATTAAACATGACAAAGTTTTCAGAATTTAAACCTTGTTTTTTCCAATTAGGATTGGTTGCTTTTGAACCATTCATCACAATAAAATCTGGTTTTCCAAAATTTTCTATTTCGTAAATAGACGGACGAATAAACATATTAGTAACAAAGTGCGCTTGCCAAGCAACTTCCATTACGAAACGTACTTTTAAACGTGTATCTGGATTCGTTCCGCAAAACGCATCAACCACATATAATCTGGGAGAGGTTGATAATTGCTCTAGTGTTAATGCTTTTAGATCGTCCCAAATGGCTTTGGTTGTTGGGTAGTTTGGTGAACTAATACCACTTTCTTTATCCCAACAAATGGTGTCTTTTGTAATCTCATCTTTTACAATGTATCGGTCTTTTGGAGATCGACCAGTAAAGACTCCTGTTTTTACTGCTATTGCACCCGTGTCGGTATGGGCTCCTTTTTCATATCCTTTTCTTCTGTGTGAAATTTCGGCTTGATACAATTCTTCATAAGTTGGATTGTAAACTACTTCATGATATCCTGTTATGCCTAAATCATGTAATTCCTGAATAATTTTAATGTTTTTCATATTCTATTAATTTAAATATTTTTTAACCCTATTTATAGTATACTATTTGTTTTGATACATTCAAATTTAAGACTGTTTTTTTGGATCAGAACTGATAAATGTCATGAAAGAGAAAAAAAACGATAACGATTTAGTATCATTCTAGTTGAATACAAGTTCGCTTTCGCAATCGTTTTCATAACAAATTTATAGTTTTTTTTAAGAAAAATGTTGATTTACTGATTTTTATCATGCGCCTTACTATTAATATTGAGTTCTTTTACATTACTTAAAAAAAATAATAATTAAATTTTAGTAGTATGTTTGAATGGTTAAAATTCTTATTTACTCCGACAGAAGAACCGGAGTTGGCTCAATCCTTAATTGTGTTGTTTTTAACAATTAGTATCGGTTTTTTTGCCGGGAGATTGAAATTCGGAAAAATATCACTAGGTGTCTCTGCTGTGATGTTTGTGGGTTTGTTTTTAGGTCATTTGGGTTTTAGCATGAATCCTGATTTAATTCAATTTATTAGAGAATTTGGACTTATTTTATTTGTTTATGGAATTGGTATACAAGTTGGGCCTACTTTCTTTTCTTCTTTCAAAAAAGAAGGTTTAGTATTTAATGGTCTAGCTGTAAGTACTGTGTTTTTAGGAGGTGTTATTGCGTATCTAATCCATTGGTTTGCTAATGTAAAAATTGAAAATGCAGTGGGATTAATGTCGGGTTCTGTAACCAATACTCCTGGATTAGGAGCTGCAAAAACGACCTTAATTGAAATTCAAAAGCAATTAAATTTACCCACAGATCACTTCTCTGATCCGGCTATTGCCTATGCAATTACTTATCCTATAGGGGTTTTTGGTATTATTCTGCTTATAATTTTGGCTAAAAGCTTCCTGAAAATTGATTTACAGAAGGAAGTAAAAATGCTAAAAGAAAAAAATAAAGAGCATGAAAATGTTATTGTACGTCAGAAATGTAGAGTCACAAAGTCTGGAATTATAGGTAAAACATTCAAACAAGTATTTAAGGAAAATAATATTGAGAATGTAATTATTTCAAGACAAAAACAAAGTGGTAGTAAAGTTGTTTATTCTCCTTCATTGGAATCTATCATTCATGATAAAGATGTATTGATGGTGGTAGCCAAACAAAAGGATATTGACAGTTTTATTCATGTGGTTGGTAAAGCTTCTACAGATTTATTCATTGAATCAGAAGATGATGTAACGACAAGAATTTTAAGTGTTACACACAAAACTGCCATTCACAAAACCTTGGCAGAATTGGATTTATACAATCAATTTGATGTAAAAGTAACTCGTGTGATTCGTTCTGGATTAGAAATTTTAGCACAACCTTCTTTGGAATTGTTCTATGGAGATACTTTAATGGTAGTAGGTAATAAAGAAGCGATTCATGAAGTTGAAAAACTAATCGGTAATTCGAAAAAAATCTTACTAGAACCAGATTTTCTGTCTTTATTTGGAGGTTTGATCTTTGGTCTTATTATCGGATCTATTCCAATTATGATTCCTTCCTTACCAGTTCCGTTAAAATTAGGTTTAGCTGCTGGTCCGCTAATTGCTGCTTTATTTATTAGTAGATATGGTGGTGTTGGTGTGATTCACTCATACATCAATAACGGGGCGATTCACTTTATGAAGGATTTTGGTATTTGTTTATTCTTTGCCGCACTTGGAATCAAAGCGGGACATGGTTTCTATGATAATTTTGTAGCTAACAATGGTTGGATGTGGTTGTATTATGGATGTTTCATCACATTTATTCCTCTTATTCTTTTGGTATTGATTAGTCGATTTGTATTCAAACTCAATTTTTACCAAATGGTGGGAATCATGAGTGGTTCTTATACGGATCCTGCAGCCTTGGCTTTTAGTACTAAGTTTTTAGATTCGGATATTCCAAATCAATCGTACGCTACGGTGTATCCGCTTGTAACCATAAGTAGAATTCTGGTTGCACAATTACTGATTTTACTCTTCGCGAGTTAATCTATATGTTGTTATTTAATTTCAATAAAAAAGGATGTCATTGGTTTGACATCCTTTTTTTATTAGCTTAAACCCATATTCCGCATTAGAAATCTACTACAACTAAATTACTTCACCATTTTTATAATTTTAGTGGAGTTCAGTGAATGAATTTCTTCTTCAAAACCAAGAACTTACTCCTATTTTTAAATTCAAAATACAAAAGTATTAGCTCATTGGTTAATATTTATATAGGTATTCGCTGAACGTTGTTTCCTTCTTCAAAAATAGTCCGTGAGCTCTTGCTTTTATTGAATAATTCAGTTTCGCTACGATGTCTAATGCGAATTCTGGGTTAAAACTATAGTTAATCCTTGTCTTTCATTTGAACATCAGCTGGAATGGCTACCGATCTTATTTCTGTATGGCGAATCTCTCCTCCTGTTGTTCCGGTTTGTTGTCCTAAAAATACAGCTACCGCAGCAATAATAACTGCTACATAAGTTACTAGAACTGATTTAGCTGATTTTTTGTAATTCAAATACAAGCCAATTAGGGAAGTTAGTCCCAAAACATACAATGCAATAGCCAATTTTTCTGCCATTTCTTCGTGTTCGTGAATGATATTGTGACCGATGTTAGGCATATCTTCAACCAATTCCTCTGCTCCTTCTCCAGTTGCCATACTCACTGCAGCAAAAATAGCCGCAACAATAAACAGAAAAAACGCTGTATTCTTAACCGAATTGTTCTTAAACAACAACCCAACTACTAAAATTCCTAATCCTAAAATCGTCCCGATAATAGGAAAATGGTTCACCACAAGGTGTAAATGTGCATCATTCATAAGTATTGTTTTTTAAGTTAAATTTTCTATTCTGCTAAATCAAAAACACCTTTGGTCAAGATTTTAGTTGAAGCGTTGATGGTAGTATTTGGTAGTATTTCACTAAAATCCTCATTTTGTTCTCCTAAAGATACAGCTAATTTCTTGAAGGCATACCCATTTTTATTGGTAACCAAAGTAAAAACGTAATACTTGTTGTTTTCTTTCATAATAGCTTCTGTAGGTACTGCTAATCCTTTTTTAGTATCAAAAATAATGGCCGCTTCTACAAACATACCCGTAAGTAATCTTTGCTTGGATTCGTCTTCTAAATGCCCGTGAACATTAATGGTTCTGTCATTTCCTTCAATTGATTTCCCTACCAAATGTACTTCGGCATTAAAGACTTCCTTGGTGGCTTCGGGAACGGTAAATTTGATTTTTTGCCCTTTAGTCACTTTCAAAATGTCTTTTTCAAACACAGCTAATTCCAAGTGCAAATGATCTGTATCTACAATTTCTAGAATGACATCTTCCGGCGCCATCAGCATTCCTACATTCGCATTCATAATCACAATATCACCAGAAATTGGAGCGTAAATAGTTATCACCGATGTGAATTTGCCTTTCTCCACCTGAACAGGGCTAATGTGCATCAAAATCAGTTTTTGTTTCAAGCTCTGATAGGTTGCCATCGCTCTTTTGTACTCGCTTTCCGCCTTGAAATAGTTCTTTTGTGAGGTTATTTTTTCGTCATACAAGGTTTTTTGTCGAATAAATTCAGATTTGAGGTATTTTAACTGCTCTGCTACTTCTAAATATTCTTTTTGAATATCGATAAAAGCTGTGTTTTCAAGGGTTAATAAAGCTTGTCCTTTGCTAACTCTGTCGCCCACCAAAAGTTGTGTGCTCTTTACATAGCCACCAATAAAAGTAGTCACTTTTGCCCTGTTTTGAGGCGGAACATCAATCTTGCCAGATACTTTTATGGTTTCGTCAAAATCTTTCATTACAAGGCTGCTAATCACCATTCCTGCGGATTGAAATTGTGCCTGGGTAACTCTAACCAAACCATCGTCTTCTGTTGTTGCTGGTGCCTTTTCTTCTTTTTTACAGCCTATTAAAAGCAGTGTAATCACTAATATATACAGTTGTTTTCTCATAATCTAAACTAAAAATTAAGGTAGTGTAATTCTAATTGATTGCTGTTGAACTGTAGCACAGCTTCTACATATTCTATTTTTATTGCCACAGCATTTTCTAAACTTTGGATGTATTGAAAAAAGTCAATTTCTCCATTTTTATAGCTGCTATTCGCCACTTTGATGATTTCCTCAGATAATTTTTTCCCAGTGGCGTTGTAATAATTGATGCTTTCTTGGTACTTGGCAATTTCATTTTGCTGTTGACGGATAAATTGCGTCATTTTCTGTTCTTGATTAAGCTTTTGCTCTTCCCAACTTTGCGATTCTAATTGTGCTACTTTGGTTTTGGATACATTTCCTGAGAACAAAATAGGAACCGCAATACCCACTTGAAAACCATACAAAGATTGTGACAGACCGTTATTTCGTCCTTGAAAATATTCCAAATTCAAATCGGGTAACCAATGTTGTTTTTGCAAGCTAATCTGAGATTTATACATTTTACTAATACTTTCTAAATAAGCAACATGAATAGCTTTATTTAAGGTAGTATCCAAAGTAGCCATTGGTACTAATTCTTTCTCAAGAATGCTTATTTTTTCATCGGATTGCACCAAAGCTTGCAAAGATTCGTATTGTGCTTTTTTCTCAAAGTTAATTTGTGTGAGCTTGGTTTTAATTTGTCTGTATTTCGATTGGGCTGTAATTTTTTCTAAATAATTGGTTTCGCCCAATTCGAAACGACGGTCGCTGGCTTTAGAGAAATTTTGGTACAAACTATCCAAATAAGAATACAAGCGTTCCTGATGTTGCCAATAAACGATTTGCTCATAAGTTTTGGCTACTTGCAGTGAAAGTTTATTTTTTTGAAGCTCATAATTGGCTTTCTCTTTCTCAAATTCTGAGGTATTTGCTTTCTTTTGCACGCCATAAACGGTAGGAAACAAAAAGCGTTGTTGCACTCCGAAAACTTTTAGCGGTAGATTATTCAAGGCCAAATTATTTTGGTCATACGAATAATACACATTGGTTTTTTCAAAGGTAAAACTGCTTTTAATATTCTCTTGCATTTTATTGACTTGCAATGCTGCAGCTTTAATTCCTTTATTGTTTTCAAGAGCTTTGGCTATTACCGCTTCTCGTGACATCGCTGTGTTTTGGGCAAATCCAAAGCTACTGGCTAACAAAAGTAAAATAACAGTTAGGTGCTTTTTGCCTTTCTTCAATTTTGGTCTTTTGAATTCTTTTGAATCAAAGACTTTGAACAGAATTGGCAATACAATCAAGGTCAATACTGTAGCTGTAAAAAGTCCACCAATCACTACAGTAGCCAAAGGACGTTGTACCTCTGCTCCTGCCGATGACGAAATCGCCATTGGTAAAAATCCTAAAGCAGCAGCGGCGGCGGTCAATAGCACTGGACGCAAACGGTCGGTAGTTCCTTTCAAAATTAAGGCATTCATATCGGTCATTCCTTGATGTTTTAGTTCTTTAAAATGTTCAATAAGCACGATTCCGTTCAATACTGCAATACCAAAAAGGGCAATAAAACCAACCCCTGCCGAAATACTGAAAGGCAAATCACGAATCCACAACAACAAAATTCCTCCCACTGCTGATAACGGAATCGCCGAATACACCATCAAAGCTTCTTTCATTGAGCCAAAAGCAAAATGCAACAGTATAAATATCAACAACAAAGCGATAGGAACAGCAATAAGCAATCGGGCTTTGGCACTTTCTAAATTTTCGAATTGCCCGCCGTATTGCACATAATATCCCGCGGGTAGCTTAATTTGCGTATCCACAATTTTTTGAATATCAGTCACTACACTTTGTAAATCTCTATTACGAACATTGATTCCAACCACAATGCGTCGGTTAGTATTGTCGCGCGATATTTTGGCTGGTCCTTCAGAGTATTCGATTTTTGCCAATTCGCTCAACGGAATTTGACCTCCATTAGGAACAGAAACATATAGGTTTTTCAAATCCTCAATACTCTTTCTGTTGCTTTGGTCTAAACGAATCACCATATCGAATCGCTTTTCGCCTTCAAAAACATTTCCCACTACTTTTCCAGCGAAGCTCAGCGCGATGGCGTCGTTCAAATCTTCAATATTCAAACCGTAGCGCGCAATTTTGGAGCGATCAAAATGCACTACCATTTGAGGTAAACCTTCTGTTTTTTCTATGATAACATCGGAAGCGCCAGGAACTTTTTTGATGGCGCGTTCTATTTCGTGCGCTTTTCTAGACAAAACATCCAAATCGGTTCCGAAAATCTTAATCGCCACATCAGAACGAGTTCCAGAAATTAACTCATTAAAACGCATTTCAATAGGTTGTGTAAACTCGATTTCCATATTTGGAATTTGGGCGTTTATTGCTTCTTTTATTTTATCGGCCAATTCATCTTTGGAAGTGGCGGAAACCCATTCTGATTTAGGTTTTAGTTTCACAATAATATCACTTTCCTCCATCGACATTGGGTCGGTTGGGACTTCGGCGGCGCCAATTCTTGATACGACTTGCTCTACTTCTGGGAAATTTTTAAGGATAATTTTCTCAATCTTAGTAGTAGTTTCAATGGTCTTAGTCAAAGAAGTTCCTGTTTTTAAAACAGGTTGAATCACAAAATCTCCTTCGTCTAAGGTGGGAATAAATTCACCTCCCATAGTACTAAATAAAACTCCCGAAAACACCAATAACGCAAGGGCTCCGTACAATACTTTTTTGGTATTTCCCAAAGCCCAAGTAATTGCTGGTAAATACCAAGAATTTAATTTACGAATTAGCTTCTCTGAAATCGAGTTTGGATTTTCTCTTGTTGGTTTTAAAAACATCGAAGCTACAACAGGAACATAAGTAAAACAGAAAATCATCGCGCCCAATAAAGCAAAGCTAAACGTCATAGCCATTGGCTTGAACATCTTTCCTTCGATGCTTGACAAAGACAAAATCGGAATAAAAACAATCAGAATGATTAACTGGCCAAAAATGGCAGAATTCATCATTTTAGAAGCGCTTTTATAGGTGATTTGGTCAATTTCAATTTGGCGATTTTCTTTGTTTAATCCCGCCAAATGTGCCGAATTTTGAGCAATTTGAAAGGCAATAAATTCAACAATAATTACCGCTCCATCGATAATAATTCCAAAATCAATGGCACCTAAGCTCATCAAATTGGCATCGATTCCGAAAATATTCATAAACGAAATGGCAAACAACAAACACAACGGAATCACCGAAGCCACGACCAATCCAGAACGCCAATTTCCTAGCAATAAAACCACCACAAAGATTACTATCAAACAGCCTAAAATTAAATTCTCGGCTACCGTAAAGGTGGTTTTTCCAACGAGTTCACTTCTTTCTAAAAAACCATTGATATACACGCCTTCTGGCAGTGATTTTTGGATTTCGGCTACTCTATCTTTGACATCACTAATTACCTGTTTTGAGTTGGCGCCCTTAAGCATCATCACTTGTCCGAGCACCTTCTCTCCTTCTCCATTTCCGGTAATCGCTCCAAAACGATTAGCGTGACCAAATTGAACTTTGGCAATATTTTTAATCAAAACGGGAAGACCATTGGTGTTTTTAACCACAATGTTTTCAATATCCTGAATGCTATTGACTTTTCCTTCGCCACGAATGAAATAACTTTGATTTGTTTTTTCGATATAAGCCCCACCAGCAATACTGTTATTCTTCTCCAAAGCGGTAAAAATTTCAGTCAAACTACAATTCATCGCCTTTAATTCCGAAGGACGAATACTGATTTCGTATTGTTTTAAATAACCACCCCAAGTATTGATTTCGACCACTCCATTGATTCCAGATAATTGTCGTTTCACAATCCAATCCTGAATTGTTCTTAAATCGGTTATGGAATAGTTGTTTTTAAACTGAGGTTTTACCTCCAAAGTGTATTGGTAAATTTCTCCCAATCCAGTGGTAATTGGTCCCATTTCGGGTGTACCAAAACCTTCGGGGATTTTTTCGGAAGCGGCTTTTATTTTTTCGGCAATTAATTGACGAGGCAAATAAGTTCCCAAATCGTCATCAAAAACAATCGTTACGACCGATAATCCGAATTTTGAAATGGAACGAATTTCTTTTACGCCTGGCAAATTAGCCATTTCAATCTCGACAGGATACGTAATAAATTGCTCAATATCTTGAGTCGAAAGATTGCGTGAAGTGGTAATCACTTGCACTTGATTGTTGGTAACATCAGGAACAGCGCCGATAGAAATTTGGAATACAGAGAACAATCCGAAACCGAACACGCTCAAAGTAAACAACAATACAATGAGTTTGTTTTGGATAGAAAATGCTATGATTTTATTTAGCATACTAGTAAATTAAAAAATTATACGTTTAGAATTATTAGAAATCTAGTAACTCACGAAATAGTAACTATCAAAAAGATAATTAATTATAAAGATAATTTTAAACTAGTTTAGGCGGTTGCCAAATAGAACTAAATACGTTAGAAATATACCATTCTTTATAAATCGGAAGTGATTGATTCACAGCAACAAGAATAGGTTTTTTTAAAGTAAAAATAGATTGAGGTTCCTCAAAAGCCAAGACAACCGTATCGAGATTGATAGTTTGGCTCTTGAATGGTAAGTTTTCGTGCTTATCGTGACCATCGGTATCGGTGTGTTTGTTTAAATTATTGTAATGGCTGATGGTAAAATCTATAAACGAAAAGGCTTGTTCTTGGTTGTGATTTTGATGCTCTAAATAATGCTGAACCAAATTGGGTATTTTGAATAACTGCCCTATTTCTGTGTTGGAATACACAAAAACAAATAGAAACAAAAGGGTCGTTATTTTTTTGACAGACATATACAACTACTTTCAAATGGTTACAGCGTCAAGCTTTAGTACAAAAGTAAGTGGTAAATATATGAAATATCTTAAGAACGGCTTAAAAAGAGGTTAATGAAAACTTAAGACTACTTTAGTTCCTTTGCCAGTTTCACTAAAAATTTCGATATCCATAGGGAGTAATTCTGCAATTCGTTTCACTATAGAGAGTCCTAATCCAGAGCCTTTTATCGTAGGATGATTAGTCGCATTAGAACGATAAAAAGGGTTGTAAATTTTATCCAAATCGGCTTTGGCTATACCAATTCCTTGGTCGGTAATGATGCAGTGGGTGCCTTTTTCGTCTTTATTCAAATCAATTGTAACCACAGTATTTTCTCCTGAATACTTGATGGCGTTACTGATAATATTTCCAATAATTATCGCCACTAAATAATGATCGGATTCAATATAATAATCAGTAGTAAATTGACTAACAACGGTTGTTTTCTTCGACTTTATCTTCTCTGAATACATCGTCAAAGTATCCAAAATCAATGCGTTCAAATAAACCTTCTCAATTTTTAATCGTTGTTTTTGATTCTCGAACCGCGCCAATAACAATAATTGATCCACCAAGTTATTTACACGATTGACTTCTTTAATACTGTATGCAATTTTTTCTTCGTACTCTGCTTGTGTTCTCGGTTTGCGTATCAATACTTCTAAAGTCCCTTTCAAAACGGTCAATGGTGTTCTTAATTCGTGAGAAGCATCCGAGGTGAATTGTTTTTCGCGTTCTACAGCATTTTCTATTCGATCCAGTAAATCATTGATTGTTTTGGAAAGCGTGTAGAGTTCATCTTTGTTTTGAGGTAAAACGATCCGTCCTTTTAGGTTGTCTTTTGTAATGTTACTAGAGGTTTCGGTGATGGCAGTAACAGGTTTTATGCTTCGACCTGCAATCAATCGAGCAATCAGGAACAGCAAAATGAGTATTAAAGGAAAAGAAACAAAAAGAGTATTGCGTAAATTATTCAAAATCATTTGTGCATCATCTAATGACATGGCTACAAACAAATGTCCTACCACTTTTTGTTGGTCAAACAATGGCACTTGAATCTGACGAATAGGAGTTTTATTCAAATAGGTGTCGATGAATTTGTTGTCAAATGACTCTTTGTACATTTTAAGTTGAAGTCCTTTCAAATTGGGCGACTTGTCAATCAATTGATTATTACTATCAAAAAACTGTACAAAAACAGGGTTAACATTTACAGTGTTATGCTCTCTCGCACGCCATTGATCGACTTGAATTAAATAGGTATTGTTGCGATCGATTTCAATTTCTTCTAAATGCTTTTGAACTTCAGTTTGAATGTCTTCATTAATGTGCGTGTTCACATTGTATTTCATACTTTGAAAAATCACAATGAAAACGACAGAAATTAAGAGCCCAGTGCTCAAAATATAGTTAAAGGCAATTCTGTCTTTGTATGAAAATGAAAACATATTTAAGTGAAATTAACCCGTTAGGTAAACTATTTTTTTACCACACAGGAAAAACATAGAGTTTATAGTCTTTTAAAAGGAATTCGTAGACGTTTTACTTTTCACATAGCCTTTCTATGTGAGAAATAGTGCTATTTCTATTTTATTCTTCTTCAAATTGGCTTAATCTATGATTCTATGTGGTTACATTTTTTTTATTTTAATTAAATCCAACAAGTTGAAATTAATCATTCGCAATATAGCCAACGCCACGAATGGTTTTGATGAGATCTTCTTCTTTATTGAGATTGAGTTTTTTTCGGATAGCGTTCATAAAAACATCAATAACTCCTGTATCGTATTCGAAATGAATATCCCAAACGTCCTCAATAATTTGATTTCGAGTACAAACTTTTCCTTTATTTTTGATTAAATATACTAATAATTCATATTCGCGTTGCGTAAGATTAACTTCTTGATCGCCCAGCAGCACTTGATGTTTGGACGGATCAATGCTGATGTTGCCTAAAACCAATATGTCATTGGAAGTGGTATTTCTAAAATGAATTTTAATTCGTTCAATTAATTCATCAAAACTAAAAGGTTTTTTGATGTAATCATTCGCTCCAGCTTTCAAACCTTCTATCGTTTCTTGTACGGTATCTCTAGCAGTCAAAAACAAAATAGGCGTTTGAATATTGGCTTTTCGAATGGCTTTACAAATGTCTATTCCGTGCATTTTTGGCAGCATCCAATCCAATAAAATAACGTTTACTTTTTGCTGTAAAGCCAAGGCTAAACCTGCTTCACCATCGTAAGCTACCAATACTGAATAGCCCTCTTCTTCTAAACCTTGTTTGAGAAAATCAGCAATTCCAACTTCGTCTTCTACAATAAGAATTTTCATAGTTATTGCATTAAAAACTTGAATCCAAGTGAAACGATATCAGCTTTCAAACCATCACTCCTATCGTAATGATTGTATCTAAAATCAATATTTTTCAAGCCAAATTTCCAAATTTTTGCTCCTGTAAAAATATCGGTATAATTGACCCCAAATCCATACTGATTGGCATCAAAAGCTGACAAATCATAATCAGAAGTGTAGAATTGATCCGTTGATAAATGCGTATTGATTGGTGCAAAATAGTCTGAAGCCGTTTGTGTATAATAACGATACATAGGGAAAACCGTAAAGCGATCCGTTAGTTTTATTGGTAATTCAATACTAGCGGTATGTGATTGTATTCCCCAGTTATCAGAATAGAATCGATAATAGGTTCTCAGTACAAAGCGCTCATTGATGTAATAATGCAGCCTCGCTCCTATTGGTAATTTAAATCTTGAATCTGGTAGGCGTTCAATATCATTGGCCAATTGAAAATCATTGATAAAGGAAGCAGCCACATCTTTGAAATATACCCTTTGATATGGCGTAGATAATAAACCTTGTTGTTGTAACACATCCAAAAACACCGATGCTTGCAATTTTTTATTAATTACTTGCGAAAAACTTAACGATACAGAATAAGAATTTCTTTTCTTATCCTTATGGAATTCGAATTGACTCGGATTATAAGCTGTATTTCCAGTAATGGTAAAAT
This sequence comes from Flavobacterium succinicans LMG 10402, assembly GCF_000611675.1. GTDB lineage: Bacteria > Bacteroidota > Bacteroidia > Flavobacteriales > Flavobacteriaceae > Flavobacterium > Flavobacterium succinicans. Next base: position 91,563 of record NZ_JATV01000010.1, on the reverse strand, counting down.
AATCAAATATTCCGCCGTTCAAATTATCCCCATTATTTTTAAAATCTTGTAATTCTTTCGGATAAATGGGTTTCCACGTATCTAAATACGCACTAGCAGAAAGGCTTACTTCAGTATTTTTGTCATTAAATTCTTTGGTAATTCCACCGCCAAATCCAATAGAAGAATAATCATATTCAACTGAAGCCGAAACGTGGGCATTCCAAATCGTGTTTCTGTCATCAGAGCTAGCTGAATACGATAAAGCCAAACTCGTCAACTGGTCTGATTGCGATGCTCCCGAACTCGATTGCCAAGGGTTTGGTGTATTACTATCAAAAGGATTAATATTACTTGATGATGCAGATGAATAAGCAGAAATACCTATGTCAGCCGTAAGTACTTCATCATCGCTTAATGGCATTGCTACTACTATAGCAGCTGTAACATCGGTTAGATTTTCAGTTCCGCTACCACCAGAAACAGCCGAATGAATTCCATCTTGTTTGTAATAGCTCAACAAGAAATCAACTTCGGTGGTTTCTAATACTCTTTTCTTAAATCCAACTGCTGTGGAGTCTTTCTGTTGCCCATTGGCAAAGAATACAATACACAATAATAGAATGGATAAGGCTTTTTTCATTATTTAAATTTCAATTAAAATAAATTATTTTAAGGTTTTAGTTGCATCCACAACCACCACCAGTTTTTCCTCCATTAGCCCCAGCAGAAGCTTCTCTATAGACCTGAAAAGTGGTTTCATAGCGTTCTGATGCTCTTGCGGCAAGCTTCATATCAGGGTCATTAATCGCTACTTTTTCATATTCTTTTACAGAAGAACAAGATTGTAGCGCCATTAGCACTATACTAGCAAAAAGTAATTTTTTCATTAGTTAAATTTTTTAATATCAATATTTTTAGAGGTATGTATTTCCCCTTTATCGTCAACAATTATACATCCGATGCCTTTCAGTTGGTTGACTAAATTCAACCCTACATCAACTCCCAAAACAAAAATCCCAGTAGCTAGAGCATCTGCAATTTCAGTTTGTTTAGCAAAAACAGAAACACTTACCATCCCTTGTGCTGGATAACCCGTTCTAGGGTCAATGATGTGAGAATAGCGTTTGCCGTCAAAAACCACATATTTTTCGTAACTGCCTGAAGTCTCTACCGCACTATTTTCGAGTGGAAAAGTGGCAAACACTTTACTTTTATTCATTGGATTGACAATCGCTACAGTCCAAGGTTTGCCAGTGGTTTGATAGCCCCAAGCGTTAATATCACCTGATACATTTACAATTCCAGAGGTACAGCCTTTTGATAGCAATAAATCTTTGATTTTATCTGCAATATAGCCTTGACCAATACCTCCTAGACCTAATTTCATTCCTTTTTCCTTCAAGTAAATAGTCTGTGCTTTGGCATCCAAAACAATTTTTTGATACCCAATTTTTGCTACCGATTGTTTGATAGCCTCGGGAGTGGGCATAGCCTTCATACTTCCGTCGAATTTCCAAATTTTATCCATAGAAGCATAAGAAATATCAAAAGCACCCGAAGTAAGCTGTGATACTTTTATAGCGCGTTCTACCAAATCATAGACTTCTTTATCAACTTTTACAGGTTGAATGCCCGAATTTTTACTCACTTGAGATATTTGCGTGGTTGGAATCCAATCTGAAATTAAATTTTCAATGCGCTTTACTTCGGCAACAGCCATATCAATAAAAATGTTGCCTTGAATTGTATCTTTAGCAACGACAGTCATTTCAAAGGGACTTCCTAGCATATACAATTTTCGCTTGTGGGTCACTTGCCCAAAAGCGATTACTGATGTTAATAGGAATAAAAGAATTATTTTTTTCATTTTTTCTCTAACGAATGAATCAATTGAATATAATCACTGGCAGAAACATTTTTAAAACCTGTCATTCCTAACACTTTCCCAGTTTTATCTAATAGCACTACTAAAGGAAAGCTTCCCCCACGATTGTATTTTTCGGCTAATTTTTGATTCGCAGCGGTTAAATCGGGAGCCAATTGATTCGCTTTTTTCTTTGGAAAATCGGCTTTATAAATAACCCAATTTTTTTCTACTTCTTGTTTAAACGCTTCTGATTTCCAAACTACATTATCTAATTTCATACAAGGCGCACACCAATCAGAACCAGAAAATACCAAAACGATATTTTTGTCCTCTTTAGTAGCTTGTGCTTTTGTATCATCAAAATTGGTTCTCCAGTTTTGAGAAAAACCATTTGCGGTCAAAAAAAGAAATAATAGTAGCAACGTATTCTTCATATAAACATTTGTTAAATTCATAAAGTAAAAGTATTGTATTTAAAGTCAAACTCAACTCGTTATTAGTTGTTTTAAGGGAATCTTAATTTTATAAGATGAACTACAAAAAAATGAATGTTGCATTTTTCGAAAGATAAATGAAATTAAAAAAATATAGTACATTAACACATCCTCTTTCTATTTAATACTCTTTAAATAAATAGTGAATTTTGAGACTAAATCTATCTATTCACCTTTATAAGTAAAAATATATTTTATTTTTAATACCATAAAAAAAGCCCCCAAATAGTGTTCAACTATTTGAGGGCAGTCTATTGCAATTAGCAACCTTTATAATCTAATAAATAAAAATATACTACTATAAATTAACTCAGTTTCATAATTACAAACAAAGAAGTAGAAGCGATAAAAGCCCATAACAACACCCCTTGCAATAAAGGTTTCACACCCACTTCTTTCAATTTACTGATATTTAAACCAGAACCAATTAAAAATAATGTAATAGTTAAACCTACTTTGGCAATCGTTACAAAATAAGGCGCTACTGTTGATACCGATGGCATGTAAGTATTTACAACTAAAGCTAAGATGAACAAGAATATAAAGTAAGGGATTTTAACTTTGCTTTTTCCACTTTTAAAAATGTATGACGATCCAATAGCAATCGGAATAATCCATAAAGCTCTAGCCAATTTGACTGTAGTAGCCACTTGTAAGGCCTCGGCACCAAATTTGTCGGCTGCACCTACAACAGAACTCGTGTCATGTATCGCAATAGCACACCACAAACCAAAATCATTTTGTGAAAGTTCTAACCAATGACCAATAGCAGGAAATAAAAACAACGCTACTGAGTTCAAAATAAAAATAACACCCAACCCTACCGATGTTTGATTTTCATTAGATTTGACAACTGGAGCAATAGCTGCAATGGCACTTCCACCACAGATAGCGGTACCACAAGAAATCAAATGTGAGATTTTTTTGTCAATACCCATCCATTTTCCCACAAAATAACCTAAAATTAAGGTTGAAAAAATAGAAACCACAGTAAACAGAAATCCTTCTTTTCCCGCATCAATGGCACAATGCAAATTCATACCGAAACCTAAACCTACTACTGAAATTTGCAACAAAACAGAAGTAGCTTTGTGATTTAAATGCAAAAAAGGATGTCCAAACAAATTGGCGATTATCAATCCTATTAATAAGGCAACTGGGGGTGAAATAATTGGAAAAACTGCACAAGACATTAATAATAATACAAATATAATTTGTTGTGTAGTTCTATTCAATTGAAATAAATGTTGTTTGGGTGCGTGTTTTTTATTTGAGATCGTTTCCATTGTGATGTTTGTTAATATTACTATGCAAAGATCCGACGATTATACCGCAAATGCCAATTCAAAAAAAAGATAGACTATAACTCTAAGTTATAATACTTGAATAGACTTTGAATGAACAAGGTAGCCAAAGTATCCGACTTCCCCATCAAAGTAATAACATAAATGTCGCGCTCAAAGCTGAGTCCCTGAATATCTACAATAGACAATTCTCCACTCTTCAGTTCACTTTCTATTGAAAATATTGACATAAAAGCCAAGCATTCTGAATGCAATAAATACGACTTGATGCTTTCGGTACTTCCCAATTCCATTTCAATTTGCAAGTCAGAGAGTTGAATGTTGTGTTTTCTCAAAGCATAAGTTATAACTTCAAGTGTTCCAGACCCACGTTCACGAGTCAACAGACGAAGTGTTTTCAAATCTTCAATTGAAATCTCATTTTGCTTAGCTAAAGGATGCTTAGAATGACAAACCAAAACCAATTCGTCTTTCAAAAAAGGAACATATTTGATGGATTGATTTTTGGATTGTCCCTCTACAATTCCAATTTCAATTTCTTTTTGAAGTAAAGCTGTTTCAATTTGCTCGGTATTTCCATTTGTCAATTGAATACTGATATCTGTTTCCCTTTGATGAAATTGTGCTAAAACAGGAGGAATTACATATTGAGAAATCGTGGTACTAGCACCAAGTCTAAGCAATCCCTTACGTTGACTTACAAAAGTACTCATGTCAAATTCAATATTTCTATAAATATCGAAAATAGCTTTGGTATGTTTCAACAAAAGATGTCCAGCGGGAGTTAACGCAATTTTCGAACCATTTCTCTCAAAAAGTTTGGTATTATAGGTCTCCTCTAATTCGTGAATATGTTTTGAAACGGCAGGTTGACTAATATACAACTCTGCTGCTGCCTTAGTAAAATTAAGCCGAGTGGCTACAGTGAAAAAAACTTTTAATCTAAAATCCATGAGGTTGATTTAAATACAAGTTCTAAATTTACAACAATCCATGGTATTTACGTAGAAACCATTCAGCAGATAAACAAATGGCGATGATAATCAAAAGCCATATCCAATCAATCAAAGGGAATTTTGTAGTAATTTCTTTCTCTATCGGCTTGAACGATTCATCCGCAAGTAATTGATCTATTAATTGATCAACTTGTTTAGGGAGAAACGTTTTTCCATTGGTTTGCTCTGCTAATTGGTTTAGTTTTGAGTAGTCTGGTGTAACAAATTGTTTTTCAATGTCAAAATCTAAGATTTCAAATCGTCCAGAATAGGTTGAATTTGTATTGAGTTCTTTTACAGTAAATGTATAATTACCTGCCGAAAGTCCATCTAAATTGACCTGATAAGTATTAGTACTTTTAAGTAAGTCGTAATTTTTTTGTTGCTTATTTTTGGTATTGGTGACCGAAATAGTTAATCGAGCATTTTCATCAAATTCATAATTTTTATTGAAAAACTCTGCTGTTATGGCTATGGCTTCTCCTGAATTATAAAAATTTTCATGCGTTACATTAAAGGTTTTTTTAGTGCTATTTGAACTTAAAAACTGAATTGCTTTGTCAATAAATGTATCGTATTTATCAAAAGATTGTTGCTGCACATACGATTGCAAACGCCATTTCCAACTATTTTCTCCCAATAAGTAGGCGCTTCGTTTTCCTCCTGCCTCTGCAAAAGCTAAAAGTGGCATTCCGGTCTCAATACTTCTAATTTTTGAAAAAAGTAAAATCGATACGTTTTCTCGAGTTGTCACTGTTCCGAATGGATGATTCAAAGGAGGGAAATTGTCAAGACCAATATTTTCTGAGGCAAACAAATTGAATTTGGTATTAAAAGAAGGTAAATAGTCTTCTTTCTGATTGCTCATTTTGAACGCCAAATCGGTTTGCTGTTGGTTTAAAAACACAAAATCGGTAGCCATTCCAGTAACGGTTAAGGTGTTGATTCCTGCCGTTTTTGCGTTGTCAAGTATAGTCTTAAAAGAAGTGTTAGGTTGGTACATAATCAAAACATTATAATTTTTTAATGATTTGATTTCTTGAGGCTTAATAATATTTACTTTACGTTGTGCATTAGTTTCAATGGCGCGTTTTAAAGCGCTGATGTCAGGATGGTTTATAGCCGAAACAATGCCAATACTTGTTTTTTGATCTAAAACATCTACCGCAAAATTTTTGGAATTATTGTACGTGTTTTTTTCCTTTAAACTTGAAGCTATTGAAGCTTTAAAAAGGTGTAATCCTATTTTATCCGCAGGTAAAAGAACCGTAAAATTGACTGTTTTTTTATTGGGAGAAAAATTGATTTGCTGTTTGGTAAGTGTATTACCAGCCTCTGAAATGGAGAAATTAGCATTAACCGGTCGGTTTCCTGAATAGTGTACAAAAACTTCAACAGGAAATTTGTTCTTATAAAATGCATATTTATTCACATTGAGCTGATTGATTTTTAAATCAAAAACCGCTGTAGTGTCGCCTAAAACAACTGGAAAAACAGGATTATCGGCTTTAAAAGCAAATACATAATCATTGCCCGAAGTTTGATTCCCATCCGTAATAAGAATGGTTGGAAAATGATGGTTTTTATACAAACTCTTCAAATCTTTGGCCACAACATCCACTTTCGTTTGTGTTCCTTTAAAATTAAAAGCATCCGATTGTTGCAATGCGGTATCAAAAACATACGACTGCACCTCAAACTTGTTTTGAATGGCTGTATTGGAAATAATTTTGCCAAACGACTCGGTAGCTTGTGTTTTAGCATTCAAAAAAACAACCGAACTTGAGTTGTCAACTATAATGGGTAAAGGTGTTTTGATGACTTCCAACTGAGAGGTACTGATGATCGGATTGATTAACAACACGAATACTCCCAAAATAGTAACAAAACGTAAAAAAGCCAAAAACCAATATACTTTGGATTGGTTTTTGGCTTTGTAAAAGTACTGAAAATACGACAAACTTGCAGCTACAACTATTGCAATGAGCAGGAATAGAATCGTGTTTATCGTCATATTTTAATGGTAATTACGTCATGTTTTAGCAATACTATATAGCTTTTTTAGCTAGATTTCACTTTGAATTGGATCTAAAAACCAAAGTTTTTTATGTAAGCATTCCACCACAAACGTTTAGCACTTGTCCAGTTACATAAGCACTCATATCTGATGCAAAGAACAAGCAAGCATTGGCTACGTCGTCTGTAGAACCACCACGTTTTAAAGGAATTCCTTCTCTCCAACCTTTGACAACATCGTCACTTAATTTGGCGGTCATTTCGGTTTCAATAAATCCTGGTGCAATTACGTTACAACGAATATTACGAGACCCCAATTCTAAAGCCACTGATTTTGAAAAACCAATCACACCTGCTTTTGAGGCGGCATAATTCGTTTGACCAGCATTTCCTTTTACTCCAACCACTGAACTCATATTGATAATAGAACCCGCACGTTGTTTTAAAAAGGTTTTTTGAATGGCTTTTGTCATGTTAAATACCGATTTCAAATTCACATCAATCACTTGATCAAAATCAGCTTCTGACATACGCATCATTAAATTATCTTTAGTGATTCCAGCGTTATTGATTAAAATATCCACCGAGCCGAAATCTGCTAAAACTGCGTCAACAAAAGTTTGTGCTTCGTTGAAATCTGCTGCATTCGATTGGTAACCTTTGGCTTTGATGCCCATTGTATTCAATTCATTTTCTAAAGCCAAAGCGGATTCAACAGATGAGCTGTATGTGAATGCAATATTAGCGCCATGTTTGGCAAAAACTTCGGCAATTCCTTTTCCAATTCCACGACTTGCGCCAGTAATGATGGCTACTTTTCCTTCTAATAATTTCATTTTTTTGTCAATATTTGCGTTTCGAAAATAAAAATCGATCTTGTTCCTTATTGCACAAGAAATGGTATTTGATTTATTTTCAAAAGATTATTACTTGTTTGGATTATTTTGAGCGCCAAATATAAGGTATTTCCTTTTTAAAAAAAATCATACCCAAAAATCAAACGTTTCAAATTAAGCATTTTTCTCTTTTCTTCTTTTTCTTTCGGTTTTAATCAATAATAATTCGCGACTGGTTTGTCCAGCAACGGAAGTGTTTTCTTCTGCACGTCTTATTAAGTATGGCATTACATCTTTCACAGGGCCAAAAGGTAAATACTTAGCAACATTGTAGCCGTTTTCAGCAAGATTATAACTGATATTATCGCTCATTCCATACAATTGACCGAAATAAATACGAGGGTCATTATTTTTAACACCGTTTTTTTCCATCAAATCAATCAATTTGTAGGTGCTTAATTCGTTGTGTGTTCCTGCAAAAATGGACATAAATTCCAAATGTTCCATCATGTAAGTAACTGCAGCATCATAATTAGCATCGGTTGCTTCTTTTGAGGCACAAATTGGGGTTGGATAATTCATTTCTTGGGCACGAAGATTTTCTTTTTCCATATAAGCCCCGCGAACTAATTTCATACCGATGAAAAATTGGTCTCTTTTAGCTTCCTCATGTAATTTTTTCAAATAATCCAAACGATCCCAACGGTACATTTGTAAAGTATTGAAGATTATTGCTTTTTCTTTATTGTATTTACGCATCATAGTGGTAACCAATTCATCCGCTACATTTTGCATCCAACTTTCTTCTGCATCTATTAACAAGGCAACATCTTTAATGTAGGCTTCTTTGCAAACGGTATCAAAACGTTCTACAATTTTGTTCCATTCTATAGTTTCTTCAGCTGTTAGCTCTTTTTTCTCCCCTAATTTTTCATACAAAGCTAATCTGCCCAAACCAGTAGGTTTAAATACAGCAAACGGTATAGCGAGTCGTTCTTTGGCAAATTCTATTGTTTTTAAAGTCATTTTTAGAGCCGCATCAAATTGAGCTTCCTCTTCTTTGCCTTCCACAGAATAATCTAATACGGACGAAACGCCTTTGGTAAACATTTTATCTACTACACTTAAACAATCGTTTTCGTTGATACCTCCACAAAAATGATCAAAAACGGTAGCCCTGATAAGACTTTCAACGGGTAAGTTTGCTTTAATTGCAAAATTAGTTACAGCAGTTCCAATTCGAACCAAGGGTTCACTTGCAATCATTTTAAACAAAAAATAAGCTCTATCTAGTTCAGTATCACTTTTTAAAGCAAAGGCAACTTGTGTGTTATTAAATAAATTGTTCATTATTTGTTACATTTTTATTGCAAATATAGATAGAGTTTTGAATTCTAATAACTAAAAATTGCCTTATTTTGCGACTTAATTATTTTGAAAAGTATGAAAACAATAATAGCCAACAATTACCCTGTTCATTTTAACGAAAGTGCTTACGATCACCTGAATCTTTTTTTAAACGAACATAAGTATTCTAATCTTTTTATTATTGTAGATAGCCATACGGTAGACAGCTGTTTACCAACGTTTTTACCTCAATTAGAGACAGATTTATCCATAGAAATTATTGAATTCGATGCAGGTGAAGCGAATAAAAACATTGAAACATGTATTGAAATTTGGAAAGTATTGACCGAATTAGGTGCGGATCGAAAAACCCTGATTCTTAATTTAGGAGGAGGTGTAGTGACCGATTTAGGTGGTTTTGTGGCTTCAACTTTCAAACGTGGGGTTGATTTTATTCATATCCCAACTACTTTATTATCTATGGTTGATGCTTCAGTTGGAGGTAAAAATGGGGTTGATTTAGGAAATTTAAAAAATCAAATAGGAGTCATTAATGTTCCAAAAATGGTTTTAATTGATACCGCTTATTTAGCAACGCTATCACAAATTGAAATGCGATCTGGATTGGCAGAAATGCTAAAGCACGGATTGATTTATGATAAAGAGTATTGGGAAAAATTCTTGTATTTGGACGCAATAAATTATGATGAATTTGATGCACTTATTCATCGTTCTGTAGCAATAAAGAATGAAATCGTGATGCAAGATCCTACTGAAAAAGGAATTCGAAAAGCTTTAAATTTTGGTCACACTTTAGGTCATGCAATTGAAAGTTATTTTTTGGAAAATGCAGAAAAAACGACCTTGTTGCATGGTGAAGCAATAGCTATTGGAATGATATTAGAAGCTTATATTTCAAAAGAAAAAGGTCTCCTAACTACCGAAGAATATCAAGAAATTAAAAAAACGATTCACGCTATTTACGACAAGATTATTTTTAACAATGAAGACATTGATCCTATTCTCGAGCTTCTGATTCATGACAAGAAAAATGAATATGGAACCATTCAATTTGCACTGATTGAGGGAATCGGTGGTATCAAAATTAATCAAATAGTTGAAAACGAATTAATTCTTGAAGCCTTTAAAGATTACGAAAATTAAAAGTTATTTTAAGCAAAGCATTGTTTTTCGAAGATTAAATTTTTTACATTTGCACCGATGAAAAAAAATCAGAATAATACCAACAACAACAAGGATAAAAACCGAAAAGAACGATTTTTAATTAAATCTTTCTATCGTTTTTATACCATGATTGGTTGTGTAAATTTTGACCCTTTTCAGTACATTAAAACAGAAAACGAAAAATTGCAAATTAGGTACGCTAATATTAGGGTTTGAATAAATAATAAAGTTTGAAAACTCAATTATTTTACAAATTTTACATCTAAAGAATGAACACTAAATATTCCGACTTAATCAATCAAACGTATTACTTTCCTCAAGAAGAATTTAAATTAAATAAAGACAACCTGCAATTTCACAATATTGATTTGATGAAATTGGTTGAAAAATATGGTACTCCGTTAAAGTTTACCTACCTGCCTCAAATTTCCAACAACATTAACAAAGCCAAAAGTTGGTTTCGTAAATCGATGGAAAAAAACAAGTACGAGGCTAAGTATTACTATTGTTATTGCACTAAGAGTTCTCATTTTGAGTATATAATGAATGAGGCTTTTAAAAACAATATCCACATCGAGACTTCTTCTGCTTTTGATATTAACATTGTAGAAAATTTACTAGAAAATGGTAAAATCAACAAAAGCACTTATGTAATTTGTAATGGTTTCAAAAGAGATCAATATGTTGAAAATATTGCTCGATTGATTAACAATGGTCATAAAAATACCATTCCAATTATTGATAATTATGAAGAATTGGATTTATTGCAATCGCAAATAAAAAACAAATTCAAAATCGGCATTCGAATCGCAGCTGAGGAAGAACCGAAATTTGAATTTTATACTTCTAGATTAGGGATTGGATACAAAAACATTGTTCCTTTTTATAAAAGAGAAATCAAAGAAAATAAAAAATTGGAACTCAAAATGTTGCATTTTTTTATTAATACAGGCATCAACGACAATGCCTATTATTGGAATGAGTTGGTAAAATGTATCAAAGTATATGTAGCCTTGAAAAAAGAATGCCCTACTTTGGATGGTTTGAATATTGGAGGTGGTTTTCCAATTAAAAACTCACTAACTTTTGAGTACGATTACCAATATATGATTGATGAAATTATCAATCAAATCAAAATAGCTTGTGAAGAAGCCGAAGTAGATGTACCTAATATTTTTACCGAGTTTGGATCGTTTACAGTTGGTGAAAGTGGCGGTGCTATTTATCAAGTTTTATATCAAAAACAACAAAATGATAGAGAGAAATGGAATATGATCGACTCTTCATTTATAACCACTCTTCCAGATACTTGGGCGATCAACAAACGATTTATAATGCTAGCAGTAAATCGTTGGAATGACACATATGAAAGAGTATTACTCGGTGGAATGACTTGTGATAGTGATGATTATTACAATTCAGAGCAAAACATGAATGCCATTTATTTGCCTAAATATTCTAAAGAAAAACCTTTGTATATTGGTTTTTTTAATACTGGTGCATACCAAGAGACTATTGGCGGTTATGGTGGATTGCATCACTGCTTGATTCCACAGCCTAAGCATATCTTAATTGATAGGGATGAAAATGGAATTTTGGCTACAGAAGTATTCTCAGAGCAACAAACCTCTGAGGATGTATTGAAAATTTTAGGTTACGGAAAAAATAAAAATTAGATCTTAATATTTACATTAATTTTTTTTTAAATTTGAAATATAATTTATTGAATATTAATGCTTTAAACAGTTAAAAATGAGTAAAGGACCAATCAGTCAATTTATAGAAAAGCATTATTTGCATTTCAATTCAGCCTCTTTAGTAGATGCTGCAAAAGGATACGAACAACAATTAAACAACGGTGCCAAAATGTTGGTGAGTATGGCTGGTGCGATGAGTACTGCCGAAATCGGAAAGATTTTTGCCGAAGTTATCCGTCAAGATAAAGTTCAAGTTATATCATGTACTGGAGCCAATCTAGAAGAAGATATCATGAATTTAGTAGCGCACTCTCATTACGAAAGAGTACCAAACTACCGTGATTTAACGCCTCAAGATGAGTGGGATTTATTAGAAAGAGGATTGAACCGTGTTACCGATACTTGTATTCCTGAGCATGAAGCATTTCGTCGTTTGCAAAAACACATTTATAAAATTTGGAAAGATGCAGATGACAAAGGAGAACGTTATTTCCCACATGAATTCATGTACAAAATGTTGCTTTCAGGCGTTTTGGAAGAATATTATGAAATTGATTTAAAAGATAGCTGGATGTATGCCGCTGCCGAAAAAAACTTGCCAATTATTGTTCCTGGCTGGGAAGATAGTACTATGGGTAACATTTTTGCCTCGTATGTAATCAAAGGTGAATTGAAAGCTTCGACTATGAAATCGGGTATTGAATACATGACTTTCTTAGCGGATTGGTACTCTAAAAATTCTTCAAACGGAATTGGATTTTTCCAAATTGGTGGTGGAATTGCTGGTGATTTTCCAATCTGTGTGGTACCAATGTTGTATCAAGATATGGAAATGCATGATGTTCCGTTTTGGAGTTATTTCTGTCAAATTTCGGATTCAACTACAAGTTATGGTTCTTATTCTGGGGCAGTTCCAAATGAAAAAATCACTTGGGGTAAATTAGATATTAATACTCCTAAATTTATTATTGAATCGGATGCTACGATTGTGGCTCCATTAATTTTCGCTTATTTGTTAGATTTATAAAATATTTTATGAAAAGAGTGATTGTTGATTACGCTAAATTAACTAATGAAATTTTAAACCTTTTAGTTGAAAAATTTCCTGATGGGTATGATGATTCGGATATTATTCGTTTTAAAAATGCGAAGAATGAGTTAATTGAAGCTGTTGAAGTGCGTACAGAAGATACTATTTATTTAGTAAAAGTAAGTATGAAATTGGCGGACAGAATTGAAAATTTTGATGAGGATGATGATATCGACAATGTTGTAGTTCCAATTTCTGGAATTGAACTAGATGATGAAGATGCCGTGTCTGATGATGATGACGATGATGACGATTCTGACAAACCAGATTTGGATCCTGAGGACGATGAAGACAATGATAACGATCCAATTGATGAAGACGATGATGAGGATGAAGATTAATTCTTTATTTTCAAAAAATATAAAAAAAGGAACTCTGTAGCAATGAGTTCCTTTTTTTATATTTGTAATTCAAACCTTTATACGCCATTATGAACAGTACTATTTTACATGCCGCTTTAAAAGAGAATTTCGGTTTCGAAAAATTCAGACCGAATCAAGAAGAAATTATTACTTGTATCCTATCTGGACAAGATACGTTAGCCATCATGCCTACGGGTGGTGGAAAATCGATTTGTTTTCAATTGCCAGCCTTGGTCTTACCCGGAATAACGGTGGTGATTTCTCCTCTAATTGCTTTAATGAAAGACCAAGTGGATAGCTTAAAAGCCAACGGAATTAAAGCCTGTTTTATTAATAGTAGCCAATCATCTGATGAACAGCAATCTTTAATTAATGCCCTTAAAACCAAAGAATACAAATTATTATATATTGCTCCTGAAAGTTTATCCTATCTTGAAAATGCTTTTGCCAGCATGACTATTAGTCTAATTGCCATTGATGAAGCACATTGTATTTCTTCATGGGGTCATGATTTTCGACCTGCTTATACCAATTTAGGTTTTTTAAAAAACCGCTTCCCTTCTACTCCAATTTTAGCACTCACAGCTACGGCTGATAAGGCAACACGTACAGACATTGTAGACCAATTGAACTTAGTGCATCCTAAAATTTTTGTTGCTTCATTTGATAGAAAAAATTTAAGCTTAGAGGTGCGCCCGGCTTTGGATAGAGTAAAACAAATTATTGATTTTATTAAGGATAAGCCCAATGAATCTGGTATTATATATTGTTTGAGTCGAAAAACTACGGAGGAACTTTCAGAAAAGTTGCAAAAAACAGGTATTAATGTCGCTGCTTACCATGCAGGCTTAGATAGTGCAACGCGTTCAAAAGTGCAAGATGCCTTTATTAATGATGATTGTCAAATAGTTTGCGCTACTATTGCCTTTGGAATGGGAATCGATAAATCGAATGTGCGATGGGTGATTCACTACAATTTGCCCAAAAATATTGAGGGTTATTACCAAGAAATAGGTCGTGCTGGTCGTGACGGGTTACCATCAGAAACCATTTTATTTGAAAGTTATGGCGATGTGATTCAACTTCAAAAATTTGCTTCGGAAGGTGCAAATGCTGAAGTGCAGTTGGCTAAATTGGAGCGAATGAAGCAGTACGCCGATGCGTTAAGTTGTCGTCGCAAGATTTTACTTTCTTATTTTGGTGAATTGGTAAGCGATACTTGTGGTAACTGCGATATTTGTAAAAACCCACCTGCTTTTTTTGATGGTACCATTATCGCTCAAAAAGCATTATCCGCCATTGCAAGATTAAAAGAGTCTGAGGCTTTGGCTGTTGTAGTTGATTTTTTAAGAGGTTCAAAAAATGCTTCCATTTATGATAAAGGGTATCAAGATTTAAAGACCTACGGAATTGGTGCTGATATTTCTTGGTACGATTGGAATCAATACCTTATTCAATTGATTAATTTGGGCTATTGTGAGGTGGCTTTTCATAGGCAAAATAAATTACGATTGACTTCTTTTGCTAAAAAAGTTTTATTTGAGGGCGAAAAAGTGCAATTGACCACAGTACTTAAGGCAGATAAAACAAAACCTGAAGTAAAAGAACGAACTACAAAAGCGGCGGCAAATTCACTTTTTGAAAGTTTAAGAAAACTTCGTTCAGAGTTGGCCAAAGAAGAAGGTGTTCCTGCCTATGTGATTTTTAATGATGCGACTTTAAAACAATTAGAGACAGAAAGACCCATGAGTGATGAAGCATTTTTGGCCATTGACGGTGTTGGTAAAGCTAAGCTAGAAAAATATGGAGATATTTTCATTAAAGCTATTATCGCGTTTCAGAAAGAAAAGACTGTTAAGGCCAAAAAAGAAGGAAGTACATTCAAAGAAACCTTAGCTCTTTTTCAATCAGGATTGTCAGTGGAAGAAATTGCAGAGAAAAGAAAATTAAGTGTTAGTACCATTACATCGCATATTGCCAAATTATATATTGATGGCCATGTGATAGATATTAGTCGTTTTGTGAGTCCTGAAGAAATTAGTAAAATTAGAAAAGCGAAATTACAATTAGAATCTCCTAATGCACTTAAACCTTATTTTGATTTTTTCGAGGAACAATTGTCCTATGACAAAATTAGAATTGGCTTGGCGGTTTTGGAAAAAGAAACAAAATCTTAGTTTTCTAATTCTTATAAAAAGAAAAGAAGTTTACAGTTTTCCAGATACGGTAGCTGTAAACTTCTTTTTTTATGGTTCCCCATCTTATTAAAAAGCCTATTTTTTATCACTTAACCCCGATAGTAGCGGCATCCTTTGCTTTTTTTTCAAAAGCAAAGATATAGCGGATAGCGGGACATTGTTTGAAAGAAGCCAATTGCTACTGTTTCAAAAAAATAACCGATACTTTTTTACAAATAGCGTCCTTCGAATACTTTTTGATGGTGTTTTTGATGTCCAATAATGATAAAACCGATGGCTCGAACCGAAACATTTTCATTGGAACTGATGCCTATATTTAGCAACTGTTTTGGGCTAAAGCTTTTAAAAAGCAATAAAGTAGCGTAACGTACAGCAGAAAATTCAGTCAATAATTCTTGAATACTACGTGCATTGGCATCAGTGTTTTGGGCAAAATCATTTTCTTCGAAACCAGGCAAAGGCGTTTTGTCATTGCGTGAAAAACGCAAAGCGCGATAACTAAAAATGCGCTCGGTATCAATGACGTGCTGAATGATATCTTTGATAGTCCATTTTCCTTCGGCATAGCGATAATCAAATTTATCCATGGGCAAATTTTGAATAAATCGAATGAAATCATGCAATGAAATTTCAAGTTCTTCTAACAAATCAACACCGTTAAGAGCGTTTATGTAAGTGGACTGAAATTTGGAATATTCGTTTATGGGCAATTGATTAGAATTCATGACGATGATTTTAAGCCGAGTTTCTACTCGCGTTAGTATTACCAAATAAGGATCGTGTGACTATTTTTTCATAAACTTTGATCAGCGCTTCGTCTGGATGTTCTTCTTTGTTGAGCTCATTGATTCTTGATAATGCGTATTGTTGTATTGTCAACAAAGGCAGCACTATACGTTCTCTCATTGCAATAGAAGCTTTACCATCAGGATAATTCTCCATTAGCTCTTGATGACCGGCAATTTTCAAAAGTAATCGTTTGGTTTCTAAAAATTCATCGTAAATGATTTGCCAAAATTCACCAAAAACAGGATCTTTTCGCATGTAGGCGGTTAATGGAAAGAATGATTTTGCTAGTGACATCATACTGTTTTCAAGTAGTGTTTTAACAAATAAGGAATTTTTATACAGATCCTGTACTTTATCCCATTCATTATTATCTTCAAAATATTTTAAAGCAGTACCTACTCCAAAAAAACCGGGTACATTTTGTTTTAATTGACTCCAAGACCCCACAAATGGAATCGCTCTCAAATCGCTAAACTCCAATTGCTCCGCGGTACTTCTTTTGGAAGGTCGGCTACCAATATTAGTTTTGGCGTAGTATTTTAGCGTACTCATTTTTTCTAAATAAGGAATAAATTGAGGGTGATTTTTTAAGCCCAAATATTTATTATACCCTAATTCTGCTAATTTATCTAATATCAAAAGCTCTTGCTCCGACAAGATGTTTTTGGTTTTGCTAAATACTTGATTGGTTACGCCTGCACTTAAAAGATTTTCTAAATTATAGCGACAAGAATCTAGCGTTCCAAAATTAGAGCTAATGGTTTGTCCTTGAATGGTAATTTGTATTTCTTTATTTTCGATTTTCGATCCTAAAGAAGCATAAAACTGATGTGTTTTTCCTCCACCACGAGCTGGTGGTCCACCTCGACCGTCAAAAAATGCAACTTGTACGTCGTATTTTCTAGAGATTTCGGTAAGCGCAATTTTTGCTTTGTAAATACTCCAGTTCGCCATTAAATAACCGCCATCTTTGGTACCATCAGAAAAACCTAGCATGATGGTTTGTTTGTTGCCTCTATTTTTTAAGTGCTGAGCGTAAGCAGGATTGGTATATAATTTCTCCATTACTTCGTGTGCATGCTGCAAATCATCTACCGATTCAAATAGCGGGATAATGTCAAGAGCGGCATTCTCCCAATCAGATAATTTAATCAGGGCGAAGGTTTCCATTACATTCAAAGCACTTTCGTTATTACTAATAATATAACGATTGGCTCCAAATTCACCATTATTAGCTTGAATACTTTTTATCGCTCTTATAGATTCTAAAGTCAATCGAGTAATGTCATTTTCAAAAGTACTCGGGTCTAAATTTCCTGATACTTTATTAAGGATTTCAAATTTTTCCTTCTCTGATAGACTAAAATAATTTGCTGGAAAAATAGGATCCGCTTGTTTTACACAAAAATCAACAACATCTTTAAAAACGGCATCGTGAATTTTACTATTTTGTCTGATATCTAACGTTGCGAAATGGAATCCAAACAAATTAACGCGAATTAATAGCGCCTCGATTTCATCCAAATACAAGGACTGATGATGCTCAATTATAATGGTTTTAATTTTCCAAATCTGTTCTTTAAATTCTTCAAGTGTAATAAAAATATCACCTTTGGAGTAGAAAACGGAACGATACAGTTTTTGTTCTAACTCAGTTATGAGTACATCAACACCTGAAAAAGTAAGTTTTCTTTTTAATCTTCTAATTTCAAAGTAGTAGCATTTTAAGATGGAAGTTCTTAGTCTTTCAGCTACTTTTAAAGTGATATCTGTGGTTACAAAAGGGTTACCATCACGATCTCCACCAGGCCAAAAGCCTAATTTAATCAGTGGATTTTGAATGGTTCTGTTATTGAAAATATTTTTTTCTAAATAATGTACCATTTCACCTGCTGTATTATAAAATACATTTTCAAGGTACCAAATCAAGCTTATAGCTTCGTCAAAAGGATTTGGTTTTTCTTTTTGAATGAAAGGTGTTTTTCCTAATTGCGCTAAAAGTTGTTTGATTTCAATTAAATCATTTTTTCGGATGGCTTCGGTCAAATCATTGATGATTCCTAATACAGCACCAGGATAAAATTGTGTAGGATGCGCTGTTAGAACAGTGCGTACATTAAAATTTTCAAGAAAATCAATGAGTTCTTCTTGTTTGTTTTTAGCTTCTGATTTTTCTTTTACATCTCTCAAAGACCCTCTACCGTCCATATTGTTTACGGATGAAAAAGCGGCGTCTTCAATCGCATCAAACAATACAATTTGACGTTCGATGTATTGAATAAAACGAAACATCAAATCAATAGCTTCAGCTTCTGAGGCAGTACTCAAGTATTTTGAGGCAAAAAAATTGACAATCTCTTTAGGTGTTTCTTGTTTTTTAAAACCTTTTTCACATATATCAGTAAATAAAGGAAGCAAAACTCCAGTATTATCTACCGAATCAAAAGGTAATGTAATGAAAACACTATTGTAAATGTTGTATTTTGATAGTACATCTCGATGGAAACGCTCTATTTTAGGTAATGTATTCATGAATTATGGTTTGTTTTTTAGTAGTTTAATAAGTTGGTCAAAAAAAAACCCCAAGAAAACTTGAGGTTGTATTTTTTAACTATACGCATTCAAGCCTCTTACATCTCTTTGAAGATGGTGTGCATTAAACGCTTTTTATCATTGATACTTTCTTCTAGAGAAATCATTGTTTCGGTTCTGTATACACCTTCGATATCATCGATCATGAAGATTACATCTTTTGCATGTTTAGTATCTTTTGCTCTAATTTTGCAAAAGATATTAAATTTACCTGTTGTTACAGAAGCAACGGTTACGAAAGGAATTTCATTAATACGCTCCAAAACAAATTTAGTTTGAGAGGTGTTATTCAAAAATACACCAACATAAGCTATAAAGGAATAGCCTAGTTTGTCGTAATCCAATACTAAAGAAGAGCCCATAATGATTCCAGCATCTTCCATTTTTTTTACTCTAACATGAACGGTACCTGCAGAGATTAATAATTTTTTCGCGATATCTGTGAAGGGTACTCTTGTGTTGTCGATCAACATATCTAAAATTTGATGATCTACCTCATCTAAACGAAATTTACTCATAATTCTTTAATTAATATTACTGTTTAAGCAAGAATGATTGCAAATATAAGAAAAAATCAATAATTTGATAAAATAATTAAACTTTATTCACTCCATTAACAAAAAACACCGTGTTATCTAATGAAAAACTAGCTATTTTATTAATAATAGGCAAATTACCTAGATCATCTTTGTATAATGCGCCATTAGCATCATAGGTATAATGACCGAAAAAAGAGTCTAAATCGTTTATGGCGGCGATATATGCTTTGAAAAATAATTCGCCTTCAATTAGTTCTTCCTTATATTGTATTGCAAAATTCGTTATTTTTTCGTTACCGTCATAATTTATTTTGACATTTTTAAATATAAAATCATAAAAAGTGACTTTATTTTGAGGAATATTCAAATATTGAGTTGTTTTGTTGCTAACTACATCGTTTTCGACAATGCTAGTAAAACTTGCAAGTAGAGAAATAAAAATATATTTACGCGTTTCTTCTCTTTGGTAATCGTTCGGGTAATGGCCTGCTTCAAATAAAATTGTTGGAACTCCTAAATGCTGAAACGTATCTCCTATACAATTGATATTGAAGGAATCGTCAAAACGCCCAATTTGTCCAGGAATGTAGTTTTGTAATACCTCATTAATTGTTGCGATACTATTTATTGCTTTTAATCGTGCAGCGTTGATATCGCGTGCTTCATTATAAGACGGGGCTAAAAACGATACAGTAGCCGGTTTACCAGTATCTGCAACTCCAAAAATAGTGCGTTGATCATGAAGATTAAAGCAGTAGTCAGGCTGGAAAACTTCGAAAACACCTCTCAAAGTGGCGCTCTCTGGCTGTGATAGATTTTGCGAGTCTCTATTCAAATCTACTTTATTTGCATTTTCTCGGGTATATAACGCTGCTCCATCAGGATTTAATATAGGAATAGCGAGAAAGGTAAATGCTTCAAGAAGTTCTCTTGCTAAATCAGACGAGCCATTCAAAAAGTGTATAAAATCTATCAATGCTTTCGTTGTGGTGCTTTCGTTACCATGCATTTGTGACCATAAGAAAATTTTGATTGGCCCATTACCTATTTTATAGGTGTAAATTGGTTTTTGCATCACAGAAAGACCTACTTGCTGGAGTTGATGCTGTGTATTGTATTGTTGTAGTATAGGCAAGATAGAGTCTAGTGTAAGGTATCTCCCTTGAATAGATTGTTCTTTATGTTGGTAATATAAATCTAGTGCTTCCATGTTTAATATTTTTAAGTGAACAAAAATAAACATCTTTAAAATTACAATTGTAATCAATCTGAAAAGTTAATTGAGTTACTATTGTAATTGTTACAAATTGTCTTTTGAATCAATTCTAACACAAACGAATTGATATTATTTAATTTTGTTAATTTTTAAATCAAATTACATATAATCAGTATTTTAAAATACATTACATAAAGTGTTTTTGTGGTGAATTTGACTGTTTTTATTATAAATAAAACCCTAGCCTATTGTTTACGAAAAATTAACTTTGTAAATTACAAAACATTTTTAAAATAATTTACAATGGTAAATTCTGATGATTTTAATAAAAGGCTAGAGATAATCTTAGAGTATTACGGACTTACAGCAGCCTCCTTTGCTGATCAAATTGGAGTTCAACGATCAAGTTTGTCGCATCTTTTATCGGGGAGAAATAAGCCTAGTCTTGATTTTGTATTGAAATTAATAGCAGTATTTCCTGAAGTTGATTTGTATTGGATTTTGCTAGGTAATGGCAATTTTCCGAAACAGGAAATGGTAGTTGACAAAAGTAATCACACTAAAACTTTGCCCTCACCTACTGATACATCTACAGTATTGTCGAACGAAAAGACAGTAATGACACTTAAACAAGATAAAAAAAAACCTGCTCTTCAAACCGTAAGTGAAGAACAGGTAGAGCAGCTTATTTTGATTTATGCTGACGGCAGTTTTAAAACGCTGCGTCCAAAAGATGGATTACTTGGTTTGCCTTTGTAAGTGTTACCAAACATAGCCGTTTTCGGGTATTTTGCCCACTACACCCACAAAATGTTGTTTAAGAATCGCAATATCATTTTCATAATTTCCAGTGACAGTAACAGGTTTTCCTAAATTCACTTCTTTTTTGCCAAAATCAAAAGCTACAGGTACTATGGGCACATTGGCCTTTTGGGCGATGTAATAAAAACCGGTTTTGAGTTGTGTTACTTTTTTTCGAGTGCCTTCAGGTGCTACAGCCAAACGAAATTCGTCTCTTCTTTCAAAAATTGAAGCAATAGCTTCTACTTTGTTAAGTCCGCCACTTCTATCTAATGGTTCTCCTCCCATGTAACGGAAATAATAATTAAAAGGAAAAACAAACAATTCTTTTTTTCCAATCCAATTCATTTGAAGTCCAGTGATTCCACGTGTAAATACTCCCAAATAAAAATCATGATTGCTAGTATGAGGCAAAACCATCATCACACATTTTTTTAATTCTGGCTCAATAGTTCCGACTATTTTCCATCCCATAAGTTTGAAAAATATCCACTTGTAAATTTGTTTTTTCATTGTTTTTTGAAAATTTGACACAAAATAAATGATTAATATGGTATTTTTGGAAAAAAACTTATTGAAATGCTAAAAAAACTTTTTAGTTATGTTTTTCCCATTACTATATTTAAAACCAAATCCAATATTAGCAAGTCCATTGAAGTAACTTGGGTGAATGGTGAATTACTTATTGATTCAGAGAACACTAATTACTCCTACGGTAGTTTACAGCGTATATTGAGAATCGGTTTAAAACAAATTGGCTTTTCTTCCATTCAATCCATGAACAATATTTTGGTACTTGGAGTGGCTGGAGGAAGTGTAATCAAAACGCTAGTTAATGAAGTTGGATATAAAGGTAAGATTAAAGGCGTTGATATTGACCCAGAAATTATTGAAGTAGCCAATACCTATTTTCAGTTAAATAGTATTCCAAACGTAGAAATAGTGATTCAAGATGCCTTTGAGTATGTTTTGAGATGCAAAGACCATTATGATCTTGTGATTATTGATGTTTTTCAGGATAAAGAAATGCCTAATTTTTTGTTTGAACATTTTTTCATCAATCACACCCTCTCTTTGCTTAATTCCAATGGCTTTGTGCTTTTTAATACTATGTTATTGAAAGAAGCAGATAACAAAAGGAATAAAAACTTTATACAACAATTAGACGCTAAACTATATAAAATTAATGCGATACCAAGAATTGAAAGTCATAATGAGCTCATTTTAATTCAGAAAAAGCCTTGATTTTAATACTATTTATTTTTTAAAAAGAGTCTTGTATTGCAATGACATCAATCGTTCCTTTTTTTTGTGGATTACCCTCCTGAAAAATTATCATATTTTTATGTTTTAAGGTTTTACTATCTACTAAAGACAAAGAAAAAAAATGAGTATTTTTGTAAGATGATTAAAGTAACGCTTATTGGTGCTGGTAATGTGGCACAACATTTAATTTCTGCTTTTCAATCGCAATCGGATATAGAAATTGTTCAAGTATTTTCTCGGAATACTACAATTGCTATTCCTGATTTTGATGCTCAAAAAATGGTACATTCGTATGCTGAATTGAAAGAAGCAGATGTTTACCTTATTGCGGTTTCTGACGATGCCATAGCAACTGTTTCTGAGCAACTTCCGTTTTCAAATCGTTTGGTGGTGCACACCTCAGGAGCGGCTCCTTTAGAATCGCTTTCTTCTAAAAACAGAAGAGGTGTTTTTTATCCTTTACAAACTTTTACTAAGGGCAAAAAAGTTAGTTTTAAATCCATTCCTTTATGTTTGGAAGCGATTAGTGTTCCAGATTTTGAAATCCTTAAAAGGTTAGCGCAAAGTATTTCAGGATCCATTCACTCGATCAATTCGGAACAGCGTAAGGCTTTACACGTAGCGGCAGTATTTGTTAATAATTTTACGAATCACTTATATGCTATAGGTCAGAATATCTGTGCAGAACATCATGTTTCGTTTGATGTTTTAAAACCACTAATCATAGAAACAGCTAATAAAATAATGGATTTATCACCAAGTGAGGCTCAAACGGGACCAGCAAAGCGGAACGATTTTTCAACCATACAATCTCATGAGGCTTTTTTAAAGAATGCAAATCAAAATAATTTATATAAAACATTAACACAATCTATTCAAAATCATGGCAAAGAGTTATAAAGAAATAATGAATGATATTACTACGTTTATTTTTGACGTAGACGGCGTTCTTACTGATGGTTCAGTATTTGTGAATAATGAGGGAGAAATGCTACGTACTATGAATATTCGCGATGGATATGCTATTAAAACAGCGGTTGATAACGGCTACAATGTATGTATTATTTCTGGAGGAAGTAATGAAGGCGTTCGAGTGCGATTGAGAAATTTAGGCGTGACCGATATTCATTTAGGCACACCAGATAAGGTAGCTACTTTTGATGAGTACACTGATGTGTATCAAATCAATCCAGAACAGGTGTTGTATATGGGCGATGATATTCCAGATTTTCATGTGATGCAATTGGTAGGTTTGCCTACTTGTCCACAAGATGCTTGTCCCGAAATTAAATCCATTTCAGGGTATATCTCTCATAAAAATGGTGGCAAAGGAGCTGTACGCGACGTTATAGAACAAGTAATGAAAGTGCAAGGCAAATGGATGGAAAACTTTGATGGAAAATTAGATTAAATCATTGAGCGTTTCTCCTTTAATTTATCATGAAACGTTAAAAAACAAGCGTTTTTTTCATTAGCATTCACAATTCAAACCTATTTCTATACGTTTTATGAAATACTTACAATTAATTCGATATCAAAATTTGCTATTATTAGCTTTGATGCAACTGACTTTGCGTTTTGGTTTTTTGAAAATGCAGAACATTGATTTGGCGTTATCGAATTTTGATTTTATTCTTTTAGTATTCGCTACAGTCTTTATTGCAGCTGGTGGATACATCATCAATGATATTTTTGATCAAGGAACCGATGCTATTAATAAGCCTAGAAAAGTTATAGTAGGTAAGTCTGTTTCAGAAAGTAAAGCCTACAATCTATATGTTGGTCTAACAATACTTGGTGTGGCAATAGGCTTTTGGTTGTCCAATACAATTGAGAAGCCAAATTTTGCAGTATTTTTTATTCTTGTGGCCTCCATTTTGTATTTTTATAGCACAACTTTAAAACAGATGTTGATACTTGGTAATTTAGCCGTTGCTTTGGTTTTGGCCTCTAGTGTAGTGATCATCGGAATTTTTGATGTCTATCCCGTTACTACCGAGGAAAATCAACGGCAGATGGCTCCTGTTTTTGGTATTTTAATAGACTATGCTGTTTTTGCATTTATCATTAATTTCATTCGAGAAATAGTTAAAGACATACAAGATATAGATGGTGATAAGGAATATAATATGAATACATTAGCTGTTAAATTAGGAACTTACAAGACCGCTAAATTACTTGCTGTAATCTGTCTGTTTCCTATTGGTTTGTTTTTTAATTATATGTATCAGTATTTTATTTTGAATGACTTGCATCTCATTACACTGTATAGTCTAATTTTCATTCTTTCGCCACTTATTTATTGTACTATTAAATTATTTAAAGCACAAAACAAAAATGATTTTAGCCATATAAGTACCCTATTGAAAGTCATTATTTTATTTGGAATTTTTCTATTACCTATTTTAAATTATACCATTGAACAGCATGCTTAAATCTCAATTGCAACATATAAAAATTATTTTAGCTTCCGGTTCACCGAGGAGACAACAATTTTTTAAAGATCTTGATTTGGATTTTGAAATTCGAATCAAAGAGGTTGATGAAGTGTTTCCTGATACGTTACGTGGGGAAGAAATCACGAATTATTTGGCACAATTGAAAGCCAATGCTTTTGAAGGATTGCTAAATGATAATGAACTTTTGGTTACAAGCGATACTATTGTTTGGCATAATGACAAGGCTTTAGGAAAACCCAAAGATTATGATGACGCTTTTCAGATTTTGAAATCTTTATCCAATAATACACATGAGGTAATTACTTCGGTTTGCTTTAAAACAAATGCTACGATAGCTATTCTTTCTGAAACTACTAAAGTTACTTTTGGCGATATAAATGATCAGGCAATCGCCTATTATTTAGAAAAATACCAGCCTTACGATAAAGCCGGTGCTTATGGCATACAAGAATGGATTGGTTTTGTAGGAGTCGCTAAAATTGAGGGATCGTACACCAATGTAATGGGATTACCAACGGATAAAGTTTTTGAGTACCTTAGTAAATTATAACGAAACAAAATGAACTTTTTTGAACATTATTTAATACAAGAAATCAGTACCGGAGTATTGTTTCTTGTTGTTGTTTTAGCAAGGACTATGGTTGCCAAACTAATTCGACGATACGCTAGAACTAGTGATATCATCGAAAAAAGGACAAATTTAGTCATTAAATACATCAATATTCTTATTTCTGTTTTAGCCGTTATTACCATTATTCTAATTTGGGGCGTTCAGGCCAAGGATATCTTTATCACTATCTCCTCTGTAGCAACGGTAATTGGTGTGGCGATGTTTGCCCAATGGTCGATTTTGAGTAATATCACAGCAGGAATTATTTTGTTTTTTTCGTTTCCTTTTAAAATTGGAGATACTATTGTCATTCATGACAAAGAATACGCTGTTGAAGGTGAAATTGAAGATATTGGAGCCTATCATGTTACCATTTTGGCAGAAAATGGTGAAACGGTGATTTATCCTAACAATCTATTTTTTCAAAAAGGAATTTCGATCAAAAAAAAGAAAGCATCTGAATATACTGATTTTACCGATTGATTTTGAATGCTTACAATAGATAATGTTAAAGCTCAACTATGCTAAATAAAAAATCATTCTTATTTTTTGCGCTTTGGTTATTGTTGAGCCCCTTTTTTTATGCGCAAGTACCGGTAAACAAAGACACCATTGCACTTTATAAGAATTTGCAAAGTTTTTCTCAAAAGAAAAAAAGTACAAGTCTTTTGTATCGTTTGGTGTTTCGACCAATTCAACCTAAAGCAAGCTCGAAAAAGAATACAACCTTTGATTACGTCCCCTTTCAAGGAAAGTATATCCACTCGATTACCATTATTACTTTGGATCCTTTTGGTAATAAAATTCAAGATTCAAAGACTTTATCGGAACCTAAGAACCCTAAAATGGTAGAAGAATGGGGTAATAAACTCCATTTAAAATCGAAAGATTATACGATTAGAAAAGTCTTGCTGTTTAAAGAAAAGGAAGCCCTTGATTCCATCAATATTAAAGAAAGTATTCGTTTAATTCGTGCACAGCGCTTCATTAATCGTGTTGAAGTCACTATAGATGATGTGCCCGACTTCAATAATTCAGTAGCCGTTACTTTGACTGTTTTAGACTCGTGGAGTTTGATCCCTAATGGCTCTTTTAGCAGTAGTCAAACTACATTAAAGCTAAAAGAACGGAATTTCTTAGGTCAAGGACATGAAATTCGAGGTGAGTATACTAACAAATTTAGTAACGGTGAAGATGGTCATTTTTTGCAATATACCATTCCAAATTTCAGAAAAACTTTTGTAAAAATTCAGGCCACTAATCAAGAAAGCGTGGATAATAACTCGTTCAAAAATTTTGACATTTCAAGACAATTTTTCTCTCCTTTAACCAAATGGGCAGGAGGAATAGCTTACGAAGAACATTTTAAGAAAGATACTTTGGCAGCTGCGGATGGTGTTTTTAACTTTCAAAATTTCAAATACAATACCGCTGATTATTGGTTGGGTCATGCTTTTGCTTTAGAAAAAGATCCAACTAAAAAAACAAAAATCACCAATATTATTCTAGCCGGCAGGTATGTAAATGTTTTATTTAAAGAAAAACCGCTACCTACTTACGATACTATCAATTTTTATTCTAATGAAAAGTTAATGCTTATAAGTGTGGGTTTGAATGCACGAAACTTTATCCAAGAGCGCTTTTTATTCAATAACGGAATTATAGAAGATGTACCTATTGGCAAAGCTTATAGTGTAACCGCTGGCTATCAACGAAAAAATCATATGGGGCAATTGTATCTTGGTACTAGAGCTTCCTTTGGGAACTTTTATCGTTGGGGCTTTTTTAGTATGAATACAGAATGGGGAACGTTTTTCAAAGAAGGCAAAACCTCACAGACGGCTTTTTCGTTTCAAACCAATTATTTCACAAAATTATATGAATTGGGTGATTGGAAAATTAGGCAATTTTTAAAACAACAAGTGGTGCTTGGTTATAATAGATTACCCAGCAATGGCGATTTACTAACCATTAATCAAGAGAATGGAATACGTGGGTTTAATAACGCTTTGTATGGCACTAAAAAGATGGTTTTTAGTGCACAAACGCAAAGCTATTCACCATGGAACTTGTGGGGCTTTCGATTGAATCCATTTTTTAATTACTCCATAGCCGTGATTGGCAACAGCAAAAAAAGCAATCAAAAGAACCAAACTTTTTCAAGTATTGGGCTTGGCTTTATTATTAACAATGATTACTTGGTATTCAGTTCTTTTCAACTTTCGTTTGCCTATTATCCGAATACCTTTAGTCCAAATGATAAAAATCTCATCAATAATGCTTTTGAAACCAGTGATTTTGGATTACTCGATTTTGAATTGAACAAACCTAGAACTATTATTTACAGGTGAGTACGTTATTTTAAATGTACCGCTAACCAATCAAAAAGTTTAGTATAGACCTTTTTTCGAACCTCAAACGAGGACAAAATCAAATCATGCATTCCGTTTTTGATTTCAATGATGGTCCGTTTTGGGGCAACAATTTTTTCGGCCTCTTTTTTTATGTCTTTTACATCCAATACGGTATCTGCTTCAAAAAAATGATCGTTCCATTTTTGATCCATACTACTTTTATCAGAATGCATCACTATAATGGGACAAGTAAGATGTATCCCTTTCTTGATTTTCAAATGGCCTTCATGTATGGCATTGATCCATCCCGCATTAACATTAGGAACAACATGAGGCTTCCAGGTTAAGTTGTATTCCCACTCCCCTTTTTGTGCTTTATGCAAACTGTATCCATACCAATGTGATAACCCTCCTGGAATAGATAGTTGAGGAAAATATTTACCCAATTGACATACCCATGGAATTAAAAATCGCTTTTGGTAGTTGGGCATATTGAAATCATAAAAAGGACTATTACAAAAAACAGCCTCAAATTTTTGATTATCCACGCGTTCTGAAGCATATAAGGTAACCAATAAACCACCTGTAGAATGTCCTGATAATAAAACTTGTTTATTGCCTTCTTGTCGAATTATAGTTAAAGCAGCGTCTAAATCTTCATAGTATTCCGTTAGGCTACGCATAGTATTCATTTTTTGATGAGGCAACAAAGAGCGTCCGTATTTGCGTAAATCTAGAGCATAAAAATTAAATTCGTTAGCGTTAAATTGTTCTGCCATTTCGGATTGAAAAAAATAATCATTAAACCCATGAACATACAAAACAGCTTTGGTAGTCGATGCATTCCCTTTTTTTCTAATCAAAGTAGTGATAACCTTTCCCTCATAATCATCGGGTTGTTCAATAACGGTGCATTCAAACCCTAGTCCTAAATGATCCTCAGTATATTTCATAATTTTTGTTCAATCAATTGATCTACTAAAATACTTAAAATAATTAGTAATATTGAGATAATACTATCAAAGCAAAACAGAACATTAACATAAATTAACAAAATATACCAATCGGATATTACTATTTTTGAGGCCTATCAATAATTAAAGAAGAATTATGCCTAAGTTATTTAGTAAAGCCTCCTTGCTTTTATTTTTATATGTTTTTCCTACTTATGCACAAAAACCAGTAAAACTCAACTCAGTTGAAATTCACAATCAAATTCAAAAACTCAATTTTCTGGGTTCCGTACTCTATGTAGCGGCACATCCAGATGACGAAAATACCCGATTGATTTCGTATTTAGCCAATGAAACCAAAGCCAGAACAGCCTATTTGTCGCTAACTCGAGGGGATGGAGGACAAAATCTAATTGGAGCACAATTGCGCGAATTATTAGGAGTAATTCGTACGCAAGAACTTATAGAAGCACGAAAAATTGATGGCGGAGAACAACTTTTTTCTAGAGCAAATGATTTTGGTTTCTCCAAAAATCCAACCGAAACTTTAGCCATTTGGGATAAAGAAAAAGTCCTTGCCGATGTAGTTTGGGCGATTCGTAAATTCCAACCCGATGTAATCATAAACCGTTTTGACCATCGTTCTCCAGGAACTACTCACGGCCATCACACCGCATCAGCAATGTTGAGTGTGGAAAGTTTTAATTTAACCAACAATCCTTCTGTTTATCCAGAGCAACTTAAATACGTACAACCTTGGCAATCCAAACGCCAGTTTTTCAATACCTCTTGGTGGTTTTATGGTTCACAAGAAAAATTTAATGCAGCGGACAAAACCAATCTAATTGCAATGCAAACTGGGGTTTATTATCCAAACATTGGAAAATCCAATCAAGAAATTGCTGCATTAAGCAGAAGTTCACATCAATCACAAGGATTTGGAAGCACAGGAACGCGTGGTGAAGAAACAGAATATTTAGAATTTTTAAATGGCGAAAGAGTCCCTACAAACGGTTCTCTTTTTGAAGGAATTGATACAAGTTGGAATCGTGTCAAAGGCGGAAAAGCTATTGGAGAACTCCTTACTTTGATTAGCAAAGAATTCAACCATAACAATCCTGCGGCTAGCATTCCAAAACTAGTCAAAGCCTACCAAATGATGTTGCAATTAGACGAAAATCATTGGTCGAAACAAAAAGCAACCGAAACCAAAAAAATAATTGCAGCCTGCGCTGGTTTATACCTAGAAGCTGTTGCTCCAACGCAAGAAACGACGCCTGGAAGTAGTCTGAAATTAAAGATAGAAGCCATCAATCGTTCTTCAATTCCGATGGTATTGAAAAGTGTAACCACCTTGCCTAACCAAAACACAACGGTTCAGAATGCAAATTTACAACCCAACAAATTACTCAACTTTGCCCTTGATTTGCAACTACCAGAAACCATAGCCTACACACAACCATATTGGTTGGCTGAAGAAGCTACTGTGGGAATGTACACTGTAAGTAATCCTACTGAAATTGGACTACCTGAAAAAGAAAGAGATGCAAAAGCCGTTTTTACTGTAAGCATTGAAGATGTTGAAATTCCCTTTGAACGAACAGTAGTTTACAAATACAATGACGATGTAAAAGGCGAAATGTATAATTTCTTGGATATCGTTCCTGAAGCCACATCAACCTTTACAGAAAAAGTTTTGCTGTTTACCAATGAAAAAAGCAAAACCGTTGGCGTGAAAGTCAAAGCTGGTAAAGATGCAATAAAAGGAATCGTTCAATTGGATTTAGGAAAAGATTGGAAAATAAATCCTGCTTTTATCGAAGTTAATTTGGATAAAAAAGGAATCGAAAAAACCGTTTATTTTACCGTAACTCCACCTAAAAACAATCAAGAGATTGTAGCCAAAAGCATCGTGGTTATTGGAGACAAACAATTGAACAAAAGCCAAATCAATATTGATTTTAATCATATTACCAAGCAGCAAATTCTAAAAAATGCCGAGGCTAAGTTCTTGCGTGTAGATTTGAAAACCAATAATGAAAAAATCGCCTACATTATGGGAGCTGGTGATGAAGTTCCTGCAAGCTTAGAGCAAATGGGCTATCAAGTAACTATTTTGAAACCCGAAGAAATCACACCCGAGCGTTTGGCTACGTTTGATGTGGTGATGACTGGAGTTCGAGCCTACAATACCGTTCAAGCATTGGCCAACAAACAATCCATTTTATTTGATTTTGTAAAAGAAGGAAAAACAATGATTGTTCAGTATAACACTACCGATGATTTAGTAACTCCTAACCTTGCTCCTTATCCGCTAAAAGTTTCTCGTGACCGAGTAACTGAAGAAGATGCCGAAGTTCGTTTCTTGGCTCCTAATCATCCTATTTTGAATTACCCAAATAAGATTACGGCCAATGATTTCAAAGGCTGGAAACAAGAACAAGGATTGTATTATCCTAATACTTTTGATGCTGCCTTCACTCCTATCTTGTCCTCAAATGACAAAGACGAAAATCCAAAAAACGGAGCTTTGTTAGTAGCACCTTACGGAAAAGGCAATTATATTTACACTGGATTAAGCTTTTTTAGAGAACTACCAGAAGGGGTTCTTGGTGCTTTTAAACTGATAGCCAATACCATTTCTGTAAAATCCGAAACCAAAATGCCTACTCCAAAAATCAACAACTAAAGATCTCTATGGAACCCAAGAAAGAAAAAATTTGGAAAAAGGACTACACCTATGTATTGGTGGCCAATATTATCTACATATTGATTTTTTGTCTCATTATGAATTTATACGCCTAGCTTATGCAATTATTTGATTGGATTATTTTATTGACCACCCTTTTATTCATTGTCATTTATGGCGTTTGGAAAACCAAAGGAAGTAAAAACGTTGAAGATTTCATTTTAGGTAACCACGAAACCCCTTGGCATG
Organism: Flavobacterium succinicans LMG 10402; assembly: GCF_000611675.1. Lineage (GTDB taxonomy): Bacteria > Bacteroidota > Bacteroidia > Flavobacteriales > Flavobacteriaceae > Flavobacterium > Flavobacterium succinicans. The sequence goes on along the minus strand of NZ_JATV01000010.1, from coordinate 59,673 downwards.
TTGTTGGTCTTTCTGTGATGGCAACTCAAGCCAGTGCCATTACTTTCTTGTCCACTCCTGGGCAAGCGTATCACGATGGTATGGGATTCGTGCAATTCTATTTTGGCTTACCCATTGCAATGGTATTAATATGTGCTACCTTCATTCCTATTTATCACAAATACAAAGTCTATACAGCTTACGAATATTTAGAAAAACGATTTGATTTAAAAACTCGTTCCTTAGCAGCGGTTTTGTTCTTAGTACAACGTGGATTAGGGACTGGTTTGACCATCTATGCACCCGCGATTATTTTATCGGCTATATTGGGTTGGAACTTGACCTATATGAATATTTTTATCGGGATTTCGGTGATTATTTATACTTTTTCTGGTGGTACCAAGGCCGTAAACGTGACACAAAAACAACAGATGTTTGTAATAATGTCTGGAATGTTCATCACCTTTTTCTTAATCTTACACTACTTACCCAACGATATGACTTTTTCTAGTGCCTTGCACATCGCAGGAGCCAATGACAAAATGAATATAGTTGATTTTTCTTTTGACCCTGAGCAAAAATATACGTTTTGGAGTGGGATTACAGGAGGTTTTTTCTTGGCTTTAGCTTATTTTGGAACCGACCAATCACAAGTAGGACGTTATTTATCTGGAAAATCGGTGCGAGAAAGTCAAATGGGATTGATTATGAATGGGCTACTCAAAGTACCAATGCAATTCTTTATCTTATTGACTGGTGTTATGGTTTTTGTCTTTTTTCAATTCAATCCAGTTCCGCTTAACTTCAATCCGAATAACAAAACGATAATAGAAAACTCGAAGTATAAAAAAGAATATCAAGCCTTAGAAAACAAACTTAATGCGCTTTCTGAAGACAAGAAAGTAATTAACCTTTTGTACATCGATCAACTGAATCAGGATTATGACAACCCTACTTTGCGCAAGGAATTGGTAGCATTATCAAGTAAAGAAAAAGATTTGCGTGATCAAGCCAAAGTCATTATTGCCAAGGCGGATCCAGATAGCGAGACCAATGATAAAGATTATGTTTTTTTTCACTTTGTACTCAACTATCTCCCTAAAGGTTTGATTGGTTTGTTGTTGGCGGTAATTCTTTCAGCAGCGATGTCTTCGACGGCTTCTGGATTGAGTGCCTTAGCTTCAACCACCGCCATTGATATTTACAAGCGCAATCTGAAAACCGAAAAATCCGAAACACATTATTTGAATGCCACTAAATTTTTTACGGTAATGTGGGGCGTTATTGCTATCCTTTTTGCTTGCATTGGTACTTTATTCGAAAACTTAATTCAGTTGGTTAATATTATTGGTTCGGTGTTTTATGGAACAGTTTTGGGTATTTTTTTGGTAGGTTTTTATATCAAAAAAGTACAATCACAAGCGGTGTTCTATAGTGCGGTAATTAGCCAAATTACCATTTTTATTATCTATTATTTTGCCATTTTTATCCATCCGAGTGATGAAGAAAAATTAGGGTATTTGTGGTTGAATTTTATTGGAGCATTATTGACTGTTTTCTTATCGATGTTACTGCAAATAATGTTACCCAAAAGAGAAACGGAAATGACATCGTAATTTTCAATTAAAAAAACACACGCTATAAATTAATAGGCTACAGAACTGCAAATTTGTTTTACAATTTGCAGTTTTTTTTTAACAAACATTTTGTTTTGTTTTTTTTATTAATATATTTCAGATATTTTTAAATGTACTTATTCAATGAAAAAAACAATTCTTTTTTTAAAACTATTGCTACTAATATGGACAACAAAATCCATTGCACAAACCAATTTAAAACAATACAAAGCAGGACATCTATTTGATATTGGGTTGCCAGATTATTTAAGTAAAACATCAGGATTAAATAGTGCAGCAGCTATTCAATATCAAAATAAGGTAAAAGAAATTTATGGTTTTGTGATTTTTGATACCAAAGAAGAGCTCGAATTAGCTGAAATGCAATATACTTCGATTAATGAATTTTATGAAGACTTCATGAAAGATTTTTTAAAAGATGAAAAAAGTGCTGTATCAAAACCTGTTTTTCAAAAAATAGGTGACATAAATTTTGTTGAATGTGATGTTGTTTTTACTAATGAGGAAGATAAGACTGAGATTTATTATTTAGTTGGGATTGTTGAAACTAAAAACTCATTTTACAAAGTATTAACTTGGACAGCTGCAGAAGATAAAAACAAATATAAAGATGATTTTAAGAAAATAGTTTACAGTTTAAAGGACTAGTTAAGCTATTATTCTTTTAGATTTTCAAAATTAATTTGAAATGTGTTTGTTATGGATCATTTTCTGTTAAGGATAGTAACGAAAAGCCCGTAAAGCTAGCCGTTCTTTTTACAAAACACCCCCCAAAAGAGCGACCAACGGAAGCTCCTTTTGGGGGTTGTTTTGTGAACGGCTTGCTGCGGACTTGTAGTGGATAGCCTGCCCGAACAGCCAAATAAATAGAAAACCTAATGCTGTTGTGAAAAATATGTTTAATGGCGAGACATTATTCTATCAAGTCTGGCGTAGAAAGAATGAGCTCAATCTTTTTTAGGATTGTGGTAATCTGATTCATTTGATTTTCAATGTTTCTGAAAAACAAACTGATGTCGCGATTGACCCAACTCTCTGAAATGATTCGTGCCCCCAAACTAATACGTAAAACGGCACTTTGAAATTCCGGATTATATTTTACATCCACGGGTTGACCGATATGACATTTTTGACCTGCGAGTCGAATAATTTCGAGTGGCGAATGGGCAAAATGATTCGAAATATCAGAATTTAATAAAACATACAGATTTTTCACTTGTTTTTGTGGCAAGACTTCTCCATTTTTTTTGATAAAAAAGGGAAAAATGGTACAGATGTTTCTGAGGCCAAATTCTTCTTTTTCAAATGGTTTTGTTGTTGATCGATCCATAAATAATGGCTCCAAAAAAGTTGCTTCTTTAATGGAATCTTCTACAAAATTGCAAAACATTTCGATACCCATATTTCGGTACAAAATAGGCGTTTTGTAATAGCGTTCCATTTCGACAATAGCTGCATTCCAACGCATATTAGAGCCATAATTAAAGCCGTCTGATAAATTTTTCGCACACGACCAAGTCGTTGGCCAATCCGAATGATTGTAATAGGTGTTGAGTCCTTTTGGCAAAGTAGTCGAAAGAGAATCAATAGTTTTACTCACGGATTTTGGCAAAATCAAGGCTCCACAATATGGAGGTCCAGTAAAATATTTACTTCCGGTGATGGTAATTAGGTATCCTTTGTTTAAATAATGCTGAATGTCCTTAGGATCAAGTCGGAGTTGTGAAGCATCGACAATACATTGCAAGGATAGCTCTTTTAGGGTATTTAAGCGTTGTAATAATGACTTACTAGGCGATTGAAAACCTAGTTTGGATTGGTCCATAATGTGCAATACAACGTGTTGTCCTGCTTGATTTTTTTGCAAAATGGCATTGAAAACTTCCTCATCCATTTGTTCCAACGATTTTAACTGTCCTTTCTCGTCGCGCGATGGAATTTGTATCACATTTACGGGTCTAAATCCTTCAATAGTATCGCCTTTTTTGACTGGATAATTCAATGCTGTGGTGTTTTCAAAATGGCAACCTTTCAAGGCAGCTGGTACACCACTACCCGTTTCATCTGATGCTACCAGAACATGCGTAATTTGTTTATCTGAAACAACTTGTGTTATTGCGGCAATCTGTAGAGCAGAATCAGTGCCCGATGGAGAAAAAATAATTTGACATTCGTCTTTTATCTTGAGTGCTTTTCTTAACTTGTTTTTTAGCAATTCCGAAAAATCATTGGTCGTGCTTTTAAAACCATTTTTAAGACTATTTTGAATCAAAACACGTCTTAGTTTATCGGATTTGTCAAAGGCAAAGTTAGAGATACTCGTAGCTGTTGAAGAGGCAAAGGTAAAGGCATCTGGTCTCGGAAATGGTCGACAGCCGTACTTGTTTAACAACTCAATTTCGTCAATGTTTAAACGAAGATCGCCACCAGACATCAATAAGTATTCCGTTGGTTTGGCTAAATTTTCTAAAATAGGTTCCCAAGCATCATGAATCTTTTTATCTTCATTTTTAATGCCATGTACAGCTGCTAATTCCTTATTCTTGGCTAAACTCAAATAGCTTAAAGATTCCTTTTCTTGAAGTAATTCAATTAAAAAATGTGGGCTATCCGCAAGTTTATCTTTATCTTCTTTGGGTAAAATATCATAAAATATTTTGGTCACTTTTAATGCAGCAACATCACACAAGAAAACATTGGATTTATCTTTTCCTAATGCCTTGTACCAAAGTTGCCACTCCACGCCGTAGCGTAAATACGTAAGAGCTAGAACGGGTTGCTCTAAAAAAGATGCACCAATAATGATGGATTTGTTGGGTATAATCTTAAATACATTAGGCTCTTTGTTAGAGGTAATAATATTAATATCATTAATCTTAGGTACGGTATTAAAACGCTTTAAAACTCTTACTAGATCATTTACATTTTCTTTTTCAAATAATTGCGTTCTTTTATATTGATCTTCAATAAGTACGTTGTTGGACATGTGTATGGTATTAAAACTTAAAAAAAGTGTGTCAGACTGTGGCTACAGCATATTTAATTTTAAAAAATAAGTATAAAAATCAAGACAAAAAATAAGGTTTTATGGGTAGAAAATAGTTCTAAAGACTACTTTTTGAATCTAATATTGATCTAGATAAATTACTTTTTTTTTATGTTGCAAAATACCGAACTTTTTTCGAGAAATCGATGTTAAAATATATCAAATACTATTAAACGTCTTTGTTTTTTTTTATGAAAGCTAGAAGCCTGTTCATTTCACTGGTTTTTCTGCTGTCATAAGTAATGGAAGGACCAAAGCCAATAAATACGCTTGCTTTTACTACTTTTGTACCCTCAATGGCACTTTATAAAATAACAACAACTTGGAAAATTTTGAAAATTCGCATAAAAATTGGACTGTTTGTTCAGATTGTCATGGAAAAGGGCAAAAAAGTAGAAGAATTAGTAAAAAAAATCGCTTGGCGTTCGAGATTGCCTTAGCTCAATTTGAAAGTAATAGCACGGGATTACCGCCCGTTAAACCTAAGGCTGCACTTTATACCTGTTTAGAATGTAAAGGTTCAGGTATAATACCGTCAGAAAATCCAACTAGTGTTGATACTGAAAATTTTCCTCATGTAGCGATCATTGGCGGAGGTATTGGTGGTGTGGCCCTTGCGGTGGCTTGCTTGCATCGCGGGATTCCTTTTACTCTTTTTGAACGTGATACGGATTTTGACGCTCGCTCCCAAGGCTACGGACTCACCTTACAGCAAGCCAGTAAAGCCATTGCGGGTTTAGGAATTGTTGCTCTAGCAACAGGTGTGGTTTCCACTCGACACGTAGTGCATACCACTGATGGCAACATTATCGGGGAATGGGGCGTTCGAAAATGGATGCAATCCGATGCTAACTATAAGTCCAAAAAAACCAATATTCACATTGCTCGTCAACATTTGCGCAAGGCATTATTGGACCAACTCGAAGGTCACGAAGCTGTACAATGGGGGCATCAATTCATGGGTTTTGAAACTACAAAAGATCAAAAAATAGCGCTAACCTTCGATGTAAAGGGCGCGCAAAAAAAAATAACCGCCGACCTTTTGGTTGGTGCCGATGGAATACGAAGCACCGTTCGCAAGCTTTTGATAGGTGAAGAAAAAACATCGTTGCGCTATTTGGGTTGTATTGTAATTCTAGGCATTTGTTCGCTCGAATCGCTCGAAAACGCCCAACATCCTTTATTGGACTCGGCCACCGTTTTCCAAACGGCCAATGGTCAAGAGCGAATGTATATGATGCCCTATACCGCCGATACCATCATGTGGCAATTTAGTTTTCCCATGTCTGAGACAGCAGCCAAGACTTTAAGTGCTCAAGGCCCCGCAGCACTCAAGGAAGAAGCTATAAAAAGAACACCTTGGCACGATCCTATTCCACAAATCATTCAAGCGACGCCCATCGCAAACGTATCGGGATATCCCGTGTATGACCGTGAATTATTGCAACATGAAATGCTGCAAAACCAAGAAAACATCACCCTAATTGGCGATGCCGCTCACCCCATGAGCCCGTTTAAAGGACAAGGTGCGAATCAGGCCTTGCTAGATGCCTTACGTCTGGCTCGTACCATCAGTACAGCATGCAAACCCGGATCGCAATGGCGTGAAAAAGGAATAAGAGCCAGTGTTTTAGAGGCCTTCGAAACCGAAATGTTAACCCGAAGCGCTGTAAAAGTAAACGATTCAGCTTCAGCAGCCCAATTCCTACATTCTGAACTAGTGCTCCATAAAAGCGATGCACCACGAGGAAATATTGCAAAGAAACTTTAACCCAGATTCCGCATTAGAAATCTACTACAACTAAATTACTTCACCATTTTTATATTCTTTAGCGGAGTTCAGTGAATGAATTTCTTCTTCAAAACCAAGAACTTACTCCCATTTTTAAATTCAAAATACAAAAGTATTCCTTCTTCAAAAATAGTCCGTGAGCTCCTGCTTTTATTGAATAATTCAGTTTCGCTACGAAGTCTAATGCGGATTCTGGGTTTAATATTATCAAAGAAGGGTTGTATCCATACAAAAACCGACTTCTTCCCCAAAAAAAGTCGGTTCGAAAGATACAAAAGTAACAGCATTCAAAATTTTTATTGCAAATGATAAAATACGGTGAGTATGTACCTAACCAGCCAATACATTAGCGTAAAAACAACCACTGCTGACAACAAAAAGCAAATGGAATTGATAACAATATTAGGTAAGACACGCCAATGATGCGGCACATATTTAGGATCACGATGCAAACGTTCGTGTATCTTATTTGCAATTATTTTAGATTGCTTTTTGATTGGAGTTTCTTTTTACGTTATTTTTCTAAGGCCCGAATATAATTTACCAATTGCCAACGTTGATCTTCAGTAAGAAGTTCTTCATAACCCGCCATTGGTGATTTTCCATTGGTGATTTTCCAATAAATAACACCATCTGTTTCTTTTTTTACTTTAAAGGCTAAAAAATTAGCTGGTTTTTTATCTAGTGTTAGTCCCGCTTCTCCATTTCCTTTTCCTTTTATTCCATGACACAAAACACACATTTGTTCATAAATACGTTTTCCCTCTGCAGTAGCTTTACTATTTCCGGCCAGAGGATTCTTTATTGCATCGGCTGATTTTGGCGCTTTCCAATCAGAATCTTGGGCAAAAACAGTAGTACTTCCAATACTAAAAAAAAGAAAAATGAATAAAAAAGTGACATTAGTTTTCATAGCGAAATCGTTTTAGTTTGTTACTCAAATATAGCTGAATCTATCAATTTACAACCTGATAATTGTCAGTTATTTTTAAAAAAAACTGTAAAAAAAGCGTCTCCTGAACAGAGACGCTTACTTGTATTATTACTTAATAAACTCTATTTTTTGAACTTCCTCTTCATTGATACTGTCAAAAAAACCTTGATCATTCATCCAATCGTCACTAAATACCTTACTCATATACCGTGAGCCATGATCCGGAAAAATAGCAATTATATTACTATTTTGGTCAAATTCACCTTCCTCAGCATATTGTTTTATAGCTTGCAACACTGCCCCAGAAGTATAGCCTACAAAAAGTCCTTCTTTGCGAGCTAATTCTCTGGTGGAATGGGCACTTTCTTCATCGGTGACTTTCATGAATTTATCAATAACATCAAAATCAGTAGCCGTTGGGATTAAATTTTTCCCCAAACCTTCAATACGATATGGATAAATTTCGGCACTATCAAACTCTTTGGTTTCATGGTATTTTTTAAGCACTGATCCAAAGGCATCAACGCCTAATATTTTTATGGTAGGATTTTGTTCTTTCAAATACTTTGCTGTACCTGAAATGGTACCTCCTGTTCCGCTACAAGCTACTAAGTGGGTTATTTTACCATTGGTTTGTTTCCAAATTTCGGGTCCCGTAGTTAAATAATGGGCATCAATATTCAATTGATTAAAATACTGATTGATATAAACCGATCCTTTCGTTTCTTCGTGCAGTCTTTTCGCTACGTTATAATAGGAACGCTCATCATCGGCTGATACATGAGCAGGACAAACATATACTTTAGCGCCCAAGCTTCTGAGCATATCAATCTTATCTTTGGATGATTTGGAACTCACCGCTAAAATACAATTGTATCCTTTGATAATACTCACCATGGCAAGACTAAATCCCGTATTCCCAGATGTCGTTTCAATTATAGTATCGCCAGGAGTCAAAATGCCTTTTCGTTCTGCCTCTTCAATGATATACAAAGCAATTCGATCTTTAGATGAATGCCCTGGATTGAAAGCCTCAACTTTTGCATAAAAGTTACCTTTTAATTCTTTTGTTACACTATTTAGCTTTATAAGAGGAGTATTTCCTATTAATTCTAAAACATTATTAAAAGCGTTTATTTCTTCTTTCATAAATAAATGTTAACCTGAGTTGTGAATCAAACAAGAAGGTAAGATACAAATCTAACAAAAAAATTCAATTACTTATTAATTTTCTCTAAATCTAGCAAAAAACTAAACTCTCTTGCCAACTCTTTCAAGGACTCAAATCGACCTGAAGCCCCACCATGTCCTGCATCCATATTGGTTACTAGATACAAGGCGGTATCCCCCTTTTTTACAGTTCTCAATTTAGCCACCCATTTTGCAGGTTCCCAATACTGGACTTGAGAATCGTGCAAGCCAGTTGAAACAAACATATTAGGGTATTTTTGCTCTTTGACATTATCATAAGGTGAATACGACAACATATAATCGTAATATTTTTTACTATTTGGATTCCCCCATTCGTCGTACTCCCCTGTTGTTAATGGAATGCTATCATCTAACATGGTGGTAATAACATCCACAAAAGGAACTTGAGCAATTACACCGTGGTACAATTCAGGCGACATATTCACGATAGCTCCCATCAGTAATCCTCCTGCCGAACCACCTTCGGCATACAAATGAGAAGCCGAAGTGTATTTTTGTTCAATTACAAATTTTGAGCAATCGATAAAATCAGTAAACGTATTTTTTTTATGTAATAATTTCCCGTCTTCATACCATTTTCTTCCTAAATCTTCGCCTCCACGAATATGAGCAATAGCATAGATAAATCCCCTATCCAACAATGTTAATCGCGTCGAAGAAAAATAAGGCTCCATAGTACTACCATACGAACCATAAGCATAAAGTAATAGTGGGTTTTTTCCGTTTTTTTGAACCGATTTATGGTACACCATCGAAATAGGCACTTTGGTACCATCAGTAGCCGTAGCCCAAACTCTCTCTTCTACATAGTTATTTTTGTCAAAAGTACCACCTAGAACCTCTTGCTCTTTTAAAACTACTTTGGTTTTGGTGGCCATATTAAAATCAATCACAGACGAAGGCGTAGCCATAGATTGATAGCCATAGCGCAAGACATCTGTATCAAAATCGATATTTGTAGTGGTATAGGCATTGTAAGTTTCATTATCGAAAGGCAAATAGTAATCTCCACTCCCACTCCAAGGCATAATACGAATATGATTCAAACCATTAGAACGTTCCTCAACTACTAAATAATTTTTGAAGATATCAATCCCTTCCAACAACACTTCTTCTCTGTGTGGGATGACATCCTTCCAATGCTTTTTTAAAGTAGCAGTTTCAGGAGTTTTCATCAACTTAAAATTCGTTGCTTTGTCTTTATTTGTCAAAACATAAAAAGAATCTCCATAGTGTGAAATACTATATTCTAGACCACGAACTCTAGGTTGAAAAACTTGAAACTCCCCTTCAGGTTGATCAGCATTCAAAATTCTGTACTCACTAGTTAAGGTACTTCCTGAACCAATCACAAGATATTTTCGAGACTTTTCTTTATAAACATACACATTGAAAGTATCATCTTTTTCGTCAAATACTAAAATATCTTTTTTAGCATCTGTCCCTAATTTATGACGATACACTTTGTCTGATCGTAACGTTACTTTATCTTGTTGGGTGTAAAAAAGAGTCGCATTATCATTAGCCCAAACCGATCCACCCGTTACATTTTTGATAGTGTCGGATAAAATTTCGCCCGTTTCTAAATCTTTAACTTGAATCGTATAAATCCTTCTCCCTTGGGTATCAACACCAAAAGAAGCATATTTATTATTAGGACTCACACTTAGTCCCCCCAACTGAAAATAGGAATGCCCTTTAGCCATTTCATTACAATTGAAGAGAATTTCTTCGGGAGCCGAAAGACTTTCTTTTTTTCTCGCATAAATAGGATAATCTTGCCCTTTCTCGTAGCGAGTTATATAGTAATAGCCATTATAAAAATAGGGAACCGACTGATCGTCTTCCTTGATACGCGCCTTCATCTCCTCAAACAGTTCAGTTTGAAATTGCTTTGTGTGTGCGGTTTTAGCGTTGTAATACTCGTTCTCTTGATTCAAATAAGCAATAACTTCAGGATTCTCTCTTTCGTTCAACCAAAAATAATTATCAGTACGTGTATTCTTGTGTTTTACTAATTGTTTTGGGATAATTTTTGCTATTGGAGCTTGAATATTTTCAGACATAGTTTGTGCTTTACCTTTTGGAATTAAAGCTGCAAAAATAACACAAAGCCACCCCAAACGAATAGTACTTTCCATAATTTTTATTGATTATCAACCAGCAATATAGTAATTTTGCCTTAAATAATCTTAAATAAAGCAAACATGGATTTAATGGGAATGATGGGTAAACTTAAAGAAACCCAACAAAAAATAGAAGACACTAAGAAAAGATTAGATACTGTGTTGATTGATGAGCAAAGTACTGATGGCTTATTAAAAGTTACACTTACTGCCAACACAGCTGTAAAATCAATCACTATTGCTGACGAGCTACTTGAAGACAAAGAACAACTAGAAGACTATTTAATTTTAGTTTTCAATAAAGCCATTAGCAGAGCCCAACAAGTGAATCAAACAGAACTTGATGCTGTTGCCAAAATGGACATGCCCATGATTCCTGGAATGGATAATCTATTCAAATAATTCTCGTTTCATTACATAAAAAAAAGGATTTACAGTTAGTCACTATAAATCCTTTTTTTTTTATACTACAAACAAACGCTGCAAGGTTTCTATTACATAAGAATGCATTACTTCTCTATAATCCAAATGCGTCACAATTCGAAGTTTTCCTTTTCCGAGTGAACTAATTGCAATGTTTTTTTGGCGTAACTTCTCGATCAATAAAGCATCACTTAAACTAGGAATGACTTTAAAAATCAAGATATTCGTTTCCACCGGTTCCACGGATTCCACCCAAGGCAAACGACTTAACAGTAGCCCTAATTCTTTCGCTCTACGATGGTCTTCGGTTAATCGCATGATATTATTTTCTAAAGCATAAATCCCAGCTGCTGCCAAATACCCCACTTGACGCATACCGCCTCCCAAAATTTTACGAACCCGAAGCGCTCTATGAATGGTTTCTTTATCAGCCAACAAAACTGATCCGATAGGTGCGCCTAATCCTTTGGACAAACACACAGAAATGGTATCAAATAATTTTCCGTACTCTTTAGGATTTTGCCTTTTAGCCACCAAAGCGTTCCAAATTCGGGCGCCATCCATATGAAACTTCAAGTTATTGCTAGTACAAACTTGCTTTATTTGTTGTAATGTTTCTAATTCATAACAAGCGCCACCTCCTTTATTGGTAGTGTTTTCTACACATACCAAACTGGTTTTGGGGCTATGATAAAATTCGGGATCATTTATCGCTTCAGCCACTTGAGCCGCTGTAATCATGCCTCGAGATCCATCTAGTAAACAACAAGAAACCCCGCTGTTAAACGAAACTCCTCCTCCTTCATAATTATAAACGTGGGCATATTTATCTGCTATAAGTTGTTCTCCAGGTTGCGTATGTAATTTAATCGCCGTTTGATTCGCCATAGTCCCTGAAGGAAAAAACAAACCCGCTTCCATCCCAAACATGGCTGCTACACGTGCTTCTAATTCAATTACTGTTGGGTCTTGCTTGTAGACATCGTCACCAACAACCGCTCTGAACATATATTGTAACATTTCGGGAGTGGGTTTAGTCACAGTATCACTCACTAAATTAATTTCCATAAGAAGTATTTATATCAATCACAGTAAGACCTTAGCTTGTGCTGTGCTATTTTTTTTATATTTTTGCAAAACAAAATTAATTAAAATTTATGACAACTACCGAACAAATTAAAGGTATTGTGGAGCGCCTTGGTGCGTTGAGGAGGTATCTTTGACGTAGATGCCAAACTTATTGAAATTACCAATGAAGAAGAAAAAACTTTTGCTCCAGATTTTTGGAATAATGCAAAAGAAGCTGAGCTTATTGTAAAAAACTTGAGAAACAAAAAAAAGTGGATTGAAGATTACAATAAGGCCGTGGCACTTACAGAAGAATTGCAACTCGCTTACGACTTTTACAAAGAAGGCGAGCTCTCTACAGAAGAATTGGATGAACAATACAATTTTGCGCAAGACCACATTGAAGCTATAGAGTTCAAAAACATGCTTTCTGACGAAGGCGATACCTTAAGTGCTGTACTACAAATAACAGCTGGTGCTGGCGGAACCGAAAGTTGTGATTGGGCTGAAATGCTGATGCGTATGTACATCATGTGGGGCGAAAAATATGGCTATAAAATCAAAGAATTGAACTTTCAAAAAGGAGAATCAGCAGGTATCAAAACCGTGACTTTAGAATTTGAAGGCGATTATTCATTTGGATATTTAAAAGGAGAAAATGGAGTACATCGCTTGGTTCGTATCTCTCCTTTTGATAGTAATGCCAAAAGACATACTTCTTTTGCTTCTGTATACGTATATCCCCTTGCGGATGATACTATTCAAATTGAGATTAATCCTGCCGATATTTCATGGGAAACCATGCGTTCAAGCGGGGCAGGTGGCCAAAACGTAAACAAAGTGGAAACTGCGGTTCGTTTGCGTCACTTTCCTACGGGCATCATTATCGAAAACTCCGAAACGCGTTCTCAATTGGACAACAAAACCAAAGCCATGCAATTGTTGAAATCACAATTATATGAAATTGAATTAAAAAAGAAACAAGCACTACGAGACGAAATTGAAGCTAAAAAAATGAAAATTGAATGGGGATCACAAATTAGAAACTATGTGATGCACCCCTATAAATTAGTCAAAGATGTGAGAACTGGCTATGAAACCAGTGATGTGGATAGCGTCATGAATGGCAACATCGACCCGTTTTTGAAATCATTTTTAATGATGATGGGACAAAGAGAAGAAGAATAATATGTTCTTTACAACAACTAAAAACGACTTCAATGGTGTATTGAAGTCGTTTTTGTATATAAAAAGTCGTTTTTTTCTTGTTTTATATTTTTTTTAACTTTTAAAAGTTAAATTATTAGGTAGGTCTATAACAAATTCTTTTATTTGAAACCAAATACACTTAAAATTCTTTCCCCTATAATGAAATCCTACTCTATTCAAGAAATTAACGAGGCTTTGCAAGGCCAATTAATTGGCAACTTATTACACCATATTACTGCACCCGAACAATTAGAATTAGCAACAACCCATCAAATTTCATTTATTGGCAACAAAAAATACGAAAAATATTGGGCTACTTCAAATGCCAGCGCTGCTATTGTAAACGAAGATATTAGCATAGAGCCTGGAGAAAACAAAGCGTTTATTAAAGTAAAAAATGCCGAATTAGCAATGGCACAATTACTACAACTTTACGCACCAGAGCCTCCTCAATTTGACTTTGATGTTCACCCTAATGCCACTATTCATGACAGCGTTATTTTAGGAATAGGAAGCAAAGTTGGTGCAGGATGTTATCTTGGACCCAATGTGGTTATTGGAAAAAATGTAACCATCTACCCAAATGTGACTATTTTGGACGGATCCTTTATCGGAGACCATACAGTACTTTGGTCTGGAGTCGTGGTGAGAGAACGTTGTCAAATTGGCAACCATTGCATCATCCATCCTAATGCTACTATTGGAGCAGACGGTTTCGGTTTTCGAATGTGTAAAGAAAAAGGATTGGTCAAAATTCCACAAATTGGCAATGTAATCATTGGAAATTCAGTTGAAATTGGTGCTAATTCTTGTGTGGATCGTGGCAAATTTAGCGCTACCGTACTTGGTGATGGCTGCAAAATTGATAATTTGGTACAAATTGGTCACAACAGTAAACTGGGTCGTTTTTGTATTATGGCTGGGCATAGCGGTCTTGCCGGTTCTGTAACACTTGGAGACGGTGTAGTTATTGGAGGAAGTGCTTCGATCAAAGATCACACTACCATTGGATCGGGAGCTACTGTAGGTGCTGGTTCAGGCGTAACCTGCGATGTTCCTGAAGGAAAAGTCGTTTTGGGCTATCCTGCCGTAGCCGCCAAAGATGCACTACGCCAATGGGCAATATTAAAACAATTAGTAAATGACACAAGAAAATAAACACTCCTAACGGATAAAATTTTATTAATTTCACAAAAAAAGCAGCAATATTATGCTGCTTTTTTGTTTTTATTAAAAAACAACACATTGATATGCATTTAAACATAAAAGAAATTAAAACCTTTTTGTAAATTAGCTTACAATTTAAAAAACCAATCAATCTTTATGGATTTAAACTTTAATCAAAACGAAGACCACAATAAATTACTGCTTTCTCAAATGCGTCACAAATTAAGTAAAGTGAAATTGGGAGGTGGCGAAAAAAGAATTGAAAAGTTGCATACCGAAGGCAAAATGACGGCAAGAGAGCGTATTGATTATTTATTAGATGCCAAAGCTGAAAGTATTGAAATTGGTGCTTTTGTTGGTGAAGGAATGTACCCTGAACATGGAGGTTGCCCTTCAGGAGGCGTTGTTATAAAGATAGGTTTCATCCAAGGAAAACAATGTATCGTAGTTGCGAATGACGCTACCGTAAAAGCAGGAGCATGGTTTCCTATTACAGGCAAAAAAAATCTAAGAGCACAAGAAATTGCAATGGAAAACAGGTTGCCTATTATTTACTTAGTCGATAGCGCTGGAGTGTACTTGCCACTACAAGACGAAATCTTTCCTGACAAAGAACACTTTGGGCGAATTTTTCGAAACAACGCACAAATGAGTAGTATGGGCATCACTCAAATTGCCGCTGTGATGGGAAGCTGTGTCGCTGGAGGAGCTTATTTACCTATTATGAGTGATGAAGCCATGATCGTAGATAAAACGGGGAGTATTTTCTTGGCAGGAAGCTATTTGGTTAAGGCTGCCATTGGAGAAACCATTGACAATGAAACCCTCGGAGGCGCCACTACACATTGCGAAATATCAGGTGTAACCGATTATAAAGCCAAAGATGACAAAGATGCTTTGGATAAAATTAAAAATATTGTGGGTAAAATTGGCGATTACGAAAAAGCAGGCTACAATCGCATTCCATCTGCCCCACCCACTTTAGAACAAAAGGACATTTATGGTATTTTGCCTAAAGCGAGAAACGAACAATATGACATGAACGAGATTATCCTCCGATTGGTTGATGCCTCAGAATTTGAACCTTATAAAGACGGTTACGGGCAAACGATTATAACGGGGTATGCAAGAATTGATGGCTGGGCCGTAGGTATTGTTGCCAATCAACGCAAAGTAGTAAAAACCAAAAAAGGGGAAATGCAATTTGGTGGCGTAATCTATTCTGATTCCGCCGATAAAGCCACTCGTTTTATTGCCAATTGCAACCAAAAGAAAATTCCACTGGTTTTTATTCAAGATGTCACCGGATTTATGGTGGGATCCAAATCAGAACATGGCGGAATCATTAAAGATGGCGCCAAAATGGTCAATGCTGTATCGAATTCTGTAGTTCCAAAATTCACCATCATAGTTGGAAATTCTTACGGTGCCGGAAATTACGCCATGTGTGGCAAAGCTTATGATCCAAGACTAATTGTTGCATGGCCTAGTGCAGAATTAGCTGTAATGGGTGGCACACAAGCAGCAAAGGTGTTGGCGCAAATAGAAGCTTCCTCTCTAAAAGCCAAAGGCGAAGTGGTAGACGAGGCCAAAGAAGCCGAATTGTTCGCTACTATCAAAGCTCGCTATGAAGAACAAGTTTCGCCCTATTACGCCGCCGCCAGATTATGGACCGATGCTATCATCGACCCATTGGATACCCGAACTTGGATCGCTATGGGTATTGAAGCAGCCAATCATGCCCCTATTGAAAAAAAGTTTAATCTGGGTATCATTCAAACCTAAGGTTAAAATTTGATTTCGTGTTTTAAAGCTAAAAATTTCTTTGTCACAGATTAGCACAGATTAATTTTTCAAGCTGTAGCAAAAACTCTTTTAAATGATTATGACAATATATATTTCTTACTACTTAGTACATAAAAAAAGAGCTGATTTCTCAGCTCTTTTTTATTGCCTTTCCTACCCCTCTAAGTTGAAGAGTAGAAATTTATTTGTACTCAATAATTCTTGGTTATTTCTACTATAGAAGATAAACTAACTACTATAATTTTTAAACTACGCTACTATCGATTCTTTTCTGATAATTTTTCCAGTAGCGGTTACTTCAAAGGCAGGAACAAATAGAATTTCTTTTGGTTTTTCGTATTTATCCAAAACATCAAAAACAGACTCCTCAATTGGCATCGGCTCACCTTCAACATACAAAACTACTTTTTCTCCCAAAACAGTATCAGGTTTACCTGCTACAAAATAACGTCTTGGTATTTGAGAGGACAATTTAGCTTCAATTTTTTCAGGTACAAGTTTTATTCCACCGCTATTAATAATATTGTCCAATCGTCCAACCCAAATAAATTGTGTATCTGAAACCAATTCTACAATATCATTTGTTACTATTGGATTAGCATTGATAGCCGGAGCATGTACAATTAAACCATTGTTATCATCTACAGAAACGGTCACATTAGGTAAAGTTGTAAAAGCTTTTTCCCCTACCCTTTTAGCAGCAATGTGTGTGATGGTCTCAGTCATTCCGTAAGTTTCATAAATTTTATTTGGTAACTTTATTAACTTATCCTCTAACGACTTGTGGATTTTCACCCCTCCGACTATTATTTTCTTAATATTTTTTAATTTATCTATTGAATTTTTGGCCTGTAATGGAACCATGGCAGCAAAATCATATTTTGCATCATTATACTGCAAAGGATTAGAATTAGGTTCTACAAAATCCATATCCAAACCTAGAATAAAGGCACGAACAAACATCATTTTACCAGCAACATAATCAATAGGTAAGCAGTGCAAAATTTTGTTACCTGGGCTTAACTCAAAAAAATCACCTGTAGCTAAAGCAGAACTTACCATGGCGTCTTTTTCAATACGAATTAATTTTGGCGCACCTGTCGTACCTGAAGTATTGATCTCAATATAAGATCTATTATCAAACCAATCAATTAAAAAATCGCCTAACGATTTTTGAAATTCAGCTCCTTCTTTAATAAAAGAATAAGCTACCATGCATAACTGTTCGCGATTTAAGTGAACACCATTAAACTTAAAATAATTATGAACATTCTTGTATGTAACTGTTTTCATAGTGGTTGTAATTTATTGCAATTTATAATCTATTATTAATTGAACCCGCGAGCCTATTTTTCCATTGAGTCCATTGATATTTTCTCCCAAATATAAGCAAAAGAATTGGGTATATCAACAAAACCGGCAGTAATACATCATACCCTACGGATGGTTCTGATACGTCTTTTAAAATGGAATGCGTCTGAAAAACGGACCAATTTGAGGTCACCAATAAAGCGCCAACCAAATTATTTGCTGCATGAAAACCCAAAGCCAATTCCATTCCCTCATCCATCAACGTAATAATTCCTAAAAAAAAGCCCGTACCAATATAGTAGATCAGTATACTATTGCCCATTTTAACCACTTCAGGATTTGCTAAATGCATCAATCCAAAAATACTAGATGTCATGACCAATGGAAACCATTTATTCAAAGACATATTCGCAAAACCCTGCATTAAATAACCTCTAAATACATATTCCTCTGTTGTGGTTTGAATAGGAATAAAAACCACTCCAATCAATAAAAGAAGCAAAAAAGACAAGGGATCAAAATTCAATACATAATCCTTGGGAGACAACAACCAATCCAATAAAGTAGATGCAATTGCGAAAAATGCCCAAATTGAAAAAGAGAAGAAAACCCTACTCCAATCGACCTGAGCTCTTGATGTAGTTACTGACAAAATAGATTGTTTATGAATCACTTTAACCACCAGAAAAAAAGCCAACAATGCAAAGACAAACGATAAAAGCATGAAAAACAAAGTAGCATTCGGGGCTAAAAAATGCATCATAGCTTCGTTAGTTGCAGGAAAGGGTAAATTATCTTGAATCGATTTGAAATAAATCACAACTAACATCGGGAGTTGACCAATAAGAGATGCCACTATAACAAGTACAGAACCAATAATATATTTGTAAAAATGATTATGAGGAAGAACTCCTTGTGTTAAAAACATAGTTTAACAATTTGATGAATGGTTTATAATAAAGTTCATAGATTTGTATGCCTAAAAATACCCTTTTATTTGTTTATAAATTCAAAAATAACTTTAAAAATGCTACAAATTTTTCATAATCCACGATGTGGGAAATCCAGAAATTGCCTTGCTCAGTTAACAACTATGAATCAAGAGTTTGAAATCATTTCGTATCTCACCACTCCACCTACACCAGAGGAATTAAAAATACTGCTTCAAAAACTGTCCATACCAGCTATAGCATTAGTAAGGCAAAAAGAAAAAATTTGGATCGAAAACTACAAAGAAAAAACACTAACCGAAGCTGAAATCATCTTGATCTTGTCTAGTAATCCCATACTTATTGAACGACCAATTATTGTATCAGGAGATCGAGCGATCATTGCCCGTGAGGAATCAAAAATACTAGACTTTTTAAAAGATTAATCATTTCTTTTTAACAAAATATTATGATTTCAGAATGAAACCTTTTTACTTTTTAAGTGTCTAAAAAGCCAAATCATTAAAACTAAAAATGAAAAACCTTACTCACTTCATTACCTTATTACTACTTTGCTTTACTATTGCGAGTTATGCACAACCAGGAAAAACCAAACTCAAAGTCACAGGAAGAGTTGTTGAAAAAAATTCAAAACAACCCTTAGAATACGCTACAATCACCTTAAAAAACAATAGCAATCCAAAAATTATTGCTGGAGGTGTTACAAACAATAAAGGAGAGTTTTCAGTAGATCTGAACGCTGGTACTTACGATATCATTGTAGAATTCATTTCGTTTAAGCCTTTTGAAATCAAACAAAAAAACATTTCAGATAACGTATCACTTGGACTCATCTCCCTAACAGAAGATGCTGCACAACTAAACGAAGTCGTGATACGCGCCGAGAAAACAACTGTGGATATTAAATTAGATAAAAAAGTATATAATGTAGGTTCTGATTTAATGGTTAAAGGAGGAACAGTGAGCGATGTTCTAGATAACATTCCTTCTGTAGCAGTAGATGCCGAAGGAAACGTAAGTTTGAGAGGAAACGAAAATGTGAGAATTCTTATTGACGGAAGACCTTCAAACGCTATTAATATTACCGAAGCCTTACGTTTAATTCCAGCGGATGCTATCGAAAAAGTAGAAGTTGTAACCAATCCTTCTGCTAGATACGATGCCGAAGGTGGTGGTGGATTATTGAACATCATTCTAAAGAAAGGAAAAAACCAAGGATTCAACGGAACCTTCATAGCTAATACCGGATATCCAGACAATCATGGTTTGAGCGGAACTTTGAATTACAAAACCGAAAAATTCAATTTGTTTACGACCCAAGGCTACAATTACAGAAACAATCCTGGTCGAGGATTAAACGATTCAAAATACTTTAATACTGACGGGACAACCAAAAGCTATGTATACGAAGACAGAGAAAACGATCGTTTTAACAGCGCTTACAATGGTACTGCTGGGATAGAATGGTACATCAATAAGTCTACTTCATGGACCAATAGTATCAATTACCGAAAAAGTAATGGTAACAATGAGGATAATGTATTTCAAGATAATTATGACAAAGATTTTGTTTACGAGTTTACCCGTAATCGTTTAAATAAAGAAAATAGTGATAGCGAGAATTTTGAATACACTTCTAATTTTATCAAAAACTTCAAAAAAGAAGGCCATAAGCTGAGTGTTGATATCTCTATTTCTAGCAATAAAGATTTGAATTCTGCTATAATTACTGATAAAGCAACGAATGATCCAGAGGTTAAATTGGATGATTCCCGCAACAACCAAGATCAAAAAAGAAATTTATTTGTGGTTGATTATGTGTTGCCGTTAGGAAAAGGACAACAATTTGAAGCGGGTTACCGAGGTGACTTTACGAATTTAAACACTGATTATGCTGTAACTAGTAGTGGTACTTCTGTAGCTATTTTCACCAATTTTTTAGAGTATAAAGAAAAAGTAAACGCCTTATATACACAATATGGCGTAAAAGTAAACAAACTCTCAATGCTTTTTGGTATGCGTTATGAAGATTCAAATATTGATATTAACTTTTTAAAAACTAACGATTTCAATACCAAAAAATACAGCAACTTATTTCCAAGTGCGTTTTTTACCTATGAATTATCAGATAAAAGTAGTACGTCAATTAGTTATAGCAAACGAATTCAAAGACCAAGAGGACGTTTCTTAAACCCTTTCAACAACTTCTCGAGCAACATCAATATTTTTGTTGGAAATCCTGATTTAGACCCTGCGCTAACCGATGCAATTGATTTTGGCTACATTAAAAGATGGGAAAAGTTAACTTTAAGCACATCATTGTATTATAACACTACTAAAGATGCATTCCAATTTATTAGACGTGACTCAGGGAAAACTGTTAATGGCATTACTGTAATTGAATCATCACCTATTAATCTTGGAACAGAAATGCGAACTGGTTTTGAAGTTAACTTAAATTATTCTCCTTACAAATGGTGGAAGTTGAATAGCAATTTTAACTTCTTTGCCGTGCAAACTCGTGGCGATTATGAATACACAACTTCAAAAGGAGAGATTATTGTTCAAAATTTTGATTTTGATGCCACTTCTTGGTCTACCCGATTGACTTCAAAAATTACTTTACCAGCCAAAATAGACTGGCAAACCAACTTATCCTACAATGGACCACAAGACAATGCCCAAGGAAAAAGATTGGGAATATTGGCTATGAATTTAGGTTTCAGTAAAGATATCTTAAAAGACAAAGCTACGGTTGCCTTCAACATAAGTGACGTTTTCAATAGTAGAAAAATGATGTCAGAAACACACATTCCAAGTGTTGAATCGTATTCAGAAATGCAATTTAGAATCCGACAAGTAACACTTTCATTTACTTATCGTTTTAACAAACCTAAAAACGAAAGAGAAAAACCGAAACGCAACATGAACGAAGGCGAAATGGAATTTCAAGGATAATCAATTAAAAGACCTGCTTAAGCAGGTCTTCTTTTTGGATAAAGCACAAAAAAAAGGACTCAAATTGAGTCCTTTTTTATTAAGATCATTAGCTTATACTAATTCTTCTTCTTGTTTCTGTTTTGCTTTTTTCTCTTTATAAGCTTCCCAAGAAGCGCCTCCTACCCAATAGGATATGAAACCAACTAAGAAAAACATTAACCAAAATCCCATGGTTAGGATGGTTAAAAAAAGCAAGAAACCTAAATACTGTGAAAATTCAAACATGTTTTCCGGAATTTTGAATGTTGCGACAAATATAGCGGGAATATTGTTTTAAAGCAATTAAAAGCATAAAAACTCAGCTTTATTTTTAAGAAACTTTTAAGAATGCTTTTTTAACTATAACGTTATCATTACGCAATCCTATCAAATAACTAAAAATCAATTATTTACCATCCACATACTCCTGTAAATACTGGAATCGCTCTGTCAATTGCCCGTTATGAGTCATTCGAGCCCGAGCCAATATTCCGTCAGCATCACCATTAAAAAAGGCTGGAATTACATGTTGTGCAAACATCTGACCAAAACCTTCGCTGGCATCTTTCGGCAATTCACAAGGCAAGTTATCTACGGCCATTACCACAATGGCTGCAGGATGAAACACATCAACTTCTTTATGCTCGGAGGGTAAATACCCATACAATGGCTCTTCAATAGTTGAAGCTCGGAGTGTACAAGCAATAGGTCCGTTTACATCGCAGGAAACATCAGCTACCACTTTTATTTTGCAATCACTAGCTTGTAACATTTTTTGCGTTAGAATGTCTGGAGCACCATTGCCATGAAAATGTCCTGAGATATAAATATCGGATACTTTGGTGAATTTCTCAAAATCAGAACCATAATCTTGGGGATTTTTGTAAAAATCGTTCGTATCGATCGTAGTACCATCCAGTCTTTTATTGTAGTCCAAAACTTCAATTTGGGTAAAAACAGCACTAGAATAATTTTTATTCAAAAAATTTTCTACCGAAACTTCTTTAATTTTCATTGCCGTCAAAATTTCTTGTATTCCCACTCCGACTTTACCTTTGCCAGTCACCACAATTTTTATAGGAGGAAGAATTTGGCGCTTTAATTGACGTACTAGATCTTCTTTTCCATTCAAAGTGCAAGCTTTCGGCATTTTAAACAATTCAAACTTAATTCCGAAAGCTCGAATAGCATTGTAGGCACCCACAATTCCTGCATACCTTCCAAAACCAATCAGCCGTCTATTCGAAGCGTCCACAATGGTTTCATGATCATACAGTTCAATGTTTTTTTCTAAAACAGCTTGCAATAATTTTCGATTATAAGGCTGTTTTTTGATCGTGTGCGAAAAAAAGAAGTATTTTTTATCGGGGATCAACCACTCCACTGGCACTTCTTTTACCCCAAATAACACTTCACAATCCGACAAATCATCGGTTACCGCTATTCCTTGATCCTGATAAGATGCATCACTAAAAACACGAATATCCGAAGGTTCGACTTTAAAAATAAGATCTGGAAATTGTTCTTGTAATATTTTTATTTCATTAGGAGAAAAAACAACACGCTTGTCTGGTGGATTTTTCCTTTCTTTTATAATTCCAAATTTCATTTTACAGTATTTATACGACAATTAATTTAACTCACAATTGAATTATTGTTACAAATATAACAATAGTACTAAGAATAGCCTTTTTTTATTTTGATTTTCATTACAAAAAAAACAAATTAATATTGAACACCAATACGCTATGTTTTTGGAGGAATATTAAAGTTATCCTAAATGCAGCAATAGAAAAAAAACAAGAAAGAAAAAATGTAAAGGAATCTATATATTTGCCCCTTTCAATTTTACTTTAGATGGCACTTCTCAAAAAAGCAAATATAGCACAATTACTCCTCGTATCTTTAACCATAATTTCTTGTGCAAAAGAAATTAAAAAAGTAGAGCTTACAGACGACCAGCTTCCGAAAAACGTTCTACCCATATTAAAGCCAGCACCAAAAGATAGCACCCAACTTAGTGCAAATTACATTCAAGAAAAAAAGGCAAAAATCGCTACGTTTTATCAAAAAACCTGGCCCAACAATTCTATGAATGGGAGTTTTTTAGTAGCTCAAAACGGCCAAATCATTTATGAAAAATACAATGGTTATGGAAATTTTAGAGATAAAGATACTATTACAAGCGAAACTCCTTTGCATATTGCATCGGTGAGTAAAGTGCTAACGGCTACATTGATTTTGAAATTAGTCAATGCCAAACGCTTGGATTTGGACCAAAAGGTTAACAGTATTCTTGAAACCTTTCCATATCCTGAAATTACAGTCCGCACCTTATTGAATCACCGTTCTGGAATGCGAAACTATGCTTACTTTACGGATAGGAAAGCTAATATTTGGGATCGTAAAAAAACATTAACCAACCAAGATGTCTTGGATTTAATGGCTACAAAAGATATCAGTTTAGAGTTTAAAACAGATAGTCGTTTTGCCTATTGCAATACCAACTATGCGATTTTGGCTTTGATTATTGAAAAAATAACTCATACAACGTATATCGATGCAATGCACAAAATGATTTTCCAACCGTTGGGAATGACCCACAGTTTTGTGTTTGACATTACCAAAGACAAAAAGAAAATAGTCCCGTCATATAAAGCCAATAAGGTTGAAATTGGAATTGATTACTTAGACGGGGTGTATGGCGACAAAAACATCTACTCTACTCCAAGAGATCTATTAAAATTTGATTTAGCCAGAAATACAGGTACTTTCATTTCACCAGATCTTTGGAAGCAAGTTTTTACCCCCTATAGTAACGAACGAAAAGGAACCAAAAACTATGGTTTAGGCATTCGAATGATCAATTGGGAAACAGGTCAAAATTTTTATTTCCATAACGGTTGGTGGCATGGAAACACCTCCTCATACATCACACTTCCAAAAGAAAAAGTGGTCATCATTGCTTTATCCAATAAAATGACAAGAAGTACGTATTCGGTCAGAAAGCTTGCAACGCTTTTTGGAGATTACCCGTTTAAACTGGAGGACGAAGAATAAGGAAAATCCATTTTTTAAAAAATAGGCATAGAATTTGATTTAAATACTTTTTATTACCTCAAATAGATTATATTTGCAATCCAAAAAATATTGGGGTCGACTGGTTTTGACAGCAAGTCGAATTGAAAAGTAAGCACGTCGAGCATTGAGACCTTGCTCGTAAATATAAGATCTCACACTTTTACACGGCGAAAATAACTACGCTTTAGCTGCATAATCCGAATTATAGTACGATTGCGCCACGTTCCTACAAGGTAGGAAAGCTGGATTCTCCTTGAAAGCCTTGGTTTGTGGCGGTCAGTACAGGGGAACCGTAAAAATAAACCTAGATTTCCATAAGCTTCGGGTGGTAATCGAAACTAAGAAGATAAGTGTTGAGTGGTTGTTTCTGACCTAGCTCAACATCGAAAACCCAATCAGGAAATAAGCGTGTAGAAAGCCTTTTAGTTGCTTGTTTGGACCCGAGTTCGATTCTCGGCGATTCCACTGGGACCGTTTAAAGCCAACTTTTCAAAGTTGTCAAAAACGTACAAAATGTCTCGAAACCCTTTAAAAGCCTGCAAATTTTTGAATTTGCAGGCTTTTTTATTTTTCCTGTAACTATCAAAATTTTCAAAAGTGCTCCAAATATTTATGGCAATTTTGTGGCATTTTAGTACTGGAGCAAAAAGTGCCACAAAATTGCCATAAAAAAGGGCTTAAGTAACTGAATTACAACATGTAAAGCAGGTTAACGACTTGACTGAAGAACGTCATAATTCTATATTTATTAACTTAAAAAATTGAATTATGTTAGAAAGCAGCTTTGGGCTTTGTTTCTTTTTGAAAACAACCAAAAACAAATCAAACAGCAGATATATTTATCTGAGAGTAACAGTAGATGGAATACCTAAAGAGACATCTACTAAAAGGACATGGGACATTCAAAGGTGGGATCAAAAAACAGAAAGAGCAACGGGAAATAAGGAAGATGCCAGAACTCTAAATCATTTTCTTGATGCTCTAACCACTCGGATCAACCAATTTAAAATGGATTTAATTTACAACGAAAAATCGATTTCAGCGCAGCGGATTATTGATTTTGTATTGGGAAGGATAGTTTCAAAAGCAATGCTTCTTCAAGAATTTAAAAAGCATAATGACGAGATGTTGGCACTGGTTCCACAGGATTATGCTTTAGCGACGCACAAACGTTATGAGACAGCAAGATTTCATGCTAGAGAATTTGTAAAATACAAATACGCGACGGAAGATATTGAGTTCAGGGATTTAGATTATGATTTTATCATTAGCTATGAATTATATCTAAAAACCGTACGGAATTGTGTAAATAACTCTGCATTGAAATACATTTCCTGCATGAAAAAGATAATAAACAGGGCAATTGATAAAGATATAATTGCGCAGGATCCTTTCAGAGCATTCAAACGTAAGATGACAAAAACTGTCAAAAGACCACTCACCGCGAGTGAACTGCGCACGCTTGAACAGGTCAGTATTACAACCTCAAGACTCCAAACTGTTCGGGATATCTTCGTCTTCCAGTGCTATACCGGTCTGGCATATATTGACGCTTACCAACTTCGGAAAACGGACATAAAAACTGGTATAGATGGAGCGCAATGGATAATGTCGGAAAGACAAAAGACCGGTTCTGTGACCAATGTTCCATTACTTCCCAAAGCCCTCGAAATAATCGAGAAGTACAAAGAACATCCACTCTGCCTTTCAAGAAATGCTGTCCTGCCCGTCGCATCTAATCAAAAAATGAATGCATATCTCAAAGAAATAGCCGATCTATGTGGGTTTACCTCCGAATTGAACACTCATAAAGCCAGACGTACTTTTGGCAGCACAGTTACTCTTAATAATGATGTGCCTATTTCAGTAGTAAAAGAGATGCTGGGACACCAATCAATCCGCCAGACTGAGTCGTATGCAATTACTACAGAGCAAACAATTGGAAGGGAGATGAACAACTTGAGCAGCAAGTTGAGTAAAGTCAATCCTACTATTTCTGATGAAGCAATGTCTATGATATCGAAACTGGAACAAGAATTACAAAAACTAAAAGAACAATTTGGGATTAAATAAACTAAAAACCAACCTTAGCAATTCGGTTGGTTTTTTATTACTTCGATAGCATTCGATCCTGTCGCATCTGCTAGGTAGAAGTAAATTTAAGCTGTCAAATTTAAGTTTATGCTGTCAAATTTATACATAGTAGTGGCTGGATTATTTAACTATTCCTTAATTCGTTGGTTTTGTGCTTATTACCAAGATGTATTAGTTTTGACGTTTTTTAATAGCTTGAAATAGCGAGTTAATATATTTATTTTTAACCAGTTGAATTTATACAGATTTTACCTCGGGGTTATAGAGGAAAGTTTGAAAACCATTGGTTTTCATAAAACAAAAAAATTTCTTTCTTTCTATAGGTATCTCGATGGCTCTGCCTCGGGGCAATACATTACGGACTGATAGCTGAAGGAAAAATTAATGATGCCATATTCCCAAAATATTATACTGAAAGATACAGTGTCAAATGCCAGATTGTTATTGTTGAGCATTAATTATCGCAAAATTTTCACGTCTTCTGGCAACATCGTAATCAACTGTAGATGGTATTGTTTTAAGCCAATCAATGTATTCCTGCGGAAACTGTGCCTGAATAGCTCCTGACAATATAAATTCTCTGTACCAATCATAGGGCCATAATTCATTATTTAGATATTTAGCTTCGTATGCTATATAAACCTTTGCGTTATGCGAATTACCAACAGCATCTACAAATGTAAGTGTTCGTTCTTCATAACCGTACCCAAGACCTTCAAGCCTGTCTAAGGCAGGTTTTTCGTTATTGTTTATTACAAATAATACGCCCCACACAATGTTAACATCATTTCCTGTTTGCACAATATTTGCTTTTGCAGAACCATCCTTTCTACTTATCTTGTTGCATTCCAACCGATAGCCAGTTATATATGCATTTGCAAATTTGGTAGCTGAGGGAACCCTTTCACGTAATCTATTAATATTCATATTTGAACCATATGCGAATATCATCATTGTATATAAATTAAAATTATTGAATTGTAGCTATGTCAGCAAATAGTTCAATCCCATAAATAAAAGCATCGGGATGGATTGAGAATTTGGTTGTATGAACATCCGCTACGCCAAAATCGTCTTTTGTTATACCCCAACCAAAATATAAGCAGGGTATTTTTTCCGTGTAATATGAAAAGTCCTCTGAAAACATATATCTTTCTGAAGGAACAATTTTGCCAGAATATATTTTTGTCAGTTTTGTGATTATTGTATAGTATAAGGTTTCATCATTGATGGTCGCTGGTGCGCCTTTTGAAAATATTTTATCAGAGTTATTTACTTCGCTAAAAACGGCGCTGATTTCAGTTTTTATCAGTTCTTCTATAGATGGCTGATTATCAAAGCGTTTTTTTATATCTTCATATGACCTTATTGTTCCTTTTATAACCGCCCTGCCAGGGATGGTATTAAGATTTTTTACTAATGTATCTCCCATGCCAATATACGTAACACTTATTACACATGGTCTAGAGGTAGTACTCATTTTAGTTGCAGGAATTGCTGTAATATTCGGGATTAATTGACTCAATTTGATTGGCATATTGTCACCCCTGAAAGGCTCCGCCGCATGTGATTCCTTAGCTTCTACGACAATAGAAAAATAATTACTTCCAGCCATAGTATAGCCTGGCGAAATACTAAGCTTTCCGACCGTTAAGTTAGGAGCCGAATGTAAGGCAAATATGTTTTTGATACCTAATTCTTCAAGTTTGCCAGAATTAACAATATCATCAGCTCCTCCGGCTATTTCTTCGGCAGGCTGAAAAATAAAATAAATTTTCCCTTTCAAATTTCCCTTTACCGACATCAAAAGTTTAGCAGTAGCGAGAAGGATTGATGCATGAGCATCATGTCCGCAACTGTGACTTAAATTCAATTTAGAAGCATATGGTAACCCGGTTTCTTCCTTCCCTTTTTTAGCATCAAGTTCCGCTCTGAAGGCTATAACGGGACCTGGTTTTTTTGTATCGAGCTCCGCGATAACACATGTTGGAAGTATGGGAATTTCAATTAAAGTGCCATAACCCATTTTTTTCAGTTCCTCTTTTATCAAAGCGGACGTTTTAATTTCATTTTTTCCTAGTTCGGGATTTTGATGAATTTGCTTATATATATTAAAGCAATAATCTGAGGCTTCAACAAGCTGCACTTTTGTTTGACAAAATGAGATTGAAAAAAAAAGATTGCAACACACTAAAAATAGAGCTAATAATAAGTTTTTCATATCTGAATAATTTAGAGGAACCATCTTATATGTCTAAAGCACCATTCATCCAAAAGTTTAATTGTTCATTTTTGATTTTACCAGCTGCATTAAAGTATTTACCCAAAAACTTTTCTGAGTTATCTTCTAAAAATGCATTGGAACCATTTCCATATTTTTTGTAATAAATTCGAAAAGAAAAATGGTCGTATATATCGAGAATGTGGGTTGTATATGCTAAAGACAATTTTTTATTACCTTTAATAATTGTCAGATTCTCATCATTGTCATAGGAAGCTTTATAACCCAAATTATGGCTACCCATAATCACAGTACAATCTTTTGAAAATGGATCTATTACCATGATCTTATCATGGATAATTGCGAATCCAGCACTCAGGATTTCTTTTTGCCATCCTAAAGGAATATTTGTACCCGTAAAGGCATCAGCCGAACCAACACGATAATCTTCTTTTATTGGCACACCTTTATCTCGTTTAGGAGGTGTGCCTCCAATAAGATCATAATAAAATCCTTCTGAAGCACTATCATTTGTTACCATACCTCTTACGAAAAGGTCTTTTTTATTTTTTAATGCCAAGGCTGACCAATTTGCTAGAGAAGGAGCTCCTGGATAAAAAGCTAAAAACAATATTGCATGTTGTGCTTTATCAATGCATTTTATGACTTCTACCATATCAGATGGACATATTTCATCAGGTGAGCGCTTGCCCCTTGCTTTAGGGGTATTCGGAGAAAACCAACTTTGCACTGAAGTTTCACCTATATTTAAAGACTTACCTATATTATTCCATGACCTAAATACCGATCCTTGCAGATTTGTTTTCACTTTGTTAGCTGCTACAGTATCCTCGACCATCTTATTCCAATATTCTAAATATCGTTTTGCCAAAAGCTCATCATCTATAACTATTGTATTATTGGTTTGAGTACAGAGGCCAGTACCGGTCCAATTCGTGGAACCATAAAGTACAGCCTTTGCCGTACCAGACGAATCAACGTAAATTAAAAATTTGTTGTGGCCAATATGGCTATCAGGCATAACACGATCATATACAAGAGCACCACTTCGTTTAAGTTTTTCCCGTGCAGGATCATTGTCATCAGTCGTTTTTTGAGGGTAAACCATTTTGCCGGTTTTCTTCTGTGCATATTTCGGCTTACTGGTATCATCTTCTTTCTTTGCAGAATTGGATAGAACAATACTAAGTTTATTGCCAAGTCCGCATAAATTTTCAATTAATTGCTCGTCGCCAAGTTCATAAAGACCCGCATAAATCTTTCCAGAATTTTTCGCTCTATCCATAAAATCTATTAGCGCTTCAACCATTCCTCCTGATAGGCTATCTCGCAATTCAGTATCACCTTTATAATCACCAATCTTAGTACGAAGAGAAGGAATATTAAGATCTCCATCAAGATATTTTGAAATACGTTGTGTAGATATTAGTCCACGATTAAAATACGCATTCATATTATTTCCTACATCTGAGGATATCTCTACTATGTTTGAAATAAGAGGGACAAAATTATCCATCGGAACAAAATTACCAGGCGTACCTTGCATGGGAACAATTTTATAACTGAAGGTTTTATTATTGGTTTCTTCGGAAACCATTCTAACATAAACATCTTTCCAATAAAACTTTTGTATTGGGAATTTTACGGAAGATTTGTCCTCAACCTGCCCCGTATTTTTAAATACCGCTTTGTTAGGAAGTGGTATTTCTATCCCTTTATCATCAATTCGATAAATGGCAAAGCCCATACAGCCAACCGGTTTTTTTCCATAACTCCAAGCAATGGTAATGATATCATTGTTTGAAAAAGCAATTGCGTTTTGCATAAGTTTAAATTTTATGACTTTATATAATCAGATGACGCTGAAATCAATAGAAAAACATTCACTCCTTTAACAAGAAGTGCGTTAAACAACCGGATATGAGGTGTGATATTGATATACTTCGGGCAAAAAGCATAATCAAATTTAAATAAAAAAAACTGACAATGAGTGTGTTATACTTTAATTTCCCCACAATATAAAAAACAACCAAATTTGTCGCTTCCTGTATGGGTGTATATAAAAGATTCTTCAGTAAATATTTTTGTATTGTTGTTTATGTATTGCACTTCTGTATTTTCGGCAATTTGGAGCATTATCTCTTTAATATTGTCCTCTATTGTCATTGGTATTTTGATTATCTGTAAACCTGTATCTGTCGTATTTTTTTATCGTACCGGGTCCGTAGAATCCTTTTTCCATTTCTACAACCTCTTCTTCTAATTCCTGATCGTACCGCCAAGGACTGTCCATAAATGCCCAATAAATGTCACGATATTTGCCATTCTTGAACATGATTACAGCAATGCATTTTTGCAATTGTCTTTTATATTTGTAAATCTCCGCATTGTTGTATAGGACATTTTCCCACTTGTCCATATCATATGCAAGTGAGATAAAAACAAAACCGCAACCTGTTCGTAAATTGGCAAACCTTTCGGGCGGCTTAAATTCACCTATGGAAACATATTCAAACATGTTGGTGAAACGCTTTTTGAACTCGGAAAGTTCATATCTTTTCATTTTTGCTATTTCCTTAAGGATTGCATAATAATCAGTAGATTGCTTATGTTCAGGTGAATGTATTTTGTCATAAAAGTCCATTAGTATTCTGGACATGTCATAAACCTCTAAATCATTGGCTAGATTAGGGAGCGTGGCAATATAGTGGGGATCAATGGTACTTTCATTGTCTGTATTAAGATAGTGTGCAAGAATATACTCCTCGGGATATTGGCTGATTGTATTTTTATGAAGTAGATAAATTCTCTCCCTGAATTTCAAATAATCATCAAGCTCCGTCGGTGTATGAAGAGTACGGCAAAGCTTGTAATAGTATTCAATATGAAAAATATGAATAAGTCCAACATCAGAACTTTCATAGAATTTCATCAATTTGTTTTCTTCATTAATAAGATCACTGTTCGGTTTGTAAATAATAATATTATTAGCAAACTCGGAATACGCCCCAGCTACATTAAGCTTATGATTTTGCAGGTTTTGTATATCGATGCTGTCGTAAGATTTAAAGAAGGCTACCGAGTCCTTAATCTGGTTCTTTGCTTTCTTGAGGACGGTGTTTTTGAACCAGTTATTTTCTTCAGCTGCAGATTTGATATCCTTAGGATTTCTTTCTTTGGTCTGAATTATAAAAAGAAGATTATCCAGCCATAGAATATGGTCTGCCAATTCTTTTTGTCCTTCTGGCGGGTAAAATTCGTTTTTTGCAAAAGTAAATTCCTTGAAAAATATATTAGCGTTGATTTCTGTTACAATACTTTCGGATTCTGTCGCCATGTATAATATGCTATATTTAATAATTAATTTTCAGTATTAAAAGGATCAAATTTCAAATATGCTGGTTTTTGAAAGTATGGGTATTTTATAATAAGAAACTTTTCATATTTCTCATGGCTATCCAAAATCGTAAATGTTTTATCTACAAAAGTACCGTTAATTACTTCTTCAATTTGTTCTACTGTATAAATCCGGTATTCAGCATTATACATATATAATGTTGGAGTATTTATAATAAATATTCCCTCAATTGTAAAGTCGCTTATATCAATATGCTCTTCAGGATATTTTTTAATAAAATGTTTTTGTAGTAAAATTTTATTCTCTTCAAACCATTTAACCTTTTTACTAATAGTATCATTATACGATCGTGAGCTTTTAGAGCCTTTTGAAAATGCATTAAAATCGTTTTTCTGATTAACAGTATCGTATCTACTAACCAAGTGTTTACAATCAGCTACAAAAATCTTTTTTGAGGTAGGAGAAATTATTATAAAGTCAATTTCGCCTAAACCTTCAACGTCAATATTAACTGATATTTTATCATAAAAAATTCGTTTTACATTTCGATCATATTGTAAATTGTTTTTTTTTAATTGTGTCTCAACTTCATCATCTAACCATTTATCATGAGCATCTTCTTTACCGTGTACATATTTTTTAAAGCATTTATTTGCCAGCCATTCCTTCGGAGCCTTACCCCATGGGATTGCATTTGAGGACAGTTGTATGAAAGTTTCTGACCAAGCATTTTTTCCAAAAAAAGCATAATCGGCACCATTGATGTTCCAAATAATTATTGGTTTGTACATATATCGGTCCAGACTGTAAGGCTTACAGGCCAAATCAAGTAGCGTCATTTTGTTTGACTTATCCAATGTTAGCCCTTTAAAAAATTGCTCGGCAACGTCCATTGGTACTTTACAAAAATGGTTAAGATTTATGGGTAAGACTCTCCATTCATTACCCACTAGTTGTCCCCCTTTTGACTCAAGTTGCTGATGGATTGTAGAGATTAAAGTCCTAACTTCATCGTATACAATATCGAAACAATTTTTTATTGCATCTTTAAGATCTTTGAATCCTGCTAAATCACTACTATCGACTACAACTTTTGTAAATTGCCCATCTAAATTTTTAGTGATGTCTTCAAATATAAACTCGTAATGATGTCTTCGACTAAATTGATATTGTTCATTTTTGTCAAAAGTAACTTCCGCTAAATCATCTATCATTGATTGTTCCGCAAATAGACCTACACATGTTAAAATCATTTCTCCCAAAAAAAATAAGTCGTCTATTTTGGGTGTAATTCTGGATATGTATGCATGATTTCTTACTTCGCCGTTCACCATTTTAACATCACAACCTGTCTCAATAATAAACTTTAGTATTCGGCGATATCTAGCGATGTATGGCCAATCAATCTCATCCGATAATTCTTCCTCAGAGTGCCTATAAACCATATCAGTTACATCTTCGTGCATTGTGAAGATATCCTGATAAAATCGCACAGAGGTTTCATTATGACATATTTTATTGAATTCTGATATGTAATATTCCAGGCTTGTATTTAATATTTCTCTAATTTCATCTTGACTGAATGGGCCTTTTCCATAGTTATCAATTAGTATTTTTGATAATGCATTTCTATATTTTTTTCCGGCTGTTTTTTCTCCTTTGTAAATTTTATACTTTTCTTTCAAGATATGAATTGTCATTGTCTAAGATTTATAATTATCAGTTTGATATAACAAAGGTTGAAGATAAGTAATTTAAAATACAAAAAAATCAGGCAAATTCTTTCTGAACTTTTTTTATATAATACTTGGGCTTATATTTAAATAAGCTGCATAATTTTTCAAAATAATCTTTTCTGATTATGAGATCAGTTCCCTCTAATGTTGGTATTTCATCTGAAAGCGAAGAGTGGTATCCGCCTTCTCCGATGTAATCACCGCTCCATGTTCTCATTATTAAAATTTTTTTTCCTGTTTCATCATTAGCGAATAGGCCATCAGAATTTCGAACAACAGTTAATTTTAAAAGATCAATTATTTTAGGGTTTAACCAAAGAAGTTTAAAATATTCTAAAGGATCTTCTTGAATAATCGAAAAAATTATATTTTTTTCAAGTGCTAAATCTAATTTAATATCTCCCCAAAAGTGAATAGGATATAAAGCATATCTTGAATATGGAACTCCAGTCTCAGAATTATTTGAAAATACAATTCCGCCAAAATTTTTATATGGAATAGTTTTAAATGTATCTTGTTTTTTTAACTCAGTTTCAACATGTCCTAATCTAATCCAATCTCCTTTAAAGGTTTTTAAAACGGAATTTTCTTTTTCAATCTCTGATGGTCTTAGCAAATCTGATGGTCGTATACCACACGAATTTGCATGGGCAGCAATAGCATCAGTATCAATGAAGATACCTAATGTAAAAAACTCTGGTTCCTCCCAAAGCTGCCATAAACTAAATTCTTCATAACATTCCGTATTGAATATTTCCATCATGTGCTCCGATCCATAAATATGACGAACCATTTTATTATATATTCTGCTTCCATAAAGTTTAAAGTGGTCTTTATATTTTTGACTAAAAGTAGCAGCATATTTATTAAAGCAGCTATTTAAATCAATTTCGTTGGTTTCAAAGATTCGAAATTTGTAATTCAGATAATAAATAAAATCAAAGATTCCTTTTGAAATGACAGGATAAATCAATCCTTTAGGATTATATATCTTACTTATCTGGGGATTATAAAGTTGAGTAATTATGTAATCAATTAGAAAATATTTTGACGGATATACTTTAAGTAAATCTTCTTTAAAGTTTAAATGATAATTTTGGTCTTTAATTGATTTTTTATAAATGTATTGAAGCACTATAATAAATGAAGCATTTGAAAATTCCCCTCTGTTTTGAAGAAACCATTGGAATGGCTTTATTAAATTTACAGATTCAGCCATCGCAAGGTTTTCCAGCGCCATCACTGTCACTTTGTATCTATCCGAAGTTTCTGCCTTAACTCTCGATAAAAGTATAGCAAGAAAGATTTCTTCTATATTCATTTCTGTTTCGAAAACAGTTTCCCATTCAATATCTTCTTGAACAGGCAATCTATAGCTTGTGATATCCAGTAAATTTTGCCAGCATTTTTCAATTATATCTCGATCATAATTCAATGAGGCCAATAACTTTATCAAGTTAGAGGAAAACAGAGTATTGAAGCCAATTTCTAAATATATTGGTAATAGTTCAAATAGAAATTTAAATGCGTTTTGTTGGTCAATATGATAAGCTTTCAAAAAAGCTTCAGGATTTACAAATTTCTCATACCATCCTCCCGAATCAGAGACAAATCTACATACCCAATAATAACATTCTATATCATTTCCAGTTCCAAAAGCAGTGTCCAAGTCCACTTTATCGTAAAAGCTTTTATTATTTTTAAAAACAATTAATCTGATCAGTTCTTTTATGCTTTCTGATAATTCTTCAAACGTATCTAAAAAGAAACCAAAAGAATTTAAATCTTTATATTGAATATTATTTTCTTCAAAATGCAGTAGTATTTCATCGCTTTGCATCAATGAAAATGGCTGTCTTTCGGAAATGTTTTTATACCAAGGAACAAATTTCCTCGCTATTTTGTTTTCTTCGGGCTTAGGAATAATTTTTAAAGTAACTTCTTCCTGCGCATTATTGTATATGTTAATTATTTCATTTGATCTTTGTCTATTCTGAATAGGCTTCATGCCTGCAATTATTCTATCCATTAACTTTTCAGCAAGAGAAGAATTACTACTTTTTAAATTTTTATGTAGATTTAAGCAGTAAATCATGAATTTCTCGGAATCCTCGATTGGAAAAGTTAAAGCGATATATGCTTCAATTTCTGGATTTATGGAACCATTAGCATGACATAAGA
Source organism: Flavobacterium succinicans LMG 10402 (assembly GCF_000611675.1). Classification (GTDB taxonomy): domain Bacteria; phylum Bacteroidota; class Bacteroidia; order Flavobacteriales; family Flavobacteriaceae; genus Flavobacterium; species Flavobacterium succinicans. The sequence goes on along the minus strand of NZ_JATV01000010.1, from coordinate 23,342 downwards.
GATTTATTAGGGAGGATTCTTCCCACCAGTGATATCTGGAATCTATAAGTTCATTTAATAAATACAAAGAAGCTTTTCGAAAATCAATTTTCAAGAAACTTTCAAACCACATTATTGGGAAATGATTTGATTCTTTTCCATCTGTATGTAGAACAGCTGAGTAGGCCAATATTCTTGCTTTTTTTAAATCTACCAAGCCTTTTTGAGGATTGATTGAAGAATAAAATTCAACACCTTCAATTACATCAAGTAATGTTAAGTCTTTATGCATTGTATAGGCGAGACTAAATTCAATTCCTTTTTTGAGATAATCTAATGCAATATCCTTATTTTGATGTAAAGCATAAACAGATGCTAATTGAAGATTATATTGTGCAACATTTGTGTGTAGATGATCTTGAGAATTTTCAACAATCTGCTTTTCCAATTCTGCAATAATAAGATCAATATTTTTAACATTTATAAATTCACTCAGTAATTGAAATAATTTATCTGTAGCCAAAGGTCCAGTAAGGGTTCTTTGTAAAGTAGTGGTAGTTTTATTACTTACAAGAACTAATGCTTCTATAATTTCTTTCCACTCAAATTCATTAGCCATTAGTTTTAATCCATCAGTAAATGACTCGTAAATAAACGGATGTAAAGAATATAAATCACAAGCTCGTGGTTTTCCAGCAAAAGGTCCAGTATTATAGGTAAGATAATCAAATGCCTCTTTCACTTCCGAAAATTGAGTAGTAGGTTTAGTACTAATTTTTATTATTTTAATATAATATATCAACCAGTTATAAAACCAATTTTTCCCGGTAAAGGTTTGGATAATTTCAGTGAGGAGAGCATCGTTATTTATTAGAATTCTTACACCATTAAAGAATTTTTTTATGACTTTTTCCTCTTCAGTATGAATATTGTTCATTAGTAAAATGCTATTTACTAATTCAATGATACTTTCATGGGTATAAATTTCTTTGAGTGAATCTTTAGACTTTGTCAAAAAAGCAATACTTTCATATTTATTACACAAAGATTCAATAAATTCTCTCCCCGAGTATATTTTAAACTCATTTATGAAATCTTCACGATAATTGTCTGAATGTTTTAAAACTTTTTCCCCAATTCTATTCAATCTTTCTTCATCTTTGGCTATTAATAAGCCTCGGACCAAGTATTTAAAATTATCATCATCAACATTTTTACTTTCCTTAAAATATTCCATATAAACAGACCAAGGTGCAACAAAATTATTTTCATCGCAGATATAGCAAGCCTTTAATCCATCTAAATATGGAATTGTTGGTATACCCTCAAATATTAGATAATCACTCAAATATTGAAATCCATATATTTTTCCAATGGCTTCTAAATAAATTGAATAAATTTCTTCAAATGGCTCGGGACAAGAACTAATAATTTTATTAATTTCATTTAAAAGCACTATAGAGGGTAAATTATGAGTGAAACAAGCAGCATTTACAAAAAACTTATAATTTTTTTCGATTAGTTTCCATGATTGCCCATGGACAACACTATCAGTTACAAATGTTTGATTCAATATGGAAAGAATCTTGTCAAAAGCTCCTCCTTCATGCAAAAATTGTAGATAATATCGATAAGATTTTTGATGCGAAAAGAAATTTTTGGTTTCAAACCACTCTAAAATAGGCCTGAATATTTTTTTATCAATTGAAATCGATTTTGAGTTTAAATGATCTACAATATATCTTCTAAAGCTTTCATGATATATGCTATAGCCGCTTTGAGATAAATTTACCTTCAGTACTGGAGATAAAATTTGAAGTGATTCATCTACAAATTCTCCACTATTAGTTATCTCTTTCAGCTCTTGTTTTGTTAGGCTAAAAGATACTCCGGATAAGATTTGCGGTACATCTTCGCGAAGCTGTAAATGACTTAACAGATAGGAATAATATTCACTTAAGTTAAATGAGTATTCGGGAAGCTTTTCTAATAATTTTAATGTAACAATAGGAAGCCCTTTGATTTCATCAATAAGATATTTAAGATATAGTGGATTTCCTTTGCTTTTTTGACTAAGGAAACTCACAATATTTAACCCTTTTTTTAATATCTTATTTCTAATATTATTCTTCTTTAAAAGTTTCTTTATGTCGTTTTCTGTCCAAGGTGGAAGTGTTTTTTTTGTAAAACTTTTTATAAGGTCTAGCTCAGGAATATTTTGAGAGGTAACAATTATTTTAACAAATGGAGTTGCTTTTAATTTTTCTAAACTCTCAATTATGGCTCTGTCTTGTAATGAGATTTCTGAAAAGCTCCTGAATGTAGCTATCCTTTCGATATGATCCAGCCCATCTATAATAATAAAGGTAGGTTCTTTAATATGTTGCAGAAGATGATTCAACTCATTTAAAGTACTGGCAAATTTTTGCTTTTTAATTTTTTTTAAACTTGGATAATGCAGTATAATATCGGCAATTAGATTTCCATAAAAAACATTCAGCTTGATTCTTTCCTTTTGTAAAGTATCATTCAAATCAGTATAGCAAAAATGCCTTATCACGCACATTTTCTTAGATTTGATATGGTTCATGAGATTTTCAATAAACCACGATTTGCCACTTCCTGGTTCTCCTAACAATAATATTTTTTCGTCAGATTTAATTTCATTCGTGAAATCTTCGATGGCGGAAACTCTTTTGATGTTTTCAGACTCTATTACAGGAAAAGTTTGTTCAATTGATCCATAATCTGTTATTATATTCAATTCATGAAAAACAGATGAAATTGTTATAGACTTACCTTTACTTCTGGAACGTTTTATTATAGCTAATAATGATAATATAAAAGCTTCTGGTTGCATTTGTCCATTAGGAAATACACCTATTCCTAAATCTTTGGTTTGTTCTATAACGATTTTTTCAAGATCCCCAGGTATTGTTAGGTTTAAGCTAATTTTTGGCATTAAGACTTCTATCGATAGACTGTCACAAAACTTTAAATACAAATTTCTATCAATATCTTTCGATTTAGCTCTAAATCTTTTCCAGTTGGACAATGGTTGTGAGTCTTTTGGCCAAAGTTTTTCACCTTTTATTTTAAAGACTTTAGTTGAGTCGTTTGAAAACGTACTTAATCCATCTACTTTTTCCAGTATGTCAATCAATTCATCAATTGGTGCTTGCCAAGATAAACAGATTCTAAAATCTGTGCTCTCCCTAGAGGTATGATTTAACCATGTAAAATATAGGCTGTCAATAGATAGGTTGTAACTGCTGTCAGTAGATAAATCTGTTTTTGACAGAATATGATTGTAATCAGGATTGCTGTATTTGATTTGTTTCTTAAAAGTCCTGTCTTTATTTACGATTACAAGGTCATCTATATTATCTCCCTCATATTCTTTTCTGTCAATTATAAATTCAGCTTCCCTTTCTTGCAGTATTTCACTTAAAATAAAGTATGCAGTAAGTAAATCTTGGTATTCATAACCCTCGTGTGCAGACGTTAATGCCATTTATCTGTAGATATTATTTATAAATCAATCAAGTAAAGATATAAAATATGGGAAGCAATTAGACTGTCATTTTTAGTATGTATAACACTAATGAAATGACTATATAATTATACTGAAAGTATCTAAAAAATGCATCAGGATGGAAAATCACTTATGTCTATCATTAAGTGATATACACTCTTTTGTGTGCCATAGTTGGAAAAACTTTCCTTATTTAAAATCTTTTAATAATTCTATACTGACTTGAATTTTAGTTCAGGTTGTATCCTGTACCCACAATCATAACGTAAAAAAGCCCTCAAAATGAGAGCTCGATTATCTGCAATGACATATAATTATTTATATTCGTGCGACTGGTTTCCCCTTTAAGCTTTCACTAACCAGTTTTGAAAGAAACATTGTAAAGGGCTCTATATCGCCTCCCACACTTGCACTTTCAAGAGCTGCCATGTAAGGATCACGTTCTTCCACAGGAATAACAGTCCAAGGAAATCCTCCGGAGGCTAGCATTACATTCATTAGGAATCTTGCCATCCTACCATTGCCATCCATATAGGGATGTATGTACACAAATATGAAGTGACCGAGCACTGCGCGTACCGCGGCGCTGGTTTCGCTTTCGAGTAATTCAAAAAGCGTGGGCATTGCATCTCTCAGAGCATCTCTGTTTAGAGGCACATGCAGAGAATTAGAAATATAGACCTGATTGGTTCTGTATCCTGCTAAATCCGAAGCTTTTAAAATTCCGGCTACTACACTCGGCGAAAATAATTCCTGATACCATTCTCTATGGTCATCATCGGCAACTTTTCCAGCATTGTCGCCTTCTAAAATTTTCCCGAGACTTTTCTTTACAGCTTGTGTAGCCTGCCAGTAACCTCTTGCTGCCATTGCATTCCTATGGTTTCTATCATTTTCATTCCCCTTGATGTCCCAATCACCAGTTCGGACTTTTTCAATCAACTCTACTGATACCACATATCTTTCGATAGAAAGGGAATGGTAGGCGTCTGTGACATATATCTGTTCTACAACTTCAAGGTATTTTTCTTTGTCTTTTGGAAGACCTGGTTCATCGGGAAAATACTTTATAACAACTTTTCGCCATTCATCCCACATCAACTTGATACGGTTTGCATAGGGTGATCTTTCTCTGAATGATAGAGCAACGGGAGATTTACTTTGGAAAGGATCTGTTTCGCGTACATTGTAATCAGCGGCTTTCATTGTTTTCAAAATATCATCGGCGATACGGTCTCGCCCAATATTCCGAAACGCACCGGCTAACCGTCCGGCCACTACTGAGTGTGAGCCTTCGAGAAGCGTGCCGAGAAGTTCGGATGCATCCTGAACCAGTGTCATCGCGGCGCGTACATCGACCGCATTCCTTTCGAACATTGCTGTAGAGCAGTTTGTCAAAGCGGAGTGCAATGGTAACATCCTAATGCCATTTATCTCGACAATATCGGTCATATATGGAAGCGGCGACTTCATTTCCAGTAATGACGTTTTATATAACAATGGTATGACTTTATTTGAAGCTTCCAATGCGCGAATAATCAATTGTGTAGGTACAGTCCTATTTCCTGCATGTATCATGAGAGACTGATCAGCTGAAATACAGTAGGCATCACCGTATTTATCCTTGAGATAACGTGAGCAGAATTGCCAATAGGATGTATACCATGAAGTAGTGTCACCTGCAGCTTCGTGGGGATTTGACACAATGTACCAGCCTCTGGATACTTCCTTCAAGAAGCCGTTTTTTATCAGACGCTCTCTATGCGTTCTGTTTATTTCCGATGATTTTATTGCGACAATATTCTGATCCTCCTGTAAATCACGAAGTATCTGAAGCGATGCCGCTAATTTTTCTCCAGGTGTAGCCATATTATTCTTTTCTTGAAATATTTTATATCCGAAATTATTAACCTACTATCTTTTTAAAACAAAAAAAGCTTAATAATTTTGCATCGTAATTAGCCTATCGTGCCGCACATAAATTAGCCTATTGTGTTGTATTTAAATTAGCTTGTCTTGTTGTATGCAAATTAGCCTATCATGCAAATATAATAAATTAATCAATAGTTTTGCCAATAATGATTGTGAGCTTTCCTGAAGGATGATTGTGAATCATCATCAGAGATATAGTATTTGCCTGCTCATTTATCTTGTTCACTTTACACTTACGTTCACGAAAACGTGAACACTTAATATTAGTGAACAACTATATAATTATTTACCCGCATAACTACATCAGCACTCATTACATGTGTTGTAACAGCATCTAATATTATTAATCAATAACTCTATCAACAGCAGTTTTATAAAAATTCTTAAACATCGATTTAGAGATTTTGTCATATTGATTAAATTTTCTAATCATTAGAACCATTTCCCAATCTCTTCGTTGCTTCCCCTTCATTTTTGTATTCAAAAACCAGTATGCTTTTGTCTCATTTCAGCAGCAAAGGTAACTCCGTGTTCTTAACGCAATAGCAAGGCCAGGCCCTTCAGGTTTGACAAAAAATCTCCACCCATCCGGGTTGTATTTTTTGTCAAAACCTTGCTATTGCTAAACACTAACCTTTTTATGCTCCCGAAACGAAACATAGCATACTCCGGCTCTTTAGACGAATAAAAAAAATGTCAGCAATGAAAAGTAAAATATTAAAAATGGATTTGATGAAACAAAACAGCACCTCCTCTCATTGCCGAATAAAATTTCAAAAAAAATTAATCACTAAAAATCGCAGAAATTATGAACATCACAGGAAGAGTGACAGCGGATGCACAGGTACGCAACGTGTCGAACAGCAAAACAGTAGTAAACTTTTCGGTAGCCATCAACGACAGCTACAAAAACAAAGCGGGCGAACGCATAGAGCAGACAACGTATTTCGACTGCGCCTATTGGCTTAGTCCAAAAGTAGCGCAGATACTCACAAAAGGTACGGTGGTAGAACTTACAGGCAAAGTGAGCGCAAGAGCGTGGACAGGCAGTGACGGACAACCGCACGCAGGACTGAATTTCAACACCTCGCAAATCAAACTGCACGGGGGAGGTAAAAAAGCAGATGCGGTACAAGCTCCTACAGTAAACAACAATGACAAGCCAGAGAACGACCTCCCATTTTAACAACTAGCATCAACCTTTTTTAAACTTTTTAAATCATTATATCATGGCACATAATATCAATTTCAACGAGAAAACAGGAAACTATTCATTCTTTAGCGTAAACCAAAAAGCGTGGCACGGTTTAGGGCAAATTGTAGAGCAGTATCCAACAAGCGAAGAAGCTATAAAACACGCAGGCTTAGACTATGAAGTCATCAAAACACCACTATATACCAAAGGTTCGGGAATTATTGAAACGGCAAACGGTATAGAGATAGGCAGTAACGAACTGCACGTTCCCAACTACTTTGCCAATATCCGCACCGATAACAATGCCGTATTGGGTGTGGTGGGTAAAGATTACCACATTGTACAAAACCGTGAAGCGTTCAATTTTTTTGATGCTATTGTAGGAGGTACTGAGGGTATAATGTATGAAACCGCAGGAGCGTTGGGACAGGGAGAGCGCATATTTATCACAGCCAAGCTTCCCGATTATATACGTGTAGGCAATGGAGATGACGTGACAGAAAAGTATATTTTCCTAACCACTTCGCACGATGGAAGCGGAAGTATAACAGCAGCCTTCACCCCTATCCGTATTGTTTGCCAAAATACCCTTAATGCTTCGCTTCGCAGTATGACCAACGTAGTGCGCATCAAACATACTTCGGGAGCAAAACAACGTATTGAGAATGCCCACAAAATTATGGGATTGGCGAATACCCTAAGCACACAGTTAGAGGGCATATTCAATGAATGGACTAAGGTAAGAGTTACAGACCGTGAAGTAAGAAAACTAATCCAATTGGCACTTTGCCCAAACAAAGAAACGTTGGATTTGCTTAAAAAGGGTGCGGAAGATGAAGTTTCCACCGTGTTCAAAAATGTGGTGCAAGATGCCTTTGTCTACGCTATGACAAGCGACACCCAACAAATGGACACTACTAAAGGTACATTGTTCGGAGCGTACAATGCCGTGACAGGCTACTATCAAAATGTACGCAATTACAAAGATGATGAAGCCAAGTTACAAAGTATTGTAATGGGTGGAACGGCTCAACTCAAATCACAGAAAGCATTTGAATTATGTACTGCCTTTGCAATAGACGGTACGGAAATTTTAAACCTTAATTAAATAACCACGGGCTACCGTCTTAAATGGCGGTAGTCTTTATGAACTAAAGCTATGAATATCGGAATTATAACATATAAGGAATACGAGGTAAAAAACATAGGGCTTAATTGGAATTTCAATTTATCAGAACTGCTCCACATTATGTTGAATAACAAAGATTTTGTCCGTTTTGAAATCTTTGACCCAAACAACAACCTCTTACTGTCAACATACTATCCTAATGTTGAACAAAAGGGGGTATATATCGAAGTTGTCAAGATTAAAAAAGAGACAGAAATTACTGGAATTACGTATGATGCATTCAGAACACCATCGACTATCAGCAGGATAAAAGTACGTTGGAACGTAAACGGTAGAAGGTTCAGAACGAAGAAAGGAGCCCTTGAGTATGTCTATTGGGCAAACAGAAGAGCAACTTTGAAAATTGAGTCGTTCGTTGACCGTAGATAGTCTTAAAAAAGAGCCATGTAAAAACAATTAAATTTTAGAACGATGAACACAAATTTTTTCAATCAGATAGCGCAAATGAGCATTACAGGAGATTTGCACCTGACCATAGCAAAGGGAGCAGAAAACAACCTTATTGTATCGGTTATGCTCCAAAACGAACAATGTGGAGATAACGCAAAACAACTGATACCACCGCTTAATTTAAGGGGAACGGCAGAAGAATTGGACGAGGGATTTTTTCAGCAGATAACAACTCCTTTGCAAACTGCTTCGGGCTTAATGGTAAATATGGAAGCCTTTATGAAGCAATTGGAAGAAGCTAAAAAGCAATCAGCAATGGAGAAAGAAAAAGCCGAAAAAGAAAAGAAAGAACAGGAAACCAAAGACAAAAAGTTTAAAGATGGTATGGCAAAGGCAGACGAATTGGAAAAAGAGGAAAAGTTCCGTGAAGCGTGGATGAAAGTACCCGAAATCACCGATTACCCCGAAAAAGCGGAGGAGATACGAAAACGCAAATCGGAACTATCAGACAAGTTTTCTTCAACAGGTCTGTTTGCGACAGAGCAACCTAATGTTTAATGCAAAATCCAAGAGTTATGTTATTAGCAACACAGTTAGAACGAGTATTTATACTTAAAGATAAAGGACAGGACATTAGACTGACCGACCCCGAACCACGTTGGAGTGTGGAAGCGGTATTGAATTTTTATGCCAATACCTATCCCATACTAACCACCGCAAAAATATCTGCCCCTATTATCCGTGATGATAGGATAGAATACAAATTCGAAAGCGTAATGGGAACGAAAGGTTAAACCAAAAATCAAAAATGATGAACTATGCAACGCAATATCCTATCGGGAACTATCAGCATACCCGAACAGAAAACACAACGGCAACTGCACCGACAATTGGGCGAGTTCGCAAATTGGATGCAGAGAGCCAAAGACACAAACGAAGTACGGAAAGACAAGCAGAAATCTGTACCGATAGCTATGCTACCAATGCTTTTCTAAAGTGTATGTTTCTGCCTAAACTGAAAGCAGTGCAATCCGTACAGGCTTGTAAGAGAACTGCAAAAACGGAAAGGGATTTTTACAAGTTCCTTTCCCAACTTGCCGAACATTATGGCATTGAACCGTTACAAACGCAGGATTACGGCTACCCCTACAATATGGCTTTGGCTATGTGGGATACTGAAACCAAATTAAAACAAAACAATATCAATTGGGATAATTTACGTTTGGTACAGGACAGTAAGAAAACATTTTTTACAAGCGAAGAAAGATACAGCACAGGCACAACCCTGTACTATATTCCAATTGTGCCACTCTTTCAAATGCTTAATGACCCAAAGCGTAAAAAGACGGCTCAATTGCTTGTTTCGGTTTGCAGTTATCTGTACCATATTGTCGATATACCCTATTACAGACAGGAAAACAGCTATCTATATTGGATGTACGAAATGATGAACGATTGGGTCGAACAGGATGATTGTACCGAAGAAACGGAAAGTTACATTGCAGAGATTGTAAAAGCCGAATGGATAGGCGAACGGATAGAACAAAAACTGTTCAACCGTATCAATTTACAAGTTTTTGAACATCGTTTAAACCATTTTAAAAGCCGTGACACATTCGAACAGGAGTGTCAAAAAGTGGCTTACAATGCCTTTGCCCTCTACACGCAATATCCACACGAGAGCATTTTCCGAAACGCCCCAAGACCCGAAGAAGACCCCTATAATGATGAAAACGACTCCGAAACTGTTGGAATGGAAAAATACATCTCCTTTATAGCAGATACTACAGGTTGGCTGTATGAGAGACTTGCCGACAGTATTAACAATGAGTTTAACGAGTATGAAGCAATGGAAGAACCGACCATTTGCAAACGCTTTGACGGAAGCAACATAACACAAACCAACCTTGATTTTGAGAACCGCCTATTTTCCCTTTTAGACGAACTCTGCACACTACTGTATGATTATAAAACGACAAGAAAATGAACAACGCAAACGACATAACAGAGAATTTTGGAACGCTTTACCATCCAAAATCCGCATTGGTTTTTTACCAAACCAAAGGAACGAATACCGATCTGTACGTAGAGCATTTTGATATGGATAAAACCGGAAATCCTGTCAATGCCCACCCATTGACCGTAAATGAAGCTAAAGTATTGGCGAAGGCTTTACACACCGATAAAGAAAAAGACAGAGCCTTTTTAAAGCCAAAAGGAATTTTGCCGACCAATATACTGCATATCAATCCAAGCGAAAAAGGCACGGTGCTTTGGTACACCAAAGCACAGGAACAGCAATTGTATTTTGTCAGCAGTCTGGATATGCCCAACGGCAAAGCATATGTACCGTCAATGCTTTGGTATGCCAGTAAAAACAGCCTTACTGTATTTGCTCTTGCAAGCGATAGAAGACCAACAAAAAACACACCATTGTATTATGCTCCTTTCTTCAACATTTATGAAGATGGCAAAGTATGTATGGGAACTGTAAGTATAGACATCAAAAATTCCGCTTCTGTGGAGGAATTTACAACTGCTTGGGAAGACTACTTTTTCAACAGCTATTTCAGTCATTTATTAGGAAACCACAGCCCCATCAAAGGGAATTGCGTAAGCCTTTGGAAAAAACTGATTGAAACAAGCAAAACCTTTCCTAAAGAGGTTTTGAAAAAGAACAACAAAACCCTTAAAAATCTTTTGTGATGAATACCGAGAAACTAAAAGTACATTTTACCGATAATTATCTGATAAGCCCCACCAATCCCATTACGGTAAACCTTATCGGTGCAGGTGGCACAGGCTCAAAGGTTTTGACCGCTTTAATGGAAATGAACCACAGCTTAATCGAATTGGGACACGCAGGGTTGACCGTCCGATTGTGGGATGATGATATTGTGACCAATGCCAATTTAGGAAGACAGCGTTTTGCAGAAAGTGAAACAGGCTTGTACAAATCCGTTGCACTCATCAACCGTGCAAACCGCTTTTCGGGGACAAATTGGAAAGCCGAAAGCGCAAAGTTTGAAAAGGACAGTTTGGGCAGAATTCCCGAAGAAGCACGGGCGACTATTTACATTACCTGCGTGGACAATGTACAGGCGAGATTTGGAGTTGCTGAAATACTGAAAGAAATAAGCAACCGCAGACACCACAGGGACGAACCTAAATATTGGCTGGATTTTGGTAACAGCCAGCATACAGGGCAAGTGTTACTATCTACCATAGGAAACATTCATCAACCCAATTCGGAGAAATATGAAACGGTGGCAAGCCTGCCAATGATTACGGAAGAATTTGGAGAATTATTGAAACAGTCTGAACAAGAGGACAACACCCCAAGTTGCAGTTTGGCAGAAGCATTGGAGAAACAGGATTTGTTTATCAATTCCTCTCTAACCCAGATGGGCTGTTCGCTTTTATGGAACTTGTTTCGATATGGTATGACGCCGTACAGGGGCTTTTTCCACAATCTGAAGGACTTTCGTACCCACCCCATAAAAGTCGCCTGATAACCGAAAATCGGGCGGCAAAAAGACACTCCCTTCCGATGGTCGGAAAAGTCTTTTTGCGTCAAATCGGTACAACCACTTTGCCAAAATACACCCTTCGCTTCCTCACTCCGTATTTTATCAAACAGGTTGCCATTCTATTTCTAAGGGATATACATTATCCCTTTCATAGTTTTAGCGGACTTCTTTTCTTTCCGCATAAGCGACCAAAGAAAAGAAGCAAAAGAAGGTCGCTTGGTTAAAGTTGGGTTTTAACATTTTACGGTCTAAGGTTTTATTTCTTAAATTTATAATTAAAAAAAACAGTTACATCGGAATTACCAAATGTTCCTATTCCTATGTTAGATAACATAGAATTACATTTATAAAGGTTTTCTAAACATCTGAACAATGTTGTAGCCATTAGCATTACAAGGCATTGTTTAACAGTTTGTTATCCGCATTTTATACATTCATATTATAAAGATTATAATCCCAATAAATTTAAACAAAACCAAATTAAAATGAAGACTTATAAAACAAAAAACAGTAGTAAACTTTTGCTTACTACTGTTTAAAAATTGTAATTTTTATTTTTTATTAATCCTGTATCGGTTTTTTAAGACTAAACACATTTTCACTTTAGTCACTGCTATTAAACTCAAAGCTCAATTGCTTTTCGTTTCCAAAATTATCCGAAATCCATACGTCAAAGGATTGCGATACAGTGGAGTTCGAAGTATAATAGAGCCTAAATTGCTTCGCCTGCAACGGGTACAAATCGTTGGGCAGATACGGCGGTTCTTCATAATACTGCAAAGTTCCTTGTCCATCAAACTGAAAGTAGCGAAGATAATATTGCGTGTTATTATAATTGCCGGTTGGCTGTATCGTTATCCTAATCTCCACGGTATTGCCATTAGCAATTTCTTTGGGTACGGGCATAACCTTAACCTCAAAAGGGAAATCATTTTGTATTTCCAGTTCGCCTTTGCTACAAGATGTAACAGAGCTTGTCAGGATTGCCAGCAATACATACATTGGCAGTAAGCCTATTTTGAATCTATTGAAAAATGCTGTCATAGTTTTATATTTTAGAAGTTAATCCTCAATCCTAGACCTACTGAAGTTCGGAACTGTTCCAAGTCAGTACCCCACAAAACTTTAGTACGCCCCTGAAGGATCAATACACAACGGTCGGATAGGTATGCTTCAAAAGACAGCCTTCCGCCTGTACCATAGATAAAATTGTCCTCAGTCAGTATTATTGACCCGTCATACAACTGAGCTTCGCCACGGTTAATGCTTTCATACCCCAACACACCAGTTATTCCTGCATTCAGGCTAATGTTCTTACGGGCATCGCCCAGCAGAAAGAAACTGTATCCCCCTTCGGCTGTGTAGGTTTCCTGTGGTAAGCGGAAGTCTTTATACTCATCATACTGATGCGTATATTCCAAAGCCCAAAGCTGGTAATTGCCATTTTTACCGTTTACGGTCATACCTATATTGAGGTAGTAGTTCCTGCCAGGATGGTCATTGGATAACGTTCCTGTGTTTACTTCCAGTCCTTTCTGTTTAGGAAGCATTCGTTGTGCCTGTGCGACAGTGATGCCTATAAGGGCAAACATCATCGTATAAATAAACTTTTTCATTTTTCTATCTTTATTTTAATGGATTACTAAAATTTGAGGTGCATATCATTAATCAAACGAGCCTTAATCAAATCGGAATTTTCTACCTGAAGTGTTTGATGTCTGCCCCCGTTTTTCTCAAAAATCTCAATCAACAACATCTTGTCATCGGCAATCGTAAACTGGTCTAATAGGAACACATTTTGTTCAGTTCTTTTTCCGTCAATCTCACTCAGTGGCCTGTAAGTGCGTAGTGGTATCATTGGCTTTTCCTGTACCACGGTTCGCTTTGCAATCTTTTTGTCCACTACCTTGAAATTGATAAAATCAATCTGGAAAGGAACATTGGTACGGTTTGCGAGTTCTGTATGGAAATAGTATTTACCATTATGGATGTAAATTCCTTTGAGAATAAACTGTATGCCGAAACTTTTCGCCCCGATATGCTTTACAATACGCTTATCGTTTTTGTAAATGGTTTCCAATAACAAACCTGCCAGAGATGGAGAATTGTTTCCCAATTCTTCAAAAAGCACATCGTTCCCGCCCGCTTTATCCACTGCCTTTTGCATTGATAGCAGGTCATAACTCAATGCCTCTGGGCATGAATTATAATGTACATTGAAGCTGTAAAAGCGGCCGTCATTGGTAATCACCGAAAAATTTGTCTCTGGTGCAAACTCTCTTATCGATGCTTTTACACGAAGTACATTTTCCGCATCTTCTGCTTTTCCTGCAATAAGGTATTCACTGCCCAGATCCACATAGCGTATAGCAGTTGGGAAAATCAGATGTGAAGTTTTGTCATAAGTAACTTCCATACAGAACGGTTCTATCTTACCTAAAGTAAGGGAACTTTTTGCACTGTCCTGTGCAAAAGAGGAAATGGCAAAGCCAATGATCAGGGCAAATGCCCACAAGGTTCTAAAATGATTTTTCATTGTTTAATTCTATTTATGTTTTACATTATTTTTTGGAGACAAGAAACAGTTGATGACCTGCCTTTAAGGTAACTTTCGGTGTCTTCACTTTTTTGGAGAAATAGCCCGAGATGCCCTGTACTACACCACGGCTCAAATCAGCGGCAACCTGTTGTCCTGCTGATTGGGTAAGCATCAGGCTTGTACCGGATTGCTGGCTCATATTCCCTGCCATTTCGCTAAGGGCATTCATTTCGGGCGAATACGGCACATACAAACCCTGCTGACCGTCCAGATCATAAACCGTAATATCAACCGGGAGGATGTTTCCCTCCAATTCTATGGAAATAACCTTCATCTGTAAACGTCCTCCCTCAAGTTTGGCGTTAGCCGTTAAAATTGTTCCTTTGGGAATGGTACGATTAGGCGTTTGGACAGGCTCCAATAAACGGAGGCGTACACCGCTTTCACCGATAATAGTCTGCGTTTCCTGTACACAGGCTTTGATGCTGTTTTTGGGCAGTACCACTTGTTCTAAAGCACCAGCAGTGTAAAAACGGCTGTTCCTGTTCCAGCTCCAATCCGCTAAAAAGACACTATCGCTACGCTCACGATACAAAGCCGATACAGTGTTCTTTTTTGTAGAAGTGAATGCCACAAACTGCTCTTTTTGTGTAGAGGAAGAAGACTTAGAAACAGCACCATTTACAGGTACTGCTTCTCCCGTATTTGTGCCTGAAGGAAGATATTTTGCAGCCATCTGATAGGATTTCTCCATTAATGCCAATTGGTCATCTACTGTTACTCTGGCTGGAGCATCTTTCTCAGCTAGTTTTTCCTTTAATTCTTCCAATTGCTTACGGAGTTCCTTCGTTTCAGAATTATCGTCCTTATAGAAAGAGCCCAATGTGCTTTGCACGTTGCCGTAACTGTTCAAAGCGGGATTACTATTTTTTCCAGATTCGTTGGCACTACTATAGCTTTCTTCCTCTTCAGGCAACTCGTCTCCCGTCTCTCCTTTTTCGTCTTCATTCCAGTAATCAGAAAGAGATGTGAGATCGTTCCGTTTTTCCTGATTCTTACTTTCCAGCATTTCCTCTTCGTATGCCTTGCCCTTATCGTCAGGCATTCCTGCACCCGTGGCCTGAGGCACGACATCGTTCAATCCGATTTTCTCAATTTCTTTTTTCTCTGAAGACGGTTTAAAGATCTGGTATATACAGCCGAGGAACACAATACCCATCAAACCAAAGATGAGTGGCTTTTTAAGCTTTTGAATTTTGTCCTGTGTACTGTCTTGCAGTACATCATCGGTTGCTGCTGGGTTACCTTCCGTTACCCGAACAACCGTTTTTTTGTTCTCATTTACTTTCATAAATCTTATTTTTATAAATTGTTGTTAATGTATCCTGCAATTTTGTAGGACTTTCATTTTTTTTGTGGATGGGGTTCTCGATATGCTCAATGCCTATATCGTTACGGGACTTTGAAGTTTCATACCATACTTTGCCAATGACCCCTGCAGTAAGTAGCAGATAGCCCACAAAGAAGTACAGCATACATTGATGCTGTTTTTGTATTGGCAATACCCGCCAACGTTCATCCAGCTTGTCAAAGTACCTGTCCATAGTTGTTCTTAATTTTTTCATAGCCTTCAAATTTCTTTTTGTTATAGCTTGAAACGCTTTGGACTTTTTTCTGCCTCCTGCTTCGGCTCTTCACTAACCAAAGCGATTGAAGCAATTGCTTTGGGTACGGATAGTATAGAAAGGTCTGTCAAAGTTGATTTTTTCATCAGTTGTCCGAAGCCATCTTTTTTTGCTACCTCCATTCTGTTGAGAGAGAATTTGCCGTTCAGGTATTTTATCCACATATTGCATTCTACACGAGGCTTATCTTCTCCTGACCATTGCAGATAGCTTGTCAGCAACAATTCCTGTTTAGGCAAATTGTCGGCATCCTTTTGGCAACTTTCGAGATATTCACAAATACTGTCTTTTAGCTTTCCGGGATACGCGCCCTGAGTGTGGAAATAACCGCTATATCCTTTTTCGGTAAGGGTTATAGCGAAGGTGTTTAAATCTGAAAATGTTTCCATACTCTTATTTTTAGCGTTCAATAACTTCAATGTCCTTGTTTTCGACCACCGAAAATTTTTCGATATTGAAGCCCTGCGGGTTATTATCCGAACGGACGGAATTGACCAGATAGCAGGAAGTTACCAGATTACGTTTGGTTACATTACTGGAACGGATAATAAACTGTTTAGCATACGTATGTACCGCATAGGGATACTTGTCGAAATTGCAAACCACGCTATCCACTTCGATACGCTGCTGTACATTCCCCGATATAATACGGTTGTAATATCCTTTTTCCGAAAGGTCTTTGTAATAATCAAAAGCACTTTTATCTGCAAGGTTAAACGCCCGGCTCATATTGCTTTCGATAGCATTTTTATCAGGAGCCAGCGTAAAAAACAGTTCGTGAAAACGTCTTACGTGTTCCCTTGCTTCAACTGGTCGGTTGATGGATGCATCCTGTGCAAGAGCCAGCATTAGTGATTTCCCATTGTCCAGTACATAGATTTTTTGGCGTTGTTCTTCTGCAAAGCGGTAGGATTGCCATACGGTATATCCTGTAACACTTATGCAGAGAACGGCAAATACAAGGGCGTAAAGTCTTATTTGACGAAAGCTGTTTTCGATATTTCTTAGCGTTTTAAATTCCATTATTTACTGATTTATCATTTTACATTATTTGAGTAACTGTCCACCGATATTTCCTGCTGCCGAACCTGCCCCAGCTCCAGCAATATTTCCAGCTTTCATTGCGGCTTGATTCACGTTACGGGTAAAATTTCCTGCGCCACCAGCCTGAATAATCCAGCCTGTCACGGTTGGTATGGTAAAATATCCCACTATACCAATGATCATAAAAATGACATACACGGTGTTTGAGGTGTCTGGAATGAAAGTCGGATCCGCAAGCATTTCAATATCCCTTTCTATAATCAGGGATTGTATCTTGGCAAGCATGGAGCTAAACAGGTCTGCTACGGGCAGCCATAGATACACGCTAACATATCGGGTAAGCCATTGCGTAAGTGTGGACTGAAAGCCATCCCAGACCGATATAGCAAAAGCTATCGGACCCAAAATTGATAACACAATCAAAAAGAATGTACGTATGGTGTCAATCACCAAAGCAGCTGCTTGAAATAGAATTTCCAGCAATTCCCTGAACCAGTTTTTTACAGACTGCTCAATCCTGTACATCTCTTTTTCCATATACATCCCCGACATCGTGACCAGATCAGATGGTGACCAACCCAGTTCTTCCAGCTTTTTATCGAACTCTTCGTTAGATACCAAATAGGCATTTTCAGGATTTCGAAGCATGGCTTCCCGTTCCAACAGATCCTTTTTTGTCTGTAGGTCGTTCAGGTCAAGCACCTGATTTTCGAGGATGGCATGCGTCCCTTGTACTATCGGACTAAGGATTGCATTGATTGTTCCAAGTACCATGGTTGGGAAAAACATGATGCAAAGACCTAAAGCAAAAGGACGCAGTAAAGGGTACACATCAATCGGCTCTGCCCGGCTTAGTGCCTGCCACACTTTAATTGCTACATAAAATAAGGCTCCCAAACCAGCCACTCCTTTCGCCACTGCCGACATATCGGCTGACAGTGGCAGCATCTCATCATACAAGGAGCGCAGAACCTCGTGAAGATTATTAAATTCCATAACCTACCAGTATTTTTCGTTAGCAGTCCCATAGAGTTCGAGTACTCTTTTACTATTATTCTGTTTTTTTGCCCTTAGAAAACTTACTGAGATATTTTTGTTCGTATAATAGCGTACAAGGCTGTGGTATCCCTTTATTTCTTTGTACACACGGTCAATAATATCCATACGCTCTTTGTCATTCAACGACAAGCTGGAAGAGCTTACTATCTGTTTGAGTTCTTTCAGCAGTTCGGTACTTTCGTTAAGCAGAGCTGCATAACCATTGGCGATAGCTATTAATTCCTGAGCAGAAAAATTGGGGTCGTTCATCATTTTGCCAAAATTCTGCACATACATTTCTGACACATCCCCAACCAGCAGTACGGTCTGCTGCACCTTGCGTGCATCTTTCACTAGATTATTTACAGCTTGTAGCTTGTCGTAGTATTCTTTGCCTTGTTTATATACCTTTTCCACTTCCTTGAAATTTTTGACAACATTGGATACTGTGTTTGAAGTCTGAACAATTTCATTGGCACTGTTAAGAATACCTGAAGCCAGGTTTGCAGGATCGGTAACCACCCATTGGGCTTTTGCAGACGGTGCTACAGCCAACATTAGTGCTGTTAACACCATGAATAATATTTTTTTCATTTCTCTTTTATTTTTAATGATTAATAATTTGTTTTACTTTTCTCTTCTTTGCAGGGCTATACGCTTGATGGCCTGCTCTACATTTCCATCCAGTTCACCGGCAAGCCGCATCACTTCCATTTTTTCCGTTTCTTCGGTGGTATAGGCGAGATATTCTTCTACGGACACTTCTGTGGCATATACTGCCGAATGGGTTCCACCCAAACCAATCCACACTTCCTTGTAAAGCCGTGACGGGTCATTGTTCATGTTAATGGAAAGTACCTGTCCCTTCTCCTTGTCCGTAAGTCCAAGCATAGCCTGTATATCATCAAACTTGTTCATGTACTTGCGCTGGTCGAGCAGGATTTTACAATCGGAATTATTGATGATACTTTCCTTGACAATGGGTGATTGGATGATGTCATCCACTTCCTGTGTTACGACGATAGCTTCACCGAAGAACTTCCTAACTGTTTTGAAGAGGTACTTTATATATTCTGCCATTCCCTCTTTGGCAATGGCTTTCCAAGCCTCTTCAATCAGGATGAGTTTGCGGATACCTTTCAATCTTCTCATCTTGTTGATGAACACCTCCATGATGATGATGGTCACGATTGGAAAGAGAATCTTGTGGTCTTTAATCGCATCAATTTCAAACACAATGAAGCGTTTGGAAAGCAGGTCTAACTGTTTGTCGGAATTTAGCAGGTAATCATACTCGCCACCTTTGTAATAAGGTTCCAGTACGTTCAGGAAATTGGCGATGTCAAAATCTTTTTCCCTGACCTGTTTTTCATCCAATACCTTACGGTAATCACCCTGAACATATTCATAGAAACCATTGAAAGAAGGAAATACATCATCCTGTTTGATACGTTCGATATACCCGCTTACCGCATTGGACAATGCCACCTCTTCTGAACGGGTCGGCGGTTCATCATCACGTTTCCAAAGCGTAAGTATCAGGGTTTTGACACTTTCTCTTTTTTCGATGTCGAACACGCCATCATCGGTATAGAAAGGATTAAAAGCAATGGGATTGTCTTCTGTGTAAGTGAAATAAACCCCGTCTTCGCCTTTGGTTTTTCCTTTGATAAGTTCACATAACCCCTGATACGAATTACCCGTATCCACAAGCAGGACGTGTGCACCTTGCTCATAGTATTGCCTGACCATGTGGTTGGTAAAGAAAGATTTACCGCTTCCCGAAGGTCCCAATATAAACTTGTTTCGGTTTGTGATAATGCCACGCTTCATTGGCAAATCGGAAATATCCAGATGGATTGGCTTTCCGGTCAGACGGTCTGCCATCTTGATCCCAAATGGCGATGGCGAATTGTGATAGTTGGTTTCTTCAGTGAATAAGCATAAAGCAGGCTCAATGAACGTATAAAAGCTTTCTTCACTTGGAAAATCGCCAGCATTTCCCGGCATTCCTGCCCAGTAGAGCGTAGCTACATCGGTGGTATTATGACGGGGCTTGCATTCCATAAGTGCCAAAGCACTACCGCAGTCGTTCTTTAACTGTTTAAATTCACTCGGGTCATTCGACCAAGCCATGATGTTGAAGTGTGCCCTGATGGAGGATAGCCCAAAACTGTGTGCTTCGTTCAAGTATCGCTCTATCCATTCTTTATTGATCTGGTTGGCACGGCTGTAACGAGCCAATGAATGCATATTCCTTGCAGACTTCTCAAACTTTTGCAGGTTGTCTTCACTGTTATCCAAAAACAGATATTGATTGTAGATGTGATTGCAGTTTAGCAACAAGCCCACTGGAGCAGCAAACGACAAACGGCAGTCGCTCCGGTCGGTAGATAGTTTTTCGTAACGAGTATCTGCTGATACTGTTGAGGGCAGGTCGTCTGTATCGGATAAGGTATGCAGGCACAATCTTTTGTTGCCAACACGTACTTCCTCAGCTCCCAATCCGATGTCCTGCATTGGTGTCCCGACCTCCCTCGACAGCGTTAGATACTGTTCCAATAACCCCTGTTTTTCATCCGTACCAATGATGTCCTCTTCTGTAAGACGTCGCAAACCGATAAATCCGCTGTCATTTGCAATACGTTCAAATTGTCCAACGGCTTCCATGAAACGATGGATCACTTCCTTGTCCCTGATTTCTTTTGGTATAAGAGCACCTTTGCAAAGCGATGAAAAATTGCTCTGCATTCGCATTCTTTCCTTAGTGGTCTTGGTCAGGAACAGGTAGCAATAATGATTAAGAAAAGGACGTTCGTTAAAATGCAGTTGATAGGATTTACCCAAAAAACTCAAATCATCGCCAGCAATATCGGGCGCATAGTTTTCCTTGATGTACCAGTCCTGTTTATGGATGACCGTATAATCGGGCAAAGTCTTGATGGCTTTGTGCCAAGCGGAATGAATAGCTTCATATTCAGCAGAAGCCACCGTAAACAGTTCCGGCAAATGCACTTCAAAACAGGCGGTAATGTCAGCATCCTTCGAGAGAATACAATTATTTTCTACCGCCAGTAATGGAAACTTATTTTCCAGCGTAGTGGTCTTGGCTACATTTCTCATACGGCATTCGATTTAGAAGTGAACTTTAAATAGCGGTGTACCGCCTTGCGGCAGATGATGTATCGTGGGTGTCTTTTTCTTGCCCCAATTTTCATCAGCCCGTGTTCCCCATACTTTTTGTTTAGTGAGAAAGTTTGCCATACAATCAGCGAAGCACCGCCTGCTCCAAGCAACAGGCAGATGTAAGAGTTTACGCCTGCCATATACAGTATCATGACTAGGATAAGCATACCAAGCAGTCCGCCTGCGAAAATGAACAAGTATTGTGCTTTCAACCCCTTAAATTCTACTGTTCTTCCGATGCCTTTATTAATATTGTAATTCATAAGGCAAGGGATTAAAGGAAGAATGAACGTAAAATGGTAGCGGCTACGATTAAGAAGATACATGCACCAAACCAGCTTGCTGCAGTCTTGCTTGTATCGGGATCTCCGCTACTGAACTTACCGTACACTTTAACCCCTCCAATGAGACCTACCACGGCTCCAATAGCATAGATGAGTTGTGTAGCAGGATCGAAATAGGACGTAACCATTTGAGTCGCTTCGGTGATACCAGCTGAACCGTCTCCCTGTGCCAACACACTGAAGCCTGTCAGCATTGCCATTGTTGCCAGCAGGATTTTTTTTCTTTGTTTTTCCATGATTTTAACACTTTAAATTGTTATGTTTTTCCTGCTCCATGCAGGTTTTCCAGACAAATATCTCATGGAATAGAAAGTGTTATAACAAAGTGGCAGTAAGCGGAATTACTTGGCAGTGTGTGACATTGTTACTTTTAATATTTCGTAACTTGCCATTATCAATATAGGATTCAATCAACTGAATAATAAATGAGAAAATGACAAAAGAGGAAGGTATAAAACAAGTATATGGTGGAGGTGGCCATGTTGTTATTTTAGGAGCTGGTGCAAGTATTGCATCCACAATAAGAAATAGTGAATTAAATGGTAAAAGATTGCCTTCAATGGATAATTTTGCAGAGGTAGTCGGTTTACAGGATTTATTAGAATTAGTACCGCAAAAATTACGCGATAGTAATTTTGAAAAACTGTATGGAAATCTGCATAGAGAAATCCCTAATTCAGAAATTCTTATAGCAATAGAAGAACGCATTCAAGCATATTTTGGCGACATGAAACTTCCTGAAGTACCAACCATATATGACTATATGGTATTGGCTCTAAGAAACAAAGATTTAATTGCAACATTTAATTGGGATCCTTTTCTGTATCAGGCATGGGTTAGAAATAGAGAATTTACGAAAGACCTCCCTCGCCTTTCCTTCTTACATGGTAATGTAGCTATTGGTTACAGTGCTGATGATAAAAGGTGCGGCCCTGTTGGCTATCAAATGCGAAAAGATGGTGGTGTGTTTGAACCAACAAAACTTTTATACCCCGTTGAGCAAAAAAACTACACAGATGATGAGTTTATCAACATTGAATGGGAAAGAGTAAAGTATTGGCTAGGTAAGGAAAGTGGAACTGTAAGAGCAACTATATTTGGTTATGGCGCACCTGTTTCAGATGTAGAAGCTGTTTCATTACTAAACGGAGCCTGGGGTACTCCAGATGAAAGAGAAATGGAGCAATTTGAAGTTATAGATATTACTCCTGAAGATATTTTACGTAATAGATGGAACGGATTCATTCATACTCACCATTATGATATAGCAAATAATTATTTTGAATCATCATTAGCTTATAATCCAAGAAGAACAAGTGAAAGTTACTTTAGTCATTACCAACCAATAACACCAAGTGAAGCATTTAGGAAAAATAATCCTGTTCCTCAAGATTTCAATACCTTGGACGAGTTATGGGAATGGCATAGATCACTACTTGAAGCCGAAATTGCTACGATGGAACAATAACATTCATAAATATATTACTGAAAATAACAGAACAATTATCATTGCTATCCGAAAGTTTTAATGAATGAGCATAAAACACCTTGTTACCCATTATAAATAGGCGTTTACTTTTTTATTGTGCTGAAAATAAGTCAGAACTGAATTTTAATTCTGGTTCTGATCTTATTTTTTTGGCTCCATCTCCAACCTGATTGCAGATATAATCTAAACTTAAATAATACACTAAACAGATTCTGATTTTTTCAACCAGATTTGAGAATGACTTTGTCTTTTTTGATATGGTTCTGT